>NZ_VLKY01000012.1 GCF_007830155.1 Pseudomonas duriflava
GGCTCTGGCTCTGGCTCTGGCTCTGGCTCTGGCTCTGGCTCTGGCTCTGGCTCTGGCTCTGGCTCTGGCTCTGGCTCTGGCTCTGGCTCTGGCTCAGTGTTGGGCACTAAAGCAGGCGTGTCTACCGGCTTGATGGGCGTTTCTACCACCGGCTCTGGCAAAGAAGCCACAGGCGCAGGTGCGGGCTCCTCTAACGCCTGGCTCTCCGCTTGACGAGCAGGTTCATCTCGCCCCTGTTCGTCAGACGCCAGCGCTGCGGCGTCAGCAGGTGGTAATTGAGTCGAAGGGATCGAATCCGCCGGCTCAGGCACCGGTTCAGGATGAACAACGGGCTCGGAAGCCGCTTCCTGAGCGGTATCGGTTGTCTCTTGGGGCTTCTTACGGAACCAGCTGAAGAACCCTTTCTTTTCCCCGGCTGGCGGGGACTTTTTGTCGTCGGAACCAAACATGCAAAGGTCTATCTCAAAGGCGGGCCACGGGTAGCAAAATCCATATTGATCTGCCGCTAGGCGTGGCCGGCATGAAAAGGGATGCGTATCCTAGCACCTCATCGCTTGCTGGCGCTAAAGACCGGCAAGCCCCGGAACGAGTTCATCGCGTCATGACAGCTATTTCTCGCCGTACTCTCGGGCTGTTGATCAGCCTGCTCTGCGCACCGCTCCCAGCCTGGGCCGCCGAAAGCCAACTTACCCATGAATACCAGCTCGATAATGGGCTTACCGTCATAGTGCGGGAAGATCATCGGGCGCCGGTGGTCGTTTCGCAACTGTGGTACAAAATAGGCTCCAGCTATGAAACCCCCGGCTCGACCGGCCTCTCCCATGCTCTTGAACATATGATGTTCAAAGGCAGCAGTAAGACAGGCCCTGGCGAAGCCTCATTAATCCTGCGTGATCTGGGCGCCAAAGAAAATGCCTTTACCTCAGATGACTATACGGCTTATTACCAGGTATTGGCCAAGGATCGCCTGCCGGTAGCGCTCGAACTCGAAGCGGATCGCATGGCTACGCTTCGCCTGCCCGCCGATGAATTCAGCCGCGAGATGGAAGTCATCAAGGAAGAACGCCGCCTGCGGACTGATGACCAGCCCATGGCATTGGCCTATGAGCGCTTCAATGCTGCAGCTTATCCTGCGAGTGGCTATCGTACACCGACCATAGGCTGGCCAGCCGACCTGAAACGGATGACCATTGATGAGCTCCGCCACTGGTATCAAACCTGGTACGCACCTAACAACGCGACGCTAGTCGTCGTAGGCGACGTTGCAGGCGAAGAAGTGAAACAACTGGCCGAGCGCTATTTCGGCAAGACTCCTGCGCGAGCCGTCCCTGCGGCCAAACGTCCGCTCGAACTGAACACTCCTGGCGAGCGACGGCTTGTGCTCCCGGTCAGGACACAGATCCCGGCACTCTTGATGGGCTTTAACGTGCCTGGCATGGCCAGCGCTGAAAATCCACGCGACGTGCAAGCCCTGCGATTGATCTCCGCCCTTCTCGACGGCGGTTACAGTGCCCGCCTTGCCACACAGCTAGAGCGTGACGAGGAGCTAGTAAGCGGCGCCTCTGCTTCCTACGAAGCGTACACGCGAGGCGATAGCTTGTTCATGCTTAGCGCCACGCCAAATATGCAGAAGGGCAAGACGCTTGACGATGTAGAAAAGGGCTTGTGGAAACAGCTTGATGTGCTCAAAAGCACACCACCAACCCCTGCAGAACTTGAGCGTGTCCGGGCTCAACTCATTGCAGGTCTTGTTTATGAGCGCGACTCTATTACTGCACAGGCCAGTAGCATAGGTCAGCTGGAAAGTATCGGCCTGTCCTGGCATCTGATGGACAATGAACTGTCGGAATTACAGTCCATCACGCCAGCCGACATCCAGCGGGCAGCCCGTACCTATTTTATCCGCACGCGCCTGACCATTGCCCACGTCATTCCGGAAACCTCGTCCGTGCAGCAGGAGGCTCGCCAATGATTTCTCGCCTTATATCTACGACTGGCATCCTGCTGAGCCTGGCTCTATTAACAGGCTGTCAGGGCACCTCGCCTCTTGCAGACAGCGCGGCCGCTTATCCTCAGGTACAGTCACTGGCTGCCTTGAGCAAGCAGTCGCCGGTTACCCGCCCACTCAACATCCAGAGTTGGCGGACCGCGGAAGGTGCCCGCGTGCTATTCGTAGCCGCTACAGAACTGCCCATGTTTGACCTGCGCCTGACTTTTGCAGCTGGCAGCAGCCAGGACGGCAAACAACCCGGCATTGCCATGCTGACCAATGGCATGCTCAACGAAGGCATTGCTGGAATGGATACCACCGCCATTGCCACTGGATTCGAAAACCTCGGCGCAGACTTCACCAACGGCGCCTATCGAGACATGGCTGTAGCCAGTTTGCGAACCTTGTCCGACCCGACCAAGAGCGGCCCGGCGCTCGACCTGTTTGCACGTGTGGTTGGGCAGCCTACCTTTCCTTCCGCTGCCTTTGAGCGAATCAGAAATCAACTGTTGACCAGCATCGACTATAAGCAGCAGGACCCCGGTGCGTTGGCAGGCGACATGCTGATGAAACGGCTTTACGGCAATCATCCTTATGCCCACCCAAGCATAGGCACCGCTGATTCGCTGAAAACAATCACACCTGCTCAACTGCGGACGTTTCATCAGCGAGCCTATACAGCTGGCAATGCTGTTATCGCATTAACGGGTGACCTTACCCGCGCCCAGGCTGAGGCGATTGCCGCCCAGGTATCCCATGCCCTGCCCAAAGGGCCAGCGCTACCCCAGGTTGCACAACCGTCACCGCCTACAGGCGGCATCACCCATATTGAGTTTCCCTCTGAACAGACGCATCTGCTTCTGGCCGAGCAAGGTATTGCTCGTCGTGACCCTGATTACGCCGCGTTGTATCTGGGTAATCAAATTCTGGGCGGCGGCGGGTTTGGTACACGCTTAATGACAGAGATACGTGAAAAGCGTGGACTGACCTATGGCGTCTACTCAGGATTTACCCCAATGCAGGTACCAGGGCCCTTTACCATTACGCTGCAGACGCGTGCTGAAATGAGCCAGAACACACTGGCTCTGGTGCAAGATATCGTACGCCGTTATCTTGCTGAAGGACCAACCCAAAAAGAGCTGGACGATGCCAAGCGGGAAATGACAGGAAGCTTTCCGCTGTCCACAGCCAGCAACAGCGCGATTGTCGCGCAGTTGGGTATGATCGGATTTTATGATCTTCCTCTTACCTTCTTAGATGATTTTATGAAGCAGATCCAGGACGTTACCCCTGAACAGGTACGCACCGCGCTGAACAAACACCTGTCGGCAGACCGTTTCGTCATCGTGACAGCCGGTCCAACCGTAGCGCAACAACCGCTTCCTCCTGCTGTGGAACGTGGCGCCACACCACTGCCCAGCGTTCCGGAGCATTGATATGGCCCAGCAGAGTAAAGGCGGTCAACTCCGTATCATCGGCGGAGAATGGCGCAGTCGCCGCTTTACCTTTCCGGACGCGCCCGGCCTACGACCCACACCGGACCGCGTACGCGAGACACTTTTCAACTGGCTCGCGCCTTACTTGCCTGGCGCCCGAGTTCTTGACCCCTTCATTGGCAGCGGGGCGTTACTGCTAGAGGCTTTATCACGTGGTGCAGGTAGTACCGTGGGGCTGGATCTAAATCCTATCGCTGTAACAACCCTGCGAGGACACCTTGATGAGTTGAGCTGCTCTTCGGCTCAGCTTGTTCAGCAGGACGCACTGGTCTATCTGAACCAGAAAGAAGCTTTGGCTTTCGATATTGTCTTTCTTGACCCACCTTTCCAGAAAGGCTTGCTCGAGCCAGCTTGTCATGCCTTGGAAACCCAGGGCTGGCTAGCCGAAGACGCCTGGGTCTATACCGAAAGTGAAGCCCGGCCCTCAGCGCTTACCTTACCAACCAACTGGCATCTGCACCGGGAAAAGAAGGCTGGCAGCGTTCACTATGCCCTATGGCATCGAATGGCCTAAATACCGTATGCCCCAGCGCAGCCACTTATCCGAGCCAAATTTTACACCGGCCTGGTGGCTGCCAAGCGCTCACCTGCAAACACTATGGGGCTCTTTGTGGCGGCGCATTCCACTGATGACCCGCCCCCGCGAGCGCCTCTGGTTGGCGGATGGTGATTTTCTCGACTTGGATTGGTACGGCCCCGATGATCCTTCGGCACCTGTGGTACTGGCCATCCATGGGCTAACTGGAAGCTCATCGTCTCATTACATCTTAGGTTTACAGTTAGCCCTAGCCCGGCAGGGCTGGGCCTGTGTAGGTCTGAACTGGCGAGGCTGCTCAGGCGAGCCTAATTTATTGCCGCGCGGCTATCACTCTGGCGTGACTGAAGACCTTGCTGCTGTTATTGACCACTTGCAAGCCAAGCGCCCAAAGGCTCCTCTGTATGCCGTTGGCTATTCGTTAGGCGGTAATGTGTTGCTCAAATACGTTGGCGAGACAGGCACCCGCTGCCCGCTCAAGGCGGCCGTTTCGGTATCGGTACCGTTTCGCCTGGATCTTTGTGCGGACAGAATTGGCATAGGCTTTTCTCGTATATACCAAGCACATTTCATGCGCGAGCTAGTGGCCTACGTCAGACGCAAACGCCAGGCACTTGAACAACGACAGCAGCATGAGCACCTGGCCTCGCTGGATGCACTCGGCACGCTGGAAAACATGCGCACGTTCTGGGATTTCGACGGTCGTATTACAGCCCCCCTTCATGGATTCCTTGACGCTCAGGATTACTACAGGCGCGCCTCCAGTCGCTACTATCTGGGAGGCATGCGCATCCCTACCTTAATGATTCAAGCAGAAGACGATCCCTTCATTGGCATCGATAGCCTGCCCGAGCCAGCGGAACTATCTGACTGCACAACATTCGAGCGACATGAACATGGAGGGCATGTAGGGTTTATTGGTGGCTCTTGGAGAAATCCGGATTATTACCTGGAGCGTCGAATACCCAGCTGGTTGGCAGACCGCCAAGCCGAGCCTCTTAACGATACATGCTCCGACAGTTAGCCGATCAGCGAACAATATTTGCAGTCTTTTTTCGTTCCATTTTTCGGCTGATCTATAACTGTTTGCGATTTTTACCGGATATTTCGTTTACTTTTTTTCCAGCTCATACACAATTGTTATCTGGGATAACGTCTTGATGCTTGGCCGTCCTGTCAGGCTGAGCTACCATCCAAGCCCCCACGGACCGTAAGGACGCCGCGCGATGAATCGAGTGCTTTACCCGGGAACCTTCGACCCTATTACTAAGGGTCACGGTGATCTCATCGAGCGAGCTGCCCGTTTGTTCGAGCACGTTATCGTGGCAGTAGCGGCCAGCCCAAAGAAAAATCCAATTTTTTCGTTGGAAAAACGCGTCGATCTGGCCCGCCAAGTGACGGCTCATCTGCCTAACGTAGAGGTGATTGGCTTCTCGTGCTTGCTGGCCAATCTGGTCAAAGAACAGAAGGCAACTATCCTGTTACGAGGATTGCGAGCAGTTTCTGATTTTGAGTTTGAGTTCCAGCTAGCCAACATGAATCGCATTTTGGCGCCTGATGCGGAAAGTATGTTTCTAACTCCGTCAGAGAACTACTCCTATATTTCCTCGACACTGGTACGAGAAATCGCAGCACTCGGTGGTGATGTAACCAAGTTCGTTCATCCACTGGTTAAGGAAGCGTTGCATGAGCGCTTCAATTTGACGCCTTAAGCGCTAACAAGAGGAAAAGCAGCTCGGATCATCGGCGCAGGCGTGCACTGTAGGCGCCGATAGGGCACAATTTGTGTTTCTCTGTTTTGTATCGCCGCTTACCTTTGCGCGGCGGGAGCATTTCATGTCCCTCAAGATTACCGAAGACTGCATCAACTGTGATGTATGCGAGCCCGAATGCCCAAACGGAGCTATTTCCCAAGGCGAAGAGATTTATGTGATCGACCCTAACCTATGCACGGAATGTGTTGGTCATTACAACGAGCCGCAATGCCAGCAAGTATGTCCAGTTGACTGCATCCCCCTGGATCCCGAGCATGTGGAAAGTAAGGACCAGTTACACGAGAAGTACCTTAAAATCAGCGGCCAGGCCTGATCGTCTAAACGAGCTTGCCATAGCCTTATAGGCCTCTTGGTCTGCCTCTTTGATATCGCTCTAAACGCTTCGCCGCCAACAGCTCACGCTTGAAGAGAAGCAGAACTTTATTGAAAGGCTAGAAAAAGCCGGTCATTTGACCGGCTTTGAAGGTGCAAACCTTACTCGGTCTTCCCATATCCGCTGCGTGTACATCCCAGGCAGCGAACAAAAGCCGCCTTGCCTGGCTCGACAACCAGAGCCTGTCCTGCCTCGCCAACGTTCCCACCCAACAGGGTGAACGGCAAGCTGACCACGAACGCACCTGCGCCAATAGCCGTTGCAGCGATCAATAAGGGACGTGCGATCAAGAGATCGCCAATCATGGCATAACCCTTAGGCGCATTGGCATCGGTTGTATAGCTCGGATTGCCACTGTTATAGCTGACTTCGTCAACACTGCTCGAAGCAGCCTGCGCCGGAGCCAAACCGACCAGAGCGATAAGAAAGGTCATCGTCGTGACCCAGGTGCGAAACAGGCTCATACATCCATCCTTTCAAGGAGAGGCGATTATCTTTCAACTATAAGCACCGCCTCTTGGGTTGTCGCGTCCTTTCAACGGAAGATAAGGTCATTCCGTCAGGGGTTTATGTCCAGCCTGCTGCCGATAGGCCCAGATCATCAGCCCTATGCCAAGCACAATCATCGGAACGCAAAGTAGCTGTCCCATCGTCAGCCATCCCCACGCCAGATAGCCCAATTGTGCATCAGGGACACGTACGAACTCTACAGCGAAGCGGAAGAGACCGTAGCACAACACGAATAGGCCGGACACAGCCATAGTTGGCCTTGGCTTGCGGGAATACAGCCAGAGAATGACGAACAGGGCTACCCCCTCCAGAGCGAACTGGTACAGCTGAGAGGGATGTCGTGGCAGCTGGGAAGGATCGCTGTAAAGAGGAAAAATCATGGCCCACGGTACATCGGTCGGCTTGCCCCATAACTCTGCATTGATGAAGTTGCCGATCCGCCCTGCGCCCAAACCGATCGGGACCAGCGGCGCGATAAAATCCATCAGTTGAAAGAAGCCTTTGTTATGACGTCGGCCGAACCACCAGACCGCCAGAATGACACCCAGCAGGCCGCCATGAAAGGACATGCCGCCCTTCCATACTTCGAAAATCAATGTAGGGTTGGCAATGTACTCTTCTAGGTTATAGAACAAAACGTACCCTAACCGCCCGCCTACAATAACCCCGCAGGCTACCCAGAATACGAGGTCCGATAACGTCTCCTTGCTCCAGTTTGGATCGAAGGTCTTGAGCCGACGCGATGCCAATAACCAGGCACCACCAATACCGATCAAGTACATCAGCCCGTACCAATGGATCTTCAGAGGACCAATTGCGACCGCTACCGGGTCGATTTGTGGATAAGGCAGCATTACAACTCCTTGAAAAGAAAGGGCAGCTCAGAGTAGAAAGCTCAGCCCTACACTGAATAACAACAACGCAAATAAACGTTTTAGCAGGCGCGGCGATAATTTATGCGCTAAAACGGCCCCGAATCGGGCGAAGATCATGCTAGTCAAGGCGATGCCGGCCAAGGCAGGTAAATAAACAAAGCCAAGGCTCCACTCTGGCAGGCTATCTTCGTGCCAACCGACGAAGATAAACGAAAGAGCACCAAAAATGGCAATGGGTAAACCACATGCCGCAGAAGTCGCCACAGCCTGTTGCATGCTGGCGCTCCGCCAAGTCAGGAAAGGCACGGTCAGCGATCCGCCGCCGATACCAAAAATGGCCGAAGCCCAGCCAACAATGACACCTGCGACGGTCAACCCTGAGCGCCCCGGAATGCCTTTGCTCGCCGTGGGTCGAATATCGAGCACCATTTGCAGCGCTACGAGAATTGCGAACGTACCAATAATTTTCTGCAGAACAGGACCCTGAATATAAGACGCCGTTATGCCCCCAATAGCGCTGCCGAACACGATACCAACAGTCATCCATATGACGATTGGCCACAACACTGCTTTCTTGCGGTGATGAGCCAGAATCGAATTAATGGATGTGAATACAATGGTCGCCAGCGAGGTGCCTACGGCTAAATGGGTAAGTACATCAGCCGCCATGCCCTGTAATGTGAAGCTATAAACCAGCACCGGCACGATGATCAAGCCGCCACCGACGCCAAACAACCCGGCCAGCACGCCTGCGCATGCGCCCAACACCAGATAGAGTACGAATTCCACACCGACTCCTGCGAAGCAAAGCGGCCATGGTAGCCCAATCGCTCCGGTCAAACGAGCGCAGGCTTATGACTTCATACCAGATCTATCTTAGGAGAACGTTTTTCGATGTGCCTGATCGTATTTGCCTGGCGCCCTGGGAAGGCCGAGCCGCTAATCCTTGCTGCGAATCGGGATGAGTTTTATGCTCGCCCAGCCGCACCACTCGCCCGCTGGGAAGATACCTCACCCATTATCGGCGGTCGCGACCTCACTGCTGGCGGAACCTGGCTAGCCGCCGCGCCCGGTGGACGTTTTGCCGCGTTGACCAACATACGTGACCCTCATCAGACTCCCTCCGAACGCTCACGAGGCGAGCTAACAACCCGCTACCTGCTAGGCACGTTGTCCGCAGAAGCCTATATGACGGAAGTAGCCCAGCACAGCCACGCCTATACAGGATTCAATCTGCTGCTTGGCGACCGGCACACACTATGGCACCTCAATTCCAGAAGCAATCATCCACGCCGCCTCGAAGCAGGGCTTTATGGTGTCTCGAACGCAGATCTGGATACGCCTTGGCCTAAACTTCTCAGAGCCAAGGAAGCGTTGAATAAAGCACTTAACGAGGCCACAGATGACAATCTTTTTGCCTTATTAGGTGATACATGGCGACCAGACCCTGCCACGCTACCGCATACCGGTGTTAGCGCCGAACTCGAGCATCTTCTTTCGAGCGTTTTCATCAGCAGTAGGCATTACGGCACCCGGGCAAGTACCGTTTTACGTTTAAATCAGGAAGGATTGATACAACTTGTAGAGCGTCGTTTCGGCGAACAAGGTGTATTCCTGGGAGAAGCTCGCCAAACTCTTTAAGCTCGGCGAGACGATGCAGCAATCCGTCAGGACTGTACGGTAGTTACAGGATTAATGACGCGCCCCAGCCCCAAATTACGCAAGGCCAGGTGCAGGGCACTGTGTACTACCTGAGGGTTGTCTATTTTAAGCAACTGCTCAAGCATCTCACGTGCTTTGCTCAGGCTCATCTGCCGTAACAGCCACTTCACTTTGGGCAGGTTAGTCGCATTCATGGACAGTGAGTCATAACCCATAGCCATGAGCAGGACCGCGGCGGCCGGATCACCTGCCATTTCGCCGCAAATGCTGACCGGAATGTTTTCCGCATGACCGTCTTCTACGACCTTTTTCAAGGCCTGCAGAACAGCTGGATGAAAATAGTCGTACAGGTCAGCTACGCGTGGGTTGTTGCGATCTACAGCCAGCAGGTACTGGGTCAGATCGTTTGATCCTACAGAAATGAAATCCACTTCGCGCGCCAGATCACGTGCCTGATAGACTGCCGAAGGCACCTCCACCATTACCCCCACCGGCGGCATGGGAACATCTACGCCTTCGTCACGCACTTCACACCAAGCACGATGCAACAGGTGCTGGGCCTCGTCGACCTCATGTACACCTGAAATCATAGGCAGCATGATGCGCAGGTTATTCAACCCCTCGCTGGCTTTGAGCATAGCCCGTGCCTGCACTAGAAAAATTTCAGGATGATCCAGCGTGACGCGAATGCCTCGCCATCCCAGGAAGGGGTTATCTTCTTTAATTGGGAAGTAAGACAAGGCCTTGTCTCCCCCGATATCGAGCATGCGCATAGTTACAGGCAGCGGATGGAAAGCTGCCAACTGTTCCCGGTAGATGGAAAGCTGCTCCTTCTCGCTCGGGAAACGGTCGTTGATCATGAAAGGAACTTCAGTCCGGTACAGACCGACCCCTTCAGCGCCTCGCTGCTGAGCACGCGCCACATCAGCCATCAAACCGGTATTTACCCATAGAGGCATGCGATGGCCATCAAGGGTTTCGCATGGGAGGCTCCGCAGTGCCTCCAGACCCTGGGTTAGCTGCCGTTCCTCTTCTACAACCTCACCGTACTGCTTGAGCAACTGGGGCGAGGGATTGGTAAAGACCTCACCATGATAACCGTCGACAATAAGAGAGATACCGTCGACCTTGGAGTATGGAAGATCAACAGCGCCCATTACCGTGGGGATACCCATGGCGCGAGCTAAAATGGCAACATGGGAGTTACCTGAGCCCAAGACCGAAATCATACCGGCCAGCTTGCCCTCCGGCACTTCACCCAGCATGGCCGGTGATAATTCTTCACTTACCAGAATGGTCTGATCCGGATAAACCAGACACTGCTGGCGAGCCTGCTGAAGGTAAGCCAGAAGGCGACGTCCCAGGTCCTTCACATCGGCAGCCCGTTCGCTTAGGTAAGCGTCGTCCATAAGCTCGAAGCGCTGAACATGATCGCCTACAACCTGGCGTAAAGCACCCTGTGCCCATTGCCCGCCTTTAATGATCTGGATGACCTCCTTACCTAAGGCCGCATCATCAAGCATCATCAGGTATACATCGAACAGTGCGCGTTCTTCCTTGCGCAACTGGGTCGATAGCCGCTCGGACAACTGACGCATATCCTGCCGGACAGACTCGAGAGCATGCTGAAACAAGGCGATTTCAGCTTCGATATCGCTTACTTGCTTATCAGGCACGACCTCCAGATCAGCCGGAGGCAAGACCACTACAGCTGTACCGACCCCAACACCGGGCGCTCCAGGAATACCGACGAAACGGGCCTCTTGGATGCCTTTGCCAAGACGGCCAAGCCCGCGGATGGTACCGGTGGCCTCGGCATGGGCAATAACTCCGGCCAGCTGCGCGCTCATGGTGACAAGGAAAGCCTCTTCACCCTCGTCAAACTGACGCCGCTCCTTCTGCTGGACAACCAGAACGCCCATGACGCGGCGATGGTGAATAATCGGTGCTCCGAGGAAAGAAGCGAACCGCTCCTCTCCGGTCTCAGCGAAATAGCGAAAACGGGGGTGACTGGAAGCATCTTCCAGGTTCAGAGGCTCTTCGCGTGTGCCAACGAGGCCTACCAGCCCTTCATTGGGCGCCATGCTGACACGGCCAATGGAGCGCTTGTTAAGCCCCTCGGAAGCCATCAGAACGAACCGATTGGTTTCCGGATCAAGTAGATAGACCGAGCAGACCTGGGTGCCCATGGCTGCCCGAACACGCTGGACAATAATAGACAATGCCGACTTGAGATCCTTGGCGGCATTTACCTCTTGAACGACCTTACGCAGCGTATTCAGCATGCTAGAAGCCCTGGGCCTGGGTGACATCGAATGGCAACCGTGCGGCGGATGCCGAAGTGCGGGCGGATAATTCTTCCGCCACGACGGGAAGCGCCGTAATGAAGGAAGGGTGGCAACGATGCCCATATGACAGCACCATAGCCCACAACGTCACAAATCGTTCATCCCGCATGACCAACGCATACCCTCCATACCACGGCCCGCCAGAACAGCCCGGCAGCCGGTGAGGCAATGCCAACGGTGCCTCTTCCGTCTTCTATACGTATTGCCGGACGTGTCTACACTCCTTTCAGGCGAGCAGACGCGGCGCCAATTCCTTAAGGGCCCGGCGGTAGACCTCTCGCTTGAAGGTGACTACCTGCCCCAATGGATACCAATAACTTACCCAGCGCCAGCCATCAAATTCCGGCTTGCCGGTTACATCCATACGTACCCGCTGGTCTTCCGACATCAACCGCAGCAGAAACCATTTCTGCTTTTGACCAATGCACAGAGGCCGACTATGGGTCCTGACCATGCGCTGTGGCAGTCGATAGCGCAGCCAACCTCGGGTACAGGCCAGAATTCGAACATCCTCCGGCCCTAGCCCTACTTCTTCATTCAATTCACGATACAGCGCTTCTTCTGGCGTTTCACGATCATCGATACCACCCTGTGGAAACTGCCAGGCGTCCTGATTGATGCGCCGAGCCCAGAGTACTTGTCCAGCATCGTTTGCAAGAATGATGCCGACGTTTGGGCGAAAACCATCAGAGTCAATCACGGCTGACACCCCTGGAAAAATCAATAGGCTTGCATTGTTCCATAAAGCCCGCAAGCGCAGCAACGCGGCGCCTGGCCAGTATTTTGCCGCACCGGGTAAAGGGCTGCCCGTTATGCTCAGACTATGACAGACCGTGTTCCTGAGAATGCGCGTGAAAGTATCCCGGGCACTAGCTGAACCGCAGCTTAAACGTCAGCGAATCCCAATGTATTAGTTGCAGAGTAACTGATTAAATCTCGCAATACTTTTTAAAAGAATCCTGCCGGCTTTCTCGTTATCACAAGGCTCTAGCCAATCACCTCATTGGCTTGGCATTTGTTATTGATGGATGAGAAAAGGCCCATTGCTGTAAGAGAGGCTTCAGGCCAAGCCAGTCGCACGAGTGGAGTACCCACCTGATCTGTAACATGGCCTAACGGTTGTAATAGCCATGCCATTTACGGGTTGGGTTAGATAAGCATGAATAGTGGTCTTTAAGAGATTAAAGCCCGGGCCAGCGCATCGATGCTGCCAGGGGCTCACTACACGCCTGGAAAAGCGCAACCATATTGGCCATTACAGCGTCTTTCTGATTGAAGACGCTGTAAGGTACGGACTGTTAGCCCAGGAACAATCGGTAGGCTGGATTACTGGTCTCGTCCCAATAGCGGTAACCAATCTCGGTCAAGGCCTCGGGCACAAGATGACGCTCATCTTCTGGCACTTCCAGAGCCGCCAGGACACGACCGTCAGCAGCACCGTGGTTACGGTAGTGGAACATCGTGATGTTCCAGCGCCCGCCGAGACGATTAAGGAAATTGAACAAGGCACCCGGTCGCTCGGGAAACTCGAAGCGAAAGACCTGCTCCGTGTCTACATGAGGCGCATGGCCACCTACGGTATGACGTATATGAAGTTTGGCCAGCTCGTTTTCGGTGAGATCAACTACCGGGAACCCCTGGTCACGTAAACTTTCCACCAGCTTTTCCCGCGGGTCGGTTTCTGGATGGGTCTGCACGCCAACAAAGATATGAGCTTCTTTCTCAGTGTTATAACGGTAATTGAACTCGGTAATTTGCCGTTTGCCCAAGGCCTCGCAGAACGCTTTGAAGCTGCCCGGCCGCTCAGGGATAGTCACCGCAATAATCGCCTCGCGCTGCTCACCCAGTTCTGCCCGTTCCGCTACATGACGCAGACGGTCAAAATTGACGTTTGCCCCGGAATCGATGGCAACCAGGGTCTGACCTTTTATCCCGTGGGTTGCGACATATTTCTTAATCCCTGCCACGCCTAGCGCGCCTGCCGGTTCGGTAATGGAGCGCGTATCGTCGTAAATATCCTTGATGGCTGCACAAATCTCGTCGGAACTGACAGTTACCACGTCATCAACATAACGCCGACAGATTTCGAACGTGTGATGGCCAATCTGCCCTACCGCAACGCCATCTGCAAAAATGCCGACCTGGCTAAGCACCACTCGTTCATTAGCCTGCATAGCCGCCTGCAAGCAATTGGAATCGTCAGGCTCCACGCCAATAATCTTAATTTCCGGACGCAGGTACTTAACGTAGGCGGCGATCCCCGCGATCAGCCCACCTCCGCCTACCGGCACAAAAATCGCGTTCAGCGATCCGGGCTGCTGGCGCAAAATTTCCATTGCGACCGTGCCCTGCCCGGCAATGGTGTCCGGATCGTCATAGGGATGAATAAAGGTATAGCCCTTTTCTTCGACCAACTTGAGCGCATGAGTCAGGGCCTCCGGAAAGGCATCGCCATGCAATACCGCCTTGGCCCCACGAGCACGCACCGCCTTGACCTTGATCTCTGGCGTAGTCTTAGGCATGACGATAACCGCCTTGATACCCAGCTTTTGCGCAGCCAGTGCTAACCCTTGGGCATGGTTACCAGCCGAGGCAGCAATTACCCCGCGGGCCTTTTCTTCGTCGGTCAGCTGAGCCACCTTGTTATAGGCCCCTCTAATCTTGAAGGAAAAGACCGGTTGCAGATCTTCACGCTTGAGCAGAATCTGGTTACCCAACCGTTCAGATAAAGTACGGGCGGGTTGCAAAGGGGTTTCGACGGCGACATCGTAGACGGGCGAGGTCAGCATTTTCTTGACGTACTGTTCGAGCATCGATGTTTCTCGACAAGGCTTGGGCGGGGCCGACCAGTCTACTGCGCCAGCCACACACGAAGCCACCCACAATGAAACCAATCTCTTGTCAACGGCATGCCTAGCAAGCCCAGGTATACTCCTCTTACCTTCATTTTCTGTCGGAATCGCCTATGAACCAGGATCAACTCAAGCAAGCGGTGGCCCAGGCCGCTATCGACTACATCCTTCCGCATTTGTCCCGTGACAGTATCGTTGGGGTTGGTACAGGCTCTACCGCCAACTTCTTCATCGACTTGCTCGGTCAGCACAAGATGGAGTTTGACGGTGCGGTGGCTAGCTCCGAAGCTACCGCCGAGCGCCTGAAAAAACATGGCATTCCGGTCTATGATCTTAATGGAGTTAACAATCTGGAGTTCTATGTTGACGGTGCCGATGAAGCTACAGAGCACTTGCAGCTGATCAAGGGTGGTGGTGCAGCACTTACACGCGAGAAAATTGTTGCAGCCGTTGCGCGCACGTTCGTCTGTATCGCCGACGGTAGTAAGCGCGTAGACATTCTGGGTGAGTTCCCCTTACCGGTAGAGGTCATCCCTATGGCCCGCAGCTATGTTGCACGAGAACTCGTCAAGCTGGGCGGGGATCCTGTGTATCGCGAGGGCGTTAAAACCGACAACGGCAATGTGGTTCTTGACGTCCATAACCTACATATTGTTGATCCGGTCGGCTTGGAATCCGCCATCAATAATATTGTGGGTGTGGTCACTGTAGGTTTATTTGCCGCGCGCCCTGCTGATGTCCTGCTGCTCGGCACGGCTGAAGGGGTAAAAGCACTGAAACGCTAAACATACGCTTAGTGCTTTCAACGCGTGCACAGGGAACGTGCCCGTAATTAATGATCAGTAGTGCATAGCGCATAAGAAATCGTTTAACGCTTGCTAAAGCGATAAAACAGATTCGGCTCACTGATGACATAAAGGCGGCCTTGATCATCCAGGGTCATACCTTCTGCCTGAGGCACATCCAGATTCAGACCGTGCTCACCGGCTTCAAGCGACATGGAGCCAACAGGAAGGCTTTCCTTGTCCAGTTCAATTACTTTCTTTGATTCGTCCGACAGCGCTAGCAGATGCCCACTATCAGAATCGAACGCAAGGCTGGACAGATCCTTGACCAGCAGGCCGCTGTCGCGTTGTGTGTCTGTATACAGGCGGATTTCCATGGGCTGCTCAGGATGTGTCCCGGCAAATCCGTCAATCTCATAGATCTGTACCGGATCCATTTCTTTTGCCACGAAAAGCCGCTTGTGCTGGTAGTCGTAGGCTAGCCCTTCGAATCCCTTGTTATCAGGCTTAGATACATTCAAGGAAAATTGGGTCTGATTGACGGGATCGTTTACATCGATAACGCGGGTGTGCTCGTCGACATGAATCTGGACCAACCGCTGACTACGCTCCTCGACAACTATATAGACGCCTGGGCTGATGTATTCGATGGCCTCGGGATCGCTAAAACCACGCATGGGAATACGGCGCAGTACATCGCCTTCCAATGAAAGCTCGACGAACTCGGAGTCCTTGTTAGTCAGTGTTACCAACGTCTGCCGTGACGGGTCGAACGTTGCAGCCGAAAAGTCTCGATTGCCCGGTATAGGCTTAGCCTCGATATCGACCTGGTAGGCTGGCAGCCAAAGCGAACGTTCTTTCCACTCCTTGGCATACCACCGCTCTTGAACGCTATACCAGAGTCGGTCGAAAAGGCGCTGCTCCTGAACGATAAAGAGTGAGCCGAGTACGACACACAGTGCCGCTGCAGCCATGAAGCGAGGGGAAGGATGGCGCAGGGTTGTACGCCAGACCACTAACCGCTGAGTTGTCATAGGTCGTCCTGATATCGGAATCATCACAGCCTAGCGGGCCAAGATGAATCAAACCTGAATGATCAGAAGATTACGCAGCAAATGTGTCAGCTAGATTTCTTGAACACGTAGAACAGATTAGGCTCACTGACAATATAGACCGTTCCGGCTTCATCAATGGCTACCCCTTCGGCCTGGGGAATACTAGTGGAAAGGCCATTCAACCCACCAATCAGGCTGATAAAGCTGACCGGACGCCCCTCCTCGTCCAACTCCAGTAACAGATGTGATTCATCGGACAAGACGAGAGTGTGTCCGGTTCTCGGATCTATACTCAAGGCTGAATAGTCGTTCATCAAATGACTGTGCTCATCCATGCCCTGCAAAGTACCGAGAATATTCGTCCCGTCACTAGACAGGCTGAACAATGCAGCAGGATCACGCTCTTTGCTGAACAACAGACGCTGTTGCCGCTGGTCCCAGGCTACGCCTTCGAATCCCTTATTGCCCGCATCGGCAAAACCAAGATCGAAGAACTTGAAATCCTGGGGACCTAAGGACTCGGTATAGATATCAAGGTCGAACAAAGCCAGTGTTCGCTTTCGTTCATCAACGATCCCCATATGCCCGCCTCCCAGGACAACTACGCCCTCCGGGTTGGATAATCCCGTAATAGGGATCCGTCGAAGAATGTCACCTGTGAGACTAACTTCGACCAACAGCGGCTTTTTCCCCGTAACGATAAACAGACTGCCAGTAGCCGGGTTATAAGCGATATCAGAGGTCTCGGCATGCTCCAGGTCCGCCAGCGGCTTGGCCTGAATAATGGCCGTGTAGCCTGGTAGCCAGATAGTCTCGGCTCGCTGATCGGAAGAAGTGTTGTGCTCTTGCCACCAGAGCAGTGCTCGCTCATCCCAATGAAAAACTTTGGTTAAAATGGCCAGGATCATCAGTAGTGTACCGATGATCCAGACCTTCCATGAGCGTGGACGTAACGCATTTAACATGATGACGGTTTCGACTGCCGGACAGATGGGACGTGACCGCCGCTGAGTTATTGGGGTTGTAGATAAGTTACAGAACGCGACTTTCGAACTGGCTTTTGCCTGGTAGCTCCAATACCAGAGTGTCGCCCTTGTTCAATGGCCCGACCCCTTTTGGCGTGCCTGTCAGGACTACATCACCGGGCTGCAACGAGAAATGACCGCACAGGTGCTGAATAAGCGGCACGATAGGGTTGAGCATATCGCAGCTGTTACCGTCCTGACGGATCTCGCCATTAATAGTCAGCCGTACGTCAATATCTGCCAGATCGCTATAAGCATCGCCTGGTATGAAAGGCGCCAATACGCAGGCACCGTCGAAACTCTTGGCGATTTCCCAGGGGTAACCCTTTTCCTTAAGCCGAGCCTGGACATCACGCAAGGTAAGATCCAGCGCCGGTGCAAAGCCGGAAATGGCATCGCGCACTTCCTCCTCGCTCGGCTTGCGAGACAGAGGCTTGCCGATCAATACGGCAATTTCCGCTTCATAATGCACTGACCCACGATCATCCGGAATACTGAAGCCTCCCTCTATCGGCACGACGGCGCTGCTTGGCTTAATGAACAGCAGCGGCTCGGTCGGCACGGGATTGTTCAGCTCCTGAGCATGTTCGGCATAGTTACGGCCGATACAGACAACCTTACCTAACGGAAAGTGAATTTTTGTACCATCGACATACTGGTGCTGATAGCTCATGGTAAACCGACTCCTGAGGGAAAGCCCATGTTGATCCTTGAAGCCAGAGGCCTGGCCGCGCTGCCGAAACGGGCGACCAAGCATACCGGCCTAAACCTGAACATTACCGGAATGGCCGGCATGGACGTCAGGCAAATACTTTGCCTGGATTCATGATGCCGTTCGGGTCGAACGCCGACTTGATAGCTTTCATGTAGGCGATCTCGGCTTCTGAACGTGAATAGGTGAGGTAATCCCGCTTGGTCATACCTACGCCATGCTCGGCCGAAATCGAGCCGTTGTACTTCTCTACCGTCTCGAACACCCATTTGTTGACGATCTTGCACTTGTCAAAAAACTCATCCTTGGACAGGTGATCCGGCTTGAGGATATTAAGGTGCAGATTGCCATCGCCGATATGGCCAAACCAGATGATTTCGAAGTCCGGATAGTGCTTGCCAACAATGGCGTCAATGTCACGCAGGAAAGCGGGCACTTTGGAAACCGTGACAGAAATGTCGTTCTTGTACGGTGTCCAGTGCGCGATCGTTTCGGAGATGTCCTCACGCAGGCGCCACAAGTTCTGTAGCTGCTGCTCGCTCTGGCTCATAACGCCATCTACGACCCACCCTTCATTGACGCAATGCTCGAATGTAGCCAGAGCCTGATCGGCACGCTCCTCGGTGGTCGCTTCGAACTCCAGCAAGGCGTAGAACGGGCAAGGGGTATCAAACGGTGCCGGAACGTCTCCCCGAGCCAGAACCTTGGCCATGGCTTTGTCCGAGAAAAACTCAAAGGCAGTCAGGTCGAGCTTGTCCTGGAAGGCATGCAGTACCGGCATGATCGAATCGAAATCCGGTGTTCCTAAAACCAACGCCGTCAGGTTAGTAGGTTGACGCTCCAAGCGCATAGTGGCTTCCACCACGAAACCCAAGGTGCCTTCAGCACCGATGAACAGATGGCGCAGATCATATCCGGTCGCATTCTTCATCAGCCCTTTGTTCAGTTCTAGCAACTCGCCTGTGCCAGTAACGACCTTAAGCCCAGCCACCCAATTACGCGTCATGCCGTAGCGAATGACCTTGATACCGCCAGCATTGGTACCGATGTTACCGCCAATCTGGCTAGAGCCGGCCGAGGCGAAATCTACTGGATAGTAGAAGCCTTTTTCTTCGGCAAAAGCCTGTAGTTGCTCGGTGACAACGCCTGGTTGGCAAACGACGGTACGGTCATACACGTCGAAATCAAGAATCTGGTTCATATGGTCGAACGCCACGACCACCTCACCATGGGCCGCAACCGCCGCAGCCGATAGCCCAGTACGGCCGCCGGATGGCACCAGTGCCACGCGATGCGCGTTGGCCCATCGTACGATGGCCTGCACCTCCTCAGCTGTCTTGGGAAAGACGATGGCTGAGGGGGCTGGTGCGAAATGCTTGGTCCAATCTTTACCGTAGGTCTCCAGCGAGTCCGCATCGGTAAGGACCTTTCCAGGTTCGACCAGGGCCTTCAGGGATTCGATCAAGGCGGCGTCAATCATGATGGAAACTCTCGTGAAATTCATGGTCGCCCTGAGAATTCCTCAGGTCGCATCCGGGCAAGAAAAAGGAAGATCATGCTAGCATATGCCTATCTTACGGTGCTGCCAGCAGGCGACCGATTCACACTTCCTCGGGACTACGGGTTTAACGCAAATGAGCAAGACCTCACTCGACAAGAGCAAGATCAGATTTCTTCTTCTCGAAGGCGTACATCAAAGCGCAGTAGATACACTTAAAGCTGCCGGTTACACCAACATCGAGTACATCGCCAAAGCCCTGCCCGAGGCCGAGCTCAAGGAAAAGATCGCCGACGCGCATTTCGTGGGTATCCGCTCCCGTACCCAGCTGACCGAAGAAGTATTTGATTGCGCCAAGAAGCTAATCGCGGTTGGCTGCTTCTGCATTGGTACCAACCAGGTCGATCTGAACGCGGCGCGAGAGCGTGGCATCGTTGTTTTCAATGCCCCCTACTCTAATACCCGTTCGGTCGCCGAGCTGGTTCTGGCTGAAGCGATCCTGCTGCTACGCGGCATCCCCGCCAAGAACGCATCCTGCCACCGGGGCGGCTGGATCAAGAGCGCCAACAACTCCTATGAGATACGTGGCAAGAAACTGGGTATTATCGGTTATGGCTCCATTGGTACACAGCTATCCGTCCTAGCCGAGGGCCTGGGCATGCAGGTGTACTTCTATGACGTCGTCACCAAATTGCCGTTGGGTAACGCCCAGCAAGTCAGCTCCCTGACCGAGCTGCTCGGCATGGCCGACATCGTGACCCTGCATGTGCCAGAAACGCCGTCTACCAAGTTGATGATGGGCGAGCGCGAAATCCGTGCCATGAAAAAGGGTAGCATCCTACTCAACGCTGCACGCGGTACGGTCGTTGATTTGGAAGCCCTGGCCGCCGCGATCAAGGACGAACACCTGCTTGGCGCTGCGATCGACGTATTCCCCGTCGAGCCGCGCTCCAATAATGATGAATTCGTTAGCCCGCTGCGTGGCCTGGACAACGTGATCCTGACTCCACACATCGGTGGTTCCACTATGGAAGCACAGGCCAACATTGGCCTGGAAGTCGCCGAGAAACTGGTCAAGTACAGTGATAACGGCACATCCGTTTCCTCGGTCAACTTCCCGGAAGTAGCCCTGCCATCTCACCCAGGCAAGCATCGCCTGCTGCATATTCACCAGAACATACCGGGTGTGCTTTCTGAGATTAACCGTGTGTTCTCTGAGAATGGTATCAACATTTCTGGCCAGTACTTGCAGACCAATGAGAAAGTGGGCTACGTCGTGATTGATGTCGACGCTGAGTACTCCGATATGGCTCAGGAAAAGCTTCAGAACGTCAAGGGCACTATTCGCTGCCGCGTACTGTTCTAAGCGCGCATTGCTTCGATAGTCAAAAGCCAGGGTATATACCCTGGCTTTTTTATTGCGTGAGTATTTTGATTCTAAAAACCGATCTCTTACCGGATATGAAAGCCGTCTAGGGTTTCGAGGTAATCCAGCATAGCGTCAGCTGGATTAGGCTTTATAAACACGTTATCTACCGTGAGCTGTAACTACTGCCCATGATGCTTGGCGCGATCAGGTACTGGTTTTTCCAAAACAGACACCCAATCAAGTCATCTTTGTTCGATCCAGAGCGATGGAATTGCCACAGCTTTTAGGCCCAGCGCATTGCTCAACGTTTGGGTCATGTTAACAAGAATAAATACTGCCCCGCCCTCCTCGAACGTTTTCAGTAGTAGAGAGGGAAATACCTGCCTTGCTTGAAACGCGGGCTCGTACGATCAATTGTATTACGGCGCTTATCGAAACCGCTCGCCAGCGGGGAGAAATTCAGCCCGCTGAAGATGATGCCTTCGTCACGCAGACGATCTTTTATTTATAGCAGCTGAGATCCGGATGTGGCTGGCGGATGCCTCGGAAGAACCGGCGGATGGTTTGAAGCAGTTGATGCGTCGTGTCTCGCTGCTTGTTTTTGGGCTTTCTGCCAAGACACATCGGTAACGCGTCAAGTAAAAGGCCACCGAAAAACCGTCTTAGAGAGCTTCCAGCTGCTGGAGAAACTCAACCGCCTTGGCTAGTTCTTCCTCATTGAACACGGCAACTCCTGCCTGCCGCAGAGCCGCAGCCGTTACGCCTTCGCCCGGCACCTTGCGCCCAGAAAAGGTGCCGTCGTAGTTTTCTTGGTTACCACAGGAAGGGCTGCGCGCCTTGAGAACGGCCATACGAATGTTATGACGCTCCACTAGCGCGACGGCCTCCGCTGCACCGGCTATAAAAGCGGCCGTCACGTCTTCACCTGTGTTGGTAATGACTGGTTGCAGACCTTGCAGTACGGTAACGCCCTGCCCGCCTGGGATTTCTGCAGGTGCCCTAGGTGTAGGCAATCCTCCTGCGACTTCAGGACAAAGCGCGATGACACGGCCTTCGGCCTGCCAAGTGCCGAGCAGGTCGAACGGGCCATGGGCTCCGCCGTCATACCGGACGCGATGCCCTAGCAGACAGCGGCTGACCAGGATCTTTTGCATTTACAGCACATTCTCCAAAACGTTTTCACCACGTCGACGAAACCAACCGGTCAGTGACATCCGCTCGCGTGTTGCTGGCAAGACCTCATGGGGCATTTCACCGGACATGAAACAGACAAGACTCCCTCCAGTAGGCAACACATCGCGCTTCTCTCCATTCGGCAGGTGCAGGCGCAGGGCTCCGCCATGCTCGGGCAGCCATACATCATTAAGATAGAGCACGAGCGAAATCACACGCCGGTCATCATCGCGAAAACGGTCAACATGTGTTGCATAGAACGCACCCGGCGGATACAGGGCAAAATGGCTTTCGTAATCTTCGAGCCCCAGGAACAGTCCCTGGTTGAATGCCAGCCGCAGCGCATCCATCAAATCCAGATAGCGAGTCAGGGCCGGCTCGGTCTCATCTCCTTCCAGCCAGGCAATGTGATCACCACGTACACCCTCGCGGATAACCTGCGCTTCACCCCGCCCGATGGCCGCTGGTGCCAACAGACCATTGTCGGATCGCCGGCGGCACTCTTGCGCCAGTTCGTGAGTCAGATCGTCCGGCAGAAAAATGCGCTGATGCGACCAGCCAACATCGGCCAGATCATCGACGATACGTTGTAAAAGAGGATGATCGGAGCGAATGGACATATGAATTCCTGCGAGAAATCGCAACGAGATAAACCAGCATAGATGAGCGTGTTGCCAGCGCAGCGGCATTGTAATGGAGTCGCTGAGAGAACTGCTTAGGTTTATGTAGCCGACGAAGCGACTTTGTACAGCCTCGACAGCCGTGACATAGCTCACCACAATATTGTTCTTTTCCGATACGCCGTAGGTTCGAGCGTGTCCTTTCAGGAGTGTTCATGCGCGTTTTCATTGCTTTCGTACTGCTGGTATTCGGTCTTCCAGCACTGGCAGACAATTACCAAGCCCTCTATCAGGCTGCCGGCTGGCCGGAGCAACGCGGTCACTTCCGTGATGCCCTTCAGGCAGCACAACAACGTTATCAGAACAGCCTACCACCAGCGCTGTACCAGACCCTGGTGGACAACAGTAATCGCCGCTTTACCGCCGAAGCCATCGATCAACGTGCCATTGGTCAGTTACGCCTGAGCCTGCCGGAGGTCGATCCGGCCCTGCAATTCTTTCAGTCCCCGGTGGGCCGCAAGGTAGTCGCGGCTGAGGTCAGCGCCACACGCAGCGATCAAATCGCCCGCAGCAGCAGTGGTTTACCTAAGGTACAGGCCAGCCCGGAACGGCTTACTCAAATCAGGCGTCTTGCCAGTGCCATTCCCGCCCGCGAAGCGGGAGCCGAGGTCAGCATGGCTCTGGCCGGGCTGGCAGCCGATAGTCTGAGCCAAATGCTGCCGGGCTTGCTGGGCCAAGCTCAAGGTATGATCGGCCAGCAGCGTGAGCGCATCATGCAGCAAATGAACAACGGTGATCTGGAAAATACTCTGTTGTATGTCTACCGCGGCCTGACGGATGCCGAGCTAGGCCAATTTGCCGACTTTGCTAGCTCGCCTCAGGGCACGCTGTATTACCAAGCCGCCCTGGCTGCCTTAAAGGCTGGGCTGGGCTCAGGCAGCGAAACGCTGTAACCTGCTACGCCAGCCGATCGCTTAAAAAAGCGAAATAACGCTGGCGCAGCGCTTCTGTCTCGTTGACCAGATGGTGCCGCGCCTCCGGCAGGCGCAGTACTTCGGGACGATCAAACTTATCTTCCAAGACCCCAAGGTTATACCGCCAGTCGACGGTATAATCCTGTTCGCCCTGCACGATGATAGGCCGCCGCGTACTTTTCGGAGCCCGCTCGATCATTGGAATCCAGCGCGCCAGGGCCCCTACCCAGCGGCTGGGCAGTTCACGGGGCTGAAGCAAGTCGTGCTGCTGTAAGAAGGTTAGAAACTCCGCATCGCCGGAATTTTCCGAGAACCGCCGCGGTAACGCCTTGATGAAAGGTCCCACCAACCGGTAGGTCAGGTGCGAGGTGCGCCAACCATACGGACGTACCAAGGGCGCCAGCAACAAGGTCTCGCCAAGTTCAGGCGCAGGCTCACCGTTGAGCAGATAATCGAGCAGGATCGCCCCACCCGTACTTTGGCCAAGCACGTGCCAGGGCCTCGGAAGATCTAGCCGTCGAGCCTGATCGAACAATGCCCTGAGCACCGCCTGGTATTCAGCGAAGTCATCGATACTGGCCCGCGGGCCACTGGATAAACCATGTCCCGGCAGATCGCATGCCAGCACGGCAAACCCCATTGACAGAGCCCAATCGACCGCATGCCGGTATAACCCCATGTGATCGTAATAACCATGCATCATCAACACGGTGGCACGCGGCTGCGCAGGCCACCAGCCTTGCATCACAACCTCGTAGCAGTCCACAGTCACACGCCCCAGACGTGTCTCGATACCAGGATGGCGGCAGTGCAAATCAAGACCATAAAATGCCTGGTAGGCCTGCATGGCGGGCAACGGATCAGCAGCCTCCCGGCATAGGGGAGACAGGCACTGGCGTAAATGATCAGGATGAAACGGCGTAGTCATGGTCTTCTCGGACATACTAGGGGCAGACCTCATTTACGAAGCGCTACCGTAACGCTTGGACACGTTATGATGTTCTGCCTTGCATTGTCCCATGGCAAGCTATCCATTTACTTTTCCAGCGACACCTGCCTATGCCTTCTCGTCGAATGACCATCCTGTTCTGCCTTTTCACATTTCTCATCATCGTGGGTATAGGGGTCTCCTACTGGTGGTTCGAACTGCGTTACCTGCGCTCGTTTGGTGAGCAAACGGCCCTGTTCGACGGCAGCCAACTGCAACTGCCCCAGGAATTGGCCGGACCCGGCCCGATCCGGCTCGTGCACTTCTGGGACCCAGACTGCCCTTGTAACGAAGGCAACCAGCAGCATCTGAGAAACCTTACAGCGCGTTATGGCGACCGTAACGTGGAGTTTTATAGTGTGCAGAAACCTGGCAGCACGGGCGAGCTACCCACCATGCTACAAGGGCGCCTCAAGGCCCTTCCAACCATTCCAGGTGCGGAAACCCTGCCTGCCAGCCCAGCGGTCGCTATCTGGGACAGTACCGGCAAACTGGCCTATGTCGGCCCCTACAGCGAGGGCATGATCTGTACGGCTGGCAATAGTTTTGTCGAACCCATTCTTGAAGCGCTTTCCTCAGGCCGTAAGGTCGAAGCGATTAACACCTTATCCGTTGGATGTTATTGCGGCTGGAACTCTTAACCCCAAAGGCTGCATGCATGAGGTATGCAGCCTTTCTCTCCATTGATCCTTCCTCTTTCCAATAAAGCCTCGCCTCTAGCAAAGCGCTCTTTCGTTTTGGCACTTCTCATCATTGTTACGTTCTGAGCAATACATTTATTACTAAATGTATCTAAATGAATTACTGCCTGGGCAGTAACATAGAGAAACATTGCTGCCTAGACAGATACTGCCATGCCACATTTCAACCATGATGACTTTCCACTGTATCAATCGGTGGGCCATCTCATTCATCTGACCAACGCCTTGAAAGATCGCTTGCTCGATAAACATCTCGAGTCCCATGGCATTACGTCAGCCCAATTCAAGGTGCTTCTGCTGCTCTCCCGCGACGATGTGAACACGCCGGTCGGCCTATGCCGCTGCCTGTCTCTGGATAGCGGAGCTATGACACGCATGCTGGATCGGCTGGAAGGCAAGTATTTGATCACCCGTGTGCGCAGCACAACAGATCGCCGTCAGGTGCGGCTGGAGCTGACCGAGCAGGGACGCAGCCTGAGCCAACTGATTCCACAGATTGCCGCCGACGCCCTGAATGACTTGACCGGGGCGCTAAGCAGTACCGAGTTACGTGAATTCGAGCGGCTATTGCGCAAGGTTCTGACGCCAGCCGGCCTGCTACCGCCAATTCCAGGAGAGTAATGACTTCATGAAGCTCCGATTTTCTCTAACTGCCCTTACCCTGGCGCTGACCCTAGCCGGCTGTGTATCTCCGCGCGGGCTTCACACCGAAGGTCAGGCGCTTGATGCTACACATTTGCACAGTGAGAAAACGCTGGCTGGTACGACGTTATCGCCAGCTGCCTGGCCCCAAAGCGACTGGTGGAACAGCCTCGGCGACTCCCAACTCGATAGCCTGATCCGTGAGGCCCTGCAATCAAGCCCCGACCTGCAGGTAGCCGATGCCCGCTCTCGTCAGGCCAGTGCCGCCGTTGTGGCCGCCAATGCCGCACGCCAGCCTACCGTAGACGGTAACGCCTCGGTAACCCGATCCCGCTTGTCCCGGGTCAATGATCCAGTAGGCCTTGGCGACCGCTATAGCACGCTGCGTGAGTTATCGATCGGTGGTAGCTACACCTTTGATATCTGGGGCGGGCAACGTGATGCCTGGGAAGCGGCAGTTGGCCGTGCCCGTGCCAGCGAAGTGGACCGCAAGGCCGCTGAGCTGACCGTGGCGGCCAACGTGTCCCGCGCCTACAACCAGCTGGGTCAGGCCTATGTCCTTAGTGACTTGGCGGAGCAGGACCTAAAACGGACCCGCGCTATGCTCAACCTGGCTCAGCGCCGGGTCGAGGCCGGCCTGGACAGCGAGTTCCAACTGCAACAGACCCAGAGTCTCGAAGCGGCAGCCCAGGCGCAGTACACCGCTGCCCGACAGCAGGTAGACAGTGCCCAGATCCGACTTGCTGTCTTGCTGGGTAAAGGCCCTGACCGTGGCGGAGAAATTGCCCGCCCGCATCTCATTGCGCCCAAGGCCGTCAGCTTGCCCAGCCAGCTTCCGGCTGACCTACTAGGTCGCCGCCCCGATCTGATAGCCGCCCGTTGGCGGGTCGAAGCCGCGTCGAAAGATATCGAGGCCACCAAAACCACGTTTTATCCAAACCTCAATCTGGTCACCGAGGCAGGCACTCAGTCGCTTTTGGGTGATGCGCTGTTAGGCGCCCCCAGCCGCTTTTTCAATATAGGGCCGGCCCTGTCGCTACCGATCTTTGACGGTGGCCGCCGGCGGGCCGATCTGGCGAGTCGCAACGCAGACTATGACTTGGCCGTGGCGCAGTACAACCAGACGCTGGTAAAGGCGCTGGGCGATATCAGCGAAAGCCTTTCCAACCTGCACTCGCTGGACCAGCAGATCCAGGAACAGCAGCGCGCCCGAGACATCGCCCAAGCTTCATTTGATATTGCCATGCAGCTTTACGGCGCCGGCATCGGCAACTACCTCGATGCGCTTAGCGTCGAGCAGCAGTTATTCCAGGCCGAACGCCAGCTGGCCAGTCTTGCCGCCCAGCGCGTAGACAACGCCATTCTGCTGATGCAGGCCCTGGGTGGCGGCTTCGCCCCTTCTTCCAGCATGCCGCCGGCTCTTTCAGGTCCGCGTGCCGTCAATGATCGTTGAGATACAGAATCATGGCTGAATCAAACGTACAAACCGCTACTACTTCCCAAGAACCACCGCGCTCTGGTAAGCGCAGGCTATTTCTGCTGCTGCTTTTGTTGGTCGTTGTACTCGGCGCGGTGGGTGTCTATGCCTATCACATCCTGTACGGACGTTTTCACGAAGGCACCGACGACGCCTACGTGAACGGTAATGTCGTTCAGATCATGCCGCAGGTTACCGGTACGGTCATAAGCATCGCGGCAGACGACGGCGATCTGGTTCATGAAGGCCAGGCGCTCGTCCAGCTCGACCCGAGCGACACGGAAGTGGCTCTGCAAAGCGCCGAAGCCAACCTCGCCAAAACCGTGCGTCAGGTTCGTGGTCTCTACAGCAATGTGGATGGTTACAAGGCTCAGGTAGCTGCACGCAAGGTAGAGCTGGAGCGTGCTCGCGCCGACTATCAACGGCGTCAGGCTCTGGCTAAAAGTGGAGCGATTTCCCAGGAAGAACTGTCCCATGCTCGCGACACGCTCAATGCCGCACAAAGCGCCATGACCACAGCCGAGCAGCAGTTGAATACCAGTCGTGCCCTGGTGGACGACACTGTGATCGCCTCGCACCCGGATGTGAAAGCAGCGGCTTCGCAGGTGCGCCAGGCCTACCTGAACAACGTCCGGAGTACCCTGGTAGCGCCCGTGACAGGCTATGTCGCGCAGCGTTCAGTCCAGGTGGGCAGCCGCGTACAACCCGGTACGCCGCTGATGGCTGTAGTTCCGTTGGAGCAAATCTGGGTTGATGCCAACTTCAAGGAAACCCAGCTGCGCGACATGCGTATCGGCCAACCTGTCGAGGTTCATGCGGACCTGTACGGCGATGATGTGCTTTATCATGGCACCGTGGAAAGCCTGGGCGTGGGCACCGGTAGCGCCTTCTCGCTCCTGCCGGCCCAGAATGCCAGCGGTAACTGGATCAAGATCGTCCAGCGCCTGCCGGTCCGCATTCGGTTGAAGGACGACTCACTGCAAACGCACCCGCTGCGCATTGGCCTGTCGATGAACGTCGATGTGGACCTGCATAACCAGGACGGCCCGGTACTGGCACAAAAACCACTGCAACAGCCTCGCTATTCGACCGACGTCTATACCCGGCAGCTGGCCCAGGCCGACGAGCTGATCGAGCATCTGATTCATGAGAATGGCCCGGCCGCGCGTGACGCGATCACCAAGCGCTGAGGCATTTCCCATGACTGATAATGCCTTTCGCCCGGCGAGCCTTGTGCTCGCCACGATCGGTCTGTCACTGGCCACCTTTATGCAGGTGTTGGACACGACCATCGCCAACGTGGCCCTGACGACTATTTCCGGTAACCTCGGCGTAAGCTCTGAGCAGGGTACGTGGGTTATTACTTCGTTCGCGGTCAGTAACGCCATTGCCCTGCCGCTGACGGGCTGGATGGCCCGACGCTTCGGTGAGGTGAAACTGTTTCTTGCCGCTGTTGTGCTGTTTGTTATTACCTCCTTCCTGTGCGGGATTGCTCAATCCATGCCGCAGCTGGTGTTTTTCCGCGCACTGCAGGGATTCGTGGCCGGGCCGCTCTACCCCATGGCGCAAACGTTATTGCTGTCGATTTTTCCGACCGCCAAACGCGGCATGGCGCTGGCATTACTGGCCATGGTCACCGTCGTAGCGCCCATCGTCGGCCCTATCTCCGGGGGCTGGATCACCGATAACTACACCTGGCCGTGGATATTTTTTATCAACGTGCCGATTGGTATCTTCGCCACGCTGGTGGTCTGGGCACAACTGCACAAGAAGCCCGAGCAGATTGTTCGTCAGCCGATCGACTACGTGGGCCTGACCCTGCTTGTCATCGGCGTAGGCGCGTTGCAGATCGTGTTGGACAAGGGCAATGACCTGGACTGGTTCGAGTCGAACTTCATCATCATCGGCAGCTTGATTGCAGTCATTGCCCTGACCGCCTGTGTAATCTGGGAGCTGACCGACAAGCACCCCATCGTGAACCTGCGGCTGTTCAAATACCGAAACTTCACCTTTGGGACACTGGCGCTGGTACTAGGGTATTCAGGCTTCTTTGGTATCAACCTGCTCCTGCCGCAGTGGTTGCAGACGCAGCTAGGCTATACGCCTGTCTGGGCCGGTCTGGCCGCAGCCCCCATGGGTATTCTGCCGCTGTTCTTGTCACCTCTGGTCGGCCGCTTCGCCCATAAAACGGACCTGCGTCTACTGGCGGGAGGATCGTTTCTCATCATCGGCGCTTCGTGCTTTATGCGGGCAACCTTCAACACCGAGGTCGACTATCGGCACATTGCCGAGGTGCAGATGTTCATGGGGCTGGGGATTGCACTGTTCTTTATGCCGACAACCAGCATTCTGCTCTCCAGCTTGCCGCCCAAGGACATCGCGGACGGCTCGGGGCTGGCAACCTTTCTACGGGTGCTTGGAGGCAGCTTCGCTTCGTCGTTGACGACCTGGATCTGGGCCCGGCGCGCCACGTTCCACCATGCCCAACTGACTGAACACGTGACCGCCTACGACCCGGCAACACGGGATTACCTCTCGATGCTGGGCGGCCCTTCGCAGACAGCGTATGCGCAAATTGACCGGGTGGTGGAAGGACAGGCGTACATGCTTTCCACCATGGACTACTTCACGCTGCTTGGCTGGATGTTCATGGGCCTGTTTCTCATCATCTGGCTAGCCAGGCCCCCTTTTGGTGCCAAGGGCGCCGGTGGCGGTGGACACTGACTCAAGACACCCGAGACCCGAGCGCTTAGCGCTGCGGTCTCGGGATAGCCAGCGCCACCAGACTATAGAGCCTGACTTGTGCGACGCGCCTTTCACACGCCACCCAGGTCAGACAGCGGCGAAAAACAGGATCACGATACACAGCATGCCAAACGCCCAGACCTTGGAGCGTTGGCTGGCGCGGTCCTTGATATAGAGCCAGGTATAAACGATCCGGCTGATCACGAACAGAAAGGCAAAAAGATTGATCGTGCCCTGGGCAGCCCCACCCGTCACATGGGCCACGATAACCGCGGCGGCGAAAAGCGGCGTGATCTCAAAGGCGTTCTGCTGTGCCGCATGGGCACGGCCACGAGGCCCCTTGAGTCCGGCCAGAAAGGCGCGTGGCTCGCGGTTGTTCTCCGGCGTGAATCCGCCACCGGTGAATTTGGCATAGCTCGCAGCGGCGTAAGGGATGAGATAAGCGAAGAGAATGCACCAGTAACCGAACGTCATGACAGCTCCTTTGGTATCGAAGGTCCAGAGACCGCCAAGCCAGGAATACAACCAAAAGCACGTACCCGACCTGAAGCGAAAGCTCTCCTATAACGTAGCGGCCTCTCGGCCAAACGTCGACGCGTGCCGTCTGTTCCTGCAATCACATCCACTTTTCCGCTGTAACTTTTTACGCCTGCTGTCACTCAATAATGGAACGTTCGTGCCATCGAAGCGCCACGTCTCCATTGGCTTCTACTGCAAAAAGGACTCCTCATGCTTGAGCTTGCAGCTGTCTTCATCTGCTTCACTGCGCTGCTGACCTATGTGAATTACCGGTTCGTAGGTCTGCCGCCCACCATTGGAGTGATGGTCATCGCCCTGGTGTTCAGCGTGCTCTTGCAGATCGCTTCTTGGCTGGGCTTCCCCCTGCTGGAGGAAAGCATTGAACGCCTGATCCAACGGATCGACTTCAATGAATTGCTCATGAACTGGATGCTATCGTTCCTGCTGTTTGCCGGTGCGCTGCATGTGGACTTTTCGGAGCTGCGCAACTACCGCTGGCCGATCGGGCTGCTGGCTACTGTAGGCGTACTGTTTTCGACTGCGCTGATTGGCGGGGCCGCCTACTGGATTCTGCCGCTGCTCGGCTGGCAGGTGGACCTGCTCTATTGTCTACTTTTTGGTGCGCTTATTTCACCCACGGACCCTATCGCCGTATTGGGTATTCTGCGTTCGGTGGGAGCGCCCAAATCGTTGGAAATCACCATTGTTGGCGAGTCGCTGTTCAATGATGGCGTCGCCGTCGTGGTCTTCACCGTGCTACTCGGCATCTTGGTTTCTGGCACCACGCCCTCAACGGGCGAAGCCGTCCTATTGTTTGCCGAGGAGGCGCTGGGCGGTGTCCTGCTGGGTGCGGTAATCGGCTATGTCACCTATCATCTGCTCAAAAGCATTGATCAGTATCAGATTGAAGTTCTGCTGACCCTTGCACTGGTGATCGGCGGCACAGCACTGGCGCCTCACCTACACGTCTCCGGACCTATTTCAATGGTCGTGGCCGGTCTCATCATTGGTAACCGGGGACGGCAGCGGGCTATGTCGGACATTACCCGCCAGTACGTAGATGGCTTCTGGGAGCTTATCGATGAAATCCTCAATGCTCTGCTTTTTGTGCTGATTGGTATGGAGCTGCTGCTTCTGCCCGTTTCTGGCTCCCATCTGGTAGCAGCCCTGACCCTGGCAGTCGTCATTCTGCTCATCCGCTGCCTGAGCGTTACGCCGGTTGTATTCATGAGCTCCCGCTGGAGGCACGTGGCCAAGGGTACGATGGGAATCCTGACCTGGGGTGCCCTGCGGGGGGGAATCTCAGTGGCGCTGGCCCTGTCGCTGCCGGTCAGCCCTGAGCGTGATCTGGTGCTGACGCTCACCTATATTATCGTGCTGCTTTCCATTCTGTTGCAGGGCCTGACAATTGGCCGCCTCATACGCCGCGTGACCGGTGCAACAACATCCGAACGGAGTACCACTGGTCACGAACACTGATATCACCGCTCATCCAGCAGCTCTTCGAGCGCTGAAGGGCTGCCGGTTTGTCGCCCAGTATTGAGCCAGGTCAAAGGCCCGAGTGCCTATCCTGAGGAAAGATAAGGTGTATCAAGCGCCTGCCCTAACAATCAGAAGCCCTCTGACTGACCGATGATGCGCTCTATCCGGGTACTTATGAGAGCTCTTTCCGGCAGTGCCCGTATTGACGTAATCGCTATAGTTGGCACGGTCGCACACAGCGCGCCCGTCCCGTTTCATAAGCATTATCAACGTCACCAGATTGATTAAAGTGAGGCATCCAGTCGCATTCAGGTCCCGATTGAGGTAAAAGAATACGACCTATTGATTAGGGAACTATCGACCGTTTTGGTCTACTGTGCCTGCCGATCCGTTCTGCGTACCGTGGCGCAGGACGTGCTTCAACTCTTGCTGTGAGGTTTCGTCTGATGAGTGATCGCATCCGCCACCCCGCGTTCGCTGCGCGGCGCATGTCCGCTGAACAAGCGGCCCGTCATATTCGTCATGATATGACGGTTGGTATGAGCGGCTTTACCGGTGCGGGGTACCCCAAGGCCATTCCGGGCGCGCTTGCCCAGCACATCACCGATGCCCACGGCCGGGGTGAGCCGTTTCGTATTCGTGTTCTGACCGGCGCTTCCACCGCGCCGGAACTGGACGGTGCGTTGGCGCGGGTCGACGGCATCGAATTGCGCGTCCCGTTCCAGTCCGACCCGGAGCTGCGCAGCCGCATCAACGCCGGTAAGTTGGACTACATGGATATCCACTTGGGTCAACTGGCGGAAAAGGTCCGCTACGGGTTCTTTGGCAAGATCGACGTGGCCGTGATCGAGGTTAGTGCCATCCGCGAAGACGGTAGCCTCGTGCCCTCCTCTTCGGTCGGCAATAACAAGACCTGGCTGGACATGGCCGATGCGGTGATCCTCGAAGTGAACCGTTGGCAACCAGACGCCCTTGATGGCATGCACGATATTTTCTACGACACGGCCCTGCCCCCTTACCGCAGCCCCATTCCACTGACCCATCCGGGTGAGCGTGTCGGCGACCCCTACCTGCAGGTGCCGCTGGAAAAAGTCATCGCTGTGGTCGAGACCGATGCGCCGGACCGCAACAGCCCCTTCAAGGCGCCCGATGCCACGTCCAAGGCAATTGCCGAGCACCTGATCGACTTCCTGCGTTTTGAAGTGCGCCAGGGCCGTATTCCGGCCAACCTACTGCCGATCCAGTCTGGCGTGGGTAACATCGCCAACGCTTTTATGCAGGGCTTGGGCGAGAGCGAATTCACCGGGCTGACCGCTTTCACCGAAGTGATTCAGGACGGCATGCTGGAATTGATTATCAGCGGCAAGATGGATCTGGCGGCAGCTACGTCGTTTTCATTGAGCCCGGTGGGTATCGAGCGCTTCCTGGAGCACGCCGATGTCCTGCGCGACAAGATCATTCTGCGTCAGCAAGGCGTGAGCAACCATCCCGAACTCGTCCGCCGCCTGGGCTGTATTGCCCTGAATGGCATGATCGAGGCGGATATCTATGGCAATGTGAACTCGACGCACCTGATGGGTACGCAGATGATGAATGGCATTGGCGGCTCGGGGGATTTCGCCCGTAACGCCTATCTGTCGGTCTTCATGGCACCTAGTACGGCTAAAAATGGCCTGATCTCTACTATTGTACCGATGGTCAGCCATGTTGATCACACCGAGCATGATGTATCGGTAATCGTGACGGACCAGGGTCTGGCCGACTTACGCATGCTCAGCCCGCGCCAGCGCGCCAAGGTGATCGTAGAAAAATGCGTGCACCCAAGCTACCGCGACATGCTGGCCGACTATATCGAGCGTGCCACTGCCACCAGCTACGGCAAGCATACGCCGCACCTGCTGCCGGAGGCTCTGTCGTGGCATGAGCGGTATCTTGTTACTGGCAGCATGTTTGGGCCTGAGGCGACCCAGGCAAAAGACTGATCGCTTACGATACGACGCACTACGGTACGTGTAGTGCGTCTTCAACCGTTATGTCTCGCCCTTTAACCCGTTGTGCGTTATGCCTTGCGTTCCCAGACTTCCAGGGCATACGCCGGGCGACCATCTTCCGCAGCATGCTCGTCACGGGAGACACGCTGCCACTGCTGCTCGTCCCAAGCCGGGAAGTACACATCGCCTTCCGGTTCGAGCGCCACGCGGGTCAGGTAGAAGCGGTCAGCTACAGGCAACGCCTCGATAAAGAGCTGCGCGCCACCGATCAGCATGACTTCGCTGGCACCCTGCGCCTGTGCCCAGGCGTCGGCACGGGCTACGGCCTCGTCCAGCGAGGTAAAGGTTTCGGCACCTTCGAGCGTCAGGTCGGTCTGACGGCTAACGACCAGGTTCAAACGCCCAGGCAAGGGCCGCCCAAGCGAGTCCCAGGTCTTGCGCCCCATGATCACCGGCTTGCCTAGCGTCACGGCCTTGAAGTATTTGAGTTCTGCCGGCAGATGCCAGGGCAGGCGATTTTCATGGCCGATCACACCGTTGTCGGCGACCGCCACGATTAAGCTGAGAGGAAGTATCTTGTTCATAGCCGCGCAGCATAGCAGAGGCTAAATCGCTTGCCAGTGGCTTGCCCGTTAACAGGTTGGAGGGCTGCCGTTATCCTCCACGCATTCCCAGGACGAGTGTAACGCGTGACCGACCCTACCCTATCCCATACTGCCCCTACGCTGGACGATCTCTGGCTTACCGAAGCCGTACGCCTGACCGAAGAAGAAACCGGCCCATTGGACGATGCTGAGGCCAACCGCCGTGCCCGCGCAACCGGAGGTTCGTTCCTGCAGCGGCTCCTGCTTCGTGCCCACCTGCTTGGCCAGCGTGACGGCCTGCTCGAAGCCCGTCGGCACTGGCGGCAGGGCGCCAATCTGTCCTTGTGGCTGCTGCTCCTGCTGGCATTGCTTTCCGGAGCGGGCCTGGGCTTTGGCGCGTTGGGCGATGGCCTGCGCCCGGTCAATGTCTTCTGGGCGTTGGGCAGCCTGCTGGGGCTGCATCTGCTCACCCTACTCCTCTGGCTACTGGGCTTTCTGGGCGGCGGTCGCCACGCCAGTGTACTGGGCCGCCTGTGGCTGTGGCTGGCCGGTAAGCTCGCACGGGATGCACGCGCCGTTCATCTGGGGCCGGCCCTGATCGTTTTATTGGGCCGACAACGGTTGGTCCGCTGGGGCCTGGGAATGATTGTTCATGGACTTTGGCTGGTCGCGCTGCTGGCCGCGCTGGGAGTCGTACTCGCCCTGCTCTCTGCCCGCAGCTATAGCTTTATCTGGGAAACCACCATCCTTGGTAGCAACACGTTTGTCAGACTGACCCAGATTCTCGGTGTTCTTCCCGGTCTACTTGGCTTTCCTACACCAGACGTAGAAACCATTCGTGCCAGCGGTAATATCGCACAGGGCCTGGAGGCGGCTCGTCAGGCCTGGGCGGGTTGGCTGATGGGTGTGCTGGTGGTGTACGGCCTCTTTCCCCGAGCCGTGCTGCTGGCCTTGTGCAGCTGGCAGTGGCAGCGCGGCCGTCATCGCCTGACCTTGGACCTTGATCAGCCTGGCTACGTCCTGCTACGGGAGCGCTTGATGCCTACCAGTGAGCGCCTGGGCGTAAACGATGCCGCACCGGAGCTTTTACCCGAACCCGTCGGCGGCAACCTTGCCCTGGCCAGCGAAGCTGCCGTGCTGGTCGCCATCGAACTGGACGATAGCCAACCCTGGCCGCCCGTTCTGCCTGAACGTATCGTCGATGCGGGTGTGCTCGACGATGGTCAGCAGCGCCGTCGTCTTCTGGAGCAATTGACCCGCTATCCACCGGTTCGTCTGGTTATCGCCTGCGATCCTCGCCGATCACCTGACCGCGGAACGCTGTCGTTGATCGGTGAACTGGCCCGCTGCGCCGGTACTACCCGTGCCTGGCTCTTGCCTGCACCTAACGGTGAAACCCTCGACCCGGATCGCCTGGATGACTGGCAACAGGGCCTCGACCGCCTGGGCCTGTTTCATGGCGAACACTCGCCTCTGGACTGGCTGGAGACCGGCCATGAGTAAGACACCGGACGTTATCCGGATCGACTGCAGAGGGAACACATGATGACCCAGCCGCTGATACTTGCCGTGGTGGGCCACACCAATGTTGGCAAGACCTCGCTGCTGCGCACCCTGACACGGGACGTGGGGTTTGGCGAGGTCTCCCATCGTGCCAGCACCACGCGGCATGTAGAGGGAGTACGCCTTTCAGTAGACGGCGAGGCGTTGATCGAACTCTATGACACGCCCGGCCTGGAAGATGCCATTGCCCTGCGTGACTACCTGGAGCAACTGGATCGTCCCGGCGAGCGGCTGGATGGTCCGGCGCGGCTGGAGCGCTTTTTCGAAACCGTCGAGGCACGCAACCGCTTCGAACAGGAGGCCAAGGTGTTGCGACAACTACGGGTATCGGACGCTGGCCTGTACGTCATTGACGCCCGCGAGCCGGTACTAGCCAAGTACAAGGATGAACTCGCCGTGCTAGCCAGCTGCGGCAGGCCGCTCCTGCCCGTACTAAACTTTGTCGCCTCCCCCTCGCACCGTGAAGAGGAATGGCGCGCCGCCTTGGCACGGCTGGGCCTGCATGCCCTGGTGCGCTTCGACAGCGTAGCGCCGCCCGAGGATGGTGAGCGGCGTCTGTATGAAAGCCTGGCACTGCTGATCGAGCCTGCCCGTCCGCGCCTAGAACGTCTAATCGCCGACCATGAGGCGCAAGCGGTTGCCCGCCAGCACAGCGCCGCCTTATTGATTGCCGACTTGCTGATCGACGGCGCCGCCTGTCGCCATGTAGTGCCGCCGGAAGACGAAGCCGTCAAGGCCGCGACCCAGCGATTACGGGACGCTCTTCGCCAGCGCGAGCAACGCTGCGTGGAGGAGTTGCTCAAGCTCTACGGCTTTCGTCCGGGCGATGCCCGCGCCGCTGACCTCCCCTTGCTGGACGGCCGCTGGGGCGACGACTTGTTCAACCCGGAAACCCTGCGCCTGCTTGGAATTCGCCTGGGTGGCGGTGTGGCGGCAGGCGCGGCGGCGGGCGCAGGTATCGATCTGCTGGCCGGTGGCCTGATGCTGGGCGCGGCAACCGCCCTCGGCGCCCTGGCCGGCGGTCTGCTCCAAACCGGCGGCCATTACGGCCAGCGCCTGCTCAGCAAACTGCGCGGCCAACGCGAGTTGACCGTGGACGACGCCGTACTGCGCCTGCTGGCTCTACGGCAAAGGCAACTGCTCAAGGCTCTTAATGCTCGCGGCCATGCGGCGATAAAAACCATTGAAGTGGACACGCCACAGGATCAACGCTGGCGCGAGGGCAAGCTTCCCCCTGCGCTGAACCATGCCCGTGCTCATCCGGAGTGGTCATCGCTCAATGGCTCGCACAAACTGCGCGACAGCGCACGCCGTGAACATGTCGAAGCCCTGGCGGAACGGCTCTTGGAAGAGACTGAGTAAAGGCCTATATCTCTTAGCCGCTACGCGCCTCGCACAGCTCCCGGACCATCCGCTCATCGGCCTTGAGCAACCCTGGCAAGGTCTCGCGCAAGAAGTCCACCAGCGTACGGATCTTGGCATCAAGGTATTGCCGTGAGGGATACAGGGCATAGACATTCAGAGGATACAGGCTGTAGCCGGGCAAAACCTGCCGCAGGCTACCATCTTTGAGCCCTTTCACCGCCGCGTAGATAGGCAGCGCACCGATGCCCATACCCGACACAATGGCCTCGGTCAGCGCATCAGCCGTGTTTACCTGGAACAAGGTCTGGTTGATAGTGATCAGCTCCTCTCCCTTCGGCCCCTGCAGCAGCCACTTGTCGAGCGACATGGCCTTGTTGACCAGCCGCAGGCACCGGTGTTTGTGCAGAGCGGTTGTCGTCCGGGGCTCACCGTAGCGATCCAGATACGTAGGCGATGCGCAGAGAACGCTGTAAGTGCTGCCCAGGTGCTTGGAGAAATAGCCGGAATCTTTTAGCTGCGAGGCCAGAATCACCGAGACGTCATAACCGTCCTCCAGGATATCCGTAAAGGTATTACTCAGGCGCAGGTCGAAATTCACGTCCGGATACTGCTCGCAGTAACGGGCAATGGTCTTGATCAGGTAATGCTGGCCCAAGCCGGTCATGGTGTGAAGCTTGAGCTTGCCCATGGGGCGCGAGTGAGCATGCCGGGCTTCGGCCTCGGCATCCTGGATATAGGCAAAGATCTGCTGGCAACGCTGCAAATAGCGCTCACCGGCCTCGGTCAGCGCAATACGCCGGGTGGTTCGATGTAGCAGGCGAGTCTGCAGGTGGGTTTCCAGATTGGTGACCGCTCGGGAGACGTAGGCGGTGGTCAGTTCCAGACGCTGGGCGGCAGCTGTAAAGCTGCCAGTTTCGACGACGCACATAAAAGCGCGCATGTTGAACAGGTTGTCCATAGTACTCCTCTCAGGCGAAGCGATTCTGGCATACCTACCCCTCCTTCGATTACTCGCTTTTTAGTTAATAATGAATCGTTATTTTCCTGCTTATTCCGGCGGTGGCAGCTTCATAGAATGGTGACGCTCGTTCGAGCTGATGACCTTTGAGTATGCCGCTGTGCAGCAGCCCTTCCAAACCGCCTTTTCCCTACTTCCGCCTTTTCCCATTTTGCGCTTGTGCTGGCAGGCAGCAGTAACGCTATCGCTCCAGCCCAAACCCGGCCCAGTTATCCCGACGTAATCCTGCTGGCGTCTTTACCCCTCTCGAATTGTTTGCCTGCGCCTGAATAAGCGTTGAGGTCATTGTGCGTGTGATATCGCTGTTCAACCGATTGCCCAGCCGAAAAGCCTTGCGTCGCGGCCTACGTGAATGGAGCCGCACAGACGGCCTGACCTGGGCCTTTATCTTCAAAGTATTACTAACCGCCCTGCTGGCCTTGTGGCTCGCCTACCGGCTCGAGCTGCCTCAACCCAGTACCGTACTGGTCACAGTGTTTATCGTCATGCAACCCCAGAGCGGACAGGTGCTGGCTAAAAGCTTCTACCGCATCCTTGGCACGCTCGTGGGGCTAAGCGTCATGGTGCTGATCATTGCCCTGTTCGCCCAGGAACGCATCCTGCTGCTTGCCTCACTGGCCGTCTGGGTCGGCCTCTGCACAGCAGGCGCGGCCCGTTATCGCGACTTTCGCGGCTATGCCTTTTTGCTGGCGGGCTATACGGCCAGCCTGATTGGCCTGCCCACCACGAGCCATCCGGAAAATGCCTTCATGCAGGCGCTATGGCGCGTACTGGAGATCAGCCTGGGCATCTGTTGCAGCGGTATGGTCAGCGCGGTCGTCCTGCCGCAAACGACGCGCACCGTTCTGCACAATACCTTGTCCCTACGTTTTCGTGACTTTGCGCGCATGGCTCATGACGGCCTTAGTGGACGTCTATCCACCGAGCAATTCGAAGCCCTGGCCGCTCGCTTCGCTGCCGAGTCGGTCGGCTTCGAAAACCTGCGTAGCGCCAGCGCGTTCGAAGACCCGCACCTGCGCCAGCGAAGCGGCCGTCTGGCGTCGTTAGGCAGCCGCTTTATGCTGCTCAACACGCGCTTTCATGCCTTGCATCAATTGTTGAACCGCCTCCAGACACGACCTTATGTACTGGACACGCTCGCACCGTGCCTGGACGAAATCACCGCTTTGCTCGTGCCGCTGCGCGACCGACTGCCTATCGAAGCGGATGCGGCCCGCCTAGCACAGCGGCTGGCCGAGCGCAGAGAGCCTCTGATGCAGAGTATTCGTACGGCACGCGAACAGCTGACGCAGGCACAGCTTTCCGTAGAAGATTTGCTGGATTTCAATACCGCAGCGGAACTGCTCTACCGCTTCGCCGATGACCTGCACGGCTATGCCTCAGCCTACGCGACCCTGCACGGCCCTCGCCCCGCCAAAACACCAGAACCGGAGAGCTTCACGCCAATAGCCAACCGCATCGCAGCGGCAGTTACCGGGCTGCGCAGTGCGTTGGTTGTAGGCGTGCTGGGCCTGTTCTGGATCGAAACGGCCTGGCCGAGCGGCGACAGCTGCGCCCTGGCAGCAGTACTCATTTCTGCTTTGTCGTCTACATCGTCCAATCCCAGACGGTATTGCCTTCAGCTATCGGTCGGCACCTTGGGCGGTGCGCTCGCAGGTTTTGTCCTGGTATTTTTTGTCCTGCCACAAGTAAACGGGTTTGCCTTACTGTTTTACGCCCTATCGCCGGTATTCATCCTGGGTGCCTTTCTAATTACCCGCCCGCTCTGGGCCGGCTATGGCACAGGCCTGATGGTCTGGTTCTGCTCCGCTGCATTGCCGGGCAATATGCCGATATACGATGCCAGCGTCTTCCTTAATCAGTACCTGGCTTATTTGCTGGCCGCTTTCGTGGCAGCCGTGGCCGCGGCGGTTCTTATGCCGCCCAACCGCCCCTGGATGTGGCGCCGCCTGGAGCAAGACTTGCGCCTGCGGGTGGTTCAGGCCATTAGCGGTAAGCTGAAGGGGCTGAGTTCGGGCTTTGATAGCGGCACACGCGATTTACTTAACCAGGCGTACGTTCTGTCAACCGGCCATACCGTAGTACAACGTCAGTTCTTGCGCTGGATGTTTCTAGTGTTGGAAGTAGGTCATGCCATTATCGAGCTTCGCCATGAGCAGGAGAATCTGCCCAACCATCCTTGTTATCTTGAATCACGCGCTTGGCGTCAAGCCATCCGTGCCATGGGCCGCGCGCTGATCCGCCTGTTTATTCAGCCGGGCCCGAAACACCTCGAGCGTGCCCTCAGGGCAGTGGATTATGCAATCAATAGTGCCCAGGACGCTCGAATCCATCAGGAGCCCAACGCCGGTCACTTCGATCATTCGCCGCTACGGCGGGTATGCAGTTACCTGCATTTCATTCGAACCTCACTGCTCGACCCGAACTCACCTTTAGCCCGGCACCAGCGAGGACGCCTGGCGGAACGCTCGGCTCGGCTGGATGAGTTGTAATGTTGCTGTATGTGAGCTACTTATCCCCCCTGGCGCAACCGCGTAGCCCACAGTGCCGCGGCGACAATCAGCAAACCGCCTATCCAGGCCAGGGTATTTAGCGATTCGTCCAGCCACAGCACCGCGAACAACGCGCCGAACAAGGGCTCGGAGCCCATCAGCAGCGATACCCGGCTCGGGCTGGTATGGCGAATCGCATGGTTCTGCGCCACGAATGCAAACAGGGTACAGAACAGCACCAGATACCCCATGATCAGCCAGAACGCCAGAGCAGTCGGCAGCGGAGGCAGACCGGCAGGCAAACTAAAGGCCACGCCCAAACAGCCCAGCCCAACGACAGCCGTCTGCGCGGCCGTCAATGCCAACGCCGGAACAGCGCGGTCACGCATCAGCCGCTTAGTTAGACACATGGACAGGGCGCGCAGGCCGGCAGCTGCCACCATCAAGGCATCGCCCTGATTGAACTTAAACTCAGCTGACTCACCACTCGTCAACAGCCACGTCCCGATTAGAGAGACCATGGCTGCGAAAAAAGCGCCGTTCGACGGGCGACGGCGCAACATCCACCATTCCACGAGTGGTGTGAAGACTACGAACAGACTGATCAGGAAAGCCGCATTTGTGGCAGTCGTCAACGCCACGCCAAACGTCTCACACAAAAAGATCGCCAGCAGCATCAGCCCGAGCGGCAGCCCTGGTACCAGTGCCTTACGCCCGTCTCCACGCAGCTTTGGTAGCAGAAGCAGCGACGTCAGGCAGAAGCGGATCGCTAGAAACCCTAATACCGGATAGAACAGCAAGCCGTACTTGACCATGCTGTAACTGGAGCCCCAAAGAATGGCCACCAGTAGAAGAACCAGATCGGCCATCCACACGGGATAAGTCGCTTGTCGCCAGAATACGTTGATCATTAGAGCCTCCATGCATAAGCCCACCAGCCCAGTATGGCCAGCTCATCCTGTTTGGATAACCCGTGATGCCAGCACAACATTTGTTCCTTAATCGCATAAATGGTCTCTTTTTGATATGGCACTTGTGAATCGCAAGCTACTATGCGCTATTCATTGAATGGAGCGCCGTATGGACCAAGCACACCAGCTTTCCTTATTGCCGCTCATGGCAACCTTTGCGCGCGTGATCGAGACGGGTAGCTTTTCAGCGGCGGCCCGGCAAGCCGACACTAGCGCCTCGGCCATTAGTCGACAGATTGCCCGTCTGGAGCAGGCTCTGAGCCTGCGCCTTGTGGAACGCACCACGCGCCAACTGAGACTTACCGAAGCGGGTGCGGAAATCCTTGAGCAGTGCCACGCTCTGCTCATGGCGGCGGATGCTGTGCATTCGATCAGCGAGCGCTTTTTGACCGGGCCGCAAGGTGTAGTCCGCCTCGGTGTACCCAAGGCCCTGGGTCAGCGCATGATTGGTCCGCTGCTGCCCGCTTTCCTGAATGAATATCCTCAGGTGGATGTTCATTTGCTATTGAATGACCTGCCCCTGGACCTTATCGGCGACCGGCTCGATCTGATGATCCGTATTACCGAGCAACCGCCGCCAGGCCTGGCAGGACGGCCGTTGTTGCAGGTAAGTCATGTCCTGTGTGCTACGCCTGATTATCTGGCCACGCATGGAACCCCAACTACGCCTCAAGGCCTTAAGCAACATAGCTGCCTGTATCTGGGCGAATCGCTGGGAGACCATCGCTGGCACTTACGCCAAGGCGATGTACTGGAAACCGTGGCGGTACACGGCCGCTTGGCTACTAACCACAGCGGTGTCCGCTTGGAAGCTGCCTTGCAGCATTTAGGTATCGCCTGCCTTCCCGCCTTTACCGCCGCGCCGGCGTTGGCCGAGGGCTTGCTCGTACCGGTTCTGGAGGAATGGGAGTACACCGGCCCGTATCAGGGCACAGCCTGGTTGCTCTATGCGCCGAACCGGTATTTGCCGGCCAAGGTACGGGTATTGATTGACTTTCTGGCGGCGCGACTGGCAAGGTGAGTTGGGCTAAATGCAAGCACGGGTGCGCCGCAAATTTATTGCCCCCTGCTCTCTACCGCAGGGGGCAATAAGCGCAGCGCCGTGCACCCAGGGTACCGCTGGTTAAACCGCAACCGGCGCCTTGATATGCGGATGGGACTCATAGCCAACCAGCTCGAAGTCGTCGAAGGTAAAGTCGAACAGGTCCTTTACCTCCGGGTTGAGCTTCATGGTGGGCAGCGGCAACGGCTCGCGGGAGAGTTGCAGATCCGTCTGTTCCAGGTGGTTGGCGTACAAGTGGCTGTCACCGCCGGTCCAGATGAATTCGCCCGGCTCATATCCCGTTACCTGGGCCACCATCATGGTCAGCAGCGCATAGCTGGCGATGTTGAAAGGCACCCCCAGGAAAATGTCTGCCGAACGCTGATACAGCTGACAGGAGAGCTTGCCGTCTGCCACGTAGAACTGGAACAGAGCATGGCACGGCGGTAGCGCCATCTCGTCTACCAGCGCCGGGTTCCAGGCGGAGACGATTAGCCGGCGCGAATCCGGGCTCTTCTTGATCATTTCGATGACATTGGCGATCTGGTCGATATGGCGGCCGTCCGGCGCGGGCCAGCTGCGCCACTGGTAACCATAGACCGGGCCGAGATCACCATTCTCGTCGGCCCATTCGTCCCAAATGGAAACGCCGTTTTCCTTGAGATAGGCGATGTTGGTCGAACCCTTCAGGAACCATAACAGCTCATGAATAATCGAGCGAAGGTGCAGCTTTTTAGTGGTTACCATGGGGAAGCCATCGGCCAGATTGAAGCGCATCTGATAGCCGAACACGCTATAGGTGCCGGTTCCGGTGCGGTCGCTCTTGAAGGTGCCGTGCTCACGCACATGGCGCATCAGGTCTAGGTACTGTTTCATGCGGGACTCTGGGCGCGTCACTGAATGACGGTAAATGAATAGCCCATCATGATACCGGACCCATCGGTCTCGATCATCACCGCTTCTCGGGCCAATCGTGCGTCGTTTGGCGCAACATCCACAAAACGTGGAACAAACGCCTGCTTGAGAGCTCACACCAGAGAAGGTTTCGTCGCATGCGGGGCAGGCGCCATCACGCGAACCGCCCGACCTATCGTCCCGCATGGGCGAACGACCGCAGCGCCGCCGGTAGACTCTTAAGTGAGCTGCCCAGAGCGGCCGTCCCGGTAAAACAGCTAACCACGCTTCAACCGAGGGTCTTTGTAATGTGCTCTGCCACTACCGCTTCCACGCATGACCGCGATCAACTTTGTATCAACACCATCCGTACCCTGTCCATGGATGCCGTGCAAAAGGCCAATTCCGGCCATCCCGGCACGCCCATGGCCCTGGCGCCGGTCGGCTATACGCTGTGGAGCAAATACCTCCGTTATCACCCGGAACACCCGGATTGGCCTAACCGCGACCGTTTTGTCCTGTCGGTAGGGCACGCCTCAATGCTGCTTTATTCACTCCTGCACTTGTCCGGGGTAGTCGAGATCGATGAGCACGGCCAGGCTTCTGGCAATCCTGCTGTCAGTCTTGAAGATATCCGCCAGTTCCGCCAGATGGACTCCAAGACCCCCGGCCATCCCGAATACCGTATGACCACCGGTGTTGAAACGACCACCGGGCCGCTGGGCCAGGGTTGTGCGAACAGCGTTGGCATGGCAATGGCTGGCAGCTGGCTGGGTCAACGCTTCAACCGAGACGGTGCTGCCCTGTTCGATTACAACGTCTATGTTCTATGCGGTGATGGCGACATGATGGAAGGCGTCACCGCCGAGGCGGCGTCCATGGCAGGCCACCTGAAGCTGTCTAACCTGTGCTGGATTTACGACAACAACACCATCAGTATCGAAGGCCATACCGATCTGGCCTTCAGCGAGGACGTAGGCGAACGCTTCCGCGGCTATGGCTGGAATGTCATTCATGTCACCGACGCCAACGATACTCACGCGCTCGGCCAAGCCATCGAAGCGTTCCAGGCCCACGATGATGCCCCGACGCTGATCATCGTGGACAGCATCATTGGCTATGGTGCTCCAAACAAAAAGAATACCGCCGCTGCTCATGGCGAGCCCTTGGGCGCTGACGAGATCCGCCTGGCCAAACAAGCCTATGGCTGGCCGGAGGATGCAGACTTTCTGGTACCAGACGATGCCCGTACCTATCTGCGCGATCAGATGGTTGAACGCAACCAGCCTGCCTATGAACAATGGCAAGCTACCCTGCAGCAGCTAGACGCTACCCTGGCGGACGAATTGAACCGGATGCGTGCCGGGCAGATGCCGGACGGCTGGATGGATGTCATGCCCGATTTCGAAGCCAATGCCAAGGGCGTGGCGACACGGGAGTCAGGCGGTAAGGCGCTTAACGCCTTTGCCAGCAAGATCCCCTGGCTGATCGGTGGTTCAGCCGACTTGGCGCCGTCTACCAAGACCAAACTGACATTTGAAGGCGCTGGCAGCTTTTCCGCTCAGAATCCTTCTGGCCGCAACCTGCATTTTGGCATCCGTGAACATGCCATGGGCGCTATCGCCAATGGCATGGCGCTCTGCTACCTACGCTCTTTCACCGCGACCTTCCTTGTTTTCAGCGACTACATGAAGCCGCCGATTCGTCTGGCCTCCATCATGGAGCTGCCTGTCATTTTCGTCTTTACGCATGACTCTATCGGCGTAGGCGAAGACGGCCCGACCCACCAGCCCATTGAGCAATTGGCTCAGCTTCGCGCCACGCCTGGAGTGTTGACCTTACGTCCTGGCGATGCCAACGAAGCGGTTCAGGCCTGGAAGATTGCCCTGGAGCAAACCGACCGCCCCTCTTGCATTGTCTTGTCTCGCCAGCCGATGCCTACACTGGATCGAACACGCTATGCTTCAGCAGAAGGCGTGGCACGCGGTGCCTATGTCGTAGCCGATGCCGAAAACGGGCAGCCCCAGATCATCCTCATGGGTACTGGCAGCGAAGTCGGCTTGTGCGTAGAGGCTTATGAACAGCTCAAGGCCAACGGTATTGCAGCCCGTGTTGTCTCCATGCCGTGCTGGGAGCTTTTTGAGGAGCAAGACGAGGCCTACAAGCAGAGCGTTCTGCCGGATGCCGTAATAGGACGCGTGGCTGTTGAGCAGGCTGGGCCGCTGGGTTGGGAACGCTATACCGGCCGCACCGGGGCGATGGTTGTCATGAGTAGCTTTGGTGCTTCCGCGCCTATCGGCAAGCTACAGGCTAAATATGGTTTTACCGTCGATAATATTGTGAAACTGGCTACTGAACAGGCTCAGGCCACCGGGAGGTCATAATGACTATGCGCTTGCGTCAGCTGAGCTTGGCCGGACAGGCCGTCTGGCTGGACTTCGTCAGCCGTGAGTTCCTGCGCAAGGGCGAGTTGCAAAAGCTGATCGAACAGGACGGGCTGACCGGCGTAACGTCGAACCCGTCCATCTTCGAAAAGGCCATGGGGCATGGCACCGATTACGACGCATCCCTGGAGCGCTTTCTGAACCAGGGCGACGCCGAACCGGTGGATGTCTATGAGTATCTGGCGGTCGAAGACATTCAGAAAGCAGCCGAGATCCTGCGTCCGGTCTACAACCACCTCGACGGTAAAGATGGCTACGTTAGCCTGGAGGTATCGCCTTATTTGGCTCTGGATACCGAGGCTACGCTGGCTGAGGCTCGCCGCCTCTGGCAGGCTGTAGGCCGGTCTAACCTCATGGTCAAAGTGCCGGGTACCCAGGCGGGTGCTGCAGCTATCCAGCAGTTGATCGCCGAAGGAATCAACGTCAACGTTACCCTGCTGTTCTCGCGTGAATCCTACCGCGCCGTGGCCGAAGCCTATATGGCGGGTCTTGAGGCGCGGGTACAGGCGGGCCAGGACATTACCCGGCTGGCCAGTGTGGCAAGCTTTTTCATCAGCCGGATCGACGCCGAGATCGACAAGAAGATCGACCAGCGCCTCCAGGCCGGAGCAGGCGAAGACGAAGCCGCCCTCAAGGCGCTTAAAGGACGCGTGGCCATTGCCAATGCCAAACTGGCCTACGCGGACTACCAGGCCATGATCCGCAGTGAACGGTGGCAGGCTCTTGCGGCCAAGGGTGCCCAACCGCAACGCCTGCTATGGGCTTCGACTGGCACCAAGAACCCTGACTACCCGGACACGCTATATGTGGACGAGCTGATCGGGCTAAACACCGTCAATACCATGCCACCCGCCACCATGGACGCGTTTCGCGACCACGGCACGGTTCAGCAGACGATTACTCAAGATCTGGATGAGGCCAAAGCGGTACTCGAGTCGGTCGAACGTTTAGGGCTGGACTTGCCCGGCATTACGAACGGACTGGTTTCCTCGGGCGCCCAATTGTTCGCCGATGCGGCGGATAACCTGCTCGGCGCTGTAGGGGCCAAACGGATCGCCTTGTTGAAGGGCAATCTCAACCATGTGGAATATGCGTTGCCAGCTGATCTAGAGCAGGCTGTCGAGCAGGGGCTCGATAAAGCCCGGAAAGAAGGATGGTCACGTCGCCTATGGCAGCGTGATGCATCCTTGTGGACGAACCAGGACGAGGCCCAGTGGGGTGGCTGGCTCACAGCAGCCCAGGGATCACACATCGATACGACGGCCCTGGTGATTTTAAGCGAGTCGCTCAAGGCTGAAGGCTATACCGACGTCGTCCTGTTGGGCATGGGCGGCTCAAGCCTCGGCCCGGAAGTGCTGGCCAATACGCTAGGCACGACACCGGAGGGCTTGCGCCTGCACGTGCTGGATTCCACCGATCCGGCTCAGATCGCTCGTGTTCGGCAAGCGGTCGATCTTGCCCATACCCTGTTCCTAGTCTCAAGCAAATCAGGCTCTACGTTAGAGCCTGAAATCCTCAACGCCTACTTCTTCGAGCTGGCCAGCCAGGCGCTTGGCCATGAGCAAGCCACTCTTAATTTCATTGCGATTACCGACCCTGGCTCAAAATTGGAGGCTAGCGCCAAGGCCCAGGGCTACCGCACCCTCTTTTATGGCGACCCGACCATTGGCGGGCGTTATTCCGTTCTGTCAGCCTTTGGCGTCGTGCCGCTCAGCCTGCTTGGCCACGATGTGGACAGCTTTTTCGAAATTCTGCGGCCTATGGTGTTGTCCTGCGGGCCGAGTGCCCCGCCCTCAATCAACCCGGGCGTACACCTGGGCGTAGTTTTAGGCACAGCCGCTCAGACCGGGCGTGACAAACTGACTCTTCTGGCTTCCCCCAAAATCGCCAGTATGGGTGCTTGGCTGGAACAACTACTGGCCGAGTCCACCGGCAAACAAGGCAAGGGCATCATTCCGGTCGACCTTGAGCCCCTTATGGCGCCTTCGCAGTATGGGCACGATCGGCTATTCGTTTACATTCGAGTAGACGGCGACAATAGTGCCCTGGATGGGCAGGTAGATGCGCTGGAGCAGGCTGGCCAGCCGGTTATCCGAATTTCCCTCATGCGCCCTGATCTGATCGGCCAGGAGTTTTTCCGCTGGGAAGTAGCAACAGCCATTGCTGGAGCCGTCCTTGAGATCAATCCATTCGATCAACCGGACGTGGAGGCCAGCAAGATAAAGACCCGGGCGTTGACTGACGAATACGAGAAGTCCGGCCAACTCAGCACTGACAAGCCCTTTTACAGCGAAGATACACTGGCGTTCTATAGTGATATACCGTTGGACGGCGAATCGGGAGAAGCGATTTTAAAAGCCCATTTTGCACGTCTCCAACCCGGCGACTATGCCGCCATGCTGGCTTATATGGAGCGCAACCCGGCTCACGAAACCTTGCTCACCCGCATCAGGGTACTCTTGCGCGACCGCTACCGTGTCGCCACGGTGGGTGGCTTTGGGCCTCGCTTCCTGCATTCGACGGGACAAGCCTACAAAGGCGGCCCTAATAACGGAGTATTCTTGCAAATTACAGCAGAACCCGAGCAGGATTTGCCCATTCCAGGGCGGCGGGTCAGCTTTGGTGTCGTCGAAGCCGCCCAGGCGCAAGGGGATCTTTCCGTACTGGCCGAACGGGGTCGACGCCATTTACGTATTCATATTCAGCACGGCAATAGCGAAGCCGGGCTGCAACGTATCGTACAATTGGTCGAGGCGGCTATCGCCTGACGTAGAAAACGCTCGTGGAGGCAACAAACATGCAACTTGGCATTATCGGACTGGGCCGGATGGGCGGAAACATTGCTCGCCGGCTGATGAATAAAGGGCACGAGGTCGTTGTTTTCGATCGCAGCGCCGACTCCATCGAGACGCTTGCCAAAGAAGGTGCCGAGCCGGCGACGAGCCTCGAAGCCATGGTCCAGCAGATGGCCAAGCCGCGTGCCCTATGGGTCATGCTGCCCGCTGGCGACCCAACCGAACAGACCATCGAAACCCTGGGCCAGCTTTTGGAGCCGGGCGATATCATCATCGATGGCGGCAACACCTACTACAAGGACGACCTCCGCCGGGCCAAAGTCCTGGCTGAAAAGCAGATCCACTACCTCGACGTAGGCACCTCTGGCGGTGTCTGGGGCTTGGAGCGCGGCTACTGCATGATGATTGGTGGCGACAAGGAAACCGTTAACTATCTTGACCCCATCTTTGATGCCCTGGCTCCTGGGTACGGCAACATCGAGCGCACCCGTGGCCGTAACGCCCCAGATGAGCGCGCCGAGCGCGGCTATATCCATGCGGGCCCAGCAGGTTCCGGTCATTTTGTGAAGATGGTTCACAACGGCATTGAATACGGCATGATGCAGGCCTATGCCGAAGGTTTTGACATCCTCAAGATGCGTGGCTCGGAAAACGTACCGGAAGCGGAACGTCTGGAGCTGGACTTGGCCGATATCGCCGAAGTCTGGCGTCGGGGCAGCGTTGTCTCCTCCTGGCTGCTCGATCTGACAGCCGAGGCGCTGGCCCAGGACGAAGAGTTGTCCAAGTTCAGCGGTTTCGTTTCAGACAGTGGCGAAGGTCGCTGGACAATCGAAGCGGCCATCGAAGAGTCCGTACCGGCACCGGTATTAACTTCTGCCTTGTATGCCCGTTTCCGTTCGCGCCAAAAAGCAACGTATGGAGACAAGCTGCTGTCGGCCATGCGATTCGGCTTTGGCGGTCACGTCGAAGTACCCCAGTAACAACTTCTGCGAGCAGGTTCCGGATGCCGCACGGCGTCCGGAGCAGTCGTCGCTCTTTCTTGCTTTTCGACAGGAACGATGATGACGGATTCACCTTGCTACAGACTAATGCTGTCGGATGTGGACGGTACCTTGCTGCATTCCGACAAGCAGTTGAGCGACATCAACATCGCAGCCGTCAAACGGCTGAAAGAAGCGGGTATCGACTTTACGCTGGTCAGTAGCCGGCCACCGCGCGCTATGCATTGGCTTATCGAGGCGCTGGATATCACCCTGCCCGTCGCGGCCTTTAATGGCGGCACCCTGATCTTCCCGGACGGCTCACCACTCAAGACCCATCACCTTCCACGCGAAACGGTGCAGAGTGCTCTAGAGCAGTTGAGTCAGGACCGCATCGATGTCTGGCTTTTCGCTAATGATCAATGGCTGATTCTCAATCCGGAATGTCCCTACATTGGCCACGAACAAAAGGCTCTAGGGTACGACTTTGTTCTTGTCGACCGCTTCGACGAGTACCTTGACCGGGTCGACAAGTTGGTTGGTGTAAGCGCTGATCATGAGCATCTGGCGGCTCTGCAACCAGAGATCGAAGCCGCGCTGGGCGAGCAGGCGCATACCGTTCGCTCACAACCCTATTACCTCGACATCACCGCTGCTGAAGCGACGAAAGGCAAGGCTTTGAATGCTCTGGCTAAGTGGCTGGACGTACCGCTCGAGCACACTGTTGCCATTGGTGACGGGGAAAACGATATCCCGATGCTTGAAAGAGCAGGTTTTGCCATTGCCATGGGACAGGCCGAACACAAGGTCAAATCCTTTGCCCAGCACGTAGTAGCAGAAGCAGATCAAAATGGGTTGGCTCAGGCTATTGATCAAGTGATTCTGACCCGCAAGGCGTCTTGCTCTTGACCAAGGTCGGTATCAGGCTGATATCCCAATAAGCTACAACACACTTTTGAGAACCGATGCTTAGTTTAGGTGCTATACACGCTCAATGTTTCATCAAGCCAAGCCTGAATTTTGCTGTGAAACTGCCTAGCTTCGTTGCACGGCCTGGCGCCGCCAAGAGCCCAGGCCAATCAGGACTTACTGGACTCTCCGGCAATTAAACATGTGTTTTTATGCAAGAGCTGACTTATAGCGTTTACCTCAGTAGCGCTCCTTTGCTTTTTATCCAGTGAATAAAAAGCCCGTCTCTCGACGGGCTTTTTTATGTCAGCTATTGGTTGGCGGTGCCGTGAAACGTTCTACATCACGCTCATTAATGCTTTCAGCCGTGGTGGACTCCATTGCCTCACGCAGACCCTCCATACGCTTCTTCTCGGCGCGACGGGTAAAATACCAAGCGAGGAAAGTAAACAGCGAGACGGCCAGCAGAATAAGACTGGCGATGGCGTTGATTTCCGGCTTAACGCCCAAACGCACCGCAGAAAACACCTCCATGGGTAACGTGGTCGAGCCCGGCCCCGAGACGAAACTGGCCAACACGAGGTCATCCAGCGACAGCGCAAAAGACATCATCCCACCGGCTGCCAGCGACGGCGCGATCATGGGAATCGTGATCAAAAGGAATACCTTCCAGGGACGTGCGCCCAGGTCCATGGCAGCTTCCTCAATCGACAGGTCAAGCTCTCGAAGACGCGCCGACACGACAACCGCCACATAGGATGCACAAAAGCTGGTGTGAGCAATCCAGATGGTCATTACGCCCCGCTCTCTCGGCCAGCCGATGAACTGGGACATCGATACAAACAGCAGCAGCAAGGACAGACCGGTGATTACCTCCGGCATGACCAAGGGCGCCGTCACGATGCCGCCGAACAGCGTACGGCCGCGGAAGCGTGGGATCCGCGTCAGCACAAAGGCCGCCAACGTACCGAGAATGACCGAGGAGATAGCGGTATAGAAGGCAATCTCGAGCGAACGCCCCACCGCGCCCATGAGCTGCGCATTGTCCAGCAGGCCTGTATACCAGTGCACCGACCAGCCACCCCAGACCGTTACCAGCCGCGAAGCATTGAACGAGTAGATGACCAGAATAACCATGGGCAGGTAGATGAACACAAGGCCCAGTACCAGCATCAGATTCGTGAACTTGAGGCTTCTCATAGCTTGCCCTCCATTTCCTTCGCCTGATTCTTATTGAACAGCACGATGGGAATGATCAGGATCAGCAACATCACTACCGCCAGGGCGGATGCCACGGGCCAGTCGCGGTTGTTGAAAAACTCCTGCCAGAGCACACGTCCGATCATGAGCGTCTCTGGTCCACCCAGGAGCTCTGGAATCACGAACTCGCCTACTGCAGGAATAAAGACCAGCATGCAGCCTGCGATAATGCCATTTTTAGACAGCGGCACAGTTATCCTCCAGAAACTGGTGAAACGGCTCGCACCTAAATCAGCCGCAGCCTCCAGAAGTGTCAGGTCATGCTTCACCAGGTTGGCGAAGAGGGGCAGGATCATGAACGGCAAATAGGAATAGACGATCCCCAGATAGACCGCGAAGTTGGTATTGAGCAGTCGCAACGGCGTGTCGATGAGCCCGATCCCCATCAGGAATTCATTGATCAAGCCATTGGTGGACAACAACCCCATCCAGGCATAGACCCTGATCAGAATGGCCGTCCAAGTCGGCATCATGATCAGCAGGAGCAGTACCGTCTGGAGGTCCTTACGTGCGCGGGCAATCGCATAAGCCATCGGGTAGCCAATGAGCAAACAGGCCAGCGTACTAACCGTCGCGATCTTGAGCGAGCCCAAGTATGCATCAAGGTACAGCGTGTCCTCCGTGAACATCAGGTAATTCCCGAAGTTCAGGGCGATATCCAACTGCTGGTCCGCATAGGTCAGGATTTCCGTATAAGGCGGAATCGCGACATCAGCCAGGGTGAAACTGATCTTCAGCACAATGGCGAACGGCAGCAGGAAGAACAGGATCAACCACACGAACGGCACGCCGATGACCAGGCGGCGGCCGTCGAACAGTTTCTTTAGATTCATGATTGCAACACCACGCCGCTGTCGTCTTCCCAATACACCACTACCGGATCGTCCCATGTCGGACGCTTGCCGAGACGCTCGGCGTTGGCGATAAAGCACTGCACTAATTGGCCAGACTGAAGTTTGATGTAGTACACCGAGTGCCCGCCCAGATACGCAATATCGTGTACCGTACCGCTTGCCCAGTTGTAATCAGGATGCTCGTGATCCTCTGGCAGGCGGTTACCCATTAACAGTTTTTCTGGACGGATCGCATAGGTAACGTGCTTTTCCTCAGCCCGAGTACTGATACCGTGCCCCACATAGACAGGCCGCTCGAGTTGGGGCGAGGCTATGATCGCGTGGCCGGCATCGTCTTCAATAAGTTCGCCTTCGAACAGGTTAACGTTACCAATGAACTCACAGACCAGACGGCTGGCCGGGGTTTCGTAGATATCCATTGGACTGCCAACCTGAGCGATCCAACCCTGATGCATGATCGCGATGCGCTGAGCCATGGTCATGGCCTCTTCCTGATCGTGCGTCACCATCACACAGGTCACGCCCACACGCTCAATGATCTCTACCAGTTCCAATTGCATTTGCGAGCGCAGCTTTTTATCCAAAGCCCCCATGGGCTCATCGAGCAGCAGGAGTTTGGGCCGTTTGGCTAAGGACCGTGCCAGCGCTACCCGCTGGCGCTGGCCGCCGGAGAGTTGATGCGGCTTGCGCTTGGCATATTGAGACATGTGGACCAGCTTGAGCATTTCACTCACGCGGTGATTGATCTCGTCTCTGCCCATTTTGTCCTGTTTGAGACCGAAGGCGATGTTCTGCTCGACCGTCATATGCGGGAACAGCGCATAGGACTGAAACATCATGTTGATCGGCCGCTCATAAGGCGGCATATGGGTAATGTCCTGACCATCGAGAAAGATCCGGCCGTCGGTAGGCCGCTCGAATCCTGCCAGCATGCGCAGGAGCGTGGATTTACCAGAACCGGAGCCACCAAGCAGTGCAAAAATCTCGCCTTTGTTGATAGTCAGCGATACATCATCGACCGCCACTGTTTCATCGAATTTCTTGGTTACCCGATCGATCTTCACCAGCACTTCTTTGCTCTGCTGAACACCGGTCACGGCTTTTTTAAAGGCACCGGAGGCTATCGCCATTATGTACTCCCCAGGGTCTTGGAATCCTGCTCGATCGTCACACAGGCAGGCCTGGCCTGGCGGACTTTTCCGCCTTCTGCCCCAGCCCCAACCTGCCTGTCATGCATGTCGCCGAACAGGCTATTGATATGAATGCTATTTACCCGACTTGATTCGGGTCCAACTCCGTGTACTCATCCGCAGCACCTGCGGTGGCAGCTCAGCCATGACGTACAGCTTGTCCATCACCGCCTGAGGCAGATAGACCGTCTCGTCATGCCGCACCTCCTGGTCCATCAGTTCGCCCGCCTTGAGATTAGGATTGGCATAACCCACATAATTGCTCACCTTGGCAATCACGTCAGGGCGTAACAGATAATTAATGAAAGCATGCGCCTCCTTCACGTTGGCCGCGTCCCTGGGAATGGCCAACAGGTCAAACCACAAGTTCGCACCCTCTTTGGGAATGGCATAAGCGATCTTGACGCCCTTTCCGGCCTCCTCGGCACGTGATGCCGCCTGGAAAACATCACCGGAATAGCCGAACGCTACACAGATGTTGCCGTTGGCGAGGTCCGAGATGTATTTCGAGGAATGAAAATAGGTCACGTAGGGGCGGACGGCGAGGAGCTTGGCCTCAGCTTTCTTGTAATCGTCGGCCTTAGTGCTGTTAGGGTCGAGCCCCAGATACTGCAACATGGCGGGAATGACTTCATCCGGCGAATCCATGAAAGAGACGCCGCACTGGGCCAGCTTTTTCATGTTCTCCGGCTCGAACAGCACGGCCCAGGAGTCGATCGTGTCGGTGCCCAACACCTCCTTGACCTTGTCGATATTGTATCCGATGCCGTTGGTTCCCCATAAGTAGGGAACGCTATGCGTATTACCCGGATCGTTCTTTTCGAGCTGTTTGAGCAGTGCAGGATCGAGGTTTTCCCAGTTGGGCAGTTGGCTGCGGTCGAGCGGCATGAAAGCGCCCGCTTTGATTTGCTTGCCCAGGAAATGGTTGGACGGCACTACGACATCGTAGCCGGTGTGACCAGCAAGCAGCTTGCCCTCCAAGGTCTCGTTGGAATCGAATACATCATAGACGGGCTTGATGCCGGTTTCCTTGTGGAAATCCTCTAGCGTAGTCTCGCCGATGTAATCGCTCCAGTTGTAGATATGCACGACCGGTTCGGCCTTTGCCAACCCGGTCATGGACAAGGCGGCCACGGAAACAAGCAGCGTTTTGCGAAGGAAAGGAAACACGTTCTCGTCCTCTTGATTAGGGCCAGTCCATAACTCCAGAGGTGGCCGATTCCTTATAAGGATGGTTAATACATACGCAGGCAAAAGACGGAGGCGGCCCAGCGCTCACCAGACGCCATTAGGCAGACAACCACGCAACAGGGCGCCCCCATCAGCAATCTCCCCGGTCATGCCGGGGAGATTGTTGGGTCACTTGCCAGACTTGATGGTCGTCCAGCTACGTGTCATGGCCCGCTGCACCTTGGCCGGCAGATCCGGGAAGGCATACAGTTTGGCCATGATCTCCTCGGTCGGGTAGATGCCAGGATCGTTACGGACTTCCTCGCTTACCAATGCAGTAGCTTCCTTGTTGCCATTCGGGTACTGCACATAGTCGCTAATCTTGGCGATAACCTCAGGCTTCATGATGAAGTTGATGAAAGCGTGTGCGCCTTCCGGGTTTTCCGAATCCCTTGGAATTGCCATGGTATCGAAGAACGTACCGGCACCTTCCTTCGGGATGTTGTATTTAACGGTCACGCCGTTCTGGGCCTCCTCGGCACGGGCCTTGGCCTGGGCGATGTCGCCGGAATAGCCGACAGCCACGCAGATGTTGCCGTTGGCCAGATCAGAGATGTACTTGGAGGAGTGGAAATAGGTAATCGAGGGGCGAATCTGCATGAACAGATCCTGAGCGGCCTTCAGCTCCTTGGTATCCTGGCTGTCAGGCTTGTAACCGAGGTAATGCAGACCCGCCGGAATGATTTCGGTAGGCGAATCCAGCAGCGCTACACCGCAGCTCTTGAGCTTGGAAATGTTCTCGGGCTTGAAGACAAGGTCCCAGGAATCGACCGGGGCATTGTCGCCCAGCGCGGCCTTGACCTTGTCTGGGTTATACCCGATCCCGATAGTGCCCCACAGATAGGGAATCGCGTACTCGTTACCCGGGTCGCTCACTTCCAGGGTTTTCATCAACTGTGGGTCAAGGTTTTTCCAATTGGGCAGCTTGGACTTGTCCAGCTTTTGATAGACACCTGCTTTGATCTGCTTGGCCAGGAAAGAGTTGGAAGGAACAACCACATCGTAGCCGGACTTGCCTGCCAGCAGCTTGGCCTCGAGCACTTCGTTGCTGTCATAGACATCGTAGACAACTTTAATGCCGGTCTCTTTTTCGAACTCGGCAATGGTGTCTTCAGCGATGTAATCGCTCCAGTTATAAACGTGCAGAACCTTGTTGTCGGCGATCGCGTGACCGGCGAAAGCGCCAGCCAGACTGAGTGCGAGCAGTGTCTTGCCAAAAACTTTCATGCGGGAGTGCTCCTAAAGGATCATTCAAGTAATCCGGACGAGACCGTTATTAGTGTCTCATCCGATGCGTCTGGCCAACGCACCGGCGCAGTCTGGCAAGGTCGGGCGCAGGGCTCAAGAGCGAGCGTATAATCCTTGCCTCATTTGCCGTCTTAACCAGGCAGTCAAGCAGTCAATTCCGCGTTTACCCGTTTAAATCGGCTGCCGTCTGGTCCAGGCATTTGCGTGCCAACGTCACCAGCTCATCGATTTGTTCAGGCTTAATAATCAGCGGTGGCGAAATGATCATGGTGTCGCCCACAGCCCGCATGACTAACCCATTACGAAAGCAATGCTCACGGCAGATCATGCCTGCGCTACGGTCGGTAAAGCGTGCCCTGGTTCGTTTGTCGCGAACCAGCTCCAACGCGGCCACCATCCCCACGCCTCTTGTCTCGCCCACTAGTGGGTGATCAGCCAGCGTCTGCCAACGTTTCTGCAAATACGGTGCCGTTTCGCTTTTGACTCGCTCGACGATCCCTTCGTCCCGCAGAATACGAATATTTTCCAGCGCAACCGCGGCCGCGACCGGATGCCCGGAATAGGTGAATCCGTGGTAAAACTCGCCGCCCTGGTTAAGCACCTTGACGATACGGTCGCGAACGATCACACCGCCCATAGGGATATAGCCAGAGGTCAGCCCTTTGGCGATCGGCATGAGATCCGGCTTCAGACCATAATATTGGCTGCCGAACCACTCGCCGGTCCGGCCAAAGCCGCAAATAACCTCATCAGCGATGAGAAGAATGTCGTATTTGGCCAGAATCTCCTGGATCTTCGGCCAATAGGTCTTTGGTGGGACGATTACGCCGCCTGCCCCCTGGATCGGTTCGGCAATAAAGGCGGCAACCTTGTCCTCACCCACTTCGAGAATCTTTTTCTCCAACTGCTCGGCTGCCCAGACGCCAAACTCGTCTGGATTCATATCACCGCCTTCGCCGTACCAGTACGGCTGGACAATATGTTCGATGCCAGGAATAGGCAGATCGCCCTGCTCGTGCAGAGCCTTCATTCCGCCCAGGCTGACGCCTGCCACCGTCGAGCCGTGGTAACCATTCCAGCGGCCGATGATGACCTTTTTCTCTGGCTGCCCCTTGGTCGCCCAGTAGTGACGCACCATACGCAGCACGGTGTCGTTGGATTCCGAGCCCGAGCCGGTGAAAAATACATGATTCATCCCCTCCGGCGCCAAGTCGGCAATAGTCTGGGCCAGTTCAATAGCTGGCGGATGGGCCGTCTGGAAGAACAGGTTGTAATACGACAGCTCACGCATCTGCTGGGTCGCGGCCTGAACCAACTCCTCCCGGCCATACCCTACGTTCACGCACCACAGCCCGGCCATGCCATCGAGGATACGATGCCCGTCGCTGTCCCACAGGTAGACGCCTTCGGCGCGGGTGATGATGCGGGCGCCCTTGGCATTGAGCAGCTTGTAATCCGTGAAAGGCGGCAGGTGGTGGTCCCGACTGAGCGCCTGCCATTGGGCAGTCCGGTTAGTCGCCTTCATGTCGTCGTTCATGGTACGTCCCTCTTTAAACACGCGCCGGGCTAGCCGGCGCAGGCGGGTCATACACTCATCAGGAGAAACTCCCGCTCCCACGAGCTGATGACCCTTTTATAATTTTCGTGCTCGGCCCGCTTCACCGCGACATACCCTCGTGTAAAGCGGTTGCCAAGGTACTGCTCCATTGTGAGCGATTGCTCCATCCGCTCCAGCGCCGCCTCCAAGGTTAGCGGCAACCGTAAGTTACGCCGTTCATAGCCGCGCCCTTTCACCGGTGCGCTGGGCTCAATACCTTCGATCATGCCGAGATAACCGCACAAGAGGCTGGCCGCCAGCGCCAGGTACGAGTTGGCATCAGCGCCTGCCAGACGATTCTCCACACGCCGGTTCTGTGGATCGGAATCCGGCACGCGTAGTCCCACGGTACGGTTCTCTTCGCCCCACTCCACGTTGACCGGCGCGGAGGTATCCGGCAGGAAACGGCGGAACGAATTCACATTAGGCGCGAATAACGGCAGGATTTCCGGGATATATTTTTGCAGGCCGCCTATGTGATGACGGAACAGATCGGTCATGGAGCCATCCACCAGCGAAAAGACGGTTTTGCCGGTTTTCAGGTCCACCACGCTCTGGTGTAGATGCATGGCACTACCCGGTTCTCCGGTCATGGGCTTGGCCATGAAGGTAGCCGTCACGTTGTGCTTGAGTGCTGCCTCGCGCATGGTGCGCTTGAAAACGAAAATCTGGTCAGCCAGATGCAGCGGGTCACCGTGTCGGAAATTGATTTCCATCTGGGCGGTGCCTTCCTCGTGGATCAGGGTATCCAGATCCAGCTGCTGGGCCTCGCACCAGTCGTACATGTCCTCGAAAAGCGGATCGAATTCGTTGGCCGCGTCGATTGAAAAGGACTGCCGGCCCGTTTCCTGACGCCCGGAGCGCCCTACCGGCGGCTGCAGGGGATAATCAGGGTCGTCGCTGCGCTTGGTGAGGTAGAACTCCATTTCGGGCGCAACGATCGGCTTCCAGCCTTTGTCGGCATACAGCTTGAGAACTTTTTTGAGGATATTACGCGGCGACAGCTCAATGGGCCGCCCCTGTTTGTCATAAGTGTCGTGAATGACCTGGGCGGTAGGCTCGATAGCCCAGGGCACTAGAAAGACGGCATTTTCGTCGGGCTTGCAGAACATGTCGATATCGGCGGGATCGAGCAGTTCGTAGTAGATGTCGTCCTCAACATAATCGCCGGTCACGCTCTGCAACAGGACGCTTTCCGGCAAACGCATGCCTTTTTCGTTGATGAACTTGGACGTGGGCGAAATTTTACCACGTGCAATGCCTGTAAGATCAGAGATCAGACATTCAACTTCGGTGATCTTGTGCTCTTTCAACCATTGGGTGAGCTGGTCAAGCTGGTTAGCCATAAAGACCTCAAGGTTTTGAAAAACCCTGCCCGGAAGGTACGTTGAATCCGGCTGTCCGGGCAGGACGATACGAACAACGAGTTACCCTCGTCAGCGCAGCCCGGCGCGGTGGCGACAGGCCTCGCCAAAAGCATTGAAAATCGCGAGATAGTGCGGATTGTTACGCACCTGCCACTCCGGATGCCACTGTACGCCTAGCGCGAATGTAGCAGACTCGACCGAAAACGCCTCGACCAAACCATCAGAGGCCAGCGCTTCAACCCGCAGACCCGGCGCCAACCGATCGACGCCCTGACTATGAATGGAGTTGACCTCGAACTCGGCAGGCACCCCCAAGCGTGCGAACAGGCCATTCGGCTGTATGCGGACCGTGTGACGAGTACCGTACTGAACCTCAACCGGCATGTCAGGATCCTCACGATGATCCATGAACGGGCCGGCTTCATGCACCTTTTGATGCAAGCTGCCACCAAACGCCACGTTCATCTCTTGAAAACCGCGGCAGATTCCTAATAGCGGAATGTCTGCCTCTACCGCCGCGCGAATCAGCGGCAGTGTCATGCGGTCTCGCTCGGGATCATGAAGCGTATCCGGCTCGCTAGGCAAGCCCTGGTAGTTATGCGGCTCTACATTCGACGGCGAGCCGGTAAGCAGCAGGCCATCCAGGCGCTCAAGCAGCGCGCCTGGATCGATGAGATCACCCAACGCTGGAATAACCATGGGCAGCCCCCCGGAACCGCTGACAACCGCACGCAGATATTTGTCGCCCGCGATATGAAAGGGATGCAAACCGAGCTGCCTGGTGCAGGCGGTGACGCCGATTAACGGCAGACACGACATGGGACACCCGTTATGGTTGGCCTGTATGAGAGTTGTTTCGAGAGTAGTACCGTTCAATTTTTTCTACAACTGTCTCACGAGCTTGAACGGCTAGCTTCCCAGCTGTTCGTAAAACAAGTCTCACTCGCCGAAATGCTCGCTCAGAATGCGCAATTTTGGAGAAAGAGCACTAAAACAGAGCAAAGTTGACTTTGGTGAGTCTTTCAGATTGACTCCTAACTGAAGTCCCCCGCTGATTGATATTTTTAACAACGATAGGTGTTGCATCATGTCGGTACCCCCGCGTGCCGTTCACTTGAATGAAGCGACTGACTTCCTCCAGGCACATCCTGAAGTGCAGTTCGTCGACCTTCTCATCTCGGACATGAACGGCGTGGTGCGTGGCAAACGCATCGACCGAAACAGTCTGCCCAAAGTTTTCGAAAGAGGAATTAACCTACCCGCCTCACTCTTCGCACTCGATATCACCGGTTCTACCGTAGAAAGCACAGGCCTAGGCCTCGATATTGGCGATGCCGATCGCGTCTGCTTTCCTATCGCCGGAACGCTCGCCATGGAGCCCTGGCAAAAACGTCCTACCGCACAGCTGTTAATGACCATGCACGAAATGGAAGGCTCGCCCTTCTTCGCTGATCCGCGCGAAGTGCTGCGTCAGGTCGTGGAGCGCTTCACCGAGCTGGAACTTACGGTAGTCGCGGCCTTCGAGCTCGAGTTCTATCTGATCGACCAAGAAAATATCAACGGTCGACCCCAGCCGCCCCGCTCGCCTATTTCAGGCAAACGCCCTCAATCCGTTCAGGTCTACTCCATCGACGACCTCGACGAATATGCCGATTGCTTGCAAGACATCATTGACGGTGCCCGTGCCCAGAATATTCCGGCCGAAGCCGTAGTGGCCGAATCGGCGCCAGCACAGTTCGAAGTCAACCTCAATCATGTGGCTGACCCGATCAAGGCGTGTGACTATGCAGTGCTACTCAAGCGGCTGATCAAAAACATCGCGTATGATCATGAGATGGACACAACCTTCATGGCCAAGCCCTACCCCGGGCAGGCGGGCAATGGACTGCACGTGCATATTTCGCTTCTGGACAAGAATGGCAACAACATCTTCATGAGCGAGGATCCCGAGCAGAACGCCGCATTACGTCATGCCGTCGGCGGTGTGCTCGAGACCCTGCCTGCCTCGATGGCCTTCCTCTGCCCGAACGTTAACTCCTACCGCCGCTTTGGCTCGCAGTTCTATGTACCCAACGCACCTAGCTGGGGGCTGGACAACCGGACAACGGCACTACGCATCCCGACAGGCAATCCCGAGGCGTTGCGTATCGAACACCGGGTAGCGGGCGCTGATGCGAACCCTTACCTCCTGCTGGCAGGCCTACTGGCTGGGGTTCATCACGGATTGACCAACCAGGTTGAACCGCCTCCCGTAACAGAAGGCAACTCTTACGAGCAGCACGAGCAGAGCCTGCCGAACAACCTGCGTGATGCCTTGCGCGAGCTGGATGACAGTAAAGTCATGGCGCGTTATATCGACCCGAAATACATCGATATCTTTGTAGCCTGCAAGGAGCATGAGCTGGAGGAATTCGAGCACTCCATTTCGGACCTCGAATACAACTGGTACCTGCACACCGTCTAACTGTAATACCAAGCCATATTCCGCTTCTGCGAGACGGAATATGGCTTGGAAAAGCGAATGCTGTCGAACGGCTTGGGCGGGCTCCATTTACGTTCTTCCCGCTTTATTGAACCGCCAAGGTAGCCTTTCCCAGGCGCAGCTCATCGAGCAACCCGGAAAACGCTATTAGGGTGTTGATAAATATCTGCCTTTCATATGCCTCGTCAGCCGAGCATTGGCGAAGCCATCAGTGCACAAAAGGCAGATCGGCCGGTTTCCTGTATGGTTCCCAGGAAGGCTCCTATATATTCGTTGACAACCTAGCGATTCCAAGCAAATCTCGTAATCCTGTCCTGGCTTACACGTTCATCAACTACCTGATGCAGACAGACACTATGACCCGCATTGGCACGAGCATTTCCTGGAATCACTGTTTCCGGAAAGCGCACGTTGCATAACCGTCATGGATGCCAAGCTGCTGTTCTACCCAACCGAGCCCCATGGTGAGCCGCACGATAAGACCATTCAGTCACGCGCTCACTGGCAGCGCCAAGGCCAAGCCGGTGCCAATCTGATGCCGTTGATCGCATCCAACCGCATCGGCACAAAAGCACAGGATGATTACAACATTACCTTTTACGGCTCCTCCTTTATCACCGACCCGTTCGGTACAAGGTCGAGGAAGCCGGTGAAACCAAAGAAACAGTAGTGGTCCACACGTTCGACCTGAATCAACTTGAACATATCCGCAGTGCCTGGGGTGTGTTCCGTGACCGTCGCCTGAACCTGTACGGCCCGATCAAAACCCTTGATGGAGAATTGCAATCATGAGTCTGCTCGCCTCGACCCCTCGCGCCGAAGGCTTTCGCATGCCGGCAGAATGGGAGCCGCAAAAGCAGGTCTGGATGATCTGGCCTGAGCGCACCGATAACTGGCGCCTGGGCGCCAAGCCGGCCCAACTGGCCTTTGCCGAAGTTGCGCGGGCTATTGCGCGCTTCGAGCCAGTAACGGTAGGCGTTTCGGCCGCACAATACGACAACGCCTGCGCACGTCTGAATCACCCGGCAATCCGTGTCGTCGAGATCAGCAATGACGACGCCTGGGCCCGTGATACTGGACCGACCTTTGTTATCAACGACCAAGGCGAAGTGCGTGGCGTGGACTGGGCATTTAACGCCTGGGGTGGTCTTGTAGGTGGTCTGTATTTTCCCTGGAAACGAGACGATCAGGTTGCCAGCAAGATCCTGATGATGGAAAGCTGCCCGCGTTACCGGACCGAAGAGTTTGTTCTGGAAGGCGGCTCCATCCACGTGGACGGTGAAGGCACGCTGATCACCACGGCAGAATGCCTGCTCAACCGCAACCGCAATCCGCATCTGTCCCAGCGCGAGATCGAGGCGATACTCAGCGATTATCTGGCCGTAGACAAAGTGGTCTGGCTGCCGGATGGCCTCTATAACGATGAAACCGATGGCCATGTGGATAACTTCTGCTGCTACGTGCGGCCAGCCGAGGTGCTGCTGACGTGGTGCGACGATCCACAGGACCCAAACTACGCCCGCTGCCGCGCAGCACTCGAAGTACTAGAAAACACCAAAGATGCCAAGGGCCGTTCGTTCACGGTACACAAGATTCCGACCCCAGGGCCGCTGTATGCCACGGACGAAGAATACGAAACGGTCGATGCCTCGGTGGGCAGCCAGCCTCGTAAATCGGGCGAGCGCCTTGCGGCATCGTATGTGAACTTCCTGATCGTTAACGGCGCCATCATTGCACCCTCCTTTGACGTACCGGAAGACGCCGAAGCTCTGGCCGTTCTGCAACGCTGCTTCCCTGAGCGTGAAATCGTTCAGGTGCCAGGTCGGGAAATCCTGTTAGGCGGTGGCAATATTCATTGCATTACCCAACAGCAGCCCGTGCCGAGAAAGCGCTGAGGCTAACTCACCCGGAGCCTTGCCCAAGGCTCCGGATGTTCAACATGAGAAGCTTATGTCGGGTCGCTTGCCTATTGCCGCGTTATAGGCCGCACAATGCCGCCAGTTCTGAACAGTACAAAAGCAAACGTCCCGTAGTAATCTGAATTGTCTTTACCGGCAAGGTGTCCATAAACCTGAGTGCTCATCCCTAAACGAGCCAAAACAGGTATTTAACGTGGACAAGACTATGAAGATTCTCATCGTATTGACCTCCCATGACCAATTAGGCGATACCGGCAAGAAAACCGGTTTTTGGCTGGAGGAATTGGCTGCGCCGTATTACGTATTCAAAGAAGCCGGCGCTACACTGACCCTGGCGTCCCCAAAAGGTGGCCAGCCTCCGCTGGACCCCAAAAGTGACGAGCCTGATGCGCAGACAGAGGCCACACAGCGCTTCCGTAAAGACCCAGAGGCACAAAAAGCCCTTGCCCATACCGTGGCACTATCCACTGTAAAAGCCGGCGATTATGACGCTGTGTTTTACCCAGGTGGTCATGGCCCCTTATGGGATCTGGCGCAAGACGCTCATTCCATTGCTCTGCTTGAGTCTTTTTATGCAGCAGGTAAACCTACCACGCTGGTCTGCCATGCGCCCGGCGTGCTACGTCAGGTCAAGGGAGCCGATGGCGAGCCGCTGGTCAAAGGCAAGCGTGTAACAGGTTTTGCCAACTCCGAGGAAGAAGCGGTGCAATTAACAAACGTTGTGCCCTTTTTAGTAGAGGACATGCTTCAGGAAAAAGGCGGCCTGTACAGCAAGGGCACTGATTGGGCACCTTACGTTGTGACTGAAGGTCATTTGATTACCGGCCAAAACCCGGCCTCTTCCGAGTCGGCAGCGCATGCCCTGCTAACGCAGCTGGGCCGTTGAGCGAACCAGTACCCTGCTTAAGTAGCCAGCACCCAGTGCTGGCCTACAGGGGCGCATTATTGATAACAGCGCAGTAGCGTATTGTGCGGCTAAATGAGGCGCTTTAACTCAGCGCCTTTATCAAGTCATCTTTTCTCATGCGGGAGCGTCCATGAACATCTTGCTCGGCCGCCTTCTTCATAAGTTCATCGCGGGTCATGTCGCTCAGTGAAGTACTGCCGCGGCGCCCACGGCTAGACGATGCCCGGCCGGCATTAGGTGAATGCCCATGTTTGGTAGCCGAGGCCCGGCGGGCAGAATCCTTACGGTCGGCGCGCTTGGCGGTCTCGCTTTTTTGAGTGCCGGAACCGCTTTTGTTGCCGCCACCGGACTGCTTGTTAACCGTCGCCCAGGCACGTGCTTCAGCTTCGTCTTTTGACACGCCCTTGGCTTCGTAGCTCTCTTCGATGTGTTCGGCTTTACGCTTTTGCTTATCGCTGTAAGCTGACTTGTCACCACGGGACATGAGACCTCCTGTTCAGACGTTTTCAGTCTTCGGCTTTAATAGTGGCTACATCGTCAGCGCGAACACGGATGTGTCGGCCGCCAATGTCTTTGAACTCATAAAAGCCATCGGCCGTCTGGGTCGTCGGCTTGTCTTGCGTAACGTATTGTGTCCCGTCCTGCAACGTCACAACGGTTGATGTGGAACAGCCGCTTAGCAACAAGACACCAAGCAGCACGGACACGCTGGCCCATAGCCTGATCATTGCATGACCTCGTCCTCGAGCTTATGGATCGAGACATCGCTGATGCCCACGATAGGTAAGCCTGGCTCGAAATCGAACAGCCGGTACTGGGCGTCATTGACGGCGATTAGGTGCTTGGTAGCCAGTTCACGAATAACATCGGTAACCGGTACATCCAGGTCGGTAATACGATCGGTGTGCGGTTCACCCAGTAGTTTGTAGTGAATTTCATACTCTCTATTCGTACCGCTCATGGCTAGTATCTCCCTGAGTGACATACACCTTTTTTGAGGGTAGTTGGCGCCAGGTTGTTCTGCCAGAACCGCTGAGCGGTCGTCTCGCTAAGGGGGAAAAGATGAACGGCTGACGGCGATTAGTTCCCCCCTTTCATCTGCTCAAGAAGCCCTACGCACTGGTTATCCTGACGGTTACTGGGCGCAACCAGAGCAAGCAATCCGGCAGCAGGCGCGACAACCGTGGCCAATAGCGCAGCGGCGGCGCCCCGGGCGGCGAGAGGAGCAACCTTCACGCCCGGATCAGGGTCGTCGAACGTTCCGCGAACATATAAAGGAGAGCGTAGCGAGAAGATCCGGATACCCTTGCTGTGCGGATTGATGGATAGATCGATCCGTTCGGTAGCCAGGTTCACAGTGCCGCTGACCTCAATCAAGGCATTTTCGGTATCGAAGACAAAAGCGCGTGTACGGGCCAGTCCGTCTTTTATACCCAGGTCGACTACCGCGCAATTGATGTCTACCTCTTCATCGCCAAACAACCGCGTCACCAGGTAATTGCCGAGATTGAGGCCGGCGATCTCCATCAGGCTCCGACTGATCGCGCCGTCGTTCATTAACAGCTTGAGCTCTCCATCACTGCTCCCCAGCAAGGCAGCTACGGAATTGCCCGTTCCGGACAAGGTAGCGTCGCCATTGAGCTCGCCCAGGCTGTCACGCATCGCCTCAACGGTAGGAAACAACTGTTTGAGTTTGATCCGGCGGGCGTGCACATCCAGCCGCGCCGGCATAGGCGACTTATTGCCTTCCAGCCGAACCGTACCGTTGAGCGCACCGCCGGCGGCACCAAAGCGCAGAGGATCAATCAGCATCACCCCATCGTTCAGTTTCACATGCACATAGAGATCGCTCAGAGGTAGCGCTTCGTCTTGCACGATGCGCTGGCCTGTAAACTTCACATCAGCATCCATCGCTTGCCAGCGCTCGGTTTGGAACTCGGATACCGGCAGTACCTTGCCAGGCGGTTGCTTGCTCTCCTCTCCCCGCGCCTGTTTCTGCTCATCCGAATCGGCACCAATCAGAGGTGCCAGATCAGCAAATCGAAGCTGATTGGATGTGAGTTCGCCAATAAGTTTCGCTCGCGGTTTTCTGCCCGTGTATTCCAGAGTACCGTGCAGGTCGCTCTGTCCGACCTGCCCGGAAAACTCTTCATAGCGAAACAGTGCACCGGCCGGGTCATTGAGCACGACGGTAAGATGGCCATCCGTGGAATAAGGACCGGTTTCCGGCAACGTCACCCCTGTGAGTTGATAGAGCTGCGCCAGGCTCTGCCCGGACAGCTTTAGCCGCAAATCCAACGACCCGAGCTTGAGCGGTTCGGTCAGGGTTCCGAATGCATTCAGGTGAGTGGCACCAGCGCGAACATCGGCCTGAATAGGAAACGGCTCCTCGGCATCATGCAAAGCCAGCAAGCCGCCGATTTTACCGTTGCCCTGGACCGGCTGTTGTTTGTAGGTGCCGTCGACAGTCCAGCCGAACTGAAGCGCCTGCGTCTGTTTGACACTCGCCCGCTGCCGCTGCGTACCCGCTTGTCCGACGATATCGGCATAAGCGATCGGCGCATCAAGCGAGGTCACGGTGGTTTTGACGTTGGCCTGCACGATCGCATCGTCATAACTAACGCGCCCGGCATCGAAGCCGATCATGCCGATATCCACCGTCCAAGGGGAAGGCTCGGTGGTATCGGCATCAGCCTCCTTTTTATCCTGGTCGAACGTCCAAGTGCTGCGGCCATCAGCCAGCCGCTGCAGATTGGCAACTGGCCCTGTGAGATCGATACGGGGGATGTAGACCTGCTTGTGCAACAGGGCGAGCGGCGAAATACGCAGCTGGACCCGATCCAGGTGAACGAACAGCGGATCGCGAGCCCACTCGGGATTACCGAGGTTCACGTTTTCCGCCGAGATATGCGGCCACGGCACCCAGGCACGCCAGCCGCCCTGATCGGTTTCACGCGCCCAGTTCACGTCCAGATTGCCTTCGATGGCAAACGACCGGTTCAGGGCCGCAGAGGCTTTTTCATTGATCGTCGGCTTGAGCCGGTTCCAGTCGAACGTTGAAATCACGATTAACAGAACAGCCAGCACTCCCACCAGGCTGCCCAGTGTCCAGGCAATGAGCTTTGGTCCTCGTGTCACGCCGCTCTCCCGTCCGCCGTTCGCAAAGTGCAGCGATGGCACTGCACCGTCTCTTCTATACGTCAACGACGAACGGAAGGGGTTCAATTACACGCGAGGGTGATCAGCGTGCTCCGGAAATATCCAGGATAGCGCCGCTGGCATAGGATGCCTCGTCCGATAGTAGCCAGATGATACCTGCCGCAATTTCTGCAGGCTCGCCTGCACGCCCCATTGGGGTGGTAACACCCAAACGGTTAGCGCGGTCGGGATCGCCGCCGCTGGCATGGATATCGGTCAATGTCAGCCCTGGCCGCACAACATTGACCCGCACGCCCTGCGGCCCCAGCTCCTTGGCCAGACCAATCGTCATCGTATCGATCGCGCCTTTGGAAGCGGCATAGTCGATGTATTCATTTGGCGACCCCAACCGGGCGGCAATGGACGATACATTAACAATAACGCCGCCTCGCCCGCCGCGCGTGGTGGACATCCGTCGCGCCGCTTCGCGAGCACACAGGAAAGCCCCGAAGACATTCACATCGAACATGCGCTTCATGCGGTCGGCCGGCATATCGGCCAGTTGCAGCGACGCACCGGTAATCCCGGCGTTATTGACGAGGCCGTCCAGGCCGCCAAAGCGTTCCTGTATCACGTCGAACATGGCTAGCACATCCATTTCGGACGACACATCGCTCCGAACGGCAATAGCCTCTCCGCCGGCCTGTTTAACCAGTTCAACACAGGACCGCGCCGCCGCCTCGTCCGCCGTATAGTTCACGCCGACTCGCCAGCCACGTTGCCCGGCGAGTCGAGCGGTTTCACGGCCAATGCCTCGGCTTGCGCCGGTAATCAGAATGATCTTGCTCATCGTCAGCCTCTCGTGGGTACGTGCGATCAGCTTAGAAGCTATTGCGGCAAGAGGCGAACAGCTCGAATCAATAGTTAGCCCACAGGCCGGGCGTAGCCAATTCCACTAGATGGCCGTCCGGATCGCGAAAGTACAGGCTGACCCCGCCTTTGGGCCATTTCACTTCGCCTTCTATGGTGATGTCATGGGCGGCCAAGTGGTTGCGCCAAAGCTCCAAATGCTCTGGTGCGATGGAAAAGGCATAGTGCAACCGCCCGGTACCGTCGTGCGGGGGAATGGTCCCACCAGGTAATTGCGCGGGTGTATCGGTCGTGCCCCGCTGAAAGAGCAGCAAAACATTAGCGGCCGCGACGTCATACGCGGCCACCCGGTCATCGTGAAACATTACCCGCAAGCCCAGCAAAGACTCATAAAAGTGGCGGGCCTGATTAAGGTCCGCCACGTAGAGCCCAGTTTCCAGGACCGGGCCGAGCGGTGGTGCAGCATTGGTCATCATGGCAGGTCTCTCAGTAGCCTTACCATTCAGAGCCCTAGCATCGCTTACGGTTCGCATGCCCCTTACAGCATCACCCTCGCCGCTGAGAGTAGTGAAGGCTTGCTGATCTAACCCTATCGGCTCACCACCCAAACCAGCTTGCTTATGCCTTACATCAGGTGTATCACTGCCGAATCACCCCGTGCATGGACCCTGACGATGCCCCTCATTCGCGATGCTCTCGAAACGGATATTCCTGCCATCCAAACCATTTACGCCCACCATGTTCTTTACGGAACGGCGACCTTTGAAGAGGCTGTTCCTAATGTCGTCGAAATGCAGCGACGTTACGCCACGATTCGTCAGGCCGGTCTTCCCTACCTTGTGGCCGAAGTTGACGGGCACGTACGTGGATACAGCTATGCTGGCTTTTATCATCCCCGCTCCGCTTACCGGTTTTCGCTGGAGGATACGATCTACCTGGAGGACGGTTGGCAGGGACGTGGACTAGGTAAATCCTTGCTTATGACTTTATTGGAGCGCTGTGAAGCCGGTGGCTGGCGACAGATGGTTTCCCTTATTGGCGGCAGCGATAATGCTGGTTCCATCGGCCTGCATATCAGCTTAGGGTTCCGTCATGTAGGCGTCTTGGAGCAGGTCGGGCTTAAGTTTGGCCGCTGGCATGATGTTGTGCTGATGCAAAAATCGTTAGGCAAGGGTTCAACGGATATACCTTAAGTCGCCGAAAAGAACTTCTCCTCGCGGGCCCCCTCATACAAGAGCACCCTTTCAACGAGGAGATCGGACATGGCTAACGAAGCATCACCCGTGGCACCCGAGCGCAAAGAGGCTGAACTATCACCCGACGACTTTGACGAGCTGTCCGAAGACGAAGAGGAATAAGGCAGAGCGAATCCCCTGCCAAAAGAAAAGCCCACCGCTTACAGGGTGGGCTTCTCGAAAAGGGCGCATCAGAAAATCAGTTTTAGAATGCCGATTACCACGATCAGGCCAATGATAAAAATAACGCCTGCGGTACCGCCGATAAACTTAAGCATAAAGTACTCCATTTGTTAGCTGTCTCACTTTCTCTGACGACAGTCAGGCGCAGCCGTTCAACGAAACATCTGTTAAAGGCTGCAACCGAACCGCTTTAGCGATCATGGGTCTTCATGAACAAGGTGCATGCAGTTCCCTTGCAGCCGTTCGATCCTACTGATCTAGCCTATGACTATCTCTTCATCTTCTTCTGCTCCACGCCGCTGGCTGCCCTTGATTCTGCTCGTGCTGTTTATTGGCGTCGGCTTGCCGGTGGGCTGCTCACAACTGGCCCAAAAGGAACGTGAGCTGGTGTTCAACATCGAACCCGGCACAGCCAGCTGGTTCGCCGGTATTCCGTCTGGAGTTCAGGAGTTGAATATTCCGGTCACGACCGGCTTGAGCGAAACCCAGTACATCCATGCCTGGTGGTGGCCTGTGGCCCGCAAGGACGCACCAGCCGCGCTCTACCTGCACGGCACCCGTTGGAACCTTACTGCGCAAGTTCGCCGTATCACAGCGCTACGCAACCTGGGTTATTCGGTCCTGGCCATTGACTATCGCGGTTTCGGTGAAAGCCCCGGCGAGTTGCCCTCGGAGCGCACGGTCTACGAAGATGCACGGATCGCCTGGAAACGTCTTGTCGAATTCCAACCGGACCCTGGCAAACGCTACATCTATGGCCACTCACTGGGCGGAGCCGTAGCCGTTGACCTGGCTCGCGAAATTTCCAAGAACAAAGATCCTCAGGGCGACCCAGCCGCCGCTGCCGGCCTCATTATCGAGTCCACCTTTACTTCACTGGCCGATGCCGCAGCGGCCGTAATCGACACGTCCTTGCCGATTCGCTGGATCATGTCGGAAAAATTCGACTCCATCGACAAAATCGCTGAAGTCGATATGCCGGTGTTGATTGTTCACGGTACAAGCGACCGCTACATACCGCCACGCTTCAGCCAGGCATTGTTCGAAAAGGCCCGCGAGCCCAAACGGCTTCTACTGGTCGAAGGCGGCACTCATACCAACAGCATGTCTGTGGGTACCCGGGAGTACGCACGAGCGGTCAGGGATCTGTTCAAGCTGTAACCCTCCTGCCAGCCCAAGCGGAGCGGTACTATCAACCAGCCTGATAACTATTCTTTTTCACATCACTGGCACTGATGTTTGATATGCCTGCGATCTATTTTTTTATCGATTAACTGGAACCGATACTGAATCTGTCAAAACAATCCTATCGAGGAAACAGATCATGAAAGGTTCATCTCTCTTGGGTATCGGGCTTACCGTTCTGGCCGCTAATGTCTTTGCCGCTACCCCTACTTTCTCCAGCGACGCACCGGTTCTGGCTGAGAATGGCAGTTACCAGACCATAGATCGCATGATCAACCGCCAAACCAAAACGCTGGAAGAAACCTTGATGTCCGAAAACGGTTCCGAGCAGACCCTGGACCGGATTATCGATCGTCAACAGCAGCAGCTGAATCCTCAGTTAGCTGAAGACGGCTCGGAACAGACCCTGGATCGGCTAATCAACCGTCAGCAGCGTCGGCTTAATCCTGAACTGGCCGAGAACGGCTCCCAGCAGACAGTTGATCGCATGATTGATAACCAGCAGCGCACCCAGGCGTCTCAAGCCTGATGCTGGCGACATGAAAAAGCCCGACCTTTTGATCGGGCTTTCTTCTTAACAAGACTACGCCGCTATGGTGACTGTCTGTTCAGAAACAGCGTGCAGCCTTCATTGACCTTTCGTTTTCTCATCCGGTGGCGAGTCGGTAGACGGCCCGATACTGGGAGGCGCATCCACCATAAGGGCTTCCGGTACCTCGTCTACACGTGGATCAAGCGTTGCGGCCATCGGGCTAACCGTATCTGGCATGGCCACGTGATGCAGCGGTGCTTCGTCCAGGCGATGCTCCCCTGTTACAAAGCGCGGCTGAACCCAGAGCACTAGAATTACGGCGTAAACCGAAACCAAAATATAGAACATGCCCGGGCCGAACTGATTCATCAGAGCACCGGACAGTAAAGGTCCAATACAGGCACCGACGCCATACGTAGTGAGCAGCATGGCCGACAACTCTACCCGACGCTCAGACTCCACATGATCGTTGGCAAACGCCACCGCTAGCGGATACAGCGTAAACAGCAGCATGCCTGTCAGGAAACCGGTTGCCAGCAGCAGGTGATACGGCAGGGTATACAGCCCCCACATGGGTATTGCGGCCAGGCACAACAGCACGGCGTTGCCACGGATCAGCTTGCAACGATCAAAGCGGTCCGATAGCCAGCCCAGGGGCCATTGGGAACAGAATCCCGCCACAATGCAGATACCTACAAACAGGCTCGACTGGGCCGTATCCAGCCCATTGCGGCTAGCGTATACCGGCGCCAGGCCATAGAACGCCCCTACCATCAAACCGGCGGCAAAGATTGTCACGAGCGATTGAGGCACACGCTGCCAGAAGAATTTGAGATCAAGCGGCGCTGCGATCAGCTTGGCCGGGTGGACGCGCCGCGTCATGGCGATCGGAATCAGGCAAGACGCAAAGCAGATCGCCACCAGGATCAGCGGCTTGTAGTCCAGCGCCGGGTGCACGGCCAGAAGGCCCTGCCCCACAACCAGCCCCATGTCCACTGCAATCATGTAGCCAGCGAATACTTTGCCTCGCTGGTGATTCTCGGACTGCTCATTGAGCCAACTTTCGATGACCATGTATTGGTTCATCATCATGATGCCCATGACGAAACGCATGACCAGCCAGACGCCAAGGTGATCCGTCAGGACGTGGACCAGCACCGTCACGGTCGCTCCCCCTGCACAGGCAACATAGGAGCGGATGTGCCCTACATTGGCGATGAGCCGATGGCCCAGCTTGCCGCCAAAGACCAGGCCAAGGTAATACGCGGCCATCAGGCCGCCCACCCAGAAATCCCCAACGCCCTGCTCGGTCAGGCGCAGGCCGATATAGGTGGTGAACAGGCCAGAACCGGCCAGCATTAATAAGGTAGCGATGTACAACGCAGGAAACGTGACAAGCGGGCTGAACATGGTTCGTCTGATCTGGAGAAGCCCCTAAGAGGCTTGTAAGTGATATGGCAGGCAATCGCCTATCGGCCAGCGAGGCCGGTTCTTGAGTACATTCATCCGGAACGAATGCACGCGACTCATGCAGACAGACTAACCGTGCCGAGATTCAGTCACACCAAACCTTTCCTGTTCCAGCTGGCAGTATTTGCTAGAGTACTGGACTGAACGAATGGAATGAGCCATGACCACCCGCGCCGCGCAAAAATTGCAGACCCGTAACGCCCTTATGGACGCCGCACATTTACTCATGAGCGATGGTCGAGGCTTTGGCAGCTTGAGCCTTCGTGAAATTACCCGCAATGCCGGTATCGTGCCAGCGGGCTTCTATCGCCACTTCAGTGATATGAACGCTTTTGGCCTTGCTCTGGTGGCTGAAGTAGGAGACACCTTTCGCGACACCTTGCGCCGTGTTCGGCATCATGAAGTTGAATTACAGGGTGTGATTGAGGCTTCCGTAGGGATCTTTCTGGATGCCGTAGCCGAACACCACCGTCACTTCCTTTTCCTGGCCCGTGAGCAATACGGCGGCTCACACCCGATCCGCCAAGCCATTGCCGATTTGCGCCAGCATATTACCGATGACCTGGCAGCCGATCTGTTCCAACTCAATCGCCTGCCCCATCTGACTCGTCAGGACCTGGACGTTGTAGCGGACCTGGTTGTGAAAACCGTATTCGCGACCCTACCCGAATTGATCGATACCCCTTCTGCTGTAACGGCTCCACATTTGACGCCGCAGGCCAAAATCATTCATCAGTTGCGGTTCGTCATGATCGGTGCCAAACACTGGCATGGAATGGACACGTTTAGCGCACCATCCAAGTGCATAGAGACGCCAACCGCTTCATCCGTGCACCATAAAGCAGCAAACTAATCGCTAGTATCAGGCACAGGCACACGGACTAGCGCGTCTTCGTATTTTGGCAGGCCCCTTGCTGTACGTTAGGACACCTGCCTTTGCGGAAACTGTCATGCTGGTCATTCATCATCGTCGCCCACCTCAGCCCCATTGGGACGAAGAGCTTTACCTGACCTTCGAGGCGCGCAGCAAAAGCCGTCTGCGTACCTTTACAGCCCGTGGCGAGGAAGTCGGTCTGTTTCTCGAACGCGGGCAATCGCCTCTGGCTGATGGTGAATGCCTGGAGGCGCAGGATGGCCGAATCGTACGTATCTGCGCGCTTCCTGAAACGCTCTTGCATATCACTTGTGGCAGTCCCGTTGAACTGACCCGGGCGGCCTATCATCTGGGTAATCGCCACGTGGCGCTGCAAGTTGGTGGCGGCTGGCTCCGCATTCTTGAGGATCATGTACTCAAAGCCATGCTCGACCAGTTAGGCGCTCGAGCAGAACTCGTCGAGGCGCCGTTCCAGCCTGAACATGGCGCTTATGGGGGCGGTCATCATCATTCGCATCATGGTGACACCGATTTCAATTATGGCCCACGCCTGCACCATTTTGGGGTCCGCTTATGAGACCGGCCTGGGCACTCATGCGTCTGGCCAGCCCTCAGCTACCTATTGGGGGCTACAGCTACTCCCAGGGACTCGAATCAGCCATCGAGACCGGTATTGTCACGGATGCCGATACCGCATATTGCTGGTTACACGATCAGCTCGAACTCAATCTTGCGCGCTTTGAGGCGCCTCTGCTCCTAGCTCATTGCCATGCGGCAGCACAAGGCGATTGGAAGCGTCTCAGCGAGCTTGCCAGCCAGCATAGAGCGAGCCGGGAAACCCGTGAGCTGGGCTTGGAAAGCCGACAGACCGGCTTTTCTCTTACCCAATTATTGAAAGACCTGCCTGAACTCGACAATGAGGCACGTGAACACTTGCTGGCAAGTGAACCCACTTTTGCCCTGGGCTGGGCAATAGCCGCTCGAGCCTGGCACATCGCGCCTGCCGAGGCCGTATCGGCCTGGCTCTGGGGCTGGCTGGAAAATCAGCTTGCCGTCCTGATGAAAGCCCTGCCGTTGGGTCAGCAAGCGGCCCAGCGACTGACCTCCAAACTCATGCCTGTACTGGATGCCGTTCTTGCCACAACGCTCGACCTGCCGGAATCCCACTGGGGCAGCGCCCCATTCGGGCTGGCCTTGGCCAGCATGGCGCACGAAAGGCAGTACAGCCGTCTTTTCAGATCGTAGGAGAAGAACAACGATGAACACCCAACCTCTTCGCGTCGGCATCGGCGGCCCGGTCGGCTCCGGAAAAACAGCGCTGACCCTTGCGCTGTGCCGCGCCCTGCGCGAGCGCTATAACCTGGCCGTTGTCACCAACGACATCTACACCCGTGAGGATGCCGACTTTCTGGTCCGCAACGAGGCCTTAGCACCCGAGCGCATTATTGGCGTGGAAACCGGCGGCTGCCCGCACACGGCAATCCGTGAGGATGCTTCAATCAATCTGGAGGCAGTTGATCAACTCAACCGCCGCTTTCCTGGCCTGGATCTGATCCTGGTCGAGTCCGGCGGTGACAACCTGTCCGCCACGTTTAGTCCAGAGTTGTCCGACCTGACGATTTACGTCATCGATGTTTCGGCAGGCGACAAGCTACCGCGCAAAGGCGGCCCGGGTATCTGCAAATCCGATCTGCTGGTGATAAACAAGGTAGATCTGGCCCCTATGGTTGGCGCCTCCCTCGAAGTAATGGACCGTGATGCCCGCAAGATGCGTGGCAACAAGCCGTTCGTCTTTAGTAACCAGAAGGTCGGCCAGGGTCTTGAGGACATCATCGCCTTTATCGAAAAGCAAGGCATGTTAACGGCTGCATAACCCCTATACGCAAGGCAAGCTCCCTATCGGATTCGCTATAGGTCACGCACTTGCCTTCCGATAGGTCATTGGTCAGTTAAACGGTGATGTCGATACGGAAGATTTCAACGCACTCTTGACGTTATCCCCATCACTTTGACGATCAGAACCGCGACACTGGCCCAGGCAGCCCGCTAGCGTGGAACAAAAGGCAGTTAGCCGGACGATCATGAAATAACCCAACAGGATCAGTCTCGTCGCCACTGCCCAGGCGATCAATAACGTTTATTTGTCACCTTCCAGGCGAAAGGAAAGAGGCGCTGCCTAAACGCCAACAGCGCCTAACGGTTTACTGTTGAAGAATGGAGGCCATGTTGTTCATGCTAGCCGTCCAGCCGGGGCTGCTGAGCAGACATAAGATAAGGACCGCAATGGGCTTGGATACGGATGAAAACATGAGTGGTATCCTTGTGAGTCATAGGGTCAAACGTTAACGTCGACAGCCGAAACGACAGGATAAATCACTCATGGGGCAGCGCCTCGGTGGCCGCCTGCAAAACTCCTTTGACCGGGGTGATAAAAGCGCTTTGAGCGTCTCCCTTATCGAGGCAAACGGCCATCCATCCAAGGATGTACGGCGACAGACGGCAGGATTAGCTCTTGCCTGAAAGACTATGCGCCATGCCCTACACTGTCTTTTTAAGCATGCTCGGGAGACGGCTATGCAATTTGCTGTAACGGCTTACGACTACACCGATCCAGACGCCTTAGACCGCCGCATGGCCTGTTGTCAGGCCCATTTGGACGGTATCCGTGCCATGGCCAAGGAAGGGATCTTTATCAGCGGCGGCGCCATCCTTGATGATCAAGGCAGGATGATTGGTTCGAGCGTCCATCTGGACTTCCCGGATAGGGAAGCGTTGGAGCTATGGCTGCAGAGCGAGCCCTATATGAAAGGCCGGGTGTGGGAAAAGCTGGATATCCGGGAAGTAAAGCTCGTTGATATCCGCAATTAATACATTGATAAAGGGCGCCGTTTAGGCGCCCTTTATGCTCGCTACGCTTTTTTCTTCTTGCCCACGAGGACCAGCATCAATGCCCCTAGGCAACCAGACGTGACCGAGCCCAGCAATACTCCGATTTTCACAGCATCTACTAGCTCAGGCGACGAGGGAAACGCGAGCAGGCCGATGAACAGGCTCATCGTAAAACCAATACCGCACAGCAAACCAATACCGTAAAGCTGCTTCCAGGTAGCATGCTCCGGCAGTTCGGCCAAGCCCAGGCGAATCGCCAGCCAAGCAAACGAGAATACGCCAAACTGCTTGCCTACCAGCAACCCCAGGGCGATGCCCAGCGGTACAGCGCCCATTAGCGAAGACAGGTTTACTCCCTCGAACGACACACCAGCATTGGCGAACCCGAAAATCGGAATGACCAGAAACGCCGTATAAGGGTGCAGGGTATGTTCTAGCCGCTCCAGCGGAGGATGCTTTGCGCCGGTACGCAGCGGAATCGTCAGCGCCAACGCCACACCGGCCAAGGTGGCATGTACGCCGGATTTAAACACAAAGAACCACAGCACGACGCCCACCACCAGATACGGCAGGATGCGCGTCACACCCAGGCGGTTCATGACGATCAATACGCCGAGCGTCAATGCCGCCAAACCCAGCATTTCCAGAGACAAGTCCGCTGTATAGAACACGGCAATAATGCACACGGCAAAAAGGTCATCAAGGATTGCCAGCGCTGTCAGAAAGATCTTTAGCGATACCGGAATTCGTGAGCCCAGCAGAGATAACACGCCCAGCGCGAACGCGATGTCTGTAGCCGTAGGAATGGCCCAACCGCTTATAGTCTGATCATTACCCCAGTTGATCGCAGCATAGATAATGGCCGGGAAGATCGCGCCGCCCAATGCCGCCAACCCCGGAAGAGCACGCCGCCCCCAGGTGGACAGCTGACCAACCAGCATCTCCCGTTTGATCTCAAGCCCCACCAGCAAAAAGAAAACGGCCATGAGCGCATCGTTGATCCAATGCAGAACGCTCATTCCCAAGACATAGCGCTCCAGCGTACCGAAGTACACCTCCGCCAGTGGCGAGTTCGCCACGATCAGTGCAATGACGGCAACACCCATCAGCAGTAATCCGCCCGAAGCCTCACTGGTCAGGAAAGCCCTGTAAAACGCCTGAAGCCCTTTAGCGCTCCGAATCTTCTTGTCTTGCATCTGCCGTTGCACCTCTTACTCCGATGAATATAAAGCGAAGCCTTAAAGGCCTTCTTGTGTCGTTCCCTCATGGGTATTGCTTATCGCAGCAGGATCACTGCGTGGCCATGCCCTCCATAGTGCCTTGAGCAGCGTCGCCAGAGGAATGGCAAAAAAGATGCCCCAAAACCCCCAAACTCCTCCAAAGAACAAAATGGCCAAAATGATTGCGACAGGGTGCAGATTCACTACACCGGAAAACAATAGAGGCGACAGGACATTACCATCCAGCGCCTGGATGATGGCATAGGCAGCGATCACATAGAAAAAGGACTCACTCAGCCCAAAGGTAAAACCGGCAACGGCTGCGACCGGAACCGTTGCCGCCGCTGCACCAATGAACGGAATTAAAACGGACAATCCCACCACTAGCGCCAATAGCGTGGCATAAGGAAGCGAAAGCGCATAAAACGTGACATAGCTAACTACGGCTACGATCACGATTTCAATCACCTTGCCGCGCACATAATTAGCGATTTGGTCATCTACCTCCCGCCAGATGTGGCTCATGAGCGTGCGCTTGCTGGGCAGCAGCGACAGGAAGAAGTTTACTAGTACGTCCTTGTCCTTGAGCATAAAGAACACCAGGATAGGCACCAGAACCAGAAAAGTGACAAACCCAATCAGATTGCCCAGCGAGCTTAACGACAGGCGTAACGCCCGTTGCGCCAAGGTGGTGAGCTCATTACCTACCGTTCCCATCCAACTCTGTATTTGCTCGGGGGTAACAATCTTGGGATAGCGCTCTTGCAACTCATCAAGCAGGACCTGAGCCTGGGCAAACATCCGGGGGGACTCTTGCAACAGCGTGACCAGCTGATCCCAAACCAGAGGCAGCACGACCAGTAGCAAGGCCAGAAAAACGCCAAGGAACGAAAGAAAGACTATAAGCACAGCAGCCAGACGAGGAACGTGCCAGCGTTCCAGGCGACTGACGCCGCCCTGAAGCAGAAAGGCTAGAACCAGCGCCGTGAAGAAAGGCGCCAGCATGGAGCCGAATAACACGACAACTGTGCAACCTAGCACCAGCAGCACACCTAGAGTGGCGGCCTCATCCTCTGCGAAATACCGTGTTATCCAGTGCCGTAATACGCGCCAGAAGGCCATGACTTAATGCCCTCTCAAACCAAGCGACAGCCATCCCTGCCTATTAATGCAGTCACTGACCAAGAAATTCATGCCGACAACACGTCGAGTCGTGCATAAAAACGCGCGATAACAACGGTAAGGCAGGTCGTGCATAAGTTTTTCCTTGAAATTCAAAGCGCTGCGAACGAGAGGCAAACCTCAAGGAGACCACATTTGGCCCGTGAACTCCCGTACAGCTGTTTTTCATTTGATGTCTGAAATACATCTCGCTGTAATCTAAAAATGGCTTCATTTAACAAAACTAAGATTTTACTTGCCGCTTCGCTTCAATTAGACGCTTTTTACAGCATTAACCACCTTAATTTCATGTCTACTTAAGGAATAGGTCAAAGTAATGAGATTGATGCCTACATTCAATTAAGTCTAATGTGCGCAAGCGAGTATCTTATGCCTCGCCAACTTCTTAACCCCTGATGGAGATTCAGTGATGTCTTTGATCAATTCCGAGATCAAACCGTTTAAGGCTACTGCGTACAAAGATGGCAAGTTCATCGATCTGACTGAAGCTGACTTCAAAGGTAAGTGGTCCCTGGTTGTTTTCTACCCAGCTGACTTCACCTTCGTTTGCCCGACCGAACTGGAAGACCTGGCTGACCTGTACCCCGAGTTCCAGAAGCTGGGCGTAGAAATCTACGGCGTTTCCTGCGATACCCACTTCGCTCACAAGGCATGGCACGACACGTCTGACGCTATCAAGAAAGTCCAGTACGCCCTGGTTGGCGACCCGACTGCTACCCTGGCTCGCAACTTCGACGTTCTGATCGAAGAAGAAGGCCTGGCACTGCGTGGCTCCTTCCTGATCAACCCGGAAGGCCAGATCAAGCTGTGCGAAGTTCACGACAACGGCATCGGCCGCGACGCGTCCGAAATGCTGCGTAAGGTCAAGGCTGCTCAGTACGTTGCCTCCCACCCGGGCGAAGTTTGCCCAGCTAAGTGGAAGGAAGGCGAAGCTACTCTGAGCCCGTCTCTGGACCTGGTTGGCAAGATCTAAGCCACCTCTCAAGGTCGCCTGCGCTTAGGAGCCGGCTTCCGGTTCCCTTTAGTGCCCGAACGCCCGGGCGGAATACGTCCGGGCGTTTTTATTTCCGAAATTTGTCGAGAGGTAATGCCTCATGTTGGACGCCAGTCTTAAAACTCAGCTCAAAGCCTATCTGGAAAAGGTCACCATACCCTTCGAGATCGTCGCGTCCCTTGATGACGGCGCTAAATCTCAAGAAATGTTGGGAATGCTCCAGGACATCGTCGGACTGACCGACAAGATTACCCTGCGCACCGATGGCAGTGACGCACGCAAGCCTTCGTTCGCCTTGAACCGCCCGGGTGAGAACATCAGCCTGCGCTTTGCCGGCCTGCCAATGGGCCATGAGTTCACCTCACTGGTGCTGGCGCTGCTGCAAGTGGGCGGCCACCCGTCCAAAGCCAGTGCCGATACGCTTGAAGCGATTCGTTCGTTGAAAGGCGAATTCAATTTCGAAACCTATTTCTCGCTGTCCTGCCAGAACTGCCCAGACGTTGTCCAGGCGCTGAACTTGATGGCCGTGCTGAATCCGAACATCCGCCACGTCGCTATCGACGGCGCGCTGTTCCAGGATGAAGTCACCGAGCGTCAGATCATGGCTGTACCGAGCCTCTATCTGAACGGCGAGCCGTTCGGTCAGGGCCGTATGGGCCTGGAAGAGATTCTGGCCAAGCTCGACACCGGCGCCAGTGCCCGTGACGCCGAGAAGCTGAACGCCAAGGAAGCCTTTGAGGTATTGGTCATCGGTGGTGGTCCTGCCGGTGCCGCCGCCGCGGTCTACGCCGCACGTAAGGGTATTCGTACCGGTGTAGCGGCCGAGCGCTTTGGCGGTCAGGTGCTTGATACCTTGGCAATCGAAAACTTCATTTCCATCAAGGAAACCGAAGGCCCGAAACTGGCCGTTGCCCTTGAAGAGCATGTGAAGCAGTACGATGTCGACATCATGAACCTTCAGCGCGCCGAGAAGCTGGTTCCTGCCAGCGAGCCGGGCAAGCTGCATGAAGTGCAATTCGCCAACGGTGCTTCGCTGAAGGCCAAGACGCTGATCCTGTCGACCGGCGCCCGATGGCGTGAAATGAACGTGCCGGGTGAGAAGGAATACCGTAACCGCGGCGTAGCCTACTGCCCACATTGCGACGGCCCCCTGTTCAAGGGCAAGCGCGTAGCCGTTATCGGTGGTGGCAACTCCGGCGTGGAAGCAGCTATCGACCTGGCAGGTATCGTGGCTCACGTCACCTTGATCGAGTTTGACAGCCAGTTGCGTGCCGACGCGGTGCTTCAGCGCAAGCTGCACAGCCTGCCAAACGTGACCGTGATCACCAGTGCGCTGACTAGCGAAGTAAAAGGCGATGGCCAGAAAGTGGTGGGGCTGATCTACAAGGATCGCAACTCCAGTGAGTTCCACACCCTGGACCTGGAAGGCATCTTCGTTCAGATCGGCTTGGTGCCTAACACCGAATGGCTGAAAGGTACTGTTGAGCTGTCACCTCGCGGTGAGATCGTGGTTGACGCCCGTGGTGAAACGTCTCTGCCGGGCATCTTTGCTGCCGGTGACGTAACCACCGTGCCGTACAAGCAGATCGTGATTGCGGTTGGTGAAGGCGCGAAGGCCTCTCTGAGCGCGTTCGACTACCTGATCCGTCAGGTATAAGACCCCACCATCGCCATCGGCGAGACAAGGTCTTGAAAACGCAGAGCGTCAAACGCTCTGCGTTTTTTTATGCCTGCGATACGCTCAGTCTGCCTGGGTACTGTATGCGGCCATGCCGCCCTCAATGGAAACGACCTGGGTATATCCCATGCGCTGCAGACTGTCCGCCGCTAAAGCACCCCGGTTGCCGCCGCCACAGTAGCACACGATCGGCGTGTCCTTGGTCGGCGCTACATCCTCGATAGTCATCTCTAGGATACCTCGACTCATATGCCTTGCCCCGTCCAGGTGGGCCCGCTCGAACTCATCGCGCTCCCGAACATCCAGCAATACGGCCCCACCTTTGACCATCTCCTCTGCTTCCTTTGGTGAAATCTGTCGAATACGGGATTTAGCCTCAGCGGCCAGTTTGAGAAAATCGCCTGAATGTTTAGCCACGTGATCCTCCTTGGCAGCCAGGCTGCTCCTTCATACCCTTAACAGATACACAATCAACCCTGTGACAGAACAGGCTAGCAGCACTTCGATCACCGTGCGCTTGAATCGGAACAGCGCTATGGCTGCCGCCAGGGCAATAAGCGCTGAAGGCCAGTCGAAGACGCCCTTGAAACCTTCGGGCCAGAGCACGTGATAGCCGAAAAACAAGGCCAGATTGAGGATAACGCCTACTACCGCCGCGGTAATCGCCGTTAGCGGTGCAGTGAACTTCAGAACATTGTGGGTAGACTCTACCAGCGGTCCGCCGACCAAGATGAAGAGAAACGAAGGCAGGAAAGTGAACCAAGTCACCAGAACGGCAGCCAGCGCACCGGCGGCAAAAGTAAGCTCTGGGCCGAGCACCGCCTGACCGTACCCGCCGATAAACGCCACGAAGGCCACTACCATGATCAGCGGGCCTGGTGTAGTTTCGCCCAAGGCGAGCCCATCAATCATTTGGGTAGGCGTCAGCCAACCATAATGCGTGACGGCGCCCTGATAGACATACGGCAATACAGCATAGGCACCGCCAAAAGTTAACAAGGCCGCCTTGGTGAAAAACCAGGCCATCTGCGTAAAGGTATTGTCCCAGCCGAACACGCTCACCAACAGCCCCATCGGGACTATCCAAAGCAGCGCACCGATAACGGCCAGACCGTACAGACGCGACCAGCGAAACCGGGCATGCGCGGGGACGGGTGTCTGGTCATCGATCAATGCAGCTCCGTAAGACGTACCCTGACTACCATGCCCTCCCCCGGCCCTGAATGCTTCAGGAGCGATGCGGCCACCCGCATAGCCAATCACCGCCGCACCCAGCACAATCAGGGGAAACGGAACGCCCAGCGCAAAGATTGCGACGAACGAGGCCGCGGCAATGGCCCATAACCAACCGTTCTTTAAGGCACGACTGCCAATTCGATGAGCGGCTTGTACCACGATCGCCGTGACAGCAGGCTTGATGCCATAGAAAAGGCCGGCCACCACGGGCACCTCGCCAAAAGCGATATAAACCCAGGACAGCCCGATCAGGATAAACAAGGACGGCAGTACGAACAGCGCACCGGCAATCACGCCACCCCAGGAGCGATGCATCAGCCAGCCGATATAGGTTGCCAGCTGTTGAGCCTCGGGGCCAGGAAGTACCATGCAGTAATTGAGCGCATGAAGGAAACGTCGCTCGGATATCCACCGCCTGCGCTCTACCAGCTCTTGGTGCATGATCGAGATCTGCCCGGCAGGCCCGCCAAAGCTGATGAAGCCCAGCTTGAGCCAGAACAGGAATGCAGAAAACACGCTGACCGGCTCAGGTGGCGCCGGGGAGGTATCTGTAGCCGACATGGAGATGCTCTTGTTGTTGAATGGTTGCCGTTATAGCGCAGGCCCATTCGGCATACCATGTCGACATGACACTGTTGTGTGTGCAAACGCAACGGGTAGCGGCGTACCGCGGCTTTCGATCGCGATACGCCAGGAGCCGTCACGCCTTGGCGAAGTAGTCTCGCGTCAACTTGACCACAACCGGGCTGAGCAACAGCAGGGAGATCAGGTTGGGAATTGCCATCAAGCCGTTGAGCGTATCGGCCAGCAGCCAGGCGAAATCCAGATGCGCGATGGCTCCAAACGGCACGGCAGCTACAAAGACAATCCGGAACGGCAGGATCGTTTTTGCTCCGGCCAGGAACTCCCAGCAACGCTCGCAGTAATAGCTCCAGCCCAGAATGGTAGTAAAGGCAAATACCACCAGCGCCACGGTCAGGATGACTCCACCCACACCCGGCATGGCCGATTCGAAGGCGGCTGCTGACAAGGCCGCCCCGCTCTGCCCGCTGGTCCATAGGCCCGAGCAGAGAATAGCGAGACCGGTCATGGTGCAAATCACCAGGGTATCGATGAAGGTTCCCAGCATGCCGATCATGCCGGAGCGCACAGCACTGTTGGTCGTTCCAGCTGCCTGGGCGATACCGGCTGTTCCCAGACCCGCCTCGTTGGAGAAAATGCCGCGCGCCACGCCAAACCGGATCGCGGCCATAACAGCCGCCCCGGCAAATCCCCCGGTTGCTGCGGCAGGCGTAAACGCATGGGTAAACACCAGACCTAGGGCGTGAGGAATGGCCTCGGCATGGACGATGAGTACAACAATGGCAGCAATGATATAAGCGATACACATGGCAGGAACCAGCGAAGACGCTACCGCGCCAATACGCTTGATGCCGCCCAGAATGACCAGACCAACCACGACCATCGTTACCACGCCGGTCACCCACAGCGGGATGGCAAAGGTTGCGTCGAGCGCCTGGGCCATACTGTTGACCTGCACCATATTGCCGATTCCGAAACCGGCGAGCCCGCCAAACAATGCAAAGGCACCCCCTAGCCAAGCCCAGCGTGGGCCCAGGCCATTACGAATGGCATACATCGGTCCGCCCACATGCTCGCCGCGCTCACCCTTCTCACGGTAATGCACCGCCAGGACAACCTCTGAATACTTAGTGGCCATACCGACCAAGGCCGTACACCACATCCAGAATAGTGCCCCCGGTCCACCTAGAAATATGGCAGTCGCAACGCCAGCAATGTTGCCGGTGCCTACGGTTGCGGCCAAACAGGTCATCAATGCTTGAAACGGACTGATTTCGCCGCTTTCGTCGTCATCTTTGGTACGCCCCTTCCACATCAGACGAAAACCAGTACCCAACTTTGCCAAGGGCATAAGCTTGAGCCGCAGCATCAGGAACAGGCCGGTGCAAAGAATAAGGATCAGCATCGGCACGCCCCAAACGAGGCCGTTAAGGTCATTGACCCAGGTATGGAGAAGTTCCACGTAAAGGCTCCTTGCTTTTTATCGGGCGTGGCGGGTAACGGACGCCCTTTAACGAGGTCTAGCCATGAGTGATTGGCCTCAGGCACAGTGCAGCCTGAAGCCAAAATAGTACTCATGACGCTAGCGATCATGTGCGCTCCCGAACGGCTGCTCGTCGCAGTCGGGAGGCAGGAAAGAGGATGCTAGCATGCGCGCCGCTTCTAAGCGGGATGAGATGGCGCCAGGGTCATTCGAAAACAGGACATACCTTGCTCCAGACGTTACGGTCTGAATGTTCAATCCTTTCGGAGAAACGCCATGCATACCTCAGCTGAAATCCGCTGGTTCTGGCCCAGCACGCTGCCGGAAGGACTCTTCGACTGGTTCTGCCATCCCAGCCCTGAAGCCCATGCTCCAGGGGGAGGCCAGTGCAAGACGCATTGCTATCTGCGCGATAACACCCAGGCCGAACTCGGCATGAAATACCGCCCGGGCAAGCCTGAGGTCGAGGTCAAGGGATTGGTCGAACGCACCTGGGCCAGGCTCAACGCGGAACCGTTCGCCGGGCCGGTTGAACTCTGGAGTAAATGGACTTCACAAAGGCTTCACCTGCAAGAGCAGCCCCTCATTGCACTTGAAAAGCGGCGCTGGCTGCGCCTGTTCACAACATCCGCTTCAACTGTCGTAGAACTGGCCCTGAATGCCGATGAAGGCCTACAGAACCCTTGCAGTGTCTGGCCGACACGCGGTTGCACCATTGAGTTAACCGAACTTCGACTTGATGGCACGCTCGTCGGCTGGACATTGGGGCTGGAAGCCTTTGGGACATTAGCCGAACTGCCCCATCAGCTCCATAGTTTGGCCCAACACCTAGCGGCCCATCATCCGCCGGCCTTTGGCGATGCGATACAGGGAAGCTATCCCGTCTGGCTTCAACAGTTCGCCTGAGGCGCCAGCAAGGCCGAACCCTGTCTCAAGGAGAAGAGCGCCCCGCTTAACGCGGAGCGCCTCATGCATCACCAGAGCGTTATTACAACGGACCAAACGTGGTGCAACGGGTATTGTTGATGTACTTTTTCAACGTTGGCCACTGAGGGCGCTCTACGCCATTGATCGGCTCGACCGATAGGAAGTAGTCCCCCCAGCCTGGCCCTGCCGCCCAATAGGTTGACGGGATGCAGTTATCCCGCAGGTAAGCCAGCATGTTATCCATGATGGTATTCCAGCGGGCGTCGTTATCCGGCACACCGAACTCACCGATATAGCCTTTCTTACCGTTCTTCTTCAACCACTCTACGAACGGCTTGACCCGCTCCACCCCGTAGGTTGCACTCAAAGTTCCGACATCAACGCCTGTGTAATTCCCACCCGCGCCATCATCAAAGTAGGTATGCGCTTCAAAGATAAGGTTGTTGGCAGGGTCCGTCAGTTTGAGCAGAGGATCATTCCACTGTGCCCAGCGGGTCGCCTCAGCCCAGCCATTGCCTTCGATAAAGATCGGGCGCGTCTTGTCTACTGCACGCACACCGTTAATGCCGTACTGAGCGGCGGTCGGCCAGTAGGCCAGAGCATCGTGCGGCTCGTTCATGATGTCATAGGCATAAAGAGACGACTGACCGCTCCAACGCTGGGTGATTTTCGTCATGACATCCTGATACTTGGCATACGGAACGCTACTGGTGCCAATAATCTGGCCCCGATAACGGGCATAGTTGTGCAGGTCAAGAATAACCTTGACGTTATACTTCTGGGCATAACCAAAGGTACGGTCGATCAACGCTATGTAGGTAGGATCCAGCGCACCGCCCAGAGTCGGCTGCAAGCGTTCCCAAATAATAGGAAAGCGGACCAGCTTGATGCCCTTCGCGCTCCACTGCTGAAAATAAGATTCCACCGGGAAAATATAATTGGTGCCGTTGACACCCGGCAGTACCTGCGGCGCAAAACCGGCACCCGACAGATTGAGCCCAAGCAACTCGACCGACTCGGCACGGACCGTCGTGCTGACCATAGCCGCTATGGCAGCCAAGGGAAGCATCGTCTTGAACAGACGGCTGGAGCGTAACGCACGAAATACAGTTGAAACGTTCATCAATTCACCATTACTACTAGTGATATTCAACGCACGCGCCCAGGCCCCATGAAAAGGGAGGTGATAAGTTGTCAATCATGGAGCGACCATGAGTGGACGCGAGCAGTGAGGTCTTCCATATGGGAAACGTCCTAGAGCTCAACCGTGAGCGGGGACATGCTGGCCAAGGGCAGCGCTAGTGGCAGCATTTAGAAGCGATTCAGCGAATCGCTAGTGGCAGGCGGACTTCCTTTCACAGAAAAGATAAGCCGGAGCCAGAGGGTCATATCCTATGAGACGTCCTAACATGACAGGGGGTAAGCATCGTCAATGCCCAATAAACCGGGCGCTTTGAGTAATAGTCGTTTTTAGAAAACGGACCTGTAGTCACGCCTTACCACCCGCTTCCTTGCATCCAGAACTCTTGTAAAAATAAGTGACAAATTTTTATCGCCGCCACTGTATGTAACAATATGTGTGCCAACTTTGCTGAAAGCAGCGCTATCAGTTCTTCTTACTGACCGATGTATTGGCCTTACTAGCTAACCACCGCTTTCAATAGGCATAAAAAAAGGCAGAAGCCTTTACGACTTCTGCCTTTGAATTCTGAATACACGAACTATATTCAGAAGAATTTCCTATATAGAGCGTTCTGAATCAGCCTATCCATGACAAGATGAATGAACGTCTCCTGATTGGGCCCTTATCGATTAGTTAGATGCCAGCGTTAGTGTCTTCGGATAACCTACGGTAGATCCGCTCACCACAGCGCCATCCAGATAAACCCCCATGTTCTTGCCAATCTGAACATAAGTAATCTTGCGAACCTGCCCGTTAGCCATTTTCACGGAAGCACCCACCTTGAACGCAGCCTTGTTGGCAGCCGTTGCCGGGATCGAGAAGCCAGGCTTCTTGCGATAAACCCCATTCAACCAATCGGCATTGGTGAAGTTATTGATCGTGCTGGTAACTACCGTTGTTGCAGCGGTTGAGGTTTTTGCTGTGGTTGTGGAAGGCGTAGATGCCGTGGATGTAGCTGTAGAGGAAACAAGGGTAAGCGTCTTCGGATAACCCACAGTAGTTCCGTTTAGCACAGCACCGTCCAGATAGATCCCCATGTTGTTGCCAATCTGAACATAGGTGATCTTGCGAACTTCGCCATTAGCCAGTTTGACCGAAGCACCGACCTTGAACGCAGCCTTGTTGGCAGCCGTTGCCGGGATGGAGAAGCCAGGCTTCTTGCGATAAACCCCATTCAACCAATCGGCATTGGTGAAGTTATTGATCGTGCTGGTAACGGCCGAACTGGCAGACGCGCTTGGCGCGGTGCTTGTACTGGTAGTAGGCGCAGTAGTGGAGCCGCTACTGGAGCCCGTGGTCGTAGAGGGCGTAGTAGCTACCGGAGTCGACCCTGTACCACTGGAGGTGGTAGGTGTAGTAGTACCGGCTTTCAACGGACCATAAGCCGAACAGCTAGTGTTATCTACATATTTTTTCAGGGTTGCCCACTGCGGACGTTCCTTGCCATTGACTGGCTCAACCGACATGAAGTAACTGCCCCAGCCTGGACCCGCCGCCCAGTAGGAAGCAGGGATACAGTTCTGCTTCAGGTACGCCAGCATGTTGTCCATCAGCAGGTTCCAGCGCGGGTTGTTGTCCGGTACGCCGAACTCACCAATATAGCCACGCTTGCCGTGCTTCTTCAGCCACTCAACGAAGGGCTTGACCCGATTAACGCCATACATGGCGTCGAGCTTGTTCACATCAACGCTGTCGTAGCTGCCGCCCGCGTTTTCATCAAAATACGAGTGCGCCGAGAAGATGATGTTGTTGGACGGATCCTTCAGGTTCAGCAGCGAATCGTTCCACTCAGCCCAACGTGTAGCACTGGCCCAGCCATTACCTTCAACAATGATCGGGCGCGTCTTGTCTACTGCACGCACGCCGTTGATGCCGTACTGAGCGGCGGTCGGCCAGTAGGCCAGAGCACCGTTGGGCTCGTTCATGATGTCGTAGGCATACAGCGCTGGCTGCTTGCTCCACTGCTGAGCGATCTTGGTCATGATCTCCTGGTAGCGAGCATACGGAACGCTGCTCGTACCAATAACCTGGCCGCGATACTTCGCATAGTTATGCAGGTCCAGGATGATCTTGACGTTGTGCTTTTGAGCGTAACCAAAGGTGCGATCGATAAGGGCTACGTAGGTCGGATCAAGCGGACCGCCCAGTTTGGGCTGCAAGCGTTCCCAGATGATGGGGAAACGCATCGTCTTAATGCCCCTTGCGCTCCACTGTTGGAAATAGGACTCCACCGGGAAGATGTAGTTGGTGCCGTTGATGCCTGGCAGCACGTGCGGAGCAAAACCAGCACCCGACAGGTTCAGGCTGACCAGATCAATTTGCTCGGCTTGTACGGCCGTGCTGCCGAATGCAGCTACCGCTACAAAGGGAAGTGCTTTCTTGAAAAACCGGGTGGAACCTAATTTAGTAAAAAAAGTTGGAGCGTTCATCAATTCACCATTACTGCTAGTGAGAGTTAAAAGCGCAAGCGTCTCCTTGCTCAAACGTATGAGCTGACGCAGCAATTCAAGTGTTACGTTGAGTTATGCGTACAACCGTTCAATAAGCGACACGGCGGTTATTTCACCCCTAAGGATGAACTTCCCGAGACTCAGCCTTGAGTTATGGAAAGCGTTTGCCAGCATTAAAACCACTGGCAATAACAGGAACGATTCAAGAATCGTCTGCTGGGACTTTGCTATGAACACGTCAAACTTATATGAACATATCAAAGTGCCAGTATCCGGAGAGGTACTCATTGAAGCTGCTCTTTCAATGAGTATCCTTCCAATACATCGGCCGCTAAATAAGAATGTTTAATCACACTCTATTTAAGGCTTGATACTGGGTGACGGATTTCCAACATCACAATCCTGTTTATTCAACGGGCATGCCAGAAATAGGATGGTTGGTGGAACGTGGCTTAAGGGTTCTTTACTAATTATTACGGAAAAGAAAATTTATTTATAAACAATGACTTATCGGAACATTAATTTAGAAACAACTTCCCTTTTTATATGTAGAAAGAAGCCTTGACATAACTATTCAAGATGCTGTAGCGATATTGACATGGTATATATGAATAGCATGAATAGCGTTTTCTACTGTATGGCAAGATAAGATGGCCCTGGCGTAGCGGCCTTTAAAGCGTAAATACCATACCTGATAAAACGGTATAAGCCCCGGCCAGACAGGAATGAAAGAATTCCTAACGAGAACGCGTATGAAGTTTTAACTTGAGACAAACGAGAGTGATATTAAATAGCCATCTGCTGAAGAATTATTCGCTTGATACGGTGATGCTCTTTAATGTCTGTCATGGCTGAATTTTGACGGTAATAGAACATAGTTCTGTCTCTATAACCCTCACAAAGCCATTAACATTAATATCAAAATGCCTTCATCATTAGCTATTAAGCTTATGCCATAAAAAAAGCAGAGACCTTTCGGTCTCTGCTTCAAATACGATCCCTTTGATTGACGACAGTGCAGCACTGTCGTCAATCAATGAAGAGAATCAGTTCGACACAGTGCTCAGCTTGTTTGGGTAACCGACTGTCGAACTATTTACAGCTGCACCGTCTACAAACACGCTCATGTTGCTACCAATAACCTGGACATAGTAGATCTTGCGGATCTGACCGTTGGCCATTTTCACAGAGGCACCGACCTTGAACGCTGCCTTGTTTGCAGTAGTCGCTGGGATCGAGAAGCCAAGCTTCTTACGATAAACCCCATTCAGCCAATCCGTGTTAGTGAAGTTATTGATCGTACTGGTTACACCCGTCGCGGCTGGGGTCGTCGGCGCAGGTGTAGGTGCTGTCGGCGTGCTTCCAGAAACAGGGGCTGTGGACGTTGATGACACAACCGTCAGCGTCTTGGGGTAACCAACGGCGTTACCGTCAAGCAGAGGCCCTTCCACGAATACGCTCATGTTGCTACCTACCACCTGAACAGACGTAACCTTGACGGTCTGCCCATTAGCTAAACGTACAAAGGCTCCTACCTTGAACGCGGCTACGTTGGCGGTCGTGGCCGGAACAGAAAACCCAGCCTTGGCCCGATACACACCGTTCAACCAATCTCCATTGGTGAAACTATTGATCGCACTGGTAACACCGTCACTGGTAGAAGGTGCCGGGGTTGGAGCGGTCGGTGCTGGCGTAGGAGCCGCGCCGGTTGCCATAGGGCCATAGGCCGTACAACTGGTGTTATTAATGTACTTTTGCAGTGTTGGCCATTGTGGGCGCTCTTTGCCATTAATGGGCTCGACGGCCAACTTATAGGATCCCCAACCTGGACCGGCAGCCCAGTACGTAACTGGAATGCAGTTCTGGCGAAGGTAAGCTAGGACATTGTCCAGCACCACGTTCCAGCGCGCATCGTTATCGGGTATGCCGATCTCACCGATCATTCCGCGTTTGCCATTCTTTTTCAGCCACTCGACAAAGGGTTTGATACGGTTCACGCCATACTGCGGATCAAGGTTAGCAGCCGTGACATTGTTGTAAGTGCCACCAGAGCCTTCATCCCAATATGAATGAGCCTGGAAGATCAGGTTGTTGGACGGGTCCTTCAGATTCAGCAAAGGATCGTTCCACTGCGGCCATTGGTAGGCACCGGCCCAGGCATTACCTTCAATAAATATCGGGCGCCTCTTGTCCACAGCACGTACACCATTAATACCGTGCTGGGCCGCAGTCGGCCAGTAGGCCGTAGCATCATGCGGCTCGTTCATGATGTCGTAGGCATAGAGGCCCGGATGGCTGCTCCACTGCTTGGCGATCTGCGTCCAAACTTCTTGATAGCGTGCATAAGGAACGCTGTTGGTACCAATGACCTGGCCGCGGTAGCGGATATAGTTGTGCATGTCCAGAATGATCTTCATGTTGTACTTCTGGGCATATCCCAGTGTACGAGTGATCAATCCGGCATACGTCGGATCCAGCGGGCCGCCCAGCGTAGGCTGTAAGCGCTCCCACAGGATGGGGAAACGAATCAGGCGGATGCCTTTACTGCTCCAGTACTGGAAATAACGCTCTTCGGCAAAGAAGAAGTTTGTTCCGTTTACACCTGGCAGAACATGATCGGCGAACTCGGCTCCGGCGATGTTCAAACCGACCAGGTCAACTTGCTCGGCACGGGCTGTAGTACTGCCGAACGCCAAAGCGGCCATAAGGGGAAGAAGGGTTTTCAAGGAACGATTGAAACGTAACTTCTTGCCTACTGCTGAAGTTTTCACACATTCACCATAACGAATCGTGAGTTATTAAGCGCAAACGTCTCCATAGCCTTACTTAAAAAGCAGACGCAGCATGAACTTTTTAACGCTCAGTTAAAAAGATGCTGCCGGCCATCGAATGGCGCGGCGGTTATTTCATCCCTAAGAATGAACTTCCCGGCACTCACTCCTGAGTTATGGAAGTATTTGCCAGTTATAACAACTGACGACAGCAAGAAAGGCCTAAGAAACCTTTATGCTGGGCATGTGATAGAGGCTTTATATCGCTGTAAAACCGCACACATTTAATGCCAATACAAAGAATGGCGAATCTATAGGAGCAGCACTAAAAATGCCTTTTTCAACGAAGGACATTGCTTATTAAAAAGCTTTTATTCGCCCTCTTTGATATGCCCCTTGCGTTGCACAAAGACCTATTCAATCAATATGCCAATTCAAGGAATAAAACACGCTTGATGATACCGTTCGTCGCCCTTCGAAAGGAGCGCTCTAGCGTGATAGTTTCAAAAAAATCATTTTAGAGTGAAACAAGGTGTGCGTAGCGCGTTGCCTAGCGGCTTATAGAAAATGCCTCTGATTACGCCAGTTTTTTGTCGACAAGATGGGGTCCACCATAGCCCGTCAAGATTATGTCCACATTGAGAAAAAGCCGAATGCCGAAGTAATCAAGCCTTGTGGAATAGAGTTTCGTAATGAGATCTAGAAATGCAGGCGATAAAAAGGCAAAAGCCTAAATGGCTTTTGCCTTTAAAAACCCTTTATTGCTGGAACCTATTCGGGCAGAACCAGATAGGGTATGACGGCACACGTTGTTGTGTACCGTCAGTACTTCGTTACTCGCTACGATGAATATTGAAGTTATTCCAGGCTTGGCAAGTAGCCATGAGCTCGATGCTGTTGATATTCACGTGCTTGGGCTGATTCAGCGCCCAATGGATCGACTCGGCAATATCTTCAGGCGTGAGGGGATCGGTGCCGGCATAGACCGCATCAGCCTTGGACTTGTCGCCACCAAAACGGACAACGGAAAACTCCGTTTCGGATAAGCCGGGCTCGATGTTGGTAACCCTAACCCCTGTCCCTTGTAGATCGCAGCGCAGGTTCAAGGTGAACTGTTTGACGAACGCCTTGGTCGCGCCATACACGTGGCTGCCCGGGTAGGGCCAGTTTCCAGCAACAGAGCCCAAATTGACGATGCCAGCTCCTGCACCATAAGCAATCAGGCGTGGCAGCAACAGACGAGTGCAATACAACACGCCCTTAATGTTGGTATCGACCATCGTATCCCAGTCGTCAAGATCGCATTGCGGTGCCGGGGTCGTCCCCAACGCCAGGCCAGCATTGTTGACCAATCCACGTAAGGTGGCGAATCGCTCAGGAAGCGCCTGTACCGCGGCCTCTACTGCTGCCCGGTCACGGACGTCGAGAACGATGGAATGGACGTCCGTTTGTTCTGATAACTCCTCAGTCAATGCCTGGAGCCGGTCCTCACGGCGACCCGTGATAATGAGCGACCACCCTTCCTTGGCGAAACGGCGGGCTGTAGCGGCTCCAAATCCGGATGTGGCCCCGGTAATGAACAACGAAGAAGTCATTGGCACAGCTCCTCTCAATGGTTTGGCAAATATTGAGAGTACCCTATGCGCCTTGGCTTGAGACGCTACAGTTACAGATGCAATCGTCAAAACAGGTGAAAACCGTGGCTATGAACAGGTTAATGATCAACCTGTGTTGCTCAGCATTGACCAGCCCTTCTGCTCTGGGCTTATGCTTATTCACAAGGCTGTGCTTATAAGCTGCTTCTTGCACACTATGCAGCAAAATGTTCATACCGCTACAGTTACGTCATAAGACAGGCCTGCACTCAAAACCTGATCATTTTTTGTACAAACTTGCGCAGCCCGCTACAGACATGGCCTGTAGCCATCTACCCCATGGTTATACACAGGCTTGCTCTATAAAAATGCGAATAAAATGAGCAAAACAGGCCATGAGAGCACTGTTCATATTTTGATCAAAAGCCTACAGGCCGCTACCTGCTTGGGCTCTACGTAAGTCTCCATACGTTATACACAGGCTTTTCCAGTGAAAACGTGAGTACTGTGGATATATAAAAATGTGTCCACACAAAGTATTTGATAAAAGACAGAACTCAAAAAATGTCAGCTATTTAGTCTTCTAAAAGTTTTTTATATCCCCTAATAGCAATGTAAAAAAAGGTGGTCGATTTTTAACCACCACGCTGCAGAGCTAGCCAATCCTGGGCTCCAGCAATGGCTGCGCAGCTTGATCACATAGTTATTCACAGGAGCTGTGGACATTCTAAAAACTGTGTAAAACATACTGATTGTTGAATAAAGCCCGCCGAAAGCCTTCTGGCCCCTCAGACGGGCTAAACAAGCGCTTAATGCCCGCCCAAATAGGCTTCTTGCACCTGAGGGTCGGCCAGGAGTTCCTGGCCTGTGCCTGTCATGCGGATTTCACCGGTAACCATCACATAGGCTCGGTCCGACAGCTTGAGCGCATGATTGGCGTTCTGTTCCACCAGAAAGATGGTCATGCCTGACTGAGCCAGCTCACGCAGGATCTGGAAGATATGCTTGACCACAATCGGGGCAAGTCCCAGGCTCGGCTCATCCAGCAGAAGCAGCTTGGGACGGCTCATCAGGGCACGGGCAATCGCCAGCATTTGCTGCTCGCCACCGGACATGGTCATGGCACGCTGGTTGCGGCGCTCCTTCAGCCGCGGGAACAGGTCGAACATACGTTGCATGTCCTCGTCCACCCATTTCGTGCCAATCGGGATGGTGCCCATGAGAAGGTTTTCTTCAACGCTCATATCAGGGAAGACATGCCGCCCTTCCGGCGCCTGGGCAATGCCATTGGACGCCACGAAATGAGCGGTTTTGCGGGTAATGTCCTGGCCTTGGTAAAGAATATTTCCTTGAGCCGCCCGTGGCTGTCCGAAGATGGACATGAGCAGCGTGGACTTACCCGCTCCGTTGGCCCCGATCAGACTGACCGTCTCGCCCTCGTTAATGCTGAGCGAGACGTTTCGAAGCGCCTGGATAGGCCCATAGAACACATCGACATTCTGGAATTCGAGCAATGCTGTCATGCCACTTCCTCCTCATCGGCACCGAGGTACGCGGCGATGACCTTAGGGTTGTGCTTGATTTCATCAGGTATACCCCGGGCAATCACATTGCCATGATCCAGCACGATGATGTGGTCGGAAATACTCATGACCATGCCCATGTCGTGCTCAATGAGCAGCACGGTGATCTGATGATCATCACGCAGCCGGCGAATGATTCGGGAGAGCGCCTCGGTCTCGGCAGGATTCAGGCCCGCTGCCGGTTCGTCCAGACAGATCAGCTCTGGCCGGGTACACATCGCACGGGCGATTTCCAGGCGGCGTTGCTGTCCGTAGGACATCTCGCCGGCCAGGCGGTTAGCACAGTCGCTCAGGCCGACCACTTCCAGCCAGTAAAAAGCCGTGTCCAACGCGGCGTTTTCAGCACGGCGGAACCCTTGGGTATTGAGAACGCCGGCTACCAGGCTACGGTTGACATACATGTGCTGAGCCACCAGCAGGTTCTCCACCACAGACATTTCCTTGAACAGACGAATGTTCTGAAACGTGCGGGCCAGCCCTGCCCGGTTAACCAAGTGTGTACCGCCAAACATCTTGTACCAGAGCCGACTGCCGAGCTGCGCGGGGTTGATAAAGTCGGTCGCCTGAAAGCGCTCGCCCATCACCTTGCCTACCAGCGTGTCCCCCTTTTCGGCGGTATGCAGGGTAATGCGTCCGTCGGTAGCCTTGTAGAAGCCGGTGAGGCAGTTGAAAACGGTGGTCTTACCTGCGCCGTTGGGGCCGATCAGCGCCGTGATCGATAGGCGCTCAACCTCGAAGTCGACACCGGACAGCGCCACGATTCCACCAAAGCGCATGCCTAGCTGGCGGACAGAAAGAATCACATCGCTCATGGCGTTACCTCCTTGCCTGTCACGGGCGTGGGCATGACTCGGGTATGCGCAGCGCTGGGCGGCACGCCCTTGCGTACCTCATAACCACGTCGGCTGATTCGGATCAGGCCACGCGGGCGCCAGATCATCATCAGCACCATCAGGATGCCAAACATCAGGATGCGGTAGTCGGCAAAGCTTCTGAGCAGCTCGGGCAGTATGGTTAAAACAAAGGCTGCAATCACGACGCCTACCGTCGACCCCATACCGCCCAGCACGACAATGGCCAGAATCAGTGCCGACTCGAAGAAGGTAAAGGACGATGGATCGATAAAGCCCTGCTTGGTAGCAAAAAACACCCCTGCGATCCCGGCCGTAGAAGCGCCAATCATGAACGCCGACAACTTGACCAGCACATGATTAAGCCCCATGGCGCGACAAGCGATCTCATCCTCACGCAGGGCCTCCCAGGCCCGACCGACCGGCATACGCGTAAGACGATGCTTGATATACAGCACCGCTAGCACCACGATCACCAATACGACAAAGGTAAAGATAAGCTCGGCGTTGGGGTTGTACTTGAAGCCAAAGAACTCATGGATGGGCGTACCGCCCTCCTTGGCTCGCCGGCCGAATTCGAGCCCGAAAAAGGTCGGATTGGGGACAGGACGGCCATTCGGGCCGCCTGTGAACCCCACCCAGTTGTTCAAGACCAACCGAATGATCTCGCCAAACCCCAGGGTCACGATGGCAAGGTAGTCGCCATGCATCCTGAGGACCGGGAAGCCCAAGAGCGCCCCGGCCAACGCCGCCATCACTGCAGCCAGCGGGATCATCGACCAGAACCCCAACCCCAGGTATTCGTACCCCAGCGCCAGGCCATAGGCGCCAATGGCGTAGAAGCCGACAAACCCTAGGTCCAGCAGCCCCGCCAGACCCACCACAATGTTGAGGCCCAGCCCGAGCAGCACGTAGATCAGGCCCAGGATCACCACCGAGAGCAGGTACTTGTTGGCAAAGAAGGGAAACGCAATCGCCAGGAGGATCAGAATGGGAATGATGAAGCGCAGGTTGGACTTATGGTGCGGCGGCAACACATGCACGCCGCCCCCCGGCTTGCTGAACGACTCCGCTATCTTCTGACCGCGGACGGTCTGTAGAAACAGGCTCAGGCAGAAACGACCAAGCATGACGATGCCGATGAGCACGGCCAGCCGCTTGGGCTCAGTCTGGAAACTGTAGCCCTGTAACACGATACCGACGATGGGGCCGAACACCACCAGCGAGATGAGGCCGGCCATCACGGTATCGATCAGGCAGCGCTTGAGGTCAAACGACGTCTGGTAACCGGACATGGCTTACACCTTCGCTACCTGGGGCTTGCCCAGGAGTCCTTGCGGTCGAAAGATCATGATCGTGACAAGCAACGAAAAGGCGAATACGTCTTTAAAGTCCGAGTTCACCAGCCCAGAGAACTGTGCCTCGGCTACGCCCAGGATGATGCCGCCAAGCATGGCGCCCGGCAGCGAGCCGATGCCACCGAGTACCGCCGCCGTAAAGGCCTTGATGCCAATAATGAAGCCAGCATTGAAGTCAAACGTGCCGTAGTTCAGGGTAATCAGCACCCCAGCCAGTGCGGCCATGGCCGCGCCAATAACAAACACGTAGGAGATTACCCGGTCGGTATTGATACCGAGGATCTGCGCCATCTTGCGATCCTGCTGCGTGGCACGACACATGCGGCCCAGGCGGGTGTACTTGATGATGTAGGTCAGGATCAGCATGCCCGCGATGGACGCGACGATGATGAACAGCTTGGTGTACGTCAGCTGTACGAAGCCTTCCCCAATATGGAAGCGCAACGCACCGTCAAGCATGGTAGGAATGCCCTGTTGCCGGGCGCCCTGGCTGATCTGAACATAGTTCTGCAGGATCAGCGACATGCCAATGGCCGAAATGAGCGGGGCCAGGCGCGTTGAGTTGCGCAGCGGCTTATAGGCAATGCGCTCGATGGCATAGCCGTACATGCCGGTTACCGCAATGGTGAATAACAGCGTGCCAAAAATGATGAAGGGAAAGGACTCGAAGCCAAAGAAACTGAGCAGCGCGATACCAATGGCGGCGAGATATGCCGACACCATGTACACGTCCCCGTGTGCAAAGTTGATCATGCCAATGATGCCGTAAACCATGGTGTAACCAATGGCAATCAGGCCATAGACTGACCCGAGGGTCAGGCCGTTGATGAGTTGTTGCAGGAAGATTCCATCCACGATCAGATTCTCACGTAGTGGGAATAGGTGGACAGTCAGTGAAGCCAACGAACAACTGAGGACCAATCGGATAAAGCGGACCGGGCATGTACCTAGCAAACGAAGCCTCATGCCTCGCGCTGTTTCCAATACCCATCCCTCTATCCGAGCCCTCGCCAGGCGAGGAATCAGCGGCTATTCATTCAGGCGACCCGGCTGCCCTTGTATGCAGCATGACCATCCGCCTCAAGACGGATGGCCAGTATGGGTTTACAGCTGCTTGTATTTGCCGTCCGGGCCCCATTGGTACATAACGTAGTCCGAGACCTTAAGGTCGCCCTTCTGATCCCAGCTTTTTTCGCCCATCACTGTTTTTACCGAGTTCTGCTTGAGCCACTCGGCAGCCTCCTCACCATCGGTACTGCCTGCACCATTGAAAGCAGCCGCCAATGCCTGGACCGAGGCGTAGGAATAGAGTGTGTAGCCCTCTGGCTCATAACCGTTGGCACGGAACTTCTCGATTACCGCCTTGCCGTCAGGCAGCAGTCGGGGATCAGCGCCAAAGGTCATCAGCACACCATTGACGTACTGAGCGCCTCCAGCCGTGGTTACCAGCTCATCCGTGACGATGCCGTCACCCGACACAAACTTGGCTGTAACGCCTTGCTCACGCATCTGCCGGACCAGAGGCCCCGCCTCGGCATGCAGGCCACCAAAGTAGACGACTTCTGCACCTGAAGAGCGAACCTTGGTCACCAAGGCATTGAAGTCTTTCTCGCCGCGGGTCAGCCCCTCATAGAGCACTTCTTTTACCCCGCGCTTGTTGAGCTGTGCCCGTGTGGCATCAGCTAGCCCCTGGCCGTAGGTATCCTTGTCATGAATGATTGCAACCTTCTGAGCCTTGAGCTGATCGACAATATAGTCACCAGCCACAATGCCCTGCTGATCATCACGCCCGCACATGCGGAACTCAGCATTGAAACCGCGCTCGGTTACCTGCGGGTTGGTAGAGCCCGGGGTAATCGAAATGATACCTGCCTCGTCGTACACCTCAGAAGCGGGAATAGTAGACGAGGAGCAGAAGTGGCCAACAACACCAACAACCTTGTCCGAATCCACCAGACGGTTAGCGACGGCTACCGCCTGCTTGGGTTCACAGGCGTCATCGGCACGGATCAGTTTGATCTTTTCACCGTTGACCCCGCCTGCCGCATTGATATCTTCAGCCGCCTGGCTTGCGCCTCGCCAGAACTGCTCACCAAACGCTGCATTTGCACCGGTCATGGGACCGGCCACACCAATCAAAACATCAGCCTGTGCAAAGGAAGACAAACCCAGCGCACTTGAAACCGCCAGAGCCAGAAAACCATTTCTGTGAATCTTCGACATGGGGAGTTTTGCTCCTGAGGAGGGATTGTTGGCACTGCATGAACAGCAAACCACATGCCAAAGCGCTACTACGTCTATAAAAAGCTTAAAAACATAGGCTTATGGCAAAAATCCAGAGAATTTGAAGAAATTCCCCGATGATGAGCCTTTTGTATTCGACTAAAGAACAGCTTGCTCTGGCCAATGAAACGGAAATAGACCTGCAAATCAGGGTTTCGCAAACGTTTTGCACCCTCCTGATACGCCTGCACAATCTGAACGCACCAAGAGGTAACAATAGGGTTACACGACGATGCGCAAACATTGACCGGCGTGATAAAGGCTAAAACCTGCTTCATAGAGCGGGCTTCGCCATTGACCTACCCCCTGCTGCTCGAATCGGGTAAACGGCATCGGTAGCACTTCGTCACTGCCTCTGCACAAATAGTGTGCAAAGGCCTTCCCAACAACGGTACCGGTGGTTACACCTCGCCCGTTATAACCCGTCATGGCCAACAGGCCGGGAGCTGGTTCGAACAAACGCATCAGATGATCCGGCGTGAACGCGATACAGCCTGTCCAGGTGTACTCCCATTCGATCTTGCCGAGACGCGGAAAGTAATAGCGTTGAATGCGGTCCGCCCAGGCCTCGATGAACCAGGCAGGCCGATTCGACATATTACCCAGGCTGCCCAATAACAAACGGCCGTCCGCATCCCGGCGAATACTGCTGAGCACCGTCCGGGTATCCCACGAACCTTGCCCGCCGGGCAGGATAAAGTCAGCCTCCTCCCCAAGCGGCGTGGAGGCGACCTGATAGTAATAGCCGGGGAAAAAATGATTACGCAGCGTGGTCCACTCGCCTTCGGTATAGGCATTGGAAGCCATGATGACCTGCTCGGCCAGCACGGTTCCTTGAGCCGTCACGACGCACCACTTCGCGCTCTGCCGTTCAAGGCACAGAACAGCTGAACGCTCATAAAGCTGAACACCTAACCTTACTGCCGCCCTGGCCAACCCCAGGCTATACGCCATTGGATTAATCGTCCCGGCACGGCGATCCAGCAGCGCACCAGAAACATGGGTAGTGCCGCAGGCTTCGACGCAAGACGCACCGCTTAACAACTCGACGGGCGCACCGCGCCGCTGCCATTGTTCGGCGCGGCTCCTTAAATCTGCGAGGCCCTTGGCATTGTGTGCCATGTGTAGCGTGCCTTTGTGCTGCGCCTGACACTCAATACCGTAGCGCTCGATAAGGGAGAAAACCTCATAAGGAGCGTTGCCCATCACCTTGAGCAGCTTTTCACCCACTTCAGCCCCTAGCGTAGAGACTGCTGTGTCCGGAGGAATCCACATGCCAGCGTTGACCAGCCCGACGTTACGGCCGGAACCGCCATGACCCACTTCATGCGCCTCGACAATTACAACGCGCTTGCCCTGCTCCGCCAAATGCAAGGCAGCGGAAAGCCCGGTAATACCGGCGCCAATGATGCAGATATCAGCGTTGAGCTCGCCCTTCAAAGGCAGCGCATTAAGCGTATTAGGTGACAGGGCTTCCCAAAGGCAGTGCTGGCGGAGCGGCATAGGTATTCCTTCACACAATGACGAGAATCAGGGCCTTGCAAGAAAGGATTGTGGTTTGAAATATCGCTGCGCTCAGGTTATGTACCCAGCCTATCCTGCAAAGTACAGGCGGGATGGGTGGAGCACAGCGAGACCTATCAACCAGGCATCACGTCAATCAGCACTCAGTCGAACACAATACCCTGCGCCAGCGGCAGCTCTCGAGAGTAGTTCACCGTATTGGTCTGACGACGCATGTAACTCTTCCAGGCATCAGAGCCGGACTCGCGACCGCCGCCGGTTTCCTTCTCGCCGCCGAAAGCACCGCCGATTTCGGCACCGCTTGGGCCAATGTTCACATTGGCGATACCGCAATCACTGCCTACCGCCGACAGGAAGGACTCGGCTTCGCGGATATCTGTTGTGAAGATGCAGGACGACAAGCCTTGCGGAACCGCGTTGTTCATAGCGATAGCATCGTTGAATTCGCGGTAGGTCATCACATACAAAATGGGCGCGAAGGTCTCGGTCTGAACCGATTCGCTCTGCTCCGGCATTTCGACAATAGCCGGAGAGACGTAGTACCCATTCGGGTATTGGTCTGCCAGTTGACGCTCACCGCCAAAGACCACACCGCCCTCGCCTTTGGCCTGTTCCAGAATGCCCTGCATGGCCTGGAAGCTCTGCGCGTCGATCAGCGGACCGACCAGGTTACCCTCCAAAGGATGGCCAATGCGCACCTTGGAATAAGCCGACCTCAGGCGAGTGACCAGCTCGTCCTTGATGGACTCATGAGCAATCAGACGGCGCAGCGTGGTGCAGCGCTGGCCTGCCGTACCCACGGCGCTGAAGAGGATGGCACGGACGGCCATGTCGAGATCGGCACTAGGGCCAACGATCATGGCGTTGTTACCGCCTAGCTCCAGCAGCGAACGGCCGAAACGTGCGGCCACACGGGGGCCGACTTCACGCCCCATGCGGGTACTGCCCGTCGCACTGACCAATGCCACACGCGGGTCATCTACCAGCGCCTCACCACTGGTACGGTCGCCCACAATTACCTGACTCAGGTATTCCGGTGCATCGCCAAAGGCTTTCACCGCTCGTTCGAACAATGCCTGGCAGGCCAAGGCGGTCAACGGGGTTTTCTCGGAAGGCTTCCACACCACAGAGTTACCGCAGACGAGGGCAAGTGCGGTGTTCCACGACCAGACAGCTACCGGGAAGTTGAAGGCGCTGATTACACCAACTACGCCCAGCGGATGCCATGTCTCACGCATGTGGTGACCGGGCCGCTCGGAAGCGATGGTCAAACCATACAGCTGACGGGACAGGCCAACAGCGAAGTCGCAAATATCGATCATTTCCTGCACTTCACCCAGCCCTTCCTGAGTGATTTTGCCGGCCTCCCAGGAGACCAACTCGCCCAGGTCGGCTTTGTGCTTGCGCAGTTCCTCACCTAACAGGCGGACCAATTCGCCGCGGTGTGGCGCCGGCACAGCGCGCCACGCCTGAAAGGCCTTGTCAGCACGGGTAATCTTTTGTTCCACCTCGGCGGCGCTTTCCAGTGTGACGGCACCGAGCGAGCTACCATCGATAGGCGTGAACACGGTGTGGTTGCCGTTCTGGTAAAGGCTTGGATCAACGCCGAGGCGGCTAAGCAGTGCATCGATCATGGCGGGGCTCCTTGAGTCATTATGAACTCAGTATTAGCCAGTAGACACCTGCTCAACAAACGACCTTTGCTAGGTTTATCATTCCTTTTTTTCATGAAGCCCCATACGCAGCGGTATGCCTGCGCGCCGGCTCAGGTTGGAGCTATTTATGTCTCGTCGCCACATGCCCTCGATTACCGCCATGCAGTGCTTCGAAACTGTGGCGCGGCACTTGAGCTTTACACGAGCCGCCGAAGAGTTAAGCCTGACCCAGAGCGCCGTGAGCAAACAGGTGGCCCAACTCGAAGAGCAGTTGGGCCACCCTCTTTTCCGTCGCGTACGGCAGCGTCTCCAGATGACGCCGGCCGGCTCGCTCTATCTTTCTGAGGTCAGCAAGATTCTTACCCAGATCGAGATGTCGACCCATTACATCCGCTCCTATGGTGGCGAAACCGAGGTGCTGCGCGTGGTGACACCGCCTACCTTTGGCGAGCGTTGGCTGATCCCGCGTCTGAAGGGCTGGCGCCTGCGGTATCCCTCCATCCATCTGGATGTGCGGCATGAAGTAAAGACCATGGACCTCAACGATCCACCCTGCGATGTGGCGCTCTTTGCGGGTCAGGGCCGCTGGCCCGGAGCAGAATGCACTCCATTGATGACTGAGGACATGGTGCCGGTCTGCGCACCCGGTCTCTGGCCAGAGGGTCATCTAAGCGATCCGACACAATTGGCCGACTACATCCTGCTCCAGAACGTCGCCCGGCCCGAGGCATGGCACGAATGGTTCCAGAGTCAAGGGCTGCATACCGAGCACAGCTACCATGGCCCACGCTTCGATACCTTTACCATGTGCATTCGCGCTGCGCAGGTTGGTTGTGGAGTAGCCTTGGTGCCGCGTTTTCTCATCGACGAAGAACTGGCCGAGGGCAAGTTGGTAATCGCCTGGCCGCACAGTTTGACCAGCCCGCATACATATTTTCTTGGCTACCCCGAACATGCGGCGGAAGTCCCCAAGATCAAAAAATTCGTCGCCTGGATTCGTGAGCGGATCGAGACACCTACCCTTTAAGCAGTCCAGCCCCACAGACCTTATCTGCAAGCCTTCACATAAGTCCTTGAGGAAGGAAAACATGCTTTCCAAATAAGGAGTCAAGCCGCAGCGCTTCAAGCACTGCCTATCACGAGGTATGGCTCAAAGCGCCAGTACCGCAGCCCTCTTGACCGGGCAGTCGACGAAAGCAGATCCCGCCACGTCGCAGCCAGCCCTCAGGTATCCCGGATAACTTTGATACCGTCTGTCGAAGCCGGTATGGGGTTGAATATTTCGGCATACCGTAGGGTGGCATTGGCGTGCTCTCGCATCAGAGCCTCAGCGCGTGCGCCCTGGCCACTCACCAAAGCATCCACAATAGCGTGGTGCTGCATGTGAGCAAAATTGAAGCGGCGATACTCACGGGCCATATCATTACGATCAACAATCAGGGAGCTGACCGACGCGAACGGCAGGTGATCGTTGCGTGCCAGGGCATGGCTGATAGCCGGGTTACCACTGGCCTCGATGATCGCCTGGTGAAAACGCCGATTGAAGTCGTGATAGACCTCTGTATCTTCCTCGGTCACATACCCCTTGGCGAACAGGGCGTCGCCAATTTCCAGGCATTCATGCAGAACTGTACTGGTTTTTGGATCCAATCCGCGCTCAGCAGCCTGCCGTGCCGCTAGCCCTTCCAATACTCCCCGCACCTCTACCGCGCCAGCGATTTCGCTGGCGGTAACGGTACGCACCGTATAACCACGCCCTTCGCACTTAGAAAGCAAGCCTTCCTGCTCCAGAATACGAAACGCCATACGCACCGGCATCCGCGACACGCCCATCCGCTCTGCCGTCGGAATTTCCACAAGCCGCTCGCCGGCTGCTAACTCTCCCGATACGATCATTTTGCGCAGGGCGACCAATACACGCTGACCTGGCTTGCTCATGGAACCCTCATGACGACGAAATGCAATCATCTTAGCGCAGCCTGTATAACACATGCACAAAGCGCTCTACCCGGCGCTTTCTGCCTTTTCAATACAATGCAGGTTTTGGCGAACTGGTCGGTAATCGAACTGAAATAGGATCGAAAATATGCCTGGCTAGTTGACACCTAGCAGGATAAAGGCGAACTATTGGATCCAATAAAAACAAAACATGCCTTGTGAGGAGGCCACCATGTTCCCTAAAAATACGTGGTACGTAGCCTGTACGCCTGACGAAATCGCCGACAAACCCCTCGGTCGTCAGATCTGCAACGAAAAAATCGTTTTCTACCGTGGCCCTGAAGGCAAAGTTGCAGCCGTCGAAGACTTCTGCCCCCACCGTGGTGCCCCACTCTCCCTGGGATTCGTGCGCGACGGCAACCTCGTTTGCGGCTACCACGGCTTGGAAATGGGCTGCGACGGCAAGACCGTGGCCATGCCGGGCCAGCGCGTTCGCGGCTTTCCCTGCATTCGTCAGTATCCTGTTGAAGAGCGCTATGGCTTTATCTGGGTCTGGCCGGGTGACGCCGACAAGGCTGATCCTTCCCTGATTCATCATCTCGAATGGGCCGACAATCCCGAGTGGGCTTATGGCGGCGGTCTATACCACATCAATTGCGACTATCGCCTGATGATCGACAACCTCATGGATCTGACCCATGAGACCTATGTCCACGCCAACAGCATCGGCCAGCCGGAAATTGACGAAGCTGCTCCAATTACCAAGGTCGAAGGCGACACCGTCACTACCAGCCGTCACATGGAAAACATCATGGCCCCGCCCTTCTGGCGTATGGCCCTACGCGGCAACAACCTGGCGGATGATGTACCTGTCGACCGCTGGCAAATTTGCCGCTTCACTCCACCCAGCCACGTGCTGATCGAAGTGGGCGTGGCCCATGCCGGTCATGGTGGCTACGAAGCCGACCCGAAGTACAAGGCGTCCAGCATCGTGGTGGACTTCATTACACCCGAGACCGAAACCTCCATCTGGTATTTCTGGGGCATGGCGCGCAACTTCAAGCCGGAAGACGAGGCGCTGACCGCTACTATCCGTGAAGGTCAGGGCAAGATATTTGGCGAAGACCTGGAAATGCTGGAGCGTCAGCAGCAGAACCTGTTGGCCTACCCGGATCGTCAGTTGCTCAAGCTGAACATCGACGCAGGTGGCGTGCAGTCTCGGCGCATTCTCGATCGGCTGATCGAAAGTGAACGCAGCGCCGCTGCACCGCTAGGCATGATTGCCAGCGCCTGAAGCCGTTGCGCCCTTAGCGAGGGCGCGCTTTCATTACGAACAGGCTCTGACCGGCCGACCCAACAAGGACTCCTGTCATGATCGAAGTCATGATCGTCTCCAAAAAAACCGAAGCCACTGATATCTGCAGCCTTGAACTGGCCAGTGTGGACGGTACGCCCTTACCGGAATTCAGCGCCGGCTCGCATATTGATGTTCATTTGCCAGATGGCCTGGTGCGGCAGTATTCACTATGCAACCACTCTGACGAGCGTCACCGCTACCAGATCGCCGTGCTCAAGGACCCGGCGTCCCGTGGCGGCTCCGTTGGTGTTCATCAGCTTACCGAAGGCATGCATCTGCATATCAGCGAGCCGCGCAACCTGTTTCCGCTGGCCCATGGCGCCAAGCGCAGCCTGCTATTTGCCGGCGGTATCGGTGTTACGCCTATTCTGTGCATGGCTGAGCGCCTGGCTCACATGGACGCCGATTTTGAAATGCACTACTGCACGCGTTCGGCCGATCGCGCTGCGTTTGTAGAGCGCATCAAGCAGTCTCCCTTCGCCGACAGGGTACAATTTCACTTTGACGACGGCCCCGCCGAGCAAAAGCTTGACGCCCAAACTCTCTTACAAAATCCACAACCCGATGTGCACTTGTATGTGTGCGGCCCGACAGGCTTCATGGAGCATGTGCTAAGTACCGCCAAGGCCAACGGTTGGCCTGAAGAGAATCTGCACCGTGAGTACTTTGCCGCCGCCCCCATGGATACAACCAATGACGGCTCCTTCGAAATGAAGATTGCCAGCACGGGACAGACCTTACAGGTGCCAGCGGATCGAACAGCGCTGGAAGTACTGCTGGATGCCGGCTTCGACATTCCGATGTCCTGCGAGCAGGGCGTCTGCGGTACATGTCTCACCCGAGTGCTGGAAGGTACTCCAGACCATCGGGATCTGTTCATGACCGAGGAAGAACAGGCAGCCAACGATCAATTTACGCCGTGCTGCTCACGTGCCAAAAGCGCGGTACTGGTCCTGGATATCTGACAAGTCACGCAGCGTCACGCGTACGGTACTGCAAAAGCTGTTCGTTAAGCGGCCATCATTACTGAGAAGATGGCCGCAATACCGTATAAGAGCACACCTTAAACAATAATAAGAGGCGCCATAATAATCATGACGCAGCTACTTCTGCTTTTCCGTGCATCCTGTATGTCCATACTCACTCATCAGGAGATCGATCATGCATAACGATCTCCGCAAGGCTGTCGACGAAAGCCCAATGAATCGCTTTCAGTGGACTGCCATCATCATTTGTATCGCCCTGAACATGCTCGATGGCTTTGACGTGCTGGTCATGGCCTTTACAGCCGCGTCCGTTTCGGCTGAATGGAAACTGTCTGGCTCACAGCTAGGCCTGCTCCTGAGCGCCGGCCTCCTCGGCATGGCCGCCGGTTCGCTGTTCATCGCGCCCTGGGCCGACCGCTTTGGTCGCCGTCCACTGATTCTGTTCTGCGTTACATTGGCCGGAGCGGGCATGCTGTTGTCGGCTCTTACCCAGACACCTCTGCAACTGGCGGTATTGCGGGCCATTACCGGCCTTGGCATCGGCGGTATCCTGGCAAGCAGTAACGTGATTGCCAGCGAATACTCCTCCAAACGCTGGCGTGGTCTTGCAGTGACATTACAGTCCACTGGTTATGCATTAGGCGCAACCATTGGCGGCCTGATCGCGGTGGCACTCCTGTCTGCCTGGGGCTGGCGTTCGGTATTCATCTTTGGCGGCCTTGCTACCTTCGCGATCATTCCGTTCGTGCTGTGGCGCCTGCCAGAATCCCTGGACTTCCTCCTGGCTCGCCGTCCGGCCAACGCCTTGGAGCGTATCAATGTGCTGGCCCGCAAACTGGGCCATACTCCCCTGGCTGCCTTGCCCTCCCTTCCGACCCATGGCGCAGACGAAGTGAAAAGCAGCAGCTTCAAGCAATTGTTCGCTCCCCGCCTGCTGCGGACGACACTGCTGATCTGGGCCTCGTTTTTCCTGGCCATGTTTGGCTTCTACTTCATCATGAGCTGGACACCCAAGCTGCTTGTGTCCGCCGGGATGTCTGCTCAACAAGGCGTAACCGGCGGCGTACTGCTGAGCATTGGCGGTATCTTTGGTGCAGCCTTGATCGGCATGCTGGCAGCGCGCTTCAAGATCAGCCATCTATTGGCTGTCTTCATGGCCTGCACAGCCGTGTTACTTAGCGTGTTTGTCTCGACCACATCCTCGCTTACCGCCGCTTTCGTCATGGGCCTGCTGATCGGCCTCTTCAGTAACGGTTGCATTGCCGGGCTGTATGCGCTGGCCTCTATGGCCTACGACGCCTCGGTAAGAGCGACTGGCATGGGATGGAGCATTGGCATGGGCCGCTTCGGCGCGATCATTTCCCCTCTGGTGGCGGGTGGCCTGATCGACCTGCAGTGGGGGCCGAACCAGCTGTATCAGGGGTATGCGGTTATTTTCGTAATCGCTGCTGCTACCGTGCTGCTGCTCAAGCTCTCCGCTCCGGCACGTCCACTCGGTGCGCCGTCCAGCGCTCACTGATACTCGTAGCGCCTCTAAAGAGCCATGTCGGTTAATCAACATGGCTCTTTTCATTTCAGCTCGCCTACATTCACGTGCCCTCCGCTCAATCCTGCTTCATCGCTCACCTACTGCCCTACCTTGTACTATCAGCCTGCGACGGGCTGTAGGAACTACGTTCCTCTACCAGGCTCACACCTCTATCTCGGTTATTTCCGTGCAGGCGCATAGCCGCCTGCCCTCACGCGCATCTTGTAGGTTCCTGGTATGTTTAAACGCTTACACGCTCCTCGCCATGTCTGGACACACGTAGCGTCGCTTGGCATTCGCATGCACGCTCGTGCCTGGTTCGGCAGCCCGGAAGCCTTTGGCGGGCTTCCGGTGGTACTGCTCCATGGGCTGGGCTTTTCGAGCCGTTACATGGTTCCGCTCGGCCGACGTCTGGCGGAGCAGGGTTACGATGTCATCGCACCGGATCTACCCGGCTTTGGCCGCTCGCCGAGGCCGGTGGGTATGAAGTGGCCAGCGGGTCCTAGTGTCAGTGAGCAAGCCGATCACGTGTTGGCCTGGATGGACGCGTGCGCCATCCAGCGTGCCGTACTCTTTGGCAATTCGCTGGGTACTCAGGTTGCGGTAGAAGTCGCCACGCGCGCACCTGAGCGCGTAGAGCGCCTCATCCTGTCAGGCCCCACGCCCGATCCCCTTTACCGTTCACCAGGCAAACAGTACGCGCGCGTTCTGATGAATATGCCGTTCGAAGCGCCTTGCCTTAACGCTATCACGCAGCTGGACTATGCCTCGGCAGGCATACCTCGTATTGCGCAACAGCTCTCGCGTACGGTCGACGACCCGATCGAAGACATACTACCAGCTATCCAAGCGCCTACGCTCGTCATTCGTGGGCAGCATGATCAAACCTTATCGCAGCCTTGGGCCGAAACATTTACACGGCTCCTGCCGAACGGACAACTAGTAGTTATCGACAAGGCGGCCCATAACGTTCATTACACGGCGGCCCAGGTCACGGCACGCCTAGTTCAGTGCTTCCTTCAAGGCGCGCTGGACAATCATCGGGGCGACGAAGTCATCGTGCCCACCTTAAAACGAGACCCGCTCGCACCGCCTAAGCCGATCACGACGGCTGTCCACGGCGTGCTCGACTATGCGACATCCTTGCTCTGCCTGGGACTGTCCCAGACGCCTGGACTAGGCTCGCGGACGCGCAAGATTCTGGCCTACAACGGTGCTTCGGCTACGTTGTATAGCCTGTTCACCAATTATGAGCTCGGCGCACTGCGCAAGCTGCCCATGACCGTTCACCTCAACCTCGACACCATGAGCGGAGTAAAGCTGCTACTGGCATCATTAACCCTCCTACGACGCGAACCGCTGCCCGGAAAGCTGACCATCGCCCTGCTGGGTGCACTCGAACTGCTGGTAGTTTCGGCCACGCAACTGCCCATGGGGCCGGCACGGCTGATCCGTATTCAGGGGCAGAACCTGTACGCCGAAACCTGACGGCAAGCCCCAAGGCGGCTACCGGCTTACATACTATCCGGTAGCCGTAGGTATCAGGCTTCTGCCGGCTCGTTGCACAGGTCATGATAAACACGATTGAAATAGATCAGTCCTCCGGCGTTTTCCCTGCGCTCAATTGCTACCACTTCGCACAAGAGCACATCATGCGTACCTACGGTATTCACCGCCGAGATCCGGCAATCAAACGATACCGCTGCGCCGTCTAAGGCAGGCGAGCCAGTCACGAGGGTATGCCATTGAGCGGCAATGAAGCGCTCCTCCATGGTTGTCTTGCCACCAAACAAGGTAGAGAGTGCCCGATGCTCGCTGCTAAGGGTGTTCACGCACAAAGTACCGTTAGCTTTGAAAACCGGATACACCGAGGCTGATCGATTAAGGCAGACCAGCAACGTAGGGGGCTCGTCCGTTACACTGCACACGGCTGTAGCCGTAAAGCCTGCCCGCCCTTGCGGGCCGTCTGTGGTAATGACATTGACCGCAGCCCCGAGCCGGGCCATGGCGTCGCGGTAGTCCTGCTTGAGCACCGTTGGCTCTATAACCGATGTGATGACATGAGCAAGTTGCATGGCTGAATCCTCACAGCAAACCTGTTGCTGGTGTTCCGGTTCAAATCAGGTAATTGAGCATAACGCGGTTGAACGTATCGGGATCAGTCACGCTAGAAGCGTGCCCGCCATATTCCAGCCGCTCCAGGCGCGCGTTGGGCAAGCCTTCGGCCAGGCGATGCGAGCATGTCCAGGGCACGAGCATGTCGTCCTGATTGACGATAACCAAGGTAGGCGTTTCGATTCGGGCGAGCTGATCATCTATATCGAAGGCCAGCAAGGCCGCAATACGGCGGCGCACATTATCCACTGGCGGGAAATGCGCCAACGCGTGGGCTTCATCAGAAGCCAACCGTTCCGTGTTATCAATTATCCAGTCCGCGGGATAAAGAAAGATCGGCTGCGCCTGTACATAGGCTGCCGGGCCGCTGTCGTTCAGGAGATTGAGCCGCACGGCAAAACAGCGCGCACTGTGCGGGTTGGGCGCACTCCAGGCGTTGACCAGAATTTGGCTCAGCAACAGCTCTGGCCGCATAACGGCAATCTGCAAGCCGACCAGCCCGCCTAAGGCATGTCCCATGAAATGGCAGCGCTCAATGCCTAACTCATCGACCATATCCAGCACATCGCCGGCCATGGCCTTAAGGGTATAGCCTTCGGGAATAGAGGCTGGGCTTTTGCCGGTTCCGGTCTGATCGTAAGTAACGACACGGAAATGCGCACCCAGGGCTTCGAGTTGTGGCGCCCAGAACGCGGCGGCCCCGCCTAACCCGGATGACAACACGATTGTCTCGGCATCCGACGTCTGCTGGCCATGAATCTCGTAGTACATGCACGTTTCTCCTTTGCACCAGGGGAACAGGCTGGAGTAGTGGTGGGTATCGCTAACTCCAACCAGCCCTATAAGGGTCAGGGATACAAGGTGAAGGCGCAGACGATAATCATCACGCCAGGCGCCAGAACTCTTCCCCGTCCTTCTTCACTTGCCAACGTGCGCAATGCTCGCGATTTCAATAAGCGCATCCGGCTTTACCAACCCGCACTGGATGCAATACCTTGCTGGCTTATCACCAGGGAAGTACTCGGCATATACCGCGTTGACCGCCCCGTAATTTGCCCAATCCGTAATCATGATCATGTTGAACGTCACGTCGTCCATGGTCCCTCCCGCCTCTTCAACGACGCCCTTGATGGTCTCGAGCACATGCCGCGCCTGCGCGGCGGCATCGCCCACATGCACAACATTGTTGTCCTTGTCGAAGGGCAAGGTGCCGGAGACGTAAAGAATTCCGTCAGCCAGAGAGCCCGGAACGAAGGGTGCCAGTGGTTTGCCGGTCCCGGCAGGAATCACACTTTGCTTAGGCATGGATCAGTCCTTTTTGAAAGCTACGTGGAAGTCGGCAACGGTCGAGACCCAACCAAAAAAGGTCTCGATATTGAACAGCGCGGCGTCATGTGCCGAGCGCGGTCCCGCCTGATGGCAGGCGTCGCCCAGGCAGACGCCGAAATACTCGAGAAAGAAACCATCACGCAGAGTGGATTCGACGCAGACGTTGGTAGCGATTCCAACGAACACAAGGTTGCGAATACCACGAGCCCGCAGAAGACTATCCAGATTGGTGTTGTAGAAACCGCTGTAACGGGTTTTGGGTACGATCAGGTCACCTTCGCATGGCTGGAGCTGATCTACCAGTGCATAGTCCCAGCCGCCCTTGGCTAACAACGTACCCTGCAATTCGGGGCGCTTGCGCATGGTCTTGAGCGCGTTGGACTTATGCCAGTTGGGCGAGCCAGGGCCACCAGCTTCTTGGTATTCCGGGTCCCAACCGTTCTGAAACCAGACCACCTGAATTCCTGCCGTCCGAGCCGTTTCCACGACATCCGCGATGTTCTCAATGACCGGCCCAGTGGCTTCCACGTCGAAGCCGGCCAGATCCAGATAACCGCCCTTGCTGGCATAGGCGTTTTGCATGTCGACCACGATTACCGCCGTCTCGCCGGCCTTCAGACGCAGCGGTTCGGGACGTGCCGATAGCATCACGGCCTCCTGGTCACCCACCGGCACGGCATAACCCGCTACGGATTCGAACGCATTCATCAAGCACTCTCCTGCAGTTGGGTAATATGGCGGCGGCTTTCCATCAACGGCTGGATCTTCTCGCCAAAATCGGCCACGCCCTGCACGAAGTCATCAAAGGTCAGGAGCACGCCACTGGCGCCGGGCACCTCGGCAATTTCATCAAGCATGCGGGCGACGTTCGCATAGGAGCCCACCAGCGTGCCCATGTTGATATTGACCGCCGAGGTCGGGTCGGACATCTGCCGCACGTTCGTGTCACTGCCGGACTTGGTGTCGGCAGCGGCCTGGGCACCCAACCATTGGATCGCCTCCTCGTCCGCGCCAGCCTTGTAGTGTTCCCACTTGGCACGCGCCGCTTCGTCGGTATCAGCGGCAATCACCATGAACAACACAATGGAGCTTACGTCGCGGCCCGTCTTGGCAGTCGCTGCCAGGAGTCGCTCGGAAGTAGGCGCAAAAGCCTTGGGCGTGTTCACGCCTTTGCCGAAGACAAAGTTGTAATCGGCATATTGGGCCGAAAAGGCCATGCCCGCGTCGCTGGAACCCGCACAGACGATGGGCACGTTGACCTGGGGCTGAGGGCTGACGCGGCAGTCCTCCATCTGGAAATGCTCGCCCTTGAAATCGGAGCGGCCGGTTCGCCATAAGTCATTTAAGATCTGAGCGTATTCACCCAGATAGTTGTAGCGGGTGGCAAAAAACTCGTCGCCCGGCCAAAGACCCATCTGGCTGTACTCAGGTTTCTGCCAACCCGTTACCAGATTTACACCGAAACGCCCTCCTGAGATGGAGTCGATGGTGGATGCCATGCGGGCCACAATGGCAGGCGGCAAGGTAAGGGTTGCAGCGGTAGCGAACAGCTTGATACGTGATGTAACAGCAGCCAGCCCCGCCATTAGCGTGAAGGACTCCAGGTTGTGATCCCAGAACTCGGTCTTTCCGCCAAACCCACGCAGCTTGATCATCGACAGGGCAAAATCGAATCCATAGTGTTCAGCGCGCTGCACAATCTCCTTGTTCAACTCAAAGGTGGGTTTGTATTGCGGTGCGTTCTCGGAAAGGAGCCAGCCGTTATTACCGATCGGGATAAATACGCCAATGTTCAAAGCCATGGTCAACCTCAGATTCGCTCGTGATTCGAAGGTATTTCCCGCCGTACCGCCTGGCAGGTCTACCAAGGCCAGAACACAAACCATGCCAGATTGGCTTTTTCCCTCCCTTAACAAGGGGTTAACTAAAACCGCCACGCTTAGAGTGGACCACTTGGTCTGAATTAAGGCACCGGCATTGTGCAAGCCGCACGATGATGGGGCGATCCATCGCGTAGCCATGTGGTTATATCGTGCAAGGCAGCTCCGGTACGCTCGGCCTTCCATACCCGGTAAAGTGACTACTTTCCTGTCGACCATAGGAGCCGTTGTGAGCAAGGAAACCCTTCCGTCGCCCATGAAGAAATCCGCTCGTACACCAAGCGCCGCTACCCTCGAACGACGCCGGCGTCAGATCGAAGACAAGCGCAACGCCATCCAGAACGCAGCCCTGGAGCTTTTTTCCCGCTTCGGCGTGCATGGCACTAGCCTGGACCAGATCGCGACCAAAGCCGACGTCTCAAAAACCAACCTGCTTTACTACTTCGGCAGCAAGGAAGACCTCTACCTGAGCGTACTGCGCCAACTACTAGTGATCTGGCTGGCGCCGCTACGTACCTTCAGTCTCGAACAGGATCCTCTCGAAGCGATTGGAAACTACATCCGTTACAAGCTGGAAATCTCCCGCGACCATCCTGCCGAGTCGCGTCTGTTCTGCCTGGAAATCCTACAGGGGGCACCCTTGCTGCTGGGTGAGCTAGAGCAACCATTACGCGAGATTGTCGAAGCCAAGTCGGCGGTAATCCGCGGCTGGATCGAGGCCGGCAAACTGGCACCGGTCGATCCGCACCATTTGATCTTCACCCTGTGGGCAACAACCCAGCACTACGCCGACTTTCGCATTCAGGTCGAGGCAATCCTGGGTAAGACCCTTGATGATCCCGTGTTCTTCGAAGAGGTTTTTACGGGCGTGCGGGCATTGATTATCGACGGTATCCGCCCGCGTTGAGGAAGGCTCCCAATGTAACGGGGCGGGAGCCTGTAGACGCTCAGCCCTCGATCTTGAAGGTACCCTTCATGATGGCGGCATGGCCTGGAAAAGAACAGAAATAGGCATACTCTTCATCAGCCTTTAGCGAGGCCGTATCAACGGTTACGGATGTCTTCTCACCACCACCAATCACTTTGGTATGGGCAATGACACGCGGATCGTTTGGCTTCACATAATCATTGTCCAACCCGGCCGCTAGGCCATCGGTCGCGGCCCCATTCATATCGGCCTTTGTCGTCAGTACCCAGTTATGGCCCATCACATTTTTCGGCAGGGTTCCCGGATGAATAAGGTTGACCGTGAACTGCTTACAATCCTTGCCTACGTTGATGGTGTCCATATTGAACGTCATCTGGTCAGTGCCCAGAATATCGACTGAGCATTGATCAGCGGCCCAAGTGGGCGAGCTAACCAAAGCGAACAGGGCGGCAGTTATCAATGAGCGTTTCATGCATTCTCCTAAAACGGGACATTCCCTAGTGAAGACTGGCATGTTCGCAGGCAGGTTCCAATGCGTCCTGTTGCCTAGGACACGGTGAGTAACGAAACGGCTATAAGGCCTATCGAAACCTTTGAACGGCAAAGCCGGCCTGATTCCGTCAAGATTGCTCCATTGTCTACCCCAGCCTGGAGCCATGCCATGAACGTCCCGGACTTCCTTCATCAGGTCTTCGCTGCCTACGCACAAGGTGCCAGCGGTACGTGCCCTGAGCCGCACACGCACCTGCGCACGCTATAACGACCGCCGTGTACGGTCTCCCGAAACGTGGTCAAGAGGCGCGTCAAGGCTTACGCTAGCGCTTCAACCTAGTCAGGGATTTTCCATGTCGTTGAAAGCTGTCTGTGTTTTTTGTGGTGCCAAGAACGGTACCGATCCTGTCTATCGTGAAACTGCGGAGGCCTTGGGGCGCGCCCTCGCCGAGCGAGGCCTCACCTTGGTGTATGGCGGCGGTGCTGTAGGCCTAATGGGCGTCGTGGCCGATGCGGCTCTCGCTGCAGGAGGGGAAGTCGTCGGTATTATTCCGCAAAGCCTGAAGGACGCTGAAGTGGGCCATAAAGGCCTGACGCGCCTGGAAGTTGTTGACGGCATGCATGCGCGCAAGGCACGAATGTCGGAGCTATCCGACGCATTCATTGCCTTGCCGGGCGGTCTGGGCACGCTGGAGGAGCTGTTCGAAGTATGGACCTGGGGTCAGCTGGGCTATCACGCCAAACCGCTCGGGCTGCTTGAAGTGAATGACTTCTACGCCCCACTTGCCCAGTTTCTGGATCACCTGGTCAGTCAAGGCTTCGTGACCGCACCACATCGGCAAATGCTGCAGGTCCGCCAGTCGGCCCCTGAGCTGCTTGACGCTTTGGAGCACTGGAAACCCACGGTTGCACCGCGCTGGCAGAAAGACGCCCCGACCTGATCATGCGTATACGAGGCCAACGGCCTCGTTTCTCGTTACGCCATTTATCCTTTGTGCTGAACCCCTTCCCAGTAGAGCGGGTCGCATTTTTACGATGCGATTTTTAACCCTGTGGAGGATTCATTATGGCCGAGTACCCAACCCCCCCGTTTCCTGAACAACCGCAAGAGCCGCCTGCCGTTCAATCTAAAATGAATCCCATTCCAGACTGTGGCGAACAGAGCTACAAAGGCTCTGGACGTCTGGCTGGCAAGGTGGCTCTGATTACCGGTGGCGACAGTGGCATTGGCCGCGCGGTGGCAATTGCCTATGCCCGTGAGGGAGCGGATGTAGCCATTTCCTATCTGAACGAGCACGAGGATGCGGAAGATACTGCCCGCTACGTCAAAGAAGCTGGCCGCAAGGTTCTGTTAATTCCTGGTGATATCAGCCAGCGCCAGCACTGCCTGGATCTGGTGCAGAAAACTGTCGATGAGTTCGGACGAATCGACGTACTGGTCAATAATGCCGCTTTCCAAATGACGCATGAAACGCTGGAAGACATTCCAGACGAAGAGTGGGTACACACCTTCGATACAAACATCACGGCCATGTTCCGCATTACCCAGGCAGCGGTAAAACACATGGGCAAAGGTGGTTCGATCATCAACACCACGTCAGTAAACTCTGACATGCCCAAGGCAACGCTACTGCCCTACGCCACAACCAAAGGGGCTATTGCTAACTTTACGGCTGGCCTGGCCCAGCTACTTGCAGAGAAGGGTATTCGTGCGAACAGCGTGGCTCCAGGGCCGATCTGGACACCGCTGATTCCTTCCACCATGCCGCCTGAACAGGTATCCGAGTTTGGCAAACAGGTTCCGTTGGGCCGTCCAGGCCAGCCGGTCGAACTGGCACCGGTTTACGTCATGCTGGCATCCGATGAGTCCAGCTACGTCTCCGGCGCACGCATCGCTGTTACAGGCGGAAAGCCCATCCTGTAAGCCCTCTCGCTCCCGTGGCCAGTCTTCTCCTGGCTGCGGGAAGCATTTCCCAAGCGCCGCGTCGAGCGCCTGTTTTTCGAATTTGTCTGCCTGCTTCCTCTGTTGCATCAGGAGCACTCATGGACTGGTATCCCCTACGTTTAACCACCCCTATTCGCAGCCATATGTTTGGTGGCCATGCCATTGCCGAGCGACTGGGCAAGCGTGGTCTGCCGCCGGGTCGGATCGCCGAAACCTGGGAAGTTAGCGATGTCGATGGCAGCATCGCCCAGGTAACCGAAGGTTCCTTAGAAGGCCAATCTCTTCGTAATCTGGTTCTGCAGCATCCACGCGAGCTGATTGGTGCAGACTTTGATGGGCCACACTTTCCGATACTGACCAAATTCATCGACGGCTGCGGCATGTTGCCGGTCCACCTGCATGCCGACGACGAAACCGCTCGCCGCCTAGAGTGCCAACCCAACGGCAAGACCGAAGCCTGGCACATTCTTTGGGCTGAACCCGACGCCACAGCCTTAGTGGGCCTTAAGCCCGGCGTCGATACTAAAGCGCTGCGCCAGGCCTTGATCGCTCAGGACTATGACGCTGTCATGCGCCGCTTGCCTGTACGCACGGGCGAAACGATCTACGTTCCCGGCGGCACCTTACATAGCTTTGGCCCCGGCACGCTGGTTTACGAAGTCGAGCAAACTTCAGATATTCAGCAACAAGCCATGCCCTGGCAGATGTCCGATGGCGCTCCACTAAGCCATCAGGAGTGGATCGCTGGCATCGACGCCCTTATAGAACAATGCCATCTCGATCTGCGTCCGACGTTCACGCCAGGTCTTCGCCTTTCTCACAACACCGCTATTGACCGGGTGCTCTGCACAGCAGGCCCTTACTTTGCACTGGAACGCTGGCGCGTAACCGATGACACACCGTTTATTCATGGATTCGACAAGGCACTTATTCTGAGCAATGTTGGAGCGCCCTTTGGCCTCAAGACACAGGGTTGGTCCGGCAGGCTGGCTGCTGCGGAAACGGTGCTGATACCTGCCGCCATAGGCGAGTTTCAGCTTACCGGGCCGGCCGATGTATTGATCAGTTATCTGCCCGACCTGGAGTTCGATATACGCAAACCGTTACACGCTGCCGGCTATAGCGACGAAGTCATTAATACACTAGGTGATCCTAGCGGAGCCTTAGTAGCCAACTAGTAACAAAATGGCGAGCCCTAAGGCTCGCCATTCAATCAACGCGGCAGATTAGGCTCTCGCCGCGGCTTCTTTTTACCTTTGGCGAAAGCGGCTGCCTGGCCTTCCTGCTTCTTGTCCCACGCCTTACTGCCATCGCTTGCACGGGGCGGCAGGCCTGTATGCTGAGTCAGGAGAGGACGCCCCGCCTTCTTGCTACCCAATGGCGTCGAGTTCTTACGGCGTGCGCTCTGATACGTACCATCTACTGCCGGCTGGAAGGTCGGAATCAGGTGATGCTTACCATTACCAATCAAATCGGCACGCCCCATGTTCTTCAACGCCTCGCGCAGCATGGGCCAGTTGTTTGGATCGTGATAGCGCAGGAAGGCCTTATGCAACCGACGTTGCCGCTCACCTTTCACAATCGGTACACCATCGCTCTTGTAGGTCACCTTACGCAGCGGATTCTTGCCCGAGTGATACATTGCCGTTGCGGTTGCCATTGGCGACGGGTAGAACGCCTGTACCTGATCCGCACGGAAACCGTTGCGCTTGAGCCATAGCGCCAGATTCATCATGTCCTCATCGGTAGTGCCTGGATGCGCTGCGATGAAGTAAGGAATCAGGTACTGCTCCTTACCTGCCTCCTTGGAGTACTTCTCGAACATTTGCTTGAACTTGTCATAGCTACCGATCCCTGGCTTCATCATCCTGGAGAGCGGGCCTTCCTCGGTATGCTCCGGGGCGATCTTCAGATAGCCGCCCACATGATGGGTTACCAGCTCCTTCACATACTCCGGCGACTCCACAGCCAGGTCATAACGCAGCCCGGATGCAATCAGAATCTTCTTTACCCCCGGCAAAGCCCGCGCCGAACGGTACAGCTGGATCAAGGCCGAGTGATCGGTATTAAGGTTTTCGCAAATACCCGGCCATACGCACGACGGCTTACGGCAGTGCTTTTCAATCTCAGGGTCCTTACATGCGATGCGATACATGTTCGCTGTTGGGCCGCCCAGATCGGAAATCACACCGGTAAACCCAGGCACCTTGTCGCGGATCTCTTCGATTTCACGAATGATCGACTCTTCCGAGCGGTTCTGGATGATTCGTCCTTCGTGCTCGGTAATGGAGCAGAACGTACAACCACCAAAGCAGCCACGCATGATATTGACCGAGAATCGAATCATGTCATACGCCGGGATCTTTTCCTTACCATAGGCCGGGTGCGGAACCCGGGCGTAGGGCAGGCCGAAAACGTAATCCATTTCTTCTGTGGTCATCGGAATAGGTGGCGGGTTAAGCCACACATCCTGATCGCCATGTCTCTGTACCAGCGCACGGGCATTACCCGGGTTGGTTTCCAAGTGCAGCACGCGATTGGCATGAGCATACAACACCGGGTCACCCTTGACCTTCTCGAAAGACGGCAACCGAATCACTGTCTTATCACGGGTCAGCTTCGGGCTGGGCAGCAGTTCCACCACCTTGGCTTCGTTTGGATCTTCCTGGGCATTCGGGCCTTTTTCCTGCTCGATGGCGCAGGCTTGCAGATCCTGAGTATTTACATATGGATTGATGATCTTATCGACCTTGCCAGGGCGGTCGATACGAGTGGAGTCCAATTCGAACCAGCCTTCCGGCGTGTCCTTGCGAATGAACGCCGTACCGCGAATATCCGTAATCGCCTGGATAGTCTCACCCGCCGCCAAACGCTGGGCAATTTCAACCACGGCCCGCTCGGCATTGCCATAAAGCAAAATATCGGCTTTAGCATCCATCAGGATCGAATGGCGAACCTTGTCTTGCCAATAGTCATAGTGCGCGATCCGGCGCAGAGAGGCCTCGATGCCACCCAATACAATTGGCACGCCCTTGTAAGCTTCCCGGCAGCGCTGGCTGTATACCATGCTGGCGCGATCAGGCCGCTTACCTGCCATACCGCCTGGTGTGTAGGCATCATCCGAACGAATCTTGCGATCAGCCGTATAGCGATTGATCATCGAATCCATGTTGCCCGCCGCCACGCCGAAAAACAGGTTCGGCTTGCCCAGCTTCATGAAGTCATTCTTTGACTGCCAATCCGGCTGCGCAATGATGCCTACACGAAAGCCTTGCGCCTCAAGCAGACGTCCAATGATCGCCATGCCAAAAGAAGGATGGTCCACATAGGCGTCGCCAGTCACAATGATAATGTCACAGCTGTCCCAGCCGAGCAGATCCATCTCTTGCCGGCTCATAGGCAGAAAAGGAGCAGGTCCGAAGCACTCGGCCCAATATTTCGGATAGTCGAACAACGGCTTGGCAGCGTGCATGAAGGCTTCCAGGGATAAAAAGTAATGCGGGATAACGCGCTAGAATAGCACAAAAAATAGCCAATTAAGAGAGACCGAACGCTATCCGTCAGCTGACAAGCACTGACATTACGACTCTCAACGCGCTAGGGTGATAAGAAAAAGCCGCACAACCGTGCGGCTTTCAAGGCTACTCGCCAGACTTAATCATCATCGAAGTTATAACTGCCGGGTGCCAGGTTTTCGAAGCGTGTGTACTTACCAATAAAGGCCAGACGCACCGTTCCGATAGGACCGTTCCGCTGTTTACCAATAATGATCTCGGCAACACCCTTGTATTCGGTATCCGGGTGATACACCTCGTCCCGATACACGAACATGATCACATCAGCATCCTGCTCGATCGCTCCGGACTCTCGAAGGTCGGAGTTGACCGGACGTTTATTCGGACGCTGTTCGAGCGAGCGGTTAAGCTGCGAAAGCGCAACTACAGGGCAGTTAAATTCTTTTGCCAGCGCCTTCAGCGAGCGCGAGATTTCCGAAATCTCGTTGGTTCGGTTTTCACTGGCCGCCCCGCCAATACGCATTAACTGAAGGTAGTCGACCATGATCAACGCTAAGTCGCCATGTTCGCGAACAAGACGACGAGTCCGGGCTCTCATCTCGGAAGGACTGATTCCAGCCGTATCGTCGATAAACAGTTTACGGTCGTTGAGCAGGTTTACTGCCGATGTCAGCCGAGGCCAATCGTCATCGTCCAGTTTGCCCGAACGAACCTTGGTCTGATCGATACGCCCCAGCGACGAGAGCATACGCATAACGATCGAATCGGCTGGCATTTCGAGGGAAAATACCAAGACAGCCTTGTCGGTACGCAACACCGCGTTCTCGACCAGGTTCATCGCAAAAGTGGTTTTACCCATCGATGGACGGCCAGCCACGATGATGAGATCTGCCGGCTGCATCCCACTGGTCTTTTCGTCCAGGTCGACAAAGCCTGTAGACACGCCAGTAATGGCATTATCCGAATTGAACAAGGTATCGATGCGGTCGATCGCCTTGGTCAAAATATCATTGACCCCTATTGGCCCGCCGCTCTTGGGGCGCGCCTCGGCAATCTGGAAAATCTTCCGCTCCGCATCATCCAAGAGCTCATTGGCGTCACGCCCTTCAGGGTTGTAAGCACTATCAGCGATTTCGTTACTGATGCCGATCAACTGCCGCAAGGTGGCTCGCTCGCGTACAATCTGCGAATACGCCTTGATATTTGCTACCGAGGGCGTGTTTTTTGCCAGCTCACCCAGATAAGCCAGCCCGCCTACCTGAGGCAACTGCCCTTCTCTATCGAGTTGCTCCGACAGCGTGACCACATCGAAAGGCTTATTCAACTCAGCCAAACGAGTAATGGCACGAAAGATCAAACGATGATCATGGCGGTAGAAGTCACCATCCGACACTTGGTCGGAGACACGCTCCCACGCATTGTTATCCAGCATCAAGCCACCCAGCACGGCCTGCTCGGCCTCGATGGAGTGCGGAGGCACCTTCAGCGCGGCAGTTTGCAAATCGTATTGTTCAGCAAGGGCAATATCAGTCATGGCGTAGCGATTAGCACCGAAAAGTCGATCAGGAAAAGAGGCTTTCGTCGCCCAGAAAAAACAACGGGCACGTCATCTTGAGATGACGTGCCCGATTGTCGGCAGGCGGCGCTATTCGCGCAAGCCCGCCAGTCTAATGGTAGGTAGACGCTTACTCAGCGACTACAACCACCTTAACGCTTGCTTCGACGTCAGTGTGCAGCTGCACAGCCACGTCGAACTCGCCAACATTACGCAGAGCGCCGTTGGGCAGGCGAACTTCGCTCTTGTCCAGCTCGATGCCAGCTGCAGTAACAGCCTCAGCGATGTCACGAGTACCGATAGAGCCGAACAGCTTGCCTTCGTCGCCCGAGTTAGCCGCGATAGTCACGGTCAGCTCAGCCAGCTTGGCAGCGCGACTTTCAGCACCAGCCTTCTTCTCGGCAGCCTGCTTCTCCAGCTCGGCACGACGCGCTTCAAAAGCAGCAACGTTGTCAGCGGTAGCGGCAGTAGCCTTGCCTTGCGGCAGCAGGAAGTTACGAGCGTAACCGCCTTTAACGTTCACTTTATCGCCCAGGTTGCCCAGGTTGGCGATCTTTTCCAGCAGGATGACTTCCATTTGAGTCTTACCTCTTAACTTTTAACCTTCACCGTTCGCAGAGTCTTTTGGCGTATCCGCCAGGCGTCCACGAAAATCAAACAGGCTGTCAACTACGGCCATGATCACTAACAACGGATAAATCAACTGTCCAAAGACCAGTAGCGTTACATACAACCCTACCAGCCAGAAGCCACTCATATGCTTGCGCTTCACCAGACCGTGAGCCAGCGCGACACCAGCCACAGCTAATGGAACACTGCACAGCGGTGTCAGCATTCCCAGCTCGATACTGATGTTGGGTGCCAATAGCATGACCAACAGCACACCGAACGCCATAACAGGCGGCAGCCTCAACGCATGAAACTCACGCGCGAACCCACCCGGGTTATACAACGCCGCCTGCCAATGGCGCCCAAGCATCAGGCTCAGCAGACAGGTAATCTGGAAGAAGCTTGCCATCAGACCCGTCAGCACCGGCACCAGCATTTGCTTGAGCTGGGCCTGCTTGGCTTCTGGCAACGCATCCGGCGATTGTCCGATCATCTGCGGCAGGATCTTGCGGATCTCTTCTGCCAACAAATTGATGGGCTCTGCATATACATGGCCAAGCACCAGGGCAAAAACGGACCCCACCAAAACGCTTGCCAGCAGAACACGTGGCCAAGACACACTGCTGCGAAGAGCGCTAGCCAGCGCCAGGGTACCTAGGAATACGAGTAACAGACTCGGATCACCCAGCCACCACCAGAGCACGGCTGGCAGCAACGCCCAGACCACAACTCCCGCCGCATCGCCTGCGCCACGACGCAAGACGATCAAACTACCTGCCGCAGCGCTCAGCCAATACAGCAAGGGCAAGAACGCTGCAATTACCACTACAAGAGTGGCCTGCATGCGACCACGCATGATGAACTCAGCCAGGGCGCGCATGCGATTTATCCGTTAATTCGTGTCGGGCCCAGTCTCAACGGCCGTGGCTGTCGGTGTAAGGCAACAGGGCCAGATAACGAGCACGCTTGATGGCAGTACCCAGCTGACGCTGATACTTGGCCTTGGTGCCGGTGATACGGCTCGGAACGATCTTGCCGGTTTCGGAGACGTAGGCTTTCAAGGTGTTCAGATCTTTGTAATCGATCTCTTTAACGCCTTCAGCGGTGAAACGGCAGAATTTACGACGACGGAAGAAACGTGCCATAACTATGATTCCTCAATAAATCTCAGGCTTACTCGGCGCTGTCGTCGCCGTCAACGTCAGCATTGTCACTGCCATCGGCGGACTCGGACTCAGCAGGACGCTCACGACGCTCACGGCGCTCGCTGCGGTTCTCTTCGGCCTTGAGCATTTCAGACTGATCAGTAACAGCTTCATCGCGACGAAGAATCATGTTACGGATCACAGCGTCGTTGTAGCGGAAGTGATCTTCCAGCTCGGCCAGGGCCTTGGCGCTGCACTCGATGTTCATCAGAACATAGTGAGCCTTGTGCACGTTGTCGATGGCATAAGCCAACTGACGACGGCCCCAGTCTTCCAGACGATGAACTTTGCCACCGTCTTCTTCAATCGTTTTGGTGTAGCGCTCAACCATGCCGCCCACCTGTTCGCTCTGGTCAGGATGCACCAGAAAAACAACTTCGTAATGACGCATAAATGCTCCTTACGGGTTATAGCCTGCCACATAACGCGGTCAGACAAGGAGTGAATGTTTCGTTTTGACTTGCCGGCACACGAGTACACGCCGCAGGCAAGGGGCGGTATTCTAGAGAAGGGCACCCGGTGGCGCAAGAAAGATCACATCGGCAGGCGTCGGGCCGTCTACTTATCGGACGGATAGCCCGCCGAGAACCTGCCGGATCTTCATGAGATCGTAAGGCTTGAGCATGACGCCCACCTTTTCGAGTTCCTCGTCTTTGTCAAAGCTGTAACCCGATGCGACGATAATGCGCAGGTCAGGATAAGCTCGCAGCGCCTGTCGACTAAGGTCCAGGCCAGACATTCCACCAAGCCCTATATCAGTGAACAAGACATCGAAACGCTCTTTCTGCAAAGCCTGCAAGGCCTCTTCCGCCGAAGCCACAGCAGTTACCTGATACCCCAGCTCCTCCATTACTTCGCCGGTCAGGCTGCGCAGGGTCTGGTCATCCTCGACCAACAGAATGGTCGATACTTCACCGCTCGCAACGTCCTCCAAGGGCGTTTCCTCGTTTTACACCTATGAATGGAGACGCTAGACGCGGCTGTGCGCTTAGCATCTACGATATTTTGCATCCACGACAAACTTGTCGAGCGGATTACCATCGTTTTTAAGGCATCCTTTTGAAGGATGCCTCCTGAGTGTAGTCCGAGGTAGCCAGCAAGTCAGCTTCTGATCCACTTTTAGTAGAATCGGTCAGTCTGATTGCTCAGTGCCTGCAGTGCGTTACAAACTAATTCAGCAGCATTCCTACACTGTCCCATAGCCCCTCCCCACTCAACAAAACTGCTTAAGCTATCGACTGCGGCGCTGGCGAACGGCCTCAAACAGGCATACGCCTGTAGCTACGGATACATTCAAACTGCTGACACTGCCCCCCATGGGCAAGCGCACCAAATAATCGCAAAGTTCCCGAGTCAGTCGGCGCATTCCCTTACCTTCGGCCCCCATGACGAGTACGGTTGGCCCGGTCATGTCGACATTATAAAGGTCCTGCTCTGCCTCGCCGGCTGTCCCGACGATCCAAAGCCCTCTTTTCTTGAGCTTTTCCAGCGTACGAGCCAGATTGGTTACAGCAACTAGCGGCATGACCTCAGCGGCACCACATGCCACTTTGCGAACCGTAGCGTTAAGCGTGGCAGACTTATCCTTGGGAATAATCACTGCCTGTGCACCTGCCGCATCGGCAGTGCGAAGACAGGCGCCCAGGTTATGTGGATCCGTTACGCCGTCCAGCACTAACAACAAAGGGGGCGTTTCAGCACGCTCAAGCAACTCCTCAAGCATTGTCTCGCCCCATATCTGGCTTGGGCTGACCTGAGCGACAACGCCTTGATGGACCCCTTCGACTTGCTCATCCAAGACCTGCCTACTCTGCGTATCCACAGGAACACGGGCTGCTTCGGCCAACGAAACCAGAGTATGTACTCGAGGTTCCTGCCGCCCTTCCGCTATCCATAGTTGCTTTACGCGCTTAGGGTGATAACGCAATAAAGCTTCTACGGCATGGATACCGTAGACCATTTCCCACTGACTCATGACTTAACCTTACGTTTACGGACTTCACCTGCCGCGGCTTGCGCTTTTGCCTTGGAAGGACCCTTTCGGTGCTTAGTAGGCTTGGCAGCTTTGGCAGCCGGCTTCGCTTTGCCACCCTTGGCCTTTTTGGCAGAAGGCGTCGCCTTCGGTGAGGCTGCCTCACTTGATGATCTTGACTTGCCAGGCTTATCACCACCGGTTTTGGCCTCGTCGAGCAAGGCACGTTTCACGGCGCGACTACGTTTCACATCGGTATTACCCAATAGAAGGTCAGCCTGTTTAAGCAGTTCGGATGAGACTTCGACTGCGGCCGCCGAAGCCGGAGTTGGTATATGAGTGCGTTCTCGCTTACGCGATTTAGCCTTCGGCTCGCGTGCGTCATTACGCCGCTTACGATCAGTTGGAGCATTCTGACCAGAACCAGGTAGCGCAAAATCGATTTTGCGCTCATCAAGATCGACTCTTGCCACAATGATTTCGATCAGATCGCCGAGGCGGTAACTGCGGCCACTACGCTCACCCGACAGCCGATGATGTACGGCATCGAAATGATAGTAATCGCTCGGCAAAGAAGTAACGTGGACCAAGCCCTCCACATAGATATCGCTCAACTCCACAAACAGGCCGAATCCCGTGACCGCCGTAATCACGCCACTGTATGTCTCGCCGACACGATCACGCATGTACTCGCATTTCAGCCAGTTGGAAACGTCTCGCGTGGCCTCGTCTGCCCGGCGCTCAGTCATTGAGCACTGCTCACCCAACTGATCCAGACGTGCTTCGTCATAAGGGTAAATACGCGCCTTAGGTATTACGGGCGCGTCAGCCCGCTTGACGTGCCGGGATTCCATCTTGGAGCGGATTACGCTGCGAATGGCACGATGTACTAGCAGGTCGGGGTAACGACGAATCGGTGAGGTGAAATGGGTATAGGCCTCATAATTCAAGCCAAAATGCCCGTTATTGTCCGGGCTATAGACAGCCTGACTCAACGAACGAAGCATAACCGTCTGAATAAGGCGGAAGTCCGGCCGGTCATGGATAGTCTGTAGCAACGCCTGATAATCGTTCGGTGTTGGCGTAGCCTTTCCTTTGGTCAGTGTCAGCCCAAGCTCACCTAAAAACTGCCGAAGATTGGTCAGTTTTTCCAACGGAGGTGCATCATGTACCCGATACAACGCAGGAATATTGTGTTTTTCCAAGAACTTGGCTGTCGCTACGTTCGCACATAACATGCACTCTTCAATCAGCTTGTGAGCATCATTGCGCTGGGTCGGCCTGATTTCAGCAATCTTGCTATCTGCCCCAAAGACGATCCGGGTTTCCTGGGTTTCAAAATCAATAGCTCCTCGCTGATGCCGTGTTTCCAGCAAGGCCTTGTAAAGCGCATACAGCTCCTGCAGATGCGGCACCAAGTGAGGCAACTGCTCGCGAAACTGCTCGGCCTCAGCACTTTCAGGTGTCTCTAGCAATTGGCTGACACGGGTATAGGTCAGACGTGCATGAGAATGGATAACGGCCTCATAGAACTGATAGCCAGTCAGTTTGCCTGCCGACGAGATTGTCATCTCGCATACCATGGCTAGGCGATCCACCAAGGGATTCAACGAACATAGCCCGTTGGACAGAATTTCCGGCAGCATCGGAATGACACGCCCCGGGAAATAAACGGAGTTGCCTCGCTGCTCGGCTTCGGCATCCAGAGCCGATCCGACCTTTACATAGTGAGAAACATCCGCGATGGCCACGAACAAACGCCAGCCACCAGATTTCTTCTTCTCTGCATAGACAGCATCGTCGAAATCGCGGGCATCTTCGCCATCTATCGTCACGAACGGTACTTGCCGCAGATCAATGCGCTTGGCCTTGTCTTTTTCAGCAACCTCTGGCTTAAGCTTGGCAGCTTCTTTCTCGACGCCAGCGGGCCATACATGGGGAATATCGTAACTGCGCAGCGCCACTTCTATCTCCATGCCTGGCGCTAGATAATCCCCGAGAATTTCAACTACAGCGCCTTGGGCCTGTCGATGAATGGTTGGCCATTCTTCTATACGAACCTGGACAAACTGACCATGGCGAGCACCGCCGTGCTTACCGGCAGGCACTAGTACCTGCTGTTGGATCCTGGGGTTGTCCGCAACGACATAGGCAATTCCGCTTTCTTCGAAGAATCGCCCAACTACTGTTTCATGAGCGCGGTGAACTACCTCGACCAAGCCTCCCTCACGCCGCCCGCGGCGGTCGTAACCGGACACACGTGCCAGGGCCTTATCACCATCGAATACCAAGCGCATCTGCGCGGGGCTAAGAAAAAGATCATCACTGCCATCGTCCGGTATGAGAAAGCCGAAGCCGTCACGGTGTCCGCTGATACGTCCGCAGATCAGATCCAGCTTTTCAATCGGTGCGTAGGCTCCCTTGCGCGTATAAAGAAGCTGACCATCGCGCTCCATGGCTCGCAGTCGACGCCGCAAGGCTTCGAATTGATTTTCATCTGTCAAACCGAACTCTTCGATCAGCTGAGTGCGGGACGCGGGGGCGCCGCGCTCGGCCAGATGCTTTAATATCAGCTCACGGCTTGGGACAGGGTTATCATATTTTTCCGCTTCTCGAGCGGCCTCAGGATCGAGGGATTGCCAATCGGCCATCAGTTTGAGGTTACCTTTTGTCTGGTTAAGAGCTTCCCTATATTGAAGCCCGAAAATGCCTTCAGGTTTAGCCTACTGAAAAGAATAATTTTTTTTACAGTAGGGGTTTACAGTCTTTTAAATGATCCGTATAGTTCGCGCCCACAGCAACATCAAGTTGCTAACGCGAAACACGATGAACATCATCGCATATCGCACAGTGCCCAGGTGGCGGAATTGGTAGACGCACTAGGTTCAGGTCCTAGCGGTGGCAACACCGTGGAAGTTCGAGTCTTCTCCTGGGCACCACTATTCAAAAAACCGAGCTGAAAGCTCGGTTTTTTATTGTCTGTTACCCTCAAACAGACCAGCATATTTTACGCCCTCCTCTGCAGCCATGCCTTTAAGCGCGCCTAGTCGTTCGAAGTCCCTCTTCCCTCGATTGCTACCCTGACCGCACTCCGCACTCAGGCATTTCCCTGTTTGCCGAATATACCGCTAAAGCGGCACAAGACGCACCAACCTTCCTACGACTGCTACGCCACTAAGCAATGCTAGCAATCGCACTTTTTATACCGCAAGGGCAGCAGCCAAACCCACGACCTGCGAGATCCTGAACCTTAAATGGCAAAAGAGCCGCCCAAAGGCAGCTCTTTTTGATCGTTCATATCTTGATCAGGCGAACGGATGACGCAAAACGATTGTTTCGTTACGATCCGGCCCAGTCGAAATGATATCGATCGGAGCTCCTACCAGCTCTTGGATCCGAGCAATATAGGCCCGAGCGTTAGCAGGCAACTCATCCATGCTGCGAGCACCTACAGTTGACTCCGACCAGCCCGGCATATCTTCATACACAGGCTCCAAACCGATATAGCTATCCGCATCAGTTGGCGCCTCAAGGAGATCGCCGCCAGCATTACGGTAGCCTACGCAGATGCGCACCGTCTCCAAACCATCCAGCACGTCCAGCTTGGTCAGGCACAGACCGGAAACACTGTTGACCTCGATAGAACGACGCAAAATGACCGCATCGAACCAGCCACAGCGACGCGGACGGCCGGTCACAGAGCCAAACTCATGACCTTTCTTAGCCAGGTACGCCCCAGTCTCATCAAACAACTCGGTCGGAAACGGACCCGAGCCCACGCGTGTGGTATAGGCCTTGGTAATCCCCAGGATGTAATCAAGGTACAGCGGGCCGACGCCTGAACCGGTCGCAACGCCACCGGCGGTAGTGTTCGAACTGGTCACAAAGGGGTAAGTACCATGATCGATATCCAGCAATGTACCTTGCGCGCCTTCGAACATGATGTTCTCGCCGGCTTTACGCAGATTATGCAGGCGCGCCACGACATCAATCATCAACGGCTCAAGGACCTTGGCATACTCCATCGCATCGTCATAGGTCTTCTGGAAGTCAACAGCCGGCTCATTAAAGTAGTTCTGCAGGACAAAGTTGTGATAATCCAACACTTCCCGCAGCTTCACGGCAAAGCGCTCAGGGTGAAACAGATCACCTACGCGCAAGCCCCGACGAGCGATCTTATCCTCATAGGCTGGGCCAATGCCGCGCCCCGTCGTACCGATCTTGGCATCTCCACGAGCCTTCTCGCGCGCCTGGTCTAGCGCTACGTGATAGGGAAGGATCAACTGGCAGGCCGAACTAATACGCAAGCGCTCACGCACCGGCACGCCCTTGGCTTCCAGTTCAGCGACTTCTTTGAACAGCGCATCGGGTGCCAGCACAACTCCATTACCGATCAAGCATTCGGTGTCTGCACGCAGAACGCCGGATGGAATCAGGCGCAGGATGGTTTTTTCGCCATCGATGACCAATGTATGCCCAGCATTATGGCCACCCTGATAGCGAACCACAGCAGCCGCTTGATCTGTCAACAGATCAACGATCTTGCCCTTACCCTCATCACCCCACTGAGTGCCCAGGACAACGACGTTCTTACCCATAACCTTTATCCCCTGTGGAATCTTCGTAGCCGGCGAGCCGGCGAAATCTCATGACGCCAGCGGCGCCACCTGCCAATGTCCATCCCGGCACACCAAATGCCGATCGCAACCCGCCTCGCACGCATCAGCATCGGTCTGTCCAGGCAAGGCCTGAACGACCCGCTCACCAGCGTCGCGTAATTGACGAATCGCTTGCCATAGCTGGACGCCTTCGCCGTAAGGTGCCCAGACACCCGTCAAAGGCTCAACCATATTGGCCTGCCCTAACGTAACGAGCGTTTTCAGGTCAGTGGAAAAACCGGTTGCCGGGCGCGCCCTGCCAAAGTCGGCACCAATATTGTCATAACGCCCACCCTGAGCAATCGCCTGGCCACTACCGGGCACGAAGGCGGCAAATACAACCCCCGTGTGATAGTGGTAACCGCGCAACTCACCCAGATCGAAATACAACGGCACCTCAGGGAAGCGCTGCGCAAGGGCATCAGCAATAGAGCACAAGGAGTCCAAGGCTGCCAGTACTGCTGCCGGAGCGCCAGCCAGACGTTGTCGGGCAGTATCAAGCACCTCACGACCACCGCACAGCCCAACCAAGGCACGAAGCCTATCGGCCTGATCAGGGGCTAACGTTTGGGTCAGCAACATTACTTCATCAATAGCCTTGCGCTGCAAAGCGTCAAACAAGGCATGCTCACTTTCACCCGACAACCCGGCTGCTTCGCACAGGCCACGGTAGATACCTACATGCCCAAGATCCATGTGTACATTCGGAATCTCAGCGAGCTTGAGTACACTTAGCAGAAGACTGATTACTTCCAAATCACCTGCCGTATCAGAAACGCCGTACAGCTCCGCACCTATCTGGATCGGACTACGAGACGTCGTCAATGCGCGAGGGCGTGAATGCAATACACTCCCGGCATAACACAAACGGCTCGGCCCTTCCCGGCGCAAAGCATGGGCGTCCATCCGGGCTACCTGCGGAGTTATGTCTGCACGAAACCCCATGAGACGACCAGATAATGGGTCCGTTACCTTAAAGGTACGCAGTTCCAAGTCCTCGCCTGCAGCAGTGAGCAGTGACTCGAGGAACTCAATATGAGGCGTTACGACGAACTCGTACCCCCAACGCTGAAACAGCTCAAGCACCTGACGCCGCGCAATTTCTATGCTTGCAGCCTCAGGCGGCAGGATTTCTTCTATTCCGTCAGGCAGCAGCCAGCGGTCTACCGTTGCCATGTAGCCTTTCTCCATCATGCGAGCGGCAAGCCTGCCATGAAGACCTGTCGGCATGACCAGACAGATTCGACCCTGCGAAACGTGCGGACTTCAACGAGCCCTGAAAAAGAACCTGGAAGCGCAACGATCAGGAATGGCTAGGCCAACCGTAATGCTGCCCTTGCAACGTCACACAGGATTCATGCAGACGCAAAAAAGCCGGGATGTTCCCGGCTGACTTATGATACCACGAAATACGTACGGATCAGCGGCGGGCGACGAGCGCCCGCCACTTTCTTCAGGGCCTGGGTGTTTCCAGGTATTTGAAGAAGTCACTCTTCGGATCCAGAACCATGACATCGCTCTTGCTTTCAAAGCTGTTGCGATAAGCCGCGAGGCTTCGTGTAAACGAATAGAACTCTGGATTCTTGGAAAATGCTTCCGCATAAATAGAGGCGGCACGAGCATCCCCATCACCACGAGTCTCTTCAGCCTCACGGTAGGCTTCCGCCAGGATCACGCGGCGCTGACGATCAGCATCTGCACGAATACCTTCCGCCAGCTCGCGCCCCTTGGCCCGATGCTCACGCGCTTCACGCTCACGCTCAGTACTCATCCGCTCGTATACGCTACGGCTTACTTCCTTAGGCAGGTCAATAGCTTTGATACGCACATCAACCACTTCGATACCCAACTCAGCATTAGCCATTTTGTTCAACGATGTCGTCAATTCCGCCACCATGGCGTCCCGCTCACCCGACACGACTTCATGCAACGTACGCTTGCCGAACTGATCACGCAAACCTGCTTCAAGTCGGCGAGACAGACGCTCGTCAGCAATCTGCTTCATGCCTGACGTAGCCGTATAGAAGCGCTCCGCATTGAATACACGCCACTTGGCGTACGCATCAACCATAACCGCCTTCTTTTCCAACGTCAGGAAGCGCTGGGTTGGGGAATCCAGCGTCATGAGGCGAGCATCGAACTTACGCACCTTGTTCACAAGCGGGATTTTGAAATGCAGACCCGGTTGCAAGTTAGACTCAACAACCCGACCAAAGCGCAGCATAACGCCCCGCTCGGTCTGTTGAATCACAAAAAGACTGCTCCAGGCCAACAGAACCAGAGCAGCTACGACGACTAGAGCGCCTATAGCCCTGTTACTCATCAGCGACTCTCCCTTGTACGTACTTCAGGCAGTTGCGGCAATGTTCTGACCGAAGTAGAAGCAGCATCACTTGAACCATTCGACGAAGGCGTCTCGCTCGCACTTGCCGCACGGCTTTGGATCATTTTATCCAGCGGCAGGTAAAGCAGATTATTCTGTCCCGCTTCGCCTGTGATCAGCACTTTACTTGATTGGCTCAAGACCTCTTGGATGGCATCTAAATACAAACGCTCACGAGTAACCTGCGGAGCCTTCTCATATTCAGCGACCAGCTTATTAAAGCGATCGGCTTCACCCTGAGCCCGTGCAATGACTTCTTCCCGATAACCATTGGCCTCTTCAAGAATACGCTGGGCTTGACCACGCGCCTCTGGAATCACGCCATTGGCATATGTTTCAGCTTGGTTCCGCTCACGCTGTTCATCTTCACGCGCACGAATCACATCGTCGAATGCTTCCTGCACCTCACGCGGAGCGGCAGCACTCTGGATATTTACCTGAGTTACTGTGATACCCGTCTTGTAGTTATCCAGGAAGCGCTGAAGACGCTCACGCACCTCATTGGCAACCTGCTCGCGCCCAGACGTCAGCAACTGATCCATGGTGGTCGAACCAGCTACGTGTCGCAGAGCACTTTCAGTGGCATGCTGAAGACTGACTTCTGGCTGATCCACATTCAGCACGAACGATTCCAGATCAGTGATCTTGTATTGAACCGTCAACGGTACTTCGACGATGTTCTCGTCTTGGGTAAGCATCTGGCCCTGCTTGCTATAAGCACGCTCCCGCGTCACGTTCTCCTGGAACTTTCGATCCATTGGCGGGAAATAGATGTTCAAGCCTGGTCCTACGGTTTCGTAGTACTTGCCAAAGCGCAGGATAACCGCCTGCTCTTGCTCATCCACCACATAAAAAGCGTTGTACAGCCAAAGGCCGAACAGAAGCGCCAATCCAATAAGAATAAGACCGGTACCACCCCCACTGCTCTGCCCACTACCACCGCTGTCAGGGCGGCGCTTACCACCAAATAGGCGATTGAGCTTGTTCTGCAGTTTGCGTAGCGCCTCGTCCAAGTCAGGCGGTCCCTGGCGACCACCGCCATTACCACCTCGGCGCCCGCCCCAGGGATCTTGATTATTTGAGTTGCCACCCGGCTCGTTCCAAGCCATAGCGTTCTCCCTACTGATAAAGCGAAAACGCGCCGGTTGGCGCGCCGACCAATGCTACCGGATGCCAGAGGCCCGGACCAAAAACGTCGATGAAGGCTTTATTGCAAAGTATGTTGTGCGACAAAGTCATCGGGCTTAAAACCTGCACGACTGACAAGACGATTAAGTTCAGCGCGTGGTAAACGTACAGACAACAACGTACGACCTTCGTTGTCATGACGCTCCTCCTGAACGGCTCCCTGCTCGAACAGCAACGCCCGCAGCCGCCCCAGATCCTGGGACAGACACAGGGTACCGGTGAACAGATCTTCGCCCAGAAGCTCAGCCACGGCCTGACGAATCAGAGGTAACCCCTGTTCCTCACGAGCCGATACCCAGACTCGGATCGGGGTGCCTGTTTCTTCATCACGTTGAATATGTGGTTCTATCCCCTCCAGCAAATCAATCTTGTTATAGATCTCAAGCATGGGAATGTCATCCGCCCCAATTTCGCTTAGCACAGCATTGACCTGTTCAATCTGAAGCATACGGTCCGGCTCATGGGAGTCGATGACATGCAAAAGCAGATCAGCGTTGCTGGACTCTTCCAGCGTCGCGCGGAAGGCTTCTACCAGTTTATGGGGCAGATGCCGTATGAAGCCCACCGTATCGGCTAGTATGATTGGCCCAAGATCCTCCAATTCCAAACGGCGAAGCGTGGGGTCCAGCGTCGCAAACAGCTGATTGGCAGCATATACCCCTGAGGCCGTCAGACTGTTGAATAGCGTCGACTTGCCTGCGTTGGTATAACCTACGAGTGAAACAGCGGGAATCTCAGCACGCCTCCGTCCTCGCCGGGCCTGCTCACGCTGACTGCGTACCTTTTCCAGACGCTGCTTAATCTGCCGGATACGAATGCGCAGCAAACGGCGGTCAGTTTCTAACTGAGTTTCACCCGGCCCTCGAAGACCAATCCCTCCCTTTTGTCGCTCAAGGTGCGTCCATCCTCGAACCAGGCGCGTGCTCATGTGATCCAGCTGAGCCAACTCGACTTGCAGCTTACCTTCATGAGTACGGGCACGCTGGGCAAAGATATCCAGAATCAGACCGGTACGATCAAGCACACGGCACTCCAAGGCACGTTCGAGATTACGCTCCTGACTGGGCGTTAACGTGTGATTGAAAATGACGAGTTCAGCCTGGTCAGCCTTAACAAGATCATGCAGTTCATCGACCTTGCCGGTACCGATGAGAAAGCGAGCGGAGGGCTGATAACGCGACACAGTGACAAGAGCCACCATGTCAGCGCCGGCGGAGCGCGCAAGTTCTTGGAACTCCTGAGGATCCTCGCGGACATCAGGATCCTGGCCTTCGATATGGACCAGAATGGCCCGTTCACCACCACCCGGGCGTTCAAAGAACAAGGGCGACTCCTATTTACAGATTACCGGGTTCAGCTGGCTGATCGCTGCTAGGCAGACGTACAGGGCGGCTGGGCACAACGGTAGAAATGGCGTGCTTGTATACCATCTGGCTGACTGTGTTTTTCAGCAGGATGACAAATTGATCAAAAGACTCGATCTGACCTTGCAACTTGATGCCATTGACCAAGTAAATTGAAACCGGAACGCGTTCCTTACGCAGGGTATTCAGGTAAGGGTCTTGTAGCGAATGCCCTTTTGACATTGTGCCGCTCTCCTCAAAGATAAAAGATTCAGTAATTGCAAGGTCGGAAGGTTCGCCATCATCGGCGCGATTCTTCTTGAGACTCAACTGCATATGGAGACCGCCTTAAGGCTTTTCAAGACACGCGACACATTGTCGCGCGCCAAACTATCTAACCACTGTAGCTGGCTCCAACCACGCAGCCAGGTGAGCTGTCGCTTGGCCAGCTGGCGCGTGGCGATGATGCCGCGCTCAGTCATTTCATCAAAACTCGTTTTTCCGTCCAGGTACTCCCATACTTGACGGTAGCCGACGGCGCGCATAGAGGGTAACTCGGCGTGTAAATCGTTCCGTGCTCGTAAACGTGTGACCTCATCAATGAAGCCCTGTTCCAGCATCAGGCGGAAACGCACAGCGATCCTCTCATGCAATATCGCCCGCTCCCTGGGAGCAATCGCCAGATGAATGGCAGTATACGGGAATTGTTCGATAAACGGCGCGCTGGAATCAGCATTTCCTCCATGTTGACGCATCCGGTACTCGGTCATCGTTACACCACTGGAGCGATACACCTCAAGCGCTCGGGTCAGCCGCTGAGGGTCGTTGGGATGAATGCGGGCCGCAGACTCGGGGTCTACTTCGGCAAGGCAACGATGAATCGCGCCCCATCCCTCATGTGCAGCCTGTGCTTCGATATTAGCGCGCACCGCCGGGTCAGCGCTGGGCATGTCAGCCAGGCCTTCCAGCAGGGCCTTAAAATAAAGCATGGTTCCGCCGACCAACAAGGGAATGCGCCCGGCCGCTGTGATGTCAGCCATCGCCGCGCGTGCATCTGCGCAAAAATCAGCAGCGGAATACGCCTCGTTGGGTTCACGAATATCGATCAGCCGGTGAGGAAAAGACTCAAGCACCTCAGGAGAAGGCTTGGCCGTACCGATATCCATGCCGCGATACACCAACGCGGAGTCGACACTGATCAATTCACAAGGCAGTACACGCGCCAACTCCAGAGCAAGATCAGTCTTGCCCGAAGCTGTCGGACCCATGAGAAAAATGGCAGGAGGAAGAGACATTCACACACTCATTGAAGGCCTGCAGACATCATCTGAGGCCGATTACCTGCCACGCAGGAACAGTTTATCGAGATCGTCCAGCCCCATTTGGGTCCAGGTAGGTCGACCATGGTTACATTGACCACTGCGCTCGGTGATTTCCATATCCCGTAGCAAAGCGTTCATTTCCGGTAGTGTCAAACGCCGGTTTGCTCGTACTGCGCCGTGACATGCCATGGTGCCAAGCAACTCGTTCAAATGCGCCTGGATTCGATCACTGGTCCCATATTCGAGCAGATCGGAAAGGACATCCCGAACCAGCTGGGCTGCCTGGGCCTGCTTGAGTAGTGCAGGCGTCTGCCGGATAGCCAAGGTTTCCGGACCCAATCGTTGTAACTCGAAGCCCAGTTTCTGGAACCAGTCTGCATGCTCTTCAGCACAGTCCGCTTCGCGCTCGCTGACCGCAATGGACTCTGGAACCAACAAGGGCTGGCCGCGCAGTCCCTCACTGGCCATCGCAACCTTGAGCCGTTCATAGGTGATACGCTCATGAGCAGCATGCATATCTACCAAGACCAGACCTTGGGCATTCTCAGCCAGAATATAAATACCCTTGAGCTGCGCCAGCGCATACCCCAATGGAGGAATATCCCCTTGCTCTTCAGGCAATGTTGCTGATGCGGACGCAGGTGAGGCCGGACCGTTTCCAGGAAGCGGCGCGAAAAAAGCCTGATAAGCCCCCTGCTTTTCTGCGACTGACAAATTCGAGTGGGTAGATGGCGGGGGCGCGTAGGACGAGCCGCTGCCAGAGCCATTCGGCCCACTGCCATAGGACGCCAGTGCCGACCTGCTTGGCTCAAGCACACTAGCCGCCAAACTCATTTCACCTTGCGGGCCGAACTCGCCGGCCGCCGTACCAGTCACTACAGGCGCGGGCAGACTGGACGCCGCGGGTGCTGCCAGTTGATCATCCGGCCGAATATCGGCCAGGGCCCGATGCAGCGTACCGTAAAGGAAATCATGCACCATACGGCTGTCACGAAAGCGGACCTCGTGCTTGGTGGGGTGAACATTCACATCCACGACCCCTGGGTCCAGCTCGAGAAACAGGACGAATGCCGGATGGCGCCCGTTATACAGTACATCCCGGTAAGCCTGCCGTATCGCATGGGCAACTAGTTTGTCTCGGACCATCCGCCCGTTTACATAGAAATATTGCAGGTCTGCCTGGCTGCGCGAGAACGTTGGTAGCCCTACCCACCCCCAAAGGCGCAGCTCACCTCGCTCATGCTGAATAGGCAAGGCCTGCTCAAGAAAGGTAGACCCACAGACTGCACTGACACGCCGGGCCTGACTGATATCGGTCGTGGCCTCATGCAGGGATAACACGGTCTTGCCGTTATGCCGCAAGTGAAAACCCACATCGAAACGGGCCAATGCCAGGCGCCGTACGACCTCCTGCAAATGATCAAACTCGGTTTTTTCCGCCCGCAGAAATTTACGCCGTGCGGGTGTATTGAAAAACAAGTCGCGCACTTCTACCGTCGTGCCGGGCGGATGAGCAGCCGGATTAACCCGTGAATGCATTTCTCGCCCTTCAGTTTCTACTTGCCAGGCGTGATCGGCCTCATAATGACGTGAGGTCAGGGTCAGTCTCGATACGGAGCTGATCGAGGCTAAAGCTTCTCCGCGAAAACCAAGGCTTTCGACATGCTCTAGTTCGTCGAGGTTGTAGATCTTGCTAGTGGCATGACGCTCAAGTGCTAGCGGCAGATCATCGGCAGGAATACCCTTGCCATCGTCACGGATACGCAGCAGCTTGACGCCACCCTGCTCGACCTCGATGTCAATTCGACGAGCCCCTGCATCCAGGCTGTTTTCCAGCAATTCCTTGGCGACCGAGGAGGGACGCTCGACGACCTCACCCGCAGCGATCTGGTTGGCCAGGCGCGGGCTGAGAAGTTGAATACGGCGTATGTCAGTCATGAAAGCAGCCAGAAATAATCAGAAGGTCAGGGCTTGCTGAACAGAAAAGCAGCAAAGCTTTCCGAACAGGACATCAGGTCAGAAGGCAGCGCTTATCGGTCCAGAGGGATCTTATGGGTTCCCCGTCGCTAACTGCTGCCCCTTCTGGTCACGCAGCCAAGCAAGGTAAGTTCCGGGTGGCGGACTTCTCTGGAAATACTGCGAGACGCCTGCGCGAATCTGGCGAGCCAGAAGTTCTTGATGCCTGGAAGAGGCCAGCTTGGTCGACTCGCTCGGATTGGAGATAAACCCGGTTTCGACCAGAATCGATGGAATATCCGGAGATTTCAACACAACAAAGGCGGCCTGTTCAACCTTGCGGTGCAGGAGCTTGGTTTGCTGCCCCATACTGGTCAGCACCTTTTGGCCGACATCCAGACTGGAGGACAGGGTTGACGTCATCGAGAGGTCCAGCAGCACGCCAGCAAGCATTTGATCCTTAGTATCCAGCGCGCTACCCACCCCCCCGATGAGATCGGAACTGTTCTCCGTATCAGCCAGCCAGCGCGCCGTTTCTGACGTAGCGCCACGTTGCGACAACGCAAAAACGGAAACGCCAGAAGCGGACCGATTCGGCGCAGCATCTGCATGGATAGAGATAAATAGGTCAGCCCCCTTCTTACGGGCAATCTCGGTACGCTTGCGCAGCGGAATAAAATAATCACCCGTACGCGTCAGCTCGGCCCGGTAGCCTTTCATCTGATTGATCTGTGCCTGCAGCTTGCGAGCAATGGCCAAAGTAATGTTCTTTTCGAACAAGCCTCCCCCCTGGGCAACGGCACCAGGATCTTCACCGCCGTGACCGGCATCAATCACGACAATTACATCGCGCTTGCCGGACGGTCCTGCCGGCACCGTCACTTTGGGCTGAGCCGGGCTTACCGGCGTTGAGGGTCGTTCGGGGGTTGGCGTAGCCGGAACGTCCGCGCTAATGTCGGCGCCCTGATCGTACAGGTCGACTACGAGGCGGTCTCCGTATTGCTGATTGGGTGCCAGGGTAAAACTCTTGGGCGTTACCGGCTGGGCAACGTCGAGCACGACACGCAGGTCATTTTCCGTGCGCTGAGCCGAGCGCAATCCTGTAATGGGAGTGCCCTTCAAGCGCGCTTCATTAAGCTGGGTAGATAACTTGGCGCCACTCAGATCAATGACGATCCGATTGGGCGCCGTCAAGGTAAAAACACTGGCCTTGACCGGGCCACTTAAATCAAACACCAGACGCGTGTTGTCCGGCGCACGCCAGACACGCATATCCTTGATGTCGGCAGCGGCCAGTACTTGAGTCGCCATGCACAACAACAACGCACCTATGGCTGCCCATCCCAAGCGTACTCGCATCCCCCACCCCATTCGCCTTTAAACTCCTGTGAACAGGGCGGCGTGCCAAGCTTCGCCTTGTGGGCTTTGAAACACCAGCTGCACGTTACGACCGCCCGCGTGGGGCGTAATGGTAATGTCCAGATCAGGCTTTGGCAAAAGGCCCCGCCCCCGCTCTGGCCATTCGATCAGACACAGGGCATCCCCTGTGAAATAGTCTCGAATTCCAAGAAACTCAAGTTCTTCGGGGTCGGCCAGACGGTACAGATCGAAGTGGTAGGCCTGGATATCCGCTATCTCATAAGGCTCCACCAGAGTGAATGTAGGACTTTTGACCGCTCCGGCATGCCCCAGGCCACGCAGAATGCCGCGCGACAGGGTTGTCTTTCCAGCGCCAAGATCACCATGCAGGTAAACGGTCCCGCGGCCTCCGCTGGCCTGAGCGATCTTTTTCCCTAGGGTAGCCATACCTTCTTCGTCAGCTACAAACAGCACGGTTTCAAATGGAGTTGTCGAAGGAGGAGTCATTTGAGACATGGATTATAACTCTCTAAAAGCTGACGAACGGTATCGGGAAAGTCACTAGCGGCCAGTCCTCGTCCATGCTGACCAAGCAGCTCACCGGCCCTCCCATGTAGCCAGGCACCTAGACAGGCCGCTTCGAAAGCCGGTAGATGCTGAGCCAACAAGGCGGCAATGATGCCTGTAAGCACATCGCCTGCGCCACCGGTTGCCATAGCAGGATGTCCTCGCCCACATAACGCCATCCGGCCATCCGGAGCGGCGATAAGCGTTCCAAGCCCCTTGAGCAGTACAACCGCACCGTAACGTTCGGCCAGCTTTCTGGCCGCCGTAGGCCGAAGGTTCTGTACCGTTGCGGTATCGCTACGCAGCAGGCGTGCGGCTTCACCAGGATGAGGGGTCATGATCCAGGGCCCCTTGGGCGTACTGACTGCCTGACCTGCCAGTAGGTTGAGCGCATCGGCGTCCCAGACCTGAGGAATGTCCCGAGAAGCAGCCACGCTTAGAAGACTGCGGCTCCAGGCGCCCTGCCCCAATCCCGGCCCAACGGCCAGGACGTCGGCTTTTTCAACCAGCGAGATAACTCGGCTCGAGGACTCGACACCTGCAACCATGATTTCGGGACGACGCGCCAACGCGGCGGCCACATTGGAAGGACGCGTCGCCAGAGACACCATACCGGCCCCGCAGCGCAGTGCGGCTTCAGAGGTCATCATCGCTGCGCCCCCCGTCCCTTCGTTACCACCCATCACCAGAACATGCCCAAAGTTTCCTTTATGGGCACTACGCTTACGCGGGGGCAAGCGCGGCAGGTTGCGGGGCGACAGACGTTGGGCCAAGGCATCAGCCGGATTCTGGGGCTCCTCGACCAGCGCGGCAAATTCAAGCTCGCCACAATGATCGGGCCCCTCTCCCGTCAGCAACCCCAGCTTTACCCCAATGAACGTAACGGTTAGATTCGCCTGAACCGCAATGCTAGTGACAGCCCCGGTATCAGCATTGAGTCCGGAGGGAACGTCCACAGCCAGAACGGGTAACGGCGAGGCGTTGATTTGTTTGATAGCTTCAGCGTATGCGTCCCGAACACTGCCTGAAAAGCCTGTACCCAACAGCGCGTCCACAATGACGCCACTCAGCTCCGCACCGCTCTTCCATGCTTCCGACCGAGCCCCGCAACCAGTGGCTTCAGCATAGGCATGCGCCGCGTCGCCTTTGAGCGTGGCGGGATCGTTGAGGTGGTATACTCGCACCGGCCAGCCCGCCCGTTGCGCCAAGGCCGCGATCAAATAACCATCGCCGCCGTTGTTGCCTCCTCCAGCGAATACTGTAATCGCCCCGGCATCGGGCCAGCGTTGGCGCAAGGCACGCCAGGCCGCACGTGCGGCACGATGCATCAATTCGAAACCAGGTGTTCCCGACGCGATCAATCGAGCATCGAGGGCGCGCACTTGGGCAGCGCTATAAAGGGAAAGCGGCAAGTCATCGTGCATGCGGAAACGGGCTCCAGGTCTGGAAAACTCATATTCTCGTCGGTAGCTTAACGCCACGCCATGTCTTTACCTACACTCGATCTCGACACACTTGCCCAAACTATCAAGGACTGGGGACGTGAGCTGGGCTTTCAGCAGACCGGCATCACAGGTGTCGACCTGGCTGATCATGAAGCGTACCTCGAGCGCTGGCTTGCCGCGGGCTATCACGGCGAGATGGACTATATGGCCGCGCACGGCCGCAAACGTTCTCGCCCAGATGAGCTGGTTCCCGGCACGCTGCGTATCGTCTCGCTTCGGATGGACTATCTGCCGGGCGATACGGAGATGGCTCGGCGCTTGGCCGAACCAACCGGAGCCTATGTCTCGCGCTATGCGCTGGGACGCGACTATCACAAGCTCATTCGTAAGCGTCTGCAGCAACTGGCCGAACGAATCCAGGCCACTATTGGCCCGTTTGGCTATCGCGCCTTCGTTGACAGCGCCCCCGTGCTGGAAAAAGCATTGGCCGAGAAGGCAGGCCTTGGCTGGATTGGCAAAAACACGCTGGTCCTTAATCGCAAGGCTGGAAGCTATTTCTTCCTGGGTGAACTATTCACGGATCTGCCGCTACCGGTAGATGCGCCTCACGCCGGCAACCATTGCGGTCGCTGCAGCGCCTGCATGGATATTTGTCCGACCGCCGCCTTTGTTGCGCCCTACGTACTGGATGCGCGGCGCTGCATTTCATACCTCACCATCGAGCTGAAGGGCTCGATCCCGGAAGAATTGCGCCCACTTATTGGTAATCGGGTGTTCGGTTGCGACGATTGCCAGATCGTCTGCCCCTGGAACCGCTTTGCCAAGCCTACAACTCAGCCTGACTTCCAGCCTCGGCATAATTTGGATAACAGCGACCTAGTATCCTTGTTTCGCTGGACCGAAGCGGAATTTCTCAGCCGCACGGAAGGCTCTCCCCTTCGCAGAGCCGGGTATGAGCGCTGGCTGCGTAACCTTGCGGTGGCGCTGGGTAATGCGCCTACTAGTATTCCTGTTGTCGAGGCTTTAAAGCTGCATCGAGCGCATCCTTCCCCGCTCGTGCGGGAACATGTTGAATGGGCCTTGGGGCGGCACGGTGAGACGGCTTCCATTGCTTGAACCCAGGAGTTGGGTGCAATGCCTTTTGGTTGTTGCACCCAGCGAGCGAGCAGGCTTAGTACTTGATAAAGTGCTCGCGGTAATAACGCAGCTCTGCGATTGAATCGCGAATGTCGTCCAGCGCCAGATGGCTGCCGGCTTTCTTAACGCCGTCTCGGACATGCGGTGCCCAGCGCGCAGCCAGCTCCTTTAGCGTCGACACGTCTAGGTTGCGGTAATGAAAATAGGCTTCTAGCTGGGGCATGCGCCGATACAGGAAGCGGCGATCCTGGCAGATACTATTGCCGCAGATCGGCGAAGCTCGCGCCGGCACCCACTCTTGCAAGAACTCCAGGGTCTGCCGCTCGGCCTCAGCCGTATCAATAGTGCTTTCACGCACCCGCTGGGTCAGACCGGACTGGCCATGCTGGCGAGTATTCCATTCATCCATGCCATTTAGAATCTCGTCAGGCTGATGAATGGCGATAACCGGCCCCTCAGCCAACACATTTAAGTCGCTGTCTGTCACGATAGTGGCCATTTCGATGATTACATCGTTGTCCGGATCCAGACCGGTCATTTCTAGATCAATCCAGATCAAGTTCTGGGGGTTCTGCATGGCAATACTCCTTGAGCTATGCAGCGCAGTGTAGCGGAATAAATATGCCTCGGCTGGCCCTGTGCCAGGGTATCAACGCTGCCAGACGAGGATTCGGGACTGCCGCCAGTCATTCAGCTCGATAACCTGACTAGGCGGGACGCCCGGTATCTCGAACGTATTGCTGATCAATCGGCTACCCGGACGCATCTCGGCTCTGGCTTTTTCCCAGAGCGCTGGCATGGGCGCTGGAGACAAGAAGCAATACACAACCTCATAGCCTTCCAGGTTTTCCTTCCAGAGGCTGCGATAACGAATCCGACAATTACGCCGCGGCAGGCAGCGTAGCCAGGAGAGCACAAAGCTCATGGGCGCTGTTTCTACGCCAGTGAAACGACTCTGGGGATAGTCGCGTGCCAAATGGCAAAGCGTCCCCGCCAGACCGCTGCCCAGATCGACAAAGGTAAAGCCCGGCGGCAGGTCTGCCAGCAGCTCGCTAAGCTTTAACCGAGTCTCGCGGCCGGTGAGGTACAGCGGAACACGCTCGGTTAGGCTGTTCCAGTTCAGCAGAAGCACAGTGAAAAAGCCGACCGGATAAATCCAGGCTGGGATGGCGTAGCCATTGAATGCAACAAGGGCAGGTACAAAGAGAAGATTGATAAAGAGCCACCAACGGTGGAGACCAAAGCACTGCCCCAGGGTAGCGGCTAGCACGCCTTGGAGGCAGGCGGCAGCCATCAGCGAAAAACGATAGTGAAAAACGACCATGCTGACCTGTAGCACGGCCCAAACAATCAGCACGGCCAGAAGTTGGGTCAGTAAAGCCAATACAGCAGGATATCGGTGACGAAGAGTGTCGAGCATGCGGCCTGTCATGGAGTCGAGTAATGAGATGCAGTCTAGCTAAGAATGGCCTCTATCGAACGATCCTTCACCGAGTCGCTCAACTGCCTGATAGACTCCGTTTCTACCTTAGGTTTATCGAGCGATTACATGGCCAAACGCCATCTTACCCGTCGGCAGAGCTGGCGCATCGAAAAAATTCAGACTGAACGCGCAGCCCGTGCCGAAAAGCGGGAATCCCGTCTGATTGAAGAGCTGGAGGGCGGCGATCTGGGCCCTGAGCAGACCGGCCGGATCATTGCCCACTTTGGCGTTCAGGTGGAAGTGGAAGGCGACGATGGCCAAATCCAACGCTGCCACTTGCGTGCCAACCTGCCTGCACTCGTGACTGGCGATCGTGTGGTCTGGCGTTCGGGCAACCAGGGTATTGGCGTCATTGTGGCGCAACTGCCGCGGACCTCGGAGCTATGCCGCCCCGACATGCGCGGCGTACTCAAGCCGGTAGCAGCTAACGTAGATCTCCTGGTTATCGTCTTCGCTCCGCTACCAGAGCCACATGGAAACCTGATCGATCGCTACCTTGTCGCAGCCGAGCATGCCGGCATCCAACCCCTACTCCTATTGAACAAGGCTGACCTGATCGACGACAGCAATGCCCAGCGCATGGACACCCTGCTCGGGATCTATAACGATTTGGAGTACCCCTTGCTTGAAGTTTCCGCCCTTAACGGCTTGAGCCTGGATCGCCTGAAAGAAGCCCTGGATGGGCACATCAGCGTATTCGTCGGGCAATCCGGGGTAGGCAAGTCGTCTCTGGTCAATGCACTATTGCCCGGGGTAGACACCCGTGTCGGCCCTCTCTCAGAGGTAACAGGCAAGGGAACGCATACTACGACAACGGCCCGCCTGTTTCACTTTCCAGGCGGCGGCGATCTCATCGACTCGCCCGGTATCCGTGAGTTCGGACTGGGCCATGTGAGCCGTGACGACGTGGAGGCCGGCTTCATCGAACTCTCCGACCTCTCCGGCCAGTGCCGTTTCCGCGACTGCAAACACGATCGCGAACCCGGGTGCGCCTTTCTCAAGGCACTCGAAGAAGGGCGAATCCATCCTCAACGCATGGCCAGTTACCGCCACATCATCGCCAGTCTGCCCGAGCCGGAGTATTGACCCTTCAGCCCTACTCCAGACAGGCGCATCGTTTATCGCTTTAGCGCTCGGACGGCGGAGTCATCTTTAGCGCGCCATCGTCAAACGCGTTGAGCTTTTGCTGTAAGTCCTGCGGATTGAGCGGCTGAGCGAGATTGTTAGTTGCCCTGACGCTTCCTACACCACCCGAAGCGTCAGATGCTGCACCTTGCCGGTCTTCTGGCGGTGGACCCACCGGAGAAGACGGAGCGGCCTCGCTACTACTGTCACCCTCGATATTCCGCAGCGCCCTCTTCGTCAGTACAACGATATCGATACGACGGTTCACTGGATTGAGCGGATCCTTGCGGTCGAACAGGGCCGACGAGGCAAACCCTACGACACGCGCCACCTGATTATCCGGATAACCGCCGGCAATCAGAGCCCGTCGTGCTGCGTTCGCTCGAGCAGCTGACAATTCCCAATTTCCGAAATAACCCTTGTCAACAAACGGTTTGGCATCGGTATGGCCGCTAACGCTGATCTTGTTCGGCACCTGCTTGATGGAGTCTGCCATGGCCAACAGGATGTTTTCGAAATAGAACTTCAATTGGGCACTGCCAGAGTCGAACATGGGCCGGTTTTCGGCATCGACAATCTGGATACGCAAGCCATCCTGAGTAATCTCCAGCAGAATCTGGTCCTTGAAGCGTTGCAGATCCGGGTTCTCGTCGATCTTGTTCTGCAATTCCTGAAGAAGCAGTTGCAGCCGCTCCTTATCGATCTTCTCGGCGATATTTTCCGCCAGGTCTGCATTGATACCTGATGCCTCACCCGGCGTCGGTTTGGACGAACTCTCTTCGGAGGGCACGTCGTCAGGGTTGCTTGGCATATTTTCGGACTTGGGCTGCTGATCCATGGTGGGATTGAGCGTTTGGTCCGGCGAAGGCGTTGGTGTGCCGCCAAGGTCGATCACATACGGACTGCCACTGTCGGTAAAACCGATCGGGTCCTGGAAGTAACCGGCAATGGCGATTCGCTGCTCGGGTGTGGCTGAAATCAACAGCCACATCACCAGGAAGAACGCCATCATGGCGGTCATGAAGTCAGCGAAGGCGATCTTCCAAGCACCGCCGTGGTGCCCGCCTTCAACTTTCTTGACGCGCTTGATGATAATAGGCTGGTTGTTATCCATGACTAGTTAGCCTCAGGCGCCACGCATGGCTTGCTCAAGCTCGGTAAAGCTTGGGCGGTGGGCGGGGTACAAGACTTTACGGCCAAACTCGACCGCTACGGTCGGCGGCATGCCGGATGCCGAGGCAACCAGGGTGGCCTTGATAGACTCAAGAACATTGAGCTCTTCCTTGGCGTCATGCTCGAGCGATGAGGCCAGTGGCGCAAAGAAACCGTAGGCCGCCAGAATACCCAGGAAGGTACCAACCAGGGCTGTACCCACGCTTGCACCAATCTTGATGGTATCTCCCTCGGCCAACAGGCCCATGGTGATTACGATCCCGAGTACTGCCGCCACGATACCCATGGCCGGCAGACCGTCTGCCACTTTAGACACGGCATGAGCGGGATGCTCGAGGTCTGCCTTCATGCTGGCGAGTTCCATGTCAAACAAGCCTTCCAGCTCGTGAGGTGCCATGTTGCCCGAAGACATGAGACGTAAATAATCTGTGATATAGGCCGTCATCCGCTCATCCTTGAGAATGGCCGGATACTTGGTGAAGATAGGGCTTTCGTTAGGCTCTTCGATATCACCTTCGATAGACATCATCCCCTCGCGGCGGCTCTTGTTGAGAATCTCGTAGAGCAGCTTAAGGACGTCTAGGTAATAACCATGCGTGAAGCGATGACCAAACATTGACAAAGACTTCTTCAGCACGACCTTGAACGTGCTGCCTGAGTTCGCCTGCAGGAAGGCCCCCATCGAAGCGCCGCCAATAACCAGCACTTCGTAAGGATGCACGAGGGCCATGATACTGCCACCCGACAGTACGAAGCCTGCAAGTACGCAACCAATGACAACGATAATGCCGATGATTTTGACCATAATTTTCAAACACTTTAAGTTGACTAAGGCCCAAAGACGGGAATGCTGATTTAGTTATCGGATAATCTGCGCCAGACTGTAGGCCTTTTATGAAAAGCCATTCCTGCGAGCCCTCTATGTCCAACTCATCCGCTCGTCCTACGACGCTTGATGCCTGGCTGACCAAGCTGGAAAGCGTGCGCTTGTCCGTTCCTGTCGAAGTACGGGATGACGTCCGCCGGGCCCTGCTCAATGGCCAGCGCACCGTTCCGGAAATTGCCGAAGCCGCGATCAAATCACCGGCCCTGGCACTGGTGCTGCTGCGCGAGGCCAATCGAAGCCCGCTCGGCAAGGAGAATCCGGCGGTTACCCTGGAAATAGCCTTAAGCCGACTGGGGCTAGGGCCTGCAGAATATGTGTTATCGGCGTTGCCGCCCGAAACTAGAGAGCAATACTCACCGGCCCTGGAGCAGATTCTGCTGATAAGCCAGCATGCCCTCTCTCAAGCCACAGGCTTGTTCGGAAACTCACTGGCGCGCCTGCGGCAGGAGGTTCGTCTCTGCGCACTTTTGTTTCTTGCGCCGGTCTGGCCGCTGGCGCAGCTCTACCCGGAGCTCTGGACCGAATGGGAGCAGCGTGTACTAGGCAATCACGAACCTGCTGTGCAGGTTGAGCGTGAGTTGTTAGGCGTTCCCTTGCTTGAACTCTGCCTAGCCCTTGCCGAACGCTGGAGCCTGCCAGCCTGGATCGTTGAAGGGTACCGGTTGCTGGTTCAGGATCGTCGCCGTCTGGTCAAGGCGCTGCATATCGCTCATGACAATAGCCATCCCCTGCAACAGCAACAGCGCCTCGATGCTGACCTGCCGCTGCGCCGTTGGTTAACCCAGCCAAGCAACACTATTCTATTGGCGAATGGCCTGGCTCTAGCGGCGCACCAGAGCTGGAGCGACCCCCATGTTCTCCGCTGGCAACGTCTGACCGGTCTGTACATGCAGGCTCCGCTGGAAGAGGTACAACAGCTCACGCATCAGGCTGCTGTACAAAGCGCGAAGCAGCAGGCCAAGCCCGGTTTCTGGCATCCTGCCGAAGCGTTGCTATGGCCTTGGGACGAACGACGCCTGCGCCCGAAAAAGGCACTACCCAAGTCGTCTCATACACCGCCAGTAGACATCGACACCTGGAAAAAATACTGCCAGACCCTATTGAAGGACCCTAGCCCCTTCACCAACCTACTGCAACTGACCGCCTGCGCGTGCGATGCGTTGATAGCCTGTGGCCTGCTTCGCTTCATGGTGCTGATTCCTGATCGCTCTGGCGCCCATCTACTGGCCCAGCAGGTTTATGGGCTTCCAGAAGCGTCCAACGGCCTACAACTGTCGCTGTCTACCAGCGCTCTGTTGCGCAAGTTCATGGCAGAGCCGGCCCAACTGTGTCTAACCCAGGACAATGCCGCTCAGTTCATTCAACACCTGCCCGGTAACCTACGTGCGCTTTTCGCCACTCAAAACCTGATACTTCGCTCGGTGGGCAACAAGTCACGCGTTGGTCTGCTGGTCATTGCCGATAAACAAGGAGCGCCGCTGTCCGAGCGGGATCTGCAAGCCTTCAGCAAAACCATGACGTGCATTGAGCGAGGGCTTCTCTTGCATGACCCATACATATCCTGACCATGATGAATGGTTCAGCTTTCAGGCAACCCCGGTACAATCTGCCCTATCCTTTCATTCAGGGAATTCGTCATGTCCTTTTCTGACCTGCCTCTCGTAATCGAGCCCGCCGACCTAGCCGCACGCCTCGACGCGCCTGAATTAATTCTGGTCGACCTGTCGAGCGTGGCTCGCTACGCCGAAGGGCATATCCGGGGCGCCCGCTTCGTTGCGCCACAGCGCACTCAATTGGGCAAGCCACCTGCACCGGGCCTGCTGCCAGAAAAGGCTGATCTTGAAACCTTGTTCAGCGAACTGGGGCATCGCCCCGATGCCGTTTACGTGGTTTATGACGACGAAGGCGGTGGCTGGGCCGGACGCTTCATTTGGTTACTGGACGTGATTGGTCATACCCGTTACCACTACCTTGATGGGGGGCGTCACGCCTGGATCGATGCGGGCCTTCCCTTAACGCAGGATGTACCGGCACCCGGCCAGACGCCTGTCGCCCTGACCTTACACGACGCACCTATAGCTACTCGCGAGTACATACAACATCGCCTAGGCGCTATGGACATGGTCATCTGGGATGCTCGCGGTGCCGATGAATACCGCGGAGACAAGGTCCTGGCAGCACGAGGAGGTCATATTCCGGGCGCCGTGAACTTTGAGTGGACCGCCGGCATGGACCCGGCCCGCAACCTGCGTATCCGCCGCGACATGTCCGATATTCTGAACAACCTGGGCATTACTCCGGATAAAGAAGTAATTACCCATTGCCAGACGCATCACCGTTCGGGGTTCACCTATCTTGTGGCCAAGGCGTTGGGCTATCCAAGCGTCAAGGGTTATGCAGGCTCATGGGGTGAATGGGGCAATCATCCAGACACACCCATCGAACGTTAGACGTGAACGCTCGATAGCAGGCCAAATGGCAGTATAATGCGATAGATATCACAGCTACTTTGTGAATCTTTTTCTCGTTTCGCCTTGTCTGGCCCTGTCTGCTGGTTCACGCTTCGAAATTGCCGCTCAAGGACTCACTATGAATTTCAAAGATCGCCTGTTCATCTTTAGCCAGCATATTCTGCCCCATCATCTTCTATCCCGGATGATTGGTTGTGTAGCTGAATGCCGGATGCCCTGGCTCAAGAATGCACTAACGGCCTGGTTCGCCCGCCGCTACGCAGTGGACATGCGTCAAGCCGAGGTCGAAGACCTGACGGCCTATGAAAATTTCAATGCGTTTTTCACACGCAGCCTGAAGCCGGACGCTCGTCCCCTTCCAGCTGACCCCGACGCGATTGTCAGCCCGAGCGATGGCGAAGTGAGCCAGATCGGCCACGTCGAGCATGGTCGTATCTTCCAGGCCAAGGGCCATAGCTATAGCCTGCTGGAACTGCTGGGCGGCGACGCCGAGCGTGCCGCGCCGTTTATGGGCGGCTCCTTTGCCACGATCTATCTCTCGCCAAAGGATTATCACCGCGTACACATGCCTGTTGCCGGTACCCTAAGAGAAATGGTCTACGTACCGGGTAAAATTTTTTCAGTTAATCACCTGACGGCCGAAAACGTACCTGAACTGTTTGCCCGTAACGAACGCGTAGTGTGTTTATTCGATACCGAGCACGGCCCCATGGCCATGGTTCTGGTAGGCGCTATGATCGTGGCCAGCATCGAGACCACTTGGGCCGGCCTCGTGACTCCACCTAAGCGGATGCTCAGAACTACCCGCTATGATGAAGCCGCACGCGCCCCGATCCATTTGGAAAAAGGACAGGAAATGGGCCGCTTCAAGTTGGGCTCTACTGTTATCGTCTTGTTTGGGCCGGACCAAATCCGTTGGGCTCAGGAGCTTGGCGCTTTCAGCACGGTCAATATGGGGCAGCAGATCGGATCACCGGTACGCACCGATATCATCGAACCGATGCCGGGCGAGCTTTAACCAGGCGAAGTTTGGCTTACACGCCTTTTATCAACCCTAGGGATAAACGTCCCAACCACTGCTCAATTGGGAGAGATCACTGTCGATGGTTAGCCAAGGCCCTCAGCACCTGCTGCGGGTGCCGACGCCCACGCAGCGGAGTCTGACGTTTTGCGAAGCCAGCCCCAACGGACTAAAACACTGGCTGGATCAACTGCCGCGAGCCAAGCTCGGCGAAGTGGCGCGCCTGTTGTATCAGGGATTGATGGAAATCAATCAGTTGATCCAGCCCAACGACATGCGTCTTCGCTTACTGGAGCTGCTGCGCCCGGAAGTTTATCGAACCTGCACGCTGCTTGAGCGGCATGTGCTGGATCAGCCTATTGTGCTGGACGAGCGCTCACGCAAGGTCGCCAACCTATGCCAGGCCTTGCAAAACCATCTGGCAGCCGGCTACAAGCTTGTCGTTACCGAAGAACTGGCAGCGTCGTCCCGTGACCGAAACACGCTGCTGCCCTTGGCCTTGCAACGAGCACTACGCAGCCTGCAAGGCCCTCTGATCCGTGCCGCCCTACTGTATACACCTGCCAGCGACCATCTATGGCTGGAGCTTCACCAGCTGTTCCTGCTGGCACAACGCCTGAACCTGCATACCCAGCGCATCCGCGATGATCTGGTTCAGCGGCCGGATGGTCAAAGCCCGCAAGAAGCCTATTGCGCGGCTCTCCTGTTTGGCACAGCCCGTTGCAACCAGATACGCCAGCGCCAGATCATTCAACTGGTCGAGTATTTAGATCGCTGGGCCAGCCTGGTACAGCTCAAGCCTGCCGATCAGGCAGACGTACTGTTTGTCGTCGCGCCTCAGATCGATGCCCCAGCCCGTTACCGGACCCTCCTTAAGGAAGCCAATCTTAAGGGCCTGCTGGGATTGTCAACGCATTCCCTGGTCGGCCAGATCAGCGACTACCTTGCCCTGCCGCCTGAAGAGCGTAGCCGAGCGCGCTTGCCGGCCCAGCCTGACATCAGTACCGATCTGCTCCAACATGTACGGGCCGCCTGGGGGCAGGAATCGGACCGGGCCTTTCAGCGCACATCCGGTCAGGGTCGACTAGAAGTATGCATTGGCATGAGCGCCCTGCACTTTCACCTGTCTGGTCGGCTACCTTTTGCCCAGACCCTTAATCTTCCAGCCCCACCGGCGGCCAAGCCTGACTTTGCGCCAGCGCAGAAAGCCGATGTATGGTCATTAGCCTTTGATGCGGAGTACAACACGTCTGAACCGGGCGATACGCTTGAAGAGATTCGTTACGAAACGCCGGGCACTGTCCAGAGTCAAGAGCCTGAGCTCGATAAGACCTATCCGCTGTTCTCGCTGCCCATCGTCAATCACAGCCCAGGCGGCTATTGCGTCAGCTGGCCCAACGAAGTACCCGATCAGCTACAGGCAGGGGAAGTAGTAGGGCTACGCGGCACCAATGAGCACAGCTGGGGGATCGCCGTCATCCGCTGGATTCGACAGGTTCGCGGAGGTGGCACGCAAATGGGGCTGGAGTTACTTGCACCGACGGCCCGCCCATGTGGCCTTCAGCTCTTGCGTAAGGCTGAGCAAAACAGCCAATACTTACGTGGTCTGCTGCTGCCGGAAATCAAGGCTATTGACCAGGCACCTACCTTGATTGCTCCGCGCCTGCCTTTTCAGGAAGGCAGCAAGGTACAGATCAATCAGAACGGCATGGAGCAGCAGGGCATGCTGACCCACCGGCAAAGTGCTACCGTAAGCTTTAGCATATTTGAATATCGATTATTGGAGAGCGCTAGCCCACCCCCACCCAAGCCTGGGAAGGAAGGTGCGGGCTCGCCGTCAGCTCACGAAGACGATTTTGACTCCCTCTGGAAGTCGCTGTAGATTCCGGCCTCCTGATCTGTTGATCACTGTTCTTGCTCAGGTCCTTATAACCGTCTATGGCTACTGCGAAGAAAATCATCCGCCTGCTTATCATCGAGGAATCGCAGAACGAAGCCGAGCGGCTGGTCAGCCTGTTTCGTAATGCAGGCTCCGCGACTCGCGCTCAGTGCCTGGATAGCCCAGAGGCGCTCACCAGCGCCCTGCAGCAAAGCTGGGACCTGCTTATTGCGACGCCTTCTTGCCAAGCGCTGCCACCTTTTGAAGCCCTTAAAATAGCTCGCAATCAGGCTGGAGACTTGCCCTTCATCCTGCTGGTCGATCCGGAGGACCCGGACGCTATTACCCGGGCTCTGATGCAAGGGGTTCAGGACGCTGTTCCACTTGGAGAAGATGAGCGCTTGGTTCTGGTTGCACAACGAGAACTAGGCAATCTAGAAACACGTCGCGCCTATCGTGCTGCCGAGGCAGCACTGACCGAGGCGGAAAAGCGTTGTCAGTTGCTTTTGCAAAATTCCGAGGATGCCATTGCCTATGTGCACGATGGCATGCATGTCCATGTTAATCCTATCTATCTGGAGCTGTTTGGTTACGCAGACAGTGAGGACGTAGAAGGCATGCCGGTTATCGACTTGGTGGCCACTAGCGATCAACAGGCTTTCCGGGACTTCCTTAAGCAATACTCGTATGACCCTGAGGCGAACGGTACGGCACGCTTCACGTGCTTGGGTCTCAAGGCTGACGGTACGACATTTACAGCAGATATGAGCTTTTCGCCTGCTTTTTACGAGGATGAACCTTGTATTCAGGTGATTATTCGAGACAGCGGCCTAAACGAGGCGGTGCTTGAGGAAAAGCTTCGTGAAGCCACTCGGCTGGATCCTGGAACCGGCTTGCTCAACCGGGCCGGTATGATTGCAGCGCTTGAAAGCGCATTGGAACAAGTGGCTCGGCAAGAGCATGCAGCCAGCTTTGCCTACCTGCAAATTGATCACTATGCGGGTACGCTGGCAGAAGCCGGGCTGACTCACACTGACGCCCTGCTGAAAACCCTGGCCAGACAACTGCAGCAACAGGTAGGCCAAGGCGTCCTGCTTTCACGGTTCAGCGACGATGCCTTCGCCGTACTGGCGGATCGGCAGCCAGTAGAGCAGCTAGAAGCCATTTTAAGAAGTGTGTTGAAGCAGACTACGGCACATCCGCTGGAAATCAACAAGCGCGCCTTTCAACCTTCCTACTCCATCGGCCTTACGACGCTGGATACCAAAACGCCTCATGCAAACGCTGTTCTTGACCGCGCTCACCGCTGCGCTCAAACGATCGCCCGACAGGGAGGCAACGATCTAAAGCGCTACGATCCTGCCGAGGAGCTCGCTGCCGCAGCCAGCCGAGGCAACTTAGTTGCCATGGTACAGCAGGCCTTGGATTTGAATCAGTTCCGCCTGCTATTTCAGCCCATTATCAGCCTCCGCGGTGATCAGCAAGAGCATTATGAGGCCTTGCTGCGCCTGACCAATGCGCAAAATGAGCAGGTACCGACCTCTGATTTTTTGCGGGCTGCCCACGAAAGCGGCCTCAGCATACGCATCGACCGCTGGGTAATCCACAATGCGATTCGTATCCTGGCTGACCACCGCGCCCGCGGTCATAGCACGTGCCTTTTTCTCCATTTGTCAGCGGCGTCCCTACAGGACACTAGGTTGTTGCCATGGCTACAGGCGACCATGCAGGCCTCTCGTTTGCCAGCCGAAGCCCTAATCTTCCAGATCAGCGAAGCGGATGTTGTGGCTCACCTGAATCAGGCTCGACTAATGACCCATGGCCTAAGGAAACAAGGCCACCGTATTACACTGGGTCAATTCGGTACGTCATCTTCGTCCTATACGCTTCTGGAGCAGATCGCTGTTGATTTCGTCAAGGTTGATGGTGCCTTTGTACGTGACCTCAACCATGCGGAGAATCAGGAGGCGCTGAAAGCGCTGATCGCTAGCGTCCATGAGCATGAAAAGTTATGCATCGTGCCCTTTGTCGAAAGCGCCAGCATTCTTGCTACCCTCTGGCAGTCAGGCGTGAATTATATCCAGGGCTATTATTTGCAGGAGCCTAGCCAGGCCATGAACTACGAGTTCACCTCCGAAGAGTGATACCAGGCCGGACTATAACAGCCGGCCCGGCTTTAACGGTCAAGAGGTGCCGTCGCGATCTCGTACACCCAGGAGATAGAGCACCCCGTCCAGCCCCAGCGTGGTAATGGATTGCCGAGCCGACTGACGTACCAGCGGCTTGGCCCTGAAGGCTACCCCTAACCCTGCCAAAGCCAGCATGGGCAGATCATTAGCGCCATCGCCTACTGCAATGGTCTGCTCCAGGCTCACCCCTTCCTTCATCGCCAGCTCACGCAACAAATCGGCTTTGCGTTGCGCATCTACAATAGGTTCCACCGCGACGCCGGTTACCTTCCCATCAACGGTCTCCAGCTCATTGGCAAAAACGTAGTCGATGCCTAAGCGCGCCTGAATCTGGCGAGCAAAATAGGTAAAGCCCCCTGACAGGATGGCAGTTTTGTAACCCAGACGTTTGAGTTCGGCAAACAGATGCTCAGCGCCTTCGCTCAAGCGCAGGCCAGCGCCAATATCTTCAAGAACCGACTCCGGTAGGCCCTTAAGCAACGCCAAGCGCTCTTTGAAGCTGGCCCGAAAATCCAGTTCCCCCCGCATGGCTCGCTCCGTAATAGCCGCGACCCGCTCACCAATACCCGCAGCCTTGGCCAACTCGTCGATGACCTCAGCCTGGATTAGCGTGGAGTCCATATCGAACACTGCCAGCCGCCGATGACGGCGAAAAAGGGTATCAGCCTGGTAGCCGATATCCATGTTCAATTCCTGAGTCACGCTGAAAAAGGCGGCGCGCAAGGCTTCAGGATCAGCTGGCTCGCCAACCAGGGTGAACTCCAACGCTGCCCGCCCGCGCGCACCAGGCGCAGACAACGGTTCGATTCGCTCAATCGATAACCCTTGGGCCTCAACCAGCTCACCGACGCGCTGTACCTGGGCCGCTTCGATATGCCGGCTCATCAACGTCAATATATGACGGGGCGATGCCTCCGCAGCCTGCCAGGTCGCATACGAAGAGGCATCCAACCGCGCCACGTGCAACCGCGCCCCCCGCTCTGCGGCGCGCCGCTCAAGCGTTTCAGTCAAGACACTCAGCTCATGTTCTACTGGCAGTTCGGCAACCAACCCGAGACTGACCAGCCCTTGAATACGATTCTGCCGGATATCCAGCAATGACGCGCCAGCTTCGGCCAGTACGGCGGCCAATACAGTGCTCAGCCCGGGGCCGGCATATCCGTTACTTGTAATGAGGATGATGTCTCGCAAGGCGCAGCCTCCGCCAGAAAAAGAAGCGATTCTAACCGTTTCTCGCCGTACCCGGAGTCCTAGGGATTGACGAGCGGTTCATCGTCGGGGCCAGCACGCTTTAACGACCCCGGCCCGCTGGGTATACTGCGATACACATTTTTGTCCAAAGAATCCCCCTGTGACTCGGCCCGCGACTGTAAAGCCCGACAATTTCTTTCTGCTACTGTTTCGAGCCCTGCGCCAACGCCGCATTCCCATTGCCCTGCGTGTCGTTTCGCACAGCCTCATTCTCGTTATTGCAGCCCTGCTCATTTATGCCGTGGTCATGGGAATGCAGTTTCGCCACGCCATGCAACAGCAGGCCGATGCCATCGGACAGACCCTAGTAAGACAGACGGCGGCCTCGGCCACCGAGCTGCTGGTGTCCAACGACACCCTTAGCCTGAATGTCCTGCTGGGCAATCTGGCCCGCAATCCGCTAGTAGCCCATGCCGCCGTGTTTAGTCCGGATAATCGCATTCTGGCGGAAGCCGGCACTCGTCCTACACGAAGCTTGTTGGGAGAAACGGAAGGCATCTACTCAACACCGATCAAATTCCAGGATGTCACCACCGGGCAGTTGCGCCTGAGTCTGGATATGAACGAATTCCAGCAACCGATGATGATCAGCCTGCAGAACATGGCGCTGCTGGGGCTAATCCTGCTGGCTCTTACCCTGATTCTCAGCCTGCGTCTGGGACGCAACCTATCCACTCCGCTACTAGAGCTACGGGTGTGGCTACGTGATCCGGATGACCCAGCGCCCAGCGCAGGCCGCCTGGATGAAATCGGTGATCTGGCTCGCCAGTTACAGACGCGCCTGGTGCCAGAAAAGCCCAAGCCTGCCAAGCCGAAAAGGTCTTCCAAGGTCAGCAAGGTCGCTCCTGCAGATACCATCGAAGGCGATGAAGACAACCCCTTCCTGGATGAGCGTGCCGGCATCAAAGTCCGCCCTACCCCGTCTGCCAAGCCTGCTAAACCTGTGGCAGTACCGGATGGTGACAGCGATGAGTTCGATGACGACGCTTTTGCCGACGTCATGCCTGACCTTGAAGAAGCGGAAGATGAAGGTAAGAACAAAGCCGCCTCTGCTCCTGTTACGCCTGCCATGGCGAATGAACCAGACATTGTCTCCACTGCCGTACTGGCGATTCAGCTAGGCTCCCAGGAGCAACTCCGTAAATTACCGCGGGCTCGTCTGGTTGACCTGCTGGAGCGCTACAAGCATTGCTTGGAACAAGCCACGCAGCTATACAAAGGTGAACTTCACAGTCTGATCGATGGCGGCAGCCTGATTCTTTTCCATGAAACCAATGACGACGATGATTACCTAACGCATGCACTCTGTTGCGGTGAAATCATGCGTGCCCTGGGTCATGCATTGCAGGTTGAAGTTGCTGACAGTGGTATTACCCTGCAATTGCAGCTGGGCCTGACCCATGGCGAACGGCTGGTAAAGCTTAAGCTGCCGGAACTGCTGGCTAATGAAACCGTACGAAGTGCCATCATGCTTAGCCAGCACAGCCGGAACCTGCTACTGGTCGAACGCAGCATCGCTGAAGATGCGCTCTTGCGTGAGCGTGCCCGCATCCGCTCTATCGCAAGTCCAGAGGGTGCCAGCTGTGTCGAACGTCTCCTCGAACCGTATTCCTCTACTCTTGAACGTCATCTCGTTCGTCTCGAAACACGCTAGGGCTGGCCAGCGCCAGCTCCTCAGCCTGTCCCGTCGCCGATTTTCGGGCACAGCAGCACCGCTAAGCCTGGTCCTGCTGCTGGCCTGTTCGCCTGCAGGTGCCCAGAGCGGCACTGAGATACGCCTGCCTGACGGTGCCGTGTATCACGGTGAAACCCAGCATGGTCGCTTGCAGGGAGAGGGCCGCCTAGACTGGCCCAACGGCAACTGGCTGCGTGCCAATTTCAAAGACGGCCTGGCCAATGATCAGGGCGAGCATCACCTGGTAACCGGCACGCACTATCAAGGGTCTTTCCAGGCGGGCCTATATGAAGGCAAGGGTGTACTGACGACACCAGCCGGACGCTATGAAGGCCAGTTTCACCAAGGACTTTTCCACGGGAAAGGTTTTCTAGAGTCAGCTGACGGCTGGCGCTATCAGGGTGAGTTCGTCAAAGGCGTAATGCAGGGCGAGGGTTCCCGCACCGACAGTGACGGCAGCGAGTACAGCGGTACGTTCAGAAACGGACAGCTCAATGGCCAAGGCCAATGGGCCGACTTGGAAGGCAACTTCTATGAAGGCGGATTCATCGACAGCCTGTTCTCTGGTAAAGGTCGCTATCAAAGTGCGGATGGCAGCATCTGGGTAGGCACGTTCAAGAGAGGTGAACTAACAGGCCAAGGGACGTTTACAGGCGCTGACGGGAGCCGTTATAGCGGCGTCTTTAAAAACTGGCTTTATCATGGCCAAGGCCGCTTCACGGATGCAGAGGGCCGCCTTTATATCGGTCACTTCATCGAAGGCAAATTCGACGGCCATGGTGTTTTAACCTACCCGGACGGCCGCCGTGAGGCTGGGCTGTGGAGTGAAGGCCAGCGTCTACGCAATGAACATGGCGTGTATCAGCCAGACCCACTGGAGCGCGGGCTGCTGGAACAAGGTCAACGGCTCGACCAGGCCTTGGCCAGCGTGTTGCCCTCTACTGCCGGCATCGAGCTGTATGGCATCAGTCTGGGCGGCGATGGTCAACAAAAGGTATTCCAACGTGAAGCAGATTACGTTGCCGACCTACTAACCGGGCGCTTTAAAGCACGCAGCGTGATTCGCCTGATCAATCAACGCGACCCGTTAGCGGCCAATCCGCTGGCAACTCGGGAAAACTTGCACCAGGCTATCCAAACACTGGCCGAACGCAGCGGTAATGAAGACCTGATCGTGTTGTACCTCACCAGCCACGGCTCCGCTGATCACCGTTTGGCCTTGAGCGAACCAGGCCTGGAGCTGGCCAACCTGCCAGCGACCGAGCTTGCAGCCCTGCTCACCCCGCTCAAGCAACGCGACAAGGTAGTTATTGTCTCGGCCTGCTATAGCGGAGGGTTCATCCCACCGCTCAAAGACGAACATACCCTGGTGATGACAGCCGCTCGGGCCGACCGCACTTCGTTCGGCTGCACGGACGAAGCGGACTTTACTTACTTTGGCAGGGCCTTGTTTGCCGAAGCTTTCCAGAAAACGGATGATTTACAGAAAGCGTTTACCGAAGCCAGCAACATCGTAGCTGAGCGTGAGGTTAGCCAAGGTTTCGAGCCTTCCGAACCCCAGATCTGGGCGCCACCAGCTGTACTAAAGAAGTGGCGTTTGTTACGTGCCGCTCAGGATGAGCACGTCGCGCTGTCTACCCCTGAGACATAAGCAACCTCCTCCCTAAAAGGCGTGTCAGAACGAAAAGAGTGGTATGCACCGCTAGGCTGCTCAAAGTGCCCGGAAATACCGCTCGATATGCTCACCGATAAGGAGCCTTACTTATGCATCTGACCCCGCAGAACATCCTGATTGCAGGCGCAACCGGCCTGACCGGAGAGCATTTGCTGGACCGCCTACTAAACGAGCCCACCCTTTGCCGCATTCTGGCGCCAACACGCCGTCCTTTATCCCCCCACCCCCGCCTGGAAAACCCGATAGGCGAGCTGAACGAACTTCTTCCCTCCCTGACCGGCCCCCTGGATGTCGCCTTTTGCTGCCTAGGTACAACAATCAAGAAAGCCGGATCCCAAGAAGCTTTTCGGACGGTTGACTATGATCTGGCGCTGGCAGTGGGCCAACGGGCCCGTGAGTTAGGTGCTCGTCACTACATTGTTATCAGCGCAATTGGCGCTGATCCCTCTTCATCCTTTTTTTACAACCGGGTCAAAGGTGAACTGGAAGAAGCCTTGAAAAGCCAGAATTGGCCGCAGCTCACCCTGGCCCGCCCGTCTCTGCTATTAGGCCCGCGTCCCGAACAACGCCTGAGTGAGCAGCTTGCCGCCCCGTTGTCGCATCTCCTGCCAGGTAAATGGCACGGTATCGAAGCCTGTGTTCTGGCTCGTGCGCTTTGGCGCCTGGCCTTGGAGGAGCAAGATGGTACACGGGTAGTCGAGTCGGATGAGTTGCGTAAACTGGGACGCTGACCTAAGCCATTACGGGCTCGTTCGCGAGGCTCTATGGTTGACGTAAGCAGTCTCGCTTTGAAGAATCTGGGTTCACTGTTTTGGAGATAGCCATGAGCCTAGACTCGGTCCGCGACTTTTTTGCCACACATGCTCCCGACCTCTCGATTATCGAACTGGATACCAGTACCGCTACCGTAGCGCTAGCTGCCGAAGCACATGGTGTAGAGCCAGGACGTATCGCCAAGACCCTAGGCCTGCGCATTGGTGAGCGAGAGGTGCTCCTGGTCGCTCGCGGCGATGCGCGGCTGGACAATCGCAAGCTCAAGGCCGCCTTTGGCAGTAAGGCCAAGATGCTCGACGGTGAGCGCGTTCAGGCACTGACCAGCCATCCGGTTGGTGGCGTCTGTCCATTCGGCTTGGCAACCCCGCTTCAGGTGTATTGCGATACTTCACTCAAAGCTTTCGATGAAGTATTACCTGCAGCTGGTGCCATCCACAGCGCTGTGCGCTTGTCCCCCTTGCGCATGGCGGAACTGGTTAAGGCGGAGTGGGTAGATGTTTGTCAGGAGGTTAGCTAATCCTTGATTTAACTACCACCACGGACAATTAGCCCGACCCCAAGTACTTTAGCCAAGGCTAGTGGAAACAACACAGTGTCCAATAGCAAACTGGCTGGCAGATCAAGAGCGGGATATGTAGGCGCTTCGACACCAAAGCGCTCGGCTGGGCAACAGCCGCCCTGCAGGGCATACCAGTCCAGACGCGTTCCCGCATAAACAAGTGGCGCGCCGGGCTTGTTGGCGTTGAGGGCGCCGACGCTAGCACAACCACTAAGCAGCATCAGCATGAGCCCGGCGCAGAGCAACTTATTCATCGCTGACCAGATGATGCTCACCCCAGCGCGGCAGCATGTCCTGAGGAATATTCAGCGTATTAAGAATACGCGCCACGACAAAGTCGATCAGATCATCCACCGTCTGCGGCTGATGGTAGAAGCCTGGCGCTGCTGGAAGAATCGTCACGCCCAGATTGGACAACTTGAGCATGTTTTCCAGATGAATACTGGAAAACGGTGACTCCCGAGGCACCAGAATCAGCGTGCGGCGTTCCTTGATAGCAACATCCGCTGCACGCTCGATCAGGTTGTTACAGGCGCCCGTGGCAATCGCTGACAGGGTGCCGGTCGAGCATGGGCAGACCACCATGGCAGCCGGCGCACTGGAGCCGGAGGCAGGCGGAGCCATCCAGTCGCTCTGCCCGAATACACGGATCTGCCCGGCGGCCGCACCGCAATATTCCGTCAGAAATGCCTGCATCGCCTGCGGCTTGGGCGGCAAGGTCACATCGGTTTCGGTCGCCATAACCAGATGAGCTGCCTTGGAGATCATGAAGTGCACCTCACGCTCTTCCTGGATCAAGCAGTCCAATAGCCGCAGACCGTATTGCGCGCCTGAGGCGCCCGTCATCGCCAGGGTTACGCGTTCAGGTCCACTCACGCCCTATCTCCTTCCCTCAAGGCGGTAGCCAGCTTGCCATGCAGCCCACCAAAACCGCCGTTACTCATGATGACCACGTGTGTCTTACCACGCGCCTCGCTTTTGACACGGGCGATAATGGCGTCTAGCGAGTCGCACACCACAGCCGGTACAGAACAGGCATCAGCCGTACCGGCCAGATCCCAGCCCAGGTTTGGCGGTGCGTACCAGATAACTGAGTCAGCCAGTCGCACGCTATCCGGCAAGCCATCACGATGGGCACCCAGCTTCATCGAGTTGGAACGCGGCTCGATTACAGCAACGATAGAGTCGTCGCCAACCCGAGCGCGCAGCCCCTGCAGCGTTGTAGCGATGGCCGTAGGATGATGGGCGAAATCGTCGTAGATCGTTACTTCACCGATCTCAGCAATCGTCTCCATTCGTCGCTTGACGCTCTTAAACTCACATAAGGCTGCGATGCCTTGCGGTGGAACAACACCAACATGACGAGCCGCCGCCAAAGTGGCGAGGGCATTTGCAACGTTATGCTGCCCCGTCAGATTCCACTCGACAATGCCCTGAGCTTGGCCCTCGAACAATACCTCGAAGCATGAGCCGTCGTCGCGCACCAAGCGTGCCTGCCACTGGCCGCCCTCACCGGTTGTTTGTACAGGCGTCCAGCATCCTGTATCCAGTACACGAGCCAGCGCCGGCTCGGTAGTTGGGCGAATGATTAACCCTTCACCTGGAATGGTTCTGATTAGATGATGGAACTGACGCTCAATGGCCGCCAGATCGGGAAAAATATCGGCATGATCAAATTCCAGATTGTTGAGAATCGCCGTACGAGGCCGATAATGAACAAACTTGGAACGCTTATCGAAAAAAGCGCTGTCGTATTCGTCTGCCTCTACGACAAAGAACGGCGTTCCACCCAGGCGTGCCGAGACACCAAAATTCTGTGGGACGCCACCAATCAAAAAGCCAGGACTCATGCCGGCATGTTCCAGCACCCAGGCCAGCATACTGGTTGTTGTGGTCTTGCCATGAGTACCAGCCACCGCCAATACCCAGCGATCTTGAAGAACATGATCCGCCAGCCACTGCGGTCCGGATACATAAGGCAGCCCTTTGTTCAAAACATGCTCTACAGCAGGATTACCGCGAGACAGTGCATTGCCGATAACAACCAGATCGGGAGCCGGCTCGAGATGGGCTGGCTCGTAGCCTTGCATCAGCGAAATTCCCTGCGCCTCCAGCTGGGTACTCATGGGCGGATAGACATTGGCATCGGACCCCGTCACTTCATGGCCTAACGCCTTGGCTAATACAGCCAGCGAGCCCATGAACGTGCCGCAGATACCGAGAATATGGATATGCATGGATGACCCCTGAACGAGCGAGGCCCGGCAGCCCCGTAAAAACCTGCCGCAGGTTAGCACAGCGACAAGCGGCATCGTGCACCTCCCTCGGTCTTACCCGAATCGTATGGGCATCTCAAGGCGTGAACGTCTTCGCAAAAGAATTATTCGTGCAACATTTCGCAAATTACAAGGTGCTGTCCGACCCAACGGCCACTAGCAGGGTAGAGGCTTCCCCCTATAATGAACCCTTCGCCCCACCGCCAGAGATAGGCTGTTCATGGACTTCAATCCGATCGACCTGATACTTCACCTCGACGTCTACCTTGAATTGCTGGTTAGCAATTACGGCTCATGGATTTACGTCATCCTGTTCCTGGTCATCTTCTGTGAGACGGGCCTGGTTGTTATGCCCTTCCTGCCCGGCGACTCGCTGCTGTTCATCGCAGGCGCCATCTGTGCAACAGGCGGCATGGACCCCTGGCTACTGGGTAGCCTTCTAGCCTTTGCCGCCATCTCCGGCGACAGTACCAATTATGTGGTTGGCAGAACCCTGGGCGAGAAACTCTTCTCCAATCCCAAATCCAAAATTTTCCGACGCGACTATCTGGATCGCACTCAAGCCTTTTATGCCCTGCATGGCGGCAAGACCATTACGCTCGCGCGCTTTCTACCCATTATTCGGACCTTCGCGCCTTTTGTAGCGGGTATAGGCCGGATGAACTATCTGCGTTTTCTAGGCTTTAGCGTCCTGGGTACTTTCCTGTGGGTTGGCGGACTCGTCACCCTGGGCTATTTCTTTGGCAACGTGCCCTTCATCAAACAACACCTGTCCATGCTCGTGATTGCCATTATCGGTATATCCCTGCTGCCCATGATCATCAGCGTGATCAGCCGCCGCTTGCGCCCCACCCCGAGCCGCAGCGAGATCAGCTGAGCACAGGTGTGGTCGTTTCGTGCCTGGCGAGACCGGAGGGTGCTAAAGCGCACTCCGGTCTCGCCTGATCTTTGGGCTGCCGTACATGCACGTCTGCCTATTATCGCGGGACTCGATGCTGCAAACGACCTGCTGTTACAACAGCGCAGCCTTCTCTTTCTAGCCCACAAGCGGATCACCCTGCTTGGTAACCTTATCCTTGACGACGTAGATCGGCTGGCTCTGGCAGCACAAGCCGTATTTCCGCTGCTGTCCCTGCCAGACCAGAACTGGTACCGGGGCTTTCACGAAGTGATCCTGTATCCTCAGGACTTTGCCAGCCCGCAACGCTACCGGGATGAAGTTGGTGTTGAGCATGAAGAGCTCAATGAGCTTAGTGGCGAGGCATGGGTGCAAGGCCCGGTCATCATGGCCTGGTCCGGTATTCAAGAGAGTGGCGACTGGACCGGTTACAACCTTGTCATTCATGAACTGATGCACAAGATCGACATGCTTCGAGGCGAAGCCAACGGCTTGCCGCCATTACATCGGGAGATGTCAGTAGCGGATTGGGCCTTCACTCTTCAGAGCGCCTACGATGATCTCAATCAACGCCTAGAAACCGCCTCCGAAGACGAAGCGCCCATCGATCCCTATGCAGCCGAGCATCCTGCTGAATTCTTCGCGGTCTGCTGCGAATATTTCTTTAGTGCCCCAGCTGTCCTTGACGCTGCGTATCCTGACGTTTTATGCACAATTGCGTCTTTTCTTCCGCCAGGATCCGCAGCTCAGATGGCTAGCAACAACCTCACCGAATCTCGATACCTGAAGCCGCTTCAGCTCCTTTGGGCGCATCAGGTGCAGCTCGATGGGCTACAGGCACGTCCTCGAGAAACTCCAGCGAACGTACCGGCATGCCAAACTTGATCTCACGTTGGGCCAGTTGAGTAAGTAGTTCGAGATTGATCTTCTGCTGAATGTCCATGTACAGGTTGTAGTCAGGACTCAGCACGTAATAGACCACTTCAAACTTTAACGCATTGGTCTGTAGCGCTAGCAGATGTGCACGGTCGAATCGTGTTTGCTCCACTGAGGTAATGATCTCCTTTACCAGCGGGGCGATCTCTGCGACTTTTTCTGGCGGTGTACGGTAAGAAATATCGAAACTGAAGAGAATGCGCCGCTCAGACATGCGTTTGTAATTATGAATGGTCTGTTGCAAGAGCTGGGTATTCGAACAGATCACCTGCTCGCCGCTGAGGCTGCGAATACGTGTTGTTTTCAGGCCAATGTATTCAATTGATCCGGCAATATCGCCGAACACGACAAAATCACCTTGCTCAAAGGGTTTGTCGATCCCGATCGACAATGATGCAAACAGATCGCTCAATACGTTTTGTACGGCCAGCGCAACGGCAATGCCGCCAATACCCAGGCTGGCAACGAAAGCCGTGATGTTGACGCCGAGATTGGCCAGCACCGAAAGGAATACAACCGCCCACAAGGCCACACGAATCATCAGTGAGATCATCGTCATGGTCAGTTGGCTGCGCTGATGACCCGACTTGCTTTGCATGGACGAGCGCGCCCATAGCTGAATGACCGCATCTATCCACAGGCCAGCTTGTAACGCTAGAACAAAAAACCAGATGTGACTGACTCGGTCCTCCCAGATGGGATTCAAATCGATCACGTACAAACCGATCTGTATGGCCATCAGCAGAATGAGCAAGCGGCTCGTCCGCTCGGCCATGGCGCCTACATATTGGGTCCAGCCGCCACTTTTATGAGTGGACCAGGCAATGATGCGCCCCGTTACGGCGCTGACTATACGTCGGATGATCCAGTAACTGACGACGACAATGACTAGCGCCAAAGCCAGGTTGATAACGGTAGCTTCGTTGACCCACTTGAACATGCCTGTCATGACTCCGATTCAGGAAAGACCTCCCGCATCATGGATACGGACCTCCCTTTTCAGTGGCCTGCAAGCGGGCAAAGTTCCAGTATTGAACCTTATCCAGCACCAAGGCTCGAATACCCGATCAAATACGCCTATACTTCTGCCCACATTACGTGGCCTATCAACAAGGGTGAGTCGCTCCATGAGCTACAGCAAGATTCCGGCCGGCAAAGACGTGCCAAACGACATCTACGTCGCGATCGAAATCCCGGCTAACCATGCGCCGATCAAATATGAAATCGACAAGGACAGCGATGCCCTGTTCGTGGACCGTTTTATGGCCACCCCGATGTTCTATCCGGCCAACTACGGATACATCCCGAACACGCTAGCTGACGACGGCGATCCTCTGGACGTCCTGGTCGTAACCCCTTATCCAGTGGCGCCTGGCGCAGTTATCCGTGCGCGTCCGGTCGGCGTTCTGCACATGACCGACGAAGCCGGTGGCGACGCCAAACTGGTTGCCGTACCGCATGACAAATTGTCTGTGCTGTATCATGATGTAAAGGAATACACCGACCTGCCCGCTCTGCTTCTTGAGCAGATCAAGCACTTCTTCGAGAACTACAAAGACCTCGAAAAAGGCAAGTGGGTGAAAGTAGAGCGCTGGGGCAACGCTGAAGAAGCCCGCGCGGAAATTCTGAAGGCAGTCGCGGCTTACCAAAAATAAGTCGTTACTACCCAATAAAGCCGGCCACAAGCCGGCTTTTTATTGTCTGCTGTCTTTTATCTAATTCCGCTCAAGCTTAGATGCGCAAGGGTCGCAGGTATTTAGGGTAGCACCGTAGGCGCCTTATCCTTTAAATCCCTTTGCCACCAGATAAACTTCCTTTGAGCGCGGCCGTGACGCGTCGGGCTTGCGTATCACCACCTTCTCGAATGAGCGGCGAACATCCTTCAGGAATTCGTCGGAGCCTTCGCCCTGAAAGACCTTGGCCACAAAGTTGCCATCGGGCTTTAGCACCTGCCGAACCATATCGAGAACAAGTTCGACCAAGTACATGGAGGAAGCCTGGTCGGCAGCAGCGATGCCGCTGATATTGGGAGCGATGTCGGAGATAATCAGGTCAGGCTTATTGCCGTCGAGCTTGTCGAGAATCTGCTGGAACACCGCATCGTCGGTAAAATCGCCCTGGATGAAATCGACGTTATCCAGCGGGTCCATTGGCAGAATGTCGCTAGCCAAAACCCGCCCCTTCTCACCTACAAGCCTTCCGGCTACCTGTGACCAACCACCAGGAGCGGAGCCAAGGTCCATGACAAGCATGCCGGGGCGTATCAGTTTGTCCTTCTCGTTCAGTTCGATCAGCTTGTAGCTGGCACGGGAACGCAAGCCATCCTTCTGAGCTCGTTTGACGTAAGGATCGTTGACGTGTTCATCCAGCCAGCGGCGGCTGCTTTTGGATCGTTTCATGAGAGAGCCAAGCACGGAAAAATCAATGAGAGGAGCGGACCAACGCACGAGACAAAGGGAAAGGCTGTTGGGCGCATAATGACAACGATTATAAACCGATAATACAAGTCCAGGGGCTGGTATCGCATAGCGCCGAAGCATACGGCACCGTTGGCCGCCCTATCAGGCCAGGACTGACAGGGCGGACGATGGCGGGTATAATTCATGCCTTACCCCCGCCCTTCTATTGCTTCCTTTGCCGGAGTCACCGGCCAGGATTACCGCCATGATTCGCATTAACGAACTGTCTCTGCCGCTTGATCATTCCACAGATGAATTACGCAAGGCCATCGTCAAACGTCTTGATATCCGCGACGCCGACCTGTTGAACTTCACTGTCTTCAAGCGCAGCTACGATGCCCGCAAGAAGAACAGCGTCATTCTTTTCATCTACATTATTGATCTGGAAGTACGAGACGAGGCAGCTATTCTGGCGCGCTTTGCCGATGACCGACATGTACTCCCGGCCCCGGATACCAATTACTATCCGGTAGGAAAAGCGCCGGCCCATCTGAGCGAGCGGCCGCTGGTAGTGGGTTTTGGTCCTTGTGGCTTATTTGCGGCGCTGTTGCTCGCGCAAATGGGCTTTAAGCCCATCGTGCTTGAGCGCGGCAAAGATGTGCGTCGACGCACCAAGGATACCTGGGCGCTATGGCGCAAGAAGACCCTGACCCCGGAATCCAACGTACAGTTCGGTGAGGGTGGTGCCGGCCTGTTCTCCGACGGCAAGCTCTACAGCCAGATCAAAGACCCGAAGTTCTATGCCCGTAAGGTGATGCACGAATTTGTCCGCGCTGGCGCTCCGGCCGAGATCATGTATGTGAGCAAGCCGCATATCGGCACCTTCCGTCTTACCGGTGTGGTAGCAGCCATGCGCGAGGAGATTATCGCTCTTGGCGGCGAGGTGCGTTTCGAAAGCAAGGTGACCGACCTGCTGATTAACGATGGCCAGCTTGAGGGAGTGGTGCTAGGTAACGGAGAAACCATTCATAGCCGCCACGTAGTGCTGGCGCTGGGCCATAGTTCTCGCGATACCTTCCGCATGCTGCACCAGCGGGGCGTATTTATCGAGGCCAAACCCTTTGCCGTAGGTTTTCGCATCGAGCACCCACAAGGCATGATCGACCAGGCCCGCCTGGGCAAATATGCCGGCCATCCTGAACTCGGCGCTGCCGACTACAAATTGGTGCACCACGCCAAGAATGGACGTGCCGTCTACAGCTTTTGCATGTGTCCAGGCGGCACCGTAGTAGCGGCCACCTCCGAGCCGGAGCGTGTTGTGACCAATGGCATGAGCCAGTACTCACGCAATGAGCGCAATGCAAATGCCGGCATCGTCGTAGGCATCAACCCGCAACAGGATTTCCCCGGCGGCCCGCTGGCCGGCGTGGAGTTCCAGGAGCGTCTGGAGTCACGTGCCTATGAGTTGGGCGGCCGCGATTACTGCGCACCCGCCCAATTGGTAGGCGACTTCATTCGCGGAGTACCCTCAGCGGAATTTGGCGAGGTGGAACCCTCCTACAAGCCTGGTGTGCGCCTGGGCGATCTTGCGCCCTCGCTACCGGAGTATGCGATCGAGGCCATTCGCGAGGCGCTGCCGGCATTTGGCAAACAGATACGCGGTTTCGATCGTGATGACGCGGTGCTTACCGGTATTGAAACCCGCACGTCCTCTCCGGTGCGCATTACTCGCGACAACGAGACGCTGCAAAGCCTCAACTTGCGCGGCCTGTATCCGGCCGGTGAAGGCGCTGGCTATGCGGGTGGCATCTTGTCGGCAGGCGTGGACGGGATCAAAGTGGCTGAGGCATTGGCCAAGTCGCTTCTGTCAGACATAGAGATGACGGACGAGCAGTCCAGCCGAGCGGCTTGTTGATGAAACTCGATGACATCAAAAAACTTCACCAGAAAAAATACCGAGCCGAGTTCGGCTATTTTCTGGTGGAGGGCGAGCATCTGTTGCTGGAGTTGCAAAAGGCGGCCTTACAGAATCCGTTGTTACAGCGCAGCCAACTGTATGTAACCAGTGCCTATGAGCACTGGCAAAGCCCGTTTGAAACCCACCTCATCAGCGATCGGCAAATGGCGCAAATTGCGGATACCAAGACACCGCAAGGCATTATTGCGCTAGTACCAATGCCGGCGACAACCGCGCCGGCCTGTGCCTCTGCTGATAACGAGCGGGCTATCTATCTCCATGAAATCCAGGATCCGGGCAATCTCGGCACTGTCCTACGCACCTTGGCTTGGTTCGGTAATTTTCGCTGCCTGCTCAGCCCCGGCAGCGTTGATCCGTATAACCCTAAAGTTGTGCGCTCCAGTATGGGTGCTATTTTTCATGCATCCATCGAGCTGGATGTAGAAATAGACTCCTTGCGTACGCGTTTCGAACGCATTGCTTGCCTAGACATGAATGGCGAGCGCGTGCAATCGGAGAACTTTAAGACGTTCGATTGCTATCTGTTCGGCAACGAAGCACGCGGCGTGCCCCGCGAGCAATTGATCGCACTCAACGCGCAACCCTTTACTATTTCCGGCTGCGGCACCATCGAATCGCTGAACCTGGCCGCAACGGTCAATATGTGCGCGTACGAACTAAATAGATAACAGATCTTAAAGAGCCGTTTTCTCATTTTGGAAAAGGGAACAGATTGAGCCGGCCCTGACATCCTCTCAAGGCCGGAAACCGCATGCGGCAAGGCTGTATGGGCTCCGAAACATCACCCAGCACAGCTTGCCTCTCATCAGACCTGCCTAGAGCAAAGGGACAATTATTTCACATCGCTAACGTTCACTTTTGCCCTCAGGCTAAAAGGAACTGACCGTCGTAGGCGAGGCCGGAGACAGACTCGACAATAGTCGTTCAATCTCCTGGAAGTTAGCCGGCTTAGTCAGATGATAGTCGAAACCCACTTCTTTAGACTGAACTCGGTCCTGTTCAGCGCCCCAACCTGTCAGTGCAATGATGGCCATATCCTTCAGCTTGGGCTTCAAGCGCAACGCCTTAGCTACCTCAAAGCCGTTCAGGTCTGGAAGGCCGATATCGAGAAACATGACATCGGGCCGGAAGCTTTCAACTGCTTCCAAGGCTTGATAGCCATCATGAACCATATGAAGGGTATGCCCGCTCATTTCCAGCAGTGTAGAAAGAACTTCGGCTGCATCAATGTTATCGTCCACAACAAGGATGCGAAGACCGCCACGCTGCTCGTCAATGTGGGGCTGATGTATCCGCAAGGGCAATACCTCGGTGCTTTTCTGGTCAATCGTGGGTATATGAACCCGGAACTTGCTTCCGCCTCCCAAACCAGGACTAGTAGCCATAACAGTTCCGCCATGCAGCTCTACCAACCGCTGTACAAGCGTAAGACCAATCCCAAGGCCATCCTGTGCCTGCGCGCTGCCCTGATCAACCTGGGCGAACATATCGAATACCGTACCGAGCGCTTCGGCAGTCAGACCAATACCGTTATCAATAACTGTAATGTCTACTGCATCGTCAGCCTGTTCGACGCCCAGGGTAATGCAGCCACCTTTTGGGGTGTACTTTGCCGCGTTGTTGAGCAGGTTACTGATAACTTGAGCCAGACGCGTAGGATCTGCGTCTAAAAGCAGTGGTTCTTCAGGCACCTGTACGCTCAGGTTGTGTGCACCCGCTTCAATCAACGGCAAACTGGTGTCGATAGCCGTCGAGATAATGCTTTGCAAAGTAACGCGCTCTTTTCTAAGCAGGAGTTTGCCCTTGGTAATACGGGCCACGTCCAGAAGATCATCAATCAAGTGCGTCATGTGCGCGGCCTGGCGCTCCATCATTTCACGCACGCGCCCCAGGGTGGCACGGTCATCACTGGCCAGCTTCATGACCTCGAGCCCACTCAGGATCGGCGCCAGGGGATTGCGAAGCTCATGCGCCAGGGTGGCAAGAAACTCCGTCTTGCGGCGGTTCGCTTCGGTAAGCTCTTCAGTCAACGCTCGTAAATCGGCCTCCGCCTGTTGACGCTCCATCAATTGCTGGTGCCGATCCAAAACCAGAGCAACTGTATTTAAGAGCAGCCCCATCGACTCGCGATCTGCCGCCGTAGGTTCCCAGGGATGATCCCGGTATACCGCCAGGGTTCCTAGTACTCGCCCTTGAGGCGAAAGAATCGGCTGAGACCAGCACGAACGAAGACCATGTGTAAGCGCAAGCGTCTTGAAATCCTTCCATAAGGGGTCTTGAGCGATATCCGTGACCATAACCGGCTCGCCCCGATAGGCGGCCGTTCCGCAGGATCCCACCGCAGGGCCTACGCTCAAGCCGTCGATTGCACTGGAATACGTTGCGGGAAGCGAAGGTGCGCTACCATGGCGGAGGCAACCCGTCGCCGGATCCATCAACAGCACCGAGGCCATGATCGTTTCGCCTGCTCCCTCCTCTGCTGCGCGGGTCAGTACGTCCAGAATAGCGGGCAATGGCGCACCGGCTAACGCCAGCTCAAGCGCTTTTTTCTGCCCCAATGCCACCGCTTCTGCCCGCTTCCGCGAGGTGATATCGACTACAGTACCTACCATCCGATCAGGCTGCCCTTTTTTCGAGCGGTAGATACTTCCTAATGCGCTGATCCAATGCACGCTACGGTCTGGCCATACAACGCGGCACTCGAAAGCCCATTCCCCATGCGTTGCTAGCGCCTGCTCATAGTCGCGCTGTAAACGTTCACGGTCATCGGGATGAACACTGGCAAGAAAGCGTTCAAGGCTCCATTCATCGACAGGCTGGCTATAACCAAAACACTGGTCATGCAGACGCGAGGTACGTGCGCGGCCTGTCACGAGATCCAGCTCCCAATCGCCGACTTGCGCAGCGGAAAGCATGAATTGCAGCCGCGCTGCGTTTTCACGCTGCTCATCCTTGGCGACTTGCAGCGCCGTGACGTCCCGAGAAATCGACAGAATCGCCTCGACTTCACCTGTCTCGCTGCGAACCGGTGCTACGGTGACATCCCACCATTTTGGCGCACCCTTGGCCGTTGGACAGAACGCGCTGAACCGAGTCACACGACCCGCACGGGCAGCGACCAGCGAGGCTTCGACCTCAGACTGACTTTCTTCAGGCCAAAAGGAACACCATGCCCCACCAAGCACAGTGCTTATATCGTCGATTTCCAGCGCACACTGACCATTCCGGTTTACTACGCGCAGACGCCCGTCAAGGTCGAGAAGTTTGACGCAGTCTGGACTGCCCTCGAACATCCACTGACTTAGGTGAAGCCAATCGGTCGATGCGTCGTGGTCATTCTGTATAGCCATGTATTCGCGGTCTCACTGCAGGGCTTAACGTATCCTTCGTAAGAGTTCAGCTAAACGGGCGCCTGCAAAAAAGCCCGGCTTGTTGGAGCTGGACATTACCCCTCCCGGTCAAGAGAAAGGTGTCCTTCTGTCCAGCGATACAATATGAAGTTCGACCTGCGATACTGCACGAGGTGCCGACGATTCTGTGTCTAATCGTCATACCCGTTCTGCTCGAACTATTGGCATAGGGCAAAAAGCCATCGCACAACGATGACGGTAACATGCCTAGGCTGGGAAACCATCACTTGTGCTCTCGTATAATCAGCCGGCTGTCTTCAAATCTTCTTTTCCCTTATATGGAGCCAGCTTCAAGCCGTTACAATCGCGTTGGCTACCCTATAGTTGTCATGTAGTTGTCGTGCGTAAAAAATGCCGTCTTATAGCGTCCCCGCGTAGAGCATTTGCTCGGTACTAGCGCCTCTGCTAGTGTCCCGCGATTGTGTCACCATCTGAGATTGCCCCATGGCTCGCAAGAAAGCACCTGACTTCGAACAATCCCTGGCTGAATTACAAACCCTGGTCGAACGCCTGGAAAGCGGAGAGCTTTCTCTGGAAGAGTCTCTAGGTGCCTTTGAGCAGGGCATCCGCCTGACCCGAGAGTGTCAAAGTGCCCTTACTCTGGCCGAGCAGAAAGTACAGATCCTGCTCGAGCGCGACGGAGCGCTTGCAGAAGTCCCATTCGACCCGCAAGGTGACGGGGCATGATCGCCGCGTATCAGGCACGTAGCCAGGCACGGGTGGATGCTGCGCTAGAAGCCTTGTTCACTCCGCCACGCGCTGAACTGGCACGTCTTTATGAGGCCATGCGCTATAGCGTGATGGGGAATGGCAAGCGTATTCGCCCTTTGCTGGTCTATGCTGCCTGCGAGGCCCTCGGTGGCGATCCTGTACGGGCAAACCAGGCGGCATGCGCCGTCGAGCTTATCCATGCGTACTCCCTGGTACACGACGATCTCCCAGCCATGGATGACGATGACCTTCGCCGAGGCCGCCCCACAACTCATAAGGCTTATGACGAAGCCTGTGCCATTCTAGCAGGCGATGCACTGCAAACCCTGGCGTTCGACATACTGGCGCAGGCCCCTCAATCAGCCGAGACGCGTCTTGAAATGATTCGCGTCCTAACGTGGGCGTCAGGCCCTGCCGGCATGGTGGGAGGCCAGGCGATCGATTTGGAGTCGGTAGGCCGACACATCGACCAGGGCGCGCTGGAAACCATGCACCGCCACAAGACCGGAGCCCTGATCGAGGCAAGTGTTCGTCTGGGTGCGCTCGCTAGCGGCCACGCTACTTTCGAGCAATCTGACGCCCTGGGTCTCTATGCCCGAGCCATTGGCTTGGCATTCCAGGTACAGGACGACGTGCTGGACATTGAAAGTGACACAGCAACACTGGGCAAACGCCAAGGGGCGGACGAAGCTCGCAACAAGCCGACTTACCCTGCCCTATTAGGGCTTGAGGAGGCCAAGCGCTATGCACAGGCCCTGTGTGAACAGGCCTTGCATGCTTTGGAAGGCTTCGGTGAATCAGCCGACCCCTTGCGCGCACTGGCGTTTTACATTGTCCAGCGTCGCCACTAATGACCGGGTGTACTATCATGAAGCCCTATATGACTGCTCGCTGTTGGGTGGTTGGAGGGCTTCGGGTAAACTCTGACCTTTCACCTCTTATAACGATGACCTGATGCCCAAGACGCTGCACGAGATTCCACGCGAGCGGCCCGCCACGCCATTGCTCGACCGCATCGAAAACCCAGCCGCGCTGCGCCACTTGAGCGAGGCGGAGCTGGAAACGCTTGCCGATGAACTGCGTCATTATCTGCTGTTTACGGTAGGACAGACTGGCGGCCATTTCGGCGCAGGGCTCGGTGTCATCGAGCTGACCGTAGCCTTGCACTATGTCTTCGATACGCCGAAAGATCGGCTCGTGTGGGACGTAGGCCATCAAGCCTACCCCCACAAGATCCTGACAGGGCGACGAGAACGCATGGGCACGCTTCGCCAGAAAGATGGCATAGCGGCTTTTCCGCGCCGATCAGAAAGCGAGTACGACACCTTTGGCGTAGGACATTCCAGTACGTCGATCAGTGCGGCGCTTGGCATGGCTATTGCGGCGCGCCTGCAAGGTATCAAGCGCAAATCCGTGGCCATCATTGGTGACGGAGCCTTGACTGCCGGTATGGCCTTCGAGGCGCTCAACCATGCACCCGACGTCGAAGCCGACATGCTGGTTGTGCTCAACGACAATGATATGTCCATTTCGCGCAACGTGGGCGGCCTGTCGAACTACCTAGCTAGAATTCTTTCCAGTCGTACCTACCAAACCATGCGCGAGGGCGGTAAAAAGGTCCTCTCAAAACTGCCGGGCGCTTGGGAAATCGCACGTCGCACCGAAGAAGCGGCCAAAGGTATGCTGGTGCCTGGCGTACTGTTCGAGGAACTGGGCTGGAACTATATCGGCCCTGTTGACGGCCATGACCTGCCCACGCTAATCGCTACCCTGCGTAATCTGCGTGACGCAAAAGGCCCGCAGTTCCTGCATGTGATTACGAAAAAGGGTAAAGGCTTCAGCGCAGCCGAAGCTGACCCGATCGGCTATCACGCCATTACCAAGCTTGAACCCGCCGACGCGGCTCCCAAGAAAAGTAGCGGCCCGAAATATTCGAATATCTTTGGTGACTGGCTGTGCGACATGGCGGCTCAGGACATCAAGCTGGTTGGCATTACCCCGGCCATGAAAGAAGGATCGGACCTGATCCGCTTCAGTGAGCAGTACCCGGATCGCTATTTTGATGTAGCTATTGCCGAGCAACATGCTGTGACCCTCGCGGCCGGCATGGCGTGCGAGGGCGCTAAACCCGTTGTCGCCATTTATTCGACGTTTTTGCAACGCGCCTATGATCAACTGATCCATGACGTCGCTGTCCAGAATCTGGATGTGCTGTTCGCCATTGATCGAGCTGGCCTGGTTGGAGAAGACGGACCGACCCACGCGGGCAGCTTTGATCTTTCTTACCTGCGCTGTATTCCGGGCATGGTAATCATGACGCCCAGCGACGAAAACGAAATGCGACGCATGTTGACCACAGGTTACCGTTATGAGGGCCCGGCTGCTGTGCGCTATCCGCGGGGCAGCGGCCCTAATGCCGTCCTCGAGCCAGGTCTCGAGCCGCTGGAGATCGGACGCGGTGTTCTGCGCCGTCAGGGCCAGAGGGTTGCTTTCCTGGCCTTCGGTGTACAGCTTGCTCAAGCCATGCAGGTAGCGGAAGGTTTAGATGCCAGCGTGGCCGATATGCGCTTCGTCAAACCACTGGACGAAACATTGGTACGCCAGCTCGCCGAGACGCACGACCTGCTCGTAACGGTTGAAGAGAACAGCATTATGGGCGGTGCAGGCAGTGCGGTCAGTGAATTCCTGGCACGTGAAAACGTAATCAAGCCCATCTTGCATCTGGGCCTACCTGACTACTACGTCGAACACGCCAAGCCCAACGAAATGCTTGCTGAGTGTGGCCTGGACGCAGCCAGTATCGAACGCGCCGTACGTACACGCATGGAGCAACTCGACCTGCTTGTGGAAGTACCCGCTCTCGTGTCAAATCATCCCTGATGAAAAAAGGGCGAGCCTCTAAAAGCTCGCCCTTAATCCTTAAGTCAGGAAGGTAAAACCTCACCCTGATGCAAACTACCTAGCATATGCCCCAGCTTGCCAGCTTTGGTCGCCAGGTAGTGCTTGTTATGCGGGTTGAGCCCCGTTTGCAACGGCACACGCTCAGCTACTGGAATTCCCAGTTCCTCCAGCGCCTTTACCTTGCGTGGATTGTTGGTCATCAACTTCAGCGCAGTAATACCTAGATGTTCCAGCATGGGACGGCACAAGCTGTAGGTGCGCTGATCCGCTCCAAAGCCTAGACGCTCGTTCGCTTCTACAGTATCAGCGCCAGCATCTTGTAGCTCATAGGCACGAATCTTGTTGAGCAGACCAATACCTCTACCCTCCTGGCGTAGATATAGCAGTACGCCCCTCCCCTCTTTGGCAATGGCTCTCAAGGCTGCCTCAAGTTGAAAGCCGCAGTCACAGCGCAGACTAAACAAGGCATCGCCTGTCAGACATTCGGAATGTAGACGCCCCAAAACGGGCTCTCCACTAGCGACATCGCCCAAGGTCAAAGCCACATGCTCCTTACCATCCGCTTCATCTAGAAAGCCGTGCATGGTAAAGATGCCGAAAGGCATAGGTAGTTGGGATGCGGCGACAAAAACGACAGACACCTTCAGGCTCCTATCGAAAAGGTTATATTATAGCATTTACCGAAAGCGACATTGTTAGTCATAAAAGCTATGACCCCATGTAGGTTCGATCTATGAACGTTAATGTTTGGCCTCGACATGCAGGACGCCCTGCTCTTCGTGCCAACCGACACGATTGAGAAAATTCATGCCCAGCAATGCCTGGAGAGGATATTGGCCTTCGAGCACAACGGCATCTACGCCAAGCACTTCGATACTTCCAATTTTTACTCGGTCGAGCCGAACAGCCCAGGCGCGCTTGTTGCCTCCTGCCGTATTAACCGTCATAGGGCGGCCCTGACGGTAATCGAGCCCCAGCCGACGGGCGTCGTCTTCGTTCATCGCCACCGATGAAGCGCCCGTATCTACCAAAAACTGAATAGGTCGATCATTGATAGAGCCGTTGGCCCAGTAATGACCATCGTTGCGCCGAGCAATGCTCAACTGACGCTTTTGGGGCGCAGCAAAGCCATTACTGTACTCGCGATCCAGGCTGAATGTCCGTGTAGTTTCACCAACACGCAGTACGGCTTCACGGCTATCCGCTTTGATGAGTTCGACCTCACCTACCGTCTGCCCTACTTTGAGCATCTTGCGCTGACCATCAATATTGACGACCGCGGCGCCATTGAACAGGCCTACAACCCTAACCTGCGTTGCTGCCATGAGCGAGACCGAAAACGCACTCAGGACGCCTACAAGAATTACTTTACGCACGCTGCCTCCGTGTAGCGTTCGAGATCAAAAGCCGGCTGCGACATGTGCCCATCCCCAGACAAGCCCCTGCATGACTAGCCAGGCAAACACACCCGCCAGAAGATCATCGAGCATGATTCCCAGGCCGCCACCCACGTGCTCGTCGAGCCAGCTGATCGGCCAGGGCTTCAAAATATCCATAAAGCGAAAAACGGCGAACCCGACTATCCACCAGGCCCATCCGGTTGGTATTAACCAGAAGGTAATCCAAATACCAACCATTTCGTCCCAGACGATACCTTCGTGATCGTGTACACGCATATCGTTCGCCACCCGGCCGCATAGCCAGAAGCCGAACAACGTGAATCCGACGAGCATAAGCCAATAACCCCATCCCGGCAGTAACTGCCACAGCAGCACAAACGGAATCGCCACCAGCGACCCCCAGGTTCCTGGGGCCTTGGGTAAGGTTCCGGAGCCGAAACCGAACGCCAGGAAATGCCAAGGGTTACGCCATACCGCGTGCGATACGGGGATGTCTTCCTGTTTTGCTTGCTCGATCACGCGCGTCCTCGGTTCAAGTAGGCTTCAGGGCTTTGCAAAGTGTTGGTATCCCGTTTGGACGGGGGTAATGTCTCGCCCCAGTGCATCGTGGACACAGACGCCTTGGCCATTGACGACTCGCCCGATAACGCTGACTTGAGGGAACTCGTCTTGTAGCTCCGCGATATGCCGCTCCGGCACGGTAAAAGCGAGCAGGTAATCGTCGCCGGCCGACAAGGCCAGGCTCCTGATCTGTGCCGGGCCAAACAGGGCAGCCAAGGCAGGGCTAACGGGAAGCCGCTCTGACTCGATAACAAGACGGACATTCGAGGCAGCCGCAATATGCCCACAGTCGGCTAGCAAACCATCGGAAATATCCAGCGCCGCATGAGCTTTGCCACGCAAGGCTCGGCCCAACATGAATTGCGGCATGGGCGACCAGTAACGTGCCAGCAGCGTATCGACATAGGCGCCACGCTCCTGACGCTCACCCAGTACAAACGGCAAGGCCCCGCCCGCTTCGCCCGTCGCTCCTCCTACGCAAAGTAGATCACCTGGACGGGCTCCGGAGCGCATCAGGGCCTGGCCCTGAGGGACGCGCCCAAACACGGTCAACGTGAGGGACAACGGACCGCGTGTGGTATCACCACCGAGGAGAACCATGTTGCACGCCTCGGCCATCCTGTCCAACCCCTGAGCGAACTGCTCGAGCCAGTCGAGTTTCACCTCGGGCAATGTCAGGGCTAGGGTGAAGCCCAGTGGCTCTGCGCCCATGGCTGCCAGATCGCTCGCGCTTACAGCCAGCGCTCGCTGGCCAAGCAGGAAACCATCACACACGCCGGGAAAGTGCACACCAGCCGTCAAGGTATCGGTCGAAACCGCCAACTGTTCAGATGCCGGCAGGCTCAGCAAGGCGCAATCGTCACCCAGACCGAGTGCGACGCCACTGCCAGGCCGTGCGCAACGCGCCGCAGCAAAATAGCGACGGATCAATTCGAACTCGGTCATGGCGGTCATCAGCGCTTGGCGCGCAGCTCCGCCGCTCGCAGCGTAGGTGCCAGCTTGTCGAGTACGCCGTTCACGAATTTGTGCCCGTCTGTTGCGCCAAAGGTCTTGGCTAACTCGATGCCTTCGTTGATGACAACACGATAAGGCACATCGATGCGGTTGCGCAGCTCATAGCAAGACATCCGCAGGATAGCCAGCTCGACCGGATCAACCTCGTCCAATGGACGATCGAGACACGGTGTGATCAGCTCGTCGATCTCGGTTTTCAGGCTCGGGACGCCGTGCAGGATCTCGTGAAAATAAGCGCCGTCCACATGGGAAAAATCATTGTCCACACGGAATTGGGCTTCGATCTCATTGATCGCCTGACCAGCCATATGCCACTGATACAACGCCTGAACTGAGAGACTCCGGGCCTCCCGACGCGCAGCAATCTTGCCACGCGGTGCTTTTGGCTTCTGGCCGTCTACAGCGCTCACTTGGCCTCCAACTGCGACAGCAGGCTAACCATTTCGAGAGCGGACAGGGCGGCTTCGGCGCCTTTGTTTCCTGCCTTGGTACCCGAGCGCTCAATAGCCTGCTCGATGGAATCTACGGTCAGAACACCAAAGGAAACCGGTACGCCAAACTCCATAGATACCTGGGCCAGGCCCTTGGTGCATTCGCCGGCAACATACTCGAAGTGCGGTGTGCTGCCACGGATCACGGCGCCCAGCGCAATGATGGCGGCGTATTCGTCACGCTGAGCAGCCTTCAGGGTTGCCAACGGAATTTCGAAGGCGCCCGGAACGCGAATGATAGTAATGTCTTCTTCACGAATCCCATGGCGTACCAGGGCGTCTACGGCACCGTCAACCAGACTTTCTACAACAAAGCTATTGAAGCGGCCAACTACCAGGGCAAAGCGGCCTTTGGGAGCAATGAAAGTACCTTCGATGGTCTTCACGGTCATGAGCAGGTCTCGTCTGTTAAAGAACCGGGGCAATCGGGCCCCGTGAAATCAATTCGAACATCGGCACACGTGCTCGAGGCTCATGCGCCGGAAGGCCATCCATCGGCCTGTGTTATGCGGGAGGCAGGTATTCTACAACCTCGAGGTCGAAGCCGGATATGGCATTAAACTTCATTGGTGAACTGAGCAGACGAAGCTTACGCACTCCCAAGTCACGCAGGATCTGCGAACCCGCGCCTACGGTACTGTAAGTGCTTTGCGGTTTAGGTCTGCTGGCCGGCTCACGCAGGTGCGCCAGTAGATCATCCCCAGCCAGTGAATGCCCTAGCAGCAGCACGACACCACTGCCCGCTTCCGCCACCTTGGTCATGGCGGCCCGCAAGCTCCAGCGGCCCTCCTGGCTAACCATGAGCAGGTCACGCAGCGGATCCATGTTGTGCACGCGCACCAAGGTCGGCTCATCGTGCTTGATGGCACCCAGCGTTAATGCCAGATGCACGTCGCCCTCGACCTCATCACGATAGGTCACGAGATTAAAGCGTCCCAGCTCGGTCTCCAAGGGTTGCTCGTCGATCCGCTGGACGGTGTGCTCGTGCATGAGTCGGTAATGGATCAGATCGGCAATGGTCCCGATTTTAAGACCATGTGTTTCGGCAAACGCCTCTAATTCCGGACGGCGCGCCATGCTGCCATCATCGTTCATGACTTCGCAGATTACCCCGGTCGGCTCGAAGCCGGCCAGACGTGCCAGGTCACATGCAGCCTCGGTATGGCCAGCCCGGGCCAATACACCACCTGGCTGGGCCATCAAGGGGAAAATATGGCCAGGGCTGACGATATCCGCAGCCACCGCATTTTTCGCCGCGGCCGCCTGAACGGTGCGAGCTCGGTCCGCGGCAGAAATACCCGTCGTGACGCCTTCCGCCGCCTCGATGGACACCGTGAACTTGGTGCCGAACCCTGAGCCGTTACGGGCTGCCATCAAAGGCAGATTGAGCGTTTCGCAGCGCTCCCGGCTCATCGGCATGCAGATCAGGCCACGGGCATACTTGGCCATAAAGTTGATGTGCTCGGCCGTCACGCATTCGGAGGCGACAATGATATCGCCCTCGTTCTCCCGGTCTTCGTCATCCATCAGGATGACCATTTTGCCGGCACGCATGTCCTGGATAATGTCTTCAATACTGTTCAGTGCCACGAGGTCTTTCCTTCTACGCTCAGGATTTCAGATAGCCGTGTTCGGCTAGAAAATGTTCGGTGATACCACCCTGCTGAGGCTCGGCAGCTTTGTCGCCCATAAGCAGTCGCTCCAGATAGCGCGCTAGCAGATCTACCTCAAGATTGACCCGACGCCCCGGCCGGTACTCGGCCATAATGGTTTCGGCGAGCGTGTGCGGCACGATGGTTAGCTCGAATTCAGCCCCATTAACGGCGTTGACCGTAAGGCTGGTGCCATCAACGGTAATCGAGCCTTTGAGAGCAATGTAGCGCGCCAGCTCACGCGGCGCCTGGATACGAAACTGCACGGCCCGGGCATTGTCCTGACGCGATACGACCTCACCCACGCCATCAACATGCCCACTGACCAGATGACCGCCCAAGCGGCTGGTGGGCATGAGCGCTTTTTCCAGATTAACCTGGGCGCCCGGTTTGAGATCGACAAATGCACTGCGCGCCAACGTCTCACGGCTCACATCAGCCCAGAAGCCATCGCCAGGAAGGTCCACGGCAGTAAGGCAGACACCATTAACAGCAATACTGTCGCCCAGTTTCACGTCAGCAAGGTTCAACTTGCCGGTCTGCACATAGACCCGTACGTCGCCGCCTTTGGGAGTCAAGGCGGCCACAGTGCCAATGGCTTCGATAATGCCGGTAAACATGTGTACCTCGATAATCAGGAAAAAGTAGGGGCTTGAGAAGAGATAGGCCGCGCTACGACATACCAGTCACGCCCGACGAGACGTGTCTGGACGATATCTAATTCGGCCGCCTCGCTCATGAGCGTTAAAGGCCAATCCAACAAGGGACGCGCCGTGGAGCCCATTAATTTAGGAGCAATAAAGAAATGGTACTCGTCAACCAACCCCTGTCGGGCAAAGGCGCCAGCCAGTTGAGGGCCCGCCTCGACTAAAACCTCATTAACACCACGCTCGGCCAGCAAAGCCAGCAATGCCTGTAGATCAACGTGCCCTTCTTTCTCGGGCAGTGTTAGCAACTCATGCCCCTGCAGGCTGTAATACTCGGCCTTGTCACTTAATAAGCTGGCAACAAGCGTCGGGCCTGCCTGAAAAAAGGCCGCACGAAGCGGTACACGGCGCTTACTGTCTACTACGACACGCAGCGGCGGACGTTTCAACGCCAAGGCTGTTTGCTCGGCGTCCAACTCCAGTTCGTCGCCGCGCACCGTAAGACGCGCCTCATCCATCAGGACGGTATCAGCGCCGGTCAGGACCACGCTCGACTGCGCACGTAGCCGTTGCACTTCGGCCCGAGCCGCTGGCCCGGTAATCCATTGGCTTTCGCCGCTAGCCATAGCGGTGCGACCATCCAAACTCATCGCCAGCTTGATGCGCACAAAGGGCAACCCAGTGGTCATTCGCTTGACGAACCCGGGATTCAGGGTCCTCGCCTCTGCCTCCAGAACACCGCAGACCACTTCAATACCGGCGTCAGCTAGCCGCTTGAGACCACGGCCAGCCACCTGGGGATTAGGGTCCTGCATGGCCGCGACCACACGCTTAACGCCAGCACGAACCAAGGCTTCGGCACAGGGTGGGGTCCGCCCAAAGTGACTGCAGGGCTCAAGTGTCACGTAGGCGGTGGCTCCCCGCGCCTGCTCACCCGCCTCACGTAAGGCATTCACCTCGGCATGCGGCTCGCCAGCGCGCACATGCCAGCCTTCGCCAATAACGGCATCGTCTTTGACGATTACGCACCCGACACGCGGGTTGGGATGAGTGGAATACAAGCCCAGCCGCGCCAGCTCAAGGGCACGTGCCATGTACGCCTCATCTTGCGGGGAATAATAATGCGAAGGCCCGTCGGCAAGGCTTGAATCAACAGCACCAAGGGGGGATGGATCAATATCAGGCATGAAACGTCCTCATCAATGGAGTAAACGTTCCAGGGCAAATAGTGCAAGACTGCATGTACGCACGAGGCGCACGCATAGGCAGAAGCATCTTCTTTCATCCGGACTCTAACCGTCGGCTCTGGAATCGCACCAAATCTGCTGACCTCCGAACGATTCGGAGCGCTCGCGGGCTTACCTTGGAAAGGCTTACCGCCGGTGGGGAATTTCACCCCGCCCTGAAGACCTGACGGACTATAGCGAAGTAGAGCGCCTGCCGACAATGGCTGCTGGCCAGGTTCCGATCAATTACCGGCTTAATCAGACTTTGCCAGGCCCGCGAGCCAGACGATCGATTTCCTCTCGAAACTCGGACAGGTCCTGGAACTGCCGGTAGACAGACGCGAAACGAATAAACGCGACCTCATCGAGTTTGCGCAGCTCTTCCATCACCAGCTCACCCACAACGCGTGACTTGATTTCACGCTCGCCTGTGGCACGGAGTTTGTGCTTGATATAGGCAATGGCCTCCTCAAGACGCTCGATACTGACAGGTCGTTTTTCCAATGCCCGCTGCATGCCAGCCCGCAACTTTTCCTCGTCGAAGGGCTGTCGGGTGCCGTCCTGCTTGATCAGACGCGGCATAACAAGCTCGGCCGTTTCAAACGTCGTGAAACGTTCTTGGCAGTTCAGGCACTCACGACGACGACGCACCTGTTCGCCCGCGGCGACCAGACGTGAATCGATGACCTTGGTGTCGTGGGCACCGCAAAAAGGACAATGCATGAGCGGACGAGGCCAAAATGAACGGACCAACATGGTAGCGCATCCTGCTTCGGAAGGAACCTTGCGCGGGCCAGCGAATCGACAGAACACGGTCGTATAACAGGGAAACGCTACCGCTCATGCTTCCCGCCAGCGCACCGTTATATAAGAATGCGCCGCCTACTGATTCCTGGAGCTGTTTTCATGTCGTTGCGCCCGCTGTTGCCCCTGCTGTGTATCAGCCTGCTCGTCGCCTGTGCCGATAAGCCCGTCGCTCCGCCCGATCCGGCCCCGGAACCTCAGCCCGTTAGCGGTGCGCCTCGCCCTAGCAACCTGAACGAATTATCAGGCACCTTGCGTACGCCAGAAGGTGCCATCGCTCCGGGGGCTAAAGTAGAGATCGCTATGCTGGCCATCGATGGACAGGACAGGCCCCAACGCCTTCTGGCCAGCGAGACCCTTACGGGTAATGGCAAGGCTTTGGCGTTCCGCCTGCCCTTCAATCCCGAGATTTTCCCTCGGGATGCTCGGGTTGAACTGCACGCTCGCGTCAGTCAGGGCGGCATGCTGGTGTGCTATCTCACCCCTGTCACGATCCGCCAACCTATGACTCAGGTTTTGGGTGAGTTGGTATTGGATCAGAAACCATGAAAGCTCCGGCTCGTCTGCAAAGCGCGTTAAGCGATCTACTCGGCGATGCCCAACTCAGCGCTCAACGTCTACCGGACACAGGAATCGACCTCTGGCTGATCGACCCTGCCAACATGGATCGAGCCTTTTCACCAGAAGAGACCCAGCGCCTGCTTGAAGCCCCGCCCTATTGGTGCTTCTGCTGGGCCAGTGGCCTTGTATTGGCTCGCTGGCTGGCCGAGCGCCCGCACTGGACCGAAGGCAAACGCATTCTGGACTTTGGTACGGGGTCCGGTATCGCTGCCATTGCCGCCGTAAAAGGAGGTGCCGCCGAGGTAGTTGCATGCGATTGCGACCCGCTGGCTCTGGCTGCCAGCCGTGCCAACGCCGATCTGAATGCGGTCACACTAACATATTCAGAAGACTTTTTTGCCGAAACAGGCCGCTTCGATCTGATCATTGTTGCAGACGTACTCTATGACCGCGCCAATCTACCGTTGCTGGATGCATTTCTCGCCAAGGGTAACGAGGTGCTGGTAGCCGATTCACGCATCAAGCACTTCGACCATGCCCGCTATAGCCATTTGGCTACCCTGGAAGCCTGCACGTGGCCAGACCTTGCCGAGCCGGCCGAATTCCGCCAAGTCAATCTCTACCATGCCTGCTCTCTTGAGTAAGGGTTGTTTTTCCCTGTCGCGTCACCACGTATAGTTCATCTTTTACTTGCCCGAGTCTGCTCATGAGCCAGGACACGTCTTATATCTTCGATGTCACCCTCGACAATTTTGATCAGAAGGTGATCGAACAATCGTTTTCAACACCGGTATTAGTCGATTTCTGGGCCGAATGGTGCGCGCCCTGCAAAGTGCTCATGCCCCTGTTGGATAAAATCACCGAATCGTTTGGCGGTGCTCTGCACTTGGGCAAGCTTAACTGCGACGTCGAGCAGGAGCTGGTAATGCGCTTCGGCGTTCGCAGCCTGCCTACCGTCGTCCTGTTCAAGGATGGTCAGCCGGTAGACGGCTTCGCCGGCGCCCAGCCGGAATCCGCTATTCGCGCCCTCCTCGAGCCGCACGTCCAGGCCCCGCCACCAGTGGCAGCCGATCCGCTCGAAACTGCTCGCAATCTGTTTGCAGAAGGCCGTGCCGGTGAAGCAGAAACCGTACTCAAACAGCTCCTGACGGAAGACAATACGAACGCACTGGCGTTGATCCTCTATGCTCGCTGCCTGGCCGAGCGGGGCGAGTTGGATGAGGCGGAAAACGTACTAGGCGCCGTAAAAGGTGATGATCACAAGCAGGCCCTGGCTGGCGCCAAGGCACAGCTGACCTTTCTGCGCCAGGCCGCCGGCCTACCTGATCCGGCCGATTTGAAAGCCCGTCTGGCCAAAGATGCCAACGATGACGAAGCCACGTATCAACTGGCGGTACAGCAGCTGGCGCGCCAGCAGTACGAAGCAGCACTAGAGGGTTTGCTCAAGCTCTTCATGCGCAACCGCAGCTATGGCGAGGATCTACCCCGCAAGACTATGGTTCAGGTATTCGACTTGTTGGGCAGTGACCACCCCTTGGTCGCTACCTATCGTCGCCGCCTCTATCAGGCTCTTTACTAAGTTGTCTCGGGTGCCGGAGCATCGCCGGCACCCAACCAGACGAAAAGCTGCGTCTCTTCCGCTTTTTCGACCCTTATCTGAGGATTATGCCGCAGCCTTACGATAAGCTGCTTGGCGGCACCTATGTTTCCCGCCAAACCTTCTAGCTCCTCTAGCAAACGCGGCCCCTCGATACGCCCTTCACGTTGCACAAGTGACAAGGCTGCCTCCCAGAGAGGATCATTCTTAGCGGCTGGCTGGGCACGAGTACCCACGGCTGGCAATACTGTGTCTATAGCCACGCTTCCCAGGCGTGACCACTCCTCAGCGTCCAGTTCCACAGTCAAATCCACGGGCCAGTCCCCAATGCGTCCACGAATGCGCATCACTACATGCTCCCTAATCAAAAGAGCATCCTCCCATGGAGCCCTCTACTCCGCCAGCATCGTGTTGCAGTCTTATCTTGTTACGAGATAACATAATATTTCTATTTCTGTTGGAGCACCCTATGCACCTACGACTGCTTGCTCTACCGTTTATTCTGTTGCCTCTCGCTCACGCCTTTGCTGCTGATGACCATGCGCACGGTAGTCTCGATGCGCATGAACATGGGGTTGCCCAGCTTAACGTGGCGCTAGAGGAGCAGTCATTGGAACTGGAGTTACATAGCCCCGCCATGAATATCGTCGGGTTTGAGCATGCCGCTCAATCAGCACAAGACAAACTCACCGTCGAAAAAGCCAAGCAACAGCTGCAAGATCCACTAGTGTTGTTCAAAATTCCTACTGCAGCAGGATGCAAAACAGCCAACGTTGACCTCGACAGCCCGTTATTTGCTGCTGATGGTGATCACGATCACAAGCATAGTGATATCGAGGCCGACTACGAACTTACCTGTGCACATCCTGAAGCCTTGACGGTACTTGACCTGAGTGGCCTATTCACGCATTTTTCAGCTACCCATCGTGTACAGGCGCAAGCTGTTACACCTCACGGCCAGAAGGGTGCTGAGCTAACACCTGACGCGTCACGCCTCGAACTGTAACTACCGGCTTGCTCGCGCCCCGACTCATCATGCAGGATGCTATGAGCGCCCTTATCGAACTCAACGCCCTTGGCTTCGCCTGGCCCGGGCAGACGGAACTGCTCGACATCCCCCACTTCCGCCTGGAGCGTGGCGAGACGCTGTTTCTAAGAGGCCCTTCTGGTAGTGGAAAGACAACACTGCTGGGCCTATTAGGTGGCGTTATGCGGCCTGGTCGCGGCCAAATCCGGCTGCTGGGTGAAGAGTTGGCCACGCTTTCTGCAGCCCGTCGCGATCAGTTTCGCGTTGACCACACCGGCTATATTTTTCAGCAGTTCAATTTACTGCCGTTCCTGTCGGTCCAGGAAAACGTGGAATTGCCTTGCCACTTCTCGGCCCTACGTCGCCAGCGGGCACGCGAGCGACACGGCAGTGAGACAGAGGCTGCACAAGCGTTGCTATCAGCGCTGGGATTGGGCGGACATGCCTTGAGCAAGCAACGGGCCGGTGCCCTCTCGATTGGTCAACAACAACGAGTAGCGGCTGCTCGCGCACTGATCGGCCAGCCTGAGCTGGTCATTGCCGACGAGCCTACCTCAGCCCTGGATACCGATACCCGCGAGACATTTTTAAGGCTGCTCTTTACCGAATGTCAGGCCGCTGGCGCCAGCCTGTTGTTTGTCAGCCACGACCAAAGCCTGGCGTCCCTGTTCGATCGTAGCGTGTCGCTAGCCGAACTCAATCGCGCCACTCGCCCAGCGGAGAGTTAAGATGTATCTGTTTCGCCTGGCCTTGGCCAGTGTGTCCAACCGACGCTTCACGGCATTGCTTACAGTATTCGCGATTGCCTTGTCCGCCTGCCTGCTCTTGGCCGTAGAGCGTGTTCGTACCGAGGCCAAGACCAGCTTTGCCAGTACGATCTCAGGTACGGATCTGGTCGTAGGGGCACGCTCCGGCGCGGTCAACCTACTCTTGTATTCGGTCTTTCGGATCGGCAATGCAACCAACAATATTCGCTGGGACAGTTATACCCAGCTCAAGGAGAACCCTCGAGTCAAGTGGGCTATCCCGCTGTCGTTAGGCGACTCGCATCGGGGCTACCGCGTACTAGGTACCAACCTGTCCTATTTCGAGCATTATCATTATGGGCGCAACCAACCGCTATTGATTCAGGAAGGACGTCCATTCCAAGACCTCTTCGATGTTGTACTGGGTGCCGAAGTCGCGGAGGCATTACAGTACAACGTAGGCGATCAGATTGTGCTTGCCCATGGCGTTAGCATAATCAGCCTGGTTGATCATGCTGACAAGCCTTTTACTGTCGTTGGTATCCTGGCCCGGACCGGCACGCCTGTAGACCGTACGCTGCATATTTCACTGGAGGGTATGGAGGCCTTGCACGTGGACTGGCAAAACGGTACACCGGCCCGTGACAAAGGGCATATCAGCGCCGAGCAGGCTCGTCAGCTGGACCTTACGCCCAAAGGCATCACGGCCGTCCTCCTAGGCCTCAATAGCAAAATCGCTACGTTCAGCCTGCAACGCACCATTAACGAATACCGCGGTGAACCGCTGATGGCAATTTTGCCTGGTGTCGCGCTGCAGGAACTTTGGAGTCTGATGAGTACGGCCGAGCAAGCATTGTTTATTGTCTCTCTGTTCGTCGTGCTAACCGGTCTGATCGGCATGCTGACGGCCCTGCTTACCAGCCTCAACGAGCGGCGTCGGGAAATGGCTATCCTGCGCTCTGTTGGCGCACGTCCCGGGCATATTTTCGGCCTACTAATGGCTGAGGCCTTCGCCTTGGCATTAATGGGCGTAGTGGCCGGGCTTGGCCTGCTTTACGCAGGCATTGCTGTAGCACAGGCTCCTGTCCAGGCGCATTACGGTCTTTACCTACCACTGACCTGGCCCTCAGCCTATGAGTGGCGCCTGCTTGGAGGTATTCTCGGAGCAGCGCTACTGATCGGCTGTCTTCCGGCCTGGCGTGCCTATCGTCAATCGCTGACGGACGGCCTGTCTGTCCGCTTGTAATTCCAGTCTGGAGTCATGATGTACCGTTTCTTGCTCGTGCTGGCTTTGCTGATTGCCACTCCGCTCTGGGCGGCAGAACCGCGTCAACTGAACTGGTCCAACCTGATTCCAGAAGGTGCGCCTCCGCCACCTCCCCCCGTTGCGCTCCACCAGGGCTCATTGGACGAAAGCGGCCCTGCTGCACTCCAGTCATCACCTGATGCTCCGGTCGTCAAAGCACTGAACGGCCAGACCGTCAAATTGCCAGGCTATATCGTTCCGCTCATGGTGACTGAAGAAGGCGAGGTGACAGAGTTTTTGCTCGTGCCCTACTACGGCGCATGCATCCATGTACCGCCGCCGCCGTCTAACCAGATCGTTTATGTCAAAGGCGCCAAGAACGTTCAGCTAGCAGCCCTGCACCTTCCCTATTGGGTCGAAGGTGCACTGCAGGTCGAAGCAGCCAGCAGCGAACTGGCGGCTGCCGGTTATCAGATGCAGGCGCAACGCATTACGCCCTACTCGCTCTGATCAACTTTTCATTGAGCCAGATCAATATCTCTCCCCAATGGGCTTCTTAGCATGTCGTGAGCTAACTAAATAACCCATTTTGGAGTATATCAATGCGCAAGCTGCCGTCTTCAGCCGCCCTACTAGCCCTCGTTATCGCCGCCCCTTTCGCCCAGGCGCACCAGGCTGGCGATATCATCGTGCGCGCCGGTGTGGCGACTGTTGACCCTCATGAAGACAGCAGCGATATTTCGGCTGCCGCGGTAGGTGGCAAAGTAGCTGGCACCAAGGCCACCGTAGATTCAGATACCCAGCTGGGCCTGGCCGGAGCCTATATGCTGACGGACCATCTCGGTATCGAACTATTGGCCGCTACGCCCTTCAAGCACAGTGTTGGAGTAAAAGGCCTGGGCGCACTGGATGGAAAATTGGCAGACGTAAAGCAGTTGCCGCCTACGTTGTCGCTGCAGTACTACCCGCTGGATCCGCAATCTCGCCTACAACCGTACGTAGGGGCTGGTATCAATTACACGTTGTTCTTTGATGAAGATCTGACCAGCAGTCGTAAATCCGCAGCAGGCGGCGGCTTCAGCAATTTGAGTCTGGATAATTCGTGGGGATATGCCTTTCAGGCAGGCGTGGACTACCAGCTGACCGACCACCTACTCTTCAACGCCGCGGTGTGGTACGCCGATATCGACACAACCGCCACGACCGACTCGGCGTTGGGCCGCGTCAAGGTCGATGTGGATATCGACCCATGGGTCTACATGGTCGGCCTAGGCTACAAGTTCTGATGCTTTCGGAAACAGAAACGCCTTCATCAGAGAGGGCGTTTCTGTTTTGCCTCAAAGCTCACGCTTAGCCTTGGCTGACTCTGCCCGCCGCTTGCGAGCGTCCTTCGGATCGATAATAAGCGGCCGGTAGAGCTCGATACGATCACCGGCCTCCACCTTCTGGCCTTCAGGATCAGCTACCCGTTTGCCAAAGATTCCTACAGGAAACGTCTCTACAGCCAGTTCAGGAAACCGCCCGGCCATACCGGAGCGATACACGGCCTCGCGGACTGTTGTACCAGCAGGAACCTCTAGCGCAATCAGTTCTTGTCGCTCGGGCAAGGCCAACACAACTTCGATGGTAACGAGCTCAGCCATAAAGTTGCTTGGCTCGCTGGCAAAACGCATCGACCATGGTGTTTGCCGCCTGATTGAACAACGGGCCCAGGGTGGCGCGAATCAACGCCCCCTGGTATTCAAATGACAAATCCAGAGAAATCTTGCACGCCTTTTCCCCTAGCGCCTTGAACTGCCATACGCCATGCAATTGGCTGAACGGTCCCTTTTCCAGATCCATGATGATGCATTGGTCCGGCGTAAGGGTGTTACGCGTTACGAACTGCTGGCTTAACCCTCCCTTGGCCACGGTCAGACCCGCCCGCATTTGCGTATCGTTCTGCTCCAGTACCTGAGCGGACGAGCACCAAGGCAGAAACTCCGGATAACGCTCCACATCATTTACCAGCGCATAGAGCGCCGAAGCGGGATAAGGCAGTAAGGCCGAGCGTTGTATGTGCGTAGTCATTGGTACCTCAATTCCAGAACTGTGCGGCGAACACGATGAGAATGCCCAGCGGCGCAACATAGCGCATCAAAAAGAAGGCCAGGGCGAACAATACCGGGCTGCGCACCGACAGCTCATCTCGCACCTGCTCACGCCCCATCACCCAGGCAGTGAACACGACAAAGAAGAGACCACCGAGCGGCAACATGATTCGCGAAGTAAGAAAGTCAATCACACCGAAGAAGTTCAGCCCGCCTGCCGCTCCCCATTGATATAGACTGAAGTGCCCGGCCTCGCTGACAAAAAACTTGGCCTCGGCCCATACGTTGAACGATAGCACGGTGCCCAGGCCGACAAACCAGCACAGCCCCGCCAGGATAATCGTGATCCGGGCACGCGACAGACGCGTCCGCTCGACCAGATAGGCCACCATAGGCTCCAGCATCGAAATAGCGGAAGTCCATGCTGCAATGCCGACCAGAAAGAAGAACACAAGCCCTACAACCTGCCCCAGCGTCACACTCCCAAAGGCCAGCGGTAGGGTAACAAACATCAGCCCAGGCCCTTCGCCTGGATTAAGACCAGCGGCAAAGACGATCGGAAACAGAGCCAGTCCGGCTAATAGCGAAACGAAGGTATCCAACAGCGCCACAGCCAGGACAGTCCGTCCAATGGAGGCGCTTTTGGGCATATAAGCACCATATATCAGAATCGAGCCGACCCCCACACTTAGCGAAAAGAAGGCATGCCCCATCGCTGGCAACAGCCCGTCCAGCAACTGAGACGGGTCGAAGTGAAACATGAAGCGGACCCCTTCCATGAAGTGCCCTGTAGTCAAGCTGTAGCCCAACAACAGCAGCAGCAACACGAACAGAATCGGCATTAGGATACGCAATGATTTTTCCAGGCCGTTCACGACCCCCTTGGCGATTACCCAGGCGGACAACGCCATGAACAGCGTATGCCAGAGCGCCATGCGCCACGGATCAGCGGTCAACGCCCCAAACAAGGCACCCGCTTTCGCACCGTCAACACCTTGAAATTCTCCCCTCCCGACTCCAACAATGTAATCAAGCGACCAACCGCCCACAACACTGTAGAACGACAGGATCAACAACGCATTGACCATGCCGACCAAGGCAGCCCATGACCAGCGTGGCGAGCGGCCAGCAGTAACGGCCAACTCACGTAACGCATTGGCAGGGCTCAGGCGGGCCCGGCGCCCAATCAACGTTTCGGCCAGCATGACCGGAACGCCGATGAGCCCAATACAGATCAGGAACATGATGACGAATGCACCGCCACCGTAGACCCCTGTCATATAGGGGAACTTCCAGATACTGCCCAGGCCTACAGCGGAGCCTGTTGCAGCAAGAATGAACACCCAACGGCTGGCCCATTCACCATGCACGGAAACCTTATCGTCTGACATTGAAGTTATCGGTACCAAAAAGTTGCCTATTCTCCGCCTTTCGCCAGCCCCTCTCAAGCACGTGGCGGTTGCCCTATCGACTCACCTATAATGCGCACCTATGGCTAAACAAAAGAAAGTCTCTTCAGGAACCATCGTGCAGAACAAAAAAGCGCTGCACGATTACTTTATCGAAACCCGTTTCGAGGCGGGCCTCGCCCTAGCCGGCTGGGAAGTGAAAAGCCTGCGGGCTGGCAAGGCGCAGCTGACCGATAGCTACGTTTTGCTCAAGGATGGTGAGGCTTGGCTGCTTGGCAGCCATATTACTCCCTTGCAAACGGCCAGTACCCATGTGATTGCCGACCCCCAGCGCACTCGCAAACTGTTGCTGCATAAGCGTGAGCTGGGCAAGCTGTTTGGTGCCGTCCAGCAGAAAGGCTTTGCCTGTGTGGCCTTATCGATCTACTGGAAAAAGCATTTAATCAAATGCGAAATTGCCCTGGCTAAGGGTAAGAAAGAATTCGACAAGCGCGCCACCGAAAAGGAACGCGACTCGAACCGTGAAATCCAGCGCGCTATGCGCAAGGACCCATGATGAAAAGGCGCCTTCAGGCGCCTTTCGTTTTCTAGCAGGACCTATGAGGGATGCTCACTCCGCCGTTGGGAGCGGGCGACGCGCCTCATCTCGTCCTGAGCTTCTTCCAGCACATTCTGTACATAATGAATATGCCGGCTCGAAATTTCACGAGCCTCTTCCGCCCGTCGCTCAATAATCGCTTCAAACAAGGCCCGATGCTGCTCCATGAGCGTATCTCGGGTTTCCTCTCGATAGGCGTACATACCGCCAATGTTGGTCACGACATTCCGCGTAAGCAGATCAAATAACCCTCGGATAGTATGTAGAAGCACAGCATTATGGCTGGCCTCGGCAATGGCTAGATGGAAACGGGCATCAGCGGCTCCCTCTTTCTCCCGAGTAATGGTCGTGCGCTCTAGATAACAACGCTGCAAGACCTCGAAAGCGTCTCGCAAGCGTGCATGATCCAGCTCAGTAGCCCGCAAAGCAGCATAATATGCACACGAGCCTTCGAGAGTATGCCTGAACTCCAAAAGGTCCCGCTGAGCCTCGGGAGTCTGGCCGAGCAGATGTAATAACGGATCGCTAAACGTGGTTCCCAAAGAAGAGGCCACATAGGTTCCTCCTCCCTGTCGACTGTTGAGCAGTCCTTTAGCGACAAGTTTCTGAATAGCCTCTCGTAAGGAAGGACGGGAAACCCCAAATCGTTCCGCCAGGACTCGCTCGGCAGGCAGCCGCTCGCCAGGCTTGAGCGTACCTTCAAGAATCATAGTTTCAAGTTGCGCCACGATGTCATCGGAAAGACGTCGCAGGCGCACTGGCCCGACTTCCATACCTATCTCCAAAAATACTTTTACAACACGCAAACGCGTTGCTTCAGACCAAAGTATCAGACGCAATGATTGACGTTAGCTAAGGTTACTTTTAACCTGAAAATCACTTTCCTGTAAATTGGTATTACCAATTCTCGAAAGGCGACAATTCCAATAAAAGCCTCGAGGTAAGAAAGATGCCTGTCTCCACGACTGTGTTTCGTGCTGTTTTGACTTTGCGCCTCGTGCGCATTTGACCGGAGAATCATCATGCAGCCCGGTCTCCTTGCCTTTTCCGCCTTTGCTCCTATCCTCCTAGCCGCTGTCCTGCTGATTGGATTTCGCTGGCCAGCCAGCCGTGCAATGCCACTGGTTTACCTAGTAAGTGCAGTCATCGCACTCTATGTATGGGACATGAGCTTCAACCGTGTCATCGCCTCGACCGTGCAAGGTCTGATGATCACGTTGAGTCTGCTATGGATCATTTTTGGCGCCATTCTGCTGTTAAATACCTTGAAGCACTCCGGAGGTATTACAGCTATTCGAGCTGGCTTTACTACGCTCAGTCCTGACAGACGTATCCAGGCCATTATCATCGCATGGTTATTCGGCTGCTTTATTGAAGGAGCCTCCGGATTCGGCACACCCGCCGCTATCGCAGCGCCCCTGCTAGTGGCGATCGGCTTTCCTGCCATGGCAGCCGTCATGCTGGGCATGCTCGTACAAAGTACACCTGTTTCCTTTGGTGCCGTTGGCACGCCGATAATAGTGGGTATCAACAGCGGCCTCGATACTACTACCCTTACTGCTCAGCTTATTGAACGCGGTTCTAACTGGGACATTTACCTGCAACAGATCACCAGTAGCGTTGCTATTACCCATGCCATCGTCGGAACCGTTATGCCGTTGATCATGGTCCTCATGCTGACGCGGTTCTTCGGTAAAGAAAAAAGCTGGAAAGCAGGCTTTGAAGTGCTTCCCTTCGCCATCTTCGCCGCTTTTGCCTTCACGCTTCCCTACGTTGCCACCGCGATTCTGCTTGGCCCCGAGTTCCCCTCCCTTTTAGGTGGGCTGATTGGCTTAGGTATCGTGACGACAGCCGCTCGAGCCAAGTTCTTCACACCCAAAACCACATGGGACTTTGCCGATGCTAAAGAGTGGCCTGCTGAGTGGCTGGGTAGCGTCGAGATAAAGCTGGATAAACTGGCGACACGCCCTATGGGGACTCTCCGCGCCTGGTTTCCCTATATTCTGGTAGGCATTCTGCTGGTTCTCAGTCGCGTATTTCCAGATATTGGAAGCGCCCTAAAATCAGTTACGGTAGGCTTCAAGAATATACTTGGCGAAACGGGCATCAACGCCAGTATCGAGCCGCTTTATCTGCCAGGTGGCATCTTGATAATCGTCGTGCTTGCTACCTATTTTCTGCACGGCATGCGTGGTCGGGAATTGGGCGCTGCGGTCAAAGAGTCAAGCGGAGTAATTCTCCAGGCAGGTTTCGTTCTACTCTTCACCGTTCCCATGGTTCGCATCCTGATTAACTCAGGCGTCAACGCCAGCGAGTTGCCCAGCATGCCGATTGCCATGGCTCGCTATGTGGCTGATAACGTTGGCGCTATCTATCCGCTCATCGCGCCCAGTATTGGCGCGCTCGGTGCGTTCCTAGCTGGCTCTAACACCGTAAGTAACATGATGTTCAGTCAGTTTCAGTACGGCGTAGCGAGCACACTTGGAATTTCCAGCGCGATGATCGTAGCCATCCAGGCCGTCGGAGCCGCCGCAGGCAACATGGTCGCGATTCATAACGTAGTTGCGGCTTCAGCGACCGTGGGCCTACTTGGCCGTGAAGGTACAACATTACGCAAAACAATCTGGCCCACCCTGTACTACGTTCTGTTTACTGGTCTAGTTGGGATGATCGCTATTTATGTCATGGGCGTCACTGATCCACTCGTTGGAGCATGACGGAGCATGACCTTTTTCGCCCCGCGAGCGGGGCGAAGCTGTTTCACCCTCTGTTGCAGATGCCTTAACGGCACTGCATATATCGGAGCAAGCCTGAATGAGCGAGCTTTTTTATAACGCCGCACCAAACGCAACCCGCGCGGCTCCGCCTATTCCCAAGCAGCGTCAATACCCTACACACAAGCCTCAACATGTGTACCTGTTTGGCACCTGCGTCGTTGATCTTTTTTATCCCCAAGCGGGTATGGACAGCATTCGCCTACTTGAGCGTGAAGGCATTACGGTTCACTTTCCTCAAGGCCAAAGCTGTTGTGGCCAGCCCGCCTATACGTCGGGTTATACCAACGAAGCTCGTGAAGTTGCACGAGTTCAGTTAGCACTGTTTCGCCAGAACTGGCCCCTTGTTGTGGCCTCCGGCTCCTGTGCAGGCATGATACGTCACCACTATCATGAGCTTTTCAAGGATGAGCCCGTCACGCTACGTCTGGTTGATACCTTGGCCGAACGCACCTACGAACTGGCTGAGTTTCTTCTTAATGTATGCAAAGTAAACCTCCAGGACCAGGGGGCACCTCTCAAGGTTGCACTTCACACATCCTGCAGTGCTCGCCGTGAAATGAACACACATCTACATGGCCGAGCGCTCTTAGCACAATTAAAAGGCGTGCAACGCGTCGAGCACGATCATGAAAGTGAATGCTGTGGTTTTGGCGGAACGTTCTCGGTGCGTATGCCCGATATTTCGGGTGCCATGGTAGCCGATAAGATCCGGGCGCTTCAGGAATCTGGAGCAGCCCAGCTCGTCACAGCAGACTGCGGCTGCCTCATGAACATTAATGGTGCTCTGGAAAAGCAGAAGGCGGTGTTACGCGGTCAGCATCTGGCCAGCTTTATCTGGCAGCGGACAGGAGGAACGCAATGAATCAGATGACTCTCATTCCCATCACTCAGATACCAGAACCAGCCTTTAAGGAGCGTGCACGCCAGGCACTTAATGATGATCAGCTACGTCGTAATTTCCGCATTGCGATGGATTCGCTTATGACCAAACGCCTAGCCGTTATGAGCGACACAGATGAAAGGGAGCGCCTACGTGAGATGGGTAATCATGTTCGTGCTCGGGCCTTATCAAAGCTACCTGATCTATTGGAAAAACTTGAAGACAATCTGACCCGTAACGGGATTCACGTTCACTGGGCCGAAACAGTAGACGAGGCTAATGCCATCGTTGAATCAATTGCCAAAGCACATCAGGCCAAACGGCTGATCAAAGGCAAATCTATGGTCAGCGAAGAAATGAACATGAACCATGTGCTGGGCGAGCATGGAATTGAGTGCCTTGAGTCAGACATGGGGGAATACATCATTCAACTGGCTGGCCAAAAGCCCTCACATATCATTATGCCGGCCATCCATATGAATGCGGGTCAGGTGGCTTCTCTATTCACCAAGACGTTAGGTACGGAATACACCACCGATGTCGACGAACTTATCCAGACGGGCCGCCGCGTCCTGAGACAAAAATTCTTCGAAGCCGATATTGGTATTTCAGGTGTTAACTTTGCTATTGCTGAAACAGGTACGCTGCTTCTGGTAGAAAATGAAGGTAATGGCCGGATGTCCACAGCCGTTCCTCCTGTACACATTGCCGTAACCGGCATTGAGAAGGTTGTAGAAAACCTGCGCGACGTCGTACCGCTCCTTTCTCTCCTTACTCGATCCGCCTTGGGCCAGCCCATTACAACTTATGTCAACATGATCTCCAGCCCGCGTAAAAGCAACGAGCTGGATGGGCCCCAAGAAGTACATCTGGTTCTTTTGGATAATGGCCGCAGTCAGGCGTTTGCCGACGGAGAGCTACGGCAGACCCTGAATTGTATCCGTTGCGGCGCTTGTATGAACCACTGTCCGGTCTATACGCGTATCGGAGGTCATGCCTATGGCACAGTGTACCCTGGCCCCATTGGCAAAATTATTTCGCCTCACCTATTAGGTCTAGAAAACACGCCTGACCACCCCAGCGCATCTTCACTGTGCGGCGCATGTGAGGAAGTATGTCCGGTAAAAATACCTATTCCCTCTCTTTTACGCCGGCTACGGGAGGAAAACGTCAAATCACCAGAAGCAGTACCCTATAGGCTGCGCGGACAGGGGAGTAAGTTCTCATCCAAGGAGCGGATGGCTTGGAAAGTTTGGAGTAAACTTTACGCCTCACCCACGCTGTACAGAAGCTTTGTATATCTTGCGACACGATTTCGCTCATTTACGCCCGGAAAAGCAGGCCCTTGGACTGAGCATCATGTGGCTCAAAAACCAGCTGCACGCTCACTTCATGAGCTGGCGCGTGAACACTTGGAAGAAAGCCAATGAGTGCACGCTCTAATATCTTGGCCAAACTTCGAAAGAGCCTAGATAATACGACGCCTCTACCTGACGACTATGACGTTGAGCTGGTTACCAAGCCATGGTCCTATCCACTAGCAGAGCGCATTACTCGGTTACGCACGCTTATGGAAGCCGTCCATACGGAAACCTACTTAAGCACGCAAGAAGAATGGCATACCCGCGTTGAGCAGATCTTGAATGAGCGGCATATCGGTAGGCTTTTGATTGCACCAACAACGCCGTACGGCCAGCACCTTATTAAACAGTGGCAGAGTCGAAACGGAACTCCTACGCTCAAAGCTTACGACCGCCCTATCGAAGAGTGGAAAGCTGAACTGTTTAATGACACGCCGGCTAGCCTTACCGGAACGTTGGGCGCCATTGCAGCGACGGGTAGCTTGGTACTCTGGCCCAATACTGAAGAACCACGCTTAATGAGTCTGGTTCCGCCCCTTCACATTGCCCTGTTGAAAGCCAGTGAGATCGCAGACAACTTCTATACTTTTCAAGAAACGCATCGGTGGCGTGACGGAATGCCAACCAATGCTTTGTTGATTTCAGGGCCGTCAAAGACTGCCGATATTGAACAGGTATTGGCTTATGGTGCCCATGGCCCCAAAGATCTTATTGTAATGATCCTTAAAGATGCTTAATTAAAAACCAAACAGCTTAAGCATGCTGTATGTAGGATCTAAAGTAGCCTAATAGGCATGCCTGAAGCATTTCCTTAAGAAACGGATGAAACGTAAGCGGCAGAAAATAGTCCACCGTTATAAGGCTGGTTAGTCCTAATTCAGGAGACAGCATGATCCCTTTTGACCTAGCCTAAAAGTTTGCTTACGTAATATTCACCTCAAGGAGATACGCCTAATGAAACGTACTGTCTTTTTGGCTTTAAGTGCTGCGCTCATGGTATCACCCGTGTTTGCTGAAGATCTTTGTGCTATTCAACTTCAGAAAATTGAGAACGCGCTGAATACCACACCAGCTGCCTCAAGTGGTTCAAACGTTCAAATTGAGCGTATCAGAGAGTTTCAGAAAGAGGCTCAGCAACACCAAAAAGCAGGCGATATTGAAAAATGCATAGCGTCTGCGAATCAGGCTCTAACCTTAGCCCGCCAGCCAGGTGGAGACACAGATACAGGCGGAGCTAAATAAACCGAACGAGACCTGTTTAAAAGGAGACTACTCTAGGTTGAGTGCGCTTAGGGCCCCTGCTCCAAATTTGGCCGCCCTTGCCGCTCAGTTCTGGGCTCTGAAAAGACAAAACCCCCGGGCCGTTAGGCCTGGGGGTTTTGGGTATAGGTGCTTGACGATGACCTACTCTCACATGGGGAGGCCCCACACTACCATCGGCGATGCTTTGTTTCACTTCTGAGTTCGGAATGGGATCAGGTGGTTCCAGAGCTCTATAGTCGTCAAGCAATTCGGGTGAGGAATCGCTGTTACTCGCTTCCTCGAATGGGTATGTGATCAGGTAATTGCGGGTTCGCAAGCTTTCGGCTTTAGGCGTCTTCCCGTAG
>NZ_VLKY01000013.1 GCF_007830155.1 Pseudomonas duriflava
CCTGGCTGGGTTCGATCCAGGGCCTGGATCTGGCTTTTCTCATCAATACACAGCACCAGAGCCTTATCCGGTGGGTTCAGGTATAGCCCAACGATGTCATGAACTTTATCGACGAATGCCGGATCGGTTGAGAGTTTGAACGTCTGCTCAAGGTGAGGCTTAAGGCCAAAGGCTCGCCAGATACGTTGCACACTGGCCATGGAAATATCGGCAGCCTTGCTCATGCGGCGCGAACTCCAGTGGCTGGCATCCTCAGGCTTGGTTTGCCGGACCCGATCAACAACCTCCTGAACCTTCGCGTCACTGATACTGCGGGGTCGCCCAGATCTAGGCTCATCCTTAAGCCCCTCAAGTCCCCATTGTGAGAAGCGAAGACGCCACCGCGATACGGTCTGAGCAGTAATACCCAGGCGCCTGGCAATCGATGAGCCGGGTTCACCGCTAGCGCAAGAAAGGAGATTTCAGCGCGTAGTTTTAAATCCGCGGGGCCTTTACGCTGAGCTCTACGACGGCTGAGCTCGGCATGTTCTTGCCGGGTTAGTGTGATCTGTACAGCAGGACGGCCTGTTCTCATCGCATGCCTCCTCGAGTCAGTTTTGAGTACTCACTCTGCAGACCATACTTATGTTTGGTAGTTGTGATTCACCACACTAGCCTTAGATGAATGAAAATTGTCCTTTCCACCCTAGGAAGCAGGCCGAATTTGCAATTTCATACAGATCATATCCAGCCAATGCTGACAGTAACTTATAAGCAAGCCGTTGAGCTGATCTATCTGCTTGTTTAAAGCGCTGCAGTACTACATTAGCGCCTTACTCTTTCACTCGACAAAACAACGCCGTGAACCCGAATCCTAGCGTGTAGACATAAATGCCAGAGCGACCACGTCTCTAGCTAGCCGGTATTGCTCTGAACTCGGTAATGTCACGCTAATAACTATTGGTAAAGATAAGCCCAGGCTTGCACTACCTATAATCAAGAGATGGTGCCTGTTAAGCGTATTATCATGTCACCCGTAGGGAAGGCTCAATCTGGATGGCACATGTAATAGGCCTGTTTTGAGAAAAATTAAAAGAACAGACCTTTTTGCAATAGGAACCGTCCTCCTCAAAATCACTTATCTACCTCTCGGCAACATTGATGCCGAGTTTTGAAAGTGAGGTCTTTACCAGCACGGTCGTTATTAATAGAGCAATGCTCTTTTTTGCCCGGCGTAGGCATAGGCATAGGCATAGGACGATTTGTCGCAGAGATGATTTTTTTTGCTATTATCTTTGTACTAACTAGTTAGTCACCATCGGCGCGCATATGTGAGCCGATAAAATCGTTATAAACCAGACGTACACAGATCACCCTCTGGCATTGAAAATCTTTTAGTAGTCGTCGCCTTGCGATTGTCAACGGCCTGATTGCTGAGCCTTACGCTTTCTCACAATCGTTCATGCGTCATTAGGATTATGCAACATGATTAAGTCCCAACCTGCGGCATCTCCCAGTCGCTGGCCCATTTGGATCGCCGCTTTAGGCGTACTTGTATTCGGATTACTTTATGTAGCAGGAGGCGGTTACCTCGCCACACTAGGCGGCAGTTGGTATTTCCTACTCTCTGGTCTCGGCTTAGTTATCTCTGCCGTATTGCTCTTCAAAAAGCGGCTCTTGGGCGCCTGGTTATTTGCATTGATCATGGTAGCGACCGTGATCTGGGCGTTGGCTGATGCTGGGCTCAACTTTTGGCCATTGATTTCTCGCCTGTTTGCCTTAGGAGTGTTGAGCTTGGTCGTGGCGCTGGCTTACCCCAGCCTGCGCAAGATTAATGGCTTAGCAGGTGGTCGCGGTGGCTATGGATTGAGCGGCGTGTTAGCAATTGCTCTCGCTGCTAGCTGTTGGGGGATGTTCATCCCACATGCTTCTGTCTCGCCTGCGGGTGACGGCCCTGGCCTGACCAAGGTCGATCCCACGAAGGCTCAGAAAGATTGGAAAAACTATGGCAACGATGACGGTGGCAACCGCTTCGCCGCGTTGGACCAAATCAACCGTGACAACGTTTCCACTTTGGTACCGGCTTGGACCTATCAAACGGGTGATGTCGCCGTCAGTAATGGCAATGGTGCCGAAGACCAGTTAACTCCGTTGCAGGTCGGAGACAAGGTATTCATCTGCACTCCACATAACAACCTCATCGCTTTGGATGCCGACACGGGCAAACAACTCTGGAAAAATGAGATCAACGCGCAGTCCAAAGTTTGGCAGCGTTGCCGTGGTCTTGCCTATTTTGATGCTTCTACTGAAATCGTCCAGCCTACTGATGGCAGCACGCCCGTTAAGCCTGTTTCGGTTCCGACTGGTGCCAACTGCCAGCGTCGCCTGTTGACTAACACTATTGATGCACGTCTGATCGCTGTAGACGCCGATACGGGTGAGTTCTGTCAGGGATTCGGCACCAATGGCCAAGTTGATCTGAAAGCTGGCCTGGGCGATGTTCCTGACTCATATTATCAATTGTCTTCAGCTCCACTAGTGGCCGGGACTACTGTAGTAGTAGGTGGTCGAGTCGCCGACAACGTACAAACTGACATGCCAGGTGGTGTCATTCGCGGTTTCGATGTTGTTACCGGCGAGATGCGTTGGGCATTCGACCCAGGCAACCCTGAAGACAGGCAAGCACCCGCTGACGGCAAAACCTATGTCCGCAGCACGCCTAATAGCTGGGCACCGATGTCCTATGACCCAGCAATGAACACGGTATTCTTGCCAATGGGCAGCTCATCTACCGATCTTTATGGCGTTGAGCGTACAGCACTTGATCACAAGTACGGTGCATCTGTATTAGCGCTAAACGCAACCACGGGCGAAGAAAAATGGGTTTTCCAAGCTGTCCATAACGACCTGTGGGATTTCGATACGCCCATGCAGCCAAGCTTGATCGACTTTCCCAAGGCTGATGGCAGTAAGGTTCCTGCCGTTGTAATCGGCAACAAAGCTGGTCAGATCTTTGTGTTAGATCGCGCCACAGGAAAACCGCTAACTAAGGTTGAAGAGGTTTCGGTCAAGGCTTCTAACATCCCTAACGAGCCTTACTCACTGACGCAGCCACTGTCGGTTGGTATGCCTCAGATTGGTACTCAGCATCTGACCGAATCTGATATGTGGGGCGCCACTCCGTTTGACCAAATGCTCTGCCGTATTGCCTTTAAGAAAATGCGTTATGACGGCTTGTACACGGCGCCAGGTACCGACGTATCGCTGAGCTTTCCAGGTTCGCTGGGTGGATTGAACTGGGGTGGTATTTCAACTGACCCGGTACACGATTTCATCTTTGTCAATGATATGCGTTTAGGCCTGTGGATCCAGATGGTCCCGCAAGAGGCGCATGCCAAAGCATCTTCTGGAGGCGAAGCTATTAATACCGGCATGGGTGCGGTACCACTCAAGGGCACACCTTATGCTGTAAACAAGAACCGCTTCCTATCGCTGGCCGGCATCCCTTGTCAGGCCCCGCCTTACGGTACACTGACTGCCATCAACATGAAAACTCAGCAAGTTGCCTGGCAGGTACCTGTTGGCACAGTTGAAGATACCGGTCCCCTAGGGATCAAAATGCATCTGCCTCTACCGATCGGTATGCCGACGCTGGGTGGTACCTTATCGACTCAGGGCGGGCTTGTGTTTATCGCCGGTACCCAAGACTATTACTTGCGTGCTTACAATTCAGCCGACGGCAAAGAGCTCTGGAAAGCTCGTCTGCCTGTAGGCAGCCAGGGTGGCCCGATGACTTATGTTTCGCCTAAGACAGGCAAACAGTACGTCATCATTACTGCAGGCGGCGCACGCCAGTCGCCTGATCGCGGTGACTATGTAATTGCCTACGCGCTTCCTAGTAGTAAGTAATGCCGTAAAGCTTTAAACCGGCTGTCATCCTACGAGATGACAGCCGGTTTTTCGTTAATCACATGATTCCCGTATGTATAAATGAAACCTTTTGTATTTCATAGAATAAATTTTAGAGCAGGCCTAACTTATAGGCTCTTGCCAAAGAATCAAGCTCTTCAACAATCAGATTAGACAAAAGGATGCCCGCTTCAACAGGCTGCCTAGCCAATACAATTTAAATAATCCCTATATTATTAAATAGTTTTAATCTTTAAACTATCTAAAGAATAGCCTTTACTTTAAAAATAATGTTATCTGGAGAAACCAAATACTGTTTAATCTAATCCGCCTTTCAGTTTCTAGCCTAACTTTAGCCACCGCTTTTAACCTCTTCGCGACGACTGCTCATCCCGAAGACTTATATAAGACCCTAATGCAAATCTGACTCTGCGTAACCTTTAGTTCAGATTAAGCGCCTGGCACCATAAGCTCCGGTGTTGATACGCTTGGCCTGTCTAGGTTTGATAAGAATCGCATAATCATTCAATACTTGCTTTCGCTGCTGTAATCATTACATTAGCGCTTGGCTCTAGTAGCCCAGTAAAGTGGCCACTAACTAAGTAAAAATGAAGCACACCAGACACCGGATCCAGCAGATGACCAAAATTATGCCTTAGCCGATTGATTCGGGCTTTCAGCTCCTAAATCCTTTAACACCCAGATGCTGTAGCCCAAGACATAGCTTAGTAGCTCTTTAAGCTCTTTTTTCGATTCAAAAACAGCTCATTTTGCACGAATGCCGTAGAGTCAATTACCCAGGTATTCAAAATCGATCAGGCTCTCCATCGCTCGAAAGACTAAACGTCTATAGAAATCCGCTCCAAATCACTACGTTTCGTTAATCGGCTGCTTAATCAGGAGCCAGCCTTCATAGCCCTTCTGCCCCTGCCACGCCTAAGGGCAAAAGCGACTACCTTCTCAGCTCCGCCTCTTGTTTTCTAAGCGCCTAATACGCTTTTCAAGCGGAATGGCATTCTGCTACAGAACCAAACTGGAGCATCAATAAGTGACACACATCACACTATAAAGACACTACAACACGAATGATATTGATTTTCATTATTATCAAGCTTACTCTAAATTTCTTTCATGAGATTTAAGTATTAAATAAATACGTCATCATTTTCGCTATACCTATAAAGCTATTGCCATAAGCAAAAATGGCAGAGCGCTAATAATTACTATAGAACTACCGTGAGAGCCCGGCGAGGCACATATCCCGACATTAAGTTGGGTTATTGCAAAATTGATTAATCAATTGCCGAGGTTCCATTCGTGAATAATCCACTGCATTCATATGCTGCCATTACTGCATACCCTTCCACTCGCCTACAGGATGATCAGGCGACCTCGCATCTTTTCAACGAAAAGAATGCGCAGGCCTTTGAAAGTCTCATGGTTCAAGGGGCTGAATGTATAAAGGAAACCTTGCTTGGTATTCATAAACCTTATACCGGCATATTGCCGCATGAACTGAAGCGGCAATTCGACGAAGTGAATCTGGATGAGAAACTAGGTACGCTCAACGAAGCGCTTGATGAACTGAAAGCGCTTTATTTAAAAGATGCTGTTTACTTTCACCACCCTCATTATGTAGCTCATCTTAATTGCCCTATTGTTATTCCGGCCATTCTGGCGGAGTTAATTCTTTCCTCCATTAATTCCTCACTCGATACATGGGATCAAAGTGCTGGTGGTACTTTTATCGAGCAGAAGTTAATTGACTGGACAATTGCCCGCGCCGGCCTGGGCGCTGAAGCCGATGGCGTGTTTACCAGCGGCGGAACCCAGTCCAATCTCATGGCCATGCTGCTGGCTCGTGATCATGTATGCAGTCATAAGCCGGGACATGCCGGCAACAAGACCGAAGGCCTTCCGGCCGATTTCAAGCGCCTACGCATTCTTTCCTCCGAAGCCAGCCATTTCAGCGTGCAGAAATCCGCTGCCATCCTGGGGCTGGGCTATGATGCCGTGATCCCGGTACGCTGCGATGCGCGCAAAAAAATGGACATGGACGACCTGCGCCGTGTACTGGATGAATGCGATGCTGAAGGATTGATCCCGATGGCCGTGGTCGCAACGGCTGGCACGACGGACTTTGGCAGCATCGATCCGCTGGAAACGATTGCCGCGATCTGCCGTGATCGCAACATCTGGATGCACGTAGATGCTGCCTACGGCGGTGGCCTACTGATCTCACCTAAATACCGGGATCGCCTCGCCGGGATCGAACAAGCCGACTCGGTCACTATCGACTATCACAAATCGTTCTTCCAGCCCGTCAGCTGCAGTGCGTTTCTGGTGCGTGACCGGCGCGAACTGGCTCATGTCACCTGCCACGCCGACTACCTGAACCCCAAGAGCCAGACCCAGGAAGGTACGCCCAACCTTGTCAACAAGAGCATCCAGACCACCCGCCGCTTCGATGCACTCAAACTCTGGATGACCCTGCGTACCATGGGTGCGGATGCCTTGGGTGGATTGTTCGATCAGGTAATCGACCTGACTCGCGCCACCTATCCCCTACTTGAACGAGACCCACGCTTCGACGTAGCTCATACGCCGGAGCTGAGTACCTTGGTCTTCCGCTACATCCCTGAGCAGGCACTAACCGCCGAACAGATCGATGCTACTAATGCGGCCATTCGTAAAGCCCTTTCCCGGAGCGGACGCGCCATCGTGGCCGGCACCAAGGTCGGCGGACGGCAATACCTGAAGTTTACCCTGCTTAACCCCATGACAACCCTGGACGACCTGCAAGGCATTCTCGACGCTATCAAGCACGAAGGTGTTCGGTACGTTGCTCAACAATCCGCCCTAGCGATTTGCTGATCTGGAGAACTCACCATGACGGCTTCGACCTATGACTTCATCGCGATTGGTATTGGCCCCTTTAACCTGGGCCTGGCCTGTCTGACCGCGCCGATTGACGATCTTAATGGATTGTTCCTCGACAAGAACGAGTGCTTCGACTGGCACCCCGGCATGATGCTGGAGTCTGCTACGTTGCAAACGCCGTTCCTGGCGGACCTGGTAACACTTGCCGACCCTACCAGCCCGTTCAGCTTCCTGAATTACTTGAAATCCACCGGGCGTATCTACGCGTTTTACATTAAGGAAGACTTCTTCCTGATGCGTAGCGAATATAACCAGTACTGCCAGTGGGTTATCGAGCGTTTGCCAAATCTGGAATTCAACCGGTATGTCGAGCGCATTGACCACGATCCGGTAACAGGTCTCTATACGGTGAACTGCACCTGTACCAAGACTGGCAAGCAGCTGACTTATCAAACCCGGCGCCTGGTGCTGGGCACAGGCACCTCGCCTTATATTCCAGACTGCTGTCAGGACGCGAGCAGCCATCTTTCCCATACCTCGACCTACCTGAACGACAAGCAGGCGCTACAGGCGAAGAAAACAATCACGCTAATCGGCAGCGGCCAGAGCGCGGCGGAAATCTACTATGACCTCCTGCAGGAGATCGATACGCGTGACTACACACTTAACTGGATTACCCGGTCGCCCCGCTTCTTTCCGCTGGAGTACAGCAAGCTGACCTTGGAGATGACCTCGCCCGAGTACATCGACTACTTCCATCAGCTGCCTATGCACAAACGCGACGCGCTGATGCGCAGCCAAAAAGGATTGTACAAGGGCATCAACATCGACCTGATCAACGCGATCTACGACCTGCTCTATACCAAGAGTCTTACGGGGCCGGTCAGAACCAACCTGTATACCAATACTGAGCTTCAGGGCTGTCACTATGATGAGCGTACCGGCAGTTTCGAGCTGACCCTGTTCCAGGAGGAACAGGAGAGCCGTTATCGGCTACAAACTGAAGGGCTGGTATTATCTACGGGGTATTGTTATCGAATGCCCGGCTTCCTCAAACCCTTGCTACCACACCTGCGCTTCGACGAGAAAGGCCGTTTTGCCGTCAACCGGAACTACAGTATCGACGCGGCAGGCACGGACATTTTCGTCCAGAACGCTGAATTGCATACCCATGGCCTGGTAACACCAGACCTGGGCATGGCGTGCTATCGCAATGCTTACATCATTCGCGAGATGCTGGGCCGGGAGTATTACGCAGTCGAGCGCAAGATTGCCTTCCAGCAGTTCGCGGCGCCTCTCTCTACCCTGCTCCAGCCGGAGCCGGCCAAGACATGAACCTGCGTACTTCGCTGATCGCCATGACGGCTCTCGCCGTCATCAGCGACACCATGCTGATCCCGTTCTACCCGCAGTACTTTGCCAGTCGCTTCGGCGAAACACGGCCGGAACATGTAGGGGCATATCTTGCTGCCATTTGCTTCACGGTCATGCTTGCGCTGCCCTTCTGGGCACGCGTGGCACAACGGGTGCATCCGATCCGGCTGCTGATCTGGACGCAGCTTGCCGCCGGGCTCTTGTGCCTGTACTGCTACTGGGCATCGGCGCTACTGGAGTTCTGGCTCGTCTCGCTGGGAATGATCGTATTCAAGGGCAGCTATCTGCTCATGTATCCCTACGTGATGAGCCTGGAAGAGCCAAAGAACCATACCCAGACCATCGGCATGCTGTCGGTTGTGGTTCATTTCGGTGCCATCCTTGGAGCTGTGGTGGGCGGGCTGGTCCTACAAGTGCTGGAGCCACGCGATGTATTCGTGGTGATGGCCCTGGGCGACTTCCTGCAAATGGCGATCTGCGGGCGCCTGTTGCGGCAGGAGCCGCCACGGGCAAAACCGGTACACCCTTTGGAACATCGCACCGGCAGCGTCTGGCCGATTTATCGGCTATGCCTGCTGATGCTGCTGTTCTACTTCAGCGGCTACCTGGTGAAACCGTTCTTCACGCTGTATTGGGAACAGGTTGCCAAGGTGGACCATACGGCATTGACCGGTATGGTCTATGCCATTCCGGGCGGTATGGCCCTGCTCGGCCTGTGGTTGAACCGCCGCGCCGGTGGCCGGCAGCAGGCACTGCCCGGCGCGATGCTGCTCGGCGTGTGCGGCCTGATGCTTCAGGCTGGCGAGCACGCCGCACTGATTGTGATTGGTCAATGCCTGTACGGCTGGTCCATGTTCCAGGTCACCGTGCGGCTCGATGCGCTGCTCTTCGAACTGAGCACGCCTGAGGCCTATGCCGCCGACTACAGCAAGATCAATTTCTTCCAACAATTGGGCGTGGTGGGTTCGTCGTTTGCCGCGGGCTCGCTGGTCAGCGCCTTCGGCCTGGCCATTCCTTTCGTGATTGGTGCTGCAGGCTTCGTCCTTACAGCCCTGGCATACCCGCTCCTGGTACGTCCGGCGCTACCCGCCGCCACGCCTGTTATTGATAAGGGGGTCTGAAATGACTGCCATTCCTGCCTTACAACAACCTATCGATACCCGTCTGTGCTTTAGCACTTCGCAGCCGGGCATCGGCCACTTCAGTCTGCGCCCGCTCAGCCTGCCGGAGGATACCTCGCTCCTGCACGACTGGCTGACTCGCGACTATGCACGTTTCTGGGGTATGCAGAACGCCACGCCATCCGACATCGAAATCTTCTACCAGGACCTCATGGCGACGTCTCACGCTGATGCCTTTCTTGGACTGCACAACGGCTCGCCAGCGTTTTTGGTGGAATGCTACATGCCGCTGCATGACCCGGTCGGCCAGCATTATGACGTCCGGCCCGGCGACCGTGGCATGCACTTCCTCGTGGCACCCTGCAGTACGCCCATCCCCGGCTTCACCCTGGCCGTGATGCGCACCATTATGGAGTTCCTCTTTAGTGACCCCTTCGCCCGGCGAGTCGTGGTCGAGCCGGATGTGCGCAACGACAAGATCCATGTACTCAACAAACGCGTCGGCTTTGAATACGACCGCGTCATTCAATTGGGTGAAAAAACCGCCCACCTTGCCTTTTGTACGCGCGAGCAGTACGCCGCCAGCCTTACTTTGGAGAACCGTCCATGAACCAGATGATTACCGCCCTGCCCGCCGCCACGCCCGGTCAAGCCGCTTTGCACCTGACGCCGGAGCGTTGGAGCAAGGTCAACCGTCTGCTGGTACGCAAGGCGCTTGCCGAATTCGCTCATGAAAAACTGATCGAACCGGCGTTCGTTGAATCTCGCGACGGTTGGGACCATTACCGCTTGAGCAATGGCAACGACACACTGGAATACCGCTTCCGTGCTCAGAAGCTGGCCCTGGATCATTGGCTGATCGATACCGCCTCCATTGAGAAGAGTTTTGAGGGCGAGTCGGCTCCTCTGGATGCTCTGGAATTTATTATCGAGTTCAAGGATCAGCTAGGCATTCAGGAAAGCATGATGCCGGTCTACCTGGACGAAATCAGCAGCACGCTTTACGGCAGTGCCTACAAACATGCCAAGCCAGGACTCACCGCCGAGGAACTTACCCGGGCCGACTTCCAGGCCGTAGAAACGGGCATGATGGAAGGCCATCCGGGCTTTGTGGCCAACAATGGTCGTATGGGCTTTGACGCCAACGATTATCGTGCCTATGCACCGGAAGCGGCCTCGCCCGTCCAACTGATCTGGCTGGCGGTACGCAAGACCAAGGCGACCTTCTCTGCACTGTCGGATCTGGATTACGACCGGCTGCTACAAGAGGAGCTAGGTACCGAGACCGTGGCCGACTTTAATGCGCAGCTCACCGAGCAAGGCTTGAATCCGAACGACTATCTGTTCATGCCCGCTCACCCCTGGCAGTGGTTCAACAAGCTGGCCATGGCCTTCTCGGCAGACGTTGCCAATCGCAATATCGTTTGCCTCGGCTATGGTGAGGACCAGTACCTGGCGCAGCAGTCCATCCGCACCTTCTTTAACGTGAGCCACCCCGAGAAGCGTTATGTAAAAACGGCGCTATCCATTCTCAATATGGGCTTTATGCGTGGCCTGTCCCCTTATTACATGCTGGCAACGCCGGCCATCAACGAATGGCTGAAGGGCCTGATCGAGAGCGATCCCTTCCTGACCGAAAACGGCTTTAGCATCCTGCGTGAAGTGGCTTCGGTAGGCTATCGCAACCACTATTACGAAACCGCGCTGGTCAACGACACGCCTTACAAGAAAATGCTCTCCGCGCTCTGGCGGGAAAGCCCGGTCACACAGCTCAAGCCTGGGCAGCGGCTCATGACCATGGCCTCGCTGCTGCACCTGGATGCCCAGGGAAATTCACTCCTGACCGCTCTGATCGCGTCGTCTGGCGTTGATACCGACATGTGGTTACGCCGTTACCTCAACGCCTACCTTACGCCGTTGCTGCACTGCTTTTATGCTCATGATCTGGTCTACATGCCCCATGGCGAGAATTTGATCCTGGTACTGGATAACAATGTCCCTTCGCGCGCAATCATGAAGGACATTGCCGAGGAGATTGCCGTACTCAATCCGGACGCCCAGCTACCCGAAAAGATCAAGCGCCTTGCGGTGTCCGTCCCCGAGGAGCTGAAAATCCTGTCGATATTCACGGATGTCTTCGACTGCTTCTTCCGCTACATGAACGCGATCCTGGTCGAGCATGCCGGCTATGATGAGAACCGTTTCTGGAGCCTTGTGGCCGATACCGTACGGGACTATCAGCAAGGTCATCCGCAGCATGCGGACAAGTTCGTCCGGTACGATCTGTTTGCACCGGAGTTCATCCGTTCCTGTCTGAATCGTCTGCAACTGGGCAACAACCAGCAGATGATCAATCTGGCAGACCCGGCTGGCAACCTGAAATTTGCCGGCACACTGAGTAATCCAATCGCTCGTTTCAAGGCCTGATGTTTTAGCCTGCCAAAGCCGTCCGACCTTCCTTTCGAAGGCCGGACGGATCAGACTTGTTTCGGTATAGAACCCAAGCAGTGACTGGGCTCTGTACCTACCATGCTCAACCTAGCGGACTGTCATCAACATCAGGTCTCTCATCCATGCCAGGTGTATCTACTGTATTGGGTACGTCCCCATACTCATCATAATCATCTGGTGTCTGGTCTTTGTCTGGCACGTTTTCTTCACTGCTCATAGGTCACCTCTCGTGTTTCTTATTCGATCCAGGAAGCAAACGATCTGTTCACAAGGAAGACTATATTTAACTGAACTGGAAAGATTAAAGCCGCCACTAGGCCCAAGGACTTACCCCATAAGGTGCAGAATTTTCCTTCTACCACATACCTGTACTCATATTTTTAAACAGGACCTCATAGCCGCTTTAAGCCAGGGTTTCTCTGGCTTAAAGCGGCTATGAGGTCCTGAATGCGGCAAGTACCAGATAAACCCTTTAAGGGCAGGTCATATTCAGCGCTATGAGCCCATCACACGCTTTCGGGTGTACTGATCTGCGCCGGAAGCGGACATCGCCTCATTGGTAGCCGCTCCGGTGCGGCAAGAACCGCCTCTACCAGTCCATGCACGGTAGTCTGGGCCACAGCACCGAGCGGATGCGACAATACTGCCTGGACGATGCCATCCCTCAAAGCAGCCTGGGTAAGAGGCGTCAGATCATGACAGACCACGACGGGTAAGCGTCCTTGCCGCTCGCGTACCTCCCTGAGCGTACGCAGTACCCCTTCTATCCCTCCTCCTGCCACATACAGCCCTGCCAGATCAGGCTGGCCTCTTAATAAATCCAGGGTGTTCTCATAGGCGAACATTTCATCTTCCAGCGTAAGCCTGGGCACCAGAAGTTCCCACTCCTCGGCCTGCTCGCTCAAATAACTTCGAAAGCTCATTTCACACAGCTCCTGACACTGGAAGCGCTGAGTGCCGATCAATAGCGCAACCGCCCCTGGCTGGCGAGCCAGCTGGGTAATGAACCAGCCGGCTGTACGTCCTGCCCGGCGGCTATCAAGCCCTACATAACCTGCGCCCGCAGAGGCTGCCAGATCAGACACTAATGCGATTACAGGCATACCGTCTGCGCGCAAGGAGGCCACCGCTTCGCATACCTCGTGGTGATCGGCTGCAACAACACCCAGTGCATCCACTTGACCACGCAACGCCAAAATGCGCTGCGCCGTGGTAGAAGGGTCAAAGTCATCCAGATAGGTAATCACAACCCTTACCTGCGCCTTGAGCGTGACGGCCGCTGCCTCGGCGAGCGCTTCGGCTAACCCTTGGTAAAACGCCACGCCCTGCTTCATGAGCAAAAAGCCCAGCCGTACGATGGGCCGCTGCCCTGCCAGACGCTGCTCGATAATGCCTCGTGCATGGAAACCCAGCTGAGCTGCGGCATCGGCAATACGCCGCGCCGTGTCCGCACGTACCCTGGCCCGCAGATTTATGACCCGGTCTACCGTTGATAGGCTGACTCCTGCCAGACGGGCTACATCTTCCATAGTAGGACGACGCGACGAGACGTTGGAAAGCTCTGACATGGGTAGATGACCTGGGCCGCTTGTTTGACAGATTCTGACAGATGCCTGTCACGACTATAGCACTGGCCTCTGGCAAAAAGGCTCCACCCTTCATCTGCCCTGCACGCCACCTTACCTCAAGCTGGATTGGCTTACAGGCCGCTTAAACCTTAGCCTTCTGAAGACTTAGGTGCTCCCGTCTCGCCAGTTAAAGCCCACCAGAAAGATTTCAACGTCTCCTTATATAACCTGTGTGCGTTTCTGATAGGAAATGAAAGCCTGCCCTACCTATTTGAAAGGTTTTGACAGATAACATCACCCCTTCTCTAGCTTTACGTTTTTAAGCCTTCTAGCCTTTCGATCACGTGCTACAGCCCCGTTATAACAACAACCTCGGAGCGCAACATGGCCATAAAGCTATCCACTGCACCTTGCTGCTGGGGTGTCGATAACGTCGACAACCCTTTTCTTCCCCCTTGGCAGCACGTACTGCGCGAAGCCTCGCAGGCCGGTTACCGTGGGATTGAACTAGGCCCTTATGGATACCTTCCGCTTGATGCTCACACGGTTGGCAACGCCCTGACCGCACATGATTTGCATGTGGTTGCCGGAACTATCTTCGATAACCTTGTTGACCCTCGGAACCTGTCCAATCTTCTGGAGCAGACGCACGCCATTTGCTCCTTGCTTACGCATCTGCCCGCTATCGAGCAGGAGCCCGGTCAACGTTTCCGTATGCCCTATCTGGTTGTAATCGACTGGGGACATGAAGAGCGTGACTACAACGCCGGTCATTTTGACCGAGCTCCACGCCTTTCCCAGCAGGACTGGCAGCACATGATGAGTCACATCCGTACCATAGCCGACCTCAGCTGGAAGGAATATGGCGTGCGAACAGTGATTCACCCGCACGCCGGTGGCTATATCGAATTCGCCGATGAGCTGGCGCAGCTGGTAGAGGATATTCCCGACGATGTAGCGGGCTTGTGCCTGGACACGGGCCACTTGTATTACGCCGGCATGGATCCGGTAGCAACGCTCCGCCAGTACAAAAACCGCCTGGATTACCTGCACTTCAAAGACATCGACCAAGCGATATTCGATCAAGTCATGGGTGAGCGCATTAGCTTTTTTGATGCCTGTGCTAAAGGCGTCATGTGTCCAATTGGACGCGGCGTCATCAACTACCCTGCCCTCTACAAGCTCATTCAAACGCTGGGGTATCAGGGCTACATCACCGTCGAACAGGAGCGCGATCCACGCAACGCCGAGGGCAGCCTGCACGATGTCGCGGCCAGTCGCAGCTATCTCTCTACGATTGGTTTCTAACCCACCCTGCTAAAAGGACAATAACAATGATTAATGGCAGCAAGCGTATTCCCCAACCTATCCGTTGGGCCATGGTAGGAGGCGGTCGTGACAGCCAGATCGGTTATAGCCATCGCTCGGCCGCCTTGCGTGATCAGAACTTTGCCTTGGTAGCCGGTGCATTCGACATCAATCCTGAACGCGGCCTCGAATTTGGCATAACGCTAGGCGTCGATCCCGAACGCTGTTACCCGGACTACCTTAGTCTGTTTGAACAAGAGGCCCAACGGCCGGATGGTATCCAGGCGGTGTCCATTGCCACACCCAACGGCACGCACTACGCCATTACCAAAGCGGCGCTGGAGGCAGGCTTGCATGTAGTCTGCGAAAAGCCCTTGTGTTTTACAGTGACGGAAGCTGAAACACTGCGTGAAATAGCCTTGGCGAAAAACAGAATCGTAGGTGTGACCTATGGTTACGCCGGCCATCAGCTGATCGAGCAGGCCCGCCAAATGATTGCCCAAGGCGAGCTGGGCGAAATTCGGATGGTGCACATGCAATTTGCCCACGGCTTTCACAGCGCCCCCGTGGAGCTACAAAACGAGTCCGCCCTATGGCGCATGGACCCGCGCGTGGCTGGCCCGAGCTATGTATTGGGCGATATAGGTACACATCCACTGTATATTTCAGAAGTTATGCTGCCCGATCACACGATCAAGCGCTTGATGTGCTCGCGCCAGAGCTTTGTCAAAAGCCGCGCCCCGCTGGAGGACAATGCCTATACCCTCATGGAGTATGAAGGTGGCGCCATGGGCATGGTCTGGTCCAGCGCTGTGAACGCAGGCTCCATGCATGGCCAAAAGATCCGCGTGATCGGCTCCAGGGCCAGTCTTGAATGGTGGGATGAACGTCCCAACCAGCTTTCATTCGAAATCCAGGGTCAACCGGCCCAGGTGCTGGAGCGCGGTATGAGCTACCTCCACGCCAATGCCCTGATCGACGACCGCATCGGCGCAGGCCATCCCGAGGGGCTTTTCGAAGCCTGGTCCAACCTCTACTACCGCTTTGCCCTGGCTATGGATGCGACGGACCGTAACGATAGTGCGTTATTAACAACGCTTCGTTACCCTGACATTCATGCTGGCGTCGAGGGCGTGCGCTGGGTCGAGCGCTGCGTGCAGTCTGCAAATCAAGGCGGCATTTGGATTGACTATTAAACCTGCTCATCCTCAATTGCCCTTGAGATTATTTTACCCCTTATAGGCGGGCCTATGCTTTACCTACCCTTAAGGCCGTGTTTCTACCGCGCAGCGGACAATGGTTATCCCCATACTGGCCCTATAGGAGGCCATGCTTTAACCATAGCTTAAGGTTCATTGGACTAGACATTTGAGTGTTCATTATCTGGACAGCGTGGCTAGCACATTGTCCAGATAATGAACATTATTGACTCTGTTTCTCCTGTTTCCTGGCCTTTCAAAGGGTGGCATAGCTCATGCAAACAGCTTTCAACCTTCAGTGTGAAAGTTGACTGAGCGGATCCGATTCCAATAAGAGAGACGTTAAACATGACCGACCCCCTACTTCCGTTTGAATTGTGGAACAAGCGCTTATTTACCGGTGATTGGCAAGCCGGCCCGTTGAGCCCCACGCCTGTGATAGAGCCGGCCAGCGGTAATCAACTTGGCGAAATCGCCAACGCCGATGCTCAAAGAGTGAATCTATCAAGTGAAGCGGCAAGTCAGGCTCAATCTCTCTGGTTCGCTCGACCCTATGATGAGCGCAGCCTTGTTTTTCGTAAGGCAGCACAACTGGCCGAAACCCACTTTGATGAAATCGTCAGCTGGATCATCAAGGAAAGTGGCTCGACACGAGCCAAGGCGTCTGTCGAAACCTCGGCTACCATCAAGGCACTGCATGAAAGCGCGGGCCTGCCCTCGCATAGCCAGGGCGAAATACTGCCATCCACACCGGGCCGCCTGAGCTTGGCTCGGCGCCGCCCATTAGGCGTCATTGGTGTTATTTCACCGTTCAACTTTCCACTTTACCTGGCTATCCGCGCCGTTGCCCCGGCACTGGCGGTTGGTAATGCGGTCGTACTAAAGCCTGACCCGCGCACGGCCGTTTGCGGGGGTTTTGTGATTGCCCGCCTGTTTGAATTGGCGGGGCTACCCAAGGGTCTTTTGCATGTTCTGCCAGGTGGAGCGGAAGCAGGTGAAGCCCTAACATCAGACCCGAACATCGCCATGATCCAGTTCACCGGCTCTACCGGTGCCGGTCGCAAAGTAGGCGAAGCGGCTGGCCGGAACCTCAAGAAAGTATCCCTTGAACTGGGCGGCAAGAACTCGCTGATCATTCTTGATGATGCCGATCTGGATATCGCGCTGGCTAATGCCGCCTGGGGCGTCTACCTGCATCAAGGGCAAATCTGCATGGCAACCGGGCGGCTCTTGGTACATCAGGCCATTTATCAGACGTTTCTGGAGCGCCTGGTTGCAAAAGCGAAAAGCCTGACCGTTGGAAATCCGGACACGGATGATGTCGCGCTAGGCCCACTAATCAATAGCCAGCAGCGCGACCATGCCTATCAACTGGTACAGGCGGCACAGCATGCTGGCGCTCGGCTGGAAACGGGGGGGCATTATGAAGGTTTGTTCTTTCAACCCACCGTATTAAGTGGCGTCACCGCAGATAATCCTGTTTTCAAACAAGAAGTATTTGGCCCTGTGGCAGTCGTCGTGCCGTTCGAAACCGATGAAGAAGCCATCCGCCTAGCAAATGACACTGAATTCGGTCTTTCAGCAGCCATTATTTCAAAGGATGTTGGCCGTGCCCTGAAGCTGGGCGAACGGTTGAAAACCGGCTTGCTGCATATCAACGATCAGACCGTAAATGACGAGGTGATCAATCCATTCGGCGGTGTCGGCGCGTCGGGCAACGGAACAAGCATTGGTGGCGCAGCCAACTGGGAAGAGTTCACTCAGTGGCAGTGGCTCACTCTTAAAGGCGAAGCCCCTGCCTACCCTCTTTAACCATTGGAGAACAATAACAGTGAGCACCTCACAAGGCATCGCCATCAAGGCCGCTGTCACACGCTCGAAAGGAGCTCCTTTCGTTATCGAGTCAGCCCGGATTCGTCACCCCAAGGAAGACGAAGTGCTGGTCCGTATCGTCGCCACAGGGATGTGCCATACCGACATGATCATTCGAGATCAGGAGTATCCGGTTCCCCTGCCCCTGGTGTTGGGCCATGAGGGATCTGGCGTGGTCGAGGCCGTTGGGCCCCTGGTCAAAAACCTGAATGTCGGGGATCACGTAGTGCTGACCTATGGCTACTGCGGACATTGCCTGCCTTGCGGCAGCGGACATACCGCATACTGCAAGGAGTTTTTTACGCGTAACTTCAGCGGTGCTGACCCACAGGGTGAATGCGCTATTACGGATGAGCAAGGTCAGCCCTTGCATGACCACTTCTTTTCACAATCCTCCTTTGCCACCTATGCGCTGAGCCGCGAAAACAACGCCATTCGCGTTCCGCAAGAGGCACCTTTGGAGCTGTTAGACCCTTTGGGCTGCGGTATCCAGACAGGCGCCGGGGCTGTCATCAACTCGCTGAAGGTAACGCCCGGCAGCAGCTTCGCAGCCTTTGGCGCTGGCGCTGTGGGCCTATCTGCCGTACTGGCAGCCCAAGTAGCGGGCGCGACCACTATTATTGCAGTGGATGTCGTCCCTTCACGCCTGGAGCTGGCCAAAGAGCTAGGGGCAACCCATGTCATCAACAGCAAGGAGACTGATCCAGTAACCGCCATTCGTGACATCACCGGAGGCGGTGTCAATTTCGCGTTAGAGTCCACGGGTCGCCCCGCCGTCTTGCGCCAGGCGGTAGATGCCCTGGGTGGGCTGGGTAGTGCTGGCATAGTCGGCGCGCCTCCGATAGGCACAACGGCCGCATTCGATGTCAACGATCTGCTCTTGGGCGGCAAGACCATTCGCGGGATTGTAGAAGGTGACAGCGTACCGAAAAAATTCATTCCCGAACTGGTCGACCTCTATCTACAAGGCCGCTTCGCATTCGACAAGCTGGTAAAGCTCTATCCGTTCGAAGCCATCAACCAGGCAGCCAAAGACAGCGAAACAGGCATTACCCTCAAACCGGTTATCAAAATCGGCCTATGAGGTTCAGGCCGGAGCGGCTCCGCTCCGGCCTTCTTCTCTGCACTTACGAGAAAATCAGTCGTTCCAATACAGCTGCGCTAGTGGCCAACCTTATGTTTAACAGCCACGCGCACGCTATGGCGTGCAACTACATTGCCCTTCCAGACGGTACATAGCGTCTGGTATCAGCAATAGGGTTGGTCTGATTAGTACAACCCTGAGGGCGAACCTGTAAGTTGCCCTGGTACGGAGCTCAAACCCAGAACTGAGCGCTACCTCAGACATGGCATTTAAGGCAAAGGCGGTTTTTGGAAAGACATTATGGCCAACTTGCGCACCTTGCCGTCTTTTCACTCATGAGCCTTGACTCGACCCGGCCTAAACGGTACTGATTGGGGAATACAGCCAAGCCTGTTTCGGCCCTATTCCTCTTTAATAATAAGGGTGTCACATGGATACCTATGCCGTGCCTGACCAACAGCGCCTGTACCGGGCCCGCCAACAGTTTCTGGATGGCAAGCCACTTCCTGAAGATCTACTACCCGCCTCCATTGCCCGTTCCTGGGCCCGATCCCGTGATGCGGGCCTGCTGCCTTGGCAACCGCGCCTGTCTCAGCTAGATGACCAGCTTCATATGCTCATGCCTGAAGATCATCTTTTGGCCCGGCACGCTTCTCCTGAAATTGAGCGACTCTGGCAGGTACTGGGCGGTAAGGCCTGGACAATTTTTTGTGTGAATACAGAGGGCGTTATCGTTCGCATAGCCAAGGACCAAAACAACCTGCCCCCTTTGCAGTACCTACAGGTAGGCCGGCGTGTCCATGAGCCTGAAATAGGAACAACTGCCCCCAGCTGTACGCTCATGGAAGGAAAACCTATTGTTCTATTGGGTAATCAGCATTACCTGAACGAGTTCGAACGGTTTTTTTGTGTATCCGTCCCGTTATGGGGAACACAGGGAGAGCTGATTGGTGCCCTGGACATCACTGGCATCGGAAATCGCCCAGTACACTCCGTCCTGGATCAGCTTAATTACGCGGCAATGGCAGTAGAAAATAGGCTTTATGATGACCTGCCCAAAACAAACATTTTACATTTACAGCACGATCCGCGCTTATTCGACACACCGTTCGAAGGGCTGATCGCTCTCGACTCGCAGGGGTGTATTCAGGCAGCCAACCGTACAGCAAGACGCCTGCTCGGGCTGGATAACCAGCCTTTAAAGGGGCTCAGGCTGGATGAGCGCTTTGACACTAATCTGAAGACTATTATTGATAACCCGACGCCCGAACTTATCAGGCTGGCAGACGGCTCACAGCTCTATATCAGAAATCAGAGTCAGCGCTCCGCTGCAAGCCTGAAGCTGTCTACTGCAAGCGCTTCAAGCGGTGCTGTTAAAACCCCTGACAGGCTTGCCCCCCCCTCGGGGCCGACCCAGGCATCATTCGTCAGTTTGAATCGGCCTGCAAGGCTTTCAAAGCCAACGTTCCTGTTTTGCTCCAGGGTGAAACGGGGACTGGAAAGGAGATCTTTGCCCGCAGCCTTCATGACACCTGCTGCCCTAATGCCCCTTTTGTAGCGATCAACTGCTCTGCCATTCCAGAAAGCCTGATCGAAGCAGAGCTGTTTGGCTATATGGACGGAGCCTTTACGGGCGGACGCAGGGGCGGCTCCATGGGGCAGATAGAGGCGGCTAACGGCGGTACACTTCTTTTGGATGAGATAGGTGATATGCCGCTTCTTTTACAGACGCGCCTGTTACGTGTGTTGCAGGAGCGCTCGGTGACGCGTTTGGGTAGCCGAACCCCGATTGCCCTGAACATACGAATCATCAGCGCTACCCACTGCAACCTGAAGCAGCGCAGCCTTGAAAAGGTGTTCAGAGAAGATTTGTATTACCGACTCAGTGGATTTCAAATCACCCTGCCGCGTCTAAACCAACGGCAGGATCTAGAAACCCTGATTCAACGTCTTTTACAGCCACACGGCACTTATAACCTGAGCCCTGAAGCCCGCCGTCTCCTACTGGACTACGCCTGGCCAGGCAATATCAGGCAATTGGAACAGGTGCTGCGTCTTGCTGCGGCGCTTGCTGGCGACGAGCCGACGCTTGCCCCAGACCATCTTCCCGAACTGCATAAACGCAACCCCTCTGATGGCCCATTGCAGACCGTCCTCATGGAAGCTATCTCCACCACCTTGCATGCCAAGGGAGGAAACATATCCGCCACCGCACAAGCGCTCGGCATTTCTCGTACAACGCTTTATAAAAAACTGAAACAACAAGGTAAAAGCTGGGCCACCTGAGTGCTGGTCACTCGTTAGAACAAGGCAACATAGCGCTCGGGTGGCAATCTTTATTTCAGGCAGCAGTTTCAGGATATCGATGCATCAGCTCGAAGATAATTTCTCGGAGCCAACGATGGCCTGGATCCTTATGCCAGCGCGGATGCCAAATCGACTGCAGTGCGTAAGGGACAACAGGCTCTGGAAGCGAGAACTGGTTTAGATGGGCAGAGCTTGCAACTCCATCAGCCAGCCGGGAGGGCAACGTCGCAATCATATCCGTCCCTTCGATTAGCCAAGGGACTGACAGGTATCCCCCTACAGTCAGCTGAATGTTTCGCTTAATGCCTCTAGGCGTCAGAGTGTGGTCCTGCAAATTTTTGTCAGTTCCTGATGAAACAACTATATGCAATTCATTACTGTATTGCTCCCACGTAAGAGTACCTTTGCAAAGACGGGGATGCTGCTCTGACGCCAGGACAACATAGTCATGGTGGAAGATCGTCTGTTGGTAAAGATGCCCCGGCAGATTGGGTACGCTTCCAATGGCCATTTCAACACGCCCTGACTCTAGCGCATCGGTCAGTGCTTCGTTGGATACCCGTACCGTTTTTAATCGACACCAGGGCGCCTGCTGGCGCATAAAGCGCAACAGTGGAGGCAGAAAAACAATCTCGGCCAAATCCACCATGCCAAGCACAAATTCCCGCCGTGCCGTCATAGCCTCGAAAGTCATGGAAGGCAGGATTTGCCTTTCAATAGTCTCGACAACGTCTCGAATAGGTTCAGCCAGTAGCTGCGCCCTCGCCGTTGGCTTCATGCTCGCACCAGTACGTACAAACAACTCATCCTGAAGCAGGGTACGGAGTCGCTTCAAGGCATGACTGACCGCCGATTGCGAAAGCCCTAACTGCCATGCGGCCTCGCTCACGCTGCGCTCTACATAAATGGCATGGAAGATCTTAAGCAGATTCATATCAATCTGCGGACTATGAATACCGTGCATTTGAAAGATCTACCGCATGAGTTGGCTGCATAAAATAGTGCCTTCTAGACTGACCTCACACAACAAAAACAAGATGAGGCATACACGATGTTCGTAAAAAATTGTTGGTATGTAGCTGGCTGGAGTCATGAAATACCAAAAGACGGATTTCTTGCCCGTACTATCGTAAACGTGCCCTTATTATTTTGGCGTGATAATGACGATAACGTTGTTGTCCTTGAGGACCGCTGCTGCCATCGCGGAGCACCGTTATCAATGGGGCGAAAAGAAGGCGAATGTATTCGATGTATGTACCATGGGCTTCTTTTCGACAAGAACGGGCAATGTGTAGGTGCGCCCGCACAGGAGCGCATTCCGCCACAAGCAAAGGTTCGAACATACCCAATCGTTGAAAGACATCGCTGGCTCTGGGTCTGGATGGGTGATCCTACCCTCGCTGACGAATCCCTTATTTGGGATACACAATGGCTGGACCATCCGGAATGGCGTTGCGAACCTGGTTATCTTCATTACGACTGTAATTACCTGCTCATTGCAGATAATTTACTAGATTTTTCCCACCTGCCCTTTGTGCATCCAACCACGCTGGGGGGATCACCTGACTACGCTGAAGTCAAACCAAAGGTAGAGCGTTTAGAGCATGGCGTCCGCATGACCAAGTGGGTCTATAACACCGAGGCGCCAGCCTACTCCCGGAAATTTGGGAATTATCCACCAGACGCCAAAGTTGATCGGTGGATGTATTATGACTTCATGATCCCGGGCGTCTTGCTTATGGATACCGGTATGACGCCAGCCGGACAAGGCGCAGCAAATAATATGGAAAACTCCATTAAGTTTAGAGCCTGCCAAGCGATCACACCGGAAACAGAGAACTCCACTCACTACTTCTTCGCCCAAGCCCATGACTTCCTTATCGATCAACCGGAGGTTACCCACTCTATTTACCAGAGTGTGATCACAGCATTCGAAGAAGATAAGAACATGATCATGGCCCAGCAAAAAAACCTCGCACGTGACTCTGAATTCAAGATGGTTCCGTTCTCAATCGATGCCGCTTTAGGGCAGTTCCGCTGGTTGATTAACCGGATGATCCAGAAAGAACAGTCTGCCGATGATCAACAACCAGCAGCTGAAGCAGCCCGGAAATTAGTCAGTGGCCTCCGCTGATAGGTTCTAAGTCTTTCAGAACCTAATTAAAGCCTCACAACAATAATTAAGAGGTTCATATGATTCTTCCTGAATTGCGCGCCTATAACATGCGAGTCACTATCACTCTCTGTTTTGTCGTTGCTTTGATCGAAGGTTTGGACTTGCAGTCTGCTGGTATCGCGGCAGCCGGAATCCGCGAAGCATTTAGTCTGAGCCCATCTATGATGGGGTGGATGTTTAGCTCTAGCATTATAGGATTGCTACCAGGCGCTTTTATTGGCGGGTGGTTAGCCGATCGTATTGGCCGCAAACGCGTCTTGGCCGGTTCGGTGATCCTATTTGGAATTTTCTCGCTTGCAACAGCCTACTGTGCTGATGTTTACCTCCTGTTGATCGTCCGTTTTTTAACAGGGCTCGGACTTGGTGCGGCACTGCCCAACCTTATCGCTCTCTCCTCGGAGGCGGTTGAAGAGCGCTACCGAAGCACAGCAATCAGTGTGATGTACTGTGGGGTTCCCCTTGGAGGGGCAACGGCATCATTGATAAGCATGCTGTTTCCAAGCAATTGGCAGACGATTTTCATTGTTGGCGGTATCGCCCCTTTACTTGTAGCCCCACTGATAATGTTTGTAATGCCGGAATCAGAAGCTTTCCATAACCGGGCCAGCGCTAAAAAAGCCCATGCTGCAGAGCAAACCGACACGCGTATTGGCTTGCTCACAGAAGGCCGCGCAGTGTCGACTCTAACGTTGTGGATGAGCTATTTCTTCACCCTGACGGTCATGTACATGATGCTCAATTGGCTACCAACTCTGCTGATTGATCAGGGTTTTAGTCGTCCACAAGCCAGTGGCATCCAGATGATGTTTGGTGTCGGCGGTGCAGTAGGCTCACTAGCGGCTGGTCTGTTGCTGGATCGAATCAACCAACAAAAAGTAACGCTCGGCATGTATGCACTTGTGCTTGCATCATTGACAGGCTTGGCTTTCTCAACCGGCTTCCCGGCCATGATGCTGTCAGGATTTGTCTTTGGGTTTGCCATTTTAGGCTCACAACTGGTGCTCTATTCACTGGCACCACGCCTGTATCCCACTCGGATACGAGCAACAGGAGTGGGCTCAGCTGTGGCTGTAGGCCGGCTGGGGTCGGTTGCCGGTCCATTAGTAGCAGGACAGCTTCTTGCTCTCGGCGTGGGTAGCGCGGGTGTGCTGGGTGCATGCATGCCTGGGCTTGTTATTGCCTCTCTTGCGGCAGTAAGACTCCTGGGCGGCCTCAAAGTAGCGAAAAATGACGTTGGTGGAAGTATTCATCACTCGCCCGCTTCAACGGCGAAAGCCTTACAATAGCTATTGCCAGATATTTGCTCGATTAAAGAAATCAAGCTGAGTCCTGATCCAGGAAAATGAAGACTCAAGGATGAGTCTTCACACGAGGAAGGCTCGTGGTTCGCGCCCTCCTTACGCACCTGCCCCATAGGCAACCGAGCAGAACTAAAGCTATCGCAGGAACTGATCGCGACGTTGAGCACGCGCTGTAACTTACCTCCTAAGCAGCCCCGAAACCGTAAGCAAGCGGTCTAGGCGCAGTTTAATCGAGGACCAGCCCCTTAGGGTCTTGTAAGCAGCATTCGACGCTATGATGTGAATAACCATGGCGATCGATAGAGCATTATCGAACCGACTCCTTGCAGGGTTTGCCATCGCTACAGCAGTGAGCGCCACCTCACCAAGCCGGTCTACCCCATGACCGGTAGCCCAAAAAAGCAACACCATCAGGCAGAGGCCCCCATATCAATAAATACGGGCCGACGTTAACGACTGAACACCTCCTGTTTGGCAAGGTCGATTTCTATGACCTCCTACTAGCGAGATGCCATGCTTCCCACACTCATTGCTGCCTTGCTTCTGATCATGGTTCATCTGCTTTCGAACCATTTACGATTTCTCAACCGCCTGCCTAGAAGCCGTTGGCTTTCAATGGCCGGCGGTGTGTCGGTTGCTTACGTCTTCATCCACCTGCTTCCTGAGCTGGCACGCGGGCAGGTACTGATGGAGGGCGCGGAAATCGAGCCCATAAGCTTTCTTGAACATCATGCCTACCTGTTGGCCCTAAGTGGCCTGGTTGTTTTTTATGGTATAGAGCGGATAATCAAGGCTCACCGACAACGGTTTCCTGAAAACACCGAACCGCATCAAGGCGTGTTCTGGCTGCATATTGCGACGTTTGCCTGCTATAACGCCCTGATCGGCTATCTACTCGTCCATCGTGAAACGCCAGAGCTAGGCAGTCTCCTATGGTTTACGATCGCCATGGCCCTGCACTTTCTGGTCAATGATTTCGGGCTTCAAAACGATCACAGAGCGCTCTATCGGCACAAGGGCCGTTGGGTGCTGGCCGCGGCGGTGGCGGCTGGATGGATACTTGGCATACTCACTGAAATATCAGAGTTGGCCGTGTCGGCGCTGACCGCACTTCTGGCAGGCAGTGTGATACTCAATGTGCTCAAGGAAGAATTGCCCGAGGAGCGCCAAAGTCGCTTTGGTGCCTTTCTAGTCGGGGCAATGGGATACGCCGCGCTACTGTTAATACTGTAATCGTGACATTGTCCAGAGAATTCAACGAAAGAGACGTAGCGTCAGAACGGCTTCATGACGCTACGTCCAGGCTATCACTCACTTGTTCGCCGCTTTCGCTCAACTGACCGAAACGCTGAAGCTTTTATAGCCTGCCGACTAGCTCTTGCGGCCGCGAGCAGAAACAGTGCGATGCATCCAGATACGATGCCCTTTCGTACAAATCCTCTTCAACGTTATGTCCCGCATGGCAGCCCGTTCGGTCGAGCTACCTATGGGGAGAGAAGTCTGGTTTTATTAATCCTGTACTCAGCTATACGCCTTTTCTCCATGCAGGCCAAAGGCGTCCAGGGTATCGTCATATGGGTCTGGCTATTGCAAAAAAGCAGACGACACTGGTGATGAATCCCATAAGCAATGCTCCGGCCGGCCCGACAAAGCCACACGCCGGTGTAATGGCAATCAGACCTGCCAAGGCGCCAGAAGCTACGCCCAGCGCGCTGGGGCGACCGTTTTTCAGCCATTCGATGACCAGCCAGCCAACCACGCCGGAGCAGGCGGCAATCTGCGTGGTGAGCATGGCCATGCCGGCATTGGTATTGGCCGCAACGGCCGAACCCACATTGAAGCCAAACCAGCCGACCTACAGCAGTGCGGCGCCCAGCAGGGCAAAACCCATGTTATGGGGGGCATGGCTACGTTGGGGTAACCCCGGCGGCGACCGAGTACCAGACAGGCCACCAAACCCGCCACGCCTGAATTGATATGGACTACCGTGCCGCCAGCGAATTCGAGAATCCCCCAATCCCAGAGAAGGCCTCCCGGCCCGCTCCAGGCCATGTGCGCCAGTGGCGCATAGCACTATTGGCAATAGAATCCAGTCACTTTCCAGCCGTCTCAAGAACCAGACCGGCAACCGCCGGGCTTTTTATCGCCGTTGACAAGAGCGGCTAGTAACACCTCATCCATTAAGCTGTTGCAGTACCACTTCCAGGGGATGCCGCAACTTACGGTCAGCCAGACGCTTGACCTGGCTACGGCAGGAATAACCAGTGGCCAGCGGCTCGCCTTCCTTATCGAGCTTACCCGCCCAGGACTGCTCAAAGATGGTTCGTGAAGTAGCCTGATTACGGGCTTCATGACCGTAAGTACCGGACATGCCGCAACAGCCAGTAGATTCAGTTGTCAGTTTCAACCCTAGACGACTAAAGACCTGTTCCCATTGCCGGACACTGACCGGAGCGTTGGTCTTCTCTGTGCAATGGGCCATCAGCCGGAAGGTGCCACTGGCCGCTGGGGCCTGCTCCGGCAACACGCCCATGAGCCACTCCTGAACCAGAGCGACCTTTGGACAGTCATCCAGACCAGCCACTTTTTGGTACTCCTGCCGGTAAACCAGCGTCATGGCCGGGTCGAGACCCACCAGCGGCACACCACATTCGGCCAAGGCCTTGAGCTGGGTAGCATTGCGGATCGCCGCCTTGGCGAACGCCCCTAAAAACCCTTGTACATGCAAAGGCTTGCCATTGGCACTATAGGGAGCCAGAAATATCTGATAACCCAAGCGATGAGCCAGCTCGATAAAAGAACCCAACAATGGCGTCTCGAAATAGCGGGTGAAAGCATCTTGTACCAGTACCACGCTGCGCTCGCGCTCCGCAGGGGTCAGCTTGCGGAGTATTTCCGGCTTGGCCATACGCACCTGATACCGATTCAACGTAGCCTGCAGGTTGTAACCACTGATCAAGGGACTATCGACCATGCCAACCCGGCGCTCAAGAATGCGCTTGGTCCAGCCGGCACCCATTATTGAGTTGTACAGTCCCGGCATGACGGCCAGATACGGCAGGGTAAATTCCAATGAGCCGATCAAGTAATCGCGCAACGGACGCTGATAGCGGCCGTGATACAGCTCTAGGAAGCGAGAACGGAAATCAGGCACATTGACCTTGATTGGACATTGGCCTGCACACGATTTACACGCCAGGCAACCGGCCATGGCGTCATACACATCATGGGAGAAGTCCGCCTCCCCCTGCTTGCGTGCCCGGCTGTTACGCAGCCGCGTTGGCAACCCTTTTAGCCACGAGGCTGGCCCCCGTGCAGTACTCAGCACATCGATGTTCGCCGCGCCTTGCAGCCGCAGCCATTCACGAATTAGCGAGGCACGGCCTTTGGGTGAGTGCTGACGCTCACGGGTGGCCTTCCACGACGGGCACATAGCATCATCGGGATCAAAGTTATAGCAGGCACCGTTGCCGTTACAATGTACTGCGCTTCCATAGCTCTGCCACACGCGCTCGTCTATCTGGCGATCATACTCTCCACGCAGTGGTGCTTCGTTAACCTTGATCAACCCTTCAGAACTGTCTGGCGGAGTACAGATTTTGCCTGGATTGAGCTGATTGTACGGGTCGAAAGCCCCCTTGATAGCTTGTAACGCGGGGTAAAGCTCACCGAAATACGCAGGCACATACTCCGAGCGCAACCCCTTGCCATGCTCGCCCCACAACAAGCCGCCATAGCGCTGAGTCAGGTCAGCCACCGCGTCGGAAATCGGCTTGACCAACGCAGCCTGGGCCGGATCCTTCATGTCCAGTGCTGGACGCACATGGAGAACCCCGGCATCAACATGGCCAAACATGCCATAAGCCAGCCCATAGCTGTCTAGCAAGGCGCGAAAGTCGGCAATATAGTCAGCCAGTTGTTCCGGTGGTACTGCGGTGTCCTCCACAAACGGCTGGGGTCGCACCTCACCTTCCACATTGCCCAGCAGCCCTACCGAGCGCTTGCGCATGGTATAGACACGTGTCACTGCCTCGCGACCCTCGGCCAGAGTATGGCCCAGGCGTTCGACACTACGGTCTGCCTGTAGATGTTGAACAAAAGCGCTGACCCGTGCGTTTACTTCGGCAGGATCGTCACCGCTAAACTCCACCAGATTGATGCCTAGCGTTGGCCGCTCGGCATTTGCAGGAAAGTACTCGGCTACGCTGTGCCAGACCATATCCTTCATGGCCAGCAATAGTACCTTGGAGTCTACCGTCTCGATGGACAAGGGTTTGTGCTTCATCAAGGCGTTGGCGTCACGCAGCGCATCCATAAAGCTGCTGTAACGCACATTGACCAGAACCGAATAGCTAGGGATCGGCAGCACATTTAGCTTGGCTTCGACGACGTAACCCAGCGACCCTTCAGCGCCACAGAGCACACTGTTCAAATTGAAGCGGCCATGCTCATCGCGCAGGTGCGCCAGGTCATAGCCGGTCAGGCAACGGTTGAGCTCGGGAAAGGTCGACTGGATCAGTTCCCCCTGGGTTTCCTCAATCTGCCGGGCAGTCTGGTACACCGCGCCAGCACGGTCCGGCTCAGCACAGGCCTGCTCCAGCTCGGCCTCGCTCAGCGGCCGTGTATGCAGATGCTGACCACCCAGCAAGACAGTGTGCAATTCAAGTACGTGATCGCGCGTCTTGCCGTAGGTGCAGCTGCCTTGACCACTGGCGTCAGTATTGATCATGCCGCCAATGGTGGCGCGGTTGGAAGTCGATAGCTCTGGAGCAAAGAATAGACCGTGGGGCTTGAGCGCTGCGTTGAGTTGGTCCTTGACCACGCCGGCCTGTACCCTTACCCATCGCTCCTGGACATTGATTTCCAGGATATGGTTCATATGCCGTGAGAGATCGACCACAATGCCATCGGTCAACGACTGGCCATTGGTACCGGTGCCACCACCGCGCGGGGTCAACTTAACCTTTCTGAAGCGCGGCTCAGCCATCAGCGCGGCAATACGCGCTACATCATCAGCGTCTACTGGAAACACCACAGCCTGAGGCAGGCGCTGATAGATAGAATTGTCTGTAGCCAGCACTGTACGGATGCCATGGTCCATACTGCGTTGGCCACGAAAACCGGCATCTACCAGGGAATTAAGAAAATCAGAATACAAATTGGCAGGTGCGGTGCCGGTCACTCGAGCAATCATTGGGGCAATGGCCTCACTAAGGTTAGGATAACCGTGAACAAAAACCGTATTACAGTCCCATGCATAAATACTTGATTTCGAGATAATCTTCGATACCGTATTTCGAGCCCTCACGGCCCAGGCCCGAAGCCTTAATACCCCCAAACGGGGCGACTTCGTTGGAAATCAATCCGGTGTTGATGCCAACCATACCGTATTCCAGCGCTTCGGCCACGCGGAACACACGTCCTACATCACGGGTATAAAAGTACGAGGCCAGGCCGAACTCGGTATCGTTGGACAGGGCGACCACCTCAGCCTCATCCTTGAAACGGAACAAAGGCGCCAGCGGACCAAACGTTTCCTCCCTGGCAACAGCGGCAGTGCTCGGCACGTTTACCAGTACGGTGGGCTCGAAGAAATTCCCCTGGATGCTGCTGCCGCCGACAAGCACTTGTGCACCTTTGCTCAGGGCATCGGCAATATGTTCCTTAACTTTACTGATGGCCTTGTCATCAATCAGCGGGCCGGTCGTAACGCCCTCCTCCAAACCGTTGCCAATCTTGAGCTTGGCGACTGCGGCCTTAAGTTTCTCGGCGAAAGCCTCGTAAACACCGTCCTGTACATAAATACGGTTAGCGCATACTTAGGTCTGACCGTTATTGCGATATTTAGAAATGATCGCGCCTTCGACCGCCTTATCCAAGTCGGCATCGTCGAACACAATGAACGGTGCGTTGCCGCCTAGCTTACTGGCGCGGCAATCAGGCAGTTATCCTGACCTGTGACGATGATGGTTATCTTGCTTCCCTGGACTTTTACGAACAGGGCATCGAGTATGTGGCGTAGTCGATATGCATGCACAACCGGACGATGCTATTTTTCTGCGGTATAATATGTAGGAATTACCGTCTATCCCGGTCATACGGTATATGAGGCTTAGCGCTCGGCCTGAAATGCAAAGCGCTACCTGCGCCGGATCTGTTTATCAGTCCTACTCATACCGCTCAGTGGAATCATGATTACCAAGCTGAGTAGCTCGGCCGCCACCCGATCACCAATTCCTTTCGCGCCGTTTTTAGCCTCGGCGGATTGCCAAGCATGATATCCGGCATGCCCATACAGGGGAGCATGCCAGCTTCCTGGCTACTGGCAATCAGAGCCGCCTCTCTCTCCACCTCCATGGTAGCCACTGTGTCTATCCAAGGACTTTCACTAATAGTGATTTATCCCTTCGCGTCTGGATCTACCGCCAGCACTGGCCTTGCTAGCTGTAAGTAGCCTGATCTTGTCCATCTGCTCTTATTGGCAGCGGCTTTCTTAGTATCTGTCTACGGTTGGCGAGGCAGGTCAGGAGGAAGCGCCCTGCACCATCTCACGCACCTTGGCTGCCAGTGCATCCATGGCGAAGGGCTTAGTAATAAGGTACATATCAGGCCCAAGATAATCTTTTGCACGCGAACCTTCGGCATAGCCTGTTGCGAATAACACTTTCAAGGCAGGCCGATGCTGCCTGGCGATCTCAGCAAGCTGGCGACCGTTCATGCCGGGCAGTCCTACGTCAGAAATCATTAGGTCAATACGCTGCCTGCTTTCCAAAAGGGGAATAGCCTCTTTGGCATCCGCGGCCTCCAGAGTGGCGTAACCCAACTCGCCAGGCAGCTCAACTACAAGTGCGCAAACCACAGGCTCATCTTCTACGATCAGAATGGTTTCGCCGGCTCCCATGGGTGCTAGCGTTTCATGCCCTGCCGACATCCCAGCCACATCGCCGTTAAAGCACGGCAAATATAGCCGGACACTGGTACCTGCGCCTGGCTCTGAAAGAATCTGGACATACCCCTTGGCCTGTTTGATATAGCCATACACCATGGAAAGCCCCAACCTATGCCCTGCCCGATAGGTTTAGTCGTAAAAAAGGGCTCAAATACTTTGGCGAGGACGCTGGGCGACATGCCGGTCCCTGTGTCCGTTACGGACAGAACAACATAGTCGCCCTCCTTCAGGCCCGTCAGTTCAGGTTCGTGCTGCTCCTGGTGAAAAAGAGAGGTCGCCAGTGTAATCGTACCCCCCTCGGGCATAGCATCCCGGGCATTGATAACAAGATTGATCACTGCACTTTCCAGCTGGTTGACGTCCATGCAGGCAAGGGGCAACCCAGGGGTCAGTTCGGTGGTTACCGTTATATTTACCCCTGTCGTACGCCGGAGAAAGTCCTCTAGAGAAACGACCAGTTTATTGATATCGACGGGCTGGAGATCTAGGGCTTGCCGTCGGGAAAACGCCAAAAGGCGTTGGGTCAGCGCAGCGGCCCGTTGCGCGGAAGTAACGGCTGCTTCTATATAGCGTTCAAGGCCTTCAGCCCTGCCGGTCTGGTAACGTCGCTGCATGAGTTCGAGACTGCCGATGATGCCAGCCAGAAGGTTATTGAAGTCATGGGCGATCCCTCCCGTCAACTGGCCAACCGCCTCCATTTTTTGCGCTTGACGCAGCGCTTCTTCTGCCTTGCTGCGTTCGGCCACTTCAGTTTCTACGCGCGTCCCCAGGTTTTCGTTGAGCTGGCGAAGCGTATTTTCGCTAACGCGCAGTGCTGCTTCGGCATGCTTGAGCGCACTGATGTCGGTACAGGCTCCAGCCACATGAGAGGGCTTACCCGCAGCGTCTCTGAATACCTTGCCTTTGCAGGCAAGCCATTTTTCAGTACGGGGCCGATACAGGCGAAACTCCACAGAAAAATCATCGCCTCGCATAGAGCGGTCAAACGCCAGCCGCACCCGCTCCTGATCTTCAGGGTGAACATGCTCCAGAAAACGTTCCACCGTATCGAGGGCCTGTCCCGGCGGTAGATTGAAAAGCTGCTCCAGGGCATTATCGAAATACAGGCTGCCGTCATCCAGATACCAACTGAACGTACCGGTACCCGACGCCAACAGCGCTGCACGAAAGCGCTCATCGACATAGTCCAGCTTGGTCCTGGACTGCTGCTCATCTAGAACTTTCTGAGTAACATCTTCTGTTTGATGAATAATGTAGCGGACCTCACCCTGCTCATCGAGCACCGGCGTGTTGAGCGGACTCCAATAGCGTACTTCGAAACCGCCACCTTCGGACTCAGGCCTTGGAATATCGTATTTGGTAATAGCCATTCGATCTGGCAGGCGGGTTTGTAATACGCGCTCCAGCGAAGCGCGTAACACGCCAGCCCCAAACTCTGCACGCTCATCAGGGTTTTTTCCAAAAACCTCGAAGATCGAGCGGCCAATACAATCCTCCCGCCGGGTATTGGTTGCGCGTAGTCGTGCATCACTGGCAGCAAGCATGATGAAATCAGGGTCAGCCGACAGCACCAGGTTAAGGTTCGGAAGCACTTCGAATAGAAGTTTAAAATCTAACTCTTGCTTCATCAGAGACCGTAAATGCCTTGTCGTCAGGCCGAAATCAGTGGATGCCACCTTCTAAGACATGAAGCAAGGGCATAGGTGCGGCAGCACAGCCTTGAGAAATATCATCTTTCAATCTAGCGGATCCTGGTCTTAGGGTTGCCTCTCCTGGCCCATGAGATACTGTCCCATGCTTATAGCCCCTCTTGCGCTAAAGAATGTCGGCTGTAAAACGGTGCATGTCGGTCACAGACCCGCCAGCAGGCCGATCCGGTTCTAGAGTGCAGGAGTGCTGCATAACCAACCCTGCATGAGGCCACGCCGCTTTATTCCAATAATACGTGCGCCTGTTCTTTCTGCCCGTGACGAACTCATCCTTATGGAGCGTGATCATGACCCAGGCAGTGCCCGAATCCGTCAATACCTCTACCTTGCGTAAAGTTATTACCGCCGCCTCGATCGGTAACTTTGTCGAGTGGTTCGACTTTGCCGTCTATGGCTTTCTGGCTACGATTATCGCCGAGCAGTTCTTCCCAAGCGGTGACCCAAAAGTAGCGTTACTCAAGACCTTTGCCGTATTCGCCGTGGCGTTCGCCTTTCGTCCCTTGGGTGGTATCGTGTTCGGTATGCTGGGTGATCGAATTGGCCGCAAGAAAATCCTGGCTCTTACCATTCTGCTAATGGCCGGCGCAACAACGTTGATTGGCCTGCTACCCACCTATGCTTCTATCGGCGTGCTGGCACCACTGATGCTAACGGTTATCCGCTGCGTGCAGGGGTTCTCTGCTGGAGGCGAGTATGCCGGTGCCTGCGCCTATGTAATGGAGCACGCCCCTCGTACTCAGCGTGCCACATATGGCAGCTTTATACCCGTCTCGACCTTTTCGGCCTTTGCCTGCGCCGCCGTAATCGCCTATGCCTTGAATGCCACACTTAGCCAAGAGGTCATGGCCAGCTGGGGATGGCGCATACCCTTTCTTATCGCCGCGCCGCTAGGCATCGTCGGGCTTTACCTACGCATGCGCTTGAGCGAAACCCCGGCCTTCCAGTCTCTGGAGGCCCAGCACGAGGTAGCCCATGCGCCCCTGCGCGAGACGCTCAAATCCCACGGCGGCGCTATGTGCCGCCTGGGTGCCTTCATCTCCGTGACAGCATTATCTTTCTATATGTTCACAACTTATTTTGCGACCTACTTGCAAGTCGCCGGCGGGCTCGACCGTGCGTCTGCTCTATTGATTACTGTAATTGCCCTGCTCTTTGCCGCCGCCTTCTGCCCAGTGGCCGGACGATTTTCGGACCGAGTTGGTCGCCGGGCCACAATAGCGACCACGTGCCTGCTACTGATCGTGGTTGTTTACCCTTCCTTCATGATGGCCAGTTCGGGCGCTATGGGCTTGTCGATCATAGGCGTCCTTTTGCTGGCCGTGGGTGCCGTCCTGTCTGGTGTGGTGACGGCAGCTCTGCTGTCAGAAACCTTTCCTACGCGTACGCGTTACACCGCTTCCGCCATAACTTACAACATGGCCTACACGATTTTTGGCGGTACTGCGCCACTGATGGCTACGTATCTAATCAACGAAACCGGGAGTAACCTGGCGCCAGCCTACTACCTGATCCTGATCTCGGTGATGGGCTTGATCGGTGGAATAATGCTGCCGGAGACGTCAAAGATTTCACTGGGTGACGCCGGTGCCCCCACTACGCCGCCTCTGGCGTCTGCGTCCACTTTGGCGACCTGAGCCTACCGCCTTAGTCAAAGCCGCCTGCGGGCGGCTTCTTTATTTCAAGCTGACATTATCCTGAACATTTATCTTCTACTGCTCTTTCGAGGGGAACGGGCCTCTTGCTCAAGAGTCACCTGTAAATGACTCGACTACTCATCAAGGAGATAACGATGACCACTCAATACGATCCCCTCGCCGCCACTCACACGGAACAACAGAATCTCGACCAGCCTAACGTCCAGGGAGCTGAGCGGGCCGCCTCGCTGGTAGGCGGTGGATTGCTCCTGTTAGGCGGCCTGCGACGGGGCGGGCTTTTGGGACTGGCGCAAGCCGCCTTGGGCGCCATGGTGACGGCCCGCGGCGTGACCGGCCGTTGCAAAGCCAAGCAGGCCCTGACGCCAAGCCCATTCGAAAGTCAGCTACAGCAGGAGTATGGCTGGACCAATGCTGAGGCTATTTCCCGCACCATTACCATCGGCAAACCACGCGAAGAGGTTTATGCCTTTGTACGCAGCGTCGAGAACCTGCCTCTCGTCCTACGTCGTGTCGAGCGCGTCCAACAAATGGACACTACCCATTACCACTGGATAGCCCTAGGCCCGCAAAACCGGACTGTAGAATGGGATGCACACATTGAACAGGACGTACCGAACGAAAAGATCGTTTGGAGCACTGAGTCCACAGCGTATATGCAGCACAAGGGCACGCTGCTGTTCAAAGATGCGCCTAACGGGCTCGGCACTGAACTCCAGGTCATCCTGGCATGCGAACCGCCTGCTGGTACGGTGGGTTATGCGGCTGCCAGCCTGATCAGCCAGTTCTCCGGGCGCGAGCTTAATCTGGACCTGCGTCGCCTCAAGCAACTGCTGGAAACCGGCGAAATTACCCATAGCCTTGTGACTACAACCATGAACAAGGCTGAGCGCATGGATAGCCCTGCATCGGCTACCTCAACTGAAGGTCAACCCTACGTTGGAGGGTCTATCTGATGCGGGCGTTGACATGGCAGGCACCTAACAAATTACAGGTCGATACTGTTCCGGACCCGGAAATCATCAATCCAAGGGATGTAATTCTGCGGGTTACGATGTCGTCCGTATGCGGATCGGACTTGCACCTGTTGGATGGCTATGTTCCGGCGATGAAACCCGGCGATATTCTCGGTCATGAGTTCATGGGCGAAGTGGTCGAGGTTGGCTCAGGCATTAGCCAGTTCAAGAAGGGCGATCGGGTTATTACGATTTCAATCATTGGATGTGGTGACTGTGAGTTCTGTAAGCGCGACGATTTTTCGTGCTGCGACAACTCCAACCCCAACCCCCAGGTTACCGATCTGGCCTACGGGCAACCCTGTAGCGGCATTTTTGGCTATAGCCATGCGTTCGGCGGCTATGCCGGCAGTCATGCTACCTACATTCGCGTGCCATTTGCCGATGTAAACCTGTTCAAGGTACCGGATGGCATTACCAACGAGCAGGCGGTGTTTGTATCTGACGCCGCACCAACGGGTTATTTTGGTGCCGACAATGCCGATATCCAGCGTGGCGATACCGTTGCCGTCTGGGGCTGCGGAGGTGTAGGCCAGATGGCCATTCGCAGCGCCTATCTGCTAGGTGCCGAGCGAGTTATCGCTATTGACCGTATCCCTTCGCGCCTGCGCTTGGCCGAGGAAAAGGCCGGTGCGATCGTCATCAACTATGAAACCACCAATGTTCACGAGGCGCTGCTCGAACTCACCGGTGGACGCGGCCCTGACCGCTGTATCGACTGTGTGGGTATGGAGGCGCATGGCACTCAGCTCGATTATGCCTATGACAAGGCCAAGCAACTGATGCGCTTGCATACCGAGCGCGGTACAGTATTGCGCCAAGCCATCCGGGCTTGCCGCAAGGGCGGCACGGTGTCCGTGCTGGGCGTGTACGGTGGGCTGATGGATAAATTCCCCATGGGTGCCATTGTCAACAAGGCGTTGACCCTTCGCTCCGGGCAGCAACCGGGACAGCGGTATGCCAATAAACTGTTTGAGCATATCCAAAAGGGCGAGCTTGACCCTTCCTATCTGCTGACACACCCCATGAGCCTGGAAGAGTCGCCACGGGGCTATGAGCTGTTCAAGCACAAGGGTGATGAGTGTATGCGCGCCGTGTTTATGCCGTAAGGAGCCTAACTGTGAGCGATGATCATGATCCCGAGGCGCCCTCCACCTCCAAGCTGATTCAGGCCAAGCAACAGTGGGCCCGGGAAGGTCGCTATCTAACGGGTCAAGTCGCTCGCCCAGAAACGGAGCGGCTTCCGCCAGGCCAGCACTTGGTCAAGAACTGGCCTGTCCTGGATCTAGGCGTAAGGCCTGCGGTATCGCGGGAGCGCTGGCGGCTGGATGTTACAGGAGCCGCCGAAAAACCGCAGGTGTGGGACTGGGAAGGGTTCATGGCGCTTCCTCAGTCTCGTCTGGTGAGCGATATCCACTGCGTGACAAGTTGGTCACGCTATGACAATCAATGGCAGGGTGTAACCACACAGGATCTGCTCGAAGCCATTCGCCCACGTCCCGAAGCCCGGTTCGTGCTGCTGTACTGCAACGATGGCTATACCACCAACCTGAGTCTTGACGATTTCGCCGCTCCAGGTGCCCTGCTGGCCCATAGCTGGGAGGGCAATCCGCTTACGCCTGAGCACGGCGGCCCGGTACGGCTGATAGTCCCGCACCTGTACTTCTGGAAAAGTGCCAAATGGATTCGGCGAATCCAGTTTCGACTCAGCGATACGCCTGGATATTGGGAGGAGCGCGGCTATCACAACCGCGGCGATCCTTGGCGGGAAGAGCGTTATTCAGATGATTAACCCAGGCTTGATAAGCCTGGGCTCATTGCACCTTACACAGGGAAAAACCGGTTAAGCGCCTGCTCCAGATCATCCGGGCGGAACGGTTTGGCCAGGACAGGACGGCTTTGCCATTCCATAGGCAATCCGACCACACCATAGCCGGTGGAGAACATGAAAGGAATGTTCCGTTCGGCTAGCTTTTCCGCGATGGGAAAGATCTCTCTCCCGCCAACATTCACATCAAGGATGGCCAAGTCGAAGGTGCCGGTCTCAGCCAGGCGCATGCCGTCATCAAATTCTGCCGCCACGCCTGCAACCTCATATCCGAGTTCGTCGAGAATATCCTCGAGCAGCATGGCAATCAGTGTTTCATCTTCAATCAGCAGGACGCGTCTACGAGTAGTGGTCAAACGAAGTTTCCTTTCGGCCTGTCCTGCAGGCACGTCAACGGTATCAGTAAATGGGACTCCACACCTTCAGGTGCGAAGGTATTTCTAACCTGCCCTTTGAGCTCCCGTATAATACTACGCTCGATCAACCGTGTACCGAAGCCTTGCCGCTCAGGTGGTTGAACAATCGGGCCCCCACGTTCCAGCCAGCGCAGGTCCAGATAACGCGAACCCTTCGCCGTCTCATCCAAAGCAACCCGCCAACGGACAGTCAGGCAACCGTGCGCCACGGAAAGCGCGCCATACTTGGCGGCATTGGTCATCATTTCATGAAAGACCAATGCCAGCGTCAAGACCTCACGGGGTTCCAACTCAAAATCCTCGCCCTCGAGCACAATGCGTCCGCTATCGGAACCGTCCAAAGTCATCCGATAAGGAGCGAATTCCTGTTCTAAAATATCCTTTAGACAAGCGCCCTCCCATTGGCTATGGGTCAACAGGTCATGAGTCCTGCTCAGGGCCATAAGCCGTGCATTAAATGTCTCACGATAGGACCGGTCTGGGCTGGCATTGCGCAAGCTGTACGTGGCAATGGATTGTACGGTCATCAATGTATTCTTGACCCGATGGTTCAATTCATTGATCAACAGGCTTTGCTGGGCCTCTGCAGCCTTATGCCGACTGATATCTACCAGCATATTGACGGCACCGACCACAGTACCCTGGCTATTACGCAAGGGAGTTGGAAAGGCAGCAAAAGGAATCTGGGTTCCGTCCTTTCGGACAAGAATGGCTTCTTCGCCGTTAAACGCCCTGCCCGTTTGCAAAGTTATCGTTATTGGATATTCGTCAGGAGGAAGAGCTTGTCCATTCGGACGTAGCACTTGCCACGAACCGCACCAACGACATTCACCCAATTGAGGACGATAACCCCATAACTTTACTGCGGCCTCGTTATAGAACGTCAGGTAGCCTTGAGCGTCCGTGGTGTATACCGCCGTAGCCAGCCCCTCCAGAACCTCACGTAAATGCTGCTCACTTTCACGCAGGGCCTGCTCGTCTTTGCGTCGTTGCGTAATGTTACGTGTCACGCCAAGCTGGGCACGCTGGCCGTCAGGTAATGTCAACGGTACCGCATGAGTCTCCATGTGATGGCGAATACCAGTCAGGCCGATAATGTCAAATGTCCAGCTCAACGACTCGCCTGCACATACCCGCTTGTGATTGAGAGTCCATTGTTCACGATCTTCCGGCGCGATCACGTCGTAAATCGAGGCGCCCAATACAGACAACAGGTTATCGACTCCCAGCATGCATAACCCGGCCTGGTTCATCTGGATCAGCGAGCCATCCTCTCTCACCACCTTGATGCATTCGGGCGTAGCCTGGACGATTCCTTCCAAAAATGCTTCGCTCTGCTGCAATAACAACTCACTGTGCTTACGCGTCGTGATGTCATGAAAGCAACTGATAGCGCCCTGCACAACGCCTTGACCGTCGATCAAAGGGTTGATATCCACCTGAACCCACCGCTCCCTCTGACCAGGCAGGACCACTTGAATCTCACACTCCTTGAGTGCCAGACCTGAAGCGAGCACTCGAGCCACAGGAGAATCCTCTGGCGGCATAGGCGTGCCATCGGCATATAGAAAATAGTTGGCCCACACGGAAAACCGGTCTTCCGGCAACGGCCGACGCCCCCAGAGCTCCACTGCCTTACCGTTATAACGCACGATAAAACCTCGGGCATCGCAAACGAAAGCAGCGGCCGGAAGATAGTCGAACATCGAGTCGGCCAGCAGATCGGAGGAGACATAGTGATGAGCGGCACCAACGTCGGAGCCTTCCAACGGGTTTTGCATAGGTGAGTAACCAGGCCCGGGATCAGAAGAAGTCTTTGATTGTACCGGCTCAAACGGTAGAACCGTCAGGGCAAACGGGATGAACGGTTAATCTTGAGACTCCGGCCCCGTTTGTTCTTCGTCGGAATAAGCGAACTTAACGAAGTGCAGGGGCTTCAAATCATCAGCATTTGTTGTAGAGCGTACTGATGGGTAAGGATTATTCTCTCGCAGACTGGCATCGCATCCTGATAGGCGAGACACCCTGGACGTTTCTGATCGAAGTCGTCATTCGGGCCGGTCTAACCTATGTTCTGATTATGTTGGCCATGCGCCTGCTCGGGCGACGGGTAGCTTCACAATACACGCTATTCGAGCTGTCCGTAGTCGTAACGCTGGCAGGTGCCATTGGGGTGCCGTTGCAGGCTCAAGAGCGCGGTATGCTGCCACCATTGATCATTATGGCCGCAGTCATCATCTTCCAACGCGTGGCTGCACGCCTGAGCATGAAACATTCAAAGGTAGACGGCATTGTATCGGGCAAGGTAATGACGGCCCTCGATAATGGCCGCCTGCATCTAGACGTACTGCGTCAGACCGTCCTATCCCGTGAAAAGATTTTTTCCCTGCTGCGCATGCGTAATGTGCAACACCTGGGGCAATTGAGTCGCGTCTATATCGAACCTTCCGGATCGTTGTCCGTGGTTTGGACCGATCAACCCTGCCCGGGTCTTCCCATCATTCCAGAAACTGACCAGGAGCTTCGAGAGGCAGCCGCCAGTAATGATCATTATGCCTGCAGCAGTTGTGGCCATACCGTCAAAGCCAAAGAAAAGCCGGATTCACCTTGCGATTTTTGTCAGAGCACACTCTGGATACGGGCAGCTGTTGAACTGGAGGACTAAATGCTCAACGTAACCGCATGGGACTGGCACCGTATTCTGATAGGCGATGCCGCCTGGCCCTTTACGATAGAGATCCTGCTACGCACTGCAATTATTTACCTCTTATTGCTTGTGATGATGCGGCTCATGGGACGCCGGGTAGCTGCACAGCTTAGCGTCTCGGAGTTGGCGGTCATGATTACGCTCGGCGCGGCCATTGGCGTACCACTACAAACGCCGGAAAAAGGTATTCTTCCAGCCGCTGTCCTACTACTGACCGCGCTGATTTTTCAGCGTGGCCTATCCTTTCTGTCTTTCAAAAAACGTGCAGTCGAGGTCGCCGTACAGGGAGATGCAACTGTACTGGTAAAGGATGGCCGCCTGGTCCTGGACAATGTTGCCAAAGCTCGCCTTTCCCCCGAGCGCATCCACTCTGAATTGCGCTCCCAAAACATCCAGCATCTGGGTGAGGTACGCCGCGTTTATCTTGAGTCATCGGGGCGCTTCAGCCTTATCAAATACCGCACCCCTTATTACGGTTTGTGGCTCCTGCCGACACCTGACCCAGAGATGAGCAAACGCATACAGGTCAACAATCACTACGCCTGTACACGCTGCGGACATGTCATTCAGTGTGAATCTCAAACTCCACAGGAGAAGTGTGACTGGTGCGCCAATGAGGAATGGTTACCGGCCGTGAAACGGCTGGGTGTGAAGATGGAGGAAGAGGAAGCTCAGAAGACCGAATGACAGACCGGGTCCCCTTTTCCGAACTTTCGGGGACAGCACTCATTCTACTCAACATGACGATTAACAGCCCGCATGGATAGGGGCACTTAAGACTTTGTACCTTTCCAGTGAGCCCCCTGATGATAAAAGACTACGAACAGATCTTTGACCAGCCGGACGCCGTCTCAGAGGCCAGTGACCCCGTAGACCTCGATTGCGTGATTGTAGGCGCCGGTCCGGCCGGGCTAACGTCCGCCATCTACCTGGCACGCTTTCACCGCACTATTCTGGTAATAGACAGTGGAGCCAGCCGAGCCGCCTTGATTCCACTTTCCCATAACTACCCTGGCTTTCCACCTGGGATTTCGGGCAAGGGACTCCTGGAGCGGCTTCGCGAGCAGGCCCGAACCTACGGCGCCCGGTTCGAAGAGGCGCATGTCGACGATATCCAACAAACATCAAACGGCTTCGAAGTGTTTTATGGAGGCCGAAGCGTTATAGCCCGGCGTGTCTTACTGGCAACCGGGATCGAAGATGAATTACCTGATATGCCGGGTGTATACGATGCCATTGCTGCCACCTCGATCCGACTCTGCTCCATCTGTGACGGGTACGAGGTGAATGGAGACAACGTCGCTGTGTATGGCGAGGCGGAGTGCGCCATTTCGCATGCGGTGTTCCTGCGTACGTTCACGGATCGCGTTACTGTAGTGATTCATGGCGAGCCCAAGGCCTGCAACGAAGCCCTGGCCCTTGCGGAGCATTACGACATTCGACTGATCAGTGACAGTGTAGAGAGTATACGTTTGTTGCCTGAGCGCGGTGTGGAGCTGCGCACCTGCAAGGGAGAGGTGCATCACTTCGATATTGTCTATCCGTCGCTGGGCTCACGGGTCCGCTCGGACCTGGCCATACGCTTAGGCGCTGAAACCGATGAGACCGGGGCACTGATCGTTGATGATCATCAACGCACCTCAATTCCTGGCTTGTACGCCGCCGGTGACGTGGTCAAGTCGCTTAAACAGATTAGCGTAGCAACAGGGCATGCGGCGCTGGGTGCTACAGCCATTCATAACAGCCTGGAAACAAATCCCTGGACTACCCCCTGCCCCGGCACGGTGTGAGCCGTCTGCTTATAGGCATAAAAAAGCCAACCTCGGGGTTGGCTTTTAACTATAACCGCGATCATTACTTCTTAGCGGTCTCACCAGCTTCAGAGCGTGCCATAAAGGCCATGGTCACCTCCGGCAGATGCTCACGTACCCAATCAGCCATGGCAATTTCCTGCGGCAGAATCTGCTCGCACACCCGCTTGGTTTCCAAATCGCCTGCCGCTTCAGCCGCTGAAATAAGAACGGTATACATGGCAATTTCAACATTTTCGAATACATAACTTGCCATGGAGCCTTTCACAACCTCATCGGTCATGAACATACCACCCATGGCCTGCCCCATCGCCATAAACTTGCCGGTAAAATCCTTCATGGTCGAAGGGCTGGTACCCAGGCGAGTCAGACAACCTTCGATCAGTTGCATCTGAGATTGAGTTTCTTCGATGTGCTGCTGAATCCGCGCAGACAACTTGGGATAGTTCTCCAAACGCTCCAATTGGCCCTTGAGCATCTTGTCCGCTTGTTGCTCCATACCATGAGCGTCTTTGAGCCAGTCGATAAGATGTTCTTGACGAGTAGTCATGTGTCTTCACCTTTCAATAGAAATTGAAGTTAACAGGACGAAGCGTTTTATTCACGAAAGAGCATATAACCTCAAACATGGCGCTCTCAATACAACGGGTTTCTTCATTGAAAGCACTATGCGCCCTACTTCCTACCACGCTATTTACAGCGCTTCGTTTTAAATTCGCATTCGCTATAAGTTTCGTACAGTAAGTTAGTCAGCAGGCGTACAGCCAAAGTTCGAGCGAAGCTACTGATCGGTACGCTTCTCGCCAGGAGAGTTTTTTAAAAGATCTAGAGCGTGCCCTAAAAGGGCTCTACCACAGGGCTTACAAAGCCTTTCCTCTTGTTTTTTAAGCAATAACGCCAAAAAGAAAAACACCTCTATAGTTTGACAACGTTTATACAGACAGAACAAAAACCATTGGTGAGTCACAACAAGACTCATCATTCACCCATTTTAAGTTCCCTCCTTATTTTCCCGCCTGTCGGTTGGGCGAAATCTTACTGGCCAGCCCAAGTCCATTTTCAAGCATTGCTTCTTGAATAGAGACATTAACAAGGCGCTAAAAGGACTTGCCCTTTCCGTGAACCTGAACGATGGAGGGTAGTAATGGATACGTTTTCCGGTCTTCTGGATTTGAAAGGTACACCGCTGGACAAACAGCGCTTTACCTGGCGTGAAATGGCTACACGGCCTATCAGCAAGCTGGATGATGATGCAACTACACGCATCCGCATCATCCTTATGAACGGCATCGAGACCGAAGCCTTGCGCCTCAAGCATATCGGTGCGCGGTTTCATCGAGAGCTACAACCGCATCTCGCTCATATCCGTCGTGTCGAGCAGCATCAGGCAACAGCAATTAACTGGCTCATCTCCGGTGACCACTCTCCCCTGGAAACCACCATTGCCTATGAACAGGTCGCCATCGAAGTAACAGCGGCGGTCGCTCAGAACGAACCGGACCCCTATCAGGCACAGTCTTATCGCTTCGGCTTGCTGGAAGACTTTGACCATCTCTACCGTTATTCAGCCATGTACGACCGGCTCGAAGGCAAGGACCCTAACAATATTCTGCAAGGCTATACCGACATTATCCCGGGCCGCCCCACCAGTCAGCACCACCGCAACCCCAGCGATGATTTACGGGACAGCTATGACAAAACCACGGCGCAGCTGATTACCAAGATTCATGCGGCCATGATTACCAGTTCCGAATACCAGACGCACGACTATTACATGAACATTGGCAATACGTTTGCCGATCCCGTCGCACGCGCCTTGTATGCCGAGATCGCCTCCGTTGAAGAACAGCATGTAACTCAGTACGAGTCCCTCATGGATGCCAGCGAGACCTTTATGGAAAAGTGGCTGGTACATGAGGCGATGGAAGTTTATGCCTATGCCAGCTGTGCGGAGCAGGAAGAAAATCCACGTATCAAGGCGCTCTGGGAACGCTTCCTGGACTATGAACTGGGTCACCTGGAGTTCGCCAGTGACCTCTTCAAGAAATACGAGCGCCGCGATCCAGCCGAAGTCCTGGTTGGTGCCCTGCCCAAAATGCGCCCATTGAAACGCAATCGGGATTTCGTGCGGGAGACTCTTTCCAAGGAAGTTGACCTGCGTGCCCATGGCATTGATTACGTGCCGAAAGAGAAAGAGGACAAAGCGTCCCTTGATTACCGCAACCACCTCAATTCCGAAGGCATCCCAGCTGACATTGCCTCCGCCGGCTATGTCTGGACGCCTGGAACCGAACTCTTTCGCAAACCGTGAGGACTTGCCATGACTACTTCCGCTCCCCTGGGACTCAATAAAACCGGTGCTCAAATGTCACCGGAAGACACCAAGCGTCAGATCGAAGCCACTGAACAATTTGGCCCTGATGTTCCCGGCGATGTAACACGCATCACCGAAGAGCGCATCAAATTTATCCGTGAACATGAAGCCATCGATGAACAGATTGGTTCCGTTCCACCGCCTGGCTCGGTAAAAGGCGTATTGAAGACTGGCCTCGACAAGATGATGGGTAAGAACCCAGAGTTATTGCTCGACAAGTTGGGTGAGCGTCTGGCGTATGAGCGAACTGGCGTACGCTTATACGAAGCGTTTATTGCCAAGGTAATGGCCGCACCGGATGCACGCCCTGAACTTCTAGGTAAGTTGAGGGAAATCCAGGTTGAAGAAGCCGAGCATATGCTGCTGCTCAAGAAGTCCATCGAGACCTTAGGCGCCGACCCCACCACCATGACACCCTGCGCCCATGTCTCCGGCACTATGGCACAAGGCATCATTCAGGTTCTGACCGATCCACGAACCAATATGGCTCAGTGCCTGAACGCCATGCTTACTATCGAACTGGCCGATAATGCAGCCTGGGAGCTGCTGATCGAGTTAGCCCGTCAAGCGAATCATCCCAACATCGCCTCTAGCTTCGAGGAGCCTATGCGCCGAGAAGAGGAACACCTCGCTACAATCAAGACGTTGCTACGAGACGAACTCAAGGTTCAGTTGAGCTGATAAACGTGCAACAAACCAAAGGCCCGTTAAGCGGGCCTTTGGCTACACCTTAGGATTGTGGCAAGGGTGTATACGGTGTAACCGGCAATGCACGTTTGTGATGCGAACCGTTGTAGTACTTCAAAATCACCTCGATAGCATGATCGCTGATCTTCTTGCCCTCCAGGAAGTCATCGATTTCCGCATAGCTGATGCCAAATGCTTCTTCGTCCGGCTTACCAGGCGATAGGGACTCCAGGTCAGCGGTCGGCACTTTGTGTACAAGATTATCCGGCGCACCCAGATACTCACAAACCATACGCACGCGGCGCTTGTTGAGTCCATGCAAGGGCGTCAGGTCGCAGGCACCATCACCAAACTTGGTGTAGAACCCCATCAGTGCTTCTGCACCATGGTCTGTGCCGATAACCAGCCCCTTGTGCGCCCCCGCTACGGCATACTGGGCAATCATACGTTGACGGGCTTTGACGTTGCCCATTACAAAGTCCTGGTGTGCCTCATCCCGGAACGCCATTTCGGCTCCCTTCAGACCTTCCAGCATACCGTCTGTGGCGGGCTTGATATTGACGGTAAGCACCTTGTCCGGCTTGATGAATTCGAGGGCGCGCTGGGCGTCTTCCTCGTCACGCTGTACGCCATAAGGCAGACGCATCGCAAAGAACTGAGCGTTGTATCCTTCCTTACGTGCTTCCTCTACCGCAAGCTGGGCCAGTCGCCCGGCGGTGGACGAATCGACGCCGCCACTGATCCCTAGGACGTAGCTCTCCATGCCGGACTGCATCAGGTAATTCTTGAGGAACTGAATACGAAGCGCGGCTTCCTGTTCGGCATCGAACTCCGCTGGTATTTCAAGTGCCTGAATAATCTCGCGCTGAATGGACTCGTAATGATCTGACATGCGCTTAGCCTCTCTCTCCGTGTAGTCGTGCATGGTAAGTGGGAATGTTCGTCAGGCTGTACACCGCTGCAGCCTGCTGTACGTCTTCTCGCTCACCAGGAAAGTGTTCCGTGTGGGTAAACACGACCAACTCACCCTGATGCCGAAAGCCCCAGGCAAAGCATACGGTGCCCGCCGGTATTCCATCCACCCCATCCGGGCCGGCAAGGCCCGTGTTAGAGATGGCGACGCCAGCATCGCTGTCCTTCAACGCACCGATAACCATTTCCCGGGCTACTTCCTCACTGGTCAGGTTATAAGTGTCGATCGTTTCCTGACGCACGCCCAGCAGACGTTTCTTAGCGGCGGGCGAATACACAACATAACCGGCATCCAGGCAAGCACCACTGCCTGGGACTTCGGATAACAGATGGATCACCTGCCCTGCCGTGCATGACTCTGCTGTCACGAGGAGAATGTCATGGGCTTTTAAATGATCGAGTACTGGCTGAATATTGGCTTTCATGAGGGCCCCTTAAGACAGGATACGCTTTCAGGTATGAGAGGCTAAGCCCGGGCAAGTTCGATGCCTCCCTATTGTCATGTCTGCAAGGGCTACAAATCCGCAGGCGTATCCACATCCTGAAAGATGCCGGGATCGTCTGTTTTTATGCAGCGTAGCCTACCCTGCTCGAAAAGGACGCGGCCGCCCCGGTCACCGCTTAGTCGGCACAAGGCCGTGTAGTAGTCGCGCCCAAAGCCGACGGGGTTACCGTAGCGCCCGGCTGCCTGCGGAACCGTGATTTCGTCAGGCGCTATAAGGGCAGCAACCTGCTGTAGGGTCTGCGGTCGGATAAAGGGCATGTCGCCCAAAGCGATAAGCCATCCGCGATGATCAGGCTCGGCGGCAACAGCTTGGGCCAGCGTCTCGCCCATACCACACGTAGCCACTTCAAGGATGGCAAAGCCTTCAGCCCGTGCCAGGGCGGCAACATCGGCATTATCAGGACGCGTTACAACCAAACGTCGATCCCCAATTCCGACTAACGAGCGCAGTGTGTGTTGCAAGACGGGTCCTGCTTCTCCGGAAAGCCCTACGCATGTTGCCAGCAGCTTGTCGGTGCCTGCTTGGGCGCGAAAGCGGCTACCCTGACCCGCTGCCATTACAATCACACACAACGTATCGGCCATATCAGGCAACTTGCTCGACAGGGGCCTTGGCCTCTTTCTTCTGCGTCAGCACAACACCATTTTTGACCGCAACGATCTCAGCCAGTAGAGAAATCGCGATTTCCGCCGGGGTATGGCTACCAATATGCAGACCGATCGGTCCATGCAGCCGGTCGATATTTTCCTGGCTCAAGTCAAACAAGGCCAGCCGCTCACGCCGCTTGCGGCTGTTGCCCAATGAACCCAGCGCCCCCACATAGAACGCCGATGATTTGAGCGCCGTCAGCAGAGCCATATCGTCTAGACGCGGATCATGGGTCAGCGCCACAATGGCTGTACGCTCGTCCGGTACGATAGAGAGCACCGCATCATCCGGCATGCCCGGCACAAAGCGCGCCTTGGAGGTTTCCCAGCCATGATTGAATTCCTGCCGCGGATCGCAGATCAGCACATCGAAGTCAAGCATATGCGCCATTTCCGCTACATACTGCGATAGCTGTCCAGCACCAATTAGCAGCAGCCGCCAGCGTGGGCCATATACCACCCGCAGGGTCTGCTTATCCAAGTGCAGCGCCTCATCCGCCTGGACCGGAAACAAGCATACCCTGCCGGTATGCAGGTCCAGCTGCCGAGCCACCAACTCATGGTTATCGCAGCGCTCAAGCATCTCGGCGATCCATTGTGGATCATCAATCGGCTCCTGAGCCAAACGTAAAGTGCCGCCACACGGCAGACCAAACCGTGCCGCCTCCTCGCGGGTCACGCCGTATGTAATCAGCTCAACGCCCTGCTCAGGAATACGCGCCTCATGCATTCGTGCAATCAAGTCATCCTCGATGCAACCACCCGACACCGAGCCCGCCACACGGCCATCGCCTCGCAACGCAAGCATGGCTCCTGGCGGACGCGGCGAGCTGCCCCAGGTTTGCACAACCGTAAACAGCACCACCCGGTGCCCTTCCTGGCGCCAGGCCAACGCGCTACGCAATACGCTCGAATCCACACTATCCATTCGTTTCTCTCATCAATGAAGTCTTTATCGCTAGTGCGCAGGCCTTTCAAGGCGGCATTGCGACCATAGAGCCCAGGACGACCATTGGGTTCCCTGGCAGACGCAGCCCGGAACCTCATGCGTAGCGGCAAACTCCATAGAGTAACGAGCGATTCCTCTGGAGGTAAGCGGTATGCCACGGTCAGTCTGGAAAGGGGCGGTCAGCTTTGGCCTGGTCAACATCCCGGTATCCCTGGTATCCGCCACCGCCCGTCACGGCGTTGACTTCGACTGGCTGGACAAGCGCACCCTAGACCCGGTGGGCTACAAGCGCGTCAACAAGGTTACTGGCAAAGAAGTTTCCAACAAGGATATCGTCAAAGGGGTCGAGCATGAGAAAGGCGAGTACATCGTTCTCTCTAACGAAGAAATCCAGGCGTTTTTACCAGAGACCACCCATACGGTAGATATCCTTGCCTTTGTCGAGGCTCATGACATCTCCATTCTACACTTCGAGAAACCGTATTACCTGATGCCTGAGAAAAGTGCCGAGAAGGTCTATACCCTACTTCATGAAACGCTCAAGCGGAGCGGTAAAGTCGGCGTAGCCAATGTTGTGATGCACACCAAGCAGCACCTGGCGGTCATTATGCCGCTCGGTGACGGCCTCGTCCTCAATACGCTGCGCTGGGCCAATGAAGTACGTTCGATAGCCGATATCGGACTCGATGAACTTGAAGCAGACGTCTCCAAGCGCGAACTCGACATGGCCGCCCGGCTGGTAGATGAGATGACCGAGTCCTGGCATCCAGAACAATACTATGACACCTTCCAGGAGCGAGTCATGGACTTGGTGGCACGCAAGGCCCGCGAAGGAAAGCTGGAAACGATTAACTCTCCGGAGCCCGAGGAAGCACCGCCACGCAGTGCCGATGTGATCGACCTGACCGAGCTGTTACGCCAGAGCCTAAGTGGCAAGCGCATCGCTACCGAACAGGACGACTCCAATGCAAAAAACAAAGCCCCTGCTCGCCGTACGCGTCGTGCCGGGACGTCTTCATCTAAAAGGCGTAAGACTGCTAAATGAGGAGACGTGCGTCCATGGCTAATCCGTTAAGCGAGTACACGCGTAAACGACGCTTCAATGTTACATCTGAGCCGGCCGGTCAGCCCGGAGAACATACGCATCATGAAGAGGCTTTGCAGTTTGTCATTCAAAAACATGATGCTAGCCATCTGCATTACGACTTTCGCCTGGAACTGGAAGGCACGCTCAAGAGCTGGGCTGTTCCCAAAGGCCCCAGCCTGGACCCGAGTGAAAAGCGATTGGCCGTACAGGTGGAAGACCATCCAATCGAATACGGGACTTTTGAAGGCAGCATTCCCGAAGGCGAATATGGCGGTGGCGATGTAATCGTATGGGATCGTGGCACCTGGATTCCTACAACTGACCCGATCGAAGGCTACGCCGACGGCAAGCTTAAGTTCGAACTGCGCGGCAAAAAGCTCAACGGCCGCTGGGCGCTTGTTCGTACCCGTCTGCGTGGCAATGCCAGCAAACCGCAATGGCTTCTAATCAAGGAACGCGACGACGCGGCTCGCTCCCGAAGCAACTATGACGTTACCGAGGCCGAACCCGATAGTGTATTAAGCGACAAAACACTGCCTAACCTGGCCAGGCGCACCAAAACGTCACCAACAACGTCCCGCAACACAGCAACAGCAAAACCCACGGCGCGAAAAGCCAAAGAGGGTGCGGATGTGGCTGGCATACATATCAGTCATCCTGAGCGGGTTATTGATCCCTCTACAGGCATTACAAAGCTTAAGATTGCCCAGTATTACGAGCGGATAGCCTCCTGGATTTTGCCTCACCTGCAGGATCGTCCCGTTGCCTTGGTTCGTACGCCGGAGGGCATACAAGGTGAGCAGATCTTCCAAAAACACAAGCAGACCCTGGCTATTCCCCATATCCGTGAGCTGGATCCCTCCTTTGATCCTGGCCATGCGCCACTGATGACCATCGAGACGGTAGAAGCTCTGCTTGGTACTGCTCAAATGGGCACTATAGAACTGCACACATGGAATGCCGCGGCTCCTCGCATCGATCGTCCCGACCGTATGATCTTTGATCTGGACCCTGATCCCACCTTATCCTGGGCCAGCATGCTAGAGGCGACACAGCTACTCCTGACTGTACTCGACGAGCTTGAGCTGCAAGCCTTTCTCAAGACCAGCGGGGGCAAAGGCGTGCATATTGTCGTTCCACTGGATCGTCGGCAAACCTGGGATGACGTCAAGGCATTCGCCGAAGCGATCGCCTTGCACATGGCCATGATTATTCCGGAGCGTTTCTCCGCCAAAATGGGTGCTCGCAACCGCATGGGTCGTATTTTTATCGACTATTTACGCAATCGTGCCGGTGCCACCACCGTCTCTGCATATTCGTTGCGAGCCCGCCCTGGGCTGGGAGTATCAGTACCTATTAGCCGCGAAGAGTTACCTCAGCTCCAACGAGGCGACCAATGGACGCTCAACACTGTGTTTAAGCGGCTCGAGACCCTGCACAATGACCCTTGGAAAGGTTACGACACCGTGCGCCAAAGCCTTACGGCAGAGCGGCGACGGAAACTCGGCATGAGATAGATTACTAGTTTGGCTTTAGCCATATTCCCTTAATGTTTGTACAGCGTAAGCGAGGTTTAGCTCGCGGGGAGTAGTAGCATGACAACGCTGAACAGACGGATTCTGGAAGAAAAAAGTGTGTCCCCTCAAGAGTGGGCGGCGTGGTCTGGACTGTCTAGTATCCAAGAAATAGACGCCAATCACTTGGTTCCGGCTGGCCAACGGGCAGTCATCATCGCACCCCACCCTGACGATGAGGTCTTGGGCTGTGGTGGGTTGTTGGCACAACTGGCTGAACTGGGCCGAAAAGTCCTGCTGATTGCCGTTACAGGCGGTAAACCTTCAGAGACTGTACAGCAGCTCTTTCGTCCCTTGGGTGTAGCCCCTGGGCTTACCGAAAGCTGTGAAGCCATGCGGCGCTTGAATCTTGATAATGTTGAAATCCGTCATCTGGGTATTACTGACGGGAAAGTAACAGACGAGCAGCAGCGCCTGAGCGAAGGTCTAATGCTCCTGCTCAAACCCAATGACGTAGTCTTTACCGCCTGGCAAGCAGACGGCCACCCTGACCATCAGGCCACTGGCCGCGCTGTCTTTGATGCCTGCCTCGTAACCGGTTCGCGTTGCATCGAAGTTCCGCTCTGGGCCTGGCACTGGTTGCGCCCAGGCGATGAGCGTCTTCCCTGGAAGCGTGCACGCCGTCTATTGCTTGATGAGACATGCTTAGCGACTAAACGCTATGCCGTGTCGGCATTCAGCCTGCCAGCGGCCTACGCTTCTGGCCGTACACGCGATCCCATGCTGCCAGAACATGTCCTGTCGCGCCTGTTCCGCCCGTGGGAAATATTCCTGGTCTAAATGTTATTCCGCCTACGATCATCTTTTCTATGGGCCTGGCCTGCTAGATAACGTCTCTCGTGCGGCTTAAATATCGCAGTCTCGCCCAAACGAAAACAGCTTTCTTTTCGATAAATCGACTGCTCATGCCTTTCAAGTAATCTGAAAAGCGGCCGACTTAAAAAAGATGTAATGCTATCTATGGGACCTCCATCGGTAAGTGTTCTAGTGTGATAGCCCTCAACTTGTAGGGTAGCGGCCTTGAGGACGTTGCCAGGAGACTGCGGTATGTTGAAGAACATCAAGATACGGACTGGGATGCTCGGGGTCCTGGTTGCATTTGTTACAAGCCTGTTGATTGCCAGCTGGAACGGCTGGAGCAATGCGCATGTGAGCAACACTCAAATTGGGGATCTGAACCGGCTGACCGCAGTCCAGTTGGACAAGCTGAACAACGCAGCCATATGGTTGATACGTGCCAGCGCGACCAGTCACAGCGCCTTAATCGACCGGTTATCAGGAAAGATCGAAGCCGCGGATCAAGGCATACCGATGGCTAAGGAGCGTCTAGCCAATGCCCAAAAGCTAGTAGACGAAATCATTCCCACTATTAAAAACCCAGAACTGTTGTCGGCTGCCCACACCCTTAAAAGCGCTTTTGACGCTTACAGCGGATCGGTGACTAAACAGATCGAAACCACGCGCTCCGGCAACTTGGCCGAATATACGCGTGTCAACGATGAGGCCAGGGCAACCAGCCAGGCCTACTCCAAGGCACGTCAGGACTTTACCGACCTGATCACTGCCCACGCCGAGGCCACCATGGCTGACTCAGAATGGCGGATCCGGTTTGCAGAAATCAGCAGTATCGCCCTTCTTGTCTTGACCCTGTTCCTGGCCGGTCTGTGCTGGTGGTTTATTTCACGCCGGGTGCTCGAGCCGCTGCGTCAAGCTGGCGAGCATTTCAAAGTGATGGCTGAGGGCGATTTACGGCACCCTATCGTCGTAAACAGCCACAACGAAATCGGTCAACTTTTTGCCTCGCTGGCGCACATGCAGCAGAGTCAACGCGATACGCTTTCGCATCTGAACCAGACCGCTACACTCGTGGCCTCGGCTGCAGAGGAGCTGAACGCCGTTACAGAAGAAAGCAACCTGGGCCTTCAACGCCAGCAAGCAGAGCTTGAACAGGCCGTAACGGCCGTAACGGAGATGACTGCGGCAGTTGAGGAAGTAGCGCGTAATGCTACCTCTACCTCCGAAGCGGCAAGCGCGTCCGACAGTATGGCGCATGCCAGCCGCGATCAGGTTCAGCAGGTGATTGGCGAAATTGACGCTATGAGCACGGTTATGCAAGGCACAGGTGAGGTCATCGAACGCCTTGCGGATCAAGCCAGAGACATTGGCAAAGTCCTCGATGTTATTCGTGCGGTTTCGGAACAGACCAACCTGCTGGCCCTGAATGCTGCCATTGAGGCGGCTCGTGCCGGTGATGCAGGTCGCGGATTCGCCGTAGTGGCAGATGAAGTCCGTACCCTAGCCCACCGAACCCAGCAATCCACGTTGGAAATCGAGCAAATGATTAGCGGTATTCAAGGCAATACCCGCACGGCAGTAGAATCCATACAGCACAGTAACGAACGCGCTCTGAATACCTTAGCGACGACCCGAGCCAGTGGTGAGACGTTAAAAGACATTTTTGGCGCGATTAGCGAAATCAACGAGCGTAACCTCGTGATTGCCAGTGCAGCGGAAGAACAGGCTCAAGTTTCCCGCGAGGTAGATCGTAACCTGATCAATATTCGCGAGTTGGCCATCCAGTCCACACTGGGCGCTGACCAAACACGCCAGGCCAGTCAGGAACTTTCCCGCCTGGCCGTGGAAATGAATGCTTTAACGGCACGTTTCCGCACATAAGGATGACCGTTGCCCTGTCTTCGAACACGAGAAAGGGCAACATATTAAAGCCTTGCTTAACGTTCCCGATCCAGCAAATGCAAGCGTGGCAATGCCAAGTGCCAACGGATTGCAGCCAGCCGAATCAGCAGCACGATCAGCATGGAGAGGCATGTAGCCAAACCAGGCAATAAATCGAGCCGGCTCAAGCCAATGAACGATAAGGAACCAACGATGCAGGCCGTAGCATAGACTTCCTTATGAAAGATCAGCGGAATGTCGTTGCAAACGATGTCACGCATTACACCGCCAGCCACACCGGTCATGACACCCATGATTACTGCGGTACTCAGCGGGACCTGTTGCTGTAAGGCCGCCTCGGTACCGATTACCGTAAAGACTGCCAGACCGAAGGCATCGGCAATCAGCAAGAAACGCTCAGGGATGGGGTGGGTTAAACGCACCCAGATAACCGTCCCGACAGCGGCCAGGGTAGCCACCAAAATATAGGTATCATCACGGATCCAACTGACTGGATGACGGTCCAGAATAACGTCTCGCAGCGTTCCTCCGCCTAGCGCCGTGACGATGGCAACGACCAATACGCCAAACAGATCCATAGCCTTGCGCCCCGCCATTAATGCCCCGGTAATAGCAAAGACCGCGACACCGAAGAGATCGCACAGATAGAACAACGAGACCATTCGGGCTCCCTTAATACATGAAGAAATTGCCCGGTGTGGTACCGAACTGTTGACGGAAAACAGAAATAAACGCGGAAGGCGAATCATAACCGCACCCCAACGCCACGGCAGTTACACTGTCGCCCTGTTCGAGCAGCGTCAAAGCACTCAGGAGCCGTAAACGCTGCCGCCAAGCCCTAAAGGTCAGCCCCGTTTCCCGCTGGAACAGACGGCTAAGCGTCTTTTCGGAAGCTCCCAAACATCGTGACCAATCCATCAACGTACGCGGGTCGTCCAGATGCACCTGAAGGCTGTCGCCTATCTGTTGCAGCCGTGGATCATGCGGTAACGGCAACGACAACGCCATCTCCGGTGCCGCTTCCAACTGATTGAGCAGAACACGGACCAGACGCTCCTATCTACCTGCTTCGTCATAGTCATGCGGAAAAGACGTGAACAACCGGATCAGCTCACGAAGCAGAAGACTTACCTCCAGTACGCGACAACGGCTCGTATCTCCAGTCACGACACTGTCGTCCAGATAGAGGCTACGCATTTCCGCCTGAGCGGATGAGCGTACCTCATGCTCAAGTCCAGCTGGAATCCAGACCGCACTCTGAGGGGGAGCGATAAAGCTGCCCGCACGTGTACGCACAGATAACACACCGGTAATGGCATAGGACAACTGTGCCCACGGATGGCTGTGCCAAGGCGTCCATGATCCACGAGCCAAGCTTTCGACGCGTGCATAAACCGGTCGAGGAAGAGCCGTAAGCAAAGGAATCTGTGTGCGCAGTGCCGGATCTTGTCCGATAGACGACATTGAAAGCCTTTTTCTCGTTAGTCGGTAACCACGTTAAACGGTAAGGTGTTTACAAACGTCAACAACTGCCGAGAAAGCCTTATGGCACGCCCCCGCTTCTTACCTGATAATTTCACACTCTACCTGATCGGCGCGCTCTTACTGGCTAGCTTTTTACCCTGCCGGGGCATGGCAGCGTCTGTGCTGAACATCGTCACCAACCTTGCCATAGCCCTACTGTTTTTCTTCCATGGCGCCAAACTATCCCGTACAGCAATCGTGGCAGGTATCACGCATTGACGTTTGCACGCATTAATCTTCAGCTGGACCTTCGTGTTGTTTCCCTTGCTCGGCTGGGGGCTTAAACCGCTGCTATCTCCGCTAGTAACACCCGAACTTTATATGGGGGTTTTGTACCTTTGCGCCCTACCCGCTACGGTGCAGTCATCAATCGCTTTCGTTTCATTGGCGCGCGGTAATGTTCCAGCTGCCGTCTGCAGCGCCTCGGCCTCTGGTCTGATAGGCGTGTTCTTGACCCCTGCTCTGGTGGGCCTTTTACTAGATGCTCACAACACAGGAAATGGCCTGTCAACCCTGGATGCTATCGCCAAGATTTTCCTGCAGCTCCTCGTACCGTTCATAGCAGGCCAAATCATGCGTCGTTGGATTAGCACCTGGATCGATGCTCATAAGGCCAAGCTCAAGTTTGTTGATCAGGGTTCGATTCTTCTAGTGGTCTACACAGCCTTTAGCGCGGCTATCATCGAAGGCCTATGGCCTTCGGTGCCCTTGTCAGCTTTAGCTGGCCTCGTCGTGGTCTGCTCAGTCATCCTGACCCTGGCACTTGTGCTGACGCGTTACACGGCCCGCCGATTAGGTTTTGGCAAGGAAGATGAAATTGCCGTGGTGTTTTGTGGCTCCAAAAAAAGCTTGGCCACTGGCGTGCCTATGGCCAAAGTGCTGTTTGCAGGAGGAAGCATCGGCGCGATCTTATTGCCGATCATGCTGTTTCATCAGATTCAATTGATGGTGTGCGCTGTTCTGGCTCAACGCTATACACGTCTGAATGACGGCACAAACCTCAATAAAAATAGTGCAAAGAGCGCTGCCGACACTCGCTGATAAAGTAAGACCGCTGTTATGTATTACGTAACAGCGGTCTACCCGCTATCAGTCTTCGCGCGTTGGAGAACGCATTGTTACCCATTCCTCTGCAGCCGTAGGATGGATACCGATAGTATCGTCGAAACAGCTTTTTGTAGCGCCAGCCTTGAGCGCTATAGCCAGACACTGGATCTGCTCAGGCGCTTCTGGCCCAACCATGTGGCAACCTAGCACCTTATCGGTGTCAGCATCCACTACCAGCTTCATGAGGGTCCGTTCGGTTTCTTGCGTCAGACTCAGCTTGGTGGGCTTGAAGGTTGTTCGGAAGATCTTGAGCTTATGCCCCTGCTTCCGAGCCTGCTCCTCACTCAGGCCAACCGCCCCGACGTTAGGCAGACTGTAAACCGCACTGGCGATCAGGTCGTAATTGAGCGGCTTATAGGATTGAGGCTGATAAAGCTTACGTGCCAGTGCCATGCCCTCGGCCAGTGCAACCGGCGTCAACTGCACACGGCCAATTACGTCACCGATGGCATAAACAGACGGCTCGGTCGTTTGGAACAACTCGTCGACTTTCACAAAGCCGCGCGCGTCCAACTCGACATCTACATTTTCCAGCCCTAGGTTATCCAACATGGGGCGTCGCCCAGTCGCGTAGAAAACGCAATCGGTTTCATGAATGCTGCCATTTTTCAGCGTGACCTTTAGCGAGCCATCACTATTCTTGTCGATACTGGCAATATCGGCATTAAATTGCAGGGTATGCCCCCGCTTGAGCATTTCATCACGCAGGTGCTCTCGCACATCCATGTCAAATCCTCTCAGGAACAATTCGCCGCGGTACATGAGACTAACTTGAACACCCATACCATGAAATATCGAGGCGAACTCGACGGCGATATATCCGCCGCCTACGATAATCATGCGCTTAGGCAGCTCTTTAAGATAAAACGCCTCGTTGGACGTAATGATATGTTCACGCCCTGGAAGATCCGGCACGGATGGCCAGCCTCCGGTAGCAATTAGAATGCGCTCGGTCGTATAGCGTTTACCTCCCGCTTCTACGGTGTGTGCATCAACGATGCGAGCGTGCTCCTCGAATAAAGTTACTCCGCTATTGATTAGCAAAGCTCGGTAGATACCATTGAGCCGACGGATCTCGTGATCCTTGTTAGCAACCAGATTCTGCCAATCAAAGCCTTTTTCCTCGACGCTCCAGCCATAGCCTTTGGACTGGCGAAACTCATCATGGAACGAGGCGCTATACACAAAGTATTTCTTCGGCATACAGCCGACATTGACACAAGTACCGCCCAGGTAGCGACTTTCCGCCACTGCGACGCGCGCGCCGAAATCGGCAGAAAAGCGCGCCGTACGCACACCACCTGATCCGGCGCCAATAATAAAAAGATCAAAATCGTAAGTCATGACGAATCCTAGTCGGCTTCACTGGCTATCAGCTTAACGCATTCCACCTTTCGCCGACGAACTTACCGTTGCGTAAAAACAAGAAAGCCACCCGAAGGTGGCTTTCGTTCAATACGAGGAAAAGATTACAGCTCCTTGTACACATGCTCGAAGCAGAAATTGGTCGCTTCGACAAAGCCCTCAGCACTACCGCAATCGAAGCGTTGGCCCTTGAACTTATAGGCCAGTACGCAACCGTCCTGAGCTTGCTTCATCAGCGCGTCAGTGATTTGGATTTCACCGCCTTTGCCCGGCTCAGTCTGTTCAATCAGATCAAAAATATCGGGCGTCAAAATATAACGGCCAATAATCGCCAGGTTGGAAGGTGCATCTTCCGGCTTCGGCTTCTCAACCATGTTATTCACACGGTAGATGTCGTCACGAATCATTTCACCGGCAATCACACCGTACTTGTGCGTTTCGTTGGCGGGTACTTCCTGAATAGCTACGATAGAGCAGCGGAACTGGTTGTACAGTTTGACCATCTGCTTAAGTACGCCATCGCCCTCGAGATTCAGACACAAGTCATCCGCCAGTACTACTGCAAACGGCTCGTCACCGATCAGAGGGCGGCCGGTCAGAATGGCATGCCCCAAACCTTTCATTTCGATCTGACGGGTATAAGAGAAGGAGCACTCGTCGATCAAACGGCGAATTCCGGTCAGGTATTTTTCCTTAGCGGTATTCTTGATCTGGCTTTCCAATTCGTAGCTGATGTCGAAATGGTCTTCCAGGGAGCGCTTGCCGCGTCCGGTAACCATAGCGATTTGCTTGAGCCCAGCGTCAAGTGCCTCTTCAACGGCATACTGGACGAGAGGCTTGTTCACGATTGGCAGCATTTCCTTCGGCATGGCCTTGGTCGCAGGAAGAAAGCGAGTGCCGTAGCCGGCGGCCGGGAACAAACATTTAGTGATCATGGGCGTCCTTTGATCGTTGGGAGCAATTCAACGGCAGTCTAAACAGCCATTCGTCAGGTTACAATGCTCAGAATGAAGGCGCTCAATGACTGTTTTATAGACGTCTAGAAGCGCTCGATCTGAGCGTTGGGACATCCGACAATGAAAGCTTATGGCGGTTCTATCGAACTCACTTTTGTGTTTAATGGATATGATGAGTAGTGAACTCGTTGGCATCATTCCCGTCGAAGCTTTGTCGCTTCAGAAAGTTATAAAAGGAATCGGAAAAGCTATATGAACAAATGGATTCCACTGTTGGCGACGTCCGCCCTATTGATGGGTTGTGCCGCCCATACGCCCTCACTTACTGAGGACGAGCAACGTCTATTGCTCCAGAATGATTTATTACAGGCCAAAATACTGGTGGTTGCAGGCGGTGAGGATGATCTCAGACTTGCCAATGCCTTGCTGACTCGCGCTGCTCGACAAGCCAGCCCCCAAGAAAAAAATATAGGGGAGATCGAGTTTTACAAGGCACTCATCCTAATGAAGCAAGGCCCTCAAACCGAGGATGTTCTGACCTTATTAGATCGTTCGGCTAATAAGCAGTACCCCCTGGCATATGCCCTGCTGTATCAGATCTACTCCAAACCGTACTTGGTCGATGAGGCAGACCCCATTCGGGCCGAGACCTATAAGGATAAGTATGGAGAACTGGATGTAGCCAAAAGCGGCTATCCTTCGTTCGAGAAGGCGTTGATCCTGGTCGATCGATTGAGCGGTACAACGGGAAATTCCGAAGCGAGCGAAGCGGACATGTCCTCTACGAGCATGTCTCAATAAGCAACCCTAAGCCTTCAAAGGCATACGGATACGCTGCCCTGGCTGCCTGGCGCAGATCCCTCTATGCCTATATGTGTTGCTATCGCTCAAGCGGTGCGTTGGCTGTTGAGTTCGGCGCTTACGCAGCTCTGTTAAAAGCCCTTTTGATTCAATAAAAATTTCTGACCACATACCTTTAAGACATGCAGTCCCAACTAAATAGGGATGCCGTCAAAAGACGACATGCCCCCTCTTTTATCTGGATATATGGACTCTTTCCCAGCGATTACAAAAAGCCTAAAGATTAAGCCCCTAATACGCACTTACCGGATTCATACATTTATTTCGTACCCTCGCAGCCTCATAAGAACCACTTCATTCCTACTCGTAACAGGCATACCAAACTTCTAATCACCCCCTTACTTTTGGGCTGGTATTATTTACGGTTCCTAGAAAAGCAATAAATGGGTATTTACTTGAGTGGGTAATAGTTTCAAATAGAGAAAAGAAAACCTCTAGCGGCTTACTAAATGCAAGCCGCTAGCGATATACGCCCATTACATCGAGCGGGAAGCACGTTGAGGCTGGGAATCAGACGAAGACTCCTGATTCGAGGCTGATGCATGACCCGCCTCTTCCTTTACACGATTTTTAGCTTGATCCGCCAAGTCACTTCCGACTTCAGCTGCCTTGGTATATCCTTCTTCAGCCTTTTGTTTGGCCTTGTCAGTGATACGGTCGCTAGCCTCACCCATCAAGCGATTCTCACGCTCAGTGGTTGGTAGCGTGGCTCCCAGCAAAGCACCTACCGCAATGCCAATCACACCTAAGGCCAGTGGCTGCTCTTCAAGCATGTACTGAAAACCACTTTTTGCCTTGGTAGCGTGGGTACGCAAAGAATCGCTCGTAGCATGTGTAGTATCACTCATGCTTTGGCGGGCCGAACCAAGTGTTCCTGAAGCATTACCACGCAGTTGCGAAGCTTTATCCATTACACCTTGTGCCTGTGCTTTCAAACTTCCGGTCTTCTGGTGCATTGTTTCGCTCAAGCTGGACGTTTTACCCTGCATAGAACCGCCCATGCTGGAAGCCTTCTCACGCAACGAATCCGTTGAAGAGCCACTAGCAGCCACTCCCATATTTGAGTAATTCTGAGTTCGGTTCTGTCCGACCATCATCCAGAGCAAACCTACAGATGTAAGTAAAGCCGGTACAGGATTAGCTTTGATGGTCGCGCCTAAATTATTTACGAACTCGCCACCATTGCCCTTGGCATAGGTCATCACCCGATCTATTAATTCATTGGGAGATAAGCGATTTTCAAGTGCATCAACGATTCCGCTGATTTCAGCACGCTGCTGATCAATTTCGCGTTCAAGCGTAGCAGGATCTTTTTGCGCTTCGTCATTGACATGGTTTTGGGTTTCGGTACTCATGCTACTTTCCCCTTAACAGCTTCTTTGTCTTTCTGCATGCTGTTGATTGTGCGCTCAGGCTTGAAGGAAGCAGGCTCTAGCTTTTTCTTACCAGCAGATACCATTACCAAGCCAATCACGACTACAACGCCCCCTACGATCAGGGCCGCCAGCCAGGGCTCCACGACCTGACTCAGACCAAGCACCGCCGAAAGCAAAAGAATAATGAATCCGGCCAAGAGAACGATACCGCCCGATGCCATGCTAATAGCACCTGCCTTGGTCGCAGTAAGCGCCTCGGATATTTCGGCCTTAGCCAGCGCCAGCTCTTTGGTGAAAAGAGAAGGCACTTCACGAGTCAGTTGGCGTACTAACCCCGCAATGGATGTTGAGTTCGAATCAATCTCGGCCTGCTCATTTTCATAAGCGTTACGCAGGTTCGGTTGCTCTTTCATTGTTAAAAACCTCCAGTGGTGTCCTTCTTGCTACCGCCCAGGTTGGACGAGGCATTCTTGTCTTTATCTAATGCGGAAGAACCATAAGCGGGTGTATCTGCCAGATCTGATGTGGATGCAGGACGCACCACCGAACTCATAGGTTTGGTATCTCCCTCAGGAATGACCGTGGTGGTCTTCTCATAAGTACTTTCAACTTCCGCCACGATGGGTGTGCTGGTTTGTCCAGCCATACCGGAAGTGCTACTTGTTGTAGAAGCACCCACCCCAGAGGAACCACTCGGCGCTGTACCAGAGCTGTCAAAGGAGGCCATGCCAGTATGGTCAAGACCACTGGAAGTACCCATGCCCTCTGCCTTACGCGTCGTTCCAGATCCACCCATTGATCCAGACTCGGCCGAATCGCGCTCCGTCATGCTGGGTGACGTAGACATGTTTGATGACGTAGGCATCTCGGAATCAGACGAAACAGATGAAGAGGAGCGACTACTGGCCTTGGCAAAGCGGGATAACCCAAAACCGATGGCCACGCTACCGGTCAAGAACAGCGCAGGGTTTTCGCGTGCAAGACGGCTAGCTTCACGAATCAGCTCATCGGCGCTCTTGCCGCGCAATGTATCGGCAAGGCCTACCATGCTCTGCGCCAGGTTCGATACGTAGCCTGATAGCCCAGCCCGGTCATTGTCATTCAACTCTGAGGCAGCTGCCTTGATGCTATTGGCAACGGTTTCGATTTCATTAGCCGCTTGATCGCTATAACGATCAATCTGGCTTTTACCCTGCATCTTGGCATTTTCCGCTACCTGCTTCGCCTTGCCCTGCAACGCATTCGACTGCTCTTGCGCAGAGGGAATGCCTCGGTGCTGGCTTTCTCGAGTGTTGCTTTCGTAGGGTGTAGTCATCGCTTGGTCCCACCATTTTTACGTTTTGCCGAACAAATCCGGCCTTTAAGCGCAGCGGTCAGTACAACCCGGTAAAACTGCGCGTTAATAAGGTGACCCCAGCGGCTCAGACGAGTTCGTTTTGATTTTGTCAAGAGGGTGAGATTGACGATAGTCGGCATTTTTAGCCTATAAATACGGCGTTCCTGCAGGATAAAAGGACGAGACGAAACGTTTTGAGATTATTTCTAGACGAACATCAATCCAGCCGAAACGTTGGGTAGGCGCTGGACGCCCTTTCTTGGACAATACGATGCTCTTGGAAAACTCTGGAGCGACATCACAAGATGACTTCTGTATTGAGCATTGCGGCAGCTTGCCTGTTCAATGCTGCTGACGAACTGCTATTGGTACGCAAGCGCGGTACACATTTCTTCATGTTGCCTGGCGGCAAGCAAGAGCCGGGAGAGCCTCTGGAGCAAACGCTTGAACGCGAACTGCTTGAGGAACTGGGCCTACGCCTGTCCTCCTCAGCCTATCAATGGCTGGGACGTTTCCAGGCCCCGGCAGCCAACGAGCCTGATACCGCTATCGATGCGCATCTTTACCAGGTGCGCCTGCCAAATATTGCCGTTGCGGTAGCAGCCGAACTGGAAGAGCTGGTGTGGCTTCCACTCGATCAGCTCCACTCAGTGCCCCTGGCGCCTTTACTGAGCCAGGTCCTGCCCTGCCTGAACACATACGGTATAGAGAATGAGCAGCCCGGCGAACCGAACGTACATGCGTTGGGTCTACCTCAGTAAGTATTCGCCATGATGCACGCTACCATGTCTACTTCGTTAATCCATTTGGATATCTGGAGCGATTACGTCTGCCCTTTTTGCTACCTTGAGCTTCCCGTAGTGGACGCCCTCAAGAGTCGCTACGAGACGCAGCTGATCGTGACCTGGCATGCCTTTGAGCTGCGACCTGAACCGATCCCCACGCTTGAGCCCGACGGTCACTACCTTCGAACCACCTGGGCACGCGTGGTGTATCCAATGGCTGAAGAACGTCAGTTACCCCTAAGGCTTCCGCCGGTACAGCCTCGCAGTCGCAAAGCACTGGAGGCGGTTGAATTTGCCCGGCGTCATGACCGATTCGATGACTGTCATCGCGCACTATTCCAGGCCTTCTTTGAACAAGGGCGTGACATTGGCAATGTTGATGTCCTGCTGGACGTAGCCGCCCAACAGGCTCTGGATACCGATGCCCTAGCTACAGCACTTGAACAGGGCCACCATACTCAGTCAGTCCTGGCAGACGAAGCCTTGGCTCACCGACTGGGTATCACTGCCGTCCCAACCCTTTTGATCCGTCCTGCCGGACAACCACTAGAGCAAGCCGAAGCGTTAAGCGGCGCACTCAGCCTCGAACAGTTGATAGCCGCTATCGACAGGATAGCCTGAGGTTCGCTTATTTAGCGCCAGCAAGCTCTGGAAACAGTACATCGGTAAAGCCGAATTTGGAAAAGTCGGTAATACGCGATGGGTACAGTCGTCCGATTAGATGATCATATTCATGCTGTACAACCCGAGCATGAAAGCCCTCCGCCTCACGGTCGATGCGATTGCCTTCAGCGTCAAGCCCCTCATAGCGTATCTGGCTATAGCGATCCACCATGCCTCTCAGCCCAGGAATAGACAGGCATCCCTCCCACCCGGCCTCCATTGCTTCTGAGAGAGGCGTAATAACAGGATTGATCAGCACAGTCTTTGGCACAGCTGGTGCCTCGGGGTAACGCTCGCTCCTATCGAACCCAAAGATAAACAGTTGCAGATCCACACCAATCTGGGGTGCGGCCAGCCCTACTCCACCGGCTTGCTGCATCGTCTCAAACATGTCAGCTACTAACGTAGTTAAAGCATGGCTTCCCAGCATGTCTGCCGGCACGGGCTGAGCGACACGCAGCAGGCGTTCATCTCCCATTCTCAAGAGCTCACGAATCATCTGTTTCTCCTGCTCAGATCAGTTCGATCCTGTCGTCATGAATAACAATCAGACCTTGTTTGTACAGCCCACCAATCGCTTTCTTGAACGCGCCCTTGCTAACTCCAAACAGCTGACTGATGAGCTCAGGCGAGCTTTTGTCACTCACTTCCAGGACGCCCTGACGCGCCTTAAGCAAACCAAGAATCGTCTGGCTCAAGGTATCAGTTGCCTCACGTCCAAGACGCTGAAGCGACAGGCTGATTTTACCGTCCGGGCGAACTTCCTTAATGAACCCTTGCTCATTCATACCGCTGCGCAAGAACTTGAAAACTTCGTTGTTATGGAGAAGCCCCCAGTGCTTACCTTCAACAACAGCCTTGAAGCCCATGGGAGTCTTTTCCACGATCAGCAGGTCGACTGCCTGCCCAGGCGTATACGCAGCGGGAGTGGTATCCAGGTAACGATCCAGCCGTGCCGTGGCTGTGATACGGCGACTGCGCGGATCAAGATAAACATAGACGACGCAATAATCGCCTACCTGCAAGGGACGCCGCTCCTCAGAGTGTGGCAGCAGCAAATCTTTGGGCAATCCCCAGTCGAGGAAAATACCAATTCGACTGACATCCACAACCTTAAGGCTAGCAAACTGCCCTACCTGGACCTTGGGCCGTTGCGTTGTAGCGATGACCCGGTCCTCGCTGTCCAGATAGACAAAAACATTCAGCCAATCGCCGATATCCGCTGGCTCGTCTTTAGGAACATAGCGATTGGGCAACAGGATTTCGCCCTCCTGTCCTGCATCCAGATACAGGCCGAAATCCGTCTGCTTGACGATTTGTAAACTGTTGAAACGCCCAATCAAAGCCATACGACACCTCATGATGAAGCTAATATGATAACCCGCCGGGGACTGCTCAACCGATAAACCATAAAAACCAATTGAAAAGTGCTGGACAAAACATACGGGCGAGTTACAGTGCCTGCACTGTGTTGCACGTGTACCGTAAGCTTAGTATTGGTGACTCTTTGCACTCAGTCGCGGCCTGGGCGGTTCCAGAGCCGATGTCAACTTTGTTCAAGGAGCAATCCATGTCTACTCGCCAAACGGGTACCGTCAAGTGGTTCAACGATGAAAAGGGCTTCGGCTTCATCACTCCCCAGAGCGGCCCGGATGTGTTCGTTCACTACCGCGCTATCCAGACCAACGGTTTCAAGAGCCTGAAAGAAGGCCAGGCCGTTTCTTTCCTGGTCGTACAGGGCCAGAAAGGTCTGCAGGCTGATGAGGTACAGGTGGTCTGATCAATTGACCACTCAAAAAAGCCCCGCTGAAAAGCTGGGCTTTTTTTATGAGCTAAAAACCTGAAAAAGGAACATTTCATGGCGCGCCGCTTATGGATGCTTTTCTTATTGGCCTTGACGGGGTGTGCCGCTTTTCCAGGCCATCAGGTAGCTGTTACACCACTACCTCTAGCCACAGAGCACACGATCAAGCCTGGCTTGCATGTCGAATTTAACTTTTACCGGGGCACGCCGGGAGAAACAGGCGCACGCTCTATTCCTATCGTCCGGGAAGGCCTGGAACCGGCCTTGATCAAGGCGCTAGCGGCATCGGAGCTTTTCAGCCACATCACCCTGGCGCCTGAGCCCGGACAAATCGGCGATTATGTTCTCAAGCTCAAGGTTTACAACCACAGCTCTCTACTCGGCTCAGTTGCCAGCGGACTCATTACCGGCACAACACTGTTTATTGTACCTGGCGTGGCCAAAGACCATTACACGATGACTGGAGAACTGCTGGCCCCGTCATTAGTACCACTAGGACAGCACCGTAACGAAGAAACGGTTAGTACCTGGATGGGTATCTGGTTCCTCCCCCTGATGAAACATACAACAGCCGACGCGATCAATGACGCGTTTAATCGACAGGTAAATGAACTGCTTAAAACCCTGATCGCCGACCGGCCTGAACTGCAATTGATTCGCTGACCGCCTGACCGAAAAGTTGAACGGCCATGGACGAGCCTAGTCCCATGAAAGGCATAGTCTCTATCAACGTCTCGCGAGGTGTACCATGGCTGAAGAAACCCGTAACGCCGAAAACGAAAAACGTGACAGCTCCGAGAAGCCTCGGCGTACTGAGCATGCCCAAGTCGACTCAACTCGCACTCCACCATCACCCAATAGCCCGGACCGCTCTAAAGACGCCACGGGATATAATTAAAAAAAGGGCGCTAAAGCGCCCTTTTTTGGCCTACCTAATCCCTGCCCAGAATTTAGCAAGTTCATCTTCCAATAACCTGCCTCGTGACGTCCCTCAGTACGTAAACAACGTTATCAAGCCTTACGTCGAGTGATAATTTGCTAAACCCAAGTCCTTTGACAGAGAGTTTCCTTCAGCGGACTTATTTAAAGAAGCAAATACCAGAGAGGACTCAAGGCAGCCTTACGCTAATCCCTGGAATAAACAGACAAACAATGTCACTCATTCAAACGACTGACGATGGAAGGGATGAATCAAGACGCCTATGATTGCGGCATGAGCGGATTCAAAAGGCAATCGCCACGACTATAAGAATTCAAGCAATGGCGATGCACGTTGGCGGTCACTGTACATCAAGCGGCACAGTGAAGCGGAACCTCAACGGCGTGCGCGACGACGGCGCTCGGCAGCCAAGCGTTCTTGTTCGCGGCTGCGTACAGGAATAGGTTGTAAACGGGGCTGGTCAGCTAAACCTAGCACCTCAAGAAGTTTCGCTGCTAGTTCTTGCATACGTTCTTTCATGACCGATCTCCTCAAGATCTACTGCTCATACTTCACTGACTACGAGCATGCCGGAAAATTGCTTGAAACCCTCTTTCAAATTTTCTATCGGCAGGTACGTAACAATATTGAGTCTTGTACAGCGTATTCAATTCACAGAATAGAGGCGCAGGCGTAACACCGTATTTCAATACAAGTAAAACGCTGGGCGCGGGATAGGCTGCGTAGCTTGATGTTCCAATGCCTATGAATCGATTGGACGTTTATCGTTTTGACCATGGGTGCCCTATGCGATCAATGCGTATCTTCTGGCCTTTTGTCATCCTTGTGCTTTTAGCTCTTACTGCCTGTAATCGAATCGGCTTTGCCTACAAGCACTTGGACACACTCACTCCTTGGTATGTCGACGACTATCTAGACCTAGACAGTACGCAACGCCGCTGGCTCGATACTGCTATATCGCAGCACTTGCAATGGCACTGCCGCGAGGAACTCCCCCGCTACATTGAGTGGATGGAGCACATGAAACCTCTCGCTCAAGCCAGTTCCGTTTCTACGGACGTTATTCTTGAGCAGATCACCACAGCACGGCGAGCGGTAGACGCTATAGCGCTAGAGATCACTCCCACAGCGATTACTCTGTTACAAGGCTTGAATGATCAGCAGGTTGCTCATCTCAACAACAAGCTGCATGAGGATCTTGAAGAGCTACGGAAAAAACACGTAAGCCCTTCCCGGGGAGAGCAAATTCATGAGCGGTCGGAGCGCATGAAAGACCGCATGACATTCTGGCTGGGCTCGCTCTCTGAGCAACAGCAAGCCCGTATCCTGCAATGGGCCGTGCAGTTGGGCGATCACAACAAGGTCTGGCTAGACAACCGGACCCATTGGCAAAAGGAATTGCACATGGCCTTGACTGAGCGTACCAGTGCTGACTTTCCCTCGCGCCTTACCGCCCTGCTCCAAAATCGTGAACGTTTCTGGACCGCCACTTACCAGCGTGAATTCTCTCGCATCCAAACACTTACCGCCCAGCTTGTAGCAGAACTGTTAACAATGCGTTCGCCCTTACAACGGCAGCATACTATTGATCGGCTAACCGAGCTGCAAAGCGATCTACAGCCTTATCGATGCGATGATAAAAATAAGTCGTTTTAGGGAACTCTTCAGAAGATACATGAACTATTCATACTAATTTAATAATTTTCTGAGAAGTTCATCTGACGAATGACCTGTTCAATCGATATTGACACGTTATTATTCGTCCGGTCGGCTGAAGCATATGTCCTAGCCGCCTACCCCCATAACGATAATAACTACCGAGCAAGCCGAAACGCTTGAACGGATAATGTTTTTTACTTTTTAACTACCTGATCAACCATGGATGCACGTTGACATCAGGCATTGCTTTGGCCTCTGGCTGTTTGCCCGCCTCAAACGGGCTGCTGAGCAATCGCCGCTCCTAAACCGAGAGGAGTGAAACCCATGCCACGATCCTTCTGGCTTCTACTGACATTGGCGGTCTTTTACCAAACCGCCTCGGCCCAGACCTTACAACGCGAATTAGGCGAATTCGACCTTAAACTGGGTACTACCCAGATACGCAGTATGGCTCAGGGCCTGGTTACTCCGTCCAAAGGCTCGCTTGACGGCGGGCTTGATCTTTCGCACCAGAACGGCCTGTATTTTGGTCAATGGACCTCTAACTCCGGCACGTCCGCCGACGACCTGTCCATCGAAATGGATACCTATGCCGGTTACAAACACCAGTTTTCCGGTAGCGGTTACGGCTATGAATTTGGCTTGATCAACTATGAGCATATCACCGAGGACGTCGACCCTTCCCGAGAGTTTTATTCGGGAATAAGTCTTTTTGGTACGCGTCTGGGTGCGGCTTTTTCCAACGACCCGGGGCGCCGTGATACGTCGGTATATGCTGATCTTGGTACAACACCGCTGTTGGGAATAGGCCTTTCAATGCGTTATGGGAATCATAGGCTGGACGATCCACTGACCCTGGCGAATGGCGAAATGGTTCAGGCTTACAATGACTGGTCAGTAAACTTGTCCCGCTCCTGGGCCAAGGCACAATTTAACTTTTCCTATACCGGGACCAGTCTGCGTGGAGAAGACTGCACGTCCTATTCAGGGCATAACGCCTATTGCGATACCGCCCTGCTTCTTCGCGCCTCCCATCCGCTCTTCTAATCAAAGTCGTACGGCCTGAAACAGATCAGGCAGTACGACCGGCAACGCCCTTGGAGCAGGCGTTAACCTAAAAACCCTACTTATTCACTCGGCAAGCTTTTTTTGGAAAGCTGCTTGAGGCACCGATACTGTGCTCGGTAATAACACGTACAAAAACCACGTGCTCAGCCACTCTCTTAAGAAGTACGCATCAATTCCTTTTGTGCAGTGTTGAGATAATGTGTTTAGCAAACGCGTCCGTGCTTCGGATATCGATGTAATGAACAACGTTGCCGTCCAGTATGTAATACCCATGGTAGCGATCACCGCTTACGCGCGTTTGGGTATAACCAAACAGATCAACATTATCGAGCTGGCTATAAGTAGGCTGACTGCACTCCAGGCTCAACCCATCGCGTACGGCTTGCGCCTCCAGTTTATCCTTGCTGCTGGCTGCGGGGGCATCGCCTAGAAAGACGAGACGTATAAAGTCAGGCAACGACAGAGCGCCATCTATTTCGGAGCGCACCGCTGAAATACTCAACTGACGGCTGGAGAGGATAGCGCCGTTGCCATACTTGGCAATCAGTACGCCATTGCTGTGGGAAAGAATAGCAGGCGTCTGACCCAAGCCCAGCTCAAGTCGGTTAGGCCCCGCAAGAGCGAGACGCTGAGAAGCAGCTGGAACAGACGCATGCATCACAACGCTGGGAGGAGAAAACTTACACTCGGCCGCCTTAGCGCTTGTGGAAACAGCTGATACAAGCGCAAGTGCGTAAATCCATTTATTCATAAAAACCCCTTACTAGAGCAGGCAAAGCGGCGCAATAGTAAGGTAATTGAGCAAGCTGTCTGTGTTGGGTTGGCGAAAAGCAGAAGGGGTTCTGATTTTTCAAACCCTAACCAAGCACATCCGAAATAGAAGCCGTACTGCGCAAGATTCTGCCAGTTCTTTGCGTTTAATCTGCTCTGATTAAGGGGCTAGATTACGCTCCCTGTTTGGCCTACCAGACAAGGAAGTTAAGGAACCAGGATGTTTTCACCAGCCAACCAAACCCAGTTTTCACTTGATATTCCTGGCGTCTCCCATGACTTTCAGGTCTTGGAATTCCAAGGCCATGAAGCACCCAACTGCGCTTATCGATTTGATATCGAGCTCATCAGTGAAAAGCCAGACGTTGAGCTTGGATCCTTACTCAACCAGCCTGCTTTTCTAAGTATCGATCCTTATGGCGAGGGCTTTCATGGCTTGGTCTATAGCGCCGCCTAGGACGAGTCAGGCAAGCGCATGACCCGCTATCGCATTACGCTGGTGCCGCATCTGCATTATCTTGGTCATCGGCATAATCAGCGGATCTTCCAACACCAGGCGGTACCCGACATCATCGGGGCGGTTCTGAAGGAACATGGCATCCTATCGAATGCCTTCCGCTTTCAGCTAGGCTCGGCCTATCCAGAGCGCGAGTATTGTGTTCAGTACGATGAAACAGATCTTCATTTCATCAACCGGCTCTGTGAAGAAGAAGGCATTCATTACCATTTCGAGCACACCAAGACCGAGCATGTTGTTGTCTTTGGTGACGATCAGACCAGCTTTCCCAAACTCACCCCAGCGGTGTACCAACAAGACACCGGCATGGTGGCCGATCACCAGGTTGTCCGCAAATTCGGCGTGCAGGTAGAGACTCGCACTACAAAGGTCACCCGCCGGGATTACAACTTCGAAAAACCCAAGCTCACCATGGAAGCCTCCCATACTGGAGAATCAGCACCTGAGCTTGAGGATTACGATTATCCCGGGCAGTTCACTGATCGCGCCCGAGGCAAACATCTCAGCCAGCGCGCACTAGAGCGACATCAGGCCGACGCTCAGGTAGCCTGCGGCAAAAGCGACCTGACAGCCCTGAAAACCGGCTAATTCATGCCGCTCACCGAACATCCCCGTAGTGATTGGAACGACCTGTGGCTTTTGACAACGCTGACCTATGAGGGCAAGCAGCCCCAGGTACTTGAAGAGTCCGTTTCAAACCAAACGGAAGAAAAGGACGGCTTTCAGCAAGGGTATCGCAACTTTTTTACAGCAACGCCCTGGGATGTCTTGTTCCGCCCTGCTCTTCGCCACGGCAAAGCCAAAATCCAGGGCAGCCAAACCGCTATCGTTACCGGCCCTGCCGGCGAAGAAATCTATTGCGATGAATACGGGCGTGTCCGAGTGGAGTTTCATTGGGATCGACTGGACCAGATGAACGAGCACAGCAGTTGCTGGCTGCGTGTGGCCAGCAACTGGGCGCATGAAGGCTATGGCGCCGTCACCATTCCTCGCATCGGCATGGAAGTATTGGTGACGTTTTTAGAGGGCGACCCTGACCAGCCGTTGATTACCGGTTGCCTGCATCACGCCGCGAATCGGCCCCCTTACAACCTGCCGGCAAACAAAACCCTGACAGTGTTCAAGACCAGGAGCTCTCCTGGCGGTAATGGTTTTAACGAGCTACGCATCGAAGACAAGGCCGGAGCCGAACAGATCTATGTGCACGGTCAGCGTGACATGGACATAGAGGTTGGTAATTGTGAGACCCATTCCGTAGGCGTAGACCGCACCAAAACCATCGACCAGGACGAAACGGTAGTGATCGGCCAGAACCGCATGCGTATCGTCAAGGTTGACGACCAGCTTCTGGTGGGTGGCTCAAAGGCTGATAGTGTCAGCTCAACGTACCTGATCGAGGCGGGCGAAAGCATCCGCCTGGTCTGCGGCGAGAGTGTGTTCGAGATGCATGCCAACGGCCTCGTCAATATTTCCTGCGTTGAGTTCAATATAAGTGCGAGCGGTGCAGGCCAACTCAATACGGGCGGAAATCTTGACATTAATGCGCCGGGCGGCCAGTCAGGGACATCTCCTGAAGGACAGGGAGTGAAAGCGACTATTGATGCCCAGGTCGACGCCATATTTAACCCTCAATCCGCCAGTAATGGTTCCGGCTCTCTTCCCCTCTAATTCAAACCTTCGAGAAATCCCATGAGCTATCAAATCAACGAGGGCAGTTTGACACTGCCAGCGGGTTTCCAGGACCGCACGATCAATGTGTTCGTACCAGGTGACACTGCACCATTTCCCTTTAGCCTTACGGTATCCCGCGACACTAAACCCGCGGACGAAGCGCTGAGTGAATATGTCGAGCGACAGGTTGAGCTGATCGCTGCAAAGCTGGCCAAGTACAAACGGCTGAATAGTAAGTCGGCCATGCTATCCGCGAGCGCCCCTCTGCAGGGCCTTCAGATCGATGCGCAGTACAAGGCAAACGGCAAGGATGTATATCAACGCCAGGCTGCCTTTCTTATAGCGCCAGAGCGTGTCCTTGTTTTTACCGCCAGTGGGCAGACACCGTTTACGACAGAACAAGACGCGTTGTGGAACGATTTTCTTAGTAGTTTCAGCCCGTCTCGCTAGTTTGCGAGAGTAGGTCAGCAGCAGGTTTTAATCGACACGGCGCGCCGTGTGACAGGGAGAAGTCAAGTGTACGAAGCCGCACGGATCGATGACGAGATCGTTCATACCAGCGCTTTAGGCGGTTTTCTTGCCGGAGCGGCAATAGGTATTGCCCTTGTCGTAGGGGTGGCGGTGGCAACCGCTACCTGCGGCTTTGGTGTCGCCCTGCTGTGGGGCGTGTTAGCAGGTTTTGGCGGAGCGGGTATTACAGCCATTGGTGAAACCCTTGGGAGAAGTATAAGCACCCCTGCCGGAGGGATTATTTCCGGATCGCCCAATACTTTTATCAATGGTTTGGCGGCAGCACGTGTTGAGGCCGATACAGGCGTCTGTGAAAAACACAGCAAGCCTCCGCAAATTGCCCAAGGCTCAGCCAAGGTTTTCATCAACGGTCTTCCTGCTGCCCGTAAGGGTGATCAACTTACCTGTGGCGCTACGATTAACTCCGGCTCACCCAATGTCAATGTCGGCGCCGAAACCCAGACCTATCTACCTATAGATGACGAAGTACCGGCATGGTTAAGTACCACAGTTGATGTTCTGATGGCGCTAGGTGGCGGTATCGGCAGTCTCGTGAAAATGGCAGCCAAGAATGGCCTGAAAGCTGTCATGCCGTGTGCACTCAAGTTTGCGGCCACTTTTGCCGCTTCCGAGGCGTTTACACGAGCAGTAGCGGCCCCGGTATTAACGCGTGCTTTTGGTGCACTGTTTGGTCACCCAGTTGACGCGGTTAATGGCCGTAAACTACTGCTGGAAGACGGTGAGATCGATTTTGCCCTTCCCGGTCTGCTGCCTATTCATTGGGCACGCTTTTATGCCAGTGACATCGACCATGAAGGTTTGCTCGGGCGCGGCTGGGTATTGCCCTGGGAGCAAAGTCTACGGCGCGAGAAGGATCGTCTGGTTTTAAGGGATAACCAGGGCCGGGAGGTTCCGCTCGAACTGCTAAAGCCCAATGAGCGAGTCTTTTACCCAGCGGAGCAGCTTACCGTTGTCTGTACCGAGGGGGGTCATTACCTGTTGCAGACCCTCGACTGTACGTTTCTCTATTTTGGAGACCTACCAGAGGATGGCACGCCCGCTCCGCTCAAACGTATCGAAGATGCCTATGGTAATTACCTGTCGCTTACCTACCGAGAAGGTCAGCTGACCGATATTCATTCAAAAAGCATGATGCGTGTGCATCTCTGCTACAACGAAGCGGGTAACCGCTTGGTACGTGTAGAGCGCATCGAGGATTGCAAGCCGGTAGAGACCCTTGTTCGCTATCTCTACGATGCGCAGAATCAACTCGTTGGCGTTACTAATCGCAATGGGGTTACCAGTCGGCGCTTTGGCTATGACCAAGGCCTAATGGTCGCGCATGAAAATGCCCTGGGTTTGGTATGTCACTATCGGTGGGGCACATTCCCGGACGGCAGCCTGCGAGTAACAGAGCACTGGACCAGTGACGGTGAGCGCTACAGCTTTAGCTATGATCTGAAGCGTCGCACGACCTATGTTATTGATACGTTAAATCGCAAGGCCATTATTCGTTATGACGACAACCGCCGTGTTACTTTTGGCCAGGACTTTGGCGGTGAGCAATACCACATTACGTTAGATGAGTCGGGCAACATAACGGATGTAACGCTACCTGACAGCAATACGTTAACGTTTGAATACGATAACTTTTCAAGACTAGTCAAAGACACCGACCCTCTGGGGCGCTCTACAAGCTATACTTATCATCTCAATACTGAATTTCTTACCGCACTGACGAAGCCTGATGGCAGTGAACTTGCCTGGAAATACGATAATGCAGGCAGCCTGTTGGCTCAGACGGATGAGCTTGGCGCCATTACTCGCTATCTTAGTGCCGATAATGGCTTAGCCCATACCGTAACGGACGCCTTAGGCAATAACACCTATTACTGGTGGAACGCTCTTGGCCAAGTCACACAGCATCAGGACTGCTCAGGCAACCGCACCCACTATGCCTACGACGAGCACCTACATCTTGCTGCAGTAACCAACGCGCTTGGCCAAACCACCCGACTGCATCGTAAACCCGACGGCGAAGTCCTTCGCGTCGAACATCCTGATGGCAGTACAGAGTTCTATACCTATAACGCGCTTGGGCAGCTACTTACCCATACCGATGCGGATAAGCGTACAACAAGCGTCACTCGTAACGCTCGCGGCCTGCCTATAGAGCGCAAGGACGCCAAAGCCCAGCGCGTCTGTTACCACTATGATCAGGCGCTGCGTCTGGCTGCCCTGGTAAACGAGAACGGGGCAGCCTATCGCTTCGCCTATGACTCAGCTGACCGCCTGGTAGAAGAAGCTCGTATAGACGGCCTGCGCCGTCGCTTCCACTACAACGTAGCTGGTGCACTGGTCCGCATGGATGAGCACACTACTGACCTAGGCCAGACACGCTCCAGCGAATTTGAGCGCGACGCTATAGGTCGTTTACTCAGCAAAATGACCCAGGATGCTCGCCTGGACTACACCTATGACAAGCTGGATCGGGTCTTAGCCATCGAAAGGCAGCCCAGCGAGCAGGGTAAAGCGCTGGGTATACAGCCCGATGCTCTCCGCTTCAGCTACGACAAGGCAGGCCGCCTGGTACAGGAACAGTCAGCCTTAGGCGCACTAGGTTACACCTACGATGCGCTAGGCAACCTCACCCAACTCAGCCTACCGGATGGCCGCACACTCAATCATCTCTATTATGGCAGCGGTCATCTGCACCAACTAAACCTCGACGGCTTGCTGATCAGCGACTTCGAGCGTGACCCTCTACACAGAGAGACCCTGCGCACCCAGGGCAGCCTGACCAGCCGCTTTGGGTACGACAGTTTTGGCCGTAAACGCTGGCAAGCCGCCATTCAACTGCCGCATGAACAGCTCTCGCAACTCAACGAGCAAAAGAACAGCCTGCTTGGCCATCCTGAACATCCCGCCACGCTGATCCATCGACGCTATGAGTACAGCAAGGCAGGCGAACTGTTGCGGCAGGCTGATAAGCACCGCGGCATTACAGATTATAAATACGATGCCATTGGCCAACTGCGCAGCCGCGAACCGCACCACTCGCAGCTCGGTAATGAGGATTTTGGCTACGACCCTGCCGGCAACCTGACTGGCTCTCAGGCCCTGAGCCCGGACAACCGCCTCAAGGCCTGGAAAGACCTGCGCCTCACTTATGATGCGTGGGGCAATGTCAGCGAGCGGCACAGCTCCAATGGCTATCAGCGTTTTATCTACGACTGTGAAAACCGCCTGGTTAGAGCCGAAACCTACCGCGGCCATGACTCGCTCATCCAAGCCACTTACGAATACGACTGCCTGGGCCGCCGCATTACCAAGCACGTCCTAACAGAAGGCAAGACCGAAACCACCCGCTTCCTCTGGCAGGGCCTGCGCCTGCTGCAAGAGCAAAAAGCGGATCTGCATAGCCTGTATATCTACGAACAGGGAGCTCTACCCTACTTTGTCCACCTGTATTCTGAGAAGCCTCTCACGCATCCGTTGGTAAAGGCTTATCTGAGCCAACTTCCTAGCGACAGACGAAAATCATAGTAAGCCCTAAAGGCTTCTTAGGCAGAAATCATTACGCCTCTCACTTATGTCTGCTTGTATCTACGATAGTTTTAGAAAAAGCCGGACAGCCTTTACAGCCCTGCCCGGCTTTTTCCTAGGACATCTGAACGCTAGCGCCCTCAGTATCTATCTAATGCATTACCTTTCGGCCAGCGAGAGCGGACGCGCTACGGACTCAAGCGACTTACGCTCGGCCGCCACGCCCCAGATAGCCTGAATAACCCCAGCACTAATCATGAGACTGGCGCCGATGAGGTAGCCATAGAAGACATTAGAAGCTTCGCCACTCTCGATCAATTGGCCGAATAGTGTTGGGCCGATGATACCGCCGAGCCCTGTACCAAAAGCATAAAACACGGCAATGGCCAACGCACGGATCTCCAATGGGAAGGTTTCGGCAACGGTGAGATAAGCCGAGCTTGCGGCCGCCGAGGCAAAGAAGAAGACCACCATCCAGCAAATGGTTTGTGTCGTGGCGGTAAGCATCCCTTGTTGAAACAGGTATCCCGTAACGACCAGCAGAGCACCGGAGATCACGTACGTGCTGCTGATCATGATTTTCCGACCGACCACATCGAACAAGCGCCCCAGAATCAACGGTCCGCAGAAGTTGCCCAATGCAAAAGGCAGCACATACCAGCCTACATTGGAGCTGGGAACGTCATAAAAATCTGTCAACACCAAAGCGTAGGTAAAGAAGATGGCGTTGTAGAAGAACGCTTGTGCAGTCAATAAGGTCATTCCCACCAGGGCTCGCTGACGGTGCACCACGAACAGGCTTTGGAACACTTCGGTCAAGGGAGTATGGTCGCGCCCTTTCATCCGCAGATGCAATTTAGGATCTACCGGCTCAAGCTTGTATCCCTCTGCCTCAAAGCGCTTTTCAATGTTGTCAACAATACGCTTGGCCTCTTCCGGCTGATTGTGAATCAGCAGCCAACGAGGGCTTTCAGGGATCCACATACGCATGAACAGAATGATGAGCCCTAGGGCAGCTCCGATTCCGAAACACAAACGCCAGCCTAAATCGCCAGGAATCAGATCGGGATCCAGTAGAACGATAGACCCCATAGCTCCAAGCGCAGCGCCTATCCAGAATGACCCATTAATTGTCAAATCAACCCAGCCGCGATAACGGGCCGGCGTGAACTCCTGGATAGTTGAATTAATAGCCGTGTATTCGCCGCCTATACCTGCTCCCGTCAGAAAGCGAAACAGCATGAAACTCCACAGATTCCATGAAAACGCTGTGAGAAAGGTAGCGCCTACGTAAACGAACAACGTAATGAAAAATAGCTTGCGCCGCCCCAGCCGATCAGTCAGCCAACCAAAGAATAACGCGCCCAATACAGCGCCTGCGATATAGATTCCTCCCGCTAAACCAATATCGGAACTGGTCAATTGCAAGGCAGGACTATCACGAAGGGCGCCTGCCACCGAGCCGGCCAGCGTCACCTCCAGCCCGTCCAGAATCCAAGTGATCCCTAGTGCCAATACAAGAAAGGTATGAAACCGCCCCCAGGGAAGTCGATCCAGCCGAGCCGGTAGATTAGTTTCGTAAATATGTTCGTGAAGTTTATTGGAGGATGAAGAGGCTAAATGAGAAGTTGCGGATAAATTTGTTAGCGCCATAACTCATATCCTTTCAGTTTTTTTATAATGATTTCCGCTATAAAGACGATGGCGCTTTATTGGCGGATCCACTGAAATTTGAGAGCTGGGTCATACATCAGTAGTTCAGCTACCAGCCAAGCAACTCATCGCGAAAAATTCGGTCCGAGAGGCGGCCTAAAAGCAGTTGGGCATATAAAAATAGATTTAGCGCACTTGAGCATATAAAAATGAAAATAACCATGAATAGAGTTAGTTCAGCACTTCTGGCATGCCTTGTGCCATTTTCAGCGGAGGCGTTTGAATTCGAGGGATATGGACGTATCGGGATAGGAGGAGCCGACGCCGGAGGGAAACAGTCTTGTTTTCAATTAGCTGGAGCTGCAGCGAAATACCGTCTAGGTAACGAGTGCGAAACTTATTGGGAGCTGGCAGGACATCAAGATCTGTACAAAGGCGCAGACGGCACTTTATGGCAAGTTCACGGCATGGTGAGCCTGTATAACCAGTATGACCAGTCGCTCACCTTCAACGATGAAAACGGCAGTGTTCGTCTCCCTCAGATCTGGACGAGTCTGAAACTTCCACAATTGAATGGTGGTGGCCTTTGGGCCGGCCGGCGTTTCTACAAGCGTCACGACATTCACATCAATGACTTCTATTATTGGAACCCAAGTGGAACTGGCTTCGGTATTGAAGACTATGGCCTGGGCGATACCGGCTTGCGCTTGAGTTACGCCTTTTCCCGGGAAGACAATATCGACCAGGAAGACAAGGCGAATCGGCATGACATCAACCTGGGCGGCATTAAGGCTAACCAGGATGCCGAGATCGAAATTGGCCTTAGCTATATTCAACAGGCCGACCATGTAGAGGGTTCGCATAGTGGCTGGTCAATCTCGGCCGAGCATAAGCAAGTGAACTTCTTTGGCGGCGAAAACCGGTTTACCGTGCAATACGGTGAAGGCCCCGGTAACGCTCTAGGCCAGACTGGAAATCTTTTGAATGACCAGGACTATAAGAGCATCCGGATACTAGAATCCCCTCGTTGGCAGATTACACCTCAGTTTGGCGGTCAATTGCTTGCGCTGGTCCAGCATGACCGGGCTCCAAACAATGGCGACCAGACGTGGTACTCCTTTGGCGTTCGTCCCTCTTATGCCTTTAGTGAGCGCTTCAAGTTCTATGTTGAGCTAGGTCACGATCAGGTAGATCCGGAAGAAGGCGGCACACGCAAGCTGACTAAATTCACCGTCGCACCTACTCTGGCATTGGGCGGAATGGGCTTCATGGATCGCCCAGAAATTCGCCTATACTGGACTTACGCTACGTGGAACCGTGCGGCGCAGGAGAGCGCTGAAGAGGGTACGGCCTTGTCTGATAGTGGCGCCTTTGGCTCCCAGCGACATGGCTCGAACTTTGGCGTACAGTTGGAAACGTGGTGGTAAAAATCTAGGCCTGATAGCCATGCCGCTCATGCGGCATGGCTATAAAAATTCGAAAAAGGATAAGAAAAACGTCTTAACTCCTTCTCTTGCAAAGAGAACTTAGGAGCTATTCTCAGGTCGGTTCTACGAAGCATATTACCGGCCATGCCGTCCGGTCCGACTTGGGAGATCCGTATGAGCCATCTCGCCCGCGAGATGTATAACGAGAATGCCAACGCGCTCGAGACCCTCCTGCTTCAACGATTTCGCCGTATCCGAAGGGTTAGCGAGGCCCTCTGCGCGCCGCTGGAAATCGAAGACTACCTTATTCAGAGCATGCCTGATGTCAGCCCGCCTAAGTGGCATCTGGCTCATGTCACCTGGTTTTTCGAAGCCTTTGTACTCAAGCCCTTCTTGCCCGGCTACCAGACACCCGACCCAGCCTACGATTACTTCTTTAACTCTTACTACGAAACCCATGGAACGCCCTTTCCACGGGCCCAACGCGGCTTGATCTCGCGCCCTACGGTCGCCGATGTCTACCGCTTTCGCGCCTACGTGGACGAGGCGATGGAAGCCCTGCTCATGCACCTGCCTGAGGAGAACGCTGAGGAGATTGTTCGTCGTACTGAGCTGGGCCTCAATCATGAGCAGCAACATCAGGAGTTGCTGCTCATGGACATCAAGCACATTCTGGCCCAAAACCCGCTTCATCCCTGTTATCGCAGCGATTTGGCCACGCCTGCTGCTGCGGTGGCTCCGGTGGCTCCGCTGCGTTGGCATGCTTATCCTGGTGGCGTTTGCCAGATCGGAGCGGACGGTTCAGAGTTCGCCTTCGATTGTGAAACCCCACGGCATCGGGTCTATCTCGAACCCTTCCAACTGGCCAGCCGCCTGGTAACCAACGGCGAGTATCTCGCCTTTATCGAAGACCAGGGTTATGCCCGTAGCAATCTCTGGCTGTCGGATGGGTTCGCGTTACTGCGTAAGAACGGCTGGCAGGCGCCGTTGTACTGGGAAAAAGTCGATGGATCCTGGTATCACATGACGCTATCCGGCCTGCAACCGATCGATGAGCAGGCACCGGTATGCCATGTCAGCTTTTATGAAGCCGAGGCCTACGCTAGTTGGGCAGGCGCCCGCCTGCCGAGCGAGGCAGAGTGGGAACTAGCGGCGGCCCGGCTGCAGCCGACCGGCAACTTCATGGAGAACGATTACCTACGACCCGTGGCTTGCGACATGCTTGCCGACACCTCGCCACAACAGATGTTTGGTGATGTCTGGGAATGGACTGCCAGTGCCTATCGACCCTACCCAGGATTCAAACCCCTACCCGGTAGCCTGGGTGAGTACAACGGCAAGTTCATGTCTAGCCAGATGGTATTGCGTGGCGGCTGTTGCGCCACACCGGCCGACCATATTCGTGCGACCTATCGAAATTTTTTCTATCCCTCCATGCGCTGGCAATTCGCCGGTTTGCGTCTGGCCAAGGAGATTTGAGCATGGCTTTAGCGGTTCGCTTCTATGATCATCATCCCGAGGTTGCCAGCGACTCGATGCTGGACGACGTACTGCATGGCTTTGCTGCCATCCCCAAGGCGATCCCGCCCAAGTATTTCTATGATCAGCGCGGCTCGGAGCTTTTTGAGGCTATTACCCGTACTCCAGAGTATTACCCGACCCGTACGGAAGAGCGCATTCTGGCCGAGGCCGCTAGTGATGTGGCCGCTATCACGGGGCCTGGTACGACATTAGTAGAACTGGGCAGCGGCGCCAGCCGTAAGGTCCGTTTACTGCTGGAGTCGCTGCAACCACATAGTTATTTGGGTATTGATATCTCACGTGACTTTTTACTGGCCAGTACTCATCGTCTGGCAGCAGACTATCCCTGGTTAGATGTGAGTGCACTCTGTACCGATTTCACTCAGCCCATGAGCGTACCGGAAACGTTTAAGGACAAGCGTGTCATAGCCTTTTTCCCAGGATCGAGCATTGGCAATTTCGATCCGAGCGATGCACAAGCCTTCCTACACCACTTACGTGATCTGCTTCCCGCTGGCAGTGGCTTGCTCATTGGTGTGGATCTGATCAAGGACAAGGCCCGTCTAGAAGCAGCCTATAACGATGCCGACGGAATCACCGCTGCCTTCAACCTGAACCTGCTAGAACGAATCAGGCGAGAGATAGACACTGATCTTGACCCCTCTCGCTTTAGTCACTACGCGTTTTATAACGAACAAAAATCCCGTATCGAGATGCATCTTATTAGCCGCCGGGCACAAACAGTACGCATTGGCCAGCAGCGCTTCATGTTCAAGCAAGGCGAAACATTGCATACGGAAAATTCTTACAAATACAGCCTGGAAGGTTTTCGCGCCCTAAGTCAGGGGGCCGGTTTTTCTACAGTTGCCGTCTGGACCGACCCTGCCGCACTGTTTAGCGTGCACTATCTTGAACGCTAAGCACCATGCATTATCTTCATCGGCTGCCCTATTAACGGGGCGCTGATGAAGGCGAATTCCTTTCCGCCACTTCATAGCTAGCTAATCGCCACTCTAGCGCTCTGGCAAACTCTCAGCTATTTGTATAGGTGGCGCACCTAAATATGTGATCTATTAGGTGTCACGATGTATGCATCTACCGTATGGTGTTGACGCAGCAGTAAGTAGCCTTATCTGCAGGACCCTTTTTCTATGAGTAATGGCGCAGCTCTTCCGCATAATGAAATAGAGCGCCTGGTTGCCTTGCGCAGTACGAACTTACTGGACAGCCCCGCTGACCCGGCCTTTGATCATATTGCAGAAATCGCCTCGGAACTGTTCGATGTTCCTATCGCCGTCATTTCGCTGGTAGACAAGAATCGTCAGTGGTTTAAGTCTATTCACGGCCTTGATGCGCAAGAGACGCCACGGGAGTACTCGTTCTGTGCGCATGCAATCCTTAAAGAAGATGTCCTCCAAGTAAAGGATGCGTTACTGGATCCCCGCTTCAAGGATAATCCCCTGGTCACGGGCGAGCCTGGCATCCGATTTTATGCAGGTGTCCCTCTGGTCACTCACGAAGGACTGGCACTAGGTACACTCTGCCTAGTTGATACCCATCCTCGTGCGGAACTCGATTCCTCCCAGCTCCGCTTGCTGACCAAGCTGCGTGATATGCTGATGGAGCGGATCGAAGCCTTGCGCTCCCTCAGCTATGTTGACCCCATTACGCGACTTCCCAACCGCAGCCGTTTGCTTGAAGACGCCGAAGCCATGCGTCGAGAGGCAAACGAGCTTGTGGCAGTATCAGTCGATGTTTTCGATCCTGGCTATCTCAACGACCTGCTCAATGCCCTCGGCCAGGATCACTATGAAGGTTTGATCCGTACCATCCAGGCACGTTTGCAGACCTTATTACCAGACGGCACTCGGTTGTACTGCATCGGTGCTACCCGGTTTGCTTTTCTGGTGCAAAACCAGTCGCCTGCAACCTGTAAAGGCCTACTGAAGAAGGTCGAGCTCGGGCTAACCGGACTCATTGAGTACAATGGCATTCCCATCGAGACGCGTCCCGGCCTAGGCATCATAAATCTTAACTCTGAAGATGAGACGCTTGATTGGCTGCGAGCCCTGATTTGTACTGCAGATGTCGCCCGAGAGATGCGTACAGGAAGCCGCTACTACGACTCAGTCCATGACCGTGCGCAACAGCGCGCTTTCGCCCTGCTCAGTAGCTTGCCTGTGGCCCTGCATAGCGAAGGACAGCTCTCGCTGTTCTTTCAACCGCGTGTAGACCTAAAAACGGGAATCTGCCGCTGTGTGGAATCCCTTTTGCGCTGGGCGCACCCTAAACTGGGCGCTATTGGCCCGACTGAATTCATTCCTCTGGCCGAAAAAACAGCATTGATCCGCTCGATTAGCTACTGGGTCATCGATGCGGTTCTAGAGCAATACGCCCGTTGGAAGGCCGCCGGACATACCTTTTCTGTCTCGATCAATATTTCGTCTCACGATCTGGACGATCCTCATTTCGCCGAACGGGTAGCGGAAAAGCTGGCCTTGCATCGGGTCCCGCCGTCTTGCGTCGAGTTTGAAGTGACCGAAAACTCGCTAATGTGCAATTTCGATAATGCACGCGCACAACTCGATGCCTTGCGTCATCTTGGCGCTTCAATTGCCATTGATGATTTTGGGACTGGTTACAATAATCTTATCTATTTAAGACAGATTCCCACGGATGTGATCAAGATCGATCAGAGCTTTATCCGCGGTCTGCCGGGAGATGACAAGGACGCTTTGATCGTTCGCTCTATGGTAGATCTAGCCCATGCGCTGGGTTACCAGGTCACGGCAGAGGGTGTCGAGACATCTAACGTTCTGGAGGCAGTGTTGGAGTTGGGGTGTGACGAAGGCCAGGGCTATCATATTGCTCTCCCGATGGCTGCCAACGAGCTGGAAACCTGGCTAGAACATGCAGATCGGCATCCGCGTCTGGGCTATGGCAACAGTCCCAGTTCATTTGTCACTAACTAAACTTTCATGTGACGCGCTAATTGCATAGAGCCAAGGCCAGTCGACTGGCCTTGGCTCTATGCGGTCTTGGCACACGAAACGCTACACATAGCGCTTGGCGTCGGTGCCGTTATTCTCCGGCTGGCTTCTTGCGCTTGAGCGGAGCGAAACCATCCTGCCCTGTAACAATTTTGGGCGCTGATGGCCGTTTGGGTCGTGCTGGCGACTTTGTCTTGGCTGCGCTTTTCTTAGTGTTGTCCGGCTTTTTCTTTTTAGTACTCGCAGCTTTTCCAGAGGCCTTGAGCTTCTTAGGCCCCTGATACGTGCCCTTCAGTGGCTGCACAACACGACGTTCGAAGCGCAACTTCAAATACCGCTCGATGCTGGACATCAAGTTCCAATCGTTATGGCATATCAGTGAAATCGCCATGCCTGCCTCTCCGGCACGCCCGGTACGGCCGATACGGTGTACATACTCATCGCCGCTACGGGGCATGTCGAAGTTGATGACCAGATCCATGCCTTCTACATCCAGACCGCGTGCCGCTACATCGGTAGCGACCAGAACGGACACGGCGCCCTGCTTTAGCCGCTCCATAGCCAGCTTGCGGTCCTTTTGATCCTTATCACCGTGTAGAACAAAAACCTTGAGGTTGCTAGCCGTCAGTACACCGCCCAGACGGTCGGCCTGTACGCGGGTATTGGTAAAGACGATAGCCTTACGATACGTCTCATGGGCCAGCAGCCATTGCAGCAAGCGTTCTTTGTGAGCCACATCGTCCGCTGTGATGATTTGCTGAGTAACAGCCTCGTTCAATTCACCCGTACGGTCGAGCATGAGCACTTCAGGCTCATGCAAAACATGTTCAATGACGGTACGCAGGCCGTTACCGCCACTGGTAGCCGAGAACAGTAGAGTCTGGCGAGGCTCGGCGCTGCATGCATCGGCCAGTTTCAAGACATCTTCGGAAAAGCCCATGTCGAGCATTCGGTCCGCCTCGTCCAGCACGAGGATTTCCACGTCGTCCAGTTCCAGGTTACCGGTGTTCAAGTGCTCAATCAGGCGGCCGGGAGTACCAATGACGATTTCTGGATTCTTGCGCAAGGCAGCGGCCTGCTCCTTGAAACCTTCACCACCGGTAATGAGCCCTGCTTTGATAAAGGTGAACTGAGCGAAGCGCTCGACTTCCTTGAGCGTTTGTTGCGCCAGTTCACGCGTTGGCAACAGCATCAATACCCGGGCGCCTGCCTGGGTCTTAGGCTCGGACAGCAGACGGTGCAAAATCGGCAGCACAAACGCTGCCGTCTTGCCACTGCCGGTACGGGCCGTAACGCGCAGGTCGCGCCCATCCAGCGCCGGGCCGATGGCAGCCGCCTGAACCGGTGTGGGCTCGCTGAACTTCAGCGTATCCAGGGCCTTAAGCAAACGCTCGTGCAAGTCGAAATCAGAAAACAAGGACGCTACCTCGAAGAAAAACGTGAATCCATTGCATAGACTAACGGTTACGCGCCGAAATCGCTGCCTTATTTAGCGTAGCGGCTGTTCCAGGCTCCCAACGGGAAGGTCATCGATATGACAATAGGCGGCCTTCAAGTCTGCCGCCAGTTCGTGTGCACGGCCTAGGCGCACCGGCGAACACTCGGCGTCCAGTACCAGGACAGAGGCATCGAGCCGCGGCAACCTGGTCCAGGCCCGTACACGCCCGTCAGTCAATACAACCACTTTTACCGGCTCGCCACCCTGACGACGCTGTCGCTGCTGTAGCCAGTCATGGGCTAGTGTGATTGACTCTATCAAAGGCGTACCGCCTCCTGCGCCAAGGCTTTCGAGCCAGCCCGGAGTTTGCTGGCTCGCGCGCCGGGCTGGCGAGAGCCAGCGTGACTGCCCGCCTGCCATCCCCAGCACAGCTACGCTCGCACGAGCACGATAGGCCTGCTCAAGATACCCTAGCAGGACACCTTTAGCATGTACCAAGGCACCATGGCGGCGCATAGAGGCGGAGGCGTCAATAATGAACAACCAATGTTCGGCAGGCCGTCGAGAGCGAGGCCGCCGTATAAGATCACCTTCTTGCCGAGGTCGCCCCTTCAGTAACGTAGGCAGCCAGGCAATGGCTCCCTTCTTTCCTGAGCGGGAGCCACCATGCTGGCCGTTTCCAGCCTGCCCCGGTAGAGGTCGAGCATTCGCCGTTTGGGTCTCACGCGGGCGAATGCTCAGCGCTTTTTTGGCCAGGCGCCTCCTGAACGCTTGTTTCCAATGGCCGTAGGCTGTGGCGGCAGCTCGCCCCACTGCCCCTCGCCATTAGCAAGACTCTGAGAAGATTCAGAAGCAGGATTACTGACCGGGGACGGCGGGGTTACGCTTGAAGAAGATTGGCGGCGGCGATGACGCAGCGCGAACTCCTCTACCGCCTCGATATCCTCTCTGGTGATTGCCTCGGCACCACTCCAGGCCGCATGAGCACGGGCCGCACGCAGCCAGACGAGATCAGCCCGCATACCATCCACCGCTGCGGCAAAACAGCGCTCGGCAATGTGGGTTAGGGAGACATCATCCAGAGCAATACCGGCCAACCGCTCACGTGCCGCCTGACAGCGTTGAGCCAAGGCCACCTGCTCTTCGGCCCAGCGCGCAGTAAAGCCTGCCGGATCAAGATCGAATGCCAAGCGGCGGCGCATGATTTCGGCTCGCTCCATCGGCGTGGGATGAGCATTCAGCGCCACGTTAAAACCAAATCGATCAAGCAGTTGCGGGCGTAACTCACCCTCTTCCGGGTTCATGGTGCCAATCAACAGGAAGCGCGCCGGATGACGGTGGGAAATCCCGTCGCGCTCCACAGTGTTCACGCCACTGGAGGCAACGTCGAGCAGCAAATCGACCAAGTGATCCGGCAGAAGATTGACTTCATCCACATACAGCACCCCTCCGTCGGCCTTGGCCAGCACGCCGGGTGAGAACTTAGCTCGCCCCTCGCCTAGCGCAGCGTTAAGGTCTAGCGTGCCCGTAATACGCTCCTCACTGGCGCCTAACGGCAGGGTTACAAACGACCCCCCAGGCATTAGAGCCGCCACGCCACGCGCCAGAGTAGATTTTGCCATACCGCGCGGTCCTTCGATCAGCACCCCGCCAATACCCGGATCGATAGCGTTGAGGCACAGAGCCATCTTCAACGCGTCAGCCCCTACAATGGCGGCTAAGGGAAATTGCGGTATGTCGGTCATAAGAATGCTCATTTATGGGCTGGTATTATGCGAAAAGTCTTATCAGCTCTCTTCGCTGTCCATCAAAATGTTCTCCAACGCTTCCCGATAATGCCCTGGTTCTTGCCAGAGCCCACGTTGCTGGGCTTCGAGCAATCGCTCGGTCATTTCCCGCAAGGCATCAGGGTTGTGTTGTTGAATAAATTCGCGGGTTGCTGGATCAAGCACATAGGCATCGGCCAACAGCGCGTATTGGTGGTCATCGATAAGCTCTGTCGTAGCGTCGAAGGCAAACAAATAATCCACCGTTGCCGCCAGCTCGAAGGCTCCCTTATAACCATGCCGCTTTACTCCCTCAATCCACTTGGGGTTGGCCGCACGCGAGCGGACAACACGATTGAGTTCTTCCTTGAGCGTACGAATACGCGGCGCTTCCGGCTGACTGTGATCGCCGTGGTAGGACGATACCGCTCCGCCCTGCAATGTTTCCGCCGCTACCAGCATACCGCCCTGAAACTGATAGTAATCATCAGAGTCGAGTAGATCATGCTCGCGATTGTCCTGGTTATGCAGGACGGCCTGTAGACGGCCGAGCCGCTCGACAAAGCGTTCGCGGGCCGGTGTTCCAGGATCATCCGCCCCATAGGCATAACTACCCCAGTTCAGATACACCTCGGCCAAGTCATCCCGCGATTGCCACTGCCTTTCATCGATAGGCCCCTGCAAACCTGCTCCATAAGCGCCGGGCTTGGAGCCAAACACACGCCAGCCGGCCTGTCGCCGCGCCTCGTCTGCACTCACCCCCTGCGCTTCAAGTAGGCGTCGCTCAGCCCGTACACGGGCAGCCAATGGGTTCATATCGTCCGGCTCGTCCAACTCCGCCACAGCTTGCACGGCGGCATCGAACAAACGAATCAGATTAGCAAAGGCGTCACGGAAAAAGCCGGATACCCGCAAGGTGACATCAACCCGCGGCCGGTCCAGTATCGTTAAAGGCAAAATTTCAAAATCACTGACGCGCTGACTACCCGTCTGCCACACTGGCCGCACACCCAGTAACGCCATGGCCTGGGCGATATCGTCTCCGCCGGTGCGCATGGTAGCCGTTCCCCAGACAGACAGCCCCAGCTGCCGAAGATAATCGCCATGATCTTGAAGATGACGTTCCAGCAGCAGATTGGCCGATTGCCAACCAATACGCCACGCCGTTTGCGTCGGGAGATTACGAACCTCTACCGAATAAAAATTACGGCCGGTAGGCAGCACGTCCAGTCGGCCTCTACTGGGCGCGCCGCTGGCCCCTGCCGGAATGAAACGACCTGCCAGCGCATTAAGGATACCTTCGATTTCCGCCGGGCCACAGGCATCAAGTAACGGTGCTATACGAGTTTTGATCTGACCAAGCACAAGCCCGGCACATGGCCACTGTGCTTCATCCTGCTCACTACGGAGTGTCTGCTCGATCAACCGACTCGCCAGTAACTCGAGTCGCTCGCGCGTATCGCCTGCGATACGCCACGGTTCTGAACTGACCCGCAACAGCGCTTCAGGGCGCGGCCCTTGCCACGGCTCACCCAGATCGACATTAAGAGGATCGAACCCCAACTCCAGATCACGAGCCAATGCCTGAAGCAGGCTGGCATTGCCGCCCTGCCCATCGCCTCGAGGAATGCGCACCAATGCCAGCAAGGTATCAAGCCGCAGACGATCACAAGGTGACTCACCGAAGATATGTAGCCCATCGCGAATCTGCGATTCCTTCAGTTCACACAAATAGGCGTCTACCTTGGGTAGCCAGTCCTCTGGCGTCTCATCACCTGATAATTGCAACTCTAAATCCAGGCTGGTATTACGCAGTAGATCCGCGATATCACCTTGCAGCTCTCGGGCACGACGCGGGTCAAGCAGCTGGGCTTCATAAAACTCGTCGGCAAGCCGCTCAAGATCGCGCAAAGGACCATAGCTCTCCGCACGCGTCAGCGGCGGCATCAGATGATCGATAATGACCGCCTGCGTTCGTCGCTTGGCCTGAGCGCCTTCGCCCGGATCATTGACGATAAAAGGATAGATATTGGGCGTTGGGCCGAGCACAGCGTCAGGCCAGCAGGTTTCAGAAAGGCCAACACCCTTGCCCGGTAACCACTCCAAGTTGCCATGCTTACCCACATGCACGACGGCATGGGCACCGTAGACGTGCCTTAACCAGAAATAGAACGCAAGATAACCGTGGGGCGGCACAAGATCGGGGTCGTGGTAGACCGCACTGGCGTCCAGATGGTATCCCCGTGCAGGCTGGATGCCCACGAAAGTCAACCCGAACCGCAACCCGGCTACCATCATTCGACCGCTGCGATGCATTGGGTCCTGCTCGGGATCACCCCAGCGCTCCCGCACAGCATCCTGGTTCGCCTGGGGCAACTGAGCAAAGAAGCGTTGATATTCTTCCATTCCCAAGCTTTGGTGGCAGGGTCGTAAGTCCAGGCTTCCTAAATCGTTCGTCACGCCACCCAGTAATGCATGAACCAAGGCTGTGCCACTTTCCGGCACCCCGTCAACAGGATAACGCTCCGCTTGCAGCGCCTTAAGAATATTGAGTGCAGCAGCGGGTGTATCCAACCCTACGCCATTGCCAATCCGGCCGTCTCGGGTCGGGTAGTTGGCCAGTATCAATGCTGTACGCTTTTCTTCATTTGGAAGTCTGGCCAGTAGAATCCAGCGCCGGGCCAGTTCGGCAACAAAATCCATTCGCTCCCGTACCGGCTGATAACAGACCACGTCGCTCTGGCTTCGCTCATCCCGCCAGGCCAACCCCTTGAAGCTCACCGGGCGCGTAATGATTCGTCCATCCAGCTCCGGCAAGGCAATATGCATTGCCAAGTCTCGCGGCCCCAACCCCTGGGCGTTTTCTTTCCACCCTAACTCGTTATCCTGAGCACAGATTGCCTGTAATACCGGCACATCTCGGCGAAAGGGTCGAAGATGAGGTGAATCGGGATTGGACTGGGCAAAGCCTGTTGTATTCAGGATCATCTCGGCGTCCACCTTATCCAGAAGCACCTCGACTTCAGCAAGGCATGCCGGCTCCTTGAGGCTGGCTACGGCAATCGGTAGCGGATTGATTCCTTGCTCAATCAAAGCTTCGCAAAAGGTATCGATAAAGCCAGTATTCGCAGCCTGCAAATGGCTACGGTAAAACAACAAGGCCGCTACCGGGCACTCGTCTTGCCAGCGCTGTTGCCAAACTTCCAGCGCGTCTCCTTCGGTCTTGGGCGCGTAAACCGAAACACGAGGCAGAGACTGAGGCTCAATCCAGGTATCGTCACGTCCGAACCATTGCTGGCCGATAAAGCGATACAGCATACGGGCATTATCAATGCCGCCTTGCCGCAGGTATTGCCAGATCCGCTCGGCGTCTGTGGCTGGCACATTACCCAGCGCCGTCAGTTCAGGGTCCGGCTTGTCATCGCCAGGCACAAGAACCAAACGGGCGCCTCGCGCAGCCAACTCGACCAGCTGATCCACGCCATATCGCCAGTACCCGGCTCCCCCCAGCAGCGAGACAATAATAACCTTGGCATGCTGAAGCACTTCGTCGATATACAAATCGACCGACGCGTGATTCATTAGCTGCATAGGATTGGCCAGACGCAAACTGGGAAAGCTCTCAGGTAATCCACGTGCGGCTTCGGCCAGCAACGCCAAGTGCGAATCGGCGCTGCAGAGGATCACCAGCTCCGCAGGTGTTTGTGCGAGATGCGCAATTCCGTCGTCAGGTGTAAAGCCGCCGGGCTGGGTCCTAAGCAGATGCATCTTAAGCCAACGTGCTTTGCAGTTCAGCGCTGATGGCAGCCTGGTCCAGCTCCTGGCCAATCACGACCAGACGCGTCTGCCGCGTCTCATCTGCTTTCCAGGCACGATCAAAATGCTTGTCGAAGCGGGTACCAACGCCCTGTACTAGCAGACGCATAGGCTTACCCTTAATAGCTACGAAACCTTTGATCCGTAAAATACCGTGACGCTGTACAAGGCCAGTCAGTGCCTCCAGTAAAGCACTTTCCTCTACTTCAGGCAGATCAAGCCCAAACGAATCGAATTCGTCATGATCATGCTCATCATGGGGCTCATGATCGTGGTGCGTTTTGCGCGAATCGATATGCAGCTCGGCTTCGGCGTTCAACCCTAGCAGAACAGACAGGGGCAACTGACCGTTGCTGGCCTCAATGATTTTGACCGATGCCGGCAGTTCGCTTTCGATCTGGCTGCGCACAGCTGCCAGTGCAGCCTGTGACATCTGGTCAACCTTGTTCAGAATAACCAGGTCGGCACTCGCCAACTGATCTTCAAATAATTCATGCAGCGGAGATTCGTGATCCAGATTGGGGTCGAGTTGACGCTGGGCATCAACTTTCTCGGGATAAGCGGCAAACGTACCCAGCGCTACGGCTGGACTGTCCACAACAGTAACGACTGCATCAACCGTACATGCAGTGCGGATTTCCGGCCACTGGAAGGCCTGTACGAGCGGCTTGGGCAAAGCCAGTCCTGAGGTCTCGATCAGGATATGGTCGATGTCCGTACGGCGAGCCACCAAATCACGCATCACGGGAAAGAACTCTTCCTGCACCGTGCAGCACAGGCAACCATTAGCCAATTCGAATACCCGGCCTACGGCCTCTTCTTCGGTACAGCCGATACTGCACTGCTTGAGGATTTCGCCGTCGATACCAAGCTCGCCAAACTCGTTCACGATGACGGCAATGCGGCGTCCCTGGGCATTTTCCAGAATATGGCGCAGCAATGTGGTTTTACCGGCACCCAAAAAGCCAGTAATGATTGTAACGGGTATCTTGGCCAAGGTTTTCATGAGCTGCCTTACAGAAAAGGGACAGGCAGGCATGACGACGACCTGCGCTCACGCACGGTCTAAACGCCACACCGGATCACCCCGCCCGGTTGTCGGAAAGAATACCGCCCAGGCTGATGCAGCAGTATTCAAAAGTTCGCTCAAGGCAGGTTTCCTGGCTCACGGCTATGGCTTTTCGTCTTCCCATCCAAGGACAGTGACTTTATGAAAAGCCTGTAAGAGTTTACTCACCATATGCTGCGCATCGAGGATACATCGTTAAAACCACCCAGGTCGCCAGCCCGGTTAGAGTGCTCATTTACCATCCGTAAACTCCGCCTTCTCATTGGTTATACCGTGTCGCCTCAGTTTGCAACAAGCTGCGTAGACTCTAAGAACAACCGCTTACAGTTGCGGGGGCAGCTGCGGTCTTGCACCGCATTCCCTCTTAGCTCTGGCGCTTCGCCAAAGCACCCTGAGAGCGCAAAGGCTACGAGCGCCCCTCCTGAGTGTCAATCAATGAAGTTGACGCTTCGCCTATGTTCATGGTCTGCTTTGCACTTGATTTCAGGTGTCGCCACGCGGTTCGTGGCGGTGAAACGGGAAGCCGGTTCGAGTCCGGCACTGCCCCCGCAACGGTACGTGAGAGAAGATCGATATCCACTGTGCTCAGTTGTAGAGCATGGGAAGGCCGATCTTTGAGACGACCCGGCGAGGTTAGCCAACGTCGCGTATGACGTCCTACCCTGCCCTGTGTCCCTCATAAGTCCGGAGACCGGCCTGACTGATTACTAGCAACCCGCGGTGGGCGGGCGCAGCTGAATAGCGCGGCGCGTAGGCGACCGTGCTTTCGTGCGTTCCCTCATCTCATCCATTGTCCTCGGAGGGAATTCCATGACCAGCCATACACTCAGCCACGCACCCACCACCACTGCCTCCCTGTCCAAGCGTCTGGCAGCCGCAACCTTGGCCTGCCTACTCGGCGGCGGCCTCGTATTCCTGGCTGGCTTCTCGCATATCGATGCGTTGCACAACGCGGCCCATGACACCCGTCACAGTGAAGGTTTCCCCTGCCACTGAGGTCAGCATGTTCAAGCGAATCTTTTTCACGGCCGGCTTTGCCGGTCTGCTGGCAGCGCTCGTTCTGAGTTTATTTCAAATCCTTTGGATAACGCCGCTGCTGTTGCAGGCTGAGACCTATGAAGTGGCCAGCGAAAGCATGGTCGAGCCCCATGAGCACGCGCCTGGTGCACCTGCTCATCATCATGATGCGGAAGCATGGGCGCCGGCCGATGGCTGGGAACGTACCTTGTCCACCCTGGGCGGTAATCTAGTGGTCGCGGTGGGCTTCAGCTTGATGCTGGCCGGCCTCTTTACCCTGCGCCAGCCCAATCGTGCCTGGCAGGGAGTGCTGTGGGGCATAGCGGGCTATTTGACGTTCTGTCTCGCGCCATCCTTGGGCTTACCGCCCGAACTGCCAGGAACTGCTGCAGCCGACCTGACCTTGCGTCAAGGCTGGTGGATAGGGACTGCAGCCGCTACAGCGGCCAGCCTGGCGCTGCTGGTATTCACGCGTCACTGGGCGCTACGTCTGGTCGCCTTGGTCCTTTTGGTCCTCCCCCATATAATCGGCGCCCCGCAACCTGCCGAACATTCAAGCCTGGCGCCAGAATCCCTGCAGAGCCATTTCCGTTTGGCAGCACTCATCTCGAACGCTGCTTTCTGGATTGCCCTGGGTTGGTTGAGCGCCTGGTTCTACACCCGTGATACAGCCGAGAATAACTGATGACTCTTACTAACAGCGCACCCGCCATTCTAGTGGTGGGTCATGGCACACGCAGTACGCCGGGTGTCGAGGAATTCTTCCGCCTGGCCGAACACCTCAAGGCCCGTTTTCCGGACCGTCTCTGTACTACAGGCTTTCTGGAATTCGCCCGGCCGACCATTGCTGAAGGCCTGAACAAGCTGATCGCTGAAGGTGCTCGTAATATCACCGCCATCCCCGGCATGCTGATGGCTGCCGGTCATGCGAAAAATGATATTCCCAGCGAGCTTAATGAGTTCATGGCTGCCAACCCGGAAGTCAAGATTACTTATGGCGTGGAGCTGGGCGTTAACGCCAAGATGATGCGTGCCGCCCGCGACCGCATCGAGGCGGCTGAAGCACAGTTTGGCGAAGACTATCGTCGTGACGAGACCCTGCTGGTCGTGGTCGGCCGCGGCGCTTCGGACGCTGATGCCAACTCCAATATTACTAAAATCACACGCTTCCTGTGGGAGGGCATGGGCTTTGCCTGGGCCGAAACCTGCTACTCCGGCGTAACCAAGCCGCTCGTGGCCGACGCCCTGCCCGTCGTACACCGCCTGGGCTACCGAAACGTCATTGTGTTTCCGTATTTCCTGTTTACGGGCCGGCTGATTGACCGTATCTATGCGGATATAGACGTCTATGCCGAAGCACACCCTGAGGTCCGCGTCGCCAAGGCCGGCTACCTCAACGACCATCCGCTGGTTATCGAAGCATTGGTCGACAAGCTCCATGAGGCTGAGGAAGGCACTGGCAACATGAACTGCCAGCTTTGCCATTACCGCGAGCAGATCATTGGCTTCGAAGATCGGGTAGGCGCACCGCAATTCGGCCATCATCATCATGTGCGCGGTATCGGTACCGACTCTGATCATGACCATGGGCACCATCATCATCATGGCCACCATCATCACAGCCATGATCATAGTCATAGCCACACACTGTCACCGTCTGCCACAGCTGCCGAGCCGCTAAAAAGCGTGCAAAAGCTAACACCGGCTGATTGATCACTATGCCCTTCGAGTACCAGCACGACCCGGAAGCCATCGAGCGACAATCGTTCGAGCAGATCAAGCAGCTGACCGACCTTAGCCGCTTCGACGCTGATCAGGCACAGATCGCCATGCGCTTGGTGCATACATGCGGTGAACCGGAGATCGTTGAAGCACTGCACTTTAGCCAACAGGCCGTACAGGCTGGACTAAATGCTGTTACGGGCAAGGCACCCATCCTGTGTGATGTGGAGATGGTCAAACATGGTCTAACGCGCCGAATGTTCGGTGAACGGCCGCTATGTTTCTTGAACGATGCGCGTGTACCCCCATTAGCCAGCTCGCTGGGTGAAACCCGTAGCATGGCAGCCGTGGAGTTCTGGACGCCCCATCTGGAAGGCAGCATCGTCGTGATTGGCAATGCCCCAACCACGCTGTTCCGCCTTCTAGAGCGCCTGGAGGCCGGTGCGCCCAAGCCCGCCCTGGTGATCGGAATGCCGGTGGGCTTCATTGGCGCGGCCGAATCCAAGGACGCGCTGATGCAGCATGGAAGTGCGCTAGGTATCGAATGGATCGCCTTGAGCGGCCGTCGTGGCGGCAGTGCGCTGGCTGCCGCTACGCTCAATGCCCTGGCACGCATACAGCAAGGAATTCGCTGGTGACGGTTCGTACTTGGAGCGGCCCGGCCCTGAACGTCATCGGACTTGGCTTGGCTGGCGAGACCCTTGCCCATGAGGCACGCCGGGCACTGCAGGATGCCGAATTGGTCATTGGTGCCCCTCGCCATTTCGAGGCCGTCGAGCGCGCCGGATTATCTCTTCCTGACCGCGCTCCTTTTCCCAGCCCCTTCTCAGCGCTCTGGCAGTTGCTTGAAACACACCAAGGTAAGTGCATCGCCCTGCTTGCTTCTGGCGACCCCCTGTTTTATGGGCTGGGCGGACATCTCCGTCGGCATCTAGCAGCCGAGCAATTGCGTTTTTATCCGGCTGTTTCAAGTGTCCAGGCCGCCTTTTCCCGCATCGGCCAACCCTGGCAAGAAGCAGAGGTAATCAGCCTGCATGGCCGCCCCTTGATCAGCCTCCGCGCTTCCCTACGCCATAACCGCTGGTACGCCGCATTGACCGATGCTTGCAGCTATCCAGCCGCCATTGCTGCTGAACTGGTGGCTGCCGGGTTTGCCGAGTCGCCCGTATGGGTTGCTGAAGACCTGGGTAGCCCCGATGAACGCATCACCCAGCATCAGGCCGGCGTGCTTGGTAACAGCACTACGTGCTTTTCTCCCTTGAACGTGGTTATTTTCAAGACCAAAGGCCCTGGCGGCGTACTACCGGAATTCCCAGGCATTGCAGATACCGCCTTCAGCAGTGACGGTGAAAGCGCTGGTAGAGGCCTACTTACCAAGCGGGAGGTTCGCCTGTGCATCCTGTCGATGATTGACCCCCGCGCAGGCGATATTGGCTGGGATGTTGGTGCCGGTTGTGGAGGAGTAGCGGTCGAATGGGCCCGCTGGAATGCGCAGGGACACGTGCATGCGGTGGAATACCACTCCGAGCGGTTAACGCACTTGGCCACCAATCGCGACCGTTTCGGCGTGGTTAAAAACCTGCACACCCATGAAGGACGCGCACCGGATATGCTGGCCGGCCTGCCCTCGCCAACCGTTGTATTCGTGGGCGGCGGCGGACGCGACCTTTCAGCCATTCTGAACGCCTGCTGGGCCCGGCTACCGTCCGGTGGACGACTGATCGCCAGTGCCGTTACTGAAGAAGCACGCCTCGCCCTGCACTTGTTCGACCAGACCGAAACCAGTACCGACGCCGAATGGATTCAATTAGCTGTCTCCCGAGGCGATCGCCTTGCAGGCCAACGCCTGATGCGCCCGCAACTGCCTGTCCTTTTATTCAAGCGAGTTAAACCATGACCGGTATGCTCTACGGCATCGGTGTCGGCCCCGGCGACCCGGAGCTGCTGACATTCAAGGCGGCACGCCTGATCCGGCAGTGCCCGGTCGTAGCCTATATCGCCAATCAGCAAGGCACATCGCAGGCCCGAACCATTGCTGCCGCCCACTTGATCGACCAGCGCGAACTGGCTATCCATATGCCTTTCGAGCGCCAACGCCAAGCGGCTCTTGCCGTGTATGACCGAGCCGCCGGCGAGATCGCCGAATGCCTGGAGCGCGGGCAAGACGTGGCCGTCTTGTGCGAAGGCGATCCTCTCCTCTATGGCAGCTTCATCTATCTGCATGATCGCCTCGGCCAGCGCTTTGCCTGCCAAATCGTACCAGGCGTCAGCTCAATCATGGCCGCCGCCGCTGCAGCACAGCATCCATTGACCCGCCTGGACCAAAGCCTGCGCATCCTGCCAGCAACAGTTGGTCCGGAGGGGCTGGCCAATGCGCTGGCCACCCCGGGTCCACTCGTAATCATGAAGCCCGGCCGCCATTATAGCGAGATCCTGCGCCTGCTGCGTCAAATGGGGCGAGATATGGATAGCGTTTATATCGAACATGCCAGCCGTGATACACAACGCATCATTCGCTGCCATGAGGCCATGCCTGACGTCGAGCAGGGCCCCTACTTCGCCCTGTTTCTTATTGGTGCACAACCATGCTGACCATTGTCAGCCTGACCGACACTGGCGCAGCGCTCGCTCAACGGCTAATTGCCTTGAGCGAGAACGCCGAATGGCTGCACCGCCCGCAGTCCTTTACCAGCACGGTACAACAACGCTTTCAGGCCGGGCACCGGCTGGCGCTGATTTGCGCTACCGGAATTGCCGTACGCACCTTGGCCCCTGTGCTGAAAGACAAATACAACGACCCCCCTGTGCTGGTGCTGGACGAAGCCGGTTCGTTCATCATTCCACTGCTGTCCGGCCATGAGGGCGGCGCCAATGCCTGGGCGCAGGACTGGGCGGAGCGGCTGGAGGCGCACTGTGTTATCACCAGCGCTCGCCGTTACACTCGGCCTTTATATGTAGCTGGCCTGGGCTGCGAGCGTGGCTGCCCAGAAGGGGTACTGCATGCCTTGATGGAGGAAACGCTTGCTGCCCATTCGCTAACCGTAACTGACGTAAGCGGCTTGGCCAGCATCGCTTTGAAGAGCGACGAAGTCGGCATGCTGGCGCTGGCCCGAACACTGGGCGTACCTATTCAGTTCTTCGAGCCCGACGCGCTCAATCGTTACGAAAACCAACTGACTCAGCGTTCCGCCATCGTCTTTCGCGAAACCAGCTGCTATGGCGTAGCGGAAGCAGCCGCCCTCGCACTGGCTGAACAAATGACCGGCGGACCGGCCGAGCTGGTTGTACCCAAACACAAGAACGCACGCGCCACCTTTGCCCTGGCGCGCGCTTATCAGGATCACACATGACTGGACGTTTATTCATCATCGGTACCGGCCCCGGCGGTCTGGAACATCTGAGCCCCGCCGCCAGCCGCGCGTTGGAATCAGCTACGGATCTTGTGGCCTATCCCTTATACGTCGACTTACTTGGCGACATCGTAGCCGGCAAGGCTCGACATGACAGCCCCTTGGGCGATGAAATCGGCCGGGCCCGCCGCTGCCTGGAGCTGGCTGGCGAGGGCCGCAGCGTGGCCCTGATCTCCAGTGGCGATGCAGGCATCTACGCCATGGCAACACTGGTGTTCGAGCTGTTGGAGCACGAGGCACAACCAGCCTGGGCTACTGTCGAAATTGCGGTCATACCCGGCATCTCAGCTCTGCAGGCCTGCGCCAGCCGGGTCGGCGCCCCCTTGGCCCACGACTTCTGCACCATTTCTCTGTCGGACCTGCTTACGCCCTGGGAAACCATCGAGACCCGCATTCATGCCGCCGGGCTGGGCGATTTTGTGGTCGCGTTCTATAACCCTGTGTCGCAAAAGCGGACCTGGCAGTTGGCTCGCGCCCGCGAAATGCTGTTGGAAAGGCGCCCAGCGGACACCCCTGTCATCATTGGCCGCAATGTAACCCGTGCGACCGAGCAAATCACCGTAACGACGCTGGGTGACCTGGACCCTGCCCAAGTCGATATGCTGACCATTGTCCTCGTCGGCAACAGCGAGACTCGCCGTGTCGGGCCGTGGGTCTACACGCCTCGCGGCTACGCCAAAAAACTGGGAGCCGACGCATGACGGTCTATTTTATCGGTGCCGGCCCCGGCGACCCCGAGCTGATTACAATCAAGGGCCAACGGCTCATTCATAGCTGCCCGGTTATCCTGTATGCCGGCTCCCTGGTGCCTGAAGCTGTTCTACAGGGCAACACAGCCAAACAGGTTATCAATACCGCCGAACTGCACCTGGCTGAAATCATGGCCCTGATTGAGACAGCCCATACCAAAGGGCAGGACGTCGCCCGGGTGCATTCCGGCGATCCCTCCTTGTATGGTGCTATCGGCGAGCAGATCCGCCGCCTACGCGAATTGGAGATTCCCTTCGAGGTGGTGCCTGGCGTAACGGCCACTTCTGCCTGCGCCGCATTATTAGGCACAGAACTAACTCTGCCCGATATCTCCCAGACTATTATTCTGACCCGCTATGCCGGTAAGACGGCCATGCCGGAAGGCGAACAGCTGCCAGACCTGGCTCGCCATGGTGCGACCCTGGCGATTCACCTGGGCATCAACCGTCTGCACAAGATCGTCGAGGACCTGATCCCACATTACGGAGCAGACTGCCCCGTTGCCGTGGTCCACCGGGCTACGTGGCCGGATCAGGACTGGGTCACGGGAACACTCGAAGACATTCTTGCCAAAGTGCGGGCTAAAGGCTTTCACCGCACCGCGCTAATCCTTGTCGGTCGCGTCCTCGCACCTGATAACTTTTCCGAATCCTTCCTTTACCGGGAGGACAAGGCTCATGTATACCGTCCCGCCTATAAACGTCGAAAGAAACCTACTCAGGAGACCTCTTCATGCGACTGACCCACCGCGCCCTCTTTCTTACTGCCGGTCTACTGGCCAGCACCAGCGCTCTGGCCCACCCTGGCCATGAAGTTAGCGGACTCGCCTCCGGCATTCTTCATCCTCTGACCGGCCTTGATCACCTGCTGGCCATGCTGGGCGTTGGTTTGTGGGCTGGCCAGCGTGGCGGCAAATCGATCTGGATGATTCCGCTGGCGTTCATGGCCATGATGCTGGCAGGCGGCCTGCTGGGCATGGAAGGCGTAGCCCTGCCGGGCGTTGAGCTGGGCATTGCCGTCTCGGTTACCCTGTTCGGTTTGCTGATTGCCTTTGGCGTACGCCTACCCGTGTGGGTCGGCATGTTATTGGTTGGCGGCTTTGCCCTGTTCCATGGCCACGCCCATGGCGAGGAAATGCCTGCCACAGCCGGCGCACTCAGCTTTGCTTTCGGTTTTACATTGGCAACCGGTGCGTTGCATGCCACGGGTGTTGGCGCCTCCTGGCTGAGCCGCAATCTACCACGACTGGTCCGTCTGGCAGGTGCTGCTATCTCCGTCGCTGGTGCCGCCATGCTGGCCATAGTCTGATATTTATAGACCTAGCCATTAGACTGAGGCCGTATGCGCGAGGAATCACCCGAGAGGAAAGGTCCGCTGCGCAGCGGCTTCACGACTGGTAGCTGCGCGACGGTCACTAGCCTTGCGGCCGCGCGCCTACTGCTGCTGAATGAAACTAGCGATGCACTCTCCATCGATCTGCCCAAGGGCAACAAACAGCTCCTATTACGGCTCGAGCACTGCGGACGAACGCCTCGAGGCGCCTCGGCCTCGATCATCAAGGATGCAGGCGACGACCCTGACGTCACCCATGGCGCCCGAGTATCTGCCGAGGTCGAACTCCACCCTCTTTCCGGCATCACTTTTCGGGCCGGTCCAGGTGTTGGTACGGTTACCCGACCAGGACTGGTGCTTGCCGTAGGCGAGCCCGCGATCAATCCCGTTCCGCGCCAGATGATGCACCTACACCTGGAACGCCTCGCCCAGGAAACCGGCTACTCAGGCGGGTTTATCGTAACGATTGGTATCGAGCATGGCGAAGCGCTGGCCTTGAAGACCATGAATCCGCGCCTAGGCATTCTGGGTGGCCTCTCAATCCTGGGTACTAGCGGCATTGTGCGGCCTTTTTCCTGCGCCGCCTATATCGCCTCCATCCAACAGGCCATTGATGTGGCTCGGGCCAATGGCCAGGCTCATTTATCCGCCTGTACTGGCAACGCCAGCGAAATGGCCATGCGAACCCATTTCAATCTACCGGAAATAGCCTTGATTGAAATGGGCGACTTTGTCGGAGCCGTCCTGAAACATCTCAAGCGCGCTCCGGTCGAGCGTCTCTCCCTATGCGGCGGCTTTGGCAAGATCAGCAAACTTGCGGCCGGCCATATGGATCTCCATAGCCGAAGCTCCAGTATTGACCTGCCCTGGCTGGCCAAACAGGCAGCCAGCCTGGGAGCAGATGCCTCTTTACAACAAGCCATGACGGCTTGTACGACTAGTCAGCAGGCATTGGGAATGGCTCATAAGGCCGGCCTCCCTTTAGCCGATCATATTTGCCAACTGGCCTGGAATGTCGCTCGTGAAAAGCTTCCCGCTTCGATCGCCCTTGACGTCTTTGCCATTAACCGTGCAGGCCTGCTGATGGGATGTGCCTCGTGAAACGTATTCTGCTGCTAGGCGGAACCACAGAAGGCTTGCAGCTGGCCCGCACGCTTTCCAAGAATGATATTTATAGCCTGGCTGGGCTAGGTCAGGTGCCTAAAGACTTGCCTTGTCAATGCCGGGTCGGTGGCTTTGGCGGAGCTGAGGGGTTAGGCGTCTACCTTCGTCAGCAGCGCATCGAGCTAGTGCTGGACTTGACGCATCCCTACGCTCAACGCATCAGCCACCACGCAGTGGAGGCAGCCGCTCAGGTAGACATTCCCTGCTGGGCACTGCACCGCCCCGCCTGGCAACCTTCGCCGCAAGACGACTGGCGCGCTTGGCACACCTGGTCGGACCTGATGGAACGTATAGCTACCTTCCGGCGCCCCTTGTTCGCATTGGGGCGAGAGCCGCTGGAGCATCTTGCTAACATTCCACCCTATCAACATTGGGTGATTCGCTGTTTGAACACAGAGATCAGTGTCGCTCGTGCGACAGTCATCAGTGCTCGCGGCCCTTTTAAGCTCAGAGATGAACACAACTTACTAACGCAGCATCGCGTCGATGTGATTGTTTGCAAGAATAGTGGCAACCCCGCTACGCAAGCCAAATTAGAGGTTGCGCGCACCTTGAAGATTCCAGTACTGATGCGTACACGTCCTCTCCTACCTCAGGCTAACCGAACATTCATGAAGATAGAGGATATGCTGCTGGCCCTTCGGTCGTAGGGTTCAGTAAAGACGAGACGCTTAAAGCAAACCTTCAGAAGGCCCTAATGGTTCTACCGATGATTCCTCAACGCGAATGCGGACATGAATAGGTGTAAAGGGCTCGTTCTGCACCAGCTCGATCAGCGACTCCTTGACCAGTTCCAGAATCGCCATAAAGGTTACGACAACACCCAGGCGACCTTCCTCTGCCTTGAACAGCAGAATGAACGGAACAAAACCATTGCCCTGCAAACGATCAAGTACATCGCTCATACGCTCCCGCGTGGACAATACCTCACGGGTCACCTGATGGCTTTCAAACAGATCAGCCCGGCGCATAACTTCACTCATTGCCAGCATCAGCTCGTTCAGGCTAACCTCGGGCAGCAACTTGCGCGCCCGCGCCTCTGGCGCCGGAACGGTGGGCACTGTGAGATCTCGTCCCACCCGCGGTAGTGAGTCCAGATCCTCTGCAGCCTTCTTGAAGCGCTCGTACTCTTGCAGGCGGCGGATCAATTCTGCTCGAGGATCGTCTTCTTCCTGCTCGGCTTCTACAGAGCGCGGCAAGAGCATGCGCGACTTGATCTCAGCAAGCATGGCTGCCATGACCAGATATTCGGCCGCCAGCTCAAGACGCACCGATTTCATCAACTCTACATAGCCCATGTATTGGCGCGTGATTTCCGCAACAGGTATATCGAGAATATTGATGTTTTGTTTACGAATCAGATACAGCAAAAGATCCAACGGCCCCTCAAACGCCTCGAGGAAAACCTCCAAAGCATCTGGCGGAATATAAAGATCCTGAGGCAGTTCGGTGAACGCTTCGCCGTAAACCAGAGGCACGGCGGGAGCAGTACGGCCTTGAGAGTCCGCCAAGGGCTCGGTGAGCGCCTCTGCAGAAGGTTCGCTCATGCCCGCTCCCGCTCGAAGGGTGTTGGATCACCTGCACCCACCCGCATCACATCTGGCTCGCTTTCAGTCAGGCTAACAACTGTAGAAGGCTTGAGCCCACCAGGGCCGCCGTCTATGACCAGATCCACGAAATGCTCAAGTTGCTCCCGCATGTCATAAGGATCGGACAAGGCCTCGCTCTGACCCGGCAGGATCAGGCTAACACTCATCAACGGCTCGCCCAGCTCATCAAGCAACGCCTGGGTGATCGGATGCGCAGGTACCCGCACACCAATGGTCCGCCGCTTGGGATGCAGCAGAATACGAGGCACTTCACGAGTCGCATTGAGGATAAAGGTATACGGTCCAGGCGTATGCGCTTTCAACAGACGGAAGGTACTGGTGTCCACCTTGGCATAGAGGCCCAACTCGGACAGGTCCCGGCAAATCAATGTGAAATTGTGCTTGTCGTCTAGCTGCCGGATACGGCGAATGCGCTCAACAGCATTTTTTTCTCCGATCCGGCAACCCAGGGCGTAGGATGAATCGGTAGGATAGGCAACGACGCCTCCACCAAGAATTATATCCACCGCCTGGCGAATAAGCCGTGGCTGCGGGTTCTGCGGATGAATTTCAATGTACTGGCTCACGTCGGCTCCTGACTAGCGGGATAGATGGCGTGCCCAAAGCGCATCCAAAGCGGCGGCAGATCTTCTGGAACAGGACGGTACATACCCAGATCGGACCAGTCGCCAGGCATATGAAAATCGCTACCGGCACTAACCATCAGACCAAACTCGCGCGCTAAAATTGCCAACATGCCAACCTGCTCAGCTGGCTGCACCCCATTGACTACCTCTAATGCATGCCCACCAGCCATGATGAAATCGCCCAGCAGCTTGCGCCGCTTGGTCCGGGTAAAGTCATAGGCTAACGGATGAGCCAGGCTGATCCAGGCCTTGGCTTCACGTAAGGTCTTAACGGTTTCCTCCAGGGTCGGCCAGTGTTGTTTCACATCACCTAACTTGCCACTACCCAGCCACTTGCGAAAGGCTTCGCTGCGGTCCTGCACATAGCCCGCCTGGATAAGGTATTCCGCAAAATGCGGTCTGGCCGGAGCATTACGGCTGTCGCCCAAGGATTGCTGAATGGCTCGGGCGCCTTCCAATGTTCCGGGCATACCCTTGGCTGCCAAGCGCCGGTCGATTTCCTCGGCGCGGGCCCATCTTCCCTTGTAAAGCGCCTCCAGAGCATTCTTCAAGACAGGCGCGTCGCTGTCGAAACCATAGCCCAACACATGGATAGTAGCGCCGCCCCACGTACAGGAAAGCTCAATACCGTTCAACAGGCTCAAGCCGCACCGCTCGGCAGCGCTACGTGCCTCCGGCAAACCCTCCAGCGTGTCGTGATCGGTCAGGGCCAACAGACGGACACCCCTCTCATAAGCACGCGCGACCACGTCGGCCGGTGCCAGTGTTCCATCGGAAGCGGTACTGTGACAATGCAGATCGACACGCATCCTGGTTCCTCGTCTTGATTCGTCTGTTATTATGCCTGGATGTCCTAGCTCCGGCTGTTTAAATGAAACAACTCATCGATTTTATTCCTCTGATTCTTTTCTTCATCGTCTTCAAGCTCGACCCGCGAACGGTAGAGGTTGCAGGACATACCTTCACATTGGGCGGTATTTTCAGCGCTACTGCCGTTCTGATTGGCGCGTCCGTGGTCGTCTACGGCCTACTGCTCATTCAGCAGCGCCGCCTGGAGAAAGGGCAATGGCTGACCCTGATTGCCTGCCTTGTCTTTGGTGGTATGACCCTGGCGTTTCACAGCGAGACTTTTCTTAAGTGGAAAGCCCCAGTCGTGAACTGGCTGTTTGCCGTCGCCTTCATCGGCAGCCACTTCATTGGCGAAAAGCCGTTGATCGAACGCATGCTGGGACATGCCATGACCCTGCCTCATGCAGTCTGGGTGCGCCTGAATATTGCCTGGATCCTCTTCTTCTTGGTGTGCGGCTTCGCCAATTTGTTCGTGGCCTTTACCTTTCAAAGCATTTGGGTTGACTTTAAGGTCTTTGGTAGCTTGGGGATGACCTTGCTGTTCATGCTTGGCCAGGGTATTTATCTGGCCCGACATCTACATGACAACGATCCGAAAAAAACCGAAAACCGCTAGTACAAGGATGCGAGGCCGGTTTGACAACCGTACGGTATACCGATCGATGCGCAGCCGGATGACCCAATGAGCCAATTACTACTGATCGACGACGACCGTGAACTTTGCGACCTTCTAAGCACCTGGCTGCGCCAGGAAGGTTTCGAGGTGCGTGCCAGCCATGATGGCCTTAGCGCCCGCGAGGAATTGGCCCTGCATACACCTGATGCCGTTGTATTGGACGTGATGTTGCCCGACGGGAGCGGTCTGGAGCTTTTAAAAAAACTGCGCACCGACCATCCAGAGCTGCCGGTCGTCATGCTGTCCGGCCGAGGCGAACCACTAGATCGCATTCTCGGCCTTGAATTGGGAGCAGACGATTACCTGGCCAAACCGTGCGATCCCCGCGAGCTGACTGCACGCCTACGGGCCGTTCTGCGCCGCAGCCATCCGGCGCAACCGTCGGTACGCCTGCAGTTAGGCGACCTTTCACTCAGCCTGGCACGAGGTGTCGCGAGCATTGGTGAGCACGAGATCAACCTGACGCTGACCGAAAGCCGGATTCTAGAGGCCTTGTTGCGCCAACCCAGCGATCCGCTCGACAAGCAAGCCTTAGCCCAGGCAGCTTTGGGCCGCAAGTTGACATTGTACGATCGCAGCCTGGACATGCATGTCAGCAATCTGCGCAAGAAACTTGGCCCTCACTCAGACGGCAGACCGCGCATTATGGCTATTCGCGGTCGAGGCTATTACTACAGCGAGTAACGCAACGTAATGCCCATACCGGCCTGACAGCGGATTTACCCAAGCTTTACCTTGGCTGACGGCATCTGACCTTGCCTTCCCTAGAATGAAGCTCATCCGGTTACTACCGGCCTTTCATCAAGGAGAACTCTCATGCGTAAGATGTTTCCAGCCCTGCTCGTCGCTTCTCTGCTCCCAGCCTTAGCGATAGCCGCGCCGGCAGCTGATGACATGCCGCCTCCACCACCCGGCATGCATATGGATGGCCACGACATGGATCGTCCTGATATGGGTCGCCCCGGCAAGCACCACGGCATGAAGGCTGATGGCCCATTCCGGAATCTGAACCTTACAGCCGAGCAGCGCCGCTCAATCGGTAAGCTGATGGGTGAGGAGATGCGGCAGCATCGCGACATCACCAAGCGTTACCTGGACAAGCTGCCAGCCAATGAGCAGCAAGCCATGAAGGATGAACTCAAGGCTAACCGCGAAAAAACCCAGAAAGCCATTCGCGATCAGTTGACGCCTGAGCAGCGTAAGGAATTTGATGAGGCAGCCAAGAAGCAGGAACAAAGGCATGCCGAATGGGCTGAATTCCAACAGTGGAAGAAAGACCACAAATCCAATTGATTACAACCGGACCAGGTAAACCTGGTCCGGCTTTCCCATTGACCGACCCGGCTTTCCCCATGGTTCTTCGATCTTTGTTCTGGCGAATCCTCGGCACTTTCTGGCTGGCTGTTCTGTCTGCCGTCGGCCTTACAATGATCCTAAGCCATATTCTCGACCAAGACGCCTGGATACTATCTCGACACCCAGGACTTAAGAATTTACCCGAACGATGGGTTGAACATTATGAGGAGCGAGGCGCCAATGCCGCCCAGGCAATGCTGGAGCGCCATAAACAACGTTTTAGGATCGACGTCCAAGTTCTAAGTGAAAACGGAGCACCTGTAGTCGAGGGCACCTTTCCTCCCCGCGCACGTGAGTTAGAACGACGTGAGCGTGACCGCCCTCTACCTTGGAGACGACTGGCTACCGAATATACCAGCGCTGAAACCGGGCGTAGTTATTTGTTCATCTATCACATTCCGTTTCCCGATCTGAACAACTGGCGTCGCCACTCGCTGCTCTGGCCGGTAAGCGTTCTGGTTATCGCTTGCCTAGTATTAACACTTTTTAGCCTCTTACTGACCCTGTCGATTACTCGCCCACTTAATCGTCTACGCAGTGCTGTACATGATCTAGGCCGTACAGCCTATCAACAGGACAGCCTAGCCCGACTATCGCGACGCCAGGACGAGCTCGGCATTCTTGCCCAGGATTTCAACCGCATGGGCGACCGCCTGCAGAGCCTGATCATCAGCCAGAGACATCTCTTACGCGACGTTTCACATGAATTACGCTCTCCCCTGGCCCGATTGCGTATTGCTCTGGCCCTGGCAGAACGAGCATCACCTGAAAACCGTGCCACTATGTGGCCGCGCCTGGAGCAGGAATGCGATCGATTGGAAACCTTGATTGGCGAAATACTGGCCTTGGCTAGACTTGACGGCGATACGGGAGACAAGACTCTGATCGTAGTACTGTCCTTAATGGAACAGTTACGTAGCGATGCCAGCCTGACAGCACCTGACCAGCATATTGAGCTAAATGTTTCTCCCGATCTTTGCTTATATGGCTGGCCTGACATGCTGGAACGCGCTGTCGATAACCTTATCCGCAACGCGCTGCGCTTCAACCCAGCGGACCGCCCTTTGGAAATCAGCGCTTTTCGACATGAAACCCTAGTAACGATCAATGTGCGCGATCATGGCCCAGGCGTTACTGAAGACGACCTGCCTCGCCTGAGCGAACCGTTTTACCGTGCAGCCAACCAGACCAGTCCGGGATACGGCCTGGGGCTGGCTATTGCACGCCGCGCCGCTGAGCGCCATGGAGGCACATTGACGCTTAGCAATCATCCTCAAGGTGGATTCGTGGCGACACTGACCCTGCAGGACGCCTCCTTCACGCCGGCCAGGCTGTAACAAAGCGGGACAGGTCTACAGCGGACGGCTTACGAGGAGCGATCTCTGGCGTACCCAGATAAACAAATCCAATAATCTCCTCATGATCGGCAATTCCCAAGCCGCTCATTACCACCGGATCATGAACCAGATCACCTGAGCGCCAGATTGCTCCTAGCCCCATGGCATAGGCAGCCAAAAGCATTCCGTGCACTGCGCATCCTGCTGCCAGGACTTGCTCTTGAACAGGTACCTTAGGGTGTTCTTGAGCACAGGCAATCGCAACAACCAGCAAAGGGGCGCGCAGCGGCATTGCACGCGCTTTTGTCACAGCCTCGGGAGCTGCCTGAGGATTGCGCGCCAATAAGGCCGAGACGAATAATTCCCCCAATTGCTGACGCGCCTCACCCTGTATGGTCAGGAAGCGCCATGGGCGGAGCTGTTTATGATCAGGCGCTCGCATGGCGGCAGCAAACAGTGTATCCAGTTGCTCTGCCCGAGGCGCAGGCTCGACCAATCGAGCGATGGAAACACGGTTGAGTAAAACATCTAACGCGTCCATGGTGACCTCATATCATGTAAAGGCTGTATTGTTATACAGACCTTACCGCCTACGCCATGCTCTGTCAGGTAGGAGCATCTGCTTTTAGCAAACGTTAAAGACTTTGGACGTTGCCATCGACCTCAGATAAGATCCTATCGCCGGTCCGTTACAATGATCGACGCTCTTTGCAAGACATCCGAGGCTTCCTATGGCACTACCCTTTCATTCAGATGGATCGAACCCATGAAGTTCCTGACCCATCGGCATGCCAATAGCCCGTCTGACTATCTTGGCGAATACTACTCTCGAGCACTGGCCTACTTGGCGCTGGCAGCGACCATTGCCGCCGGGGCCTATTCTCATCACTTTACCTATAGCATTCTTTGGCTGGTTCCTTACACGCTTGTCTATCCGCATTTGGCTCATCAAGTCAGCATGCGGCTACGCCGCTCGCATCCGCTGGAAACCGATCTCGTACTCCTTTTCATCGACTCGATCCATGCGGGAGTCGGCATCTTGCTCCTGGGCTTTACTGTCGTACCCAGCCTGATGGTGCTCCTGCTGTTAACCTTCACATCACTACTGATGGGAGGAGGACGATACGCTGCAATTGCATTACTGACAGCCTTGAGCGCTATGCTGGCTGCCAGTGCAGTGGTGCTGGAACATGTTGAGCCCTATAGCCCGCTATTGGTTTCTTTTGTCAGCATTATCGGCACCGGCTTACACGTATGCATGACGGCTCACTTCATGTACGAACAGCGTCTGCGTCTGAAACAGGCCCAGGAAGAGCTAAAGCTAGAACATGAAAAGGCGGCCAATTTGGCACATAACCTGTCTAAGTATCTGCCTTCCCAAGTATGGGAGTCGATCTTTACGGGCAAGAAGAACGTCATGCTGGAAACCCAGCGTAAAAAGCTCACCGTGTTCTTTTCTGACATCAAAGGTTTTACGGAGCTATCTGAAGAGCTGGAAGCAGAAGCGCTTACCGACATGCTCAACAACTATCTGAACGAAATGTCGAAGATCGCTATTAAATATGGCGGCACTATCGACAAATTCGTGGGTGACTGCGTCATGGTTTTTTTTGGCGACCCCAATACCCAGGGCGCCAAGAAAGACGCAGTTGCCGCTGTTTCCATGGCTATCGCCATGCGTAAGCACATGAAGGTGCTGCGTCAACAATGGCGTAGCCAAGGCATCACTAAACCGCTCGAGATCCGCATGGGCTTGAATACCGGCTACTGTACCGTAGGTAATTTTGGCGCCAGCATGCGCATGGATTACACCATCATCGGCCGCGAGGTGAATCTCGCTAGCCGTCTTGAAAGTGCAGCAGATGCTGGAGAAATCCTGATCAGCCATGAAACTTACTCACTGATCAAGGACGTGATCATGTGCCGTGACAAAAGCCAGATCAGCGTCAAGGGGTTCAGTCGCCCCGTACAGATCTATCAAGTTGTAGACTTCCGCCGCGATCTTGGCGCTTCCCCCAGCTATATGGAACATGAAGTACCTGGATTTTCCATGTATCTGGATACCAATAGCATCCAGAACTACGACAAGGAAAAGGTCATTCAGGCCTTGCATCAAGCAGCTGAAAAGCTGCGTGACAAGGTCATTTTGTAACCGAAAGGGCAGCTCTGGCTGCCCTTTCCCTTATCGGGCAAGCGACGAGAGCTTATACACCGCTTCACTTAGCTGCATAACGCCCTGTGCTGCAAACTTAGCATTTTCAGCCAGCACATCTTTCCGCTCCAAGGTTTCCAGCCGCCAGGCAGGCTCATAAAGACGATGCACCTCATCGTCAGAAACGGCGAAAGGCGGACCCGCGCGTTTTGCTTGGTCATACTCCAGCGTTATCAGCAATCCCTCTCCAGCAGGCATGAGGGTTTCAAGATGACGGACATAGCGATAACGCATAGCCTCAGGCAAAGCTATCAATGCTGCACGATCATAAACGGCTGAGCAGACCGGCATGTCCGCAGGGGTTAGTGCAAAGAAGTCTCCTTGCAAGATCGTAAACGGGCCCGCTTTATAATGACGCAACGTTCCATGGCTTTTACAGACAGGGACTAACCCCTGCTCTTCAAAAAAAGCCTCGACGGCTAGTGATGACAGCTCCACCCCTAGCACCTGAAAACCCTGCTCCGCCAGCCAGACCATATCAATCGACTTGCCACACAGCGGCACCAATACGACCGAGCCAGCAGAGACCTCAAGGGATTCCCAGTGGCGCTTCAGATATGAATTGGCGTGCAGCGAATGAAAACCAATTTCGTTGCGCTCCCACTTGTTCAACCAGAACGGCGTATCCATATCGCGCTCCTGCATCGATAACTGTTTGCTTTGCAAAAGCCTACTCTCTTAAGAAGGCTTTTTCTTTGTAAAAAAAAGCCCCAGACAGGCTGGGGCTTTTTTTACTCGAAGAGATTAATCTTCGCGATAACGTCGCAGGCGCAGGGGCTTACCGCCGACTCGCGTATCCTTCAGACGATTCAGCAACCCTTCGAGGCCCTCTTCCGGCAGCTCGATCAAGCTGAAGGATTCACGAATCTGAATACGGCCAATGGCCTCTCGATCAACACCACCCTCATTCAAGATCGCACCGAGAAGGTTCTTGGCAGCGATGCCATCACGTGCGCCCAGCGCGGTACGGCAACGAACACGGCCTTCAGGCAGTGGCGCCATGGGACGACGATCACGCGGCTCGCCACGTTCACTACGACCACCCCCCTGACGTTCGCGATCGGAAGAACGCTCAGACCGCTCACGAGAAACCGGTGTCAGCGGCTGCTCACGACGCACCGTCTCGATATCCAGAGCACGACCTGCAGTTAGCTTGGCCAGCAAGGCGGCAGCTAGCGTAGGAGCGTCACACTGCAAGCGTTCGCACAACTCATCACGCAGCGCACCACGAGTGTTTTCCGAATCAGCCAGCAATGCGCCCAAGCTATCAGCCAGACGGGAAATACGTGCTTCCAGCACAGCTTCGGCATCAGGTAGACGAATTTCACCAACCTTCTGTCCAGTTACCCGCTCGATCACCTGCAACATACGGCGCTCACGAGGAGTAACCAGCAACAACGCACGACCTTCACGGCCTGCACGGCCGGTACGACCAATACGGTGCACATATGACTCTGGGTCGTAAGGCATATCGATATTGAGCACGTGCGTGATACGCGCCACATCCAGCCCCCGCGCAGCTACGTCAGTCGCTACTACGATATCCAGAGAGCCATCCTTAAGAGACTCGATCACTTTTTCGCGTTGAGCCTGAGGCATGTCGCCATTCAGCGCACTGACGCGGTAGCCTTGGCGCTCCAAAAGCTCAGCGATATCCAGCGTAGCCTGTTTGGTACGCACGAATGCAATCAGAGCGTCGAAGTTTTCGACTTCCAGCAAACGCAATACAGACGCAGGCTTCTGGTCCGCATGAACCATGAGGTGCGCCTGCTCAATACGTGCCACCGTTTGCGTCTTCGACGCGATACGGATGTGCTTGGGTTCTTTCAGATGACGTTCGGCAATCGCCCGAATCGAAGGAGGCAACGTAGCAGAGAACAATACAGTCTGGCGCGACGCAGGCATGGCCTCGAAAATGAACTCGAGATCATCCATAAAGCCCAATTTGAGCATTTCGTCCGCTTCGTCCAGCACCAAGCGTTCTACTGTGGATAGTAGATTTTCATCGCGGCGCAAGTGATCGCACAGACGGCCCGGTGTAGCTACCAGCACCTGAGCACCAAGACGCAACGAGCGCAACTGCGGACCCATGGGTGCGCCGCCGTACAGGGCTACGACTTTCACACCCGGCATCTCGGTCGAATATGTCTCACAGGCTGTTGCTACTTGAAGCGCCAGTTCACGTGTAGGCACGAGAATAAGGACTTGTGGCTCGCGGCGAGCAGGATCCAGACGCGACAACAGAGGCAACGCGAATGCCGCCGTCTTGCCTGTACCCGTCTGTGCCTGACCAATCATATCGTGTCCAGCCATGATGACCGGAATCGATTGAGCCTGAATAGGAGAAGGTTCCTCGTAGCCAACAGCCTTGATAGCAGCCAGTACGTGGGGATTAAGTTCAAGTGCGGCGAAACCGCCGATTTCTTGGGTCATTGTTTTGCCTCGTGTACATCGCAAAGACCCAAGACCTTGTGCTACGCATGTCCGATAGACCGAAGTCACCCAGGCAGACGAGGTGAGGAAATTTGCGAGTGAATGAATACGTGGTGTTACGTCAAGGATAGTTCGCAATGCGAACGCACGGCCGGCCTATGCGCCGGGATAATGCAGTTCCTGAACGGAAAGGCCTGAAAAGACCGGCGCGTATCATAGCCGAATACAAGTCAAAAGCCCAGCAGCCTATTGAATTTCTTTTAAATTACCCTTACTCAGGTAGCTGGCCTAAGCAAATCGATATACGTCTGCAAGGAATACCCTAGGCGCGTCTCTAATACACGAGCGCGGTTACGCAACGCCTCCTTATCTAACTCCTCTTCCAGGCTGGACGGTACAAAAATAATCACATTCCCTTCCGGTACTGGGCACTCCCAATAGTGATGACGAAACATTCCGCGCAGGAACGCTGCACCGAGCGGCTTATTGTCCGTGCTGGTCCATTGATTGATGATCAACCACCCGCCTGGCTTCAGCTTACGCTGGCAACTGGTTAGAAACCCCCAAGCCAGATGCGCGGCAGAAGGTCCTACATCGGTATAAAGATCAACAAAGATAACGTCGGCCGGCTCGCACGTTTCCAGCAGATCGACAGCATCGCCGATACGAATGTGCAACCGGGGGTCATCGCCCAAACCAAAATGATCACGCGCAAGTTGAGGAACGGCTTCGCGCAACTCAATTGCTTCGACTGAGGTCAGTGGTAGCCAGTCGAGACATGCCCGAGTCAGAGTTCCGGCTCCCAGACCCAGGAACAAGGCACACTCAGGTGCAGATGGGCATAGGGCCCCCAGCAGCATAGCGCGACCATAATCGTATTCCAGCCAACCGGGATCTTTCGTTGAAACGCAGCTTTGCTCAACCTCGTCACCAAACTCAAGGAAACGGTACTCACCGACTTCTACAACCCGTATACGGCCATGCTCGTCATGTATCTCGGCCAGCAAACGCTCTGCGGTATCCATATTCCCTCCTGTTATGAGCGCCAGATCTTAAGCAGACCGATACAAGACGTCCATCACGGAGAAAGACTACAAACGGTTATCATGCCAGTCCTATTTGCCCACTATGCAAGAGCCTGCCATGAGTCAACCCTGGAGCCCTGACAGCTGGAGAGCCTTACCTATCCAGCAGCAACCTGTCTACCCTGACGCCACTCGCTTGAAAGACGTGGAAAATACCCTGGCGAGTTATCCGCCTCTGGTTTTTGCTGGCGAAGCCCGTGAACTGCGTCGGCAATTTGCCGAAGTCACCCAAGGGCGAGCATTCCTGCTACAGGGCGGCGATTGCGCAGAGAGCTTTGCCGAATTCTCAGCAGGCAAGATCCGAGACACCTTCAAAGTATTATTGCAAATGGCCGTGGTCATGACCTTCGCGGCTGGCTGCCCGGTAGTCAAGGTTGGCCGTATGGCTGGCCAGTTCGCCAAGCCTCGTTCGTCAGGCGAGGAAACCCAGGACAGCGTGACCTTACCTGCCTACCGGGGAGACATCGTCAACGGCATTAACTTTGATGAAACCAGTCGTGTACCGGACCCGCAGCGCTTGCTTCAGGCCTACCACCAAGCCACTTCTACGCTCAACCTGTTGCGAGCTTTTGCCCAGGGCGGCTTTGCCGATCTGCATCAGGTTCACAAATGGAATCTGGACTTCATTGCCAACTCTACGCTGGCCGAGCGTTATCACCAGCTGGCCGACCGAATCGATGAAACCTTGGCTTTTATGCGAGCCTGCGGCCTGGACAGTGCTCCGCAACTAAAAGAGACGAGCTTTTTCACAGCCCATGAAGCGTTGCTGCTCAATTATGAAGAAGCCTTCGTGCGCCGCGACAGCCTGACCGGCGATTGGTACGACTGTTCTGCTCATATGCTGTGGATCGGCGACCGGACCCGCCAGCCGGACGGTGCCCACGTAGAGTTTCTGAGAGGCGTGAACAACCCGATCGGTGTCAAAGTAGGTCCGACGACCAAGACGGAAGACCTGATTCGACTAATCGATATTCTCAATCCAGACAACGACCCCGGCCGCCTCAACCTGATCGTCCGCATGGGAGCCAACAAGGTAGCGGAACATCTGCCGCGCCTGCTTCAGGCTGTGCAGCGGGAAGGTCGACAAGTACTTTGGAGCTCTGACCCTATGCATGGGAACACCATTAAGGCGTCCAGCGGCTACAAAACGCGTGATTTCGCCAGTGTCTTATCAGAAGTACGGGAATTCTTTGAGGTACATCAGGCCGAAGGCACCTATGCAGGTGGCATCCATATTGAAATGACCGGACAGAACGTGACCGAGTGTATTGGCGGATCACGCCCTATCACCGAAGCGGGCCTGTCTGATCGTTACCATACCCATTGTGATCCTCGTCTTAACGCCGATCAGTCTCTGGAGCTGGCCTTTATGATTGCCGAGACGCTCAAGCAGGTGCGCCGCTAACATGAGCCAGTTGCGCCTTTAACGATAAGGCGCTGCCCTGTAGATGAATTTCCGCCAGCCCCAGCCAGTCGGCTAACTGGCGGAGATTTTCAGCCAATGCCTGGGCATCCTCCTCGTTCATCCGCGCCCCCTCCCAATGCACCGCATGTACCGCCAGCCGACCATGGGCACGCTCGGCGCGTAAGTCCACCCGGGCGATCAAATGCTCGTTGTGGAGAAACGGTAAAACGTAATAACCGTATACCCGTTTATGCGCTGGAGTATAGATTTCCAGCCGGTAACGAAAACCAAACAGCCGCTCGGTACGCGAGCGCTCCCAAATGAGCGAATCGAAAGGTGACAAGAGGGCGCTAATCTGCCGCCTGCGGACCGGCATATTGAGCTCTTTGCCAGCGTACGCCACAGACTTCCACCCCTCCACTGCGACAGCTTGTAGTTCGCCAGCTTCTACTAACTCACCAATGCGTGCCTTGCTGTCAGCAGAATCGAGCCGATAATAATCACGCAGGTCCTTTTCCGTCGCGACGCCCATGGCCCAAGCGCTGCGACGAATCAGCTCACGCTGTGCCTGGGCCTCGTCTAGAGACGATTGATTTAAAATCTCCGGAGGAATAACACGTTCGGGCAAATCGTAAAGCCGCTCGAAACCTCGCCGGCCCGCCACTGTCACCTCACCGGCAGCAAACAGCCATTCCAATGCTTTTTTCTCAGGGCTCCAATCCCACCAGGGGCCGGCCCGCTCAACTCGGCTAGTCAAGCTGCCTGCCCCCAAAGGGCCTTGTTCTTTTACGGCCTGGAGAACACGCTCGATTACCTCTCGCTGCTCCCGCCCCAAACGGGCCAGCTCATTATAAATACCCCGTCCCTGTGCGGCCCGTTGCATACGCCAGCGCATCAGGGGATAGCTGGTCATCGGCAACAACGAAGCCTCATGTCCCCAACACTCGAATAGTCGGCGCCGCTTACCCTTGGACCAAGCCAATTCATCCAGCAGAGCCGTACGGTAATAGCCCAGCCGAGAGAAAAGCGGTAGGTAATGAGAACGAACAAGCGCATTGACCGAATCGATCTGAAGAAGCCCAAGCCGCTCAATTAATACCTCAATGTGCCGATGACCAACCTTTCCGCGCGGCTTGGCATCAAGGAAGCCTTGAGCGTTAAGCGCCAGTCGACGCGCCTCTTTCAAGGATAAGGACAAGGGTGACGACATGGCGCTTTCCTGAATGAAAGAACCACCACCCTAAACAAGCCTGCCCCCAACATCAACGTGAGAAAGGATCATCCCAAAAAGGGCGCTCGCTTTCCTGGATAACATCGGCACGGGAAAGCCCAAGGTCTTTCAACGTCTCATCACTTAGCATGGCCAGCTGATGCCGCTGCCGGGACAACATACGCCAGCGTTCAAAGCGGGCAATCAATCGGCGCCAGAGCGAACCGTGCGGCCAATCATGTGGAGCTATAGAAGTGCGTTCTGGAGCGAAAGGTATTAAGCGAATCGTCATGCCATGCCCTCCTGCATAGGTATGGCACAAGTGTGTTTCAGCGCTTATGATCAATCCAACGAATAGTTCTTATGCTATACATCTCGGAGATTGATGAATGGCCCAGTATCCTAGTATCGAAACTGAATTACTGCGCACATTTATCGCCATTGCAGACCTCGGTGGCTTTACCCGCGCCGCCGAAGCAGTCAACCGTACGCAGTCGGCAATCAGCATGCAGATGAAGCGGCTCGAAGAGGACATTCTGCAGCGCCCCCTGTTCGAGCGTGACGGCCGACACGTCAGACTGACAGCCGAAGGCCAAGTATTGCTTGGGTATGCGCGCCGGATCATGGCCCTGCATAGCGAAGTGCTTAACACATTACGCGAGCCGCACATGGTAGGCACAGTCAAGATAGGCACGCCCGATGATTATGTAATGCGTTTTCTGCCTGGCATCCTGTCTCGCTTCGCCCAAGCCTACCCGTTGGTGCAGGTTGAAGTGCAGTGCGAAACCACTCTGCAACTGTTGCAACGGCATGATCTGGATTTGACTATCGTAACCCGCGAGCCAGGAAATGAAATCGGTCAGCTTCTTCGAGAAGAGCCCGTTGTCTGGATGCAGGCCGAGGGTTACACACCGTTGAATCAAAAGCCCTTACCTCTGGCGACTTTCAATAACGGTTGTTTCTGCCGCTCCTGGATGTGTAATGCACTGGATACGGCAGGCATTGATTATCGAATCGCCTATAGCAGCCCCAGCTTGTCCGCCATCCTGGCCGTGGTAGGTACCGGGCTAGCCGTCACGGCTCAACTACAGAGCCTGATAACGTCTAACCTCAGGATTATCGGCACGGAAGAAGGTTTACCTACCCTGCCCTCGGCGCGAATCATGCTGGTACGCAACCCAAGGACACAATCTGCAATTACAGAAGCCTTCGCTGACTACATCATGGAAGGCTTTCGCAGTTAGCACCCTAGATCGACTCATTCTACGACGTTTATTTGAGTGCCAGCAGGATGGCACAAACAAGCAAAAACCCGCAGAACGCTACACGCAGGTTACGCTCGGGCAAAGCGTGAGCCAGCCGCACCCCCCAGCCCACGCTGACGATGCCGCCTATTGCCAGCGGAATGCCTATGACCCAAGACACCTCACCATGCGTGGCGTACGTGACCAGCGTAAGACCGGTCGCCGGCAACGCCATCGTCAAGGACAAGCCTTGCGCCATGATTTGGGTAAACCCAAAGACACTGGTCAGTAACGGCGTCGCGATCACAGCACCACCCACGCCGAACAAACCGCCAAAGGCGCCAGCGGCAAGACCTAATACTGCCAGCCAGATCATACCCGGTGAATGCTCGCCCCTACGCCCTCGCATGCGCAGTTGCCAAAGGTTATATCCCACCAAAAACAGCAGGAAACCCACGAAAGCTTTGCGCATCAGTACCGGATCCAACCCAACGGCCAGGAGAGCACCCAGAAGAGCGGACACAATTCCGGATCCGGATAAGATAAAGGCGCGTCGCCAGTCAATTCGGTTGCGCTGGTTATACTTCCAGATGGACACCAGGACATTAGGCACCACCATAACCAATGCCGTGCCCTGCGCCAGTTGCTGGTCCAACCCAAACAGCAGCCCCAGTACCGGAATGGCGATCAACCCACCGCCGATACCAAACAGCCCGCCAACCACACCCAGAACACCGCCCAGGAAGACATTTAGCAGGATTGACACGACCTCCATGAGAACTCCTTGCTCCTAGCTCATCAACAGACCGCAGACAACGCGCCCATAAAAAAGCCCGGCATTTAGCCGGGCTCTTGAATCACAGCCACTTAGACCTTGGCGCGTGACTTGTACTCATTGGTACGAGTGTCGATCTCGATATAGTCACCGATATTGCAGAACTCGGAAACTTTCATTTCAAAGCCTGTGTTCAACCGGGCAGTCTTCATGACCTTGCCAGAGGTGTCACCACGCACCGAAGGCTCGGTGTAGGCAATCTGACGTACGATCGTTGTTGGCATCTCGATGGAGATAACACGATCGTTATAGAACACTGCTTCGCAAACGTCAGTCATGCCGTCTTCGATGTAGTTTACCGCGTCGCCCAGATCGTCTTTCTCGATCTCGTACTGGTTGAACTCAGTGTCCATGAAGACATACAGCGGATCGGCAAAATAGGAATAGGTCACTTCCTTGCGATCCAGAATGACCGGCTCCAGCTTGTCATCAGCACGGAATACCGTTTCGGTCGCGCTGCCGCTCAGCAGGTTCTTCAGCTTCATCTTGACCACTGCAGCGTTACGGCCGGACTTGTTGTACTCAGCCTTCTGAATGACCCAAGGCGCATTGTCGATCATGGCCACTTGGCCGGCACGGAACTCTTGTGCGGTTTTCATGCGGTTATCCGTTTGGAAAGAAGATAGAAATCAAGCGCTGTATGATAGCCGCTCTACATGGAAATGTACCAGCGCTGAGGCCAAGTCATTGTGTTCAGCCTGTCGGGCACACCAGCTTTCTGCATGAGCGGTCAGCTCACCTACGTATGGCATCCACTCACGCCACGCCTGACCAAGACTGCCTTCACCATTCCAGGCATGCCACAGAACCCGGGTCGCTTGGCCTGCAGCAGGGCTCAGCCCCACTAGGTAACGATCTAAAAAGGCATCCAGCTTGAGCATGTGAGCACGTTTATCCTGAGGATAAATATGCCAGATAAATGGTTGCCCCGCCCACTGTGCCCGTATGAAGGATTCCTCGCCACGCGCGGCGTTGAAATCGCAGCACCAGAGTAATCGATCATAATCGTCCTGCTGCCGGAACGGTATAATGTGAATGCGCAACTGCCTTCGATGATAAACGTCTCCCGGCATCAGGCGATCATAGCCTGCCCAGCGTGCAACGTTCCCAAGCACTCGCCCCTCTGGAATCAAGAGAAGAACAGGCTCAGCGCTTTTTGTCAGCTCGTCCAGCCAGTCATGCAGGCTGGGCATCTCATAGCTGAACAAGGAAAACAACCGCTCCCCCGGTCTTACAGAAACACCCAACTGCACCAAAAAAGCGTCACGCTCAACCGTCGACATGCGAAAGGTTTGGCGCCGCTCAAGCAGACCATGCTCACGGAGCAAACCACCTGTCCCAGCGGTAAAGCCAGGGAAAAAGAAAAACTTCTTCAATCCGTTAGGCTGAGGAGAAGCCAGGCCATGGCAGTCTTCGACCCAAGCCTCAGCGCTCAGGTATTCCAAATTAATCCAAAGCGGCTGAACCGTCCGGCACGCCATGGCCTCGACATAGACAGCCGGCAGCGGACAGCCGAAAGCCTCAATGACAACATCGGCCGGCCGTAAGATATCCGGCCACTCACTGGTCCAATGATGTACCTCAACACCCAACAGTCGCTGAGTCGACGCTTCTGGGGCGGCTTCGGGATGGATACGTGTAAAGGAGACCCAATCGTCCACAAAAAGACGCACCTCCTGATTATGCTCGGCAACCAATTGACGCGCTAAACGCCATGTCACGCCAATGTCGCCATAGTTATCGACGACACTGCAAAAAATATCCCACGACACGCTCATTGATTTTTACGGCCCCTGCTTTAGTCCTCCAATTTTGGCAGGAAGAGCCAGCCTTAGGTATGCTTCCTTTTGCTCAAGGATAGAATTCGTAATGACGTCCAGACATCTAAATGTCCTAAACAATGCTATCCAATGCGCACCTGCCTAATCAGGCGCAACCCTATAAAGAGCGACACACTCTTGTTGCGCATTAAGCGTTTCAACCTAAAATTCTACTGGCGGCTCTATGTGTAAATACAGACAAGCTGTCTGCTCTACCACTTCCAACAGAGTGGACGGTATTAGAGTGCTCGTACAGAAGCTTGATTAGCCAGAAGCCAATACAGACCAAGTTGAAGCAAGTAACCGTACTGAGAGGGCAAGGCTTGAACAATATGCAAAATAAAGAGCCTGCCCATATCAAGGGAAGCGATTACAGCACAGGCGCACAAAAACCATCGCCATACAAGACCTCGCGTCCTGTGAGTAGCATATTAGAGCCTGGCACTGTACTCGTGCGGTACGGTTTTCTCGGCATTGAAAGCTAGATCAAGATGTAGCTCGGCAATAAGGCGACCAAGAGAAGTAGCTTTTCGAGCGGCTTCGATAGGCATACCAAAGACCACCATCAGAGTATCTTTTGTACCTGGATGAAAAAACTCCAGCCCGAAATACTCCTGCTCGCTGTGAATCAGGCGACAGCCATAAGGTGAAAAACTGGACTCAAGTAAAATTTGGGCCTGCGAAAGGCTCAATGTATCGGACACGTACACCATCCTATAGGCCTCCATGCCTATTGAGTGGCTATTACCACTTCTGACGAAAAACCTTGCCTAGTTTATCGAAGCAGAGCGCGAATATTTCAGAAAGAATAATCAGGGCGACAAATGGCATTAAGCCATTAATCTCTTTGGCGTGGCTATCGTGTTTTGAGAAAACAGTATAAGCCCAAGCAAGCGCCGAAAACCGGCCCTTGAGAAGCAACTGAATGCTTCAAGGGAAGAGTTCAAAAGAAATATATGTTGAAGTCTTACTGCCTTTACCACTCAGCAACGCGACCTGCAACGCACCGACAGTCAGCTTAGGGACATAACGCTTATACTCCAGAAAGCACAAAACCCCTGGTGCCTAGCTCACAGGGGTTTCGTTTATCTGGCGGTGAGGGTGGGATTCAAACCCACAAGGCTCACTACTCTTCCTTAAGTGATTGATTTCTATGGTCCACCACCATTGAAGGTCTCGATCTTGTACTGATTTCCTGTACCGATACAAGAGAGGCAAGCCAAACTGGAGAGTGGCGGTTGTTGACGGAGCGAGAGGAATGATGATGCCCCCTACGTCGGTCTGCCCATCCCTGTGGTGGGGCGTCATTTGTTTTTCTGAAGCTTTGCAGGAGCGCCTTAGTCCTTCAGTGAAGCGCAACTGCAAGGGATGGTCTGCCTGGGTGGTTCAGGAACTGGTGAGAGGGTGGGGAAATCCAGTGCCACCACCATCACCTCCTTGGCCTTGATGAGCTGTCGCAGTTGCTGCCAGTCGGCATTGGTCAGACGGGACAACCGATCCACCTGCTCTACCAGCAGCACATCCCTGGCTGGGAGTCGCTCAAGAGGAGGAACAGCTCGGGCCGCTAAACGGAGGCACCGCTCTGGTTCTCGGTGTGGTAGGAGGCAATGCGCTGGCCATGGCTCATCAGTTGATATCTGCCGCGGCTGGCATCCTGGTCTTCGCGGAGGCGCGGAGGTAGGCACGGATGAACATGGCGAGCGGTCCTGCACTCGATTGCATGTACCTATTATTGGTGTGCTAGTTTGAGTGGTTAATGGGTTCTATACGGGTACGGAGACGGGTCGTTGTGCCTGTACTCGATCAGATACACTCAAAGTGGTGCGGGGAACTCTGATCTTTGTGCATTGCCTGCCTACTAAGAGTCCACTGTTTTGGAGGTCTCCATGTCTTATGACGATTCGCGCGCGATGAGCATCGCAGGCGTTCTGGCTGGCGCAGCCGTGGGGGCTGCAGCGGGTGCGGTAGCTGTCTGGGTTATGGATCGGGTGGACTGGTTTGCCTACGATCATGTGCCTGAAGAGGCTAAGCAGCAAACCCTGGCTGCTCGCCCTAAGGGCATAGACCCGGCCCATGTCATGGTGGAAAAGATGGCCGGAACGACTGGGACAGGGACCAGCCAACCGCATCTGGCTGGCATCGCTGCTCACTATTTACTCGGGGTCGCCCCTGGAGCGGTCTACGGAGCTCTCCATGAAAAAATGCCCGGCCTGAGTATGGGAAGAGGCAGTATGTTCGGTCTCGGGCTCTTCCTCATGCAAGACGAAGGCCTGTCTGGCAGGCCGCAGGAGTATCCATGGCAGGCCCATGCGCGAGGCCTAGTAGCGCATGTGGTGTACGGAGTGGTCACGGACACTGTGGTGAGGATGTTTAAGAAGGCTTTGCGTTAACTGAAGCCCTAGCAGGCTTCTGATTTCCAAGGAGTTTGGAAAGATCTCCAAAGGCTCGTTGGCACTGAGAGGCTATGTGGTCTTCGACTGCGATGGTGACGGGGCGGATGGAAGGTGGTCGAGCCTCTTCAGGGTCTCCTATAGAGCGTATGGGTAGCTCCTACCTGCAAGATCGACTAGCTGCAGGTACAGAACCTGGACTTGATCGCCGAGGGCACCGCTGCCCGCAATGCCGCAGCGAATATCCGCAAGCTGATCTCGGAGTGACTGTCATGGACCTCATCCAGGCCAACGCGCCGATCACCACGTCCTCCCGCGAGATCGCCGAGCTGTTCGAATGCCGCCACGACAACGTGAAGCGGACCATCGACAGACTCGCTTTTTAAGGGCGTCATCACTCAACCTTTAATAGAGGACGAGTCCCACAAGGACAGTTCGGGGCGCACCGTAGCAACCCATTCGTTGAATGGTAGCTAGCGGGATTCCGCCAGCGAAACAAGCGGTCATCCGCTATGCCGCCTGGGTTTCATCCGAGTTTGAGGATATGGTCTTCGATGCCTTCGAGGCTGTCCTTGAGATGCCTGACGTTGCCTTACTGGTAGCCGATAAGATGGCTGAGCCGGGTCGTCAAAAGTCTGCTGAGAACCTAAAGCGTTCTGCCTTCAATGATCGCTGCGACTGGAAGAGCCTTGCAAGAACACCCAAAAGGCTCACAGCCACACAGAAGCAATGCAAGAAACTCAATCGCCTAGCATACGAGAATGAGCGCAAGGACCTTCGAAGCCGTATCAGGTAGTACCTAAGTACAAGCTGGGCCACTCACCCCTGAAAGAATTGATCTAGAGCAGTCGGGCCATTTAACGACATAGTACTAGGGTGGCCCATAGGATCCCTCTTTGAAGGATGAGACCAAGAAAGGAAGACCAATTATGGTTATCTCTTCCCATAGGTCTCTTATGGATCACCTCAGGGAGCCTCCCAGGACTGTCTCTAGGTCAGCACTGAAGATACTACTGAGGATTTCCTGAGATCCCTATAGAGCCACCTTCAGACAAATTACTAATCAATGACTATTACTAGGTCTGAGACGTGATTGATCTACCCCTTTCACAAGGGGCCTTGGGTCTTTTAGGTCTTCTTTATATTGCGACCGAAATTGACTGGGCGTGAATGCCCTTTCTGAAAAGTCCCTAGAGGTCTCCCTGGGGTCTTCTTATATTGCGACCGAAATTACCTCCCCCTTCCGTCATCCCCCAATCACTTATACAGCCCCCTCAGTCATCCCTGACTACCTCTGCTCGCAATGAGCTTGAGGCCATGAGCAGGCCTGTTGCCGTCCCAGGCTATTTTATGAATAACGCCTCCTCCAACATTATCCAAGCCCTCCCACATTTATGTCCTGAAGCAGCAAAACTTCATGAAGCCCTTGAGAAGCACACAAGGGAAATCGAAGA
>NZ_VLKY01000014.1 GCF_007830155.1 Pseudomonas duriflava
TGGCTAAAGAAAAATTTGAACGTAACAAACCGCACGTCAACGTCGGCACCATCGGCCACGTCGACCATGGTAAGACAACGCTGACCGCTGCGCTGACCAAGGTTTGCGCAGAAACGTGGGGCGGCTCCGCGCGTAACTTCGATCAGATCGATAACGCACCGGAAGAAAAGGCTCGCGGTATCACCATCAACACCTCCCATGTTGAATACGATTCGCCTGTTCGTCACTATGCTCACGTTGACTGCCCGGGTCACGCTGACTACGTGAAGAACATGATTACCGGTGCTGCGCAGATGGACGGCGCTATCCTGGTATGTTCCGCTGCTGACGGCCCCATGCCGCAGACGCGTGAGCACATTCTGCTGTCCCGACAGGTAGGCGTTCCTTACATTGTCGTGTTCCTGAACAAGGCCGACATGGTTGATGATGCCGAGCTGCTCGAGCTGGTAGAAATGGAAGTTCGCGATCTGCTGAACACCTATGACTTCCCGGGCGATGACACTCCGATCGTTGTTGGCTCCGCGCTGATGGCGCTGGAAGGCAAAGACGATAACGAAATCGGTGTATCGGCTGTACGTAAACTGGTAGAAACTCTGGATGCTTACATTCCTGAGCCGGTTCGTGCCATTGATCAGCCGTTCCTGATGCCAATCGAAGATGTATTCTCCATCTCTGGTCGCGGTACTGTTGTGACTGGTCGTGTTGAGCGCGGTATCGTTAAAGTGGGTGAGGAAGTTGAAATCGTGGGCATTCGTGCTACGACCAAGACTACCTGTACCGGCGTTGAAATGTTCCGTAAGCTGCTTGACGAAGGTCGTGCTGGTGAGAACGTTGGCGCTCTGCTGCGTGGCACCAAGCGTGAAGACGTTGAGCGTGGCCAGGTTTTGGCCAAGCCGGGCACTATCAAGCCGCACACTAAGTTTGAGTGCGAAGTGTATGTGCTGTCCAAGGAAGAAGGTGGTCGTCATACCCCATTCTTCAAGGGCTACCGTCCGCAGTTCTACTTCCGTACTACGGATGTAACTGGTAACTGCGAGCTGCCGGAAGGCGTTGAGATGGTAATGCCGGGTGACAACATCAAGATGGTTGTTACCCTGATCGCTCCGATCGCCATGGAAGAAGGTCTGCGCTTCGCGATTCGTGAAGGTGGCCGTACCGTTGGTGCCGGCGTGGTTGCCAAGATCGTCGAATAAAATCGACGTTCGTCTAGAGAAGGCCCTTCGGGGCCTTTTCTGCTTTGTCTATTATTGACACCCCTTCAGTGCGTCTATAGAATTGCGCCTCCTTTTATCGGGCATATTCTGCCTGAGGGGAAAGCTTGGAGTCTGAGGTCAAATGCAAAACCAACAAATCCGTATTCGGTTGAAGGCTTTTGATCATCGCCTGATTGATCAGTCCACCCAGGAAATCGTGGAAACCGCGAAGCGTACTGGGGCTCAGGTGCGTGGTCCGATTCCTCTGCCTACCCGCAAGGAACGTTACACAGTGCTGATTTCTCCGCACGTCAACAAGGATGCACGTGACCAGTACGAAATTCGTACTCATAAGCGTGTGCTGGATATTGTCCAGCCAACGGATAAAACCGTTGATGCGCTGATGAAGCTCGACCTTGCTGCTGGTGTAGAAGTACAAATCAGCCTCGGCTAAGACCTTTGTGTTTTAGTCGTGTAACGCTCTGAAATGGGCGGCCATAGCGGGTGAAAGCCCCGTACACTCAAGAGGTTTATATAATGACTATTGGTGTAGTCGGTCGTAAATGCGGCATGACCCGCGTTTTCACCGAGGAAGGCGTTTCCGTTCCGGTCACAGTCATCGAGATTGAGCCGAATCGTGTAACCCAAATGAAAGTAGAAGATACTGATGGCTACCGTGCTGTGCAGGTTACAGTTGGTGAGCGTCGTGCTTCTCGTGTAAGCAAGGCTCAGGCAGGTCATTTTGCCAAAGCGAGCGTTGCTGCTGGTCGTAGCGTGCTTGAGTTCCGTCTTGAAGAAGGCGAGTACAGCACTGGCGATCAGATTACGGTTGATATTTTCCAGGCGGGACAGTTGGTCGACGTGACTGGCCAGTCCAAAGGTAAAGGCTATGCCGGTACCATTAAGCGCTGGAACTTCCGTGGTCAAGATAATACTCACGGTAACTCCGTTTCTCACCGCGCACCTGGCTCCATCGGCCAGTGCCAGACTCCTGGCCGAGTGTTCAAGGGCAAGAAAATGTCCGGTCACATGGGTGCTGAGCGTGTAACTGTGCAGTCCCTTGAAATTGTCCGTGTTGATGCTGAACGCAACTTGTTGCTAGTTAAGGGTGCCATTCCTGGTGCTCCTGGCGGTGACGTGGTTGTTCGTCCTGCAGCCAAAGCTCGCGGTTAAAAGGGGAACGGAACATGCAACTTAATGTAAATGGCTCTCAGGCTATTGAAGTCTCTGAGCGCGCTTTCGGTGGCGAGTTTAACGAAACCCTAGTTCATCAAGCTGTGGTTGCTTACATGGCTGGTGGTCGTCAGGGTACTCGTGCTCAAAAGACTCGCTCCGAAGTTTCTGGTGGTGGCAAGAAGCCCTGGCGTCAAAAAGGTAGCGGCCGTGCTCGTGCCGGTACTATCCGTAGCCCTATCTGGCGTGGCGGTGGTACTACCTTTGCGGCCAAACCGCAGAATCATGAGCAAAAGCTCAATAAAAAGATGTACCGCGCCGCTCTGCGTTCTATTTTGGCTGAGCTGGTACGTCTGGATCGTCTGGTCGTAGTGGATGAGTTTTCTATCGATGCCCCTAAGACCAAAGGGTTAGTAAGCAAGCTTGATGGCCTTGGCCTGAAAGATGTCCTGATCGTAACTGATAATGTCGATCAGAACCTTTACTTGGCTGCCCGCAACCTGCCTTTTGTTGACGTGCGTGATGTGCAGGGTTCTGACCCTGTCAGCTTGATCGCCTACGACAAAGTGCTGGTCACAGTGTCTGCCGTGAAGAAATTCGAGGAGCTGCTGGGATGAACCAGGAACGTGTATTCAAGGTACTGCTTGGTCCGCACATCTCCGAGAAGGCTACTGTGCTGGCGGAAAGTCAAAAGCAGTTCATCTTTAAGGTTGCAACTGATGCAACCAAGCTGGAAATCAAAAAAGCTGTCGAACAGCTGTTCGACGTAAAAGTGCGTAGCGTAAGTACTCTGAATGTAAAGGGTAAGACGAAGCGTACTGCGCGTGGTCTGGGCAAGCGTAACGACTGGAAAAAAGCATATGTTGCTCTCCAGCCGGGCCAGGATCTCGATTTCTCCAGCAATGCTGAGTAAGTAAGGGGGCATCATGGCAATCGTTAAATGCAAGCCGACCTCCGCTGGCCGCCGTTTTGTGGTCAAGGTTGTCAATGCTGAACTGCACAAGGGCGCTCCGTATGCTCCTCTTGTAGAGAAGCAGGGTAAGTCTGGCGGCCGTAACAACAACGGTCGTATTACCACTCGTCACAAAGGCGGTGGTCATAAGCAGCATTATCGCCTAGTTGATTTCCGTCGCGACAAAGATGGAATCCCGGCTGTAGTAGAGCGTGTTGAGTACGATCCAAACCGTACTGCTCACATTGCTCTTCTTAAATATGCTGACGGTGAGCGTCGTTATATTATTGCGCCGAAAGGTGTAAGTGCTGGTGATCAGCTGATTTCAGGTGCTGGTGCGCCGATTAAAGCAGGTAACAGCTTGCCGCTGCGCAACATTCCTGTTGGTAGTACTGTGCATGGTATCGAGCTGAAGCCTGGTAAAGGTGCTCAGATCGCTCGTTCTGCTGGTGCTTCTGCTCAATTGGTTGCTCGTGAGGGTGCCTATGTTACTTTGCGTCTCCGTTCCGGCGAGATGCGTAAAGTGCTAAGCGAATGCCGAGCTACATTGGGTGAAGTTTCCAATGCCGAGCATAGCCTGCGCTCCTTGGGTAAAGCAGGTGCTAAGCGCTGGCGTGGCATTCGTCCCACCGTTCGCGGTGTGGCAATGAACCCTGTTGACCACCCGCATGGTGGTGGTGAGGGTCGTACCTCCGGTGGCCGTCATCCAGTGTCTCCATGGGGCTTCCCGACCAAGGGTGCGAAGACCCGTGCGAATAAGCGCACTGACAAGATGATCGTCCGTCGCCGCAAGTAATGAATTGAGGATACGACTGTGCCACGTTCTCTTAAAAAAGGTCCTTTTATCGATCTTCACCTACTGAAGAAGATCGAAGTTGCGGTAGAGAAAAACGATCGTAAGCCAATTAAAACTTGGTCTCGTCGTTCAATGATTCTGCCGCAAATGGTTGGTTTGACCATTGCTGTACATAACGGCCGTCAACATGTCCCGGTGCTTGTAAACGAAGACATGGTTGGCCATAAACTCGGCGAGTTTGCTGCTACCCGCACGTATCGCGGTCATGTGGCTGACAAAAAAGCCAAGCGTTAAGGGGTAAGGAAAGATGGAAGTAGCCGCTAAGCTGTCGGGCGCTCGAATCTCCGCCCAGAAAGCCCGCTTGGTCGCCGACCAAATTCGCGGGAAGAAGGTGGGCGAAGCGCTCAACCTCCTGGCTTTCAGCAGTAAGAAAGCTGCCGAGATTATGAAAAAAGTGCTCGAGTCGGCTGTTGCTAACGCCGAGCACAACGAAGGCGCTGACGTGGATGATTTAAAAGTCTCCACTGTATTCGTCAACGAAGGGCGTTCGCTGAAGCGCATCATGCCGCGCGCCAAAGGTCGTGCTGATCGCATCGTGAAGCGGTCTTGCCATATCACGGTCAAGGTTGCGGACAAGTAACGGAGTCGATCAGATGGGTCAGAAAGTACATCCCAATGGCATTCGCCTGGGTATCGTCAAGGAGCACACTTCCGTTTGGTATGCAGATAAGCGCACATACGCTGATTATCTGCTTGCCGATCTGAAGGTTCGTGCATATCTCCAAGACAAACTAAAAAGCGCGTCCGTAAGCCGTATCGATATTCATCGTCCGGCTCAAACTGCACGCATCACTATTCACACTGCTCGCCCCGGTATTGTTATCGGCAAGAAAGGTGAGGATGTTGAAAAGCTGCGTCAGGACCTGACCAAGCAAATGGGTGTGCCAGTGCACATCAACATCGAAGAGATCCGTAAGCCGGAGCTCGACGGTGCGCTAGTTGCGCAAAGCGTAGCTCAGCAGCTCGAGCGTCGTGTAATGTTCCGTCGCGCTATGAAGCGTGCCGTGCAAAGTGCGATGCGTCTTGGCGCTAAAGGCATCAAGATTCAGGTGAGTGGTCGTCTTGGTGGGGCAGAAATTGCTCGTACCGAGTGGTATCGGGAAGGTCGTGTGCCTTTGCATACTCTTCGTGCTGATATCGACTACGCAACTGCGGAAGCTCATACCACTTATGGTGTGATTGGTGTAAAGGTGTGGATCTTCAAGGGCGAGGTCATTGGTGGCCGCCAGGAAGAGCTTAAGCCTGTAGCGCCAGCTCCGCGCAAAAAAGCTGCTAAGTAAGGGGTACGCATCATGCTGCAACCTAAGCGTACGAAATTCCGCAAGCAGATGACTGGCCACAACCGTGGCTTGGCTCATCGCGGTAGTAAAGTAAGTTTTGGCGAATATGCACTAAAAGCTGTTAGCCGTGGCCGTCTTACTGCTCGCCAGATCGAAGCGGCTCGTCGTGCCTTGACTCGTCACGTTAAGCGTGGCGGTAAAATCTGGATTCGCGTTTTTCCTGACAAGCCTGTAACCAAAAAGCCGCTTGAAGTGCGGATGGGTAAAGGTAAGGGTAGCGTGGAGTACTGGGTAGCCCAGATCCAGCCGGGCAAGGTGCTGTACGAGATCGAGGGCGTTTCTGAAGTGTTGGCTCGCGAAGCTTTTGCTCTTGCTGCTGCCAAGCTTCCACTTGAAACCTCCTTTGTTAAGCGGACGGTGATGTAATGAAAGCGCAAGAATTACGTGAGAAATCCGTCGAGGAGCTGAACGAGCAGCTTCTCAGCCTGCTGCGTGACCAGTTCAATCTGCGTATGCAGAAAGCAACTGGCCAACTGGGGCAGTCTCACATGCTCTCGCAAGTGAAGCGCGACATTGCTCGTGTCAAGACTGTGCTGAACCAGCAAGCAGGTAAGTGATCATGGCTGAAGCTGAAAAGACCGTCCGTACGCTGACCGGCCGAGTGGTCAGTGACAAAATGGACAAAACCATCACCGTTCTGATTGAGCGTCGCGTAAAGCACCCGATCTACGGTAAATACGTCAAGCGTTCCACCAAGCTGCACGCTCACGACGAAAACAATCAGTGCCGCGCTGGTGACCTGGTCACTATTCGCGAAACACGCCCGCTGGCAAAGACCAAGGCGTGGACCCTGGTTGATGTCGTCGAGCGCGCCGTACAAGTGTAAGGGTGAAGAGCCATGATTCAGACTCAATCCATGCTCGATGTGGCCGATAATAGCGGCGCTCGTCGTGTTATGTGCATCAAGGTGCTGGGTGGTTCGCATCGCCGCTACGCGGGTATTGGCGATATCATCAAGGTCACCGTGAAAGAAGCCATTCCTCGCGGAAAGGTTAAAAAAGGTCAGGTGATGACGGCTGTTGTGGTTCGTACTAAGCACGGTGTGCGTCGTACAGATGGCTCCATCATTCGCTTCGACGGTAACGCTGCGGTACTGCTAAATAACAAGCAGGAGCCAATCGGTACCCGTATCTTTGGGCCGGTGACGCGTGAACTTCGCTCTGAGAAGTTCATGAAGATCGTCTCCCTTGCCCCCGAAGTGTTGTAAGGAGTAGCCGTCATGCAAAAAATTCGTCGTGACGATGAAGTAATCGTCATTGCCGGCAAAGACAAAGGTAAGCGTGGCAAAGTGCTAAAGGTGCTTGCTGATGACCGCTTGGTCATTGGTGGGGTAAACCTTGTTAAGCGCCACACCAAGCCGAATCCGATGCTGGGCGCACAGGGTGGCATTGTTGAGAAGGAAGCTCCTCTGCATGTCTCCAACGTTGCTATCTTCAATCCAGAAACCAACAAGGCAGACCGTGTTGGCTTTAAGGTGGAAGACGGTAAGAAAATCCGTATCTTCAAGTCGAACCAAAAAGCGGTTCAGGCTTGAGGTTGCTAGGTAGATCACCATGGCACGATTGAAAGAAATCTATCGGAAGGAAATTGCGCCCAAGCTGAAAGAGCAGCTTCAGCTGGCTAACGTGATGGAAGTTCCGCGTATCACCAAGATCACCCTAAATATGGGTATTGGCGAAGCCGTTGGCGATAAGAAAATTATCGAAAACGCATTAGCTGATCTTGAGAAAATTGCTGGTCAAAAGCCCGTAGTAACATATGCGCGCAAGTCGATCGCGGGTTTCAAAATCCGTGAAGGTTGGCCGATTGGTGTGAAGGTAACTCTGCGTAAAGACCGTATGTATGAGTTTCTGGATCGCCTCTTGTCTATCTCCTTGCCGCGTGTTCGTGACTTCCGGGGCTTGAATGGCAAGTCCTTTGATGGTCGTGGCAACTATAGTATGGGTGTTAAAGAGCAGATTATTTTCCCGGAAATCGATTACGACAAAATCGATGCTCTCCGTGGTATGGATATCACTCTGACAACAACTGCTCGTACGGACGAGGAAGGTCGTGCACTGTTGCGTGCATTTAACTTCCCGTTCCGTAATTGATAGGAGTTTCAGATGGCTAAGCAGAGTATGAAAAACCGTGAGCTGAAGCGTCAGCAAACGGTTGCTAAGTACGCACAAAAGCGTGCTGAGCTGAAAGCGACTATTGCTAATCCGAATACGGCTCCAGAAGAGCGTTGGGCTGCACAGGTTGCTTTGCAAAAGCAGCCTCGTGACGCTAGTGCTAGCCGTTTGCGTAATCGTTGCCGACTGACCGGTCGTCCACACGGTGTATACCGTAAGTTCGGTTTGTCGCGTATCATGTTGCGCGAAGCTGCAATGCGTGGTGATGTTCCTGGCTTGGTAAAGGCCAGCTGGTAATAGCCTCGCATGATAAGCGGTTAAAGAATCAAGCCCCTCATGGGGCTTGATTTGTTTTTATTTGGCTATTAGAATGGTCGGCTCGCCCGAGTCAGCGTCTAGGCTGGGCGGTTTCAGAGCTATAGGCTCATATATGCATTTAGGAGCTACAAGCCCATGAGTATGCAGGACCCGTTAGCAGATATGCTAACTCGTATCCGTAATGCCCAGATGGCTGAAAAGTCCGTCGTAAGCATGCCATCTTCCAAGTTAAAGGTGGCAGTTGCCAAAGTCCTAAAGGATGAAGGCTATATTGCGGGTTTTCAGGTCAGTGCGGAAATCAAGCCGCTGCTGTCTATCGAGCTGAAGTATTTTGAAGGCAAGCCTGTCATCGAAGAACTGAAGCGTACTAGTCGTCCTGGTCTTCGCCAGTACAAATCTGTTGACCAGTTGCCAAAAGTACGTGGCGGCTTGGGCGTGTCGATCGTTTCCACCAACAAGGGTGTGATGACGGATCGCGCGGCTCGTGCTGCAGGTGTTGGCGGCGAAGTGCTCTGCACTGTTTTCTAAGGGGAAAAAGCATGTCTCGTGTTGCTAAGAACCCTGTGAAGCTGCCTGCAGGCGTAGAAATTAACCTGGCCGGTCAACAGCTTTCTATTAAAGGTACTAAAGGCTCTCTTGAGCTTAAAGTTCATCCCTCCGTTGAGATTTCTCAGGAGTCGGGTGAGCTGCGATTTGCTGCTCGTAATGGCGATCAGCAGACGCGCGCAATGGCGGGTACAACTCGCGCGCTGGTTAATAACATGGTTATTGGTGTTAGCCAGGGTTTCGAGCGTAAGCTGCAACTGGTCGGCGTGGGTTATAAGGCACAGGCTAAAGGTCAAGTGCTTTCATTGTCCCTCGGCTTCTCTCATCCGGTCGATTATGAGCTTCCTCAAGGCATTACTGCCGAGACTCCTAGCCAGACTGATATCTTGATTAAAGGTATCGATAAGCAGCTAGTAGGTCAGGTGGCAGCCGAAATTCGTGATTTCCGTCCGCCAGAGCCTTATAAAGGTAAAGGTGTTCGGTATTCCGATGAAGTCGTTCGCCGTAAAGAAGCCAAGAAAAAGTAGGGCATAGCAAATGAGCGTCAAGAAAGAAACTCGACTGCGTCGCGCTCGCAAGGCACGCTTGAGAATGCGCGAGCTGGAAGTAGTGCGTCTATGTATATACCGCTCTTCTCAGCACATCTATGCCCAGGTCATCGCGGCCGACGGCAGCAAAGTTTTGGCCAGTGCCTCGACTTTGGACAAAGACCTACGCGAAGGCGCTACCAGCAATATCGAGGCGGCTCAAAAAGTCGGCAAGCTGGTTGCTGAGCGTGCCAAAGCGGCTGGCGTTACTCAGGTAGCGTTTGATCGTTCTGGCTTTAAATACCATGGCCGCGTGAAGGCGTTGGCTGATGCCGCACGTGAAAGCGGACTGGAGTTCTAAGTCATGGCAAATAACGATCAAAAGCGCGACGAAGGTTATATCGAGAAGCTGGTTCAAGTTAATCGTGTCGCTAAAACCGTCAAGGGCGGCCGGATCTTTGCTTTCACTGCGTTAACCGTAGTGGGTGATGGTAAAGGGCGTGTAGGCTTCGGTCGTGGTAAGGCGCGTGAAGTGCCTGCTGCAATCCAGAAAGCTATGGAAGCTGCTCGTCGCAATATGATCCAGGTGGATCTGAACGGCAATACGCTTCAATATCCAGTCAAGTCTGCTCATGGAGCCTCTAAGGTATTCATGCAGCCTGCCTCTGAAGGTACTGGAATCATTGCTGGCGGTGCTATGCGCGCTGTGCTGGAAGTGGCTGGTGTGCAGAACGTTTTGGCTAAGTGCTATGGCTCTACCAATCCTGTAAACGTGGTTTATGCCACTTTTGAAGGATTGAAGCACATGCAATCTCCAGAGTCCGTTGCAGCCAAGCGTGGCAAGAGCGTCGAGGAGATTCTCTGATCATGGCTACTGTAAAAGTTACATTGATTAAGAGCACGAATGGCCGTTTGGCCAACCATAAGGCTTGCGTCAAAGGCCTCGGCCTGCGTCGTATTGGTCATACTGTAGAGGTTCTGGATACTCCAGAAAATCGTGGCATGATCAATAAGGCCTATTACCTACTGCGTGTGGAGGGTTAAGTTATGAAGCTTAACGATCTGCGTTCCGCTCCAGGGGCTCGCCGCGAAAAGCTGCGTCCTGGTCGTGGTATTGGTAGCGGTCTGGGCAAGACAGGCGGCCGCGGTCATAAAGGTGCTACTTCTCGCTCCGGCGGTAAAGTTGCTCCTGGTTTCGAGGGTGGCCAACAGCCTCTGCACCGTCGCCTGCCAAAGTTTGGTTTCGTTTCCTTGAAAGCTTTGTATCGTGCAGAAGTGCGCACGTCTGAGCTGGCTAAGGTCGAGGGCGACATTATTACCGTACAAGCTTTGAAAGATGCCAATGTCATCAATCGTAGTGTTGTACGTGTAAAAGTCGTTCTGTCCGGCGACATCTCTCGTGCTGTTACTCTGAAGGGCATTCCAGCCACGAAGGGTGCGCGTGCGGCTATTGAAGCAGCTGGCGGTAAGATCGAGGAATAAATGGCTAAGCAAGGTTCTCTCTCTGCGCTCAGCAATGGCGGTTTGTCCGAACTATGGGCGCGCTTGCGCTTTCTTTTTCTGGCAATTATCGTGTATCGGATTGGCGCGCATATACCAGTTCCGGGTATAAATCCGGATCAGCTGGCGGCGCTTTTCCGGCAGAATGAGGGGACCATTCTTAGCCTGTTCAACATGTTCTCTGGCGGCGCGCTGGAGCGGATGAGTATTTTTGCATTAGGGATCATGCCGTATATATCGGCCTCGATCATTATGCAGTTGCTAACCGCTGTCAGCCCGCAGCTGGAGCAGTTGAAAAAAGAAGGCGAGTCTGGTCGCCGTAAGATCAGTCAGTATACCCGCTACGGCACTTTGGTATTGGCATTGGTTCAGGCAACTGGGATGTCTGTCGGTCTTGCAAGTCAAGGTGTTGCCTTCTCTACAGGCATTAGCTTTTACTTTGTAGCCGTGACTACCTTTGTTGCTGGGGCGCTGTTCATGATGTGGCTGGGTGAGCAGATCACCGAGCGCGGTGTTGGTAATGGTATTTCCATGCTAATTTTCGCGGGCATCGTGGCGGGGCTTCCGCGAGCAGTAGGTCAGTCTTTCGAGTCTGCACGACAAGGTGATATCAATATTTTTGCCTTGATTGCTGTTGGACTTGTGGCTGTAGCCATTATAGCGTTCGTGGTGTTTATCGAACGTGGCCAACGCCGGATCGCTGTGCACTATGCTAAGCGTCAACAGGGTCGTAAAGTCTTTGCTGCTCAAAATAGCCACTTGCCGCTTAAGGTAAACATGGCAGGTGTTATTCCTGCTATCTTCGCCAGTAGCATTTTGCTGTTCCCTGCATCGCTAGGATCTTGGTTCGGTCAATCCGAAGGACTCGGGTGGCTTCAGGATATAGCTCAGGCTATTGCTCCTGGCCAGCCGTTGAACATCTTGCTGTTTAGTGCGGGCATTATTTTCTTCTGCTTTTTCTATACGGCTTTGATGTTTAACCCTAAAGATGTAGCTGAAAATCTGAAGAAGTCGGGTGCGTTTATTCCAGGAATCCGTCCTGGTGAGCAGTCTGCGCGCTATATAGATGGCGTTTTGACTCGTTTAACCATGTTCGGCGCCCTGTATATGACGGCAGTATGCTTGTTACCTCAGTTTTTAGTGGTGGCAGCTAACGTGCCGTTTTACCTTGGCGGGACTTCACTGTTGATTGTGGTTGTGGTTGTCATGGACTTTATGTCCCAGGTTCAATCACATCTCGTGTCTCATCAGTATGAGTCTTTGATGAAAAAAGCCAATCTGAAGGGTTATGGCGGCGGAATGCTTCGCTGATATAAGCCGTAAGGTTAGAGGAGTTGGTGATGAAAGTTCGTGCATCGGTTAAGAAGCTGTGCCGTAACTGCAAAATTATTCGCCGCGACGGTGTTGTACGAGTAATTTGTAGCGCGGAACCGCGTCACAAGCAGCGCCAAGGCTGAGTGTGAATACACGCGTATAACCCGACAGCTAGTGCGCTGTCGGGTTGATCATTTTTTATTACAGCGTTAATATCTTGCGCCCTTTTCTTGGCTTCCAGGGCGTGGGTTGCTGTCAAATGGAGTTTTTCTAGAATGGCCCGTATCGCAGGCGTTAACATTCCGGATAACAAGCATACTGTTATCTCGCTGACTTACATCTATGGTGTCGGTCGCACAACTGCTCAGAATATCTGTGCGGCCACTGGCATCAGCCCGTCCGCTAAAATCAAGGATCTGAGCGACGAGCAGATTGATCAACTGCGCAACGAAGTCGCCAAACTCGTTACTGAGGGTGATCTGCGCCGTGAGATCAACATGAACATCAAGCGCTTGATGGACCTGGGTAGCTACCGTGGCCTTCGCCATCGTCGTGGTCTTCCCGTCCGTGGTCAGCGTACCAAGACCAACGCGCGTACCCGTAAAGGGCCGCGTAAGCCGATCCGCAAGTAATCGCATCCGCGAATCGACAGGAATCTAGTCATGGCAAAACCTGCTGCTCGTCCTCGTAAGAAAGTTAAAAAGACAGTGGTGGATGGCATCGCCCATATCCACGCGTCTTTTAACAATACCATCGTAACTATTACTGATCGTCAGGGTAACGCTTTGTCCTGGGCCACTTCAGGTGGCTCCGGCTTCCGTGGCTCGCGTAAGAGCACCCCTTTTGCTGCCCAGGTCGCTGCAGAGCGTGCTGGTCAAGCAGCTCTTGAGTATGGTCTCAAGAATCTTGACGTGAATGTCAAAGGTCCAGGTCCGGGCCGTGAGTCTGCAGTGCGTGCTTTGAACGCCTGTGGTTACAAGATCGCCAGCATCACCGACGTGACGCCTATCCCGCATAACGGGTGCCGTCCGCCGAAGAAGCGTCGCGTGTAATAGGAGACAGTAAGAAATGGCTCGTTACATTGGTCCCAAGTGCAAACTGTCCCGCCGCGAAGGCACTGATCTCTTTCTGAAGAGCGGTGTTCGTGCGATCGAATCTAAGTGCAACATCGAAAACGCTCCTGGTGCACATGGCCAGCGCCGTGGTCGCTTATCCGACTATGGTCTGCAGCTGCGTGAAAAGCAGAAGGTACGCCGTATTTATGGCGTTCTAGAGCGTCAGTTCGCTGGTTATTACAAAGAAGCTGCTCGCCGTAAAGGTGCGACAGGTGAAAACCTACTTCAGCTTCTTGAAACTCGCCTAGATAACGTTGTTTATCGTATGGGCTTTGGTGCTACTCGTGCTGAGTCTCGTCAGCTGGTTTCGCACAAATCCATTACTGTAAACGGTCAAACTGTGAACATCCCGTCTTACCAAGTTAAGCCGGGTGACGTAGTTGCTGTTCGTGAAAAGGCTAAGAATCAGTTGCGTATCGCTCAAGCTCTTGAGTTGTGCGCCCAGCGCGGTCGTGTTGAATGGGTTGAAGTAGACGCCGAAAAGAAGTCCGGTACTTTCAAGAGTATTCCGGCTCGTGGTGATCTTTCCGCCGACATCAACGAAAACCTGATTGTCGAGCTCTACTCCAAGTAAGGGCTAGAAAATAGGTGCATCCATGCAGAGTTCGGTAAATGAGTTCCTGACCCCCCGCCACATTGATGTGCAGGCGGTCAGTCCAACCCGCGCCAAAATCACGCTTGAGCCTCTCGAGCGTGGTTTCGGCCATACCTTGGGCAACGCGCTTCGTCGCATCCTGTTGTCCTCCATGCCTGGCTGCGCAGTGGTCGAAGCCGAGATCGACGGTGTACTGCATGAGTACAGTGCGATTGAGGGTGTGCAGGAAGACGTTATTGAAATCCTGCTCAATCTCAAGGGATTGGCGATCAAGCTGCATGGCCGTGATGAGGTCACTTTGACCCTGAGTAAAAAGGGACAAGGACCTGTTCTGGCTTCTGATATCCAGCTTGAGCATGATGTCGAAATCGTCAATGGTGATCATGTTATTGCTCACCTGGCGGATAACGGCTCGCTCAACATGAGGCTGAAAATTGCTCGTGGTCGCGGCTATGAACCAGCTGATGCTCGTCAGAGCGAAGAAGATGAAACGCGAGCGATTGGTCGTTTGCAGCTCGATTCTTCTTTCAGCCCAGTTCGTCGTGTGGCTTACGTAGTTGAAAACGCACGTGTTGAGCAGCGTACCAACCTAGACAAGCTAGTGCTTGATCTAGAAACTAATGGCACGCTTGATCCTGAAGAAGCCATCCGTCGTGCAGCAACCATTCTGCAACAGCAGTTGGCCGCTTTTGTTGATCTCAAGGGCGATAGCGAACCTGTCGTTGTTGAGCAGGAAGACGAAATCGATCCAATTCTGCTGCGTCCGGTTGACGACCTTGAACTGACCGTCCGTTCGGCTAACTGCTTGAAGGCTGAGAATATCTACTATATTGGTGATCTGATTCAGCGCACCGAAGTAGAGCTACTCAAGACGCCTAACCTTGGTAAGAAATCTCTTACTGAGATCAAGGATGTTCTGGCTTCACGCGGTTTGTCGCTTGGCATGCGCCTGGACAACTGGCCCCCGGCAAGTCTTAAGAAGGACGATAAGGCTACGGCCTGATCGTTATTAGTCACCGAACGTTAGTTTGGTAAGGAATTTAACCATGCGTCATCGTAAAAGTGGTCGTCACCTGAGCCGCACGAGCGCACACCGCAAGGCTATGTTCCAGAACATGGCTGTGTCGCTGTTCGAGCATGAACTAATTAAAACAACTCTGCCGAAAGCTAAAGAACTGCGCCGCGTTGCCGAGCCGCTGATTACTCTAGCTAAGGAAGATAGTGTTGCCAATCGTCGCCTGGCTTTCGACCGTACTCGTTCGAAAGCTGCTGTAGGCAAGCTGTTTAACGATCTGGGTAAGCGTTACGCTAACCGCCCAGGTGGTTATCTGCGTATTCTCAAGTGCGGTTTCCGCGCTGGTGACAATGCGCCAATGGCCTACGTTGAGCTGATTGATCGCCCTATCGGTGGTTCAGTAGAAACAGCTGAAGCCGCTGAGTAAGGGTTTCGCAAAAAAAAGCCGGGCTTGCCCGGCTTTTTTTTATTTAGAGGTGTAGAAAAACTCAACTCTTTTGAGCTCAGCTACTTGTACTAAATTCTTGGCTTTTACATTCCAAGATTTTTTTGGTTTTACTATTAAAAAGAGAGATTCAATAAATTAGAGCTAATTAAGAGGCTTAGTCATACTGCCCCTATAGCGCAGCGTTGCGTTACCAATAGGGAGACGAAGTAAATGAGCCAGAACAAGACGCTTACAACAGCGAGCGGTATTCCGGTTGCTGATAATCAGAATTCACGATCTGCCGGTCCGCGCGGTCCTCTGCTATTGGACGATTTCCATTTAGTAGAAAAGCTGGCTCACTTCAATCGTGAAGTTATTCCTGAGCGCCGCGTACATGCGAAGGGCTCCGGTGCCTACGGTACGTTTACGGTTACTCAGGATATTACCCATCTTTCGTCAGCAGCTTTGTTTGCATCAGTAGGCAAGCAAACTCCCATATTTCTACGCTTTTCTACTGTAGGCGGAGAGCGCGGGTCAGCCGACACAGAGCGAGATCCACGTGGTTTTGCCGTCAAGTTTTATACCGAAGAAGGCAATTGGGACATAGTCGGAAATAACACGCCCGTTTTCTTCCTGCGTGATCCGTTGAAATTTCCTGACTTTATCCATACGCAGAAACGTAACCCGCAGACCAATTTAAAGAGCCCTCAGATGATGTGGGACTTTTGGTCTTTGTCACCCGAGTCGCTTCATCAAGTAACAATCTTGTTCTCTGACCGTGGTACGCCTGATGGTTATCGGTTTATGCACGGTTTTGGTAGCCATACGTTTAGCGTTATTAACGCTCAAGGCGAGCGTCACTATGTAAAGTGGCACTTCAAAAGCCTGCAAGGTATTAAGAATCTTCATCCTGAAGAGGCCGCCCGTTTGGCTGGGGTTGCACCGGACTATGCTCAGCGTGATCTGTTTGAGGCTATCGAGCGTGGTGAGTATCCGAAATGGCGTGTTTGTATCCAGGTCATGAGTGAGGCTGAAGCTGTGGCCCGGCCTGAGAATCCTTTTGACGTCACCAAGGTATGGTCGCAGAAAGAGTATCCCTTGATTGAGGTTGGGGAGTTGGAGCTTAACCGTAACCCTCTGAATTACTTCGCTGAGGTTGAGCAAGCTGCATTTGCGCCTAGCAATGTTGTTCCTGGGGTAGGCCTGTCGCCTGATCGAATGCTGCAGGGTCGTGTATTTGCCTATGCCGATGCGCATCGCTATCGGGTAGGTACCAATTATCAGCAGCTGCCGGTTAATGCACCGAAGTGCTCTTACCAGAATTATCAACGTGATGGGGCTATGCGTTTCGATGGTAATGGCGGGGCGGCACCAAATTATGAGCCTAACAGCTACACTGATACGCCAAAGCAGGCACCTCGATATCGTGAGCCTGGTTTGGCATTAAGTGGTATGGCAGATCGTTACGATCACCGTATAGATGAAGATTATTACTCACAAGCTGGCGCGTTGTTCCGGTTGATGTCAGCACAACAAAAGGATTTGCTGATCAGCAATATTGTAGGGGCTATGCAAGGCGTAACGCGGGATGTTCAGCGTCGCCAGATTGCCCATTTCCTTAAGGCTGATCGTGTCTATGGAGAGGGTGTTGCTCAAGGGCTTGGTATCGTCTTAAGCGAAGTGGAATAAACTATCGGATGTTTATAAAGCCCCTTTCAAAGGGGCTTTTTTGTATCTGTCTTAAGCCCGTTGAGCAGAGGGATTCGTAGATTAAGAAACACCTAGAGTCGTGCTGCGGTCGCAATCAAAGGCAGACGGCACGAAGGGCTTTGATATGCGTGTTCATCATCTTGATTGCGGGTGTATGTGCCCATGGGGCGGGGCGTTGTTTGATGGTTTTAGTAAGGGGTTAAGAGGCCATTTAGTATGTCATTGTTTATTAGTTGAGACTGATCGCCATGGGCTTGTGCTTATAGACACAGGCTTTGGTGAGCGAGACGTACATGCTCCCTACAAGCGACTAAGCTCTTTCTTCATAAAGCTCAACAATATTCAATTCGATAGGCGCTATACGGCTGTTGAGCAGGTACGAAAGCTCGGATTTCAACCACAGGATGTACGTCATATTGTCCTGACGCATTTGGATTTCGATCATGCTGGAGGTCTTGAAGATTTCCCTGGGGCAACGGTTCACGTCCTTCAACGCGAAATAGAAGCGGCCAAGCTTCCACACGGCTTCATTGCTAAGAATCGTTATCGGCTACATCAGTGGGACCAAGTAAAGCAGTGGCAGTTTTATAAGCCCCACGGGGAACAATGGTATGGCTTCTCCGCTGTGCGTGATTTAGAAGGATTACCTCCGGAAATTCTTCTGATTCCTTTGGCAGGACATACCTGGGGACATGCGGGCGTTGCCATTCAAGGCCCACGCGGATGGTTGCTACATGCAGGCGATGCTTATTTTTATCGTGAAGAGGTAGGTCAACAGAAAAGGGCCTGTCCGCCAGGATTACGCTTCTACCAAACACTTATGGAAGCTAGCCGTGATTTACGGATGCGTAATCAACAGCGCTTGCGTGAGCTTTCTGTACTTCATGCCGGGGAAGTTGAGCTGTTTTGCAGTCACGATGCAAAGGAACTGGAGCGTTATCAGAATTTAAATAGGTAAAGTTAGTAAATAGCCAACCTGTATGTAACAGGTTGGCTATTTAACAATTTTATGCTCTGTCACGTTCTAAAAGAGGTTTGAGGAAACGCCCTGTATGGGACTTAGAGTTTTCCGCAACCTCTTCAGGTGTGCCGGTTGCAATTATTTCTCCTCCTTTGGAGCCGCCTTCGGGGCCTAGATCGACGAGCCAGTCAGCCGTCTTGACAACATCCAGGTTGTGCTCGATGACTACGACGGTATTACCATGGTCGCGCAGACGGTGAAGTACGTCGAGTAATTGCTGAATGTCCGCAAAATGCAAGCCGGTGGTTGGTTCATCCAGAATATATAAGGTTTTACCTGTATCTCGTTTGGAGAGTTCGCGGGCAAGCTTGACTCGTTGTGCCTCGCCTCCTGATAGTGTGGTAGCGCTTTGACCCAAGCGTATATAGGACAGGCCGACATCCATCAGTGTCTGCAGCTTGCGCGCCAAGGCTGGGACTGCATCAAAGAACTGGCGAGCCTCTTCGATAGTCATGTCTAATACTTCAGTAATGGTTTTACCTTTGTATTTGATCTCTAAGGTTTCTCGGTTATAACGCTTACCCTTACATACATCACAAGAAACATAGATGTCGGGTAGAAAATGCATTTCTACCTTTATTACGCCGTCGCCTTGGCAGGCTTCGCAGCGGCCGCCTTTGACATTAAAGGAGAAGCGCCCTGGACCATAGCCGCGTGAGCGTGCCTCGGGTACACCACTGAACAGCTCGCGAATAGGGGTAAATAACCCGGTATAAGTGGCTGGGTTGGAGCGGGGCGTACGGCCAATAGGGCTTTGGTCGATATCAACAACCTTGTCTATATGCTGTAACCCCTCAAAAGATTCATACGGCGCTACTTCCAATGTAGTGGCTCCATTAAGGGCCGTTGCCGTGATAGGGAATAGCGTATTGTTGATCAGAGTGGATTTGCCTGAGCCTGATACGCCTGTAATGCACGTGAACAGGCCTACTGGAAGGCGTAGTTCGACATTCTGTAGGTTATTACCTCGCGCACCTTTGACGACTAATTCCTTTTTCTTATCGTATGGGGTGCGTTTTGCCGGCACGATGATTTTTTTGCGGCCAGACAAGTACATGCCTGTAATGGAGTCCGGATGGTTCATGACTTCATCTGGGGCGCCGGCAGCAATAATTTGACCGCCATGTACGCCAGCGCCAGGACCAATATCGACCACATAATCGGCAAGCCGAATGGCATCTTCGTCGTGCTCGACGACAATAACAGTATTGCCTAGATTTCTCAGGTGCGTCAGCGTGCCCAGTAGCCGCTCATTGTCCCGCTGGTGCAAGCCAATCGAAGGTTCGTCTAGGATATACATCACGCCGACCAGGCCCGCGCCGATCTGGCTGGCTAATCGAATCCGCTGTGCCTCGCCACCTGAAAGTGTGTCGGCACTACGGTCAAGCGTAAGATAGTCGAGCCCTACATTAACCAAAAACTGGAGGCGCTCTCGGATTTCTTTAAGGATTTTGTCGGCGATCTGGCCTTTATGGCCTGTTAGCGATAGGCCAGTAAAATACTGTGTCGCATCGCCGACAGGGAGACGGGTCACTGCTGGTAGGGTTTTTTCACCTACCCAGACATGACGAGATTCCCGCCGCAAGCGGGTGCCGTTGCATTCTGAACAGGGCTGAGTGCTCAGATACTTGGCTAACTCATCGCGAACACTTTGGGACTCAGTTTCACGGTAACGTCGTTCAAGGTTAGGCAGGATGCCTTCGAATGAGTGCGAACGTTTGACGATGTCGCCTCGGTCATTGAGATAGCGGAACTCTACGCTATCGCGCCCTGAGCCATTCAGTACGGCTTTCTGATGTGCAGGACTAAGGTTCTTGAAGGGTTCTTCCAGGCTGAAGCCATAGTGCGCAGCGAGGGATCCCAGCATTTGGAAGTAATAGACATTACGCCGATCCCATCCACGGATGGCGCCTTCGGATAGTGATAGCTCACCGTTTACTACTCGTCGCGCGTCGAAGAACTGCTTAACACCCAAGCCGTCACAGGTAGGGCACGCGCCGGCCGGGTTGTTGAAGGAAAACAACTTAGGCTCAAGCTCTCCAATGGAGAAGCCACAAACTGGACAGGAAAAGCGTGCGGAAAAAATAACTTCCTCGCCCTCTTCATCTTCCATGGGAGCAATCAGGGCAATGTCGTCCGCCAGTTTGAGCGCTGTTTCGAAGGATTCAGCCAGGCGTTGTTGCAAGTCACTGCGGACTTTGAACCGGTCGACAACGATTTCTATGGTGTGTTTCTTCTGTTTGTCGAGCTTGGGCAAATCATCCAGTTCATAGAGACGCCCATTCACCCGGGCCCGTACAAAGCCTTGGGCCCGCATTTCCTCGAAGATTGCCTGATGCTCACCTTTGCGTTCCCGGACCACGGGGGCAAGCAGCATGAGGCGGCGGCCTTCCGGCATGGCGATAACTTGATCTACCATCTGGCTGACCGTTTGCGCCTCCAAAGGAACATCATGGTCGGGACAGCGCGGTGTACCTACGCGTGCATAAAGCAAACGCAAGTAGTCATAAATTTCAGTAATGGTACCAACCGTAGAGCGCGGGTTGTGCGAGGTAGACTTTTGCTCGATTGAGATGGCCGGCGACAAGCCTTCGATACTGTCAACATCCGGCTTTTCCATCATCGACAAGAACTGGCGCGCATAGGCTGATAGCGACTCGACATAGCGACGCTGGCCTTCAGCGTACAAGGTATCAAACGCCAGTGAGGACTTGCCCGAGCCAGATAAGCCAGTAATAACAATTAGCTGGTCGCGGGGCAGGGTGAGATCAAAGTTTTTCAGGTTGTGGGTTCGTGCCCCACGGATAAGGATCTTATCCACGTATGATATGGCCTCGCTGGCAGGCATCAGAAGCCCGCAATTATTCGGCGACAGCACGAGAGCGCGTCGAAACGTCGCGCCTGTGCCAAGCAGATCAAGACTGGTAAAATTACTGACGCGCTTCTACGGTGACATGTACTTCAGCTTTTGTTGGTACAGCCAAGAGACACTACGTCTCCGCTATAACGTAGTCTGCTTCGTCCCGCTTCCTCCTATGTGGTTACTCTTACTTCATTTTTAAAGTTATACGGTGCTATGAATTTTGCTGCACCGACAAAAGGAGTTTTCATGCACGATAAGCACAGCGAGCGCATGAGCGCTACGGAGCGTCGCGCTGCGGTTGGACTGGCCCTTGTTTTTGCGTTTCGCATGCTCGGTATGTTCATGGTGTTACCTGTTCTGGCTACATATGGTCAGGCGTTAGATGGTGCCACGCCTGCACTCATCGGGTTGGCTATTGGCGCCTATGGTTTGACCCAGGCTATTCTCCAGATTCCTTTTGGAGCGCTCTCAGACCGAATCGGGCGACGTCCGGTGATTATTGGCGGTCTTCTTATCTTTGCAGTGGGCGCTGCAGTGGCAGCCTGTTCACATTCGATCTGGGGCGTTATTGCTGGTCGTATCCTTCAGGGCGCAGGTGCCATCTCAGCAGCAGTCATGGCTTTATTATCCGATCTGACGCGTGAGCAGAATCGTACGAAGGCTATGGCTACGATTGGTATGAGTATCGGCGTTTCCTTTGCCGTTGCCATGGTGGGCGGCCCGTTGTTGACACGGGCGTTCGGTCTGTCGGGATTGTTCTGGACTACCGTTGGTTTGGCACTGGTGGGCCTTTTACTCGTTTTATTTGTGGTGCCTGTCAGCTCCAGAGCCATGCAACATCGTGAGTCCAGCGTAGCGCGCCAGGCTCTCGGGGCAACGCTACGCAATCCTGATCTGCTGCGTTTGAATCTGGGTATTGGGGTCTTGCATGCAGTTTTGATGTCCAGTTTCGTCGTCTTGCCTTTAGCAATGGCTGAGCGGGCAGGGCTTCCCAAGGAAGAGCACTGGTGGGTTTATCTAACAGCACTGGTGGTGGGCTTCTTCGCGATGGTCCCGTTTATCATCTATGGTGAAAAGAAGCGCCAAATGAAGCGGGTGCTGCTTGGCGCGGTGGCCATACTGGCGCTATGCGAACTGTTTTTCTATGTGTTCTATGCTCATCTCATAGCCTTGATAGTAAGCATTATCATCTTCTTTACTGCATTCAATTTGTTGGAAGCCTCTTTGCCATCATTGGTAAGCAAAGTAGCTCCAGCAGGAGGAAAGGGAACGGCAATGGGGATCTACTCCACTAGTCAGTTCCTTGGTTCGGCTGCAGGTGGCATCTTGGGTGGGTGGCTGTTTCAGCACGGTGGGCTATCCATAGTCTTCTTGGGTTGTGCAGCGCTCTGTGTTGTCTGGCTAGTAGTAGCTGCTACGATGCGTGAACCGCCGTATGTGACCAGCCTACGTATGCCACTGACGCCTGCGGCTGCAAAGGATAAAGGGCTGGCCGAAAGGTTGATGGCACTACCTGGCGTCGCTGATGCCATTGTAGTAACCAATAGTGATGAGATGGCTGTCTACATCAAGATAGATACCAAACAGGTTGATCGCGCTGCGCTCGAACAGCTAGTAAATTCAGCGTCTGCTGCGTAGCGGTTTTTAAAGATTTCAGGAGAGATAGTATGGCTCGTGGCGTAAACAAAGTAATTCTCGTTGGCAACGTAGGGGGCGATCCCGAAACCCGTTACATGCCCAATGGTAATGCAGTTACCAACATTACTCTGGCTACCAGCGACAGCTGGAAAGACAAGCAGACTGGCCAGCAACAAGAGCGTACCGAGTGGCACCGCGTTGTATTTTTTGGCAAATTGGCGGAGATCGCTGGGGAATACCTACGTAAGGGCTCTCAGGTCTATGTAGAGGGTAGCTTGCGCACTCGCAAGTGGCAGGGGCAGGATGGTCAGGATCGTTACACGACGGAAATTGTGGTAGATATCAACGGTACCATGCAGTTGCTCGGTGGACGTGGCAATGCGGGAGGCAGTGCTGATGAGTATAGCCAGGCGCCAGCCGCTCCGCGCGCTCAGCGTCCTCAACAGGCTGCTCCACAGCGTGAAAATCGCCCGGCACCACAACAGCAGCCTCAGCCGGCGCCTGACTATGATAGTTTCGATGATGATATTCCGTTCTGATCGATACGGCTGTTGATATATAAACAAAGGGTCCTGTGGTGATACATCGCAGGACCCTTTTGCTTAGGTAGTGTCATCAGTGTCTGCACGTGTCCTTTGGTTTTTCTTAAAACGCTGATCTATGTAAGAGTTCAACATTTTTAATAGCTAAAACACTTTGTTTAGAAAGATGTCTTTTAGTGTTACTCCGGCGTCATAGTAAAAGTTGCCTCTGAAGGAGGCGTTATGGAGCGTGCACGGTACACATGACTTTCTTCGGTAAACCTTGGCGTCACCTTTGGGCCCATAACAAAGCCAGCTACGGTGTACGAGTTTTCATCGCGCTAACCGGGGCCATGTCGGTCTGCTGGTATTTTGGAAGTCTAACGTCCATTTCGCCTGTATTTCTGGGCATCATTGCCAGCGCCTTGGCAGAAACTGATGACAATTGGCTAGGACGGCTAAAGTCGCTTCTTGCAACCTTGCTCTGTTTTGGTATTGCGGCGGTTTCCGTTGAACTCTTGTTTCCCTACCCCTGGCTTTTCGTGATCGGCCTGGCATTGGCTACTTTTTCTCTAACAATGCTAGGGGCTTTGGGTGAGCGTTATGCCTCAATTGCTCAGGCTACAGTGATCTTGTCAATTTACGGCATGATTGGTGTAGATCAGCGCCTTAATATGGATGGAGTCCTTTGGCTCGAGCCGAGTTTGCTCTTGGCTGGCGCTACTTGGTATGGCCTGTTATCAGTTCTGTGGTGTGCTTTATTCGCTCATCAGCCAGTCCGCCAGAATCTGGCCAGCCTATATTATGAGCTAGGGCTTTTTCTCCGTTATAAGGCGGACTTGCTGGAGCCGGTGCGCCAAATCGACCTGCATCAGCGACGGCTCAAACTGGCACAGCAAAATGGTAAGGTAGTAGAGGCGTTAAACCGTGCCAAGGCAACTATTTTGAGCCGCTTTGGCCGTTCAGGGCGTCCTGGTGTGCGTTCGGGTGCCTATTTCAAACTGTACTTCATGGCGCAGGATATCCACGAGCGTGCCAGCTCATCCCATTATCCCTATAGTGCCCTGACCGAGACTTTTTTTCATAGTGATGTTCTTTTTCGCAGCCAGCGTCTGCTGACTTTGCAGGCCAAGGCATGCGCTGCCTTGGGTGAAGCCATTCGTCTGCGCCACCCCTTCGATTACGGCCAGCAGAGCCAGCAGGCTATGGCTGATCTGACTGCTTCGCTGGATTATTTAAAGCAACAGAAAAACCGTAACTGGAAGGGTTTGCTGCGCTCTCTCGATTCCTTGTGCGATAACTTGGCCACGCTTGAGCGGCAGTTATCTGAGGCAAGTCGACCTGAGGTCAGTGTAGGCGAGCTAGATACGAGCCTGCTTGACCCAGCACCGCGGTCGCTCAAGGACATGTTTCAACGCGTCCGGCTTCAGCTTACGCCGACTTCATTGCTGTTTCGTCATGGGTTGCGCATGGCGCTAGCACTGGCAGCGGGGTATGGCGTCCTGCATCTGATCCACCCTAACTATGGTTATTGGATTCTACTTACTACTGTATTCGTCTGCCGTCCGAACTATGGTGCTACGCGGCTGCGTTTAGCTCAGCGAATTGTCGGTACCGTGATTGGCTTGTTGCTGGGTCATGCCTTTTTGCAACTCTTCGAGACGACTGAGGTGCAACTGCTAATGGCTGTTGTGGCAGGCACTGTTTTCTTTTTGACGCGAACAGATCGTTATACGGTTGCGACTGCTGCCATTACCGTCATGGTTTTGTTCTGCTTTAACCAGGTAGGCGATGGCTTTGGGCTAATCTGGCCACGTCTGATCGATACTTTGATTGGCTGTTTCATCGCTGTCCTGGCAGTGTTTTTTATTTTGCCAGACTGGCAGGGGCGACGTTTGCACCAAGTTATGGCCAATACGCTGGTCACCAGCAATCTTTACTTGTGTAGCGTGATCGACCAGTACCGTAACGGCAAACGCGACGACTTGGCCTATAGGGTCGCTCGGCGCAATGTGCATAACGCCGATGCAACCTTATCGGCCGCGTTGGCTAACATGCTGAGAGAGCCTGGTCATTTCCGACGTAACCTAGATGCAGGCTTTCGTTTTCTGGCGCTTTCCAACACTTTATTGAGCTATCTGTCGGCTCTGGGGGCGCACCGTACTAAGCTGGCAGAGCACCCGTCGGACGAGATTATCGGTAAAGCTCTTGCTCGCTTGAATAGTGGACTGGATGAGATTGCCACAGCTCTTGCTGAGCGTAGACCATTAGTTCCTACTGCCGAGGAGGAAAATGCATTGGCCGATGAGCTCGAACAGGCTCACGATGAGTTAGATGATGGACATCGGTTAGTGCTTACCCAGTTGGCGTTGATTAGTCGACTGCTTCCAAATCTCAAAAGCGCGGCGGCTTATGTCCTGCGCGAGCCTCATGATAACGAGGGCTCTGATACAACTGTTGATGCCGTATCGTCCTGATCATGGATGACGAACCCTTTCGCTATGCGTCACAATGCTTAATTATTGGTCAGCCTGGCCTTCAGGCAGGCCAGCCACTTTCGCTACTGGAAAATACCCAAACGCCATGCGCATGCGCCTCATGCTATTGGGCGGTGGTAATGCTCTGGGTCAGGCACTGATTCGCCTGGGAGCCGAGGAAGATATTTACTTTCTAGCTCCACGTCCGCCCGCGCAGGGCTGGGATGCCAGCCACTTGACCCGGTTGCTTGACGATACCCGCCCAGATGCTGTTATCAATCTGGCCTATTACTTCGACTGGTTTCAGGCCGAATTGCCTGATGACGAGCATTTATTTCACCAGGCTCGGGCTGTTGAGCGACTGGCCGAGTTGTGCCAGCACTATGCGCTTCCCTTGATTCAGCCTTCCAGCTACCGCATTTTTGATGGCGGTCGGACAAGTGCTTATAGTGAAAAGGATGACGCCAATCCGTTAGGCGTTCGCGGTCAGGCGCTCTGGACTATTGAACAGTCTGTTCGTGCGCTCTGTCCGCGACATATCCTTTTACGCTTGGGCTGGTTGCTGGATGAAAGTTCTCAAGGATGGCTTGATCGTTTTCTACGCCGTGTAAGCTTAGGGGAGCGCTTGTGCTTGGCGGATGACCGCCGTGGAAGCCCGACTCCTGTAGATGACGCTGCGCGCGTGATCTTGGCCATTATCAAGCAACTCGACTGTGCTGCGCCTTTATGGGGAACCTATCACTACGGCGGGGTTGAGGCTGTGACTCAATTGACCTTGGGCCACGCTATCCTGGCTGAGGCGGGAGCTTTGATGTTACTACCTGAAGCTCGTTTAGAGGCGCAAGCACATACACAAGCTGAGAATGCAGCGGAAGAGCCTCAGAATGCCGTCCTGACCTGCAAAAAAATATTGAATACCTTTGGTATCAAGCCGCGCAACTGGCGCAGTGAGCTGCCTGCCGTGCTCGAGCGCTATTACCGGCAAATAGGAAATCGTAATGCCTGATCCACTCATTCTTGTTACAGGAGGCGCTGGTTTTATCGGCTCTCATCTCGTTGACCTGTTGCTGAGCAAAGGGCTTCGCGTACGGGTGTTGGATGATTTGTCGACAGGCAAATTGGCTAATCTCCCTATAGGTTACCCTGGGCTTGATGTGGTCCAGGCCGATGTAGCCGATGCCCATGCTGTTCAGGCTGCCGTGGACGGTTGCAGCGCAGTGGTACATCTTGCGGCAGTGGCTTCGGTACAGGCATCGGTTGAGGATCCAGTCGGTACACACCGCAGTAACTTTATCGGTACGTTGAATGTCTGCGAGGCGATGCGTAAAGCGGGTGTGAAGCGAGTGATTTTCGCCTCCAGCGCTGCTGTATACGGTCCGAACGGCGAAGGGATGGCAATCGATGAGGAGACACCCAAGGCCCCGCTAACGCCCTATGCGGCGGATAAGCTTGCCAGCGAATACTATCTCGACTTCTATCGCCGCCAGCACGGCCTTGAGCCGGTTGTTTTTCGGTTTTTCAATATTTATGGGCCCCGCCAGGATCCTTCTTCACCTTATTCAGGGGTGATCAGTATCTTTACGGAGCGGGCACAACGAGGCGAGCCTATTACCGTCTATGGTGATGGGGAGCAAACGCGCGATTTTGTATTCGTAAGCGATCTGGTTGGGCTGATTGCTCAGGCTTTAGAGGCATCATGTCCTGCGCCTGAGGCGGTAAATGTAGGGCGTGGGCAGGTGATCAGTCTGAATCAATTGTTACAGCATATTGGCGATCTACTGGGCTTATTACCGCCAATCCGCCACGATCGTCCTAGGTCAGGTGATATTCGGCATTCAAAGGCTAATAACGCTCGTTTGCTGCAACGTTTTGAGGTAGGGGAGGGAACATCGATGCGTGACGGGCTTGCCACCTTATTGAAACTATCTCACCCGAAATAATACCCATATAAATAACCCCGCTTATGGGCGGGGTTATACGAAAATACTTAACGCTCGGTCAGTCAGAACTGGTATCGATCGGGGTAGGCGTTGGAACCGGCTCGGTTCTAATGCTATCGATCTCGCGCTGCAGTTCCTCTTCAGTAGAGCCAGGTTTAGCAGGCTCATCCTGTGGTGCTTGTTGCTGCGGTTGAGCAGGCTGCTCAGGCATGGTGCTGGCTGGCGAAGTGCTATCCGCCGGGCTACCCATGATTTCCTGCTCGCGACTTGTGCCGGGCATGAAATCACCTGACAGGCCGACCAGTTGATCGTTGTTGTCAAAGACCAAGCTGACTCGCTCCTGCTGGCGCTGCCCGCCACCAGGCTGAATGCTGTATAGATAATCCCAGCGGTTAGCGTGGAACGTGTCCACAATCAACGGGCTGCCCATAATAAACCGCACTTGCCGCCGGGTCATTCCTGGGCGAAGCTGGTCTATCATATCCTGCGTGACCACATTACCCTGTTGGATATCGATTTTGTAGACCCCCGGAAAGGAACATCCGGCGAGCGTGGCGAGGCCCAAAAAAGTAAGCCCGGTCAACGTTAGCTTGAGGTTTTGCATCAGGGGGTAACTTCCACTATCTTGCTAGGCAATGAAATCCGATCATACCTGCATTCCGAAGTGCTGCGAAGCGTCCGGAACCGAGAAAGAACATGGTTGAAAATAACGAACTCCGTAAAGCTGGGCTGAAAGTGACTCTCCCACGGGTCAAAATCCTGCAAATGCTGGACTCAGCCGAGCAGCGCCATATGAGCGCTGAAGATGTATATAAGGCATTAATGGAAGCTGGCGAAGATGTCGGCTTAGCCACTGTTTATCGCGTTTTAACTCAATTTGAGGCCGCCGGCCTGGTTGATCGACATAATTTTGATGGCGGTCATGCAGTTTTCGAGTTGGCCGATACGGGTCATCATGATCATATGGTCTGTGTTGATTCAGGTGAAGTCATCGAATTTACTGATGCTTCCATTGAGAAGCGTCAGCGCGAAATTGTGGAAGAGCATGGCTATGAGCTCGTCGATCACAATCTTGTGCTCTATGTAAAAAAGCGGAAGTAATGCACAAATAAAAACAGCGGCTAATAGCCGCTGTTTTTCTATCTAGGATTTTTTGTGCGCTACCTAACGTTGACCATTTTTTTGGCATGCGCCAAAGACTCACGAGTAAGATCAATTCCGCCTAGCATCCGTGCGACCTCTTCAATACGGCGGTTCTTGTCAAGAATGGCTACGGCTGTACGCGTTTCGCTGGCGCCACGTTCCTTATGAACAAAAAGGTGATGATGACCCTGAGCGGCTACTTGGGGTAGGTGAGTTACTGTCAGGACTTGCCCGCTTTCTCCCAGTCGGCGCAAAAGTTGCCCAACGATTTCGGCGGTAGGGCCACCAATGCCTACATCCACCTCATCGAATACCAGGGTTGGCACACGAGATGTCTGCGCTGTTATAACTTGGATGGCCAGACTGATGCGGGACAGTTCGCCGCCAGAGGCGACTTTGGCTAGTCCTTTCAGTGGCTGGCCTGGGTTGGCGCTAACCTGAAATTCCACGGTTTCCTGGCCGTTTGGCTGCAGATCTCCGGATGTCTCCGGCTGCAAAATGATAGCGAAGCGACCACCAGGCATACCCAAACGTTGCATCTCAGTCTCGACTGCCGCAGCCAAGGCGGGCGCACGCGTGTAACGCCGTTCACTGAGTTCATTGGCTTTTTCTTGATAATGCCTGGCGTAAGAGGCTAACTCTTCTTCAAGCCGCTCTATTGCTTCGTCATCAGCATTTAAAGCTTCCAGCTCCTGCTGAAGATTTATCTGTAAGGTATTCAAGTCTTCCGGCTGAACGCGATGCTTGCGAGCCAGTGTATAAATAGTATCCAAACGCTCTTGCACGATTTGCTGGCGCTCTGGATCTGCTTCGAAATGATCCATGAATCGACTGATTTCGGAAGTAGCCTCTTCAACTTGGATCTGGGCGGATGCGAGCAGATTTGTTGCTTCTTCCAGCGCTTTAGGAACATGACCAAAGCTGCTCAGGCGTTGTACGCTTGCCCCCAGGGCAGATAAGACATTGCCGCCTTCTCCTTCGCTACACATATCAATAACCTGTCGACAGGCAACAAGCAGATGCTCAGCACTGGCGAGTGTTTTTTGCTCTTGCTCCAAGGATTCGATTTCACCTTCAGCAAGGGCCAGGTTGTTTAACTCTTCCAGCTGATAACTCAGGAGTTGATAGCGGGCGCGTTGCTCTTCACCTGTGCTGGAAAGACGTTCCAGTGTCTGCTTAGTCTGTTTCCATCGTTGAGACGCCAACTGCACCTGTCGTGCAAGATCCCGTGCTTCAGCAAACTCGTCTAGAAGACGACGGTGCGTATCGGTCTTGAGTAGCGATTGATGTTCATGCTGGCTATGGATGTCGATCAATAGACTGCCCAATGCCCGTAAATCGCCTTGAGGGCAAGGGGAGCCGTTAATGTAGGCGCGCGATCTACCTTCAGCCGTAATCACTCGACGCAACAGGCACAGCGTGTCGTTATCCAGGTCCCGCTCGGAAAGCCAGTTCTGAGCTTCAGGAATACTGCGAATGTCGAACGTGGCGAGAATGTCAGCCTTGTCTGCGCCTGGGCGCACCACCCCGCTGTCGGCACGGTCACCTAATGTTAGCCCAAGCGCATCGAGCATAATTGATTTACCGGCACCCGTTTCGCCAGTAATCACCGTCATGCCGTGCTGTAGTTCTAGATCAAGGTGTTCAACGATAGCGTAATTACGGACGGACAAATGCACCAGCATGTCGGTGAGACTCCGAAAACAAGACCTGTTTATTTACTCAGTATTGGTATTTTATACAGTGTTTCTTTTCGTCCTGGCAATGCCACTGACCCCTTGAAGCGCCAATCAGTGTCCCCATATAGCGGGCAGAGCCGCAGGCCTTTGTAGTGTTCTTTCCGCTGCGAACCAGGCCTGCCCACGTTTCGACAGGAGGAAGACATGGCTGACGAACACAATCCGGATACCCAAAATCCAGAATTTAATCCGGACGAACAGGGCGCTCAGGCTGATGACCTGACGAGCCGAGTGGCAACGCTGGAAGAGCAACTCGCCACTGCACAGGATCAGATACTGCGTAATGCTGCTGAGTTGCAGAACGTCCGTCGCCGCGCTGAGCAGGATGTCGAAAAAGCGCACAAGTTTGCTTTGGAAAAGTTTGCCGGTGATCTGTTGGCAGTCATCGACAGCCTGGAGCGAGGCGTCGAGATGTCCGATGCCAGTAATGAGGCGCTTCGTCCCATGCGGGAAGGTATGGAGCTGACGCTCAAAATGTTCCAGGACACGCTCAAGCGTTACCAGGTCGAGGCGGTTGATCCACATGGTGCGCCGTTTAATCCAGAACACCATCAAGCCATGGCTATGGAAGAAAGCGCGACCGTGGAGCCGGGTAGTGTTCTCAAGGTGTTCCAGAAGGGGTATCTGATTAATGGTCGTCTGCTGCGTCCTGCCATGGTCGTAGTAAGCAAAGCGCCTGCTGATCAGCAACCAACGATCAACGAAAAAGCTTGAAATAATCCGCTCGGTCCCCATTTGGTGAGTCAACCGAGCATGAAAGATCCGCAGGTGGATCGCACGGAATTCAAGATTTCTGGAGAGTGAATATGGGTAAGATCATCGGTATCGACTTGGGGACGACCAACTCCTGCGTCGCAATCCTCGAAAACGGCAATGTCAAGGTGCTTGAGAATGCTGAAGGCGCTCGCACCACGCCGTCTATCATCGCCTACACCAATGATGGCGAAACCCTGGTAGGTCAGCCGGCCAAGCGCCAGGCGGTTACCAATCCGCAGAACACCCTGTATGCCGTGAAGCGCCTGATTGGCCGTCGCTTCGAAGAAGGTGTTGTGCAGAAAGATATCCAGATGGTGCCGTATAGCATTGTCAAGGCTGATAATGGCGACGCCTGGGTGGAAGTGAAAGGCCAGAAAATGGCACCTCCGCAGATTTCTGCCGAAGTTCTGAAGAAAATGAAAAAGACAGCCGAGGATTACCTGGGCGAAAGCGTGACCGAAGCGGTTATTACCGTTCCAGCCTACTTCAATGATAGCCAGCGTCAGGCTACCAAAGATGCCGGCCGTATCGCCGGTCTGGATGTAAAGCGCATCATCAACGAGCCGACAGCGGCTGCACTGGCCTACGGTCTGGACAAGGCCAAGGGCGACCACACTGTTATTGTGTACGACCTGGGCGGTGGTACCTTTGACGTGTCTGTTATTGAAATTGCCGAAGTAGATGGCGAGCACCAATTCGAAGTGCTGGCTACTAATGGCGATACTTTCCTGGGTGGTGAAGACTTCGATATTCGTCTGATTGACTACCTAGTAGATGAATTCAAGAAGGAAAGTGGTATCAACCTTAAGGGTGACCCACTGGCCATGCAGCGCTTGAAGGAAGCGGCTGAAAAAGCCAAGATCGAGCTTTCGTCTGCGCAGCAAACCGATGTAAATCTGCCGTACATTACTGCCGATGCGAGTGGTCCCAAGCATCTGAACGTGAAGATTTCTCGCGCCAAGTTAGAGTCGCTGGTTGAGGACTTGGTTGAACGTACGATCGAGCCCTGCCGTACTGCTCTGAAAGATGCCGGTATCGATGTTTCCAGCATCGATGAAGTCATCTTGGTAGGCGGTCAGACACGTATGCCATTGGTTCAAAAGCGTGTAGCTGAGTTCTTTGGCAAGGAAGCGCGTAAGGACGTTAACCCTGACGAAGCCGTTGCTATTGGCGCTGCTATTCAGGGTGCTGTATTGGCTGGCGACGTAAAAGACGTTTTGCTGCTGGACGTAAGTCCGCTAACCCTGGGGATCGAAACCATGGGTGGCGTGATGACTCCGTTGATCGAAAAAAACACCACGATTCCAACCAAGAAGTCGCAGGTGTTTTCGACTGCTGACGACAACCAGAGCGCTGTAACCATTCATGTGCTGCAGGGCGAGCGCAAGCAAGCGGCTCAAAACAAATCTCTAGGCAAGTTCGACTTGGCCGAGATTCCACCAGCACCGCGTGGTGTGCCGCAGATTGAAGTGACATTCGACATCGATGCAAACGGTATTCTGCATGTGTCTGCAAAAGACAAGGCCACCGGCAAGCAGCAGTCGATTGTCATCAAGGCATCCTCTGGTCTGTCGGAAGAAGAAATTCAGCAGATGGTGCGTGACGCGGAGGCTAATGCCGACGAAGATCGTAAGTTCGAGGAGCTGGTTACTACGCGTAACCAAGCTGATGCCCTTGCACACGGAACTCGTAAAATGCTGACCGAGGCGGGCGATAAAGCTACAGCTGACGAAAAAGCCACCATTGAGAAGGCTATTGGTGAGCTTGAAGCTGCCCTTAAGGGGGACGACAAGGATGCAATCGAAGCTAAGATGAGTGCTTTATCCCAGGCTTCCGCTCCGCTGGCTCAAAAGCTGTACGCTGAACAGCCTGCCCAGGGTGCCGACGGTGCCGCCAAAGCAGATGCTGGTAGCAAGCCAGCAGGCGACGACGTGGTGGATGCCGAGTTCGAAGAGGTCAAGGACAATAAGTAAGCCTTGCGCTTGCTTGAGCCCTGGCAGGTCCGTGAGGCCTGCCAGATCCGCTACGCGGGAGCCTGCTCCCGCGTTGGCGTGTCTGGAGGGTTGAAAACTAGAGATGCAGGAAACTTATGGCCAAGCGTGATTATTACGAGATTCTTGGTGTCGAACGCGGCGCTAGCGAGGCTGATTTAAAGAAGGCCTACCGGCGTCTGGCGATGAAGTATCACCCGGACCGTAATCCGGGCGATAAGGCCGCCGAAGACAAATTTAAAGAGGCCAATGAGGCCTATGAGATCCTTTCCGATCCGGGCAAGCGATCCGCCTATGATCAATATGGTCATGCTGGAGTCGATCCCAGTATGGGCGCAGGTGGGTTTGGTGCGGGAGCAGGAGGCGCCAGCTTTTCCGATATCTTTGGAGATGTATTTAGCGATTTCTTTGGCAACGCTCGAGGCCCTGGCGGCCGCGGCGGTGCGCAGCGTGGCTCGGATCTCCGCTATACCCTGGATCTTGATCTGGAGGAGGCTGTACGCGGTACTAACGTAACCATTCGTGTACCCACCCTGGTAGGTTGTAAAACATGTGAAGGTTCTGGGGCCAAGCCTGGAACGTCGCCCACAACCTGTACGACCTGTGGTGGTATCGGTCAGGTCCGTATGCAGCAAGGCTTTTTCTCGGTGCAGCAGACCTGCCCGCGCTGCCATGGTACTGGCAAGGTAATCCCTGAGCCCTGCCAGACTTGTCATGGTCAGGGGCGTGTGGAAGAGCAAAAAACGCTGTCGGTCAAAGTGCCTGCTGGGGTAGATACAGGTGATCGAATCCGTTTGTCCGGTGAGGGCGAGGCGGGGACCATGGGCGGGCCGGCAGGCGATCTTTATGTTGTCGTCAATGTTCGTGAGCACCCTATTTTTCAGCGTGATGGCAAGCATTTGTATTGCGAAGTGCCAATCAGCTTTGCCGATGCTGCTCTTGGGGGTGAGCTGGAAGTGCCTACACTCGATGGACGCGTCAAGTTAAAAATTCCTGAAGCGACCCAAACGGGTAAGCTGTTCCGTCTGCGTGGCAAGGGTGTTGTGCCTGTGCGAGGTGGCGGTGCGGGTGATTTGATGTGTCGTGTGGTAATAGAAACGCCGGTCAATTTGGATAAGCGCCAGCGGGAGTTGCTCGAAGAGTTCCGTAAAACACTACAAGACAACTCATCACATTCACCGCGTGCCAGTGGCTGGTTCGATGGTATGAAACGTTTCTTTGGCGACCTTTAAACCTGCTACCGGCCTGGCAGTATTCTGGTGGGCCGGTTAGAGGTAGTGTGGAGTGTAGCGATGCGACGTATTGCTGTAATGGGTGCCGCAGGGCGCATGGGTAAAACTCTGGTCGAGGCGGTACAGCAGACCAGCGGTGCGGCAGGATTGACGGCTGCTATTGATCGCCCTGATAGCACGTTGGTGGGCGCTGATGCAGGTGAGCTAGCTGCTATTGGTCGAATTGGCGTTCCGCTGTCAGGAGAGCTGGGGCGTGTGCTCGAAGAGTTCGATGTCCTGATTGATTTCACACATCCTACCGTTACGTTACAAAACCTGGCGCTTTGCCGTCAGGCTGGCAAGGCCATGGTTATTGGGACTACGGGCTTTACGGCTGATCAAAAATTGCTGTTGCTAGAAGCTAGCAAGGAAATCCCAATCGTTTTTGCAGCCAATTTTAGCGTGGGCGTTAACTTGTGCCTTAAGTTGTTGGATACCGCAGCACGTGTATTGGGCGATGAGGTCGATATTGAGGTGATCGAAGCTCATCATCGACACAAGGTCGATGCGCCGTCAGGAACTGCGCTTCGTATGGGCGAAGTTGTTGCTCAGGCTTTAGGGCGCGATTTAGCTGAAGTGGCTGTTTACGGTCGTGAAGGGCAAACAGGTGCGCGCGATCGTAAAACGATAGGCTTCGCCACGGTACGGGCAGGCGATGTTGTCGGGGATCATACCGTCCTGTTTGCGGCTGAAGGCGAGCGTGTAGAGATTACGCATAAAGCTTCTAGTCGAATGACTTTTGCAAAAGGAGCTGTTCGTGCGGCGTTGTGGCTTGCCGGACGTGAACCTAGACTTTACGACATGCAAGATGTGTTGGGGCTGCGTTAATTACTTATAGAGGGCGTGCTGCTGTTGTTTCTTTCTTCGCATGACTCTCGGGCTTGAAAGCGTAGTTCTGTTCTGGTTTCTGCTTAAGGCAACGAACCGATAAACGCAACACAGTTGTTCTGGAGTTTTTGCTTAAGTTTCCGTATCATGCAGCTTTAGTGTGTCCACTAAAGCCAGCGCAGCCAGAATCATTATAAAAAGCGGGATGACTGTTCATACGTCATCCCGCTTTTTTACAACCTGCGTTTGCCTCTTCAGACTAGATTTTGGGAGGTCTCTTGACTAAGCCAGCCATTCTCGCCCTTGCCGATGGCACCATTTTTCGCGGTGAGTCCATCGGTGCCGACGGCCTGACAGTCGGTGAGGTGGTGTTCAATACCGCTATGACCGGCTATCAGGAAATTCTTACCGACCCCTCTTATGCCAAACAGCTTGTAACATTAACCTATCCTCATATTGGCAATACTGGGACGACATCAGAGGATCAAGAAGCTAATCGCGTCTGGGCTTCTGGCCTGATTATTCGTGACTTACCGCTAGTTGCTAGCAACTGGCGTAACAAGCAGTCCTTGTCCGATTACTTGAAAGAAAATGGAACGGTTGCCATCGCTGGAATCGATACCCGCAAGCTAACCCGTATCCTTCGGGAGAAGGGAGCGCAGAATGGTTGCATTCTGGCAGGTGACAATATCAGTGAAGAGCAGGCGCTTGAAGCTGCTCGTGTCTTTCCTGGCCTCAAGGGAATGGATTTGGCCAAAGAGGTCTCTGTTAAGACTGCTTACGAGTGGCGTCACTCGGTCTGGAATCTAGAGAGCGATAGCGCTCCGGAAATTCCGGGTGATCAGCTGCCTTATCATGTCGTAGCCTTCGATTACGGTGTGAAATACAACATTCTTCGTATGCTGGTAGCGCGCGGTTGCCGTGTCACAGTGCTTCCTGCTCAAACGCCTGCTAGTGAAGCGCTGGCCCTGAATCCTGACGGTATTTTCCTGGCCAATGGTCCAGGGGATCCCGAGCCTTGTGATTATGCAATCAAGGCAATTCAGGAAGTTCTCGAGACCGATGTTCCGGTTTTTGGTATCTGCCTTGGACATCAGCTATTGGCGCTGGCTTCCGGTGCCCGGACTGTAAAAATGCCCAATGGTCATCATGGGGCAAATCATCCGGTTCAGGACTTGGATACAGGTGTCGTAATGATTACCAGTCAGAACCATGGCTTTGCTGTGGATGAGTCAACCCTGCCAGGCAATGTCCGAGCGACTCATAAATCCTTGTTTGACGGTACTCTCCAAGGGATTGAGCGTACGGACAAAGTAGCCTTTAGTTTCCAGGGGCACCCTGAGGCAAGCCCAGGGCCGCATGATGTGGCGCCTTTGTTCGACCGTTTCATCAGCGCCATGGCGGCACGGCAGTAAGAAATGACGTTATCGGAGTTGGGCATTACTGACATAGGCACTTATGTCTTGGGGGTAATACTGGTTGTATTGTTGCCAGGCCCCAACTCCTTATTCGTACTGTCTTCTTCGGTCCGGCGCGGTGTTTTTACAGGCTATCAGGCTGCTTGCGGTGTCTTTTTAGGGGATGCGATATTGATGCTGCTGTCAGCCTTAGGTGTAGCTTCGCTCCTGAAAACCGAGCCCTGGTTTTTTATAGGGCTTAAATACTTGGGGGCACTGTATCTACTCTATCTGGGCATTGGCATGCTTCGTGGCGCTTGGCGTCAGTTGCAGGAGGTGCCGGGCTCGATAAGGCAGATTGCGGAGGGCGAGACCCACCGGCCCTTTAGAAAAGCCCTCTTGCTGAGCTTGTCGAATCCAAAGGCCATTTTATTTTTTGTGTCCTTCTTCATACAGTTTGTCGATCCAGGTTATGCCTACCCAGGATTGGCGTTTGGGGTTCTCGGGCTGATTCTGGAAGTGATCAGCGCGATCTACCTCAGTTTTTTGATCCTTGCCGGCGTGCATTTGGCGGCTTGGTTCCGCCAGCGGCGACGCTTGGCAGCTGGCGCCAATAGCGGCGTCGGCGCACTGTTCGTTGGTTTCGGCGTGAAACTGGCGACCGCAACTCTGACTTGATTACTGCAACGAGAATCCCATGCCCAAGCGTACAGACATAAAGAGCATCCTGATCCTCGGTGCCGGCCCCATCGTCATCGGCCAGGCCTGCGAATTCGATTACTCCGGTGCCCAGGCCTGTAAGGCCCTGCGAGAAGAGGGCTTCCGTGTCATTTTGGTGAACTCCAATCCGGCGACCATCATGACTGACCCAGCGATGGCGGATGCGACCTATATCGAGCCTATTAAGTGGGCTACGGTTGCCAAAATCATCGAAAAGGAGCGCCCCGATGCGCTGTTGCCCACCATGGGCGGCCAAACCGCATTGAACTGCGCGCTTGATTTGGAGCGCCACGGGGTGCTGGAAAAATTTGGTGTCGAAATGATTGGCGCCAACGCTGACACTATCGATAAGGCTGAAGATCGCTCGCGCTTTGATAAGGCCATGCGTGATATCGGTCTGGCATGTCCTCGCTCCGGTATTGCTCATAGCATGGAAGAAGCATACAGCGTGCTGGAGATGGTCGGCTTCCCCTGCATCATCCGCCCCTCGTTCACCATGGGTGGTAGTGGCGGCGGTATTGCTTATAACCGTGAAGAGTTTGAAGAAATCTGTCTGCGCGGCTTGGATCTTTCTCCGACCAAAGAACTGCTGATTGATGAGTCCTTGATAGGCTGGAAAGAGTACGAGATGGAAGTGGTCCGGGATAAGAAGGACAACTGCATTATCGTTTGCTCAATTGAAAACTTCGACCCCATGGGCGTTCATACCGGTGACTCGATTACCGTCGCTCCTGCACAAACGCTAACTGATAAGGAATATCAAATCATGCGTAACGCCTCACTGGCGGTGCTGCGTGAGATTGGTGTCGAGACGGGTGGTTCGAATGTCCAGTTCGGAATTTGCCCGAACACAGGGCGTATGGTTGTTATCGAGATGAATCCGCGAGTCAGCCGCTCTTCAGCTCTGGCTTCTAAGGCAACAGGATTCCCGATTGCTAAAATCGCCGCCAAGTTGGCTGTAGGTTATACGCTGGATGAGCTGCAAAACGACATTACAGGTGGTCGTACACCAGCATCGTTCGAGCCTGCTATTGACTATGTAGTTACTAAGATCCCACGTTTTGCCTTTGAAAAGTTTCCAAAGGCTGATGCCCGTCTTACCACCCAGATGAAGTCGGTAGGGGAAGTAATGGCCATTGGCCGGACATTCCAGGAGTCAGTTCAGAAGGCACTGCGTGGTCTGGAAGTAGGCGTAAATGGTTTTGATCCCAAGCTGGATCCAGAAAATCCTGAAGCGGACAGTATTCTTAAGCGTGAGCTGACTGTGCCGGGAGCCGAGCGAATTTGGTATGTGGGCGATGCCTTCCGTCGCGGTCTAACAGTAGAGCGCGTATTCGAGCTTACCAAGATTGATCCATGGTTTCTGGTGCAGATCGAAGACCTTATAAAGGATGAAGAAAAAGTTAAAACTTTGGGTTTGGCCGATATTGACCGTAACCTGATGTGGAAGCTCAAGCGTAAAGGCTTTTCTGACGCGCGTTTGGCCAAGCTGCTCGGTGTAACCGAGAAGAGCTTGCGTCGTCACCGTTACAAGTTGGATGTTCTGCCTGTTTACAAACGTGTTGATACCTGTGCGGCCGAATTTGCGACCGATACCGCTTACATGTATTCAACGTACGAGGAAGAGTGTGAGGCCAACCCATCGGACCGTGACAAAATCATGGTTATTGGGGGTGGCCCTAATAGAATCGGCCAAGGTATTGAGTTCGACTATTGCTGTGTACATGCCGCTTTGGCTATGCGCGAGGATGGTTATGAAACCATCATGGTCAACTGTAACCCCGAAACCGTTTCAACTGACTATGACACCTCGGACCGTCTGTATTTCGAGCCGGTTACTCTAGAAGATGTTCTAGAAATCGTGCGTGTCGAGAAGCCGAAGGGCGTTATCGTTCAGTTCGGTGGCCAGACACCTTTGAAGCTGGCGCGTGCGCTGGAAGAGGCGGGTGTACCTATTATTGGTACAAGTCCAGATGCTATCGACCGTGCTGAAGACCGTGAGCGGTTCCAGCAAATGATCGAGCGTCTAAATCTGCGGCAGCCGCCAAACGCTACGGCACGTAGCGAAGAGGAGGCCATTGCAGGTGCTAAGCGGATTGGCTATCCCTTGGTCGTACGTCCCTCTTATGTGCTGGGTGGGCGTGCGATGGAAATTGTTTATGAAGAGGACGAGCTTAAGCGCTATATGCGTGAGGCCGTACAGGTTTCTAACGATAGCCCGGTCTTGCTTGATCATTTCCTCAATTGCGCTATTGAGGTCGATGCTGATGCGGTGTGTGATGGTAAGGATGTAGTGATTGGCGCCATCATGCAGCATATCGAACAGGCCGGTATACATTCGGGAGATTCTGCATGCTCCTTGCCGCCGTACTCGCTGCCTGCTCATATTCAAGATGAAATGCGTGAGCAGATCCGTAAGATGGCGCTTGAGTTAGGCGTGGTCGGCTTAATGAACGTGCAGTTGGCCCTGCAAGGTGAGGATGTTTACGTTCTTGAAGTAAATCCTCGTGCATCGCGTACAGTGCCCTTTGTATCTAAGTGTATTGGCGTGTCCTTGGCTAAGGTCGCCGCACGCATCATGGCTGGGAAAACGCTCGAAGAGATCGGGTTTACTAAGGAAATCATTCCGCCTTACTTCAGCGTCAAGGAAGCGGTATTCCCCTTCGCTAAATTCCCAGGCGTTGACCCTATACTTGGCCCTGAAATGAAGTCGACCGGCGAAGTCATGGGGGTGGGTGATAGCTTTGCTGAGGCGTTCTCCAAGTCGCAATTAGGCGCCAGTGAGATACTGCCAACCGGCGGCTGTGCCTTTATTAGCGTGCGCGACGATGACAAGCCTTTTGTGGCTGATGTCGCTCGTGATTTGATTAATTTAGGATTCGAAGTCGTAGCCACAGCGGGTACAGCGCGTATAGTTGAGGCGGCAGGTCTTCCAGTGCGCCGTGTGAATAAGGTGACTGAAGGACGTCCCCACGTAGTTGATATGATCAAAAATGATGAAATCACTTTAATTATAAATACTACTGAAGGGCGTCAGTCAATTGCAGACTCCTATTCGATTCGACGCAATGCCTTGCAGCACAAGATTTGCTGCACAACTACCCTTGCAGGAGGGCAGGCAATTTGTGAAGCTTTGAAGTTTGGTGCGGAAAAAACCGTACGTCGACTTCAAGATCTACATGCGGGAATTCAGGCATGAATAAATACCCTATGACGGTCCAGGGCGCACGCGCCCTGGAAGAGGAGCTGAAGCACCTCAAAACCGAATTGCGTCCGCAAATAACCCAGGCTATTGCGGAAGCGCGTGAGCTTGGTGATCTTAAGGAAAACGCTGAATACCATGCTGCACGTGAGCAGCAGGGTATGGTTGAGGCGCGTATTCGAGATATAGAGGGACGTTTATCTAACGCCCAAATTATTGATGTGACGGCCATTCCTCATACTGGAAAAGTAATTTTCGGGACGACTGTCGAGATAGCCAATGTCGAGACGGATGAGTCAGTTGTCTATCAGATCGTAGGTGATGATGAGGCTGATATTAAGGCAGGAAAACTATCCGTTAGTTCGCCTATTGCTCGAGCCTTGATTGGTAAAGAGGAAGGTGATGCCGTGACAGTGAAAACACCAAGCGGTGATGTTGAATACGAAATCGTTGAAGTTCGTCACGTCTAGTTGACGACGTTGATGAGAGGGCGCGCCAAGCTGCTGCGCCCTTTCAGTTACATTGTGTAATTGACTAAATCAGAGCATTTGAGGTTTTCGCCGTAACGCCTTTCATATACACATATCCTAATAGAATAAGCATTAAAGGCTGTAACGGACAACATTCGATAACGAGCGGTTTTGTTGAGCTGCTTTGCGGTAAACGAGAGCCATTTTCCCAATGGTTTGGACTAGTTCGCATTTTGCAGCCTGGCACATTTCATCCATGAGCTTGCGGCGATCCTCGCGCTCAGCCAAATTGAACTTGACTTTTATTAGCTCGTGATCATTCAGTGCCCGCTCAAGTTCTGCCTGTACACCTTCATTAAGGCCATTTTCACCTACAATTAATACAGGCTTTAAATGGTGGCCGATAGATTTGAATCGCTTTTTCTGCTCTTGATTGAGCGTCATAATTGAACCCCAGGGAAAAGGCACCTAGTTTACCCGAGCAAGTAGGCGCCGCCCAGGAAAACGAGACGAGGTAGGAGAGGCTTGATCTAAAGCCTAGCGTTGTTGGTTAAATAAGTATTTCGATAACCCTTATCTGAATCTAGTGCAAAAATATCTATTGCTTTGGCTTGAGCTGCAAACTGCTCGGGAGGTAGGAAAAGGGTTGCTTGTTGCGTCCGAGAATGACTGTTATAGATCCTGACCTGAGGAGCGCCAAGCAACTGATGACTAGTAAATGACAGGTTGTCAGCCGAGTAATTGCTAAAAAGGCGCATTATTGCTTCGGATATTCTAGCTATGAATACCATTCCCGATGTCAATTTTATTCAGGGAGGTCTTACTTACGATTCTGTTTTGCGCAAGCTCTCAAGGCGATAGATGGGCTCCCTTAGGCCTTGTGATTTTCGACATGGCCCCAATATGTGGGACTCAAGTATTGTGAACAACCGAAAGCCATATATTGATGTGAGCTAACACTGGGATTTCCTTCGATGTGTACTTCGTCTTGGTGGCAATTTTTTGATCGAAGTATTTCAAAAGTGAAGGGTTCGATAGCTATCTGAAGCTGGAGCGTGAAAACTTCGGTATAAAGTAAACATGCTCAAGCCCTTTGCTTAGTGAGGCTGATAGAGGAAATGTATTCACTGGCATGAGGCTTTAAAGGTCACGTGCAATGGGTATGCAACAGCAGACTGTTTCTAAAGTCTCAGTTAAAGTGAAGATGATAGGATGCGTCTCATAAAGCGTTACAGACGGCCGCTGCCCAGCGCTAGCGTAGTGTAGTAACTTACCGGTCAATAGCCGGTTTCGATATTAACGGTTCCGAGGCGAAACCGGCTCAGAGGGTAGTCAATTGAACGATATGGCAAAGAATCTAATTCTGTGGCTCATCATCGCGGCGGTGCTGGTCACGGTGATGAATAATTTCTCCAGCCCAAACGAGCCGCAAACGCTCAACTATTCCGACTTTATCCAGCAGGTCAAGGATGGTCAGGTAGAGCGCGTTACTGTAGATGGCTACGTTATCACGGGTAAGCATCGTGGTGGCGATACCTTCAAGACTGTTCGTCCTGCGATACAGGACAATGGTTTGATCGGTGACTTGGTCAATAATAACGTGACGATTGAAGGCAAATTGCCCGAGCAGCAGAGCATTTGGACTCAACTGCTTGTAGCTAGCTTTCCCATTCTAGTAATCATCGCGGTGTTCATGTTCTTCATGCGCCAGATGCAGGGGGGCGCTGGCGGCCGCGGTGGCCCTATGAGTTTTGGTAAGAGTAAAGCTAGATTGCTGTCTGAGGATCAAGTTAGAACTACTTTTGCTGACGTGGCAGGTTGCGATGAGGCAAAAGAAGAAGTTACCGAGCTAGTTGAATTTTTGCGTGACCCTGGCAAGTTTCAGCGCCTCGGCGGACGTATTCCGCGTGGTGTTCTGATGGTTGGGCCGCCTGGTACAGGTAAGACGCTGTTGGCTAAAGCTGTTGCCGGTGAAGCCAAAGTGCCTTTCTTTACTATTTCCGGATCTGATTTTGTTGAGATGTTTGTTGGTGTAGGCGCTAGCCGCGTACGTGACATGTTTGATCAGGCCAAAAAACATGCGCCTTGCATCATCTTTATTGACGAAATTGACGCGGTCGGTCGCCATCGTGGTGCTGGCATGGGTGGCGGGCATGATGAACGTGAGCAGACACTAAACCAGTTGCTCGTTGAGATGGACGGTTTTGAGATGAACGATGGCATCATCGTCATCGCAGCTACTAACCGCCCAGATGTGCTGGATCCAGCATTATTACGTCCTGGACGATTCGATCGGCAAGTAGTTGTAGGGCTTCCCGACATTCGTGGCCGCGAGCAGATCCTCAAGGTACATATGCGTAAAGTGCCAATGGGGGAGCGTGTCGATGCAGGCGTCATTGCCCGTGGTACTCCAGGGTTCTCCGGTGCTGATCTTGCAAACTTAGTCAATGAAGCTTCTTTGTTTGCTGCAAGATCTAATAAGCGCACTGTTGATATGCGTGAGTTTGAGTTGGCAAAAGACAAGATCATGATGGGTGCTGAGCGTAAAACCATGGTCATGTCAGAAAAAGAAAAGCGAAACACCGCTTATCATGAGGCTGGTCACGCTATCGTAGGGCGGTTGGTGCCTGAGCATGATCCTGTCTATAAGGTATCGATTATTCCTCGTGGCCGTGCGCTGGGCGTTACCATGTTCTTGCCTGAGGAAGATCGCTATAGCTTGTCCAAGCGAGCCTTGGAAAGTCAAATTTGTTCCTTGTTTGGTGGTCGAATTGCTGAGGAAATGACCCTTGGTTTTGAGGGGGTCACGACAGGAGCTTCAAACGACATCATGCGTGCAACGCAACTGGCCCGAAACATGGTAACTAAGTGGGGCTTATCAGAAAAACTAGGGCCTTTGCTTTACGGCGAAGAAGAAAGCGAGAGCTTCTTGGGTCGTGGTGCTGGAGGCGGTAGCGGTAGCATGTCTGGTGAGACTGCAAAAGAAATTGATTTAGAAATTCGCCGTATTATTAATGACTGTTACAGTACGGCAAAGCGTTTGCTCGACGAAAATCGGGACAAGCTTGAAATGATGGCAGATGCGCTCATGAAGTATGAGACGATCGACTCGGATCAGATTAATGACATCATGTCGGGGCGTATCCCTCGTGAACCGCGTGATTGGCAAGGGGGTTCTGGGCCAACTGATGCTAGTGCGGGTACACAAGGTGATAACAGCCGTCCGGAGGCTCCCATCGGTGGGCCTGCTGGCGAGCATTAATCTGCAATGAGTTTAAGCTCTATTGAGGCCCGGTTATCATGTGGTAACCGGGTACTTGACCTTAAAAAGCCCCATGTTATGGGGATTCTTAATGTAACTCCTGATTCCTTTTCTGACGGTGGCCGCTTCAATTCTCTTGATGCGTCTCTGTGGCATGCGGATGCTATGGCAAAAGCAGGTGCTACTTTAATTGATGTAGGTGGCGAATCTACGCGTCCAGGTGCTCCTCCTGTCAGTGTTAGTCAAGAGTTGGAGCGAGTCATTCCTGTCGTAGAGGCGATTGCGCGCAGAATTGACGTCGTTATTTCTGTGGATACCTCTGCGCCTGAGGTTATAAAGGAAAGTGCAAGAGCTGGGGCTGGGCTGATCAATGATGTGCGTGCCCTGCGTAGATCAGGGGCTCTTGAGGCTGCAGCGCAAAGCGGTTTGCCTGTCTGCCTGATGCATATGCAGGGTGAGCCGCAGACAATGCAAAAGGATCCTCGCTATGATGATGTAGTTGAGGGGGTTGTAGGTTTTCTGCGTGAAAGAATCCAAGCCTGCGAGGTTGCTGGTATTGCTAAATCTCAAATCGTTCTTGATCCTGGATTTGGTTTTGCAAAGACCTTAGAGCATAACCTAACGCTGTTTAAGCGACTGTCCGAGCTTATAACGCTGGGCTTTCCTCTCCTAATAGGTGTTTCACGCAAAAGCATGATTGGCGAAGTATTGGCAAAGCCGGTAGATGAACGCCTGTATGGCAGTCTGGCCTTGGCTGCATTGGCCCTTGTGAAAGGTGCCAGCATTATTCGAGTGCATGACGTGGCTCAAACAGTTGATATTGTCAAAATGATTTCTGCAGTAGAGCAGGCATAAAGCAGGCAAATAAGAATGAGTAGAAAGTACTTTGGTACCGATGGCATTCGCGGTCGTGTCGGGGAGTCTCCTATTACGCCAGACTTCATGCTGAAGCTCGGCTGGGCGGCTGGCATTGCCTTTCGTAGCCAAGGTGTTTGTCGGGTTTTGGTGGGTAAGGATACGCGTAACTCAGGTTACATGTTCGAGTCTGCTCTTGAGGCTGGCCTATCGGCGGCAGGGGCTGATGTTATGTTGCTTGGACCTATGCCTACGCCTGGCATTGCTTATCTAACGCGTACCTTTCAGGCTAATGCCGGTATCGTAATTAGTGCTTCGCATAATCCCTATTACGATAATGGTATTAAATTCTTTTCGGGTGCTGGGAAAAAGCTTCCTGATGAGATTGAGTTGATGATTGAGGAGTTGCTTGACGATCCAATGACAGTAGTCGACTCGGCTCGTATCGGAAAGGTCTCTCGCATTAATGATGCTGCAGGGCGTTACATTGAGTTTTGTAAAAGCAGCGTTCCGGCGGGAACGAGCCTTGCTGGTCTGCGGATAGTTCTTGATTGTGCTCATGGCGCTACTTATAAAATTGCTCCAAGTGTCTTTCGTGAGCTGGGGGCGGATGTCTTTTCTATAGGTGTGCAGCCTGATGGTTTGAATATTAATAAAGATAGCGGCTCTACCCATCTAAACGCTCTTCAAAAAACAGTTCGGGATCGCCACGCGGACCTTGGAATTGCCTTTGATGGTGATGGTGATCGTGTGTTAATGGTTGATCACACGGGAGCTGTGGTAGATGGTGATGAGTTACTTTTCCTTATTGCTAAAGATCTAAAGCAGTGTGGGTGTCTGGAGGGTGGGGTGGTCGGTACCCAGATGAGTAACCTTGGCCTTGAATTGGCCTTGGCTGATCTTAAGGTGCCGTTTGTGCGAGCCAAAGTGGGGGATCGATATGTTATGGCTGAATTACAGGAGCGTAATTGGTCATTGGGCGGAGAGAACTCAGGTCATATCGTCTGTAAGCAATTTACCACCACAGGGGATGCCATTATTTCTGCCTTGCAGGTATTAATGGCGCTTAAGCGCTCTGGGCAAAAGCTTGCAGAAGCTCGTAAGTCTTTGCGGAAATACCCTCAAGTATTGATTAATGTCCGTTATTCTGGAGATGTTGATCCGCTTGGACATTCTGATATTCAAGCAGCCTGTTCTGAAGTGACGCAGCATATGGCCGGTAAAGGGCGTGTGCTTTTGCGAAAATCAGGTACTGAGCCGTTGGTGCGCATTATGGTTGAGGGGGACGATGAGCGGCAGGTTAAGGGATATGCAGAGTCGCTGGCAAAATTAGTAGCTGAAGTATGTGCTTGATTTTACTTGCCAATCTTTTTCGTCTTGGATAATATCTGTGCCCACTTCGCTCCCTGAGGCATTAGCATGCGCAAACCTTTGGTTGCTGGTAACTGGAAGATGCACGGTTTACGTGCTGACATAGTTGAGCTAGTCGATGGCCTAAACAAGGCCGATTTGCCGGATGATGTAGAGGTTGCAGTTTTTCCGCCTTTTATTCATGTTGAGCGTGTTGTCGGTGCGTTGTCGAGAAGCGATATAAAGGTCGGTGCGCAAGATTGTGCTATCCAGCCAGGTCAGGGAGCGTTGACTGGTGAGGTTTCCGCAAGCCAGTTGCGTGATTTAGAGTGTAAGTACGTGTTGGTGGGTCACTCTGAGCGCCGCTTGGTGTTAGGTGAGAGTGATCAGGTGATTTGTGATAAGTTTGTTTCTGCTCAAAGTGCTCAGATGATCCCGGTTTTGTGTGTGGGTGAAACACGTGAGCAGCGAGAGGCGGGGGAAACGTTTGAGGTTGTTAGAGAGCAGCTTGGTGCTGTAATCGATGCCTTGGGCGTGCAAAGTTTAGTGTCGGCTGTTGTGGCTTATGAGCCGGTTTGGGCGATAGGTACGGGGCTGACTGCGACTCCGGATGAGGCGCAGGCGGTGCATGCTGAGATTCGTGCATTGCTATCTGGTTATAGCAAGGATCTGGCTGAAGAAATCAGAATTTTGTATGGTGGCAGTGTAAAAGCTACTAATGCGGCTGAGCTTTTCGGTATGCCAGATATAGATGGTGGGCTAGTGGGTGGGGCCTCCCTGAATGCAGATGAGTTCAGCACGATTTGTCGTGCTGCTGGATGTAAATAATGGTAGAAACTCTGGTAGTTGTCGTACATTTGCTGGTAGCGTTAGGGCTGGTTGTGCTGGTTCTGCTGCAGCAAGGTAAAGGTGCGGACGCTGGTGCTTCTTTTGGTTCGGGTGCCTCTGGTACGGTATTTGGAAGCCAAGGTTCTGCTACCTTTTTGAGTCGTTTTACTGCTATACTGGCCGCGGTTTTTTTTGCGACTAGTGTTGGTTTAGCTTATTTTGCTAAAGAGCAGGCTTCAGGTATGAGTGATGTTGGGCTTCCTAGTCCAGCGGCTATTCAAAGTCCAGAAGTTAAAAAGCCTGTTGTTAGTGATGATGTACCAATGACGCAGCAATCTTCGGGTAGTAATACCCAAGGTGATGTGCCAGGTACTCAGAAGTAAGTTTGCGTTGATAGTAAGTTTTTGCCGAAGTGGTGGAATTGGTAGACACGCTATCTTGAGGGGGTAGTGGCCAACGGCTGTATGGGTTCGAGTCCCATCTTCGGCACCAAATTTAGACATCATAAAGGGTGTCTTGAGCGTAAGTCGATTGACCATTTGTTCTGGTTTTCGTATAATTATGCTCAGTTTTGAAGCGGGGTGGAGCAGTCTGGTAGCTCGTCGGGCTCATAACCCGAAGGTCGTTGGTTCAAATCCAGCCCCCGCAACCAGTTAATAAATAGCCCCTTTATAGGGGCTTTTTATTAGCTAAACAGTCTGGCTACGCGTTCTTGCGGTAGCCACAAGGGATGGGCGTTATCGCCCATTTTTTATTTGCATAGCATGCGTGAGGCAACCAGGTGTCGAGCAAGCTAGAACAGTTGCAAGTCATGCTGGCCCCCGTCATCGAAGCGCTTGGCTATCAATGCTGGGGCGTCGAGTACATTTCTCAGGGCCGGCATTCACTGCTCAGAGTCTATATCGATCATATCAATGGCATCCTGGTTGAAGACTGTGAAAAAGTCAGTCGTCAAGTAAGTGGTGTTTTGGATGTAGAAGATCCGATACCAGGTGAATATACACTTGAGGTTTCTTCTCCAGGTATGGATCGACCACTTTTTACCCTTGAGCAGTTCGCTGCGTTTGCCGGAGAAGTGGTCAAGGTAAAGCTTCGGTCGCCCTATGAAGGGCGCCGCAATTTTCAAGGCCTGTTGCGCGGTGTAGAGGAGCAAGATGTAATCGTTCAAGTTGACGATCATGAATATTTGCTGCCCATCGAGTTAATCGACAAGGCCAATGTCATTCCCCGATTTGAGTAAAGCGCAAATCCGCGGATCCCAAAGGATTGCGACAGGCGAGGCGTACGATGAGTAAAGAAGTTCTACTGGTAGTGGAATCCGTTTCTAACGAAAAAGGCGTTCCGCCCGGCGTGATTTTTGAGGCATTGGAATTGGCCTTGGCTACTGCTACTAAAAAACGTTTCGAGGAAGATGTAGAGTTACGTGTGGCAATTAATCGCCACAATGGCAGCTACGAAACGTTTCGGTGCTGGAAGGTAGTCAAAGATGAAGACTTCGATAATCCTGCTGCGAACCTGACGCTAGACGAGGCGCAGGAGATTAAGTCAGATGCCAAAATAGGCGACATAATCGAAGAAAAAATAGAGTCGATAGAGTTCGGTCGTATCGCTGCTCAAACTGCCAAGCAAGTGATTGTGCAGAAAGTTCGCGAAGCGGAGCGTGCCCAGATCGTTGATGCTTATCGTGAAAAGGTAGGTGAAATCATTTCTGGGACTGTAAAAAAGGTCACACGTGATAATGTTATTGTAGATTTAGGCAATAACGCCGAAGCCCTGTTAGCTCGTGACCAAATTATCCCGCGGGAGAACTTTCGGGTTGGCGTTCGGGTGCGTGCCTTACTTAAGGAAATTCGTACGGAAAATCGTGGGCCTCAATTAGTTTTGTCACGTACGGCTCCGGAAATGTTAATTGAACTTTTCCGTATTGAAGTGCCTGAAATAGCCGAGCAGTTAATCGATGTTATGGCAGCCGCCCGAGATCCAGGTTCTCGAGCCAAGATTGCCGTGCGTTCCAAGGATAAGCGCATTGACCCTCAGGGCGCTTGCATTGGCATGCGGGGCTCCCGTGTCCAGGCTGTTTCCGGAGAGCTAGGGGGCGAGCGGGTAGATATCGTACTGTGGGATGACAATCCTGCTCAGTTCGTAATCAATGCCATGGCTCCTGCTGAAGTGGCTTCGATTATTGTCGATGAAGATACACATACTATGGATATTGCCGTAGCAGCTGACAATCTGGCTCAAGCCATTGGACGCAGCGGGCAAAATGTACGCTTGGCAAGTCAGCTGACTGGCTGGACGCTAAATGTGATGACTGAAGAAGACATCATGGCCAAGCAACAAGCCGAAACGGGCGGTATCCTTCAGCAGTTCATTAACGAACTGGACGTCGATGAGGAATTGGCCCAAGTATTGGTTGAAGAAGGCTTCACTTCATTAGAAGAGATCGCCTATGTCCCCATGGAAGAAATGCTCAATATTGATGGTTTCGATGAAGATATCGTTAATGAGCTGCGAAATCGGGCTAAGGATCGCCTATTGACGCGTGCCATCGCGACGGAAGAACAGCTGGCTGATCAACAGCCAGCCGAAGATTTGCTGGGTCTCGAAGGCATGACAGAAGAACTCGCGCTTGAGCTCGCTAAGAAAGGCGTTGCCAATCGTGAAGATCTAGCCGAGCAGTCGATTGACGACCTGCTCGATATCAAAGGCATGACCGAAGAGCGTGCCGGCAAGTTGATCATGGCTGCTCGCGCTCATTGGTTTGAATGAGCGGTGCAGCCTGAGGAGATGAGTGCATGACGCAAGTCACGGTGAGAGAACTGGCCCAGACGGTCAATACACCGGTTGAACGCCTGCTGCAGCAAATGCGTGAAGCGGGCCTGTCCCATAGTAGCGCGGACCAGGTAGTAACTGATAATGAAAAGCAGAAGCTTCTGGCCCACCTGAAGGGTAATGTCAAGCTGGACGAACCTAGTAAAATTACGTTACAGCGAAAAACTCAAACGACATTGAAGGTTGCAGGTAGTAAAACCGTCAATGTTGAGGTTCGTAAGAAAAAGACCTATATGAAGCAAAGCCCTGCTGAATTGGCAGCAGCGCAGCAAAAAGAGTTAGAAGCCCAGCGTGCTGCCGAAGAAGCGGCGCGTGTTAAAGCTGAAGAAGAAGCCCGTCAGCGTGCTGAAGAAGAAGCACGTCTGAAGGCAGAAGAAGACGCACGTCTCAAGGCCGAAGAAGAGGCGCGTCAGCAAACTGCTGCGAAGGCCACAGTGCCTACGACAGAGACGGCGGTCACTACAGCTGTGAAAACCAAGCCCGAGGAAATCGTGGAAGAAGTGGTTGCAGAAAAACCGGCGCCCGCAGCTGTTGAAGCGGCCGACCGCAAGCGTGAAGAGCCTCGTCGTGTCGCTCCAGTAGCAAGCAAGCGTGATGAGGACGAGCGTCGTGATCGTAAGCACGCCCAGCATCGTCCTTCGTTGAAAGAGAAGGAAAAAGTTCCTGCTCCACGTGTCGTTCGTGCCAGTGGAGGCGACGATGAGGAGGAGGGCTTTGGCCGTCGTGGTGGCCGGAACAAGTCCAAGCTCAAAAAGCGTAATCAGCACGGATTCCAGAATCCGACAGGACCCGTAGTGCGCGAAGTGATACTGGGCGAGACTATTACCGTTGCCGAGCTGGCTCAGCAAATGTCTGTTAAGGCAGCTGAAGTCATCAAGTTCATGTTCAAGATGGGCTCTCCGGTTACTATTAACCAAGTACTAGATCGCGAAACTGCTCAGTTGCTTGCCGAAGAGCTTGGTCATAAGGTCAAGCTAGTCAGTGAAAATGCGCTTGAAGAGCAATTGGCCGAGTCGCTGAAGTTTGAAGGCGAAGAGGTACATCGAGCGCCTGTAGTAACAGTTATGGGACACGTGGACCATGGCAAAACCTCGCTGCTTGATTATATTCGCCGCGCCAAGGTAGCTGCTGGAGAGGCAGGTGGGATTACCCAGCATATCGGTGCGTATCATGTTGATACGGATCGTGGCATGGTTACTTTCCTGGATACGCCTGGCCACGCAGCCTTTACTGCAATGCGTGCCCGTGGCGCTCAAGCGACTGACATTGTTATCCTGGTTGTGGCTGCAGATGATGGCGTTATGCCTCAAACCGAAGAGGCGATTCAACATGCTAAGGCGGCAGGTGTTCCAATTGTCGTTGCGGTTAACAAGATTGATAAGCCCGATGCCGATCCGGATCGCGTGAAGCACGATTTGGCTGGTCGTAACGTTATTCCCGAAGAATGGGGTGGCGATACGCAGTTTGTTCATGTGTCTGCCAAGGCGGGTACTGGCGTCGATGAACTGCTTGAGGCCATTCTCTTGCAGGCTGAAGTTCTAGAACTGACCGCAACTCCTTCAGCTCCTGGGCGTGGTGTTGTTATTGAGTCCCGCCTGGATAAGGGTCGTGGTCCTGTAGCTACGGTTCTGGTTCAGAACGGTACCCTGCGCCAGGGTGATATGGCATTGGTTGGCGTGAATTATGGCCGTATCCGCGCCATGCTTGACGAAAACGGCAAGCCGATCAAGGAAGCCGGACCTTCAATCCCTGTTGAAATTTTGGGTCTGGATGGTACACCAGAGGCCGGTGATGAACTTACTGTGCTGACAGATGAGAAAAAGGCCCGTGAAGTTGCCTTGTTCCGTCAGGGTAAGTTCCGAGAGGTCAAGCTGGCGCGGGCTCAGGCAGGTAAACTCGAAAACATCTTCGAGAACATGGGGCAGGATGAGAAAAAGACCCTAAATATTGTTCTGAAGTCAGATGTCCGCGGGTCTTTAGAAGCGCTACAAAGCTCTCTGAATGGCCTTGGTAATGACGAAGTACAGGTGCGAGTTGTAGCCGGTGGCGTCGGTGGCATTACGGAAAGTGATGCAAACCTTGCTCTAGCCTCTAATGCAGTCCTGTTTGGCTTCAACGTCCGCGCTGATGCTGGCGCACGTAAAATCGTTGAACAGGAAGGCCTAGATCTACGTTATTACAACGTTATTTACGACATCATCGAAGATGTAAAGAAAGCTCTCACTGGGATGCTGGGCAGCGATGTCCGTGAAAATATCCTAGGGATTGCCGAAGTTCGTGATGTGTTCCGCTCGCCAAAATTTGGTGCTGTTGCTGGTTGCATGGTTGTCGAAGGTATAGTGCACCGTAATCGCCCAATACGTGTCCTGCGTGAAGATATTGTTATCTTCGAAGGCGAACTTGAGTCGCTGCGTCGTTTCAAGGACGATGTGGCTGAAGTTCGTGCCGGCATGGAGTGCGGTATCGGCGTCAAGAGCTATAACGATGTGAGGGTTGGCGACAAGATCGAGGTCTTCGAGAAAGTTGAAGTTGCTCGCTCGCTATAACCTACGCACGTAAAAGTCACGAGCTGGAAGTCGTTTAAAGCGGCTTCCAGCTTCGTCTTTTAATGACGTGTGGCTGTTGAGAGAACGAACATGGCAAAAGATTACAGCCGTACTCAGCGCATTGGTGATCAGATGCAGCGTGAGTTGGCATCTCTGATTCACCGTGAAATCAAAGATCCTCGTCTTGGGATGGTTACCATCACAGGGGTGGACGTTACGCGTGACCTGGCTCATGCCAAGGTCTTCGTTACGATGCTAGGTAAAGACTCAGCTGAAGATATCGCTCAGAACCTTAAGGTCTTGAAAGACGCTGCGGGATTTTTGCGTCAGCAGCTAGGCCGGACAATGAAACTCCGTAGTGTTCCTCAATTGCATTTTCATTACGATGAAAGTATTCGTCGGGGCGCGGAATTGTCGGCCCTGATTGAGCGCGCCGTAGCTGAAGACCGGCATCACGAGGGTGAGGAATAAGGTGTGGCCCAAGTAAAGCGAATTCGTCGCGCCGTCAACGGAATCCTGGTGCTCGACAAGCCGCGAGGGCTCAGCTCCAATGCTGCCCTGCAAAAGGTTCGCTGGTTGTTAAATGCTGAAAAAGCAGGGCATACCGGCAGTTTAGATCCACTCGCTACGGGGGTATTGCCCCTTTGCTTTGGAGAGGCGACAAAATTTTCCCAGTATCTGCTTGATGCAGATAAGGGGTACGAGACGGTAATGCAATTAGGTGTCACCACAACAACAGGTGATGCTGAAGGCGAAATACTTGAGCGAAGACCGGTTATGGTCAATGCTTCGCTCATTGAAGATGCATTACCAAGGTTTCGTGGTGATATAGAACAAGTTCCACCCATGTACTCCGCGTTAAAGCGTGATGGTCAACCACTATACAAACTGGCACGTGCTGGAGAAGTAGTGGAGCGCGAAGCGCGTTCTGTTACTATTGCTCGCCTTGAGCTAGTTGCATTAATAGATGATCGCGCCACGTTAAATGTAGCATGTAGCAAGGGAACTTATGTTCGTACCCTAGTAGAAGATCTAGGGCAGGTTCTCGGCTGTGGTGCCCATGTTGCTGAATTGCGCCGTACCCAGGCAGGGCCCTTTACCCTGGCCCAAAGCATCAGCCTTGAAACATTGGAAGAGGCTCATGCACAAGGTGGGTCGGAAGCGCTGGACGCTTTGCTGCTTCCTGTGGACAGCGGTCTTGAGCATTGGCCTCTGTTACAATTAACTGAGCACAGCGCTTATTATTGGCTGCATGGTCAGCCTGTGCGGGCCGCCGATGCTCCTAAGTTCGGCTGGATGCGGGTGCAGGATAATAACGGTCGCTTTATCGGAATCGGTGAAGTAACTGAAGACGGGCGTATTGCGCCTCGTCGACTGATTCGGTCGTGAGGCCGATACGAGGGTGGCTGTCAACAGGCGCGGTCATTTCTCTTTCTTGAAAACGAGGTAATTCCTCGGCCTGTTACCTCAAGGAGCCCTATCATGGCACTGAGCGTTGAAGAAAAAGCCCAGATCGTTAACGAGTACAAGCGCGCTGAAGGCGACACCGGTTCTCCGGAAGTGCAGGTAGCTCTGCTGTCCGCCAACATTGACAAGCTGCAAGGCCACTTTAAGGCCAACGGTAAGGACCACCACAGCCGTCGTGGCCTGATCCGCATGGTTAACCAGCGTCGTAAGCTGCTGGACTACCTGAAGGCCAAGGACACCTCTCGTTACAGCGACTTGATCGGTCGTCTGGGTCTGCGTCGTTAATGACGATGCGAGCTGGAGGCTAGCAGCTCAGAGCTGGGGGTCGGTACATGCCGGCCTCCAGCTTTTTTGCTTCAGGCATCCCGAGATTGCGTAGGGTCCGATTCCCACCACTCTCACAATTTCCCCAAGGCAATACAAGAAGGAAATACTGTGAATCCAGTAATCAAGACATTTAAATTCGGTCAGCAGACCGTAACCCTGGAAACCGGGCGCATTGCCCGTCAAGCCAGTGGTGCCGTATTAGTATCGACTGAAGACGTTAGCGTCCTGGTGACGGTAGTAGGTGCAAAGTCTCCTGCCGAAGGCCGTGATTTCTTCCCGCTTTCAGTTCATTATCAGGAAAAGACCTATGCAGCAGGTCGAATTCCTGGCGGCTTCTTCAAGCGTGAAGGTCGGCCAAGCGAGAAGGAAACACTTACCTCACGTCTGATCGATCGTCCGATCCGTCCCCTGTTTCCTGAAGGCTTCATGAACGAAGTGCAAGTTGTTTGCACGGTAGTTTCAACTAACAAGAAGACTGATCCGGACATTGCTGCGATGATCGGTACTTCGGCTGCGTTGGCTATTTCAGGTATTCCATTCGCTGGTCCTATTGGCGCTGCACGCGTTGGTTTCCATCCTGAGCTGGGTTACATCCTCAACCCTACTTATGAGCAGCTAGAAAGCTCCAGGCTCGACATGGTCGTAGCGGGTACGTCAGATGCCGTATTGATGGTTGAGTCCGAAGCGGACGAGCTGACCGAAGATCAAATGTTGGGTGCAGTTCTATTCGCCCACGAAGAGTTCCAGGTTGTTATCGATACAATCAAGGCATTTGCTGCTGAAGCTGGCAAGCCAGCCTGGGAATGGCAGGCTCCAGCCGAAAACACCGTACTGGTTAACCAGTTAAAAGCGGAGTTTGGTGAGGCTATTTCGCAGGCCTACGCCATTACGATCAAGCAGGACCGCTATGCAGCCCTGGGTGCGCTACGTGACGAAGCGGTTGCCAAATTTGCTGGCGAGGCTGAAGGTCAGTTCAGTGCGGCCGAGGTTAAAGAGGTCTTTGGCCTTCTGGAATACCGCACCGTTCGTGAAAACATAGTCAATGGCAAGCCTCGTATCGATGGCCGTGATACCCGCACTGTGCGTCCATTGAAAATCGAAGTAGGCGTACTGGACAAGACACATGGTTCTGCCCTGTTCACGCGCGGTGAAACTCAGGCGTTGGTTGTTGCTACGCTAGGTACAGCACGTGATGCGCAGTTGTTGGACACCTTGGAAGGAGAGCGCCGCGATACTTTTATGCTGCACTACAACTTCCCACCTTTCTCTGTAGGTGAGTGTGGACGTATGGGTAGCCCGGGCCGTCGTGAGATTGGTCATGGTCGCTTGGCACGTCGTGGCGTACAGGCCATGTTGCCTGCTCAGGAAGATTTCCCTTACAGCATTCGGGTTGTGTCGGAAATTACGGAGTCTAATGGTTCCAGCTCCATGGCTTCTGTATGTGGCGCCTCTCTAGCTTTGATGGATGCTGGCGTACCGGTACGTGCACCGGTGGCCGGTATTGCCATGGGCTTGGTCAAGGAAGGTGATAAGTTTGCCGTTCTGACCGATATCCTAGGTGATGAAGATCATCTGGGTGACATGGACTTTAAGGTAGCTGGTACTGATAAAGGTGTTACTGCTCTGCAGATGGACATCAAGATCAACGGTATTACCGAAGAGATCATGGAAATTGCCCTGGGCCAAGCCTTGGAAGCCCGTCTGAACATCCTTGGTCAGATGAACCAAGTGATTGCTAAGCCGCGTGCTGAACTGTCTGCAAATGCACCGACCATGCTCGCCATGAAAATCGATTCAGATAAGATTCGTGACGTCATCGGTAAGGGCGGCGCTACGATCCGTGCTATTTGTGAAGAAACCAAGGCTTCGATCGATATCGAAGACGATGGTAGCGTGAAGATCTATGGCGAAACTCGCGAAGCTGCAGAAGCGGCTCGGCAGCGTGTCTTGGGCATCACGGCGGAAGCTGAGATTGGCAAGATTTACGTTGGTAAGGTCGAGCGAATCGTAGATTTTGGTGCTTTCGTCAATATCCTGCCTGGCAAGGATGGCCTGGTACATATTTCCCAGATCAGTGATCAGCGCATCGAGAAAGTAACCGATGTGTTGAAAGAGGGTCAGGAAGTGAAAGTACTGGTATTGGATGTCGATAACCGCGGCCGTATCAAACTTTCCATTAAAGATGTAGCTGCTGCAGAAGCATCTGGCGCCTAAGTAGAGTAAGTTAAAAAACCCGGCCTAGCGCCGGGTTTTTTTATAATAGTTCCGTCACTTTCAATCATGCAAGTTGCAATGGAGAAAACTAACCTTAATGCAATATGCAACTGATTAAAGTTGGCTTTATTCGTTAAGTTATTGATTTTATTGGATAAAAAAATTCTTAAATATGGCATAGCTATTGCGAATCTAGGGTATCTGGGCAAGGACCCGGTGTATACCTAAGGAAACAGGAGTTATAACCATGAAAAAAACTTTCACGACATTTGCTGCCGTTGCTGCTGCCGCTACTGCTTTAAGTATGCCTCTTGCCGGTAGCGTATTGGCTGCCACAGATACTCTGCCCATGATGGTAGCTGCCAATGACACCGTTGATCAGGCTAAGGAAGAAGTTTCTGATACTTGGATTACCGGAAAGGTGAAGTCCTCCTTCCTAGCAGATGACCATATCAAAGGTACAGACATCAAGGTTGAAACCAACAAAGGCGTGGTTTCTTTATCAGGCATGGTTAATACCGATGCGCAGCGTGAGTTGGCTATTGAAAAAGCCCAAAACATCAAGGGTGTTAAAGACGTCTCAGCGGATGGTTTGAAAGCGGCTGAATAAGTAAAGCAATAGGGCGAGTGAAATGCTCGCCCTTGGCGTTATTAAGAGGTAAGCGCCATGTCTAAGACAACCGATACACTATTTGATCTGATTGCAATCACTAATGATGGACGCTTGTTTTATGAGTCAGCCATTGCGTTGATTTCTAGTCCACAACTAAAAACCTTGTTCTCTGAAATGGCGAGAGCAAAGGCTAATCTAAGCACTGTATTGAGCCAACAACTCACTGCTGTAAAAAGCTCTCCTGCTAATGACAGCGGCCTGGTTGGCCAATTTAAAATGTTTTATATCCATGCCCTTGCAGCACTTCAACAATGTAGCGACGCATCCTGCCTTCAGGAATTGGAGGAGATTGAGGCACATCTGTTAGATGTTCTTGAGTCAGCGGTGGTTGAATGCGATGAAATTAGCCACTTGCCTGTTCTTCACATGCAGATGAAGCGAGTCAGGCTATGCCATGCCCATTTATTAGAGCTGAAGCGCCGTTTGAGGGTGGCCTGAATTTTAAGGACCCCTCAGGCTTTTAATACTAAAAAGCCTGTCACCCCGGAAAGTCAGGTAATAATACATTCCGTTCCAAGGTCCATAAACCCATTGCTGAACCCTTACTTCAGCACGATAGTGGTGGTATGGATTGATGATCTCTCGATAACCAAGGTCTGTTTTGCTGGCTGGCTCGCCACATTTCCGCTGCACTTCAAAAAGCGTGTCTTCGGTATTGATCAATTGATTACCACACCGTAAGGAGTCAGCTATTGTTTGGGTTGAGCACGTTAACCCAAGGCAGAGCGCTAGTATGAGTTTACTGGCTGACTTCTTTAGGTATTTCATGCCGTGCTCTTCACGCATAAATTTAATGAGACCAAAACGTTAAGAAGTAGCTAGAGATAGCTCCCTGATATACCCATTCTGAGTACTGGCAGCCTAGTAGCCTCGATAAGCAGTCAGCACTAAGTTCAGAGAGGCTAAACCACTATCATGTAGCTTAACCGCCTGGATATCTACATTGGCAGGGTGACAGATATTCAAGATCAAGAAAACGCTGATGCGTTTGACAGCATTGTTAATCACTGCCAAGTATAAGGATGGAACCGGCCAACATTCTTATTAGCTAACCCAATATTAATGACAGTAATAGCACTAGAGTTGGTGTAGTCAGCAGAACCATTATCCATTTGATTAAGACTGTTTTTATATGGGGTTTGCTGACTATACGGCTCCGGCAGATAACTCTGTAGAGATGTTTGAAAGCCAGTAGCTTTTAAAGGCATGCCCAGGCGGGTCGACTAGTACGGCTTTGAAAGCTCCTCGGGCTTACAACTGTAAAATCAATGTTTTGAGCGGTGAGCGGCCATCGAACGAGGGGAAGTCACTGGCGGGAGGCAGGATCTGACAATCGCGCACCGGGCGGCCGAGTTTGTTGGCACAGCGTATCACGGTCTCTTGCCATTCGGTCATATCGACCTTAGCCAAGTTATTACAGCACACGAGAGTGCCACCATTGGCTGTGGCTAGAAGCGCAGGCTTAATAAGGCTCTGGTAATCCCTTAGCAAATCGACTGTTCCGAACGGGCTTTTTGCCCAGGCGGGTGGGTCTAGAAAGACCAGATCGAACGAGCGGGCCTGCAGCCGAGGATAACTGGGTAGATGCTGTCCGTGACGGCGTGAAATAGGCAGGCCCGCTAACTGTCGAATGGCTGGAAAGTAGTCGGACTGGACAAAGTGCATCAAGGGCAATGTCGGGTTCAGACGATTATTTTCCTGACCTACTGCTAGATTTCGTGCGGCAAAATCAAGATTCCAGACCTCGCTGGCGCCACCTGCCGCAGCGCATAAACCTACCCCGCAGGTATAGGCGAAGAGATTGAGTACCGATCGGCCTGCGCTGTTCTGTTTAATCCAATCCCTGGCGTTACGCAGATCAAGAAACAGTAGGGGGTCCTGACCCTCATGCCGGCTGCGAATACGGTAGTTAAGCCCCCACTCATGACCTATGGTCGGCTCAAGCGCCTCCAGGGTCGGAGTATAAACCGCATCGGTACGGTCGATCCGCGAGTTGCCTTGGGAGCGATTGTTGTAGATCAGATGCAGCGCCTGATCGAGGTGTCGCTCAATTCGTGTATGTAAAGCGAACAAGGCATCTCGATCAAGCGGCGTATGAAAGCTTTGTATGAGCAGCTGAGAACCATAGCGGTCAATGGTAAGCCCTGAGGCGCCTTCCTGTGTACCATGAAAGAGGCGATAGCAATCTGTACCCTCGGTATGTAGCTGCGCCAGGAGAGACTCACGGCGGGATAGAGCATCGTCCAGGGCAGAGAGAAGCGAAGTCATAACAGATCTTATGCAATAGGGCAGATGAAGACGCGCAGAATACAGGTTGTTAGGAAGCTGTGCGAATGATCAAGGATGCGTGGTCTTGCTCATGCGGCGTCGTGCCCGATGCGAAGAGCCATTACGGACTGCCCACCGTAAGAGCGGGGCCGTACGCTCGACACCCACACGTACTAGACGGCGTTCTATCGGCCCAGGCCTTAACTCCAATTGTTCGGCTGCCCAAAGAGGAAGCAGGTCAACACCTGCCCGCATCATCAGAGAACCGAATGGCTTGGCTAAGGCGCTGGGCGCAGGGGCGTTAAACAGCACGCGTGTCACCTCGCGGGTTCGGTCGTCATAGATAAGCGCTGAACGCATGGCTTGTAGGTAAGCGTCTACTTCCGCGCACGACTCTGGTATGTCCTGTGCGCCGAGACGCCGCGCAATTAGAGCAACTTCTTGGTAGTAGCGATCTTGCTCTGCAATAGATAGCGTTGGGTTGAAGTAGCGTAGATAAGCTTTAAGAAAGTGGCTGACCTCGGCCACATGGACCCAAGTAAGCAAATGTGGATCGTCGGCAGCATAAGGGCGCCCATCTGCAGCGAAGCCCCTGACCTGTGTATGAATGACACGTACTTTATCAATCAGGCGGTCTGCGTCGGCGCGGCTGCCAAACGTAGTGGCAGCAATGAATTGCCCGGTACGGCGCAGGCGTCCCAGCATATCTTCACGAAATCGTGAGTGGTCCCATACACCTGCCAATGCCAAAGGGTGAAGCATTTGTAGGAGCAGGGCTGCAATACCGCCAATCAGCATGCAGGTAAAGTCACTATGGACTTTCCAGCAGACCGAATCAGGCCCGAACAGCCCAGGATCACCGGGCGGGTTCTCATAGTCGATGCCGCCCAGGCTTAACCCGGTCAAGCTCATGACCTGACTTTCGATACGACGTCGTAACGCTTCCATTGCTGCCTCGATACAACATCTATCCCAAGCAACTCATCATGCTAGGGTTTGAATGAGGATGCCATAAAGAGACACCAAGCCAGTATCAGTTCTCAGTGATTTGCCGCCCGGCAAAGGCATAAGAGCGCTTAAGCCGGGCAGGTATGACTATCAAGACTTGGCAGCCCGGTTAAGACGATGGTTTATCAACTCTTGAACAACCGAAGGGTCAGCAAGCGTCGAAGTATCTCCTAGGGTATCTAGCTCGTCACAGGCAATCTTGCGCAAGATACGCCGCATGATCTTGCCAGAGCGAGTTTTGGGCAGGCGTGGCGCCCATTGAAGAAAGTCCGGCTTAGCAAAACTACCGATCTCAGAAGCTACTTGGGCAATCAGGCGTTTCTTGAGTTCTTCGCTAGGCTGGACACCACCCATAGGTGTAACGAAGGCATAAACGCATTGGCCTTTGACATCATGAGGACAACCTACCACAGCGGCTTCGGCGACTTCGTCATGTAGAGCCAACACGCTTTCCACTTCGGCGGTTCCGATCCGGTGCCCGGAAACATTGATGACATCGTCGACCCGGCCGGTAATCCAGTAATACCCGTCCTCGTCGCGACGGGCACCGTCGCCTGTGAAGTAATAACCTGGGTATGCCTTGAAATAGGTATCGATCATGCGCTGGTGATCACCATAGATACTACGGATCTGGCTCGGCCAACTGGCCTTGATAGCGAGGACGCCCGAGCCGGAGCCTTCTATCTCTTTGCCTTGATCATCCAACAGCACCGGTTGGACACCAAAGAAGGGGCGCGTTGCGGAGCCTGGCTTAAGCTCGGTAGCACCTGGTAGCGGCGCGATGAGAATGCTGCCTGTCTCGGTTTGCCACCACGTATCAACCACCGGGCACCGCTGCTCTCCTACGACTCGGTAATACCATTCCCAAGCCTCCGGGTTAATCGGCTCGCCTACACTTCCCAACAGGCGCAGGCTTGCCCTTGAACTCTTATGCACATGGGCGTCGCCTTCACGCATGAGGGCTCGGATGGCTGTTGGTGCCGTATAGAAAATGTTGACCTGGTGTTTATCTACAACCTGCCAGAAACGCGAGGCATCCGGATAGCTCGGCATACCTTCATAGACTAGGGTCGTGGCGCCATTGGCAAGCGGGCCATAGACAATATAACTATGACCCGTGACCCAGCCCACATCGGCTGTGCACCAGAAAATCTCTCCTTCGTGATAATCAAAAATGTATTTGAAGGTTAGGGCAGCGCCCAGAAGATATCCGCCCGTGGTATGCAGTACCCCCTTGGGTTTGCCTGTGGAGCCTGAGGTGTACAGGATAAAGAGAGGATGTTCGGCGTCGACCGGTTCGGCAGGGCATTCATCTTCGACCTGCTGAATCGCCTCGTGGTACCAGCTATCACGGCCTTCACTCCAGGCAGTTTCGCCCTGGGTACGCTGAACCACAATCACACTGGAAACATTTGGGCAGGAGGCCAAGGCTTTATCGACATTATTCTTGAGCGGAACGATTTTGCCGCCACGAACGCCTTCATCGGCAGTTATTACTGTCCGGCAATCGGCATCAAGGATGCGGTCGCGTAGCGCATCGGGGGAAAAGCCACCAAACACTACGGAATGAACGGCCCCTAGGCGTGCACAGGCGAGCATGGCATAGGCCGCCTCAGGAATCATGGGTAGGTACAGACAGACCCGGTCACCCTTTTTTACACCGCGTGCCTTGAGTACATTAGCCAGGCGGCATACGTTTCGATGCAGTTCACGGTAAGTGATTTTGGCCGAGTCCGCCGGGTTGTCGCCTTCCCAGATGAGAGCGACCTGATCGCCGCGGTGTTCAAGGTGCCGATCGATACAGTTGTAAGCTACATTTAGCTGACCACCGGAAAACCAAGAGGCCTCGCCTTTTGCAAGATCGCTATGGTGGACTTTATTCCACGGAGTAAACCACTCCAGCATGGTAGACGCCTGCTCAGCCCAGAAACGATCTGGCTCTTCCACCGATTGGCGGTAAAGACGCTCATAGCCGTCACTATCGAGCAAAGCGTTCTGCTTTACGGCGTCTGGTACAGGGTAGCGGTGATGTTCAGACATGGCGGGCTCCTGTTGTGGTTGTTCTCCGCATCAACTATTGAGATTAGGCGGCTTTTCCACAGCAGGGTTCAGCCTGATAGTATTTCTGGTAAAAAGTAGCAGTAGGGAATAAAGAAAGCGCCGCAAGGCGGCGCTTGGAGGGGGAGCGATTAACCGCGGTGATGGCGGCGGAAATACTCCACTAAGCCTTGGGTTGACCCGTCAGTGGCCTTGCCTTCAGCCGCGCCGATAAGATGCTGATAGACATCTTTACCCAGTTCTTTACCAAGCTCCACGCCCCACTGATCAAAGGCGTTGATACCCCAGATGACGCTCTGTACGAAAACCTTATGCTCATACAGGGCAACCAGGGCACCCAGGCTGCTTGGCGTAACGCGCTCGAATACCAGTGTATTACTCGGTCGGTTACCAGGAATGACCTTGTGCGGCGCCAGCGTGGCGACTTGCTCTTCCGAAAGGCCCTTGGCGCGTAGCTCCGCCTCGGCTTCCTCCTGGGTCTTGCCCAGCATTAACGCCTGACTCTGAGACAGGCAATTGGCATACAGCCACTGATGATGATCTTCGATCGGGTGATGGCTGACGACTGGAACGATAAAATCACAAGGGATCAGTAAGGTACCCTGGTGCAGGAGCTGGTGATAGGCATGCTGACCATTGGTGCCTACGCCACCCCAGATGACCGGGCCGGTCGCCAGCGAGACAGGCGATCCATCCTGGCGGACTCGCTTGCCATTGGACTCCATGTCCATCTGTTGCAAGTGCTTGGTGAAGTCGCGTAGATAATGGTCATAGGTGAGTACGGCATGGCTCTGGGCGTTCCAGAAATTCCCGTACCAAACGCCCAGCAGGCCGAGTAGAACCGGCATGTTGCTTTCGAACGGGGCGTTCAGGAAATGCTGGTCCATGCTGTAGGCGCCAGCCAGTAGATCCTTGAAGTTGGACATGCCTATTGCCAATGCAACGGGCAATCCAATGGCCGACCATAGCGAATAACGACCGCCTACCCAGTCCCACATCGGGAAAATATTGTCTTCATGAATGCCGAACTCGACGGCATATTTGACATTGCTGGAGACAGCGATGAAATGTTTATGTAGGTCCTGCTCTGGGCAGCCCTGGCCAAGGCACCAAGCGCGTGCAGCCTGAGCGTTCTTTAGCGTTTCCAGCGTGCCGAATGACTTTGAGGACACGATGAACAGGGTGGTTTCAGCCTGCAACTTGGCAATTAATTCATAGAATTCGCTACCGTCAATATTAGCCAGGTAATGACAGCGTACATTGGGCTGGCTATAGGGCAGCAAGGCTTCGGCGACTTGCTGCGGGCCGAGGAAAGAGCCGCCAATACCAATATTGACTACATCAGTAATGGCCCTGCCCGTAAAACCTTGCCAGAGACCGCGATGGATCCGATTAACCAGTTCGGTCAGCTTGCTGAGCACTCCATGCACTTCCGGCATGACATCAATGCCATTGACCAGCACCTTGTCGCCAACCGGACGACGTAGCGCCGTATGCAAAGCGGGACGTCCTTCCGAAGAGTTGACAGGTTCACCGTCAAGCAAGGCCCTGATTGCACCCTCAAGACCAGCCTCGCGAGCAAGGGAGGTCAACAAGCTGCGCGTCTGCCGACTAATGAGGTTCTTGGAGTAATCGAGAAACAGCCCGCAGGTGTCCAGAGAAAACTGTTTAAAGCGTTCGGGATCGGCCGCAAAAGCGTTACGCATGGTGAATGTCTGCATCTCTTGGCGATGATCAGCCAAGGCTTTCCAGGCATTCAACTGGGTAACGTCGAGGGGCTGTCGGTAATACTCCATTGCGTTCGGCTTCCTTCGGTAGGTCTTATCGGATGTTATGCACTACATCGTAGGGGCTAATATCGTGTGCAGAGGCTATAGCACGCTACATCGGGCGTGTCCGTCAAGCCAATTGACGGGATTCAGACACAAAAAAGCCCGGCATGTTCCGGGCTCCAGCGAAGCGCTATAGGAATGCGGGTCAGGTCTCGCTCTCGAACGATAAATTATCGATCAGGCGCGTAGTGCCCATGAAAACTGCTAGCAGTAGAACCAACTTGCGGTCCTTTTCTGTAGCAGGCAGGAGCGTATCCTGCTGGCGAATTTCCAGATAGTCGACTTGCAGGCCATCCGCTTCTAATTGATGTTTAGCCTTTTCTAGAAGAACAGGATAGTCCCGGCGGCCTTGTTGAATGGTTTCGGCTAAGCGCTTGAGTAAGCTGTATAGGCAAGGTGCGCTGGCGCGCTGCTCAGTATTCAAGTAACCATTGCGCGAGGACAATGCCAGGCCGTCGGTAGCACGTACGGTAGGCTGGCCAATAATCTCGATCGGCAAGTTCAGGTCGCCAACCATTTTGCGGATCACTGCCAACTGTTGGTAGTCCTTTTGCCCGAATACAGCCACATCTGGCTGCACCATGTTGAACAGCTTGTTGACTACGGTGGCGACTCCTTCGAAATGGCCTGGTCGACTGGCGCCACAGAGCCCTTCGGACACACCGGGTACGCTCACACGTGTCTGGTTAGCCATGCCCTCGGGATACATTTCTTCAACCGTCGGTGCAAATAAGAGAGCACACCCTGCGGCGTCGAGCTTTTCCTGATCAGCCGCAAGAGTACGCGGGTATTTATCCAGATCTTCACTAGGGCCGAACTGAAGCGGGTTAACGAAGATACTGGCCACTACGAAATCACTATGTATACGAGCCGTATCGACCAAGGCAACATGGCCAGCATGCAGGTTTCCCATGGTGGGGACGAAGCCAATACGCTGGCCGGCCCGGCGAGCCTGGGCAACTGCAAGGCGCAGATGGTGAACGGTATGGACCGTAATCATGCGGAAAACCCATGTTCGGGAGCTGGAAAGGAGCCGTCCTTGACGGCCTGTACATAGGCGGCGAGCGCCTCCTGAATACTGGTCTGCCCCGCCATAAAGTTTTTGACAAACTTGGGGGCGCGACCGCGTAGTGACAGGCCAAGCATGTCGTGCATGACCAGAACCTGCCCGTCGGTTGCCGCGCCGGCGCCGATCCCTATGACCGGTACACCGGCTGCCTGTGTGATTTCTTTCGCCAGAGCGCTTGGTACGCATTCGAGCAATAACATGGCCGCACCAGCTGCTTCGAGTGCCTGGGCGTCTTCACGCAATTGCTGGGCCTGAGCTTCACTTCGTCCTTGAACTTTGAAGCCGCCAAAAACATTCACAGATTGAGGGGTCAAACCTAAGTGCGCACACACTGGAATGCCGCGTTCGGCCAATTGCCGTATAGGCTCGGCAAGCCAGCCTGCACCTTCTAGCTTGATCATCTGTGCGCCGGCCTGCATAAGCGCTGCGGCATTAGTGAAAGTTTGCTCAAGCGTGGCGTATGCCATAAAGGACATGTCCGCAACAATCAGAGCGCCACGGTTGCCTCGTTTAACGCAGGCCGTATGGTAGGCCATATCAGCTGTGGTCACGGGCAAGGTACTGTCATGCCCTTGTAAAACCATGCCCAGGGAGTCGCCGACTAGAAGCACATCCACGCCGGCCTGGCTGGCGGCATGAGCAAAAGTAGCATCGTAGCTGGTCAGCATGGCGATCTTTTCGCCGCGCTGTTTCAGCGTCTGCAGGGTGGTGAGGGTCACCTCAGGCATATCACGCGTCCTCTTGACTGTGTCCATGAAGGCTGCGGTAAAAATTAGCAGCTTGAATCATTCTTGTTCTGAGTCGGGGTCGTTGTACGACGCCTGGTGACTTGTCTTCAGCGGGCGCACGTGTTTGGACACAGTATTTATAGGCAGTCATAACGCATCCGCCAGACAAATCGATGCCTATAGTCCCGGCGGGGGGAAGTGAAGTCAATTAAAGCGTGTTACCGGAGCGTTACGGTAACACTATGACTGTGCGGTTTTACTCTTCAAGCCGCTCGAGCCCAACATAAGGGCAGTCCTCCAGGAGGGCACTGAGCGGCTGGCCGTCTGGCAGAATGAGGTCCGGCGCGATCTCAGCCAACGGGTAAAGAACAAAAGCCCGGGCATGCATGTGATAGTGCGGCACTGTAAGACGGGGCCCATCGATCCGCTGCGGGCCAAACACCAGAATGTCCAGATCAAGCGTGCGGGGCCCCCAACGTTCACCTTTGCGTTCACGTCCCTGCTGCTGCTCGATTGCTTGTAGAGCATCCAGTAAATCGAGTGGGGCCAGCTCCGTTTCAAGTGCTGCGACCGCATTGACGTAGCGGGGCTGATCGGCAGGCCCCAGCGGATCGCTACCATAAAAGGACGAGCGTGCTACGAGTCGGGAGGCAGGCAGCAGTGCCAGAGCCTCAAGCGCTGAAGTCAGTTGATCGCGTGGTTGGGCTAGGTTGCTGCCTAAACCAATATAAACGCGCTCCATTATTCATCAGTACCTTGAGTAGGTTTATCGGCTCCAGGTGCATGGCGTTTGCGAGAGCTGCCGCGGCGGCGTTTACGTGCCGGACCCTTGGCGTCTTCCAGGCTTAACGCACGAATCATCTCGCGGCGCTGGCTATCGCTTAACTCCTGATAACGGGTCCACCACTGACCAAGGTTGCCTGTCTGTTCGCCTGCGCTCTCTCGCAGTAATAGAAAATCGTAACCCGCCCTGAACCGAGGATTTTCTAGCAGCATGTCGGCTCGCTTACCTTGTCGGCGCGGCAAGCGTTCCTGCATGTCCCAGATTTCACGCATGGGAATGGTAAAGCGCTTGGGTATGGCAATACGGCGGCATTGCTCCAGGGTCAGGTCATGAGCCGCTTCCTGCATGGCGGGTAGTGGCGGAAGCCCTTGCTCCTGATGGTAAATCACGCGAGCAGGTAGCGCTGGCCAGAGTAGGGCAGCGAACAGGAAGGCCGGAGTAACAGGCTTTCCTTCGCGAATTCGGGTATCGGTATTGGCAAGTGCCTGACGAATCAAGCGACTCGTATAGTCAGGGTTACGTGCGAGAGCTTCGGCACTGGCAGGAAACAAAGGAGCAAACAAATCATAGGCGAGTAGGAGCTCAAAGGTCCGTTCAGCATGGCCGCCTAAAAACAGCTTGAGTACTTCATCGAAGAGGCGGGGAGCGGGAATGTCCCGCAGCAAGGGAGCTAGCCGTTGAATTGGTGCTGCCGTCTGCGCTTCTATGTCGAAATCGAGCTTGGCTGCGAAACGCACGGCCCGCAGCATGCGCACCGGGTCTTCCTGATATCGTTGTTCAGGATCGCCGATCAGGCGGATCAGGCGATGGCGAATGTCAGATGCGCCATTGGCGTAGTCCAAGATCCGCTCTTGCGTCGCATCGTAGTACAAGGCGTTAATGGTGAAGTCGCGGCGTTGAGCATCCTGCTCTTGGTTGCCATAAATATTGTCCCGCAATATCCGGCCGCTTTCGTGGCGCGCTGATTGGGTCGCATCCTCTTCGCCATCATCCTCGGAATGGTTAGCCCTGAACGTAGCCACCTCGATGATTTCCCGGCCGAAATGGACATGCACCAGCTTGAAGCGGCGCCCAATTACTCGGGCATTGCGGAACTCCGCTCGGACTTGCTCGGGTGTGGCATTGGTGGCCACGTCGAAGTCTTTGGGCTCTACGCCCAATAGAAGATCGCGTACGCAGCCGCCTACTAAGTAGGCTTGGTAGCCTGCTTTTTCCAGGCGGTCCACGACGCTTAGAGCATAACGGCTAATTTGCTCGCGTTCCAAGGCATGCTGGCTGCGAGGAATCACGGCAGGTGTTTCTGGCTTGTTAGGCGCGCGACGTAGCGGCGAACGCAGGGACTGGATCAGCTTTTTCAGCATTGATAGTACTGTTCTTGAGGTCGGCGGAGCAGGCGAAGACCCGCGGTTATAGCGGATTCTAGCATTGCGGAGGGGGATCTTGTACGAGGAGGGCGACTTATCAAGGCACTGGGGGAGCCGAAGCTCCCCCCCAAATTGGTACGTGCTTTGTTTTTATTGTTGTATCGGACCTGTTGTTTTTCTTGTGTGGTCCGTCCCGATCGGATACCTGCCGCCGGGAGGGCTCCCAAATTTGGGGCCAAGAGCAAACGGATTACTTTGGACGCTGAGCTCGTCATGATCACGTGTGATCTAATCCAGTGCGGTCGCTGTCTTGAGACAGTTTTATTGTTCTCAGCCTGGTGCGGTCCAAGTGGTCCGCCATACGACTCTTCTCCAAAATGATCAGTTAGCTACGCCTCCGCCTGCTTGTTCTTATTGTGCTGGAGTCGCTACGTCTTGTTCTTATTATCTTTTATCTGTTTCTTATTCTTGTTGTGCCATTAAGAAAGCAGTTCCTGTGCCAACTTTTGAAAATCCTTTATAATCAATAAGTTATCTATATATGTAGTGATTTCCTAGAAGGGCAACATGAAAAAACCGTTACCGTTTACCCCGTCCTTGTAACGGCGGTAACACTTTTAGGAGGGAGGGTAAGTGTTACCGGGCAGTTAAAAAAACCGCATCAGTAACGATGCGGTTTTTTACCCTAGGACAGGTCAGTGCTGGTAGCGCCCGTTTTTCGCCGGGGAATACCTAAGCGCTGGCGGCGCTCCCAAAGACATTTGCGGCTGATACCCAATTTGCGGGCCAGCTCGGTTTCAGTCATGTGATCTTGGTGCTCAAGAACGAAATGTTGGAAATAATCTTCTAGTGACAAATCTTCGGTAGGCTCATGACCATCATTGGCACCGCCTAAAGGCGAATCCAGGGGCTCAAGAAAATGATTGCCTAAGTCTAGATCTTCCAGCTCGATGTCGATGCCCAATAGATCGGGCTCGATTTCCTGCTTTTCACTCAATATGACGGCGCGCTCTATGGCATTTTCCAGCTCACGCACATTGCCTGGCCATGAGTAATGACGAATAGTCAGTTCGGCATCCTGGCTGAAATACATGGGGTCACGGCCCATGCGGTTAGCCTGGCGCGCTAAAAAGACCCGAGCGATTTCCAAAACATCGTTGCCGCGCTCACGTAAAGGCGGAAGACGTAGAGCAATCACATTCAAACGGTAATAGAGGTCTTCACGGAATTGACCAACTTTCGCCAGGCTTTTCAGGTCACGGTGCGTGGCTGCAATCAGGCGTACATTAACTTTCTGCGACTGTACAGAGCCAACGCGACGAATTTCGCCCTCTTGTAAAACACGCAATAGGCGAGCTTGCGCTTCTAGAGGAAGCTCGCCTATCTCATCAAGAAAGAGCGTGCCGCCGTCAGCGGCTTCGACCAATCCGGTACGGCTGGCACTAGCACCGGTAAAAGCGCCTTTTTCATGACCAAACAGCTCAGACTCGATTAGGGTTTCCGGAATGGCGGCACAGTTGACGGAAATGAGCGGTGCTTTGACGCGGCGGGATAGATTGTGAAGCGCACGTGCAACCAGTTCCTTACCGGTGCCGGACTCACCTTGAATCAATACGGTCGAGTCGGTAGGCGCAACCTTGCGGATTTTGCCATACAGGTCCTGCATTGGAGCGCAGCTGCCAATGATCCCAATATCGCTATCGGCAACGGGTGTGCCTTCGCTGCGAGAAGCGGTACGAGGTTCACTAGAGGTCTGAGTCTGTTCACGCTCGACCAGAATCCTTGCGATGGCTTGCAGCATTTCATCATGATCAAACGGCTTTGCAATGTAATCGACGGCTCCTTGCCGCATCGAGTCCACGGCTGACCGTAGGCTGGCATAGCTCGTCATGATCAGGACAGGCTTGCCGGCTGCCAAATCAATCAGCTCGGTACCGGGCGCGCCGGGCAAGCGTAGATCACTAATGATGAGGTCAAACGAGGGAATGTCGTAGCGCTCCTGAGCCTCCTGCACAGAGCCGGCTTCGCTGACCCTGAACTGATTGCGCTCAAGCAGGCGGCGTAAGGCCGAGCGAATAATGGTTTCGTCTTCGACGATCAGTATATGTGCCATGTTTGGGCTCTCTCGACGGTGGCAGGGCAAAGGCGCCAGGCAGTAGCGCACACGGGTTCGCCCTACATTCCGGTTACGGCTCGATCGGTATGTTCAACATGTCGCGGCAACTTCACGCGTATGCGTGTACCGCGGCCTTGTACAGGATCAATCGGGCTGTCGATCATTATGTCGCCATAATGCTCTTCCACGATGGAATAGACCAGTGCAAGGCCAAGCCCCGTTCCTTTACCAGGGTCCTTGGTCGTAAAGAAGGGTTCAAACAGGCGGCTAATTATGGCTTTTGGAATGCCGGAGCCTTCGTCCTCGACGATAAGTGTGACCGTTTGTCCATCGGCTTCGCTGCGAACACAAATGGTGCCATTTGCAGGCGAGGCATCTCTTGCATTAGACAACAGATTAATCACGACTTGAACGAGTCGCTGGGAGTCACCCATAACCCAATGATCAGGATCACACAGGTTGAGGAACTGTACATCGACGCTGCGCCGGTTGAGTGACAGCAGTGCAATGGCTTCTTGCGCAGTATCCAACAAGCGCACGGGTTCCGGGTCGTGTTGCCGACCACCGGCATGGGCAAAACTCATGAGGGATTGCACGATACGCGTGATGCGGCGGGTTTGGTCAATGATCTGGCCGCTGATCTCCTGAATTTCTGCGTCGGCCTCACGCTCCTCCTGCAGAATTTGGGCAAGACAAGCGATTCCTGTTACAGGGTTGCCGATTTCGTGAGCCACCCCAGCCGCAAGTCGGCCAATAGAGGCCAGCCGCTCAGAATGAATAAGGCGGTCTTCCAGCATCTGTGTTTCGCTGATGTCTTCAACTACCAGTACGGTGCCGCTGTTGCCAGGTGCCAGCGGTTCGTCGATTGTAGCTTTATGGAGGTTGAGCCAGCGTTGGTCGTTGTCGAAGGCCAAGCGCTGTTTGTAGAGGTGTTGATCAGGTGACTCCAAAAAGCCTTCGAAAAGAGCCTTCCAAGGTTCGGGCAGTGCTGAAAGACGAGAGCCTACTACCTGCAGGGAGTCAATACGGGTCAGCTTTTCCATGGCCCGGTTCCACATGAGGATTTCACAATCCTGAGCTAGGGCGCAGACACCCATTGGCAGCTCCTGCAAGGTTTGCCGGTGATAACGACGCAAGGCATCCAGTTCGGCGGCAAGGCCGGTCAAACGGGATTGGTAATCTTCCAGCCGGCTCTCAATGAAATGAATGTCTTCAGTGACGTAAGCCTCGCTACCTTCCTTATAAGGTAGGAATGTTTCCACAATATCTTGCGCAACTCGGGGGCCCATCAGGCCAGACAGGTTGGCCTCGATACGGTCACGCAGGCGGCGCAGCGCATAGGGACGATGCTCATCGAACGGGAGCAATAGATCGTTCAAGGCGCGCTCGACTTCTTTTTGGGCCGTTTTGGCCCCGAGAGGTTTGGCCAGTTGCGTAGCAAATTCCTGAGGGGAACCGACAATTAATTCGCGTCGTTGCGGGCGCCGGACATTATCAACAGCACAGGCTTCCGCTGCGCTCTTTTCCTCTTGGCTGGCTTCGGTAAAGAGCGAGACCAGCGCGAACACCAATACATTGGCCGCCAGCGAAGTCAGGGCAGCCAAGTGCCAGTTGGTCGCGTCAACATAATAGGAGAAGGGGCCGACCGTTACGCCCTGCAGCAACCCGATGGCTGGGAGCAGCATGGTTAGTACCCATAATCCCATGCCAGTCAAAAGGCCTGCGATAAAGCCACGGTGATTAGCGGTCTGCCAGTAGAGAACGGACAGCGCTCCTGGCAGGAATTGTACGGTGGCAACAAAAGCGACAATTCCGAGGCTGGACAGGTCGCTATTTCCCCCAATCAACCGGTAAAAACCGTACGCTGCCAAGATAATGGCTGCGATCAGCCCGCGACGCGTCCAGCGTAACCAACGATAAATGTTACCGTCGGTCGGCGGTTGGTAGAGTGGCAGTACCAGATGATTAAGTACCATGCCCGAGAGCGCCATGGTCATCACAATAACGACGCCACTGGCTGCTGAAAGCCCACCGATAAAAGCGATCAAGGCAAGGAGCGGATTATCCAGCGCCATGCCTACCCCCAGTGTGAAATATTCAGGGCTGGTCGGGGCGCCCAGTGCAAGGCCACCCCAGAGAATCGGCGGAACGGCTAGGCTCATCAGCAGAAGAAAAAGAGGCAAACCCCAGCTTGCGCTTACCAAGGCTCGCGGACTCATGTTTTCGGTGAAAGCCATGTGATACATGTGTGGCATCACAATTGCGGCGGCAAAGAAAACCAATAGCAGGATTCGCCAGGGACCTTCCTGCAAAGGTGTATGTAAGGTGGAAAGAGCTGTTTGGTTTTGTGTCAGCCAAATCTCCAGCCCCTCCGGCCCATCGAATACGCTGTAAAGCGTAGTCAGACCTACTGCACCCAGTGCGATCAGTTTTACGAGCGACTCGAAGGCAATGGCTACGACCAGCCCTTCGTGGCGTTCGCGGGCGCTGATCTGGCGTGCGCCAAACAGCATGGCGAACAAGGTTATTAGCGTACAAAACGCCAGTGCTGTGCTGTTTTGAGCTTGGGCACTGATCAGGATTCCCGTACTGGTTGCTACAGCCTGGATCTGCAGGGCTAGCAGCGGTAGTACGGCGATGACCATAAGTAGGGTGGTAAGGGCGCCTGCCCAGGTACTGCGGAAGCGAAAGGCAAACAGGTCGGCCAGTGAGGACAGCTGGTAGGCACGAGTCAGGCGCAGGATGGGGTAAAGCAGCACGGGGGCTAAAAGAAACGCGCCGCACAGGCCTAGATAATAGGAAAGGAATCCGTATCCATAGTCATAAGCCAGGCCAACCGTGCCGTAAAAGGCCCAGGCACTGGTGTAAACGCCCAGCGAGAGCGTATAGACAATGGGGTGACGAACCAGGCGGCGGGGAACCCAGCCCCGCTCGGTCATCCAGGCTACGCCAAAGAAAATCAGCAGGTAGCCTGCGCTGATGGCGATCAGTTGGGACAGACTAAAGCTCATCGGCATCGCGCTGACTCTGAAGGATGAAAGTGACGACGATGAGGATCAACCAGAGTAGGTAAGGTCTATACCAAGCGCCAGTCGGGTCGATCCACCAGTCCATGATGGCAGGAGAAAAAAGATAGATGCCCACAACCAGAAGCAGGACCAACCGATAGATGTACATGACGCGTTCTCATGCCAGACGTGTTCCGATGGTAGCCGATGCTAGGCATGGCCTGCATCCTTCATAAGTAGAAGCCTAGCTGACATGGCAACGACTGAACCTTCAGCAAAGGTCTGCCTCGGGAAGCGTCAGGCACTGCGGGATGGCCTGAGGCTGCCAATGAGCGATGCCCCAGCGCAGTATCTCGGCTGGGGTAGCACCCGTTAATTCTTGTGGCGGATGTTGTTTCAGAGCGCGCAGGCCGCGCAGCAACAGCGAACTGGCTTCGTTGGCCGCGAGTGGCGGCGAACGATAGGATTTACCCAGCTTGTGACCATCCGGTTGGATAATCAGGGGAACGTGCAGATAGCGTGGCTGCGACAGGCCCAGTAGCTCCTGCAAGTAAAGTTGTCGTGGCGTAGAGTCCAGCAGGTCCGCGCCACGAACGATATCGGTTACGCCTTGCCAGGCATCGTCCAGAACAACGGCTAACTGATAGGCATAGAATCCATCTCGACGGCAAATAATAAAATCGCCAACTTCACGGCCTAGATGTTGTTGAAACGTGCCTTGTACCCGGTCGGTAAAGCTATAGACCAATTCGGGTACTCGAATACGAATAGCGGCCTTCTGCGGTAGGTGCTGGGCATTGCGGCAGATCCCGGGGTAGAGGCCGCCAAGCCCTTCGAGCTGCTTTCGCGAGCACGTGCAGGCGTAGGCGAGACCGCTTTGCATCAGGCGCGCAACCGTCGCGGCGTAGATTTCGTGGCGTTCACTTTGCCGCTCAATGGGGCCATCCCATTCAAAACCGTAACGTTCTAGCGTTTGGAGAATAGCATCCTGAGCCCCGGGTACCTCACGAGGGGGATCCAGGTCTTCCATGCGAACCCGCCAGATACCTTGCTTGGCACGTGCATCCAGATAGGAAGCAAGAGCTGCGATAAGGGAGCCAAAATGCAAATAGCCACTGGGAGTAGGCGCGAAGCGGCCGACGTAAGCAGTCATGACGTGAACTGAGCTGTAGATAGCAAACGGGGCGCCGAAGCGCCCCGGATCGGTCAGGAACCGACCTGCTTTTCCTTGATTTCCGCTAGCGTCTTGCAATCAATGCAGAGGCTGGCTGTTGGACGGGCTTCGAGACGGCGGATACCGATTTCGACACCGCACGACTCGCACCAGCCGTATTCGTTGTCTTCGATCATCTGCAGCGTCTCGTCGATCTTCTTGATCAGCTTGCGTTCACGGTCCCGCGTACGCAGTTCGAAGCTGAACTCTTCTTCCTGTGTAGCACGGTCGGCCGGGTCGGCATGGCTGCCGGCATCTTCCTTCATGTGGCTCACGGTGCGGTCGACTTCCTCCCGCAACTCCTGCTTCCACTTATTGAGAATACCAGTGAAGTGCGCACGCATGCGCTCACTCATGTATTCCTCGCCTGCCTCTTCCTTGTAGGGCTCAAAGCCACGGGTCAAAGGGGCGTTTTGCTGTTTTGCGTCGGTCGGCATGGATGACCCTCTCACTTTCGCTAATCCTGTCCGCAGGCTGGATATGTTTGACTGGGCAAGAGGCCCCGCGGATGCAAGCGGGCGAACTTACCAGAAGCCATGATGCGGCGCTACTATCTAAATCCCTTCTTTCTAAGGGTACGGCTACTTTGTTTGCCGGAGCCCCGATCATTGGTGCGTTATTGGTGCCATCTGTATAGCCTTGGTTAGAATTCCTTCTTTCTTACAAGTTCGGATAGACCATGGCCAATTCATTTAGTGCGCGCAGCCGTGCCATTGAGCCTTTTCATGTTATGGCGCTGCTGTCGCGGGCCAATCAGTTGCAGGCCGAAGGGCACGATGTCATTCACCTAGAGATCGGCGAGCCGGACTTCACTACCGCAGAGCCCGTTATAAAAGCAGGGCAAGCTGCCTTGGCTGAGGGTGCCACACGTTACACGACGGCTCGTGGTCTGCCGGCTCTGCGCGAAGCCATTGCAGGCTTTTATGCCGAGCGCTATGGCGTCAGGATTGATCCCGAACGCATCATGATTACACCTGGGGGTTCGGGGGCTCTGTTGTTGACCAGTGCTCTGCTGGTGGACCCAGGCAAACATTGGCTACTGGCTGATCCAGGATATCCCTGCAATCGGCATTTCCTGCGCTTGGTCGAAGGCGCGGCGCAGCTGGTGCCAGTAGGGCCGGAAACACGCTACCAATTAACACCGGAGCTGGTCGAGCGGCATTGGACAGATGATAGCGTAGGCGCGTTGGTGGCCTCGCCGGCCAACCCGACCGGGACGGTCTTGCATCGAGATGAACTGGCAGCGCTTTCCCAGACATTGAACCGTCGTGGTGGTCATCTGGTGGTAGATGAAATCTATCATGGCCTGACGTACGGACTGGACGCGGCTAGCGTACTGGAAGTAGACGATACCGCCTTCGTGCTTAACAGTTTTTCAAAGTATTTCGGCATGACCGGTTGGCGGTTAGGCTGGTTGGTTGCACCTGACGAAGCAGTCCCAGAGCTCGAAAAGCTGGCTCAAAATCTCTACATCAGTGCCTCCACCGTGGCGCAACATGCTGCGCTAGCGTGCTTTACCCCTGAGGCTAATGAAATTTTCGAGAGTCGACGTGCTGAGTTTGCTCGCCGGCGTGACTTTCTTCTGCCAGCGTTACGTGCGCTAGGGTTCAATATCGAAGTTGAGCCCGAAGGTGCTTTCTATCTCTATGCCGATATGTCGGCTTTTGGCGGTGATGCGTATGCATTTTGCCAGCACTTTATCGAGACGGAGCATGTAGCGTTTACGCCGGGTCTCGATTTTGGCCATTACCGGGCTGGGAAGCATGTGCGGTTTGCCTATACCCAGAGCTTGCCGCGTCTTGAGGAGGCGGTTACACGAATCGCACGTGGCCTGAAGACGTGGCAGTCATGAGTTTGGATTTCATGAAGGGGAGGCGCTATGCAGTTTGATCCTCCGTTGGAAGAAGGACGCCTGATTCGTCGTTACAAGCGCTTTCTAGCCGATGTCGAGACCGTCACAGGTGAGTTGATCACGATTCATTGCCCTAATACTGGCTCGATGCTCAATTGCCAGGGGGAGGGCATGCGGATCTGGTTCAGCCGCTCCAGTGATCCCAAGCGTAAACTGCCAGGTACCTGGGAGCTGGTGGAAACGCCGCACGGCCGGTTGGCCTGTATCAATACGGGGCGGGCTAACCAGCTTGTCGAAGAGGCCTTGTTGGCCGGTACGATTACTGAACTTGCCGGTTTTACTGGCTTACGCCGTGAAGTGCCCTATGGTACTGAGAATAGCCGTGCCGACTTTAGGCTCTCTTATCCTATGGGAGAGGTCTTCGTAGAGGTAAAAAGCGTTACGCTGGGGTATGACAGTTCTGCCGTAGCGGCTTTTCCTGATGCCGTGACGATCCGCGGAGCCAAGCACCTGCGTGAACTGGCTGCCTTGGCTCGGGCTGGAAATCGTGCGGTTCTGCTGTATTGCGTTAATTTGAACGGTATTGAGGCCGTGCGGCCAGCAGATGATATCGATCCCGCTTATGCGCGGGCCTTATGTGACGCACAGGAGGCTGGTGTCGAGGTGCTTGCCTACGGTGTGCATATCACGCCGGTTGCTTTGACGCTCCAACATCCTCTGATCGTTCAACTTATGTAATCAAGCTGCGACAGGTCTATCGCGGTATGTTACTGCCGTGAAGCCCGCTCCGTTACCGTGCACATAGCATGACGCTGCGGGTTGCCCCTGTCTGCTCTGTGATCTATTGCGGTGCGCTGTCATTCTTCAGTCGCCTTAAACAGGGCACATCAGACGTCATGTGCGAAGGCCGCAGTCTATAGATCCCAAGGAAAATATGCGTTTGTGCTATTCCTGTCTGATCGGTCAGGTTTGGCACGGCACATGCTTGCGCTCCCTCCCGTTTTCAAGATGTATCCATAAGTAACCATTTCTGAATGTTGTCACTTTAGGTAGGTTCGAGCTCGTAGCTCCCCTGCAGTGCCTGGCTTGGCAGATGTTCGATTTTGAAGGAGCGTAACCGTGGAGCTACGTGAAGCTTTCCGTTCTTCATCCTTATCGCCTGCTGGATGGGGCACTGTTCTAGTGATCTTAATGTTCGTGTCAGGCGTCAGCCGGCCTGCCTGGAGTGCTACGCCGCCGGCCGAAGGCCGCGATAGTGCGCAGGGCGAAACGTTGAGCTACGAAATCACCGAGCCGGTCGACAAGGGAAAATACCTCTCCTCCTGGTACAACCAGAACTTCACTTTGATAGGCAGCAAGGACATCAGCTTTGGGCCGCAGCCGGTTGATGACATCTACTTGGAATATGAATATTTCGGTCGCAAGGGGCCTTTCGAACTATACGGCTATATCGATATTCCTAAAGTGCTGGGCATTGGTAACAGCCACGACAACGGGGTATGGGACAAGGGCTCGCCGGTCTTTATGGAGCATGAGCCTCGTATTTCCATTGACGAGCTGTTGGGCCGCAAACTTGGGTTCGGGCCGTTCAAGGAGTTCTATGTCGCTTTTGATTGGATTTATGACCATGGTCATAACAGCGACAACCGCGGCAATACCCTTTATAGCGGGCTGGGTACAGATATCGAGACGGGTACGCCGCTCAGTCTTTCCGCCAATTTCTATGCCCGGCGGCAATGGGAAAACTACGGCGCCGCAAATGAATACTCATGGGACGGTTACCGCGCTCAACTAAAGTACATCCTGCCCCTGGGGGCGTTCAGTAACGGTGCCTCACTGACATATATAGGTTTTACCAATTTTGACTTTGGCTCGGATCTGCACGACAAGGCCGGCCCGTCTCGTACCGCTAACGCTACCGTGGCGACCAACGTACTTCTGTATTCCTTTACGCACCTGCGCTTCATGGCTGTCGGCCGTTATTTCCATAATGGCGGACAGTGGAAGGATGATACTGAGCTGAACTTTGGCGAGGGACCGTTCCGGGCGCGCTCCAATGGATGGGGCTACTACTTTGGGGTTGGTTATCAATTCTGATCTGACTCTCTACCACGGCGCTCTAGGCTCGTTACAGTACCGGCCCGCCAACAGACCATAGGTAATAACATGAACGAAAACGCCTCGATTCCTCAGGGCTATCTACTTGAGGAGGCGAAAATAGCCGCCACGCTTACTTACTCTCCTTATTCGAAGTTTCCCGTGGGTGCTGCGCTCCTGACTGCACAGGGCGGAGTAGTTCGCGGATGCAACGTGGAAAACATCTCTTATGGGCTGACCAACTGTGCTGAGCGCAGCGCCTTGTTTTCCGCCGTAAGCCAGGGTCTGCCGCCGCGAAGCTTCAAAGCAATTGCTGTCTATGCACCCAATGTCGAACTGATCAGCCCCTGCGGCGCCTGTAGGCAGGTACTAATCGAGCTGATGGCACCCGATGCCGTGGTGATCTGCCAGGGAAGCAACCCTGCAGTGACAAAAGTATGGACGCTTCCAGAATTGCTTCCTGGTGCTTTCGATTCTTTCTAACGTTACCGCAGCATCTTCCTTCGGTTTAGAAGGGATGCATAGCCTTCTTGTGTGTTAGGAGACGACACCATGATCAGTCTTGTCGGGATGGCCGTACTCGTTGCGATTGCTGTTGCACTATCCGCCCATCGACGCGCCATCAACTGGCGTACGGTAGGTTGCGCGTTCCTGATTCAGGCAGCATTGGGCGCCTTCGCCCTGTATGTACCATGGGGGCAATCAACGCTAGCGGCTGCATCCAGCGGAGTGGCGTCCCTGCAGGGGTATGCCAACCAGGGTATCGATTTTCTGTTTGGTGGCCTAAGCAGTCCCAAAATGTTCGAGCTCTTCGGCAGCGGGGGCTTCATCTTTGCGCTTAAGGTCTTGCCGGTTATCGTATTCTTCAGCGCCTTTATTTCTGTGCTGTATTACCTGGGCATTATGACGCTGATCATTCGCCTGATCGGTACACCGCTGCGCTGGCTGCTAGGGACCAGTCGTACCGAGTCCATGTCCGCAACAGCAAATATTTTCGTCGGGCAGACCGAGGCCCCCCTCGTCATCCGGCCTTTTATAGCCACCATGACTCAGTCGGAGCTCTTTGCAGTAATGGTCGGCGGTGTGGCCTCGGTAGCGGGCTCGGTACTGATTGGCTATGCCAGTCTTGGTATCGACCTGAAATACCTTATTGCCGCCAGCTTCATGGCTGCGCCAGGCGGTTTGCTGATGGCCAAGCTAATGATGCCGGAAACTGAAAAGCCCCACGATACGTTGCGTAATGTGCTTGATACAGACGGTGAAAAACCGGCTAACGTGATCGATGCTGCGGCAGTTGGCGCATCTAGTGGTCTGGCATTGGCCTTGAATGTGGGCGCCATGCTGCTTGTGTTCATTGCCCTAATCGCCTTGCTCAATGGCTTGTTGGGCTGGGCTGGTAGCTGGGTCGGGTATCCACAGCTCAGTTTGCAACTGGTACTAGGTTACCTTTTCTCGCCGCTGGCCTTTGTGCTTGGCGTTCCCTGGAACGAGGCCATCCAGGCAGGAGGCCTTATCGGTCAGAAAATCGTGCTCAACGAGTTCGTTGCCTATGTAGATCTGGCAAATTATATCGATCCTGCCAGGGCCCTTGAAACAGGCCGCCAGATCTTGTCTGAGCGGACTCAAATCATCACAACGTTTGCCTTGTGCGGCTTCGCCAATCTGTCATCAATCGGCATTCTGCTTGGCGGCCTGGGCGTCATGGCTCCCAATCGACGTCAGGACCTAGCACGTATGGGGGTTAAGGCTGTCATTGCCGGCACGTTGTCCAATTTGATGAGTGCAGCGATTGCCGGTTTTTTCATTGCACTTTGATCCATACGGGTGTTTATCCGCGCCCGGTTCACTGCCTTGCTTTGGAGTTTTGCCATGAGTTATTCCGCAACGACGGCGCTTGCTACGCAGGCTATCGGTCTGCTGGATCTTACGTCACTTAACGGTAACGATAGTGACGCCACGATTACCGCTCTCTGTGAGCGCGCCTTGACGCCTGTTGGCGCCGTAGCTGCCGTCTGCGTTTATCCGCGTTTCGTGCCGTTGGCCCGGCAGGTTCTGGATCGCCTTGGCGCTGGCTTGGTACGTATCGCGACGGTTACCAATTTCCCCCAGGGCGATGCGGATATCGAGCGAGCGGCGGCGGAGACCCGAGCAGCGGTAGCGGCAGGGGCGGATGAGGTCGACGTGGTTTATCCATATCGGGCCCTCATGAAGGGTGACCGCAGCGTAGGGCATGCTCTAGTGCAGGCTTGCAAAACTGCTTGCGGCGAGCACGCCCTGCTCAAGGTCATCCTGGAAACCGGGGAGCTGGCCGATCCAGAATTAATCGAGTTCGCCAGTCGTGATGCTATTGCTGCCGGTGCCGACTTTATTAAGACCAGTACGGGAAAGGTAGCGGTCAATGCTACACCGGAAGCCGCTGAGATCATGCTGCGTGTCATCGCTGAACAGGGTGGGCGTGTCGGCTTCAAACCGGCTGGCGGCATGCGTACTCTGGACGATGCGCGAATGTATATCGAACAGGCCGAGCGCTACTTGGACGCCAGCTGGGTTCAGTCTTCTCACTTGCGCTTGGGCGCCTCCAGTCTTTTGAACGATCTGCTCCGTCATGTAGGTCAGGAAAGTACAACGGCCCAGGGAGACTACTAGCATGTGGTTGGCCCAAGAGGTCATCCGTCGCAAGCGTGACGGGCTAGCATTGAATGCTGACGATATTCGGCGCTTCGTTCGTGGCATTACAGACGCAAGCCTGAGCGAAGGTCAGATCGCGGCGTTTGCCATGGCCGTTCTCCTCAAAGGAATGACCCTTGAAGAGCGTATCGCCTTGACGACCGCTATGCGCGATTCAGGTCAGGTGCTTCAATGGAACCTGCCGGGGCCCGTTGTGGACAAGCACTCTACCGGTGGGGTTGGTGACTTGGTCAGCCTGGCCTTGGCGCCGCTATTGGCCGCATGTGGCTGTTTCGTGCCGATGATTTCAGGGCGTGGACTCGGTCATACCGGCGGGACCCTTGATAAGCTGGACAGTATCCCCGGTTACAACTGCCAGCCGACACCTGAGCAACTTCGGCAGGTCGTGAAGGAGGTTGGATGCGCCATCGTGGGACAGACGACCAACCTGGCCCCAGCGGATAAACGGCTATATGCCATTCGCGATGTTACCGGCACGGTTGAGTCTATCGATCTGATCACCGCTTCCATCCTGGCTAAGAAACTGGCAGCAGGGCTCGATGTGTTGGTCATGGATGTAAAGACCGGCAATGGCGCATTTATGGCTGAGGCGCAACAGGCCCATGATCTGGCCGAGAGTATCGTTGCAGTAGCCAGGGGAGCCGGTGTGAAAACCCGAACCCTGATAACCGACATGAATCAGCCGCTGGCGCGCAGTGCAGGTAATGCCCTGGAAGTTGCCGAGGCCATTGCCTTGCTCAAGGGCGAGGTGCGTAGTGCACGGCTATGGGAGGTCACGCTGGCGCTGGCGGAGGAAGTGCTCGTTATGGCCGGGCAAGCCGACACGCTAGTGGCTGCGCGGGAGCGTCTGCTCAATGCATGGAAAAGCGGGTCGGCGAAAGAACGCTTTGCTCATATGGTGCGAGCCCTGGGAGGGCCGCTAGATTTAACCGAGGCGCCTGAACGTTACCTACCCATTGCACCTGTTTGCCAGCCGGTATGGCCGGCAGAGCAGGGGCTCGTCATAAGTGTTGATACTCGGGCGGTCGGCCTGGCCGTGGTGAGCTTGGGCGGAGGCCGTCACCATCCTGAGGATCACGTGAACCTGGCGGTTGGCTTTAGTGACCTGGCTTTTCCGGGCGAGAGAGTAGACGAGACGCGTCCTCTGGGCTGGGTGCATGCTCAAAACCAGACGCAGGCCAATGAGGCAGCCCTGGCATTACGAGCCGCTTACCATTTGGGTAACAGCTACACCGACAAGCGGCTGATCCATAAGCGTCTATAGGCGTGGTCATGAAGAAAACCATCTTGCTAGTACGCGACTCCTTCAAGCCAGTGCCGCGGCTTGTACTTCTCAGGGAACCCACCATACAGGTTCCCTCGTTTCCATCGTCTTCTTATCGTTCTGCCGGAGCCAGCTGAATGCCAACCCCTCACATCGAAGCCCATCCTGGTGATTTTGCCGATACCGTCCTAATGCCGGGCGATCCGCTACGGGCACGCATGATCGCCGAACACTATTTGGAAAATGTCCAGCAGGTGAACGGCATTCGTAACATGTTGGGCTTTACCGGATGGTATCGCGGCCAGCGCGTCTCAGTAATGGGATCGGGTATGGGTATCCCCTCGATTTCAATCTATGCCCATGAACTGTACTCGCTTTACGACGTCCAGCGTATCGTACGAGTAGGCAGTTGCGGTTCAGTCAAGGCCGAGATCAACCTGCGCGATATCGTGATCGCAATGGGGGCTAGTACAGATTCAAACGTCAATCGCAAGCGTTTCGGCGGTTTCGACTATGCGGCCATCGCTGATTTCGATCTGTTGCAGACCACCGTTTCGACGGCAGCTCGGCAGGGCCTGCCAGTGCGGGTAGGAAATGTATTTTCAGCCGATCTGTTCTATGAGCCTAATAATCTGGCTTTCGATTGCATGAAGGCCATGGGCGTGCTGGCAGTGGAAATGGAGGCAGCAGGGCTCTATGGGCTGGCGGCGTCGCTTAACAAGCAGGCTCTGGCGGTATTGACTGTGAGTGATCATCTGCTTAGAGCAGAGCATCTCAGTCCAGAAACGAGACAGGAGGATTTTCATCAAATGGTACGGCTTGTGCTCGACGCATTGATCACGGGCTAAAATTCAGACAAAAAAAGACCCGGCAGAGCCGGGTCGAAACCGTGATTAGCCTGATGAGGAGATAACCTGAAAGGCCGACCTGCTAGTCTCTCAGTTATCAGAGCCGGTCTCGCAACCAGCTGATTCAAATAGTAGCAATTCTCATTAGCATGTCAAGCTATTCGAGAATATTTCTTATTCTCAGTTGCAAAAGGCCTTCATGGTTTCGTGTGCTGACGTAATTGAGTGACTTCCTTATTTAGTAAATCAATCCGGCGCGCCATACTTTCGATCAGGTTGTGAGCGATCCGTGGCGTGCTGTACATAAGGCTCAGGAACTGATCTTTAGGAATAATCATCACGGTGCAAGGTTGAGTTGCTACGACCGTAGCGCTGCGCTTCTCCCGAGTAAACACCGCCATAGCGCCGAAGATTTCATCCTTGCATACGTCTCCAACTTTCTGCCCACCCACTTGGGCTTCGGCATGCCCCTCAATAATGATGAAGACATGATCGGCATCTTCTCCCTGGCGGATCAGCTCGTCTCCTACTGCAAAATGCTTGAAGCCGGTAACCGGGCGAACGTCATGGGGTTTCAGTCTAACCAGAGCGTCACTGAGCAAGGCGGTCTGGCCTATGAGGTATTGAAGGAGCAGTTCCTGACGTTTCTCGCTTTCGTGAATATGCCGAAAGACCTCTGCACGTCGATAGGGGAGCAGTTCTACCGGCTCGTCACTTTCATAGCGGCATTCCGGCAGATCAAGTCCCTGTCGCATGCCAACGAGGTCGCCTTCCTGCAAGTAGAACAAGGGGCGTCCATCCACAGATGCATGCAGCAGACCGTGTTTGATTAGGAACAGATGATTGGCCGGCTCGAGATCACTCAGACCGTTGACCTGTGCAAATTTGACCGGCTCACCCGAAGGCGCCAGGCCATCCAGCAATTGCGCTGGTATATTTTGCAGGCGGCTAATCAGCCGAGTGGCATAAGTAGGCTGCTCGCCAAGAAGATACATGCTCTGAATCCTTTATCAGAGGTGTGAAGTGATTCGCACAATAAGCGGGCCGTTGCGAGACGTAAATGCTCTTCATCGGAGCTTGTGAGCTAAATCGAGTTCCAGGGCTAGCGCCTGAGCCTGAGCCAAAAGTGATTGCTTGTGCTGTGGTGTTAACTCATTCCAGTGAATATCCAGCAAAGCGCCTTCAATGGCGTAGAGCAAGACCTTGGACGTTCGAAATCCTCGTGCGCAGACTGCCATGTATGCGCCAGCGGAACCCCTGTTTCTAAGCTCATCCACTGTACGGATCCCAACGGCATGCAGCCACAGAACCGAGGTCTTGCCTAAATTCTTCAACAACAGCAACTCGTCACTCATCGTGCCCTCCAGGCCCGGGTCGTCTAAGTGCTCGCATAAACGCACTCATACGAGTGCTGTTTCTAGTGTAGCGCTTATCCCGGTGCCAGCAGGGCAGTTGATGTATGAGTAAAAGATTAGAGCGCTGATATCTTGTGCTGGAAGGTGGCGACCATCCGCTCAAGGCTTTCCATGTCGGTCATGTCTAGCGGTTGGCTGAATGCTTTTTCTTCAGACGTGAGGGCCTCACGACTCTCCTGCTGCGCCTGGATAACGGGTAAGGTCGCATCGGAAGGATCACGTCTTTCGGCCTGACGTTCCGCTAGCCATTGAGCGATGACCGTTTCAGGAGCATGGCAGTCAAGGATCAGAAAGGGTACGCCAGCAGCTTCGGCCACAGCCGCTGCGGCCCGTCGCGGCTCAAGCTTGAGATAAGTAGCATCCAGAATGACGGGATAACCTGCCTTGAGAATCTCAGCGGCCAGTTCATGCAGTCGAGCATAAGTGGCGTGGCCTGCTGCAGCGCTATAGAGCACGTCAGGATCGCTGTCCTTGATTATCCGCTTGCGCTCTACATCGGAGCGCACACGAATGGCTCCTAGCGCCTCAACCAGCCTCAGCGCGGCTGTACTTTTGCCTACCGCCGAAACGCCATGGGTAATCGCCAGTACCTGATACGGAATGGCACAGTAGCGCTCGGCCAGGTTCGTGTAATTCCGGTAACGCTTCAAGATTTCGGCTTTTCGTACCGGGTCCGAAACCTGACCATATTGGAACAGGTTGATCTTGGCCCGAACCATAGCCCGATAGGCCTTGTAGAACGGCAAAACATGCAGACCGGTATAATCCCCGGTCTGCTCGATATATGCATTAACGAACCGATGCGCCAGGGCCCTGTGATGACGATCCTCCAGATCCATGGCCAGGAAGGCGGTATCGGCCAGTACATCCGTCATACGGAACGGCTCGTTGAACTCGATGCAGTCGAACAGTACAACATCTCTATCCAACTGAGTCACATTGGCCAAATGGATATCGCCGTGACATTCCCTGATAAAACCTTCCGCCTTGCGGCGCTCAAATAATGGACGCAGGCGGGCAAAGTGCTCCTCGGCCCACGCTTCAAGTTGATCCAGTTGAGCCAGGTCTTCAGGCTGATCCAATAAAGGGCGAATCTGCTCGAAATTCTGCCGTACTGGCGCCATGACGGACTCAGGGGAGCCCAAGTCGTTTCGGTCGTCTACGACCGGTGCCGCCTGATGGAAGCGGGCAATCTGTTCGGCCAGGGCATCGATATGCCACTCCTTCAGCTCGCCGCGCTGCTCAATCTCACTAAGCAATTGGCTTTGCGGAAATTCACGCATTCTTATGGCGTATTCAATGACGGGCCCTTCACCGTTCAGCTGTGGAGCCTCCGGACAGCCTGTAATAGGTAGCACATCGAGATAGAGATCTTGAGTGAGGCGTTGATTCAGGCGCACTTCTTCACGGCAAAAATGCTCGCGAGCCTCAAGGGTAGTGAAGTCGAGGAAGCCGAAATTGACCGATTTCTTGATTTTATAAGCGTACTCACCCGTCAAGATGACCCAGGAGATATGGGTCTCGATTACAGCGAACGCGGTAACCGGGTGCGGGTAGAGGGCCGGGTTCTGAAGGGCAGTGATCAGGATCTGGCTCACAAACGGTCCTTGGCGTGGCAGTAAAAATGGGGGCTGCATTATGGCTGTTGTGCGGAAGCCTGCAAACCGCTAGCTGGCGTCTGCCTGACGTTTGCAAAGTGCGTATAATGCGCCGCCATGAAACGCACCCGATCCCCTCGCTCACGCTCCCGTACTCGCCAACCCTTCAACTGGCGTTCGCTTACCGGCTGGCTCTTTAAAATAGGGCTGGTCTGTTTGGTCGTCTTGGCGGGATTTTCCATTTATCTCGATGCCATTGTGCAGGAGAAGTTTTCCGGCAAACGCTGGACTATTCCTGCCAAGGTCTATGCTCGCCCGCTGGAGTTGTTCTCCGGACTCAAGCTGGGCAAGGATGATTTCCTGACCGAGCTTGACGCTTTAGGTTACCGGCGCGAAAAAACGGTCGAGGGCCCAGGCAGTGTCTCTGTGGCCGGCTCAAGCGTAGAGCTCAATACGCGTGGCTTTCAATTCTATGAAGGCGAAGAACCTGCACGCTCGATCAAGGTGCGCTTCTCTGGCGATTATGTTTCCGGTCTGAGTAGTTCAGACGGCTCAAGCCTGGCGGTGGCCCGCCTCGAACCTTTGTTAATCGGCGGAATCTACCCGGCTCATAACGAAGACCGTATTCTGGTCAAGTTGGACCAGACGCCAAAATCGTTGATCGACGGTTTGGTTGCCGTCGAGGACCGCGACTTCTGGACTCACCATGGCGTATCGCTCCGGTCTATCGGCCGGGCAGTCTGGGTCAACATGAGCAGCGGGCAACTCCGGCAGGGTGGAAGTACACTGACTCAACAGCTGGTCAAAAACTTCTATCTGACCAGCGAGCGAAGCCTGACGCGTAAGGCCACCGAAGCCATGATGGCTGTGCTGCTGGAGCTTCATTACGACAAAAAGGAAATTCTGGAGGCTTACCTCAACGAGGTGTTCCTGGGGCAGGACGGTACAAGAGCCATCCATGGATTCGGCTTGGCCAGCCAGTACTTCTTCGGACAGCCGCTGTCCGAGCTTAAACTGCATCAGGTAGCACTGCTGGTGGGAATGGTCAAAGGGCCATCCTATTATAACCCGCGTCGTTATCCAGACCGTGCCCTGGAACGTCGTAATCTGGTCATCGACCTCATGGCAGAGCAAGGTGTGGCCACTGCTCAAGAGGCCGCCATTGCCAAGCAGCGTCCCTTGGGCCTGACTAAATCGGGATCTCTGACAAACAGTTCGTTTCCAGGGTTCTTGGATCTCGTCAAGCGCCAGCTGCGGCAGGATTACCGTGAAGAAGACCTGACGGAAGAAGGTCTGCGTATCTTTACGAGCTTTGACCCGATCCTGCAAACCAAGGCCGAAAGTGCCATGGCCGAAACCATGAAGCGTCTGGATGGGCGCAAGGGTGTCGAGAATATCGAGTCAGCCATGGTCGTGACGAACCCTGAAACGGGAGAGGTTCAGGCCTTGCTAGGGGGCCGTGATCCACGTTTCGCTGGGTACAATCGCGCTTTGGATGCGGTTCGCCAGATCGGCTCGCTGATCAAGCCTGCCGTATATCTCACCGCTTTAGAGCGTCCGAGCCAGTACACGCTGACCACTCTAATCAAGGATGAGCCATTCTCCGTCAAGACCGGGGATGGTCAGGTCTGGCGACCGCAGAACTATGAACGGCAGGCGCACGGTACTATCTTCCTCTATCAGGGGTTGGCGCATTCTTATAATCTGTCTACGGCGCGCCTGGGATTGGATATCGGTGTGCCAGAAGTTCTCAAAACCGTTGAGCGCTTGGGTGTGAGCCGCTCCATGCAGCCATACCCCTCTACCTTGCTGGGTGCCGGTGCGTTAACTCCTATGGAGGTGGCTACCATGTACCAGACCCTGGCCAACGGTGGTTTCAATACGCCGTTGCGCAGCATCCGTAGCGTATTGGCTGCCGATGGGGAGCCACTCAAGCGATATCCTTTCCAGATCCAGCAACGTTTCGATCCCGGTGCGATCTATCTAGTACAGTATGCAATGCAGCGCGTTATGCGAGAGGGGACAGGCCGTTCGGTTTATACACAGCTGTCACCAGCATTGAATCTGGCAGGTAAGACGGGTACCACGAACGACTCTCGGGACAGTTGGTTCGCTGGCTTCAGCCAGGATCTCCTTGCCGTGGTATGGATGGGGCGTGATGACAATGGTAAGACGCCCCTTACAGGTGCGACGGGTGCCCTGCAGGTGTGGACCGGCTTCATGAAGCGAGCAAAGCCCCAGTCATTGGACTTGCCTACACCCGATAATATTGTTCAGGCATGGGTTAACCCAGCCACTGGCCAGGGCACTGATCCTAGTTGTCCGGGTGCGGTACAAATGCCTTATATTCGAGGGAGTGAGCCTGCTCCCGGTCCGGCCTGTGGAGGACAATCTCCATCCGACTCTGTTATGGACTGGGTGCGTGGTTGGTTGAATTGAGAGGGTAGAGCGTGACGAAAACGGTATGGGCGGCACTGGCCGCCACGGTAGTTCTCACTGGTTGTGCCACGCCACAGCGCGGCTCCATCCCTGTTGTCGATGCCAGTACGGCGGTTTCTAACCAGGAGTTGGCGCGAAGCAATGCGCCAGCGCCTGTTGGCCGTACCATGACGTCTAATACAGGAGCGTATGCTAGCGTACCGCAGGACAGTGGCGTAACCGTCATGGTGCCGGGCGATAACGCTGCGCCGATTCAAACATTTCCGGCAGCTCCTGCCAGTGCCCCGATTTCTACAGGGCCGATTACGATTGGCCCTTCTATGGAAGGGCCTGCAGCGCCATCATCTAATTCCACTTACGTACCTCCAGCGTCTACTCCTAGTGCCCCTACAGGTATCCCGTCCAGTAACAGCGGTAATGGCCTGGCCGCAGATGAGCAGCTAGATGGGCCGATACTGGCTTTGCTGACAACTGCTCAGCAGCAGCAGAGTGGAGGGGATCTAAATGGTGCCTCATCAAGCTTAGAGCGCGCTATGCGAATTGCCCCACGCGAGCCGCAGGTGCTTTATCGTCTAGCCGAGGTTCGCCTGGCTCAAGGTGATGCCGCTCAGGCTGAGCAGCTGGCTCGTCGAGGGCTGACTTATGCTGGCGGACGTCCTGCCTTGCAGGCCAGTCTGTGGTCGCTGATTGCGCAATCGCGTGAGCGGCAGGGAGATGCTGCAGGTGCGGCTGCAGCTCGTCAGAGAGCTAAGGTAGGTACGTGATGGACAGTCGTCTGGTAGCGTTGGCCGATCAGTTACTACTGATCGAGCGGGAGTTACGGGTGCTAGGCTGGTGGGAGCACGAGTCTCCCAGTCCTGCCGATCTCGCCAGTCAACAGCCTTTCTGTGTGGATACGCTGACCTTTTCACAATGGCTGCAGTGGATTTTTCTGCCTCGTATGAAGGTCATTATCGAGACAGATTGCGGGCTTCCAGAGCGCTCGGGCATTAAGCCGATGGCGGAAGTAGCCTATCAGAGTAACCTCAGCACGGTGACTGCCTTGCTAAATGCCTTGGGCGAGTTTGATCGTCTGATTGAGCACCGCTAAGTCAATCACAGTTCTTATGAATGGCAAACTCGGTCTCACTGATCCGCTGCTGGCGTTCCTCTTCAGTTAGACGACGCATTTCTCCTCGTCCCGCCTCAACCATAACGCGAGGATTGTTTCTTAGTTGAGCCAGATTGGTTCGGGCCGATTTGCAATAATCCTCACGCTGCTTTTCAGTCTGTTTAATCTCCTGTTTGATTTTTTGATCAATTATCTGTTGCTGCGGATTGTTAACAGCATCTGCCCCGCTTGAAGAGCCGGATGAGCCTGAAATGCCAGGCGCTGGCTTGAGTGTGAGGGCATCAGCTTCTCCTGTCGTTGGCGGTTGTGCGCTAAAGTGAGTAACACCCTGAGCATCGACCCATTTATAGACTTGAGCCGCCTCGATACTGCCAATCATGAGTAGGGTGCTGCTTATGGCTAAAAGTGTGCGCCACATGGGTAGACCTTCGAGCTAAAAAGAGAGATGCGTACTATAACGAAACTTGCCTTTCTAAAATGCGACTTGCATCAGCGCATAAATTTAGTGCAATGATGGCTTGACTTGCGCCACCTGAATGCGAAGAATTCAAAGTTCGCTGTAGAAATCCGGCCCAAAGCTGATTTCTCGGCAGACCATGAGGTGCCTACCCGCGCCGCCGCAGTCATACCCGTAACGCGTTACCTCGCGCTGGGTAGAAGTTTTCGGTAACTCTTGGAAACTTCTAACACGGCTTTCTTGGCAGCTGTTCGTCGGCGATCACCGTCGCCCATGCTCTGCCTAGCAGTCAACCAAATTCCGATTGCCCATGTGGGGCGCTCGTCTGTGTTGAAGAGGTGAAACGTGGAGCTCTTATCCGGCGCTGAAATGGTCGTCCGCTTCTTGCGTGATGAAGGCGTAAAGTATATTTATGGGTATCCAGGCGGCGCATTGCTGCACATTTACGATGCCCTGTTTAAGGAAAATGAAGTTACTCACATCCTGGTAAGGCACGAGCAATCTGCTACCCATATGGCAGATGGTTACGCCCGTGCTACTGGAAAGGCCGGTGTTGTGCTGGTGACCTCTGGTCCCGGTGCAACCAATGCGATCACAGGGATCGCAACGGCGTATATGGACTCCATACCCATGGTGGTTTTGTCTGGCCAGGTCGGTAGCAACATGATCGGCTCTGATGCGTTCCAGGAAGTCGATATGGTGGGTATCTCCCGCCCGATTGTGAAACATAGTTTCATGATCAAGCATCCATCTGAAATTCCTGAGGTCTTGAAAAAAGCCTTTTACCTGGCTGAGTCCGGCCGGCCAGGCCCAGTAGTGGTCGACATTCCTAAGGATATGACTAATCCGGCTGAAAAGTTCGAATACGTCTATCCGAAAAAGGTCAAGCTGCGCTCCTATAACCCTGCTATGCGCGGCCACAGTGGCCAGATCCGCAAGGCAGCAGAAATGATGCTCGCCGCTAAACGTCCCATTCTATATGCCGGAGGCGGCGTTATCATGGGCAATGGTTCGGCCCAACTGACCGAGCTGGCCAAGATGCTCAATCTGCCTGTAACCAATACTCTGATGGGGTTGGGGTCGTTTCCTGGGAGCGATCGACAGTTTCTCGGTATGTTAGGTATGCATGGCAGTTATACCGCTAACCTGGCCATGCACCACAGTGACGTAATTCTGGCCGTAGGTGCGCGTTTTGACGATCGCGTCATCAACGGTGCCAAGCGATTCTGTCCAAATGCCAAAATCATTCATGTTGATATCGATCCGGCATCGATTTCCAAGATGATCAAGGCTGATGTTCCGATTGTTGGGCCGGTAGATAGCGTACTGACCGAAATGGTCGCGATCCTCAAGGAGATTGGTGAGAAGCCAGCCGCAGAGGCGCAGGCCAATTGGTGGAAGCAGATCGAAGAGTGGCGTTCTTCTCAAGGCAGCCTGTTCCCGTATGACAAGGGCGATGGCAGTATCATCAAACCCCAGACAGTTATCGAGACGCTTTATGAAGTAACCCGAGGTGATGCTTACATCACCTCGGACGTTGGCCAGCATCAAATGTTTGCTGCGCAGTATTATTTGTACGACAAGCCCAACCGTTGGATCAACTCAGGTGGTCTTGGCACAATGGGCTTCGGTCTGCCAGCGGCAATGGGCGTTAAGCTTAACTTCCCGGATGTCGATGTCGCCTGCGTGACGGGGGAAGGTAGTATTCAGATGAATATTCAGGAGCTCTCTACCTGTCTGCAGTACGATCTGCCAGTCAAAATTGTTACGCTGAACAATCAGGCACTTGGGATGGTGCGTCAGTGGCAGGACATGCAATACAGCAGTCGCTACTCGCATTCCTATATGGAATCCATTCCAGACTTCGTAAAGCTGGCTGAAGCCTATGGCCACGTCGGTATGCGTATTACCCGTCTGGCCGATCTCAAGCCAATGATGGAAGAAGCGTTCGCGCTTAAGGACCGCTTGGTCTTCCTGGATATCCAGGTGGATACCAGCGAGCATGTCTACCCAATGCAGATCAGGGACGGCTCGATGCGTGACATGTGGCTGAGCAAGACGGAGCGGACTTAATCATGCGGCACATCATTTCCCTTCTGCTAGAAAACGAACCGGGAGCTCTGTCTCGAGTGGTAGGGCTGTTCTCCCAGCGTAACTATAATATTGAAAGTTTGACGGTGGCGCCTACCGAAGACCCGACGCTGTCGCGTCTGACACTGACTACTATTGGACATGATGAGACCATCGAGCAGATCACCAAAAACCTCAACAAGCTAATTGAGGTCGTGAAGCTGGTAAATCTGTCCGAGGGGGCTCACATTGAGCGGGAGCTATTACTGATCAAAGTAAAGGCTACCGGAGCGCAGCGTGCCGAGATCAAGCGCACCACCGATATTTTCCGAGGCCAGATCGTTGATGTGACCAGTAGTGTCTACACGATCCAGCTGGCAGGAACGAGTGAAAAACTGGATAACTTCATTCAAGCTATTGGATCGACCTCAGTACTAGAGGTCGTCCGCAGTGGCGTCACAGGGATCTCCCGCGGCGACAAAGCTCTGAGTATCTGATTAATACAGCCACGCGGCTATTTTTAGGAGAATTTTTAATGCGCGTTTACTACGATAAAGATTGTGATCTTTCCATTATTCAGAGCAAGAAAGTCGCTATCATCGGTTACGGTTCTCAGGGTCACGCTCACGCTAATAACCTGAAAGATTCCGGTGTGGATGTTGTAGTCGCTCTGCGACCAGGCTCAGCTTCTGCCAAGAAGGCTGAAGCGGCTGGCCTAACTGTTAAAAGCGTGCCAGAGGCTGTCAGTTCTTCCGATGTAATCATGATTCTGACTCCTGATGAGTTCCAGTCTCAGCTATACAAGAACGAAATCGAGCCGAACCTGAAGCAAGGCGCCACCTTGGCATTTGCTCATGGCTTTGCCATTCACTATAACCAGGTTGTGCCTCGTGCTGACTTGGATGTAATCATGATCGCGCCCAAGGCGCCAGGTCATACCGTGCGCTCCGAGTTTGTTAAGGGCGGTGGTATTCCTGATCTAATTGCCGTTTACCAGGATGCTTCCGGTAATGCTAAGAATGTCGCTCTATCCTACGCTTGTGGGGTAGGCGGTGGCCGTACCGGTATTATTGAAACTACATTCAAAGACGAAACTGAAACCGATCTTTTCGGTGAGCAGGCTGTTCTGTGTGGTGGCGCGGTTGAATTGGTAAAAGCAGGTTTCGAAACACTGGTTGAAGCCGGTTATGCTCCGGAAATGGCCTATTTCGAATGTCTGCATGAGCTAAAGCTGATTGTAGACCTTATGTATGAGGGCGGTATCGCCAACATGAACTACTCGATTTCCAATAATGCTGAGTACGGTGAATACGTAACTGGCCCGGAAATCATTAATGATGAATCTCGCCAGGCCATGCGCAACGCTCTGAAGCGTATCCAGAACGGTGAGTATGCGAAGATGTTCATCAGCGAGGGTGCTTCTAATTACCCATCGATGACGGCTTATCGCCGGAACAATGCTGCTCACGGCATTGAAAAAGTAGGCGAGCAACTGCGCGCTATGATGCCGTGGATTGCGTCTAACAAGATTGTCGATAAGAGCAAGAACTGATCGCTTTGAGCATTCGCTCCTGGTTTCAGTAACAAAAAACGCGGCTACGGCCGCGTTTTTTGTTATAGCGCTTCTTCTGCTATAAAAGCACTACTCCAGGTTTGGCTGAACCCTATTCAAAGGGGGTCGTCCAAGCTTTTAAGTTCTATGCAAGGAATCTTCATGAGCGAGCGTCCCGAAGAAACAACAGAGGCCAGTACCGAAAGTATCCTTCCGGTCGATGAGCATATCGAAGAGATTCGCGATGCCGAGGGGCGAAAGGTGAGGCGCCGAGGTGTCTATCTTCTGCCTAACTTGTTTACGACAGCGGCTTTATTTGCCGGCTTGTATTCAATTATCAAAGCTATTGCGGCCCAAACAGCCTTTATCCAAGGTCAGCATGATGTGGCCGCTACAGGATTTGCTGCCGCTGCTGCTGCTATTTTCATTGCCATGGTTCTTGATGGTTTGGATGGTAGGGTAGCGCGGCTGACTAATACCCAAAGTGCGTTTGGCGAACAGTATGATTCGCTCTCCGACATGGTGGCTTTTGGTGTCGCCCCAGCAATTCTTGCGTTTGAATGGGCATTAATTAGTTTAGGCAACGTGGGCTGGGCGGTCGCTTTCATCTATGTAGCGGGAGCAGCGCTTCGTTTGGCGCGCTTCAATACTCAAATTGGCTCCGTAGATAAGCGCTATTTTATTGGCTTGGCTAGCCCTTCGGCGGCTGCTCTGGTTGCAGGAACAGTATGGTGTTTTAGCGATTTCGGAATTCAAGGTTCGAAATTGTCGTTTCTTGTAGCATTCATGGTGGCCGCTGCTGGAATGCTCATGGTTAGTAACTTCAAATACTGGAGCTTTAAAACCTTGGATATGAAGGGGCGCGTACCCTTCGCTGTTATTCTATTGGCCGTTCTGGTGTTTGCAGTAATCTTTACTGACCCACCTCGCGTCTTGTTGTTAGGCTTTTTGGCCTATGCTGTGTCTGGTCCTGTCAAGGCGATTACCCGCTTCCGTCAGCGCTCGCATTAATTCTTCGAATAGCTCCCTGCAGTCGTCTAATTTAGCGCTACAGGGAGCCTAGTGCTTTCTAGGCTTTCCACTGCCCTTGTACTAATGTCTCCAGCGTGCCGGAATAAACAAAGCTGCTAAGCGCGCTCCGGTATTGTTACGTCTGCTATTAATTCAGTGTCTTTGCTGCATAAGGCTGACTTGCACTAACTCGCTAATGCCCATTTAAACCACTATTAATAGGAATAGGGCGGCTCAGGTAGGACAAGGGAGAACTGCCGTGATGTATATGATCTGGCGAGGAGGCGTATTTGCATCAGCGCTTTTATGCATAGGATTTTGGTTCTATCAGGCGTGGAGCTTTGCGCTAGGGCCTGACCCAGGCAAGATCATGATCGACCGCCTAGGTTTAGGCGCCCTCATATTACTACTGATTACGTTAAGCCTTAGTCCTCTATATTGGACAACACGTTGGAAAGGATGGCTGTTGGTGCGTCGCCAGTTAGGCTTGTGGGCCTTTGCCTACGCAGCGTTACATTTCTGTAGTTATCTCGTATTTGTCCTGGGTTTGGATCTTGCTCGATTAGGTATAGAGCTACAGAAAAGGCCTTATATTATTGTGGGGCTCGCTGCTTTTTTGTGTTTGTTGCCTATGGCTGTTACGTCTAATCAGGTAAGCATGCGCCGTCTGGGCCGTACCTGGAAACGCATACATCGCCTGGTTTATGTCGTATTAGGCTTAGCGCTACTGCATATGTTTTGGGTCATCAGGTCCGACATAAAAGAGTGGACTATTTATGCGGGGGCAGGCCTTCTTTTATTAATGCTGCGGATCCCCTTTATAACGGCACGCTTAAAGCAATACGGCCGTTCTGATTAATAATTCCAGATAACGCTTGACGCCCTGCCTGAGGGGCCTATAATGCGCCCACTTCCTTGCTGGGGTGGTTGGAAAAATCCTTGTAAATCAACGGTTTATCTAATTAGTCTAGCAGGCAGGTCCGTCTGGCGGGCCAGCCGGGAAGGCGGGTAGCGGTTGACAAGCCCCTGGGTTTGTGTAGAATACGCCTCCCGCTGCCAAGACGAGAGATCGCCCTGGCAGGCTGACAAGGTTTCCGGAAGACAAAATGATCTGAAAGAAATGCTTGACAGAACATGAGGTTAGCGTAGAATGCGCGCCTCGGTTGAGACAAGG
>NZ_VLKY01000015.1 GCF_007830155.1 Pseudomonas duriflava
CACAGCCTCACCGGTACTGACCGCTGAGAGGCTGCCGTCCTGATAAAGCTTGCGCCAATGGAATAACTGGTTGGGGTTGATGCCGTTGCGCCGAGCCACGACGGAAACGCTTTGCCCCGGCTCCAGGCTCTCGCGAACCATGATGAGCTTTTCCTCGACGCTCCAACGGCGACGCCGCTCTTGGCCGAGCACTTCAATATGTCTGTCTTTGTTGGTAGTCATAAACACGACCGTTTGCCTATCCCTTATGGTAAGGGGAAAACGGTGTCCGGTGTTTCAGGGGGCTTGTTCAATATATACCTGCCCTGCAGGAGGCATCTATGAGCGCTTTATTTCTTACTCACGCTGAGGTGTGCGAGCTGACCGGGGCAAAAAACAAAGCTGGTCAGATTGCCAATCTCAAGAAAAATGGTATACGGCACACGATCAAAGCCAATGGCTGGCCGGCCGTTACTGCCTCAGCAGTCCTTGGCGGCGTACAAGCACCTGAAGAGAAACCAACATGGACGCCACGAAAGGCAGGCTGATATGGGAAGAAGGCCAAGTAAGCCGGGCTCAATCGCTCGACTGAGAGAACGTAAGAAACCAAGTAGGACCGTTTATTACTACTACGATGCAGGCGGCAAGCCCCGGAAAGAGATTCCACTAGGCAGCGATTACGGCCTGGCGATCATGAAATACGCCGAGCTTGAGCGAGATAGAACGGCAGATGCTATCAAGCAAAACACGATTACCTTCCCCTATGTGGCAAGCCGCTACTTTGAGGAAGTGGTTCCAACCAAGTCACCCGCCACACAGAAAGACAATGCCCGGGAGCTAAAGCAACTGCTTACGTTCTTTGGTGATCCACCGGCGCCGCTCGATGCTATCCAGCCTCAGCATGTCAGGCAGTACCTGCATTATCGGAAGGATGCCAAGGTTCGAGCAAATCGGGAAAAGGCCCTACTTTCAGCAATCTGGAACTTCGCCAGGGAGACAGGCTATACAGCACTGGCGAACCCATGTTCAGGGGTAAAGGGTAATAAAGAGACAGGAAGGGACGTATACATCGAGGACTCGGTGTACAAGGCAGTACACGATGCGGCCGATGCAGGCCTGAGGGATGCGATGGATCTCGCCTACCTAACTGGCCAGCGAGTGGGTGATACGCTCAGGATGGATGAGCGCGATATCAGAGAGGGTCATATCTGGGTAACGCAATCCAAGACCAAAGCAAAGCGCCGGATTGAGATCAGCGGGCAGTTAGCAGTATTGGTTGACCGAATCATGGCCAGGAAGACAGGGCACAAAGTCAGGTCGACAAAGCTGATTGTCACAGAAGACGGAACGCCAATGACGGCCAGCATGCTTAGAAGTCGATTTGATGAAGCCAGGGAAGCGGCAGGTGTATCGAAAGCTTCATTCCAGCTTCGCGATCTACGCGCTAAAGCAGGTACTGACAAAGCTGAACTGAGTGGTGATATCCTTCAGGACCGTGACCAGTTGGGACACACCACGGTCGTCATGACCGAGGCCTACATCAGAGAGCGAAAGGGTAAGAAAATCACTCCTACCCGATAATTGCGGACCGGCCTCTGATTTTGCGGACCGGTTTTTCAGGGCTCGAAACTCTCGAACCCGCATGGTTGTTGGTGCCCGGAGCCGGAATCGAACCGGCACGGAGTTTCCTCCGAGGGATTTTAAGTTCATGCCCTCACATCCGCTAGCGGCATTCTGAAGCATCTAGGCACCGCCTCTCAACAAACTGATTGGCTGCGTAGGGCGTTTGCTCAAGAGTTCAGCATCAAGAGGCATCCCCGGTCCGCAACCTGCACGGTTCGCGGACGGTGCGCTGCCTCTTGGGCCAACCAAGGAGCAATCACATGGCAACATTCGCCCCCACCAAGCTAACCATTCGCTTTGTCGATAACCTGCCGCCAGCCGAGCGCGACGAGCTCGGCAGAGTTCTGTCGTACTCTGTCCGCGATACCCTCACGCCGGGGTTGATGGTCGTCGTAAATGCCAACTCCAAGTCGTTCGCAGTTCAGCGCGACTTGTATTCTGAAGATCGTGATGCCCAGGGGCGCCGGGTAAAGCTTGGCACCCGCCGTGTTCGGTTAGGTAATGCCAAGCAGTTTCTTTCCATCGAGGCTGTCCGAGCAAAGGCCCAGGAAGTGACCGCACAGCTCCGGGCGGGCATCGACCCTAACAAGCCAGCAGAGCCCAAAGCCATCCCTGTGCCGAAGAAGGAGTTTACCTTCGGCCAGGCGCTGGACTCATATATCGACCGCTGCGAGCGCAAGGCACGCCGCGCAAGCACTGTGCAGGGTTACCACAATCTCTTTGAGCGTTACCTAAAGGATTGGACCGACCGTCCGCTGCGAGATATTGGCGATGACACCTTGGGCGTCGATGAGCGTCACCGCACCATCACCAAGAACAACGGCCCAGTGGCGGCCAACCAGACCATGCGCCTCGTCCGAGCGGTCTACCGTCACGCTCGCCGCAAGCTGCGCGACCTCCCCCCGCCGCCCACCGACGCGGTGGACTTCAACGACGAAAAGCGCCGGAGCGTCATCGTTACCGACTGGCCTGCCTTCTGGGCGGCGGTTCAAGGGCTTCGCAACCCGGTAACGCGAGACTGGTACATCTTCCTCGCGTTTACGGGCATGCGTCGGGGAGCCGCCAGCGAGGCCCGCGTTGAGCATTTAGACTTGGAGAATGGCTTCCTGCATGTGCCCAATCCGAAGGGAGGGCCAAAGCGGGCCTTTGACCTGCCGCTCTCTGCGTTTCTGGTTGAGATGCTGCGCCAGCGAATCAAGGAAAATGCCGACGTGTTTGGCAAGGACTACCCTTGGCTCTTTCCGTCGCACTTCTCCAACAAGGGGCACATCACCCAGGCCCATGTGACTGGCGAAGGTCTCGTCAACCCGCATGCTCTGCGCCACTCATACGCAACCGCCGCCGCTGCTGTGGGCATGGACCCGTTTACCATCAAGCTCCTGCTCAACCATCAACTGCCTGGGGTGACGGGCGGTTACATCCACGGCTCGGCGCTTGGAGCAACGCTCAGAGAGGCGCAGGGTCGCGTATCGGCCTACTTGCTGGGCCAGATTCACGGTAACGTCCTGCCGCTTGCTAGGCGGGCTGTAGCGTGACGTTCGCCCGGCCGACCCACAGCAGGTATCATGGTGGGCTTTGCGCTCGGTACCTTCGATAGTCACAAGGGAGTACTGATTGCTGGTTCGCCACATCGAGACCAGCAGTTCGAGCTGCCTACTTTGATGCGAACCGCGAGACGCACCGCGGCACCACATTTTGGATGACACGATGGATGATATTACGAAGCCCGCCAAGCGGGATAGGACTAGCACTGTGGGGCGAGGCAAGGCCATTACAAGAGCCGCCCCCCTGGATGATGAACACTGGCAGAACGATCTAGTCACCGTTTCGTTCGGCGACAGCCTGCAGCATTACGAAAAGTGGGAAACCCCAACCTGTATCGTGAGTGATGGCGCATATGGCGTATTGGGCTTCGAAGGTGATACCTCGGACCATACCGGAATTCCAGAGTGGTATGAGCCTCACATTGCTGCATGGTCAAGCCGGGCAACGGCACAAACAACTCTGTGGTTCTGGAACAGCGAGATTGGCTGGGCTGCGGCGCACCCTATCCTTGAGAAATATGGCTGGCGGTATGTAAACGCGAACATTTGGAACAAGGGCAAAGGTCATATTGCGGGAAACGTCAACACCAGCAAAATCAGACGTTTTCCGGTTACAACTGAAGTTTGCGTCCAGTATGTAATGGAAGCCCGCGTCCAAGGTGCACCGCTCCGGGAATGGTTAATCGGCGAATGGGCTCGCTCCGGCCTGCCCAGGCGGGCAGCAAACACTGCCTGCGGTGTTAAAGACGCTGCGGCCAGAAAGTATTTGGATAAAGGGCACCTTTGGTATTTCCCCCCACCTGAAATGTTCGAGAAGCTCCAGGCGTACGCGAATGAACACGGCAATCCAGCAGGCAGGCCCTATTTTTCGCTGGACGGGGTGAGCCCAGGGATGGCGGACGATTGGGCGAAGATGCGTTCGAAGTTCAAATGCCCGTACGGGGTCACCAACGTCTGGGAACGCCCAGCACTCCGTGGCAGTGAACGCTTCTCGGTTCCAGGCGGAAAGGCGGTGCACCTTAATCAGAAGCCGCTAGACCTGATGTCACAAATCATCGAAGCGACCACGGATACCGGTGATGTCGTATGGGAGCCGTTTGGAGGCTTGTTCTCCGCATGCGTAGCAGCCCATCGCTTGGGTAGGCGGGCCTATTCAGCTGAAATTGACCCGACCTATTTCCATTTTGGGCTTGAGCGTCTCAGATCAGAAGGTCTTCAGCATCTTCTTCTCTGATGCCGAGGTGGGTTTCCAATGCTTGGCGGATTTGCCAGTCAGCGCCCTTGCTCAGAAGGCGATTCCACTGGAGAACCGTCATGCCGTGAATCGTCTGCTGATACACCCAGGTCTTGAAGGCTTCAATTTCTGGGTGGACGATTCGATCCATCTTGGCGTAGTTGGTATCTAATCGGTAGGGATACCGCTGCAGCAATTGGCGCAGAAGGGCGTGGTATTCAGGAGTTGGCTGATAAAGGTGGCCATTTAGTCCCCAACTGGCAACAAGCCGTTTGGCTTCTGCGAACTGCTCGGGTGTGCCTTGGAACTTGAAGCCATTGGTATTCGTTTGCTGCAGATTGACAGTGCGCAAACTCGTATCTTCTGGCTCAAGAACTAGGTAATCCGGCGGGTTGTGGTAATGGTTGTCACGGGCCTGGGCGACGGAAAGCCCAGAGACAACACAAACGCCGATAATCTTTGGCTTTCCGTAGATGACCATTTCGGGCAACCACGCAAGCATGGCCACATACGTCTGATCGTCGGCAAAATGCCTTTGACTATCTTTGAAGCGAGCCGTAATTTCCGTTGCCAAGGGAAACCACGCCTTAATTTCGAAACCAGGCGTGGGAAAAACATTCCCCTGGAAAATAGTGTCCGGAAACCCTGGGTCTTGGCGATGCCATTCACCGTAGCCAGCGAATTCCGACTGCTCGTTCAGAAATTCTACCGAGTTAAACTCGATCAGGTTCCCAACCATTGGAGAAAGTTTGGAGACAATCTTTGACAGGTTAACTGCGGCCTCCGGGCTAACTGGTCGAGTTACTGTCAAAACATCAAAGTCGTGCCCGGCCATACTTTGAAGGTGCTGAGCACCAAGTCGAAGAACATCTCTAGTCTGCATTTCGCCCCCGCGCAAATGCATGAGCCTAACGCCGACCGGTCATCATGTCCAGTTGCCACCAGTAACCTCTAGTCCTTGGGAATCGCCCTATCTCCCAGGCATGGCACGCGTTGCGCGGTCCGCCGCTCGCCTGGACGGACCGTTTACGGCTGTAGCCGCGCTTCGCACCAACGACCCAGGGTGGCCAGTTTGGCGACAGAGTCCTCTACGGGATCAAACTTGCAAGCGCTTACGACCGCCTCGAACTGCTCCGCACTCTGAGCAAAGAGCTCCTTAGCAAACTGCGGCACACGGTCCGAATCCATAAAGGCCGCCACCTCGTCGGGGTCATATGAAGTCCCAAGGAGGAACGACGTGCGTTCCATGCCGGATAAGCGTTCGGTCAGCAAGTGCGCGAAGTCCGCACTGAATTCCAGACAAACAGTGCGAACATCTGCCGCCGGAGCTGGGATTACTATGAGCTTCCCGTTGTTATCCAGTCTTCTAATGTCTGAAGGGATGTAGAAGTATCCGTCCACCCAGCAGCTGATGATCGGGTTTCCATCGTGCGTAGCAGCGTTCCGGCTCATGTAGAAAAATTGGCCGTGGCGCAACGCCTTGATTGGTCGCCACGTGATTTCGCTGTTGAGAAAAGAAGAGGCCGAATCCTTAAGAGTTTGGACAAGGTTGGAGAAAGCCGAGAATCCGTAGGTTACGGCCTTCCCAGTCCCTCCTGGGTGGTTCTGATCCGCCATGGCGCACGCCAACGAGGTATCGCACGCGGAGACGATTTCCTCCAGCCGATAGCTGAATTCGTCAATCTTCCCCCTGAAGTAATTGGCCACCCAACGTTGATGCTCTTGCCTTTCTTCGTCTGCGCCGTCGCCCATGGGCTCCTCCGAATATCATGCCTACATTCGACGGCCTTACGTCAGCGATTGCAACTCTTCTTGTTGTCGACCTTCAGCAAGCTGGACAGGATTCCCATTACCGACCGGGGCCACCTGGCCAGCCAGAAAACGAGAACCGCCATGACCACCGTGTCCATTGCTGACACCGCTATAACCTGCTTCGCCGACCTGAATAGAGTCTCCACCGCTGACCTGCTGGCCTACTACAACAGCGTCACCGGCAAGAACACCAAGCAATTCCTAAAACGCGCCAAGGGCATGCAGCAGGTCTGGGCCTTGATCGAGCCGCAGCTCATCCAATTCGAAGAGGCTGCCCAGGAAGAGCCCGTCGAGGTTGCGCCGGAGCAGGCCGAGAGCGTGCAGGATCCCGTCACCCCAGCCGCAGTTGGGGCAGCTCCCGTCACCGCGCCTAGCACTGCCGAGGAGCCCGTAGATGGCGCAACCACCGCCCAGGCCAAGGCCCAGCCCGCCGGACTCAAGGCGCGCGTCAATGAACTCCTGGCAGCGCTCGCTAGCGGCCCGCGTACCGTCGCCGAGCTGGCCGAGATGCTGGGTATGGATCAGAAGAAGGCACGCTCGACCATCGACACTGCCCGCCGTGTAGGCCACACCATCGCCTGTGTCGGGCGCGGAACCTTCGCGCTGCCAGAAGCGGCCCAGTAAGTCGTAGTTACTGTCTACTGCTGGTCTGCTCAGGGTGGCCGGTAGTTACTGGCATGGCGGACCGTCTAAACGCACTGCCTAAAGGTAAAAAGCCCGGTTCTTTCGGTTCCGGGCAAGGGGCGCCACAGGAGTTCGGTCTAGGCAGGCATCAGCGTCCGCTGGCCGCCGCGGCCAAGGGTGGGGAAGCCTTCAGCATTGTCCGGGCGACCAACAAGCGGCGAGCCCTCGACAGCAAATTCGGTTGCGGCGCCCAGGGCTACGGTTCGGAAGTCATTGAAGGCGTCCGGGGCAACACCACGCACAAGGGCGCGGGCCGCAGCCGGGGCGGATGCGGCGTCAGCGGCGACCACTACGACAGTGTTGACGCCGTCGGCGCGGCGGGTTTGGGGCTGGTCGGCGTACAAAATGAATTGCGGCATTGTCATTGCTCCTTGGAAGATTGGTTGCTGCGCAGATTGGCGCGGAAGACGCCTCCAAGCTGGCGGAAGACAAACAGGCCCAGGCTCTGCTCGCTGCCGACTAGGCCAGGGCCGTTCGAGCCCTTCTCGACGTTGACCCAGCCGTTCGGGTGGCCCTTCAGCGGAACGTATCCAAGGAAGGCCATCAGGCGGTCGGGCTTTTCGCCTACCAGCTCGCAGCAGGTGCGGGCCGTCTTCACGTCGGGTCGGTCGTGGCCCAGTGCGTTGGCGATCATGCAGGCAGAACCAAGAGCGGCTGCCTCGGTATCGGTTAGCGTGTCAAAGATTCGCTGTGCCAGTTCATCATTGGAAAGGCTCGCTAAATCGCTCATGCCTCCCCCCTTTCGGCTTCCGGCGCGTCCTGAGTACGCAAGCCCCGGCTGATCTTGCCGGTAGTGGTCGCGGAGCCGTTAATCACTTCGCTGAACAGGGACACCGAATCCTGTAAAGCGCGTTCGGCGTCGAGGTATTCGCGCATGGGCTGGAACACTTCATGATCGTCCGGGAAGATACCTAACACCGCCTGCGGGAAGAACGGGCGGTCAGCGGTCGGCATCCGCTCCAGTACGCTAATGACAGCTGCGGCAAGGGCCGCGTCGTTGGTGGCGGCTGCCTGCTCGGCGGCGTGTTTCAGCGCCAGCGGGCCAGCGCCCACGAGATTCGCCATGTAGGTCGCACGGCGGGTATCGCCCAGGGTCTGCGAATCCAGCACAGCGAACGGGTTCGATAGCGCGTCTTTCGACAGGGCCAGCAGCTCGCGAGCACCAGCCAAGTCTTTCTTGATTGCGTCGGCCCGCTCACGGGCAGCTTTGCGAACGTCTTTCACTTGAGTATCGGCCTTGCGACGGGCGAACAGCTCGCGCTCGGACTTGGGCATGTCGATTCGACCTACCTCTTCCAGGGCGCGTTTGAAGGCAACAGCGGGAGCATTCACTACGGCTTCGCGTAGTTCGCGCAAGGTCGCTTCATGGTTCTTCAGCGAGGCGCGGAGTTCTTGGACGTGGCCTCGATTGAGTACACGTTTGATTTTGAGTTTGGACATGCGGCTTCTCCACCTTGGATAAGGCGGCACCGGGAACCACTCCCAGCACCTGCAAGAGAATCATTCCCCAGGCATCCAGGAGGCGCTGTCAGTTTTGGCGGCCAGAACAGGCCGAGTAATGTCTAGTTACCCAAGTGGCCGGGCGAGACGAGAGCTGCGGCGTGTTAGCCGGTTCGTCCGAGCGAGACGCGGACTTTCTAAGGCCCTGGGATTGGCACTCGGGTTGTTCCCTTCGCCTTTTCGCCGAACTGCTTTTCCCACAGGTCCATGCCCGCGTCGTTCTGCTGATAGTCCGGCATCAAGAAGCCAAACGGCGTCGCCCGTGCCGGTACGCCGTTTTCGGCCTCGTATTCGACCAGCCCCCGCGCATAGGTCAGAAACGATCGGATCATTCGCAAGTCCCCAGGTAGCCCGCTGGCCCGGACTGTACAAGCTCACCTTCCACAAACTCGCCACGAGCCCGGGCGATCTTGCCCAGCAGCATCAGCAAGTGGCTTCGTTCACCTTCATCCAGAAGAAGAACGTCCTCAGGCTTCAAGGTCAGCGCGTGGCCTCCATACAGCTCCTGGGTAACGTTAAGATTTGCGCTGAGTTCGACGGCTCGCCGCTCGATGTACTTGTTTGGCATCAGCGCCTTGGCCCGGATTTCCAACAGGCGGTCGCTGTACTTGGTGACGGTGCCGACCAATTCGCCTTTCTGGTATACGGGCTCTTCGTAGCCATCCACGGCGCGGCGATGAAGCTCCAGTTCCACGCTGCCCGTTGCTTGTTCGATGGCATCGTCCCAGGCTGCCGCAAATTCTGGGTCGTTGCGGCGCAGGATGTAGAAGGAAGGGGCGCAAGTGCCTTGGGCGTGTGGGCTAGCGGCACGAGCGGCGGCAGTCACGATCCCGTGCTTACCTAGCTCCGACAAGAACACGGCTTTCCTTTCGTCCGTCATCGCAGCGTTCGCCACTGGCATGCCCGGCTTACGGCCCACAGGGGCGCCGGGACGCGCGCCGCCTCCGGTCTTAGGTTTGATACTCATTTCAATATCCCTCTCCGAATACGGCCACCGCACGCAAGCGGATGGTCTCGTCTTCAACTGATAGCGGGCCGGTAAATAGCGAGCCCAGGGACACGGAAGCTGAGCGGTCAGGAAGCGACGCGCTGAGCGGACTATCCGTTCGGGCGAACCGAAGCCCTTGCCATACTTCACCGTCAGCGGCGTTGCGCTGGCGTCGCTCCACGCTTGGAGCAAAACGGCAGCTGCTAGCCCCTGCTCAGAGCTTTGCGGCAACTCGTCTTCGTCTCTCTCGATCTGGTAGTGAGTTTCGGTGCCGCTTCGGGCGCGTGCCGTGAATGTCATGCGGTCCTCCGGCCTTTGCATCTCAAGGAATCATCTCGGCAAGGCGGAAGCGGCGATATCAGTTTTAACGCGTTAGACGGTTCGCTCCCACGGTTCGTCCACGGAAATGTGGTTGCACCCCTTAGCTGGCGGGCAGGGCGCGGTAACTCGAACTTGCCAGTGGTATTCCGCTTCACTGTCCTAGGCGGGTCTAGGAGCAGTGGCGCGGCCCAGGCGGGGTAGCCGGCTGGGCGCGGTGCTGGCTGCGAGGGCGGCCCAGAAGGCGGGAACGCACTGGCGGGGCGGCTCCCGTGCACGGGCGCGATGTGTCAGTTGAAATGGATAACGCAGAAGATACAGCCGGGGCGGCCTAGAGCGGAACGCCGGAACGCGGGCCGGAACGCCAGCAGCAGGTCCAGCGTTCCGGCCCAATCCCGCGTAGATACAGGCTCCTAGCCCCCCGGAACGCTCGGAACGTAAAAAAACAGGTAAAAGGTAGGAGCAGAGCAGAGAGCACCACAGCAGTGTGATGCCTGGGCAGTAGGCAGGAGGCTAGCTTCCATATACCAGCGTTCCGAGCGTTCCGGGCCTAGAACGCGCGTCTCTACAGGCTCACAGCTCGGAACGCTGCCCGGAACGCGGGCGGAACGCCCCAGCGGGCGCGCACAAAAACGGGGGCCGAAGCCCCCGCATGGTTAGAATGGTTGTGCCGAAACAAGCGGCGGTGGCGGTTCATTCTTCGCCCACAGGTACAGGCGCTGCTTCTTGCCCTGCCAGCGCACAGAACTAGACGTCGCCCTCCACCCAGCTTCCTCCATCGCCCGGCGCACATCAGAGAGGAGTCGCCCGCCCCGGCGCTCCACCGGAATGTTCATGGATTCATACACTGTACTTGTGCGGATGGCTGCCTTGCCTTCGTAGAGACCTTCCGGCTGCAGACTCTCAGCGAAGTCCAGTAAGCCCTCCTCCACGGTGCGGCGGGCCTCCTGGGCCTCCTGGGCGCCCTCCAGCGCCTCGTCTGCCAAGAACAACTGGAAGTCGCCGCTGCGGTAGCGAGCCAGCGCCTCGGCCATGAGCTGGTCGCGGTCAGCTAGCAGTCCAGTTAGGTCGATCTCGCCAACCTCGACCGGCCAGAAGCGACGGTTGCCCGTCTCGTCGTGCAGGAAGCGCGGACTGTTGGTGGTGCCCGCCAGAACGAAGCGACGCTTCACAGACACGACAGTCCGCGCATAGGCGGGGCGGCCTCGGTCTTCCTCCTTGGTGATTTCGTGCTTCAGCGTCTCCACGTCTTTCTGGCGCATTCCTGCCAGCTCGGCACATTCGACGATCCATGCGCCTTCGGTTGCTTCCAAGACCTCGCGGGTGTCCTTCGCGCCTAGGAAATTTGCGTCGCTGAAGAAATCCCTGGCGAGGATATTGAGAGCTGACGACTTTCCACGTCCTTGGGCACCGACGAGCACCAGCATGTGGTCGAACTTGGTGCCCGGCTCGAAGGCTCGGGCCATCGCTGCCACCAGCCAGGTAGCGCCAGCCGCCCGGATGTAGGGCGAATTCTCTGCGCCCAGATAGCGAACGAGCCAGGAGTCCAACCTGGGCATCCCGTCCCAGGTTGGCAAGCCGCGCAGATGATCTAGAAGCGGGTCGAAGCTGCCCAGGGCGCACAGCTCCAGCACCGCGTCGCGGACGTACTCCTTGCCCGGATCGAAGCCGAAGCGGCAGCGGATTTCGCGCCGAATCAGCACCTCGGCCATGTCAGAGAACTCGCCTGAGAGCTCCTGCATCTGATGATGGCCGACCATGTTCCGGCGGCGGAACAGGTCATAGCTGCACTCCAGACCAATCAGCCGGAGGGCTGTGATGGTGTTATGCAGGCTCTTCAGCGGCATTCCTGTTTTCGCGTTGATCGGGTTCCAGGTAACGTCTTGGGCCACCGCCTCATGGGCCTTCTCAATCTGACGGTGGGCGTACTTCTCTGGACTCTTGTTCTCGACCACCGATTCGGCAATGCCGAACGATCCGTCGGTGAGAACCGAAAAAATCACCTCACCCGGCACACCCTGGCGCACCAACCCACAAGCCACGGCAAACAGCGCCTCGGAGCGGCTGGCGTACTTGTGGGGCTCGTCTGGGTCCTTGCCCTGGACAATGAGCACCTTCAACCAGTCGGGCACCTTCTACTTGTCCAAGTCATCTACCGAGTCCAAGCGTTCCACATCGCCCAGCGAGACAGCGGTGAGAGCCGCGCTAGGAGCTCGCACTGCAGCGGGCGCGGCGGCACCTTGGGCCGGAGCCTGCTGGAAGCTCTCCAGGCCGTAGAGGCGCTCAGGGTGAAACTCCACGATGGTGGCTAGGGCGGCAATGCGGCCCTTCGCCCGCTTCTTGGCGTCCGGGTTATTGATACTTCCCGGTAGGCGCAGGACGCGATCCACGTTGTGGCAGTTGTCGGCGCCGAACACGCCCTCCAGCCAGCGAGTGTAACGCTCGGCCTCTGCCGTCTGGGTCTCGGAACCGTCCAACGGGATCGGCTCGCGCAGCGCCCAGAGTGCCTGATAGCCCCCACCCGAATTGATGATTGTGGTGGGCAGCGGCACCCCTGCCGGCAGCTTGTAAGTGAGAAGGTTCAGGATGCGCTGGCGCTCCTCGCCCACGTCCTCCCCGGCACGCGGGTCGATATCCACGTGCAGGAAGCGGACGGCGGTAACGTCCGACTTAGCGGCTTTCTTTTCCAGCCCGTCGCGAGTGGTGTTCAGGTGATAATAGACGTTCTGCGAGGACAGGCCCGCCAGCCACTGGACGAGGTCGGCCTCTTGCCCAGGCGAGAACAGCTTGGGTCGGAACCCGTTCCGTTCGGGGTGTTTGACGACCAGCAGCCACGGTCCTTCGGGGCGGAGCCACTGCAAGAAACTGACAGCAGCAGCAGTGTCGGTGGTTGGCTGGGCTGCTCCCGTAGGGGAAGATTCGCCTCGTACTAGTCGAGTCACTTCGTTAGCGGCCCCTGCCAGGTCTTCTCCCTGGCGGGGGCTTCTTTCATTGAGGATGCTGTTCACAGGCCTCCCCCTTTTGTCTCAACGCGAGGCAGAGTTTCTACGAAGGCATCCAGCTCGCAAACGTCGTAGAGGACAACAACCCCGTGCTTGCGATACGGCGGGCCTTTCTTCACTTCACGCAAGCGGGCGAGATGCGGGACGGAGAGGCCCAGGTACTCGGCACCCTCCTTGGCACGGAGCCACCGCTTGGGGCTTACGATTTCTACTGGGGATTTGTGGTTCGGGGCGGACTCGGTCACGCCCCCGGAACCACGAACATTACTGTTCGACATGGTTTTACTCCGGATTGGCGTCGAGATTCGGCGCAGCCATCTCACGCTCTGGCCCCGCGTCGCCCCTTCGACCCGACAATCTGAGGCGTTGCTGTCTGGCATCCCTTCATGGGAAGGAGCCGCCGAAGCTCCTTAACTGCCGACAAAAAACAATTCTCCGGTATCTGCGCTCCCAACAGCAACGGGCGGCGCGTTACTCCTGACACCTGCACCCCGTTCCTGAGATGGTGCACGGACTGTCTCACGGCTCGCAGGCCAGCCCAGCAGGTGCAGCACCTGCCAGACCGGGCCGGAGTGGTAACTGTGGGTTAGTGCGGTGCTTTCTGGTCTGTACGGTAGGTATCGACCAGCGCAATGATCTGCTCGCAGAGGTCGCGGGATGCTTCCGTTTCCGTTGAACAGCTCAGGGTATCCGCCAGCGAACGAATGCCGCCGATCGCGATTTCCTCCTGCTCCCGCTGGGCAAAGTCCAGCTCCAATGCCAGACCCAGCGAGACAGTGGCAAGCGCACCTCCCGGAACCGTGCCAGTGGTGTCAACTGAATGCCCGACCCGCAGTTCTTCGAGTAAGTGTCGAATATCGTCGGCGCTCCAATCGCTCCAAGTGCCAAGCTGCAAAACGCGATCTTTTTCGGCGAGAAGTAACTTCACATCGCTAAGCGAGCGCATGACCTGTTGCTCGGCAGTGATGATCTGGTCTTCAAGCGCTTCCTTCATCATGCCCATTGCGCGGCCAAAGCCTTGCTCAATGTCTGCTATGCGGCTGTGGATACCCATGCTGTGCTCCCCTTTGAACCGAGGCCACCTCATTGCGGCCTGGTGGAGCGCATGATTACAAAACCAAGAACGGCGATCGTCCCCGTTAATTCGAGCTATTTTGGGGAGAGTTTACGGGAGGTAAGATTCTTGAGTGCATGGCGCACGTTTGGTGCGGTGACCCGAACGTCAATCTGCTTGCAGATAGAGAAAAGCAACCTTTCATCCGGCGCCATTGTCCGGCTGCTGCCTGTGCCGTAACTACGAAGCTCCAGCTGTTCCGCAACTGCGCGAATGGCGGCAGTACTGACGCCCGAGTCCCTTGCCGTAGGCTTCGGGCCGCGCTGTGCTGATGGAAGAACCTCGATAGTCTCGTCTATCGTGTGCAGGAATGAGATGGGCTGGTGCACGCCCATCACTTCGTCAGGAGGAACTGGTTTAGCCATCGGAAGATTCGACGTGTAGAGAGCGGTGAAGTCAAGAGAACCCCGCGCTTCATCCGATAGCGATTCCACCAGGCTGATGTAGCGTTCCCGGAACCTTTTGAGTTCAGACACGATGGGCGAGGCTATTGCGGTTGCAGTTTCCAGCTCGACGGTGCTTTGCCAGACAGTGCGGGCAAGCTGTAGGAGTGCTTCACGCTCAGCGGTAGGCCGCTTGTTCCACTCGTTGAGCGCCGCTTGCTCAGCCTCGGCTATGGCTTGGCTATCGATTTCCTTGTCGGCTTCGTCGATATTCATAGGAGCGGAGCGACTGCCCAGACGGTTCGCTGGACGGTTTTTTGATGGTGCCTGGGACGGGACTCGAACCCGTATGCCGTTTTAGCGGCGGCGGAGTTTAAGTCCGCTGTGTATACCATTTCACCACCCAGGCCTGCATTTACGGGGCTTTGCAGCCCGTTTACCTCTTTTCCGCCCGCCGCAGCAGGGCGGGATTACAACGTCTTCATAGCTCGTCAGCAGCCAGAGCGCAGTAATTTTAAGTCCCTTGCGTCTACCGATTTCGCCATCCGGGCGGTAGCGCGATTAGGGTAGCAACACATACCCTTGAACGACGAGGCACTATAAATACCTACTAGCAACAGCACAAGACTACTGCTTTGCCGCTCATTACTCGTTAAAATAAAAGCCCTACAGACTCATGATCTGCAGGGCTTTATAGTGGAGGCCGAGGTCGGAATCGAACCGGCGTAGACGGATTTGCAATCCGCTGCATGACCACTCTGCCACCCGGCCTCAAAGTAACCATCGCTATCACGACACTTACTAACTAACTGGAGCGGGAAACGAGACTCGAACTCGCGACCCCGACCTTGGCAAGGTCGTGCTCTACCAACTGAGCTATTCCCGCGTCTTGGTGACGGGCGCCATTTTATACAATCCTGAGACGCTGTCAACTCATTGATTCAAAAAAGTTATTTTTTCTTAGCGAGACTGAGATGCGGCCATGCGGCCAACAGATAATTACACATGGACCATAGTGTAAGCGCAGCAGCTACTATCAAGAGCACATATCCCGCAAAAACCCAAAAAGTCAATTGCGGCGGATTAGCCAGCAGAATGATCAATGCAACCATTTGAGCAGCCGTCTTCCATTTCCCTAGATTAGAAACAGCCACCTGCGCCCTAGCTCCAAGCTCAGCCATCCACTCACGAAGCGCCGACACTACAATTTCTCGCCCAATAATGATTGTCGCCGGCAACGTAAGCCAAATAGTCGCATGCTCCTGAACAAGAAGAACCAGCGCTACCGCCACCATGAGCTTATCCGCCACCGGATCCAAGAACGCCCCAAAAGGCGTACTCTGCCCAAGGCGACGAGCCAGATAACCGTCCAGCCAATCTGTGATACTAGCTAACGCAAACACCCCGCTGGCTGCCCAGTAGCTCCAATAAACAGGCAAATAGAACAAGGCAATAAAGCAAGGAATAAGCAGAACGCGCAGAACGGTAAGCAAATTTGGAATGTTCATCAGCACGGCTAAAATATGGAATGTATTGGCATTCTACTCACTGTGCAGAGAAGCATAAATCTGCTCAGCCAGTTTTTTACTGATACCTGGCGCCTTTGCAATCTCATCAACACTAGCTCTACCAAGCTCCTGTAAACCGCCAAAATATTTGAGCAAATCTCGCCTACGCTTAGGACCCACCCCTTGCACATCCTCCAAACTTGATGTACGGCGAGCTTTAGCTCTTTTTGCTCGATGCCCGGTAATTGCGAAACGATGCGCTTCGTCGCGTATCTGTTGAATGAGATGCAAAGCAGGCGAATTTCCCGGCAATGAAAATTCATTCGACGGGTCATTCAGGAAAAGCGTCTCCAGACCTGGCTTACGCGTTACTCCCTTGGCAACCCCCAATAAAATAAGATCGGGAACAGCTAGTTCCTGTAGTACATCACGCGCCATTGCCAATTGCCCTTTGCCACCGTCTACCAATAAGATATCCGGCAACTTACCCTCACCTTCCTTAAGCTTACTAAAACGCCGCGTTAACGCTTGATGCATGGCTGCATAGTCGTCACCCGCTACAACACCCTCTATGTTATAACGCCGATAATCTGACTTAATGGGCCCCTCAGGACCGAATACTACACACGATGCGACCGTTGCCTCTCCGCTGGAATGACTAATATCAAAGCATTCCAAGCGCTGCGGAGTTTCGCTCAAATCCAGCACTTCGGTTAATGCTTCGAAACGCGCAGCCATATGCTGCCGATTAGCGAGCCGAGTATTAAGAGCCTGCTCAGCATTCGTAACAGCCAATTGCTGCCAACGAGCTCGCGTACCACGAACTCGATGAGAAATATCTAATGTTCGCCCGTGCAGCTCATGATAAGCAGCAACAAGTGTAGGAAAATCGTCATGAGTAGTGTTGACTATAACCTCACTAGGAAGGTCACGCTCCATATGAGCTAAGTAATACTGCCCCAAAAACGCTAGCAATACCTCGCTCACCTCCTCCTCAACGCCTACTTGCGGAAAAAAGTTTTTACTACCCAAAACACGCCCGCCACGAACAGTAACTAGATGTACACAAGCGCCGCCCGGGTTGACCAAGCCGGCCACTATATCTACATCACCACTACCACCCTCAATACTCTGCTGATCCTGAACACGCCGCACCAGCGCAATCTGGTCTCGCACCTCTGCAGCCCGCTCAAAGTCCAAAGACAAGGCAGCCTTTTCCATAACAGTATTGAGCTCTTCAGCTAGCGCATTACTCCGCCCTTCTAAAAACATGGCGGAGTGGCGAACGTCCTCGGCGTATTCTTCTTGGGAAACAAGCCCGGTACAAGGCCCTTTACAGCGCTTTATCTGGTACTGCAGACAAGGCCTAGTGCGATTCTTAAAAAAGCCATCCTCACACTGGCGCACCATGAATGCCTTTTGCAGCAAATTAAGACTTTCTCGAATAGCTCCGGCACTTGGGTAAGGCCCAAAATAACGGCCGCGCTCCTTTTTTGCGCCCCTATGGATAGCCAACCTGGGATATTCATCCTGAGCTGAAAGATAGACATAAGGGTATGACTTATCGTCGCGCAGTAAAATGTTGTAAGGAGGACGCAACTGCTTGATTAAATTTTGTTCAAGCAGCAAGGCTTCGGTTTCGTTTCCCGTAATAGTAGTTTCAACCTGAGCGATACGCGCAACCAAGGCAGCTGTCTTAGGAGCAAGACCTACTTTACGAAAGTAGCTGGAGAGGCGCTTCTTGAGGTTCTTTGCCTTGCCAACATAAAGAACCTTACCGTCTTCATCCAGCATGCGGTACACACCTGGACGAGAGCTTGCACCTGCTAGAAAGGCAGAAGGATCAAACTTTTCGGTCATCTCAACTCGTTGCGTCAACCATTCCATGACGAACAGCCAACAGCGCTAGCTCTACATCACTACTGATTGATAGCTTCTCATAGATACGATATCTATAAGTATTAACTGTTTTAGGAGAAAGGCACAGCTTGTCCGAAATGAACTGCACCTTGTGACAATTTGCAATCATCAGCGCAATTTGAATTTCACGCTCGGAAAGAAGATCAAAGGGCGATCCGCTATTGTGCGGCTGAAAAGACTTAAGCGCTAACTGCTGAGCAATTTGAGCACTTATATAACGCTGACCGGAAAACGCCTGACGAATTGCCGTAATCATCTCGTCAATCCCCGCCCCTTTCGTCAAATAGCCAGCAGCGCCAGCCTGAAGCAGACGAGTGGGAAAAGGATCCTCTTCACAAGCCGTAACTGCAATGATCTTAATGTCCGGATAGCTTCGAAGCAGCTTGCGCGTTGCCTCAAGCCCACCGATTCCCGGCATCTTGACGTCCATTAGAACAACGTCCGGCTTCAACTCCCTAACGAGTTTGATACCGTTTTCACCGGAATCCGCCTGACCAACAACCTGAATGCCCTGAACATCCGCCAACATACGGATAATCCCAGCACGCACTAGATCATGATCATCGACCACTAGTACTTTAATCACCGCGCACCTCGTAACACTTGATGCAAAAGCCAATTACAAGCCTAAGAGGACCTTACAGGCTCAATGCAAAGGAAACTTGTTGAGACTATACACAAGTCGAAGGTGAAGAAACGATACTGGAAGGAATAAAGATGGCGGAGGCGGTGAGATTCGAACTCACGGAAGAGTCTCCCCTTCGACGGTTTTCAAGACCGTTGCCTTAAACCACTCGGCCACACCTCCGCAATTGCGGGCCGTCATAGTAACTCAATGTAATACGTTGTCAAACACTTAAATCTATTTTTTATCAAAGACTTGTTATTATGCTGTCCTAGTAAGATGTCTGAAACCTCATTAGGAGTTTCGCTATGAACGAGCGTCAATACGCTTTCAATCCTGCAGTTACGGAGCATCGTGATGTAAGTCGCACGCTTCGCAACACTTATGCACTGCTGGGAATGACGCTGGCTTTCAGCGGCCTCGTTGCCTACATTTCTCAGCAAATGCGAGTCCCCTATCCCAATATATTTGTCGTTCTGATTGGTTTCTATGGCCTGTTTTTCTTAACTGCCAAATTGCGTAATAGTGGTTGGGGCCTTGTCAGCACCTTTGCCCTTACTGGCTTTATGGGATACACCTTAGGTCCAATCCTGAACATGTACCTAGGCCTCCCTAATGGCGCAGGAATTATTTCTTCTGCGCTAGGCATGACTGCTTTGGTCTTCTTTGGCCTTTCAGCTTATGTCCTGATTACTCGCAAGGACATGAGCTTTTTGTCAGGCTTTTTGATGGCTGGTTTCTGGGTATTGCTAGGAGCTATCCTGCTATCGCTTTTTGTCAACATTAGCGGCCTTCAGTTAGCTATTAGCGCAGGATTCGTATTGTTTTCTTCAGCAGCAATCCTTTTTCAAACCAGCGCAATTATTCATGGCGGCGAAGACAATTACATTATGGCCACCATCAGCCTATACATCTCGATATACAATTTGTTCGTGAGCCTGCTTCAATTGCTCGGCCTTGCCAGCAGTGACGACTAAACGACACGAGAACTGAACAGGCCCGCTTCGGCGGGCCTTTTTGCTTATGAAATTTACTATCGCTTTATTTTCTCCCGCTCATTCACCTGCCTCGCGCCGAGCTTTGCGCTTCGCAGAGGCCGTATTGGCAAATGCTCACTCAATTGAGCGAATCTTTTTTTATCGAGAAGGGGTATATAACGCTTCTCATGCGACTGTGTTTCCACAAGATGAGCTTGACATAGCAGAGGCATGGACGACTTTTGTTAAGCAGCATGATCTGGACGCAGTAGTTTGTATCTCTGCAGCCCTTCGCCGTGGACTGCTAGATTGCAATGAATCCCAACGCTATAGCCGAGAGACAATTACCGTAAAGGCTCCTTGGCAGCTTTCAGGTCTTGGGCAATTACATGAAGCTGTTCAGCAGTCTGACCGCCTTGTCTGCTTTGGAGACTCCTGATGGCTAAATCGATGCTAATAATCAGTCGCCAGGCCCCATGGGCAGGGATGAGCGCACGCGAAGCACTGGATGCTGCATTGGCTGGCGGAGCATTTGATCTCCCAATCGCCTTGCTTTTCATGGAGGACGGAGTATTTCAACTCACCTCATCCCAACAGCCCTCCCGTTTAGAACAAAAAGACACCAGCGCGAACCTACAAGCTCTGTCTCTTTTTGGAATTGAACATCTCTATGCTTCAAAAGTGAGCCTTATTGAACGCGGCATGGAAACACATGCACTCCATTTACCTGTCAAGGTTTTAACAAGCGAAGAGATACGCAGCCTGCTAAGAACATACGATCTGGTGGTTACCCTGTGAAAACTTTGCATATCTTTTCAGCCTCCCCGTTTCGTGATACCTCTCTTAAAGAAAGAATGGCACTGCTAGCGGAGCAGGATAGCCTGTTGTTAACAGGTGATGCGGTTTACGCCTTGCAAGCGGGCACCCAGCCATACATCCTACTTAAGGATCTATCTACCTCTATATCCTGTTATGTCTTAACTGAAGACGTGGCAGCACGAGGACTTAGACCTTGCGAGCGATTCACAGAAGTCGACTATGCAGATTTCGTACGCTTATGCACTGAACATGACAAGGTATTAAGCTGGACATGACCACCCTACAGGTTGATAAGGATGGCTATCTGGTTCATTTAGAAGACTGGTCAGAAGAAGTTGCCGAAGAGCTTGCGCGTCGAGAAGACATCATCCTGACAGATGAACACTGGGAAGTACTACAGGCACTACGCGCTTTTTATGATGAGTTTCAGCTTTCTCCAACCAACCGGCCATTGATTAAGTACATCGCTCAGAGAATCGGTCCGGAAAAAGGCAACAGCCTGCACCTGAACCGCTTATTCAAAGGCACCCCTGCCAAGCTTGCTGCTAAACTGGCAGGCCTACCGAGGCCGACAAATTGCCTATAATCAGTACGCCTGAAGAACATGCATTCGCTCCTTTTATCCGCATCCTTGGCAAAGGAAAACGCGGCGCACGCAGCCTAACGCGTGAGGAAGCTAAAATTGCTATGCAAATGATCCTAGATGGCAAGTGCGAGGACACTCAGCTTGGCGCCTTCTTGATGCTGTTAAGACATAAGGAGGAAAGCCCCGAGGAGCTTGCTGGATTTACCGAGGCAGTGCGCTCGCGCCTGCCCTCTTCTACTATAAAGGTAGACATAGACTGGCCCAGCTACGCAGGCAAGAAACGCCATCTCCCCTGGTATCTTTTAGCAGTTAAATGTCTTGCTAGTAACGGCATCAAAATCCTTATACATGGGGGCGGAGCCCATACAGCCGGACGTCTTTATAGTGAGGAGCTGCTTGAGACTATCGGCATTTCTCGCTGCCAGGACTGGCAAGCCGTTGCAACGGTACTCGGTCGTGAAAACGTGGCCTTCATTTCTCTAGAACAATGGATGCCGGCGCTTCAACGCATGATCAACTTGCGTAATACTTTGGGCCTTCGTTCCCCAATTCACTCTTTAGTGAGGCTGCTAAACCCTCTAAATGCAGACTGTGTTTTACAAAGCATCTTTCACCCAGGCTATCAACCTGTTCACCGAGAGGCTAGCCGGCTGTTACAGGATAAAGTTATTGTCATTAAAGGCGAAGGCGGCGAGGTTGAACTCAACCCGGACAGCGATGCTCATCTCTATGGGACTCAAGATGGCGTGGCGTGGGATGAGACCTGGCCCGCTTTATCCGAGCGGCGTCACGTAAAACCTGAATACCTCGACCCAACTCACCTTAACGCTGTATGGAAAAAAGAAGCTCAGAATGAGTACGGTGAAATGGCCGTTCTTTCAACCATGGCGCTTGCACTCAGAGGGCTTGGCTATAAACGAGACAGCGCTTTTTCTACAGCTCGGCGATACTGGGATAAACGTTAATCACCCCAATAAAACTGCCTTTACTTTGATTATGAGCCCTAGATGCAATAGTGAATAAGATGACAATGAGTCTCTAATTAGGTCCAGAAGGAGCGCTCGCTGAGTTAACTTCAATGTCGCATCGAGCTGAACCGCAACTGGGGCTAAACAATAACACCATAACGGTTGTTCACGTGGGCGCTAACCGTTATGGACTGTTCTACGCATCGTCAACTCTCTAAGCTTCTATGCAGTATTATTTTAGGATAGCCACGTAGTCATCAAAACGAGATATATAAATCTGCTTGTTATTACTGCCCTATTGATGCAGTAGGCTGGACTAACGATCAAGGTTAAACGCTGGCTGACCGCCTTCGAACCAAGCGAGCTTTTCGCGAAGCGTAACCACCTCTCCTACTACGATCAATGTGGGAGCGTGCACCTCATGAAGCGCAACAAGCTGAGGAAGGGTTTTGAGCGTTCCTGTAAAAACCCGCTGCTGCGCTGTCGTTCCCTGCTGGATCAAAGCAGCCGGTGTATCAGCAGCACGCCCATGACGGATCAACTGCTCGCAAATTATTGGCAAGCCAACCAATCCCATGTAGAAGACTAATGTTTGCCCAAGCGCCGTTAAATCTTGCCATGGCAAATCACAGGTATCGTCCTTGAGATGCCCCGTTATGAACCGAACAGATTGAGCATAATCTCTATGCGTTAACGGTATACCGGCGTAGGCCGCGCAGCCGCTTGCAGCAGTAATGCCTGGCACTACTTGAAAGGCTATACCCTGCGCCGCTAATTCCTCAATTTCCTCACCGCCACGCCCAAAAATAAAAGGATCCCCCCCCTTCAAGCGCAACACACGCTTGCCCTGACGCGCCAGATCAACCAAGAGCTGATTAATCTGATCCTGCGGAACAACATGCTCGGATCGCTTTTTGCCAACATAGATACGATCAGCGTCACGTCGGCACATGTCAAGAATGGCAGGCGCTACGAGACGATCATACAAAACAACATCGGCCTGTTGCATCAAACGCAAAGCCCGGAAGGTCAAAAGGTCGGGATCGCCTGGACCAGCGCCAACTAGATATACTTCCCCCCTTACAGCGGAGACTTCACCCTCAAGCTTTTTAGTAAGCAAATGTTCTGCCTGTAATGCTTGTCCCGACAAGACTTTTTCGCCTATCTCGCCTTGAAAAACTTCTTCCCAAAAGACGCGACGCGCTTGTACATCATCGAAACGACGCTTGACCTGGGAGCGGAATTTTTTCGCCAATCCTGCTAGCTGGCCGTAGGCCGCAGGAATCCAGCTTTCCAACTTAGCGCGGACCAGCCGAGCCAAAACCGGAGCATCACCACCGCTTGACACAGCAATGATCAAAGGGGATCGGTCAATGATAGCAGGGAAAATAACGGTACATAATGCAGGCGAATCAACCACATTAACTGGCAAGCCGAGCATCTTGGCCTCCTGAGAAACCTGGATATTGACCGACTCGATGTCAGTGGCCGCCACGATTAATACACAGCCGGCACAGTCACCGGCAGTGTACTTGCGCTCTTCTAGCCTCCCGCCGCTTTTCTCGATCAACTCACGCAAGGATGGATGCACATGAGGTGCTACGACCTTGAGACAAGCGCCAGCCTCGTTAAGCAGGCGAGCCTTGCGCAAGGCGATATCGCCTCCGCCAACAACCAACACCTGACGACCATCCAAGCTATGGAAAAGCGGCAGAAACTCCATTAACCGATAACCTCCAGACCTGCCATATAAGGCTTGAGTACCTCTGGAACGCGAATACTTCCGTCAGCCTGCTGATAGTTCTCAAGTACTGCTACCAGAGTACGCCCTACTGCAAGACCAGATCCATTGAGTGTATGCACCAGCTCAGGCTTGCCGGTTTCCGGATTGCGCCACCGAGCCTGCATACGACGAGCCTGAAAATCACCACAATTAGAGCAAGAGGAAATTTCTCGGTACTTATCCTGACTAGGGATCCACACCTCAAGGTCGTATGTCTTAACAGCGCTAAAGCCCATATCGCCTGTACAAAGCGCAAGCACCCGATAAGGCAACTCCAGCAACTGCAACACCTTCTCGGCATGGCCAGTTAGCTCTTCCAACGCGTCAAAAGATTTGCCCGGCTCAACGACGTGAACCATCTCAACCTTATCGAATTGATGCTGACGAATCATTCCCCGTGTATCACGCCCTGAGGCACCTGCCTCACTACGGAAGCACGGCGTGTGCGCAACCAGTTTCATGGGTAGCGACTTAGAGTCAAGAATTTTCCCGGCTGCTATATTAGTTAAAGTAACCTCAGCAGTAGGAATTAAATACAGGGGGCTTTCTCCTTCACGCGGGATCTTAAAAAGATCTTCTTCAAACTTGGGTAGTTGCCCAGTCCCCTGCAATGTATCGCCTTGAACCAGATAAGGAGTATAAGCCTCCTCATAGCCATGCTCACCCGTATGTAGATTGATCATAAACTGAGCCAACGCACGATGAAGACGCGCAATCGGCCCACGCATCAATGCAAAACGTGCACCTGAGAAGCGGGACGCTGTTTCAAAGTCCAGCCAGCCATGAGCTTCCCCTAACGTAACATGATCCTTAATGTCAAAATCGAAGCTGCGTGGAGCCCCCCAGCGACGAACTTCCATATTTTCATCTTCGCTACTGCCTACGGGTACCGATTCATCGGGAAGATTGGGCAGGCCAAGTAACAAGGCATCCAGTTCGGACTGGATAATGTCTAACTCGCGCTTAGCCGAGTCCAACTCTCCTCCCATACGATCTACATCAGCCAACAAGGGAGCAATATCTTCACCACGCGCCTTAGCCTGACCAATAGCCTTGGAGCGACTGTTTCGTTCTGCCTGAAGCTCCTCGGTACGCGTCTGCACTGACTTACGTGCAGACTCTAATGACTCGATACGCGCCACATCTAATGTAAAGCCACGTGTAGAAAGGCGTTGTGCCACATCATGAGGCTGCGTACGTACCAGTTTTGCATCAAGCATAAAGTTTCTCGTATCAAGTTAGATTAATACATGTCTATCCGTACAGGATAATCACTATGAGGTCATGGCTGTTTTTCAACTAGCGCCGTCATATCGCTTTATTTTTACACGATACGCGCTATATAGAGGAGAGGAGTTTATAGCCCAAGGGGTACAGGTAGGCTTAAAGCTTTTTCAGCACTTTATCCTTATGAGACTTAATCATAATAGGCAGCATATGACTGACATAGAATTAGAGGCCCTTTCTCCGCTGCCACGGACTCGCCTTGTCTAAAATGGCCAAACGATCAAGCTTGTCTCGGATCTTTAACTCTAAACCACGCGGAACGGGTTGGTAATACTGCACTGGGGGCTTGTTTTCCGGAAAATAATCTTCACCAGCAGCGTAGGCGTCCGGCTCATCATGGGCGTATCGGTATTCCTCACCATAGCCGAGGGTTTTCATAAGTTTAGTTGGCGCATTACGCAGATGCAGGGGAACCTCATAAGAGCCCTCCTGCTTTACATCTGCCAGAGCTGCCTTGAATGCCTTGTAAACGGCATTACTTTTAGGTGCACAAGCCAAATAAACCAGGGCTTGCGCAACGGCCAGCTCACCCTCAGGACTGCCTAGACGCTCTTGAACATCCCAGGCCGACAGGCAGATCGATAAAGCGCGCGGATCCGCATTGCCGATATCCTCACTTGCCATACGTACAACGCGTCGAGCGATATACAGCGGGTCGCATCCGCCGTCGATCATGCGAGCGAACCAATACAACGTAGCGTCGGGATCTGAGCCACGTACCGACTTATGCAAGGCAGAGATCTGGTCATAAAATGCTTCCCCGCCCTTATCGAATCGGCGCTGCTGGTCTCCCAAAAGACTCTGAAGAAGATCAGAATCAATTTCATCGCCGTCCTCAACCAGGTCGGCAGCATTTTCCAACAGGTTAAGTAATCGACGTCCGTCGCCATCTGAAACGGCCAGAAGAATATCGAGACCGGCTTTGGATATGCTTAAACGACGCTTACCCAAGCCTTTTTCTTCATTCAATGCGCGCTGCACCAATTGCATCAATGCCTGATCATCTAGGCTGCGTAAAACATAAACACGAGCGCGGGACAGTAACGCATTGTTAAGCTCAAATGAGGGATTTTCTGTAGTAGCGCCGATAAAGATTAACGTTCCATCTTCAACGTACGGCAAAAAAGCGTCCTGCTGGGACTTGTTGAAGCGATGCACTTCATCCACAAACAATATAGTGCGCCGACCATACTGCGCAGCTTGTTGCCTAGCTACCTCAACTGCCTGCCGAATTTCTTTTACGCCCGATAAAACAGCGGAAATTGTTTCAAAGTGGGCTTCGGTAACATCGGCCAACAGCCTCGCCAGCGTTGTCTTGCCTACTCCTGGAGGCCCCCAAAAGATCATGGAATGCAGGGCACCCTGCTCCAAGGCTTCACGCAGAGGCTTTCCACGAGCTAGCAGATGTTGCTGGCCAACATACTCATCCAGAGAAGCAGCACGCATACGTGCTGCCAGTGGCTGAGCCACTGGCATTGAGCGGAACAGATCCATGACGGCGGATCACTCTTGAATAACGTCGACCCCTTTCGGAGCGTCAAAGACGAACTCAGACGCCTTTACTGGCTCATTCATCTTAACGTTAAAAAATAGGATATTGGTACGCTGACCTACACTGTCAATCAGTTGCATATCATTGATAACGCTTCCGCGAAACGACAACCGAAGACTGTCAAAAAGCGTATCGTTCGTCTTCGGCTTCAACATAAAGTCGGTGACATTGCCACTCTGCTTGTAGCTAATCGTGAAACTGTCCTCGATCTTAGATACGTCGCCTGATAGGAGCAAGGCTGGCGTTTGGGTCAAGCGCTGGTCTAATTTTTGAATCGTGACTTGCTCAAGATCAGGATCATAAAGCCAAACCTGTTTGCCGTCCGACACCAACAATTGCTCCATGGGCGAGTCGGTATGCCAACGAAACAAACCAGGACGCTTCAGGCTTAGGTTTCCCGCAGTTTCCTGCAAACGTGTTCCAGAGCCATCTAACGTCAATTGAGAAAAGCGGGCCGTTATTGTTTGTGCTTTTCCCAACAACTCCGATAGCCTATCAGCCGCATCCGAAGCTGCATGCGCAGCAACGCTGATAAAGGCAGCAGCAACAAAAGTACACAAGCGAATCAATCGCATGAAAATCCTCTCAGAACAAGACTAATCCCGCACAGGCGGCGGCGCGATTACTTCTCTAGAACCGTTAGTATTCATAGGCGTGACGACTCCAGCCATTTCCATGGACTCAATCATCCGCGCTGCACGGTTATAGCCGATCTTCAGCTTGCGCTGAACCGCAGAAATCGAAGCGCGTCGACTTTCGGTCACAAAGCGAACAGCTTCGTCGTAAAGAGGATCATCCTCTTCACCTTCACTACCGTCACTGCTACCTCCACCTTCGAACGAGCCACCACCCTCATCAGCACCAGACAAAATATCTTCGATGTAATCTGGTGCGCCTCGTTGCTTCCAGGCCTCTACAACACGATGAACTTCATCATCTGAAACGAAAGCCCCATGGACACGAATAGGCAAACCAGTTCCAGGCGGCAAATACAACATATCACCATGGCCCAAGAGCTGCTCAGCGCCGCCTTGATCCAGAATCGTTCTGGAGTCGATCTTACTCGAGACTTGAAAAGCCATACGCGTTGGAATATTGGCCTTGATAAGACCCGTAATCACATCAACTGAAGGACGTTGCGTGGCTAGGATAAGATGAATACCAGCTGCTCGCGCCTTCTGGGCGATACGAGCAATCAACTCCTCAACTTTCTTGCCGACAATCATCATCATGTCGGCAAACTCATCGACCACGACCACAATGGTGGGAAGCGGATTAAGTAATGGTGCCTCGTCGTCCATGCTTTCCCGTCGATAAAGTGGGTCCGTCAGTGGAGTACCGGCCTCTTCCGCATCCTTAATCTTACGATTAAAACCTGCCAGATTACGGACACCCATAGCAGCCATCAGCTTATAACGCCGTTCCATTTCGGCCACGCTCCACCGTAGCGCATTGGCCGCTTCCTTCATATCAGTTACGACAGGACAAAGAAGATGAGGAATTCCTTCGTAAATAGAGAGCTCCAGCATCTTAGGGTCAATCATGATTAGGCGCGCCTCTTCGGGCGTCGACTTAAACAGGATGGACAACAACATGGCATTAACGCCGACAGACTTACCCGAACCGGTTGTACCTGCCACCAGCAAGTGCGGCATTTTCGCCAAATCGGCAATAATAGGCCTGCCGCCAATGTCATGACCAAGCGCAAGGGTTACCGGAGACTTGGAGGCTTCATATTCAGGAGACTCCAACACCTCAGAAAACCGCACCATCTGCCGGTCTTCATTAGGAACCTCGATTCCTACAGTCGTCTTACCCGGAATTACCTCAACGACCCGCACGCTGAAGACAGCAAGTGAACGAGCCAAGTCCTTAGCCAGATTTGAAATACGACTGACCTTTACGCCAGCTGCTGGCTGAATCTCGAAGCGGGTAATAACTGGACCGGGATGAACAGACTCTACCAGAACCTCAACACCGAACTCCTTGAGCTTGATTTCAAGCAGACGCGACATTGATTCAAGCGATTCAGGTGAAAAACTTTGTTGCTTCTTTTCTGCCCGATCAAGTAATGCTAGCGGAGGAATAGCACCTTCGACCGCAACATCAATAACCTGCGTTGCAGGCCGCAGAACACGCTTCGGCTCGACAGGCGCAGGAGCAGCTGCTGGCTGTGGCATACTAATTTGCGGGGCAGGCTTTATTTCTTTGGCTATAACTGGAGTAGCAACAGGCCTTGCCGGAGCCTGTCTAGCCTCCGGCATTACATCCTCAACAGCAGCAGACTCATTACTATCTATAATGTGGTCGCGTACTTTCCTGGGTTCACGCTTGGCGACTGCCTCGGGTATCGCTTCGTCTTCAAACTCGATTTCGTCGTCTTGATCAAGCTGCTCCGAAAGCTCCTTAACCCGGAATCGACCACTAAACCAACGGCTCAATCCACCCTGAATCAGCTCAAAAAGATCCAGCGTAATTTTACCGGTCAGATCCATAACCTTGAACCAGGATAGGTCTGTAAAAACGGTAATGCCTAGAAGAAAAATAGCCAGAAAAAGTAATGTGCTGCCCTGTACATTCAGGGCATTCAAAGCTAATTGCCCTAAACTTTCACCTAATGCGCCGCCTGCAGAAGCAGGCAAATTTGTATCCGCATGAAAATGAATATAGGCCAGCGCTGACCCTGCCAGAATCAAAAAGACTAACCCGGTCAGACGCCACGAGAACAACCAGCCACTCCACTCCCATGGCATGTAGCGATGCTTAAAGACCTGCCAAGTCTTAATTCCTAGAAGCAAGGGGAAAACAAAAGCAAAATAGCCAAGGGCCATGAATAGAACATCAGCCAGCCAGGCACCTGCACGGCCAGCAGCATTATGAATCTGATCGATACGGCTAGTATGCGTCCATCCAGGATCGGACGGATCATATGTCAACAGAGCCATCAAAGTATAAAGACACAGGGCACCCAACGCGATTAGCAGTACTTCCTTCAAACGATAATGAAGGTGCTCTCGCCACTGGGTTACAGGTGTTGCAGAAGTAGTTTGTTTCAAACGCGGCTTTTCCTGCACTGACAACGTGAAGATGAAAAGAAACAAGGCAGCATTCTACGACCCACACAGCTCGTTCCATACGAAAACCGAGTCGCAACCACAATGACCTGTCTATATACACGACTTTAGCCGTGAAACCTCCATTGGAACATTCTTTTGCTGCGCTGACAAAGAGTTATGCTGTAATCCTCAACAAACATCAAGTCGACCTAAAAGCTAGCGTTCACTCAGATTCAGCGTTAGCCTGAATTTTCATTCAACCAACCCCCTCCCCTTCCATGCTAACTTGGCTAAAGCGCGACTCGACAGACTTTCCATCGATTGATAATGCACTTAGGGAGCCTAACGGCCTTCTTGCTGCTGGCGGTGACCTTAGCGCGAATCGCCTGATTGCTGCTTATCGACATGGATGCTTTCCATGGTTCCAAGCTGGGCAGCCTATACTCTGGTGGTCACCTGACCCTCGTACAGTGCTCGTCCCCAAGGACATACACATTTCACGCAGCCTGGTCAAACTAATGCGCCAACAACGCTTTCAGGTTAGCTTTGATCGAGACTTTAGCGGTGTCATCAAAGGATGCTCAGAACCTCGTGACTATACACAAGATACCTGGATCACTCCGGAGATGAGCCAAGCCTATAAGGAACTGCATTATCGGGGTATCGCCCATTCGGTCGAGGTTTGGGAAGGCGACTCGCTCGTCGGGGGACTGTATGGATTGGCCATTGGTAAACTATTCTTTGGAGAGTCAATGTTCAGCCGCACCAACAACGCCTCGAAAGTAGGCTTTGCAACACTTGTAAAAAAGCTGACTGAGTGGGAATTTGCCTTGATTGATTGCCAAATGCCAACCCAGCATTTAAATAGTTTTGGCGCAATCAATATTTCACGTACTGTTTTTTCGAACTATTTAACACAGTACCTGGACGAAACATCTAAAGCAGATTGGCCAACATGGCCGATACTACAAGAGTAAATCGTTTCCTCAGGCTTTTTAGAGGTGATTATGAGTGAGCTGGCCAGATTGAAGTTCTATGCCACTCAGCCCCATACCTGCAGTTACCTGCCTGATCAGCAGGCGACCACCCTGTTTCTCGACCCTGCCCAACCAATGAACGGTCAGCTATATGCCGAACTCTCAGAGCTGGGCTTCAGACGAAGCGGTGACCATCTTTATCGCCCGCATTGTCAGCAATGCAAAGCCTGCGTACCGGCCCGTATTCGTGCTGCAGATTTCGCGCCCGATCGACGACAGAAACGTATTTTGAAGCGCAATGCCGATATTACTGTTGAACGTCGTCGCCCCCGTTTTACAGAGGAGCATTATCGGCTTTACTCACGCTACATTACGGAGCGTCATGCTGATGGTGACATGTATCCTCCTAGTCGCGAACAATTCACTACATTTTTGATCCGTGATCTTCCATACGCCTTTTTTTATGAGATGCGCCTGGGAGAACAATTGCTCGGGGTAGCCGTAACGGATGTCTTACCCAACGGACTATCAGCGGTATATACCTTCTACGATCCCGATGAAGAGCGGAGAAGCCTTGGCGCGTTTGGTATCCTTTGGCAAATATCTGAAGCCGTACGCCTAAAGCTTGAAGCGGTTTACCTAGGCTATTGGATCAAAGGATGTAGAAAAATGTCCTATAAAACTCAATATCGGCCTATAGAACTTTTTGTCAATCAGCGCTGGGTTAGCCTCAGCTAACAGCAGACGTGGCATAAAAACTCTTTTTCAGGCATAATACCTGCCGATTTTCCGTCCGGCCGTGCTCCGGGCATGTCTATATTACCGAGGGCTTCATACTCTATGTCGAAAGAAGACAGCTTCGAAATGGAAGGTACTGTCGTCGACACCCTGCCCAACACCATGTTTCGTGTGGAGTTGGAAAATGGGCACGTCGTTACGGCGCATATTTCTGGAAAGATGCGCAAAAACTATATTCGTATCCTTACCGGAGACAAGGTGCGCGTGGAACTGACGCCCTATGATCTGAGCAAGGGCCGAATTACCTATCGCGCCCGTTAATACTTTTCCATAAAAAAGCCCGGCAATTGCCGGGCTTTTTTATAAGCAGAGCCCTATGCAGGCTCTGCTGTAGTTTCAAACTCAAAGGCCAACTCATCGCCCTTGAGGTCGATATGCACCACTCCGCCATGCTCAGCCAGCTCGCCGAAGAGAATTTCTTCAGCTAGAGGCCGCTTGATCTTGTCTTGGATCAGACGAGCCATGGGGCGAGCCCCCATTTGCGCATCATATCCATTCGTAGCCAGCCAACCACGAGCAGCATCCGAAACCTCAAGCTGTACACGCTTATCCTCAAGCTGCGCCTGAAGCTCAGTAAGAAACTTATCGACAATACTCTTGATAGTTTCATGGCTGAGCCGCCCAAACTGAATAATAGTATCCAGACGATTACGGAACTCCGGTGTAAAGCTCCTCTTGATCACTTCCATCGCATCGCTCGAATGGTCTTGCTGCGTGAAGCCTATAGAAGCACGAGAAGCTGTTTCCGCTCCTGCGTTAGTGGTCAGGATCAAGATCACATTACGGAAATCTGCTTTACGGCCATTGTTATCCGTCAACGTCCCGTGATCCATTACTTGCAAGAGTAGATTAAACACCTCCGGGTGCGCTTTCTCGATTTCATCTAGCAAAAGCACACAATGCGGCGTTTTGGTAATTGCCTCGGTCAGCAGCCCGCCCTGATCAAAGCCAACATAGCCAGGAGGAGCACCAATTAGACGCGAAACTGTATGTCGCTCCATATACTCTGACATATCGAAGCGAATAAGCTCGATGCCTAGCGCCTTGGACAACTGGCGAGCCACCTCAGTCTTACCTACCCCGGTAGGCCCCGCAAACAGGAAAGAGCCAACCGGCTTGTCAGGCGACTTAAGACCTGCGCGCGATAGTTTAATTGCTGTTGAAAGCGAGTCGATTGCTGCATCCTGACCAAATACTGTTAACTTAAGGTCACGCTCAAGATTTCGTAGCAGCTCCTTATCTGAGCTGTTAACCGTCTTGGGGGGAATACGGGCGATCTTCGCCACGATATCTTCAACCTGGGGAACATCGATACGCTGAACGCGCTTGGACTCAGGCTGTAAGCGCTGATAAGCTCCAGCCTCGTCAATCACATCGATAGCCTTATCAGGCATGTGGCGATCATTTATATAGCGCGCCGCCAAATCGGCAGCGGCTCTCAACGCCTCGTCACTGTACTCAATACCATGATGCTGCTCAAAACGCGCCTTTAGACCGCGCAAAATCCCAAACGTATCTTCAACCGAAGGCTCTACTACATCGACTTTTTGAAAGCGACGAGCAAGCGCACGGTCCTTTTCAAAGATTCCTCGGAATTCTTGGAACGTTGTAGAACCAATGCAACGAATCTCACCAGATGACAACAAAGGCTTGAGCAGATTGGAAGCATCCATGACACCGCCTGAAGCGGCACCTGCGCCAATAATGGTGTGAATCTCATCGATGAACAGTACAGCATGAGGCCGCTTACGGAGCTCATGCAAAAGAGCTTTGAAGCGCTTCTCAAAATCGCCCCGGTACTTGGTACCAGCCAAGAGAGCCCCTAGGTCTAGCGAATAAACAACACTATCCGCCAGCAGATCAGGAACCTGCCCATCAACTATGCGTTTAGCCAGACCTTCGGCAATAGCCGTTTTACCAACACCGGCCTCGCCAACTAGCAACGGATTGTTTTTACGGCGACGCGCCAGAATCTGCGCCACACGCTCCACTTCATTTTCACGCCCAACTAACGGATCGATACGCCCCTGACGAGCCAACTCATTCAAGTTGCTTGCATAGGCTTCCAGCGGATGGTTACTTGATGAAGACTCAGCACTTTCCTCATCTTGCGGCTCTTGCTCTTGGTCACGTTCACTCGCACCAGGTACCTTGGAAATACCATGGGCGATAAAATTGACCACATCTATACGAGCTACGCTCTGCTGCTTAAGCAGGAAAACCGCCTGGCTTTCCTGCTCCGAAAATATTGCAACAAGCACATTAGCTCCGGTCACCTCTCGCTTACCAGAACTCTGCACGTGGAATACGGCACGCTGGAGAACACGCTGAAAACCAAGCGTCGGCTGAGTTTCTCGTTCTTCATCCTGCTGCGGAATCAACGGTGTTGTAGAGTCGATGAACTCATGGAGATCCCGCCGCAACTTGTCCATATTGGCACCACACGCACGAAGCACTGTGGCAGCCGCCTCGTTGTCCAGCAATGCGAGGAGGAGGTGTTCGACAGTCATGAATTCATGACGCTTCGTTCTTGCCTCTTTAAAGGCAAGATTGAGGGTGACTTCGAGCTCACGATTCAACATAGCTTCACCTCATAGCCAGGCACAGATCAACTTTCTATTTCAATCTCACAAAGGAGCGGATGCTGGCTCTCCCTAGCATATTGATTCACTTGCATGGCCTTGGTTTCAGCAATGTCACGAGTAAATACACCGCACACCGCCTTACCTTGGGTGTGAACGACTAGCATGACCTGCGTAGCCTTTTCACGATTCATGCTAAAGAACTTTTCAAGCACCTCGACGACAAACTCCATCGGCGTGTAGTCATCATTAAACATGAGCACCTTATACAGCGATGGAGCCTTTAAAGCAGGTTTCGCTTCCTGTACCGCCAAACCTGCACTGTCATCCTCGTTATGTGAAGGGTCTTGTTCTGATGTTAGTCGAATATGACTCATTGGATGCATGCTGAAGAAATTTTTCTGGTGAATGAAAAGAAGGCCTGCAAAGACCATGATCTATTTCTCAGGCGAGCAGCGCATCGCCTTGACTAACCATAAAACAGTGTTACAAACATTGGATACCCATAAGGGTAGTCGGGGTTCCGTGTTTTAGTGCGTTCAAAACTATCTGAACGGGACTGTAGTGGGATAATACTCCACCTGTGGAGTCCTTTGCAGAGGGATGCCAGCATGCTCAGCGGCAAAGTCAAATGGTTTAACAATGCCAAGGGATATGGCTTTATAGTGGCGGAAGGACGCGATGAAGACCTGTTCGCTCATTATTCAGCTATCCAGATGGACGGCTACCGAACGTTGAAGGCAGGCCAAGCCGTAAATTTCGAAATCATTCAAGGCCCGAAAGGTCTGCACGCGGTCAATATTCGATCCTTGGAAACGACCGCGCCCGCACAACCTGAAAGAGTCAACGAGCCTGCTAACGCAAGGGTCACATCCGAGGTATAAAACGAACAGTCTTGTACTCGAGCTTAACGGGTTCGGGTACAAGACGTTTTCACTACCTGTCACTATGGCCTAAATCCTTACCAGGATTAATATGGTCACGTACACGCTGTTTCAAGACCTTGGCTTCAGGAAAACCACCGTCTTCCTTTCTTTCCCAGATTTGCACCCCTTCGCATGTAATTCGAAACACGCCACCCAGTCCTGGTTCAAGGCTTACCTTGCCCAACTCCACACCAAACGTATTTAACAACTCTTGCGCCATCCAGGCCGCGCGCAGGAGCCATTGGCATTGCGTACAATACGTAATGGTGATTTCTGGCTTGCGCTCGCTCATCCCATACTCCAGCTGTCATATCAGCCTATAATACGCCCTCGCCTTACCAGCGTCTGCGGACTAGCTCATGCGTTGCATCATTTTCTGTTTACTTATATTAATTTCAACTGCGTCTCTAGGAGAAAATACTCATCCTAAGGTAGGGCTGGTATTGTCTGGAGGTGCCGCACGTGGCCTTGCTCATATTGGCGTTTTAAAAGGCCTTGAAGAACAAGGCGTTCATATCGACGCTATTGCCGGCACCAGCATGGGTGCAGTGATTGGCGGCCTGTATGCAGCTGGCTACAAGGCTGATGAAATCGAACGTATCGCTCTTGACATGGACTGGCAGCAGGTACTCTCAGATCAGCCTCCCCGTAAAGATATTCCGTTTCGCCGCAAGCAAGATGACCGCGATTATCTAATCAAACAGCCTTTGAGCATTCGTGATGACGGCACTATTGGTCTACCAATCGGAGTTATCCAAGGACAGAACCTTTCAATGCTCTTGGAGCGCCTGCTTGTTCATACCAGCAATACACGCAACTTCGATAAATTAGCCATTCCTTTTCGGGCAGTCGCTACGGATATTGCTACAGGGGAAAAAATTGTTTTCAGTAAAGGCCATCTACCTCGTGCCATTCGGGCCAGCATGGCTATACCCGCTGTGTTTGCTCCGGTCGAAATCAACGGCCGCTTATTAGTTGACGGTGGAATGGTCGACAACATCCCGATCGATGTTGCACGCAGTATGGGCGTCGACAGGGTCATTGTCATCGATATTGGCACTCCGCTGTTAAAGCGAAAACAACTAGTCACGGTAGTTGATATACTCAACCAATCGACGACCTTAATGACACGCAATAATTCGGAAGCACAGCTCGCCACTTTACAAGTCGACGACATCCTCATTCAGCCACCTCTAGCCGCTTACGATAGTACGGCTTTTGGCAATGCTACGGAGTTGATCGACGCTGGCTATCGGGCAACCCAAGCACTACAGTCCAGATTGGCAGAGCTGGGCACTTCTTATACCAATCCCAGCGCCACAACGCTTACCGAGGCGCGCCTGCCTGGGCAGCGTACCCCTCTGATTACAAACATTACAATTCAAAACGACTCAAAGATCAGCGACGATGTCATACGCCGTTATATCCGGCAGCCGCTAAATGAGCCACTCGACCTAGAGCGACTACAAGATGACATGAGCACTTTGTACGGATTGAATTATTTTGATCGTGTCGAGTACAGCATTACGAGAAGCAAAGAAAACACCAAAAGCAATACATTGGTAATCCACGCTATCGACAAGCTTAGTGGTACAGACTTTTTACGTTTTGGCATTAATTTATCTGACGATATGCGGGGTGATAGCGCCTTCAATCTCGGCGCCAGCTACCGTGTCAATGGCATTAATGCACTTGGTGCTGAATGGCTAACCCGTGGACAAGTCGGTGATCATCAAGAGCTGTATTCTGAGTTTTATCAACCCTTGGATATAGGGTCACGCTATTTTGTGGCCCCTTATTTCACCATTGACTCACAAAACATCGAGACCCTGGTAGACAACGACCCGGTTGCCGAGTATCGGCGCGAGCGTTATGGATATGGGATCAACCTAGGCCGACAAATTAACAACAGTGGTGAGATCCGCTTTGGCATCGGTCAGCGCTGGGGTAAGACAGAAGTACGCGTAGGCGACCCTAGTCTTCCTACCGACTCCTTTAATGAGGGCTTCTATGAATTGAAGTACTCGTATGACACGCTGGACAATGTCGACTTCCCTCATGAAGGTGAAGATATTCAACTTTCTTTCAGGCAATTCGATCCAAGCTTAGGCTCGGACGATCGCTACCAGCAATTCGAATTCAAAATTGACAAGGCATTGACCTTTGGTCCCGACACGTTCGTATTAGGCGGCAGTTACGGACGAACCTATAACGATGTCGACACCGTAACCAGCAGTTATTTATTGGGTGGCGCTCGTCACTTGTCTGGATATAGAGAGGATGCTTTATCCGGGCAAAATTATAGCTTGGGCCGACTTGTCTATTATCGTCGAATGACAGAGCGTTCGTTCCTGCCACTGGACTTCCCTATTTATCTCGGCGCCAGCCTTGAGCAAGGAAGGGTCTGGAATAACAACGGAGACCACTACGATAGCGGATCCATTACGGCTGGAAGCGTATTCGTTTCCTTCGACACGCCTTTGGGACCACTTAATTTTAGTTACGGCCTCAATGACGACCGTCAAAAAGCGCTTTATTTGAACCTTGGAAATAACTTCTAGCGAAACGATAAAGTTTTTACCACCCCATTAAAAAGCCGACCAGTGGTCGGCTTTTTCTCAATAGCAGTACTCAGGCGATGCGAGCAAGTAATACCTCGGCCTGATGGCGCTGGCTTTCGTCTCCCTCATTAAGAATACGCTGCAGAATGGCACTGGCCGCTCGCATATTACCCTGCTCCATGCATGTCTTGGCTTGGTCTAGCAAAGGATGATCTTTATAGTCAGCAAAGCCATCATGGATGGAATCGGCCAGTGATTGGCTGGCAAAATGTTCATCCAAGGTCATATCCAATTCATCTACGGAAGGTAATTCGCCCAGGGTATAAGGAAGCTCATCCTCTATAGTTGCCTGAGCAGGCTTCGCTTTTTCATGACCTTGTTCAGCATCAAGCAACTCGGTTAAGGCAATAGCGTCATCAAAGCTAAGATCCTGGAGATCAAGATCAAAATTCTCAATATCCGCTATTGTGGGGGTTAATTCATCAGCACCCAAATCGAGCTTTGGCGTCCACTCGCTCAATTCGTCAGGCAGCTCAAAAGAGTCATCCAACAAGGCCTCTTCATGCTTTTCCTCCGGTAGCTCTTGAGCCATAGCGGGCAGCAAAGCTTTGAGTTGATCAATAGCATGGGCATCGCCACCCATTTCTAGTATGGCAGCCTCTTGAACGGCAAATAATTTACGCTCACCTAGCGCAGCCAGAACTTGAAGCAAGGCCATGCGTATATCCAAACGGCCGGGCTGCTCGAGAACTCCTTCTTCCAGCACTTCACGCGCTTGGTTATAACGACCATAGGCGATATAAATTTCAGCACGTCCCAAGTATTCATCCGCAGCCTGTGCAGCTAACGATATCGGTACGGATGCAGAGGTAGTAGGCGGCTGGGTCGCCGCTACGGCCGGCTCAGCCAAAGGAACCGGGCGAGCCAGCGTAGGCTCATCAAACGCTACAGGCTGCCTTTCTGCTAGCGTAGGATACTCGGTCCCGCCAATATCCTCTTTTAATTCACGCGCCTGCTCCTCTAGACGCCGCTTCCAGGCGATCACTATAGCTACCAGCAAAGCTGCTACTGGAATCAACCACAGCCACGGGAATGAGGTACTGATATTTTCTTCTTTACGTGTTTGCGATTCCTCGGTAACTGGAGCAGATGAAATCGATTGTGTAGGCGCTATATCCACCTGCTCAGCCGGCTTAGAGGCCTGAACCGAGTCTTGAGCTACGGGCGAGACAACTGCTGTCGAGCTTTCAACCGACGGCGCTTGCCTCCCACTCGCTACACCTGAAGACTCTAGGGCATCACTCGAGCCTGAAAGCGGATCGGCATCTCCAGCCCCCCCTCCCCGCTGTAGCTGGGCCACTTCGCTTTGCAGGGCAGCTATTTGCGCATCCTTTTCCCGAATCGTCTGATCCAGGCGCGCCTGCAACTGCTCTAACTGGGTCTGCATTTCTGCCATACGCAGAAGAGACTGGTTATTAACCAACGAAGCAGATTCCCTCTCTCCTGCCACATCTGCATCTGGAGCCGCTGAAGCAGGTGCGGCCGAAACGGTTTCAGGCGAACCTTCCACGCCAAGCGAACTTGGCGCCCCCACTACCGTACCGGTGTCTTGGGCATGGTCTTCAGACACCACAGGCACAGACAAACGAGAGAATTCGGCAGGTAAGCGCAGTACTTGCCCGGCCTTCAGTCGCTCCATGTCTCCACCAACAAATGCAGTAGGATTAAGTGCAAACAAATCCTCCATTGTTTGCCGAACGGAGCTCAGGTTGGGAGATTGCCTTGTCAGTTCCTGAGCAATCGCCCAAAGGTTGTCATTAGCTACGGTACGGTATACGTCCGAGCCAGCTTGGAGATCGGGACGAGGAACTGGCGCAGCGACTGCTGGCCTGGTCCGCACTGGGTCTCCCGACATAGTTGAGCGAGCCGGTTCTGAAAAAGCAGCAACGGCTGGGCTTGTGGCGTTTGCCATGCCTGGGTCACGATAACCCGGCGGGTCGACAAGAACGGTAAATTCACGCAATTGCCGTCCGGTAGGCATTTCAAAGCGAACAAGAAAGCTTAGATAAGGCTCGTTGACCGGACGCCGAGACGTTACACGGATATAGCTTTTACCACCCGACTGAATAACAGGCGTAAAGGACAAGTCACTAAGAAATTGAGTGCGATCAACTCCAGCTTGGGCAAACTCATCATTCGAGGCCAGGCCGACACGAAAATCACTTTCTTCAAGCGGCCCGGCATTGATCAGCTCGATCTTGGCATTTAAAGGTTGGTTCAACGCTGACTGAAGAGAAATATCACCCAGCGCCACAGCATAGGCTGTCTCAGTACCTACACCTAAGAGAAGCGCCAGAAAGGCAATTACAAAGCGGTAACGATTGCTGTTTTTCCTGGCCATTAAGCGCCCTAACTACAGTGACTGGAAAATGCGATTCGCTTTTCAAGCAATGATGGCAAAATCCCATCATTAAAGAGACAAATCTCGCATTTCAGACAAAAAGTAGCACTGAAAACCAAGAGGAACAAACAAATCGAAGCGACTCCTAACAGAGCCGCTTTTCATCCGATCAATGGCTGCGCTTTTCCAGATTAACCAGCACTTGCTGGTGAACCTGCTGGCAGATATCGATAGCTGATTCATCAATACCTGAAAGCAGCTCTTCACGTAGCGCATCGGCAATCGTCTGGATCTTTTCAATTAACGGCCCCGCTGCAGGCGTTAGCATAATGCGCTTGGCACGCCGATCCTCACTTACGGCAACACGCTTTACCAGCTTCTGGGCCTCCAGCCCATCCAACAGACGGGCCAAGGTAGGTCCTTCTACGCTAACGCTTTGTGCCAGCTCTCGCTGAGTAGGATGCTGCTCGCCCATACGAGCCAACGTTAGCAGAACCTGCCAACGGGCCTGTGAAAGACCAAGATGACTCAATCGACGATCCAGCTCAGCCCGCCAAGCACGGGATATGTGCAGAATCTGTCGACCAAAAAGATGAGGATCGGTTTGTGCCATGGAACATGACCTTATGATTTTGACAGTTATTGTTGTGTAGCCATTCAACTGCCATCAATCCAGATACGACAGTGACCTGTCAACAGTACTAGAAAGGACCGCTTGCGTCGCTCAAGATTCGCTACTCCGCAAGCTCTGCCATCAGTGCAGCACGCACACAATACAAAACGCCCTCAGGCACCTGACCGGAAAATCGGCCACTTAATGCTGCAGCGGGCGGTAATGCTCCGTCTTCTTCTAGAAAAGCGTCTTGAATCTCGCCCAACAAGTCCTCTGGAAGCTCCAGAGCCTGCTCCAAGGAAACTTGTTGTTTACCTATAGCTTCCGCCAACATGCTGTAAACATTTTTTTCAGAGCACGATAGCTGACGAGCGATTTGTGCAGGCGTCATACCAGCTCGCACTAGAGTAACGACCTCATGACGCATATCGGCAACAGGCTCCGGTGCAGTCGGTGCATCATTCAACACATCCAAGAAGGCCTGTCCGTAACGCTCTAGCTTACGAGCGCCTATGCCGCTGATACGCGACATCTCTTGCAACGTACGCGGCTGCCCCCGAAGCATCTCCAGTAATGTTGCATCGGGAAAAATCACATAAGGCGGCACCCCATGCTCTTCCGCCAATTGACGGCGCAAGGCCCGCAAAGACTCCCACTGCTGGCGCTCCTCGGCTCGCACCAGTTGACTGGCCGCACTAGGCCCGGCGCTGCTTCCTCGGGCCCGCTGAGGCTTGGCATCGCGCCGTAGTTCTATACGCACTTCACCTCTAAGTAAAGGCCGGCAGGCCTCAGTCAAACGCAGACCGCCAAAGCCATCTAGATCCACATCGGCCAAGCCACGCGCCACCAACTGGCGAAACAGCGTGCGCCACTCGTCTTCAGTCCGCGCCTTTCCTAGCCCGAACACAGCCAAACGCTGATGCCCAAGGCTACGGATCTTATCGTTCTCCCGGCCCAACAGGATGTCTATCAGATGGCCTACCCCATAACGCTGGCCACTCCGATAGATTGCTGAAAGGGCTTGGCGGGCTGGCTCGGTTGCGTCCCACGTTTCGACACCATCAACACAGTTATCACAATGGCCGCAGGGCTCAGGCAGTTCCTCATCAAAATAAGCCAATAGAACCTGACGACGGCAGCGGATTTCTTCACACAAAGCCAGCATAGCTTCCAGCTTATGCCGCTCGACCCGCTTGTGGCGCTCATCACCTTCAGAGCTCTGCATCATCTGGCGCAGCAGCAATACATCCTGCAACCCATACGCCATCCACGCGTCTGATGGCAACCCGTCACGCCCAGCACGCCCGGTCTCCTGGTAATAGGCTTCCAGGCTTTTGGGCAAGTCCAAGTGTGCAACGAAGCGTACGTTAGGTTTATCAATGCCCATACCGAACGCAATCGTGGCGACCATAATCAAGCCTTCCTCATTGAGAAAGCGCTTCTGATTGAAGGCACGCAACTCATTGGACAGCCCAGCGTGATAAGGCAATGCAGGAAAGCCTTGACTACTTAAGTAATCAGCAACCTCCTCCACTTTCTTACGCGACATGCAATACACAATGCCTGCATCACCACGATGCTGTGCCAGGAAGGCCAGCAGCTGCTTGCGTGGCTGCTCCTTAGGTACGATGCGATAAAAGATATTGGGCCGGTCGAAACTGGAGAGAAATTGCTCTGCATCCTGCAGATATAGCCGTTGAACAATCTCCTCACGAGTGCGCATGTCCGCCGTGGCCGTCAGGGCGATTCGCGGCACCTCGGGAAACAATTCAGCCAACTGGCCAAGCTGAAGATATTCAGGCCGAAAATCATGCCCCCATTGAGATACGCAATGGGCTTCGTCGATAGCAAACAGCGCTACTTTGTTCAAACGTTGCAGAAAAGACAACATGCGCGGCTGCACAAGACGCTCCGGCGCTAAATACAGCAACCTGATCTCGCCTTGTTCGAGGCGATAGGCGATATCGCGCTGCGCCTCGGGCGATATCGTCGAATTCAGGGCCGCGGCGGGGACACCTAATTCTTCCAAAGTGGCAACCTGATCCTCCATCAAGGCAATCAGGGGCGATACCACCACCGTCAGTCCCTCGCGAAGCAACGCTGGCACCTGATAACACAAAGATTTGCCACCACCCGTAGGCATAAGCACGAGCGCATCCCCACCGCTGGCGACGCGCTCGATGATTCGGGCCTGATTGCCACGAAACGCGTCATAACCAAAGACGTCTTTAAGGATACGTAATGCTTGATCGATCATGAGGCCTCCCACTAATGGGCGCATTATACGGGCACTAACAAGAAACGCCCGGTTATCCGTCATGCAACCTTCGCAATCGTTCGATTAAATCAGTGAGAACTGCATTATTGATGAGATCGCTTTTGCCGCGAGGCGACAGCTCGTCTACAATCCGTTGCGTTGAGGCAGTTGCAGAACGTGACATCTGGCAAACGCACGAGAAATTCACAAAGTGAATAGCTCAGAATTCAGTGTTTGCGGGAACATCATCGTCATGCGACTGCCTTTATCGTATATCCAGCCCGTTTTCCGAGGTAGTAGCCGATGTCCTTCGCTGAACAACTGTCCCGCCTGCGTGTGTTTCTAGATGCGGACGATCTGCATGAAGAAGCGCTCGACTACATCGCAGCGCATGGTTATCTGACTGCACTGGCCATTTGCCCGGTAAACGTGCCCGAGCGCGAGTGGATCGATGCCCTTTTTGCCGAACCACCGCATTACCAGAATGATGCCCAGCGTGAGGAAATCGAGTCCACGCTTATCCAGCTCAAGATGCATATTCTTCGTGTACTCGGTAGCGATGAAGAACTTGAGCTCCCGTGCGATCTGGATCTAGGTGAGGAGCCCGATGACTCCGACCTGCGCGGCTGGTGCATTGGCTTCATGGAAGGTGTTTTTCTACGCGAATCGATCTGGTTCGAGCAGGCCGAGGAAGAAGTCAGCGAATTACTCCTGCCGATTATGGTGGGCTCTGGCCTCTTCGAAGAGCAGCCAGAGTTTAGCGATATCGCCGCTGACCCTGACTTGGTAGACAGCATGATTTCTCAGATTCCCGAAGTGCTGACCCAACTGTTCCTCCTCTGTCATGCTCCGGAAGAAAAGCCTGCGCTGCTAAAGCCTCGTCACTAAGACCTTCAACACCGCATGCCCGAACAGGACATACGCGTCAGCAGGCGACCCTGGGTTCGCTACAGCTTGCTGGCGCTGGGATGGCTTAGCATTGCACTTGGCGTAATCGGCATCTTTTTACCAATCTTGCCGACTACGCCTTTTCTATTGCTAGCGGCTGCTTGCTTTATGCGTAGTTCGAGGCGGTTTTATAACTGGCTGGTCAATCATCCTCGCCTTGGCCCCTTGATCAAAGATTACCTGGAAGGCGAAGGCATACCGCTTCAAGGAAAAATCTACGCTATTACTAGCATGTGGATCAGTATTGGTATTTCCTGCTGGCTGATTCCGTACTTCTGGGCGCGCCTGCTCATGGTGATTTGCTCCCTATGCGTAAGCATCTACATCCTCAAGCAAAAAACCCGCTCCCAACCATAGCGGCGATTTTAGGCTTTACGATACGTAATCTTCCAAGTTCGCTTTAAGCTAGCGAGCAACTCGACTCACAGAGAAAACCAGCCCTCATAGAGCCGCTTACCATGCACCCATAGCAATTATATTCCTATCAACTATTGCGCTTTGGTTGCTCTACTGCTATCGCATCCCGTCATAAAGCGACCACTACATATAGTGTTATGGTGTAAACAAAATTCCTTTCATCTGCTCTTAAAAAAAGATGCCAAAAACGCGACTGATGGCAAACCTCAGAGCCTGTGCGACTTGCGTCAACATATCCCAAAATTACCCACCTTTTTATCCACAGGCTCCAGTGTCTTATCACCTTGCAAAGTGGCAGATAGCGCATTATCTTGTACCCCGCCTCAATGAATATCCCTATATGTTGGGGTTCATCGAACAACCGGACACAAGAGAACCGTCGTATTGTCAAGTCTTAATGCCGTAAGGCACCGGTTGGTCGAAGCTCTTTTTCAGTGACGATTAACGCAGCTTCGGAATCCTGCCACACTGTATTTCCCTTCCGAAGTCAAGCCTATCTCTAACCACAACATACTGTGGTAGGCCTCCTGCTAATGTCACTCACTATTTGGGCCTGCTCATAAGGCTTCCAGGCTCTTTGCTCTTTACCGTGCCAAGCCACCCGCTGGGCACAACCATGAGCGTTTTGCAAAGCCCATCCGGCTGCCGTTTTGCAAAACGCTTAGATAGGACCAGAAGTACAGGTCCATCAGACTGATAACGTTAGGAGACGAACCCGCATGCAGACTGATCTGTCCCGCGAGAAAGCAACGACCGACGGCTTCCCAGCCGACGACAATAACCTGGACGTCAAGGCCACTGCCCCTGGCCAACTGCGTGTTATCAAACGTAACGGCACTGTCGTTCCATACACCGACGATAAGATCACTGTTGCGATCACCAAGGCCTTCCTGGCCGTCGAAGGCGGTACTGCTGCGGCCTCTTCACGTATCCACAACACCGTAAAGCGCCTGACCGAGCAGGTTACTGCAACGTTCAAGCGCCGTATGCCGTCTGGCGGCACTATTCACATCGAAGAGATTCAAGATCAGGTCGAATTGGCGCTGATGCGCGCGGGAGAGCAAAAGGTTGCCCGTGACTATGTGATCTATCGCGAAGCTCGTAGCCAGGAGCGCAAGCGTGCAACTGCTGAAGTTGCCGAGCCGCATCCAAGCATTCGCGTCACCAAGGCCGACGGTACTCTGTTGCCGCTGGACATGGGGCGTCTGAACACCATCATCTCCGAAGCCTGTGAAGGCTTGGCCGAAGTTAACGGCGAGCTGATCCAGCGCGAAACACTCAAGAACCTGTACGACGGCGTAGCCGAAAAGGACGTTAATACCGCTCTGGTCATGACGGCGCGTACTCTGGTTGAGCGTGAGCCGAACTACTCCTTCGTTACAGCCCGCCTGTTGCTCGACAGCCTGCGTGCTGAAGGCCTGTCCTTCCTGAACGTTGCAGAAAGCGCCACTCACCATGAGATGGCCGACCTATACGCCAAGGCCCTACCCGCTTACGTGGCCAAAGGCATAGAGCTGGAGCTGCTGGACCCGAAACTGGCGACCTTCGACCTGGAAAAGCTGGGCAAGGCGATCAACCACGAGCGTGACGGCCAGTTCACTTATCTAGGCCTGCAGACCCTGTACGACCGCTACTTTCTGCACAGCAACGGCACCCGATTTGAGCTGCCGCAGCTGTTCTTCATGCGCGTCGCCATGGGCCTGTCTCACATGGAAGCAGACAAAGAAGCCCGTGCTATCGAGTTCTACAATCTGCTGTCCAGCTTTGACTACATGGCATCTACCCCGACCCTGTTCAACGCCGGCACCCTGCGTCCACAGCTTTCCAGCTGCTACCTGACCACCGTTCCGGATGACCTGTCAGGCATCTACGGCGCTATTCACGATAACGCCATGCTGTCCAAGTTCGCAGGCGGTCTGGGTAACGACTGGACACCAGTGCGTGCACTGGGCTCCTATATCAAGGGCACCAATGGCAAGTCCCAGGGCGTCGTACCTTTCCTAAAAGTAGTCAACGACACTGCTGTGGCCGTAAACCAGGGTGGCAAGCGTAAGGGCGCCGTCTGTGCCTACCTGGAAACCTGGCACCTGGATATCGAAGAATTCCTTGAGCTGCGCAAGAACACCGGTGACGACCGTCGCCGTACGCATGACATGAATACAGCGAACTGGATTCCGGACCTGTTCATGAAGCGCGTATTCGACGATGGCAACTGGACCCTGTTCTCCCCGTCCGACGTACCGGATCTGCACGACCTGTATGGCAAGGCCTTCGAAGAGCGTTATGAGTACTACGAGGCCCTGATCGAATACGGCAAGATCAAGCTGCACAAGACCATCAAGGCCAAAGATCTATGGCGCAAGATGCTGTCCATGCTGTTCGAAACCGGCCATCCGTGGTTGACCTTCAAGGACCCATGCAACCTGCGTAGCCCGCAGCAGCACGTAGGCGTGGTTCATAGCTCCAACCTGTGCACCGAGATCACCTTGAATACCAACAAGGACGAAATCGCTGTATGTAACCTGGGTTCGATCAACCTGGTGAACCATATTGTTGACGGCAAGCTGAACATCGAGAAGATTGGCCGCACTGTGAAGACCGCTGTGCGCATGCTCGATAACGTTATCGACATCAACTACTACTCGGTACCGCAGGCACGTAACTCTAACCTGAAGCATCGTCCGGTAGGCATGGGCATCATGGGCTTCCAAGATGCGCTGTACCTCCAGCACATTGCCTATGGTTCGGATGCAGCCGTTGAGTTCGCCGACAAGTCCATGGAAGCGATCAGCTACTTCGCTATCCAGGCTTCCTGTGACTTGGCGGACGAGCGTGGCAGCTACGAGACATTCGAAGGCTCGCTGTGGTCCAAAGGCATCCTGCCGATTGACTCTGAAAAGATGCTGATCGAAGAGCGTGGCTCCAAGTACATCGAAGTTGACCTGTCCGAGACACTGGACTGGGCTCCGATCCGCGAGCGCGTAAAGAAAGGTATTCGTAACTCGAACATCATGGCCATCGCGCCAACTGCAACTATTGCCAACATTACCGGCGTATCGCAGTCCATCGAGCCGACGTACCAGAACCTGTACGTGAAGTCGAACCTGTCGGGCGAGTTCACCGTGATCAACCCCTACCTGGTTCGCGACCTCAAAGCCCGCGGCCTGTGGGACCCAGTCATGGTCAACGACCTGAAGTACTACGACGGTTCCGTCCAGCAGATCGAGCGTATCCCGCAAGACCTGAAGGACCTGTACGCGACCGCATTCGAAGTTGAAACCAAGTGGATCGTGGAAGCAGCAAGTCGCCGCCAGAAGTGGATCGATCAGGCGCAGTCCCTGAACCTCTACATCGCTGGCGCCTCGGGCAAGAAGCTGGACGTGACCTACCGCATGGCGTGGTTCCGTGGTCTGAAGACTACCTACTACCTCCGTGCCCTGGCCGCTACCAGTACCGAGAAGTCCACCATTAACACCGGCAAGCTGAATGCCGTGAGCGCAGACCCGATTACCGGCGTACAGGCCAGTGCGGCTCCAGCACCAGCCCAGAAAGCTCAAGCGGCACCTGCGCCGGCTCCGGTACCCAAGGCATGCAGCATCGACGACCCCGACTGCGAAGCCTGCCAGTAATAAGCCATAAGCCCTCTCTTCGGAGAGGGCTCGGGGACGGGTTTACCGCCCTCCCCGAGCGCTATACCCAACACAACAAGTACTGAAAGATCGGCTTCAAAGACCGATTGGCCTGGCGCTGCCTTGAGCATGATTTCAGGGGCTCCTCTTGGCAGATCCGGCGTGATTCGGGCAAAACCACAAACGGCTGGCCCGGCAGGTAACGCCCAATCAAACACTGTGCCCTTTGTGCACTCAAAGAACATATAGATTTACTGATCGGCCAAGTAGCCGGTCCTCATGCAGGAGAACACACCATGCTGAGCTGGGACGAATTCGAGAAAGACGACGAAGTAACCACCACACCTTCCGCTGCGCAGCAAGGCAACGACATGCCTTTAGAAAAGCTGGACAGCGTAGGCGGTGCTGCTGCCCATGAAGCCCGTGCCGTGGAAGCTGGCGACTCCGATGCCGTTGCTCGCGCCAAGGCTGCGTTGAACGAGCTTGATATTCAGGAAGGCCTGGATGATCTGGAAGGCTCCGCTGCCCGCGTACAAGTTGGCGACAAGCAGATGATCAACGCCCGCGCCGACCTGAACCAACTTGTACCCTTCAAGTACGACTGGGCCTGGCAGAAGTACCTGGATGGCTGCGCCAACCACTGGATGCCGCAGGAAGTCAACATGACTGGGGACATCGCCCTGTGGAAGAGCGCTGACGGCCTTTCTGAAGACGAGCGCCGTATCGTTAAGCGTAATCTGGGCTTCTTCTCCACGGCCGACTCCCTGGTTGCCAACAACCTTGTGCTGGCCGTGTACCGCCTGATCACCAACCCCGAGTGCCGCCAGTACATCCTGCGCCAGGCATTCGAAGAGGCGATCCACACCCACGCGTACCAGTACTGCATCGAATCCCTGGGCATGGACGAAGGCGAAATCTTCAACATGTACCACGAGATTCCGTCAGTCGCGAAGAAAGCGTCCTGGGGCCTCAAGTACACCCGCTCCATCTCCGACCCAGAATTCAAGACCGGCACACCCGAGACGGATCGTCAGTTCCTCAAGAACCTGATCGCGTACTACTGCGTACTGGAAGGTATCTTCTTCTACTGCGGTTTCACCCAGATCCTTTCCATGGGCCGTCGTAACAAGATGACCGGTACTGCCGAGCAGTTCCAATACATTCTGCGTGACGAGTCCATGCACCTGAACTTTGGCATCGACATGATCAACCAGATCAAGATCGAGAACCCGCACCTGTGGGATGCCCAAATGAAGGACGAAGCCACCCAGATGATTCTCCAGGGCACTCAGCTCGAAATCGAATACGCGCGCGACACCATGCCCCGCGGCGTACTGGGCATGAACGCGGCCATGATGGAAGATTATCTAAAGTTCATCGCCAACCGCCGCCTGACCCAGATCGGCCTGAAGGAAGAGTATCCAGGTACTACTAACCCCTTCCCGTGGATGAGCGAAATCATGGACTTGAAGAAAGAGAAGAACTTCTTTGAGACGCGGGTAATTGAGTATCAGACTGGTGGGGCTTTGAGCTGGGATTGACAACCTCTTGCTCCAGTAAATTTGGTCTTACACCGCTATGGGTGTTAGAAGCAAACTAATAAAAAGCCCCGCCTATTGCGGGGCTTTTTTATGAAAACTAATCATTAAGCTCTTTTCCGCTGTTTAAAATATTAATTTTTCGTTTAACAGAGGCCATTTAGAAATGGCCGGGACAGCAACATTCGAGCATCTCATTGTATAGGCTATAACGCTCGCCTCCCTACGAATCGATATCTTTCTACAATAAAGCAATGTTTCTCAATGAGCCGACAGCTAATATCCAAGATTTTTAATAGAGAAATTTAAAGGGGATAAGAAAAACCTTTTCCCTGACTAAAGTACCGGACTGTCTTAGTATTTTCATCTAGTGCAGCGCAGTTACGAGAACCGCAAGCCAAAAATATTAACTTTCCAGATTCACCCGTTAACGTAATGAGACGTCTCGAATCTTTTTGTCCTTCACTGAGTATATTTCTAGCCTTTTCTTCTCCGTTTCTTTCAACAGCCGCCAAAAAGGATATAAACACGATCATAGCGATCACAGCAAAAAAAAATTTCCCTGTTATCTTTTTTGACTTTTGCTCTATCGCCACATCCTCTCTTTTTCCAAGTATCTTTCTTTTCCAGAAAACATACCTACGACGAGATTTATACCCTTTACGCAAATGATCTATATAGCTAGGCAAAACTCCATGCGACCAAACGAAGGAAATTAGCGAAACCACAGTAATAAATTTAAAAACAATACCAAATGAATTTAAAAGACCTGTGTATAAAACATTATGGAACCCTATATCCAAGACATCCGGGTCTAGCCTAAATACTGAGTAGTATCCTCGATTGCTGGCTGTGCCCACGCAATAAAAAAATGCCGTAGTCAAAGCAAGAAAAACAGCGCTATCGAATATCTTTTTAAACATAGCCTCTCCAAACAAGATCACTAGACAAAAAGATTAAAAAATACTGAAACGCTGCATGCGAAAAACACTGCATTACTTTAAACGATAAACTAACTAGTTTGTAGTTAGTTTATCTATACGGGACTAGCTTATTTGAGCTACAGTTAACCGGAAAACATCTTTATTTTTTGTATAAAATTTCGCTTATTTGGTTACGCTAAACACCATACTCATCGGCCCACTCCCCTCATGCCGCAGGTACTTCACCTTCCCGTAATAAATAAAAGGTGCCGCCTTGCCAGCCTCTAGCTTGTGCTCCCGTACAAATAGATGAATAGCGATTCCCAGCCGTTCGTGCTCAATTAGCTCCTTGCCTTTCTTGCTTTGAGGCGTGGTCGCGTTCTGGCTTTGCCAATGAAAAGTGTGCTGATTGCCCCAATGATCCAGGTATTTATGCTCCTCGGCTTTGCCCTGCTTATTCAGCGTTACGAGCAGTACGTGAGCCTTCTGTTCGGGCAGTACGACGTGACCAACATTCCAGTTGCCTGGATTAAACGTGACATTGAACAGCGCAGGAATATCCTCGCGCAAAAAACGCTGACCTATCGCCATTTCCAACGGATCTAGCACTGCTTTAAGCCGAGCGAAGGTACGCAGCTGTTCGCGTAGTTCCTCCGTTACCGATATATCAGCATAATCCGGGTTGTTAGCGCGTAATGTATAGCTGCCGTCCTTTTCCTTGAGGATGACACGCAGGAGGTACTGGTTATCTCCGGCCCCATCCTGGCGCTCGATAGCGAGGGTCGAGCCGGTGATACTGCCTGCTGACTTTGAGTCCATGTGTTCCAACAACAAGTAGTCTCCATCTAGGATGGGCCGTTTACCTCCATTCATGGAATTACCGGACGCGCGAGCGATGAAGTGCCGGGTCGGGTCTAGACGGCCGAAGCTCTCGCCAATACGACGATACTCCTCGCTATCAGCATGACCCGTTTTGAAGTGACCGCAGGCAATTTTCAGATTAGGGAAGAATGGCAACTCAGTACCGGCTGGCTCTTCCTTCCGCATTGGGATGACAGGTACCAACGTTTCAGACTGACGAGCCGTGTATTGTGCCAAGCGACAGTCGAGCACTTCCTGCACTAGATCGGTAAAGGTTTCTCGATTATCAGGCACAACGCTGAAACGTGGCTGAAAGCGGCCTTCATCTACTTTAAAGAAAGCATCAGCTTTACTTTTATTACCACCGATCCAGGCATTAATCGGGTTGGCTTGCCAATAGCGCAGCCATGCGAGATCGCTACCGTTAACAAGCCCAGGCAAGTCGCTTAAGAACGTGCGGCGGCGCTGCAGTACCGTCCAGGAACGTTCGGCCAGCTCCGCTTCGGTAGGCGGTAGCTGCCAGCCATCCAGCTCTTGGAAAGCTTCCAACAGGATCATCTTGAAGCTTTTAGTCATCGGCGTGGTTTCCAGCTCACGCAGGAAGACCTTATGCGTCTCGACCATTACAAGTTGCTTGCTGTCTAGGTCGCCTTGGGCTGCTACTAGTGCAAACCAATTGCCGTACTGCTTGCGCATCTGTTGCAGACTGGCACCCGCGCGATAGAACTCAGTAAGCGTTGGTCGGCGATTGAGGCTTTCGCGCAAGGCCAGGTAGTGACCTTGAATACCGTCACCATCCAGCGACTTGAGGAAGTCGATCAGCTGCAAGTCATAGTTTACTAAGCAGCCTTCGGGCAGTTCCAGCTGTTGCGACTGGGCCGCACGAGCATAATCGGCTAACTGCCGATGGGTCATACTCCGCCCCATGAGCGCCTGTGGTTTGTGTAAAAAGCTCTGGTGGTTGCCGATGAAGTCCAGCACCACCAAATGGTCTTTACCTTCGGCCCGACGCAATCCTCGACCTAGTTGCTGGAGAAAGAGAATCTTAGACTCGGTTGGCCTTAGCATCATGACAGTGTCGATAGCAGGCAAGTCGACGCCTTCGTTGAAGAGATCAACTGAAAAGATTGCCGCCAAGCGACCATCGCTTAGTTGCTCTAGGGCCTCTCCTCGGGCGAGCTCTGAGCCAGCGTATATAGCAGCAGCTTGAATGCCCGCCTTGCGAAACTGCTTGGCCATAAACTCAGCATGGCGAATGGAGATGCAGAATGCCAATGTGCGCTTCTGTGCATACTGACGCCACGTGCGTAAAGCGTGACGGGCCCGTCCGAGCGTAGCGAGCCGGCTAGCCAGTTGTTCAGGATCGAAACGCCCATTGCGCCAAGGTATGGACTGATAGTCCACGTCTTCATCGAAGATACCGTAGTAGCGGAACGGCACGAGCAAACGCGCCTGGATACCATGGAATAAATCCGTCTGGAAAACCAAGTTGTCATCGCATAACGAGAGTATGTCTGAACAATCGGTGCGATCTGGAGTGGCGGTGAGGCCGAGCAAAAAGGCCGGTAAGAAATGGTTGAGCAAATGCCGGTAAGTAGGCGCGGCAGCGTGGTGAAATTCATCCACTACGATGTAATCGAAATGGCGCGGCGAGAAGCGCTGCAGGTGCTCGTTACGTCCTAGCGTCTGGATCGATGCGCAAAGCACCTCGACTTCCACATCCCGCTGCCGGCCCATGTAGTAACCCACACGTAAACCGGGACGAATACGTACGAAGGTTTCGGCTGCTTGGTGCAGAATTTCCTCTCGGTGCGCCACAAACAACACACGTTTAGCGCCGAACTGCCTGGCGTCGAACGCAGCAAGCCAGGTTTTGCCTAAACCGGTCGCAAGAACGACTAATCCGCGCTGATAGCCTTCTGCACGGGTTTTATCGAGCGCGGCCAACGCCTCATTTTGTATTGATGTTGGGGTAGGAGGTGGCTTGATCTCCTCTTCGACGCCGATGGGCGCTAGAGTAGGCGGCTTCTTGCGCCGCGCCTCATAAGCATCAATCCAGGCGTGCGTTAGCGGCTTAGAACGTGGATCAGCGAATAACGTTTCGAAGCGGTCACAGGCTTCGAGAAATCCATTATCGCCAGGATAGTCGATGCGATAGTTCCACTCTAGGCCATTACGTAATGCCTTACGGCTGATGTTGCTAGAGCCAATAAAAGCCTGACCGTGCACGTTATTCGGGTCGTCCTGCGTCACGAATAGGTATGCCTTCAAATGGAAGCTGTGCGGTCCTTTGCATTCATAAACGCGCACTTCGGCACCAGCGTCCTGCAGCAGCATCAATCGACGCAGGGCCTCCACATCCGTTACATCGAAGTAATCACTGGTAAGGATACGTACACGCGCAGGCATAAACGCCGCCTCGTGCTCACCTGCGGGTTGAAGCTTGACGTGCAGGTCATCGATCAGCAGATCCAGCCCGCCCGTCATGACGAACGCAACGGCCATATCGATCTTTCTTGCACTATTGATAGCGGCGAGCAAGTGCGGCAGAAAATGATCTTGGCCGCCTGTTACTAGGCGCTGCCTAGGTGCCTCAGCGCGGCAAGCCAACAGGTTTATCCATTGCTCATCACGACCAGGGCGCTGATCGCGGGTATGCCAGATCTTGATGTCAGCAACATCGTCCACAGTAGCCAGCCACTCACGTAGTTGTTCCTCGTCAGCATCTGTAAAGCGTCGTCCACCCTGCTCCCGCTCGCCCCGTCCAAGTTTGAAACTACAGTAGAAGGTTCCGCCCGGTTTCAGTCCCCGCCAGAGACTGGCTAGCACTTTGGGCATCTTTATCTGTGGAACATGCAATAAGCTGGCGCAAGCCCAGATTCCATCGTAAACGTGGACTTCACTAAACTGAGAGAAACGAAGTACCTGTACCGGTTGCCCTAGATAATCGCTGGCAAGGTCCGCTAACGCCGGCGAAGCATCAAAAGCCGAGACTTGGTAACCCAGCTGAAGAAAGGCTTTGGCATCTCGCCCAGAGCCACAGCCAGCATCAAGTATGTAACCACCAGCCGGGATTCTGGCGAGAAATTGCATGTGTAGTTCATGCATATCAACTTCGGCAGTTTCAGCGAAAAACTGTGCAGCATGCTGTTGGTAATAATCGTACGTACTGTTCAATGTCACGTCTCTATGCAAGCGACCCGATCTAGATATCGGCCCTAACAATAGCAGGTAGATTTATAGATCCAGGCACCATACATCCTCGGTATATCATCCTGCATCTCCTGCACCCAACGCCGGAGGCATGCCAGGCGTTTATTGCTCGCCACATTCTCATCGGTATTTCGGCAAGCCGGAAGAATCTAGTGGCCTTCCTAGCCTTGCCCCTCGCCTGTTACCTAACTGGCAGACTGCGTAACCCGCATGGCCTGCTCTGGTACGCTACCGTCACATACCTTCCGACAGTGGCTGCCGTAGCGCAAACGAACACCTCCATGTCGGCTCTGGACATTCTTGCTAGATGGGTCGGCACCAAGATTGGCACCCCCTCTAACCGGAGCGTCATCATGGCCAATCAACCTATCACCGTCCTACGCAACACCCAACCCATGCCCGTGGTCGATGCCTGCAAGTGGGAGCGCATCGAAGGCGATCCACATACTGTCAACCTCAACGCCTATACCTCCGAAGACGGTAGCAAGATCATGGGGACTTGGATTTGCACACCTGGGAAATGGCGCGTTGAATACGTGAAGTGGGAGTATTGCCACTTCCAGGAAGGTTATTGCGTGATCACGCCAGACGGAATGGAGCCGATCCATCTTAAGGCCGGCGATATTTTTGTGGTCGAGCCCGGCATGACTGGCACTTGGGAAGTGATCGAGACGGTGCGTAAGTATTTCGTATTTGCCTGACGATATCGGCCCTTGCCGCTCTGATGTTGGATGCGGCATTGCATGGAGGGGATACCTCTCCATGCGTACGCTTAATGAGCAGAGTGCAACAGGTATCGCTTTGCTCTATTTGTCAGTCGATCCGCTCGATCTTCACCGGGCCTGTGCCATCCTCTACCAGATCGACTCGCTTGGCAGCGGCGCGTGAGAGGTCGATGATGCGCCCACGTACAAAGGGGCCTCGATCGTTGATGCGAACGACAACCTGCTTATTGTTCTCAAGGTTCGTGACGCGCACCTTGGAGCCGAGCGGAAGCGTTTTGTGCGCCGCTACAAGCATGTTGTTATTAAACGTCTCGCCGCTGGCGGTTTCTCTGCCATGAAATTTCTGTGAGTAATACGAAGCCTTACCCTTTTGCTCGAACGTCTTCTTTGCTTTTGTTTCTTTCTTAGCGGTGCTGACAGCGTCTGCGGCCGGGCTTTCAGGCTTCTTGTCCTGGCAGGCAACACAGCCTAATAACAGAAAAGCAAAAAGCAAAAGGCGCTTTGATTGTGCGTACATGCTTATACCCTTCTTTATTATTAGCCCTGGTGAAAAAGCAAAGCAGTGGTAAGTGTTAACGCTTTGAGGTTTTGGACTCCCCTCGTGTTCAGGACGATGGCACCCTAACATCATATTCCGTGATGAATTTCTCATGAAATTTGGGTATATGCCTCAATATTTAAAGCGCACAAGGTTACGCTAAGGGCCTTTAGGGCAGGCCATGAGTTATGCATTAGAGCTGGCTAAACGCATTGCCAGGGCTCAATAGAGCCCCAGCAAAAAGGAATATCAAAGCGGATTGGCTTTGAGTGCCTGAGCAAAACGCAGGGTCATGAAATAGCAGAAAGCCAAGCCAGCAAAGGCCAATATACCGCCTACTACCCCAATGTAAGACAAGCCTATATGGGTGCCGACCACACTGCCTAGCAAGGCCCCGCCCCCAATACCGATGTTGTAGATGCCTGAGAATAAGGCCATGGCCACGTCGGTTGCATCCTTGGCAAGAGCCAGAACCTTAGCCTGCAAGGCAAGCCCAAAGCACATGATGGCGACGCCCCACAGAATGCTCAGCCCTCCCAGGAGATAAACATGCTGCGCGAAAGGCAGCAGTACCAGCAGGCAGAGCGTCAGCCAAGCAATAGCTGTAATCAGGAATCCATTGGGGTACTCGATGCTGTACCGGCTGAACAGGAAGGAGCCTATAACGCCTGCCCCACCGAATAGGAGCAGCAGGACGGTGGTCATGTTGCCGCTCAGGTGAGCGACTTGCTGGGCAAACGGCTCGATGTAGCTATAACCGGTAAAGTGAGCGGTTACTACCACGACCGTCAGCACGTAGATACATATCAGCGCAGGACGCTTGAACAGCACAGGCAGGCTGCTCAAAGAGCCTGAATTGTGACTAGGCAGTAGAGGTAGCGCCTTTGCCAGCCAAATCGCCGTGATTACGGCAAGACCTGCGATAGTCATGAAGGTAGTTCGCCAACCTAGCGTCTCACCTAGTACACGCCCCAGCGGAATGCCCAATACCATGGCAAGACAGGTGCCCGTCGCAAGCAGGCTGAGGGCCTGGGTCTGTTTGCCCTCTGGGGCCACACGAACAGCCAAGGATGCCGTAATGGACCAAAACACGGCATGGGCAAACGCAATACCGATTCGGCTGACCACCAGCACCGTGAAATTCGAGGCCATCCCTGACACGATGTGGCTAGCAATGAACACAATGAAGACAATGATAAGCAACCGACGGCGCTCGATATTACGTGTGACCAGCATCATTGGCAGCGACATCAGGGCCACTACCCAGGCATAGATGGTCAGCATCAACCCCACCTGGGACGGCAGCATGTCAAAGCTTTTGCCAATGTCGCTCAACAGCGCGACCGGTACGAACTCGGTGGTATTAAAAATAAAAGCGCCGAAGGCCAATGCAATAACACTGAGCCAACTCGAAGGTCGAGCATCAACAGGTGTGTTCATGAAGTCAGGTCTATTACTCAAGTGATAGTGTCGATAAGAAAGGCAGCTCTTGAAACAACAGCCAGCATGCAACGACACCTCTGACAAAATAGGCGGATGAGAAATTCATGCTAGCGAAGCTCTTGCACGGCAAACGCCGCCGATGATCTTAACGATCATGGCGTTAGACGACAGTGAAGAGCGTTTTTATAGAAGGGGAACGGCCTGAGCAGTAAAATTTTACGCCTCATGCATGGCTTCGACAACACGCACTCAGTGATAAGACTCCTCGGCTAGTTACCTTTACTCGCTTCTGATGTTGGTCCTACGCATACCGCTCAGGCAAAGCCGCAGGCGCTTCGAAGAAAGAAGCGCCTTATGGAAAATGTCAGCCTAAGGATGGTTTAACGTACCCGTACCGGTAACGGCTGCTCCCGATCATAGGCGCCTCTTCCAGCCTGCTGGACACAACTCTTTGGTGATGCGTTTTCAGGGCCTGAACCACCAGCAGAAACGCAGTAGTTCCCTGATATTCGAAAATACCCTGCAAAGGCCATATGGTTAGAAAAGCCAGGAAAACGGCCAGGGTGAAATCCAGGTTCGAGTTAAGTTTGATAGCCGCCTTGTAATGAATGAACAAGGCGATAGGAATAATGGCAAACGCCAAAAAGCCAAAACGGAAGATGGTACCTATTACACCGACATCCGAAAGAAAAAAGTAATTGCTGAAATACTGCCTGAAACCACCATTCCACATAAGGCTAAGGCTGCCGCTAGGCACCCAGTTGTACTCATCCAGATGATTCATGATGGCAGTAATGGTATTTCCGCGCACATCATCCGTTGGCCCTTCTTCAACGGAATTCATGTAAAAGTCGATGTTGAGCCCCAACGCCTCTAGAAGATGCGGATTTGCCATGAGCGGAAACAGGATCAGGCTACCAAATACGATGGGCTTGATGGATTGGCTCTTCAAGACCAGCAGGGTGAATACGGCACATACCACAATTACCTGCCGCGTCTGCATCACGAACACGATGGTGGCCAGGAAGACGAATGCGAGGAATGCATACAGCAGCTTGGACTTGAGTGCGCCGTTAATAGGCGATCGTCCCTTGCCTGCAAAATACACACAAAAGCAATAGGAAAAGATGATGGCTCCAGCACCGGGAGAGGCTCGTCCCGGACGGCTGAGATCAAGCACCTCATCGCGCAGATCCGGCAGCATTTTGAAGTAGAACATCCAGGACAGGATGACGGATAGCAGCCCTACCGCCAGAACGATGCTTTCAAATTGCGCAGCGGATACCCGCTTACTGAAATACAACAGCAGCACAAAGGAGAAACAGTACAAGACTCGCCGCTCTTCAATAAGGCCAAAAAAGAGTGGCTGGCGGTAGAACAACTCAGCAAAAAGCGCTGGAAGCAGAACAAAGGTAAACGCCGAGAAAAAACAAAAAGCCAGGCCAATATTGTAATCATTCCTGCGAAAGCCGGGCGTGCTGAGCATGAATAACGTTGTAAACCCCAGGCATATCGCCAGATACAGCTCACCGGTATATCTGATCCCGATTGGATTGGTGTTGCTTTGCTCGAATACGCCAAATTGAAAAATACAAATTGCTACTAACAATGCATAAGAGACTGTGTTTTTTCTTACATGAGTCATTAAATCTCCACCTTCTTCCTGCAACTGTCTATCTGTTCAAGATGCTACGCTCGCCAGTGTTGGAATAAGGCCGAAACACGTGCCTAGCTGGCCGCTACGAGTGCCGTAATAGGCAAAAATGGGCCGCTTGAGACTTCAGTAACCAAGCGAAGTTGAAAATCGATTTCCCAGGATTATTAACAGCATCGTCATTGAGCATTGAGGTGTGGTACTAAAGCCGCATCGCGGGGCGAGCCCTACTGGAAACACGTCGTCGCTCGGCTCGAGAATTACGCTTCAAGCGGCACCTCTATGCTGAACAACCGTTCACGCTACAGTATTTCCGTTTGGCTTATTCGTACGGTGATGTCGTCCCAACACTTATGTTTAGCGCAAGTTGACGATACACACCGTGTTTTTCTGAGACATGGATTCCACATTGAGGGATTGATAGACCCTTTTGATCCTTCTGGCCTCGCGACGACATTTCATCAGAGTCGCCTATGCTTGAAAGGTCTTGATTGGCTCTAACGATAGGAAACCCAAAATGCCTTCTCGCCTCGAAAAACAGGGTCGGTGCCTCTGCGGCGCCGTTGAGTTGACGATTAGCCTTCAAGAACGTTGCGTCAGTGCCTGTCATTGCCGCATGTGCCGCACCTGGGGTGGCGGGCCGCTGCTAGTCGTGCATAGCGATATGCCGCCTCGCTTTAACCTCGGTAAAGGTGTATGGCACATCCGATTGGGCCGAGCGCGGATTTTGCACGGTTTGTGGAAGCCATCTGTTTTATCGCCTTAAAGATGGCAGCTTTTATGCCGTGCCGGTCGGGCTGCTGCAGGACGATGATTGGACGTTCGACCTGCAAGTATTCATCGAGGAAAAACCTGCCTTTTACTGCTTCTCCAACCAGACAAAAACAATGACAGGCGAAGAAGTATTCGCCCAGGCATCGCCCGATTAAGGACCGCCTTAAACCCAGATAAAGCGGGAGATATGCACTTGACCGGATTGCAATAACACGTTTTCAATCAGATTGATGAAATAACCTGTTTAGTCGTCTTTACTTGAGCTGAATTACCCTTTACGTCCTGTTGAATGACTTAATAACAACACGAGGGAGAATATGAAAACAGTAGCGGATATTTTGCGTTCCAAGCGGACCCAGGACGTTTATACCATCACGCCAGATGTCACTGTGCTTGATGCCTTGCGTGTAATGGCAGACAAGAATGTTGGTGCCCTTTTGATTACAGAAGAGGGTCAACTGGCTGGCATCGTGAGCGAGCGGGATTATGCGCGTAAAGGTGTATTGCAAGGGCGCTCTTCTATTGGCACACAGGTGCGCGAGATTATGACAACAGAGGTCATTACCGTAACGCCAGCACAAAGCGTACTGGAATGCATGACGCTGATGACTGACCGGCACTTGCGCCATTTGCCCGTGATCGAGAATGGAAACCTGGTCGGGTTGTTGTCCATTGGGGACATCGTAAAAGACACGCTGGCTGAGAAAGACGGGCTGATTCAGCAACTGGAGCAGTACATTCGCGGCGAATGATGCCCGGTCTGGAATTTTGGCGCGGTCTAGATAGTCCTGTATAGACGACACCTGTTACAGCTCGGCTTTTCCTTGTCCGCGGGAGGTTCGCTATGCATGAGAACGAAACGTCTGCTCCGATGAATCCGGGTGACGATGCACCGCCTGGCACACCCAGTACCGGCGAAAATATCTGCCCGGACTGTCATGGCAGCGGTACGCGTGCGGGCCAAGCCTGTGACACCTGTGGTGGAACAGGAAAAGTCATTGAAGGAATTGGCGGCGCTTAAGCGTCTCCTTTCTTTTTCCGCTACTTGCGAGGCGGCACGGTAGTCTTGCGCCGCCTCGTACCTCTTGAGGCCTTCCATCATGCTTGCCCATACACGGGCAGCTTTAGTGCCCCATAATCATTATGCTGAAAAATCCATAGCTATTGCCGCTTGGTAACGAGACGACCTGTCTAAGACTCTCTACTGCGCGACCATGCATGATTTCGCTCCGCCCAATGCCCTTGTATGGACTAGAATTTGTCCTCTCTCTTTTTCGATCACGAGATTACGCATGGGCGCACAGTGGAAAGCCAAACATAAAGAAGCGGCGGCAAATGCCAAGGGCAAGGCATTCGGCAAACTGTCCAAGGAAATCATGATTGCTGCGCGTTCAGGCCCGGACCCGGACATGAACCCGCGCCTGCGCCTGGTAGTTGAGCAGGCGAAAAAGGCATCCATGCCCCGCGAAACCCTTGAGCGCGCCATCAAGAAAGGGGCCGGTCTCCTGGGTGAAGCGGTGAACTACGAGCGCACCACCTATGAAGGCTTCACGCCGCATCGCGTGCCCGTAATCGTGGAATGCCTGACCGATAATGTGAACCGCACCGTGGCGGAAATTCGAGTGCTGTTCCGCAAAGGCCAATTGGGTGCGTCCGGTTCGGTCAGTTGGGACTTTGATTATGTGGGCATGGTTGAGGCGACGCCTACGTCTGCCGAGGCGGACCCGGAGCTTGCAGCTATTGAGGCCGGTGCTCAGGATTTCGAACCTGCCGAAGACGGCGCTACACTCTTTCTGAGCGACGCTACAGACATGGACGCCGTCTGCAAAGCGCTACCGGATCAGGGCTTTACAGTGCAATCCGCCAACCTGGGCTACCGGCCCAAGAACCCAGTTACCTTGACCGAGGCCGAAATGGAAGAAGTCGAAGCCTTCCTGGAAGCTCTCGATGCGCATGATGATGTGCAGAACGTCTATGTCGGACTGGCTGGCTAAACAACCAGAACCTTTTTGCCGGAGAACTCCTAATGGGCACGGAAAAATCAAAAATCCCCTACAGCCAGCGCGAGCAAGGTTACCGGGAAAAAGCCTTGAAGCTATTTCCTTGGGTGTGCGGCCGTTGTGCGCGGGAGTTTTCCGGCAAACGGTTGAGCGAGCTGACGGTTCACCATAAAGACCACAACCACGACAACAATCCGGAAGACGGTTCCAACTGGGAGCTGCTCTGTCTGTATTGCCACGATAACGAGCACTCACGCTATACCGATAATCAGTATTTTGCTGAGGCTACACCGGGTAGCGACAAAGGTCCGCAGACAACCTTCAAAGGGCTTGCTGGCCTGGGCGACTTGCTCAAAAACCGCACTGAATAATCGGTTACTCTGACGCTGGATCAGGCCTGCTCTAGCGTCAGCAATGACTCAGACAGTTGTTATGTCTATTCTTTATTTCCCGAGCTTTATCACTTTCTGCAAGTAATCCGCCGTTATGGCACCAATAGTGCCATACTGAGAAAACTTCCTATGCCATCACGCTTGTTGGCTTGCAAAGCCGCTTGGATTTGGCTTGGAGGAAGATTGCTTGTTGTCATCGGAGCGACTGCACTGCCAGATAAGATCAGCAGGTGGCGCTCACTTTCACGAGACACTGATTCTTTCGCCCACTCAGCGCGAAACGTATCTCGCCCTACTGGCATGGATGCCTTCAATCAGACACACCACAGGTGAAGATCATGAGTAAAGGAATGGACGCAAAAAAGAACGCCAAGAAAAAACCTCTTAAATCGGCTCAGGAAAAACGAGCCGCCAAGCGCGATAAAAAGGATACCTCAGTCAGCCTGGGCATCCATGCCGCGACACACTGAGTTACCGTGACACGACTATCAGCACCCTGCCCGCTTATGCGGGCGGGATGCCTTTCGGAAAGCGTGACCACCTTTATAACCCCATCAGCGGATCGCTGATGCTATGACGCCCTGTCTCTATACGTCCTGCCAGCCGACGTTGCCAGTTCTCTGCCCGTACAATGATTTCATACCACCCGCCACTCGCATGGGTTGTAACTACATGCTGATGACGACCGCCTGCTCCGAGCCGGAAGGCCCAAGGGCCCTGACGGGTATAGGGACATCGGTCTAGGTGGACCGTCGTAGCCTGCAATGCCTGATTTTCAAGCACTAACGTCAGCTTGCCGCTTCTGCCCTTGTTAGTTAAAGCCAGACGCACTTCCGGCTGGGTTTGTTGCAGTGAGCCTTGAAAAGATCGGTGAAAGCCGTTCGGTCCCAAGACCCAAAGATCGTAAAAGCCTTCATCTGCCTGCGCCGGTACCCATACGTCATCTAACGACTGCCCTGCCGATACGGTGTAACGCCGCGGAATGGCATCGAGATGAAGCCTGTCGTAAACATGAAACACTGCGCCTTGTTGGCCTGTATTCGAAAACGTCAGCGTCACGCGTGCGTGGTCGGGCTGGGCAGTAGCTGTCACCTCACACTGATAAGGCAACGCACGTGAGGGACGTGCCATGCGGCCCTGCACCGGAACCTTCTGCTGCTCTAAGACAGGCAACAGAACCTGCGGCAGCTGCTCCTGCTGCTGACGCAGCCGGTCGGCCTCCTCACGGGTTGTGGTATGCAGACTAGGCAGCATCTCGTTATTGGGATCGATGAAATTAAAGGCTGACGTCAGATCGCCACAAACGGCTCGCCGCCACGCGGTGATATTCGGCTCGGAAATCTGGAAGCGCTTTTCCAAAAATTGAATCACAGAGGTATGGTCGAATACCTGGGAGTTGACCCATCCCCCTCGGCTCCAGGGCGAAATCACCAGCATCGGCACACGCGGTCCGGGGCCATAGGTACGGCCGTCTGGCAGAGGCTGTTCCTGGCTACCGCTCGGTGCCGGATGTATGAACAGCTCATCCTCGAACGGCACGGTGGACTTGCCAGCAAAACTGCCATCTTCACGCTGCGAGGGTGCTGACGGCGATGGCATGTGATCAAAGAAGCCATCATTCTCATCGTAATTTACGAACAAGACGGTCTTGCTCCAGACCTCTGGATTGTCTGTGAGCGCATTCAGGATTTCCTGGGTGAACCATCCACCCTGTACTGGGCTCGATGGCCCGGGATGCTCCGAGTAGGTAGCCGGCGCTACGATCCAACTAACCTGAGGCAGCTTGCCTTGGGCAACGTCCTGGCGAAACCCTGCCAGCATCGTGGCGAGGTCACTGTTATCCGCCGCGGGTAAGGTATTGCCGTTGCCCTTGTATAAGGGTGCAATGGCATCCAATGCTTCACGGTAAACAACAAAGTCTCGGAAGTCTTCCGTGGGCTGGGCAGGGTTACCTACTTTGATGCTGGCAGCGCGGTACTGCTTAAAGCCTGCCAGAGAATTATCGCCAAAGTTATCTGGAAGGTATTGATAAACCTTCCAGCGAATACCTTGCGCTTCCAAGCGCTCTGGATAAGTTGTCCAGTCATACCCTGTTTCTGCCGGGCCGGGGCCGTCCCACTCGTTCACAACAGCCGCGACGCGCGCTGCGCCAGGGCCATTAGTACCTGTCCAGAGAAATAACCGATTCGGGTTAGTACCTGCATGGATGGAGCAATGGTAGGCGTCACATACCGTGAAGGTATTAGCCAGAGCGAACTGGAATGGCACTTCCTTCTCTCGGTAATACCCCATCGAGGTGGTCGTCTTGAAGGTTGGCCAGGCCGTCATACGCCCACTGTCCCAGGCGGATTGCTCATCCAGCCAGGAATGAGGCGTACCGTTCACCCGTTGGGCATTGCCTGTTTGACTGTTCAGGTAATACGGCAAGACGAGACGCTCAGCGCCCTGCTGCTCCCAGACCGAACGCCCTTCAGGCAACGGAATGGTGAAGCGGTCACTGAATCCGCGTACGCCCGGCAACGTACCGAAATAATGATCGAAGGAACGGTTTTCCTGCATGAGGATGACTACATGTTCAACATCCTGAATGCTGCGCGTACGGTTATAGGCCGGAATGGCAAGGGCTTTCTGAATCGAGGCGGGTAATAGCGAGAGGGTTGAACCAATGGCAGCGGCCTGAAGCAGGGTTCTACGCGTCAGTGAGGGCATGGAGGTCATTCGCTCTGTCAGGAAGAGATGAAGGAATGTGTACCTCTGCCAATTCTTGCGGGGTTATGTCTCAGTACGATGACGTCTCGTTGACCTTACCGTGATATCTACGATGACCTGTTATGCCGATGTGGAGGCCGGCTACGGCCTCCACGGTTGGCGTGAGTGACTAATCCATCAGGCGGCTCTGGTTTCCTGGAAAAGTGCTCTTCCTTGATCCAGACATTGATCGACCAGCCATTTGCCGTGAGCAATGGATGCCCGCTGCGCCTGATCCAGTTCGGCCATGAAGGCATGGCTGACCGGTAATGGCAAGCGACGGGTAGTCTGGCCGTTCGGGTCGGTTATGCGGCATCCGCCAGCCCATGGCATAGGGCTGCCAGGGTGCTCCATGACTTCAGCCGTGATGGTGTGATCGCGATACGTGCAGTGCAAAGTGCTCATGATCTGATCCTCACTGTAAGTAGCCTCGTCAGGTTCGCATGACCTTGTGCGCTTCGCACAAGCCCTGATCGTCGGCCCAAGACAGAAGGCGGCACCAGGACTCGCTACCGCCTCGTCCACACAGATCCGTGTAGCTGACCTGTGCTTAATCACTATCTAACGACGGACCGACCAAACCTGCAAGCTGTTCGTAAACACCGGGTGCAGCAACCAGCAAGGGGTTGCCTTCCAGCAGGCCTTCCCCCCGGAAAAAATCGTTATGACGACCGCCAGCTTCCTTCACCATTACAAGGCCTGCCAGGCAGTCCCAACTATTAATCAGGCTCTCGTAATAACCAATGAGCCGGCCTGCTGCCACATAAGCTGTCATTAGGGCGCCCGAGCCATTGCGCATGAACATGCCCCCTTCGTTCAGGAGCCCGGTCAGGAAGGGAATAAAGTTTTCCTTACCGCGCCGGTGTGTAGTCCCTACGCCGGTTACGCCCTCACGAACATGCTGAGCGGGGTGTGCCTTGAGAGGCGTTTCGTTGACAAAAGCGCCACGGCCCAGGCAGGCATGGAAGAGTTCATTATGGTTGGGATCTGCAATGGCCCCCAGATAGGGTTCACCCTCTATCATCAGGCCAATTGAGACGCACCAGTTGTGCAAGCCATTGACGAAACAGGCCGTACCGTCGATGGGGTCGATTACCCAGATACACCGCGCACCCAGGTCGGCCGTGCCGCCCTCCTCGCCAATAAAACCGTCCTCGGGAAAGCGCTCCGTCAGTTGGGCACGAATATAGTCTTCAAGGTTCTTGTCGGCGATGCTGACCACGTCCTGGCGATTACCGCCCTTATGCATAACCTCAAGGTCTTCCCGGCGAATGTAATACTCCATGCCCAGGCGGGCCGCCTCCTGAGCAATGCTCTTGGCCGCTGAATAACGTGCGTCAATGTCAAGGCCAGCAGGCGTAACGCCGGTTGAAGTGGTGGTCATGGCAAGTCCTTCTCGTGACAGACAATAAACAATCCGCATCATGCACACGCCGAGCGGGCAGATAAAGCGCTTATTCCCACTAGGGGGAAACCGCAGAATATCTCGCCTCCATTACGGTCAATCATTAGCTGTTTTAAATCGCCGCGCCGCCAATGCCTTACGTCTTCAAGTAGCGAACGGCAAATTAATTTTGAGAGGAACGATCAAACCCTGACCGCTTGCCCACCAGCAGTAACAGGCTAGGCTCCCAACTCAGGACTAAGCGTGCCCAACCAGGCTACCAGCGCCAGGATCACTATGGCGGCTAACGCTTCGAGCCATAGGCTGCGGCGCAGTAGAGCGATGGCCGCTGGCGCCCCTCCGGCCTCAATCGCCAGAGCCAGGCGAGGCGCCAGACGGTAACGATGCCCTGCGGCAAGGGTTAGCATCAAAAGGAACAGTGCTATTTTGAGCAGAAGCAATTGCCCGTACTGGGAGTCCAAGATGCCTTTCACAGTAGGCCCTACGGTCAATCCATAATTGATAAGGCCCGTGACGATAAGCAAGGCCACAACCAGGGTTCCTGCCCTGGCAAAGCCTGTCAGGGTTCGACTGAGCAGGCGTTGCTGCCAGGCCTCGCTTGAACCGCGAACCGGCAACAGCAGGATGAACGCCGCCAGAGCGCCCAACCAGGCGCCGGCGGCCCACAAATGAACGATGTCGCAAGACAAATGGACATACCGGCGCAGCCCCTCATCCATTGCACCGTGCCCGCTCCAGGCCAGGGTTGCCAGTGCCACAGCACCAAGCGCAGATACTACGGCTAACCCTGCTGCAGGCCGGTGCTTTATCAATAAAGCCCCTCCCGATGCCAACAGAAGCGCCCCTAGCCTGACGACCCATGCTTGGCCTACGTCTGTACCCGTTATGATCATGCCAAAGACAGAGCGCTCTAGCGCCCAGACATCATCGACACCACTCATGGTCTTGGCCAGGACCACCATAGCCAGTAGTGACAGAGCGACGCCAGCCCATGCCGCGCTTGTCAACAGTAAGCGAAAAGGTATCGCACCGCTTATTCGCTCCTTACCGCGTAAGGCATACAACCCAAACAGCGGTAGGCCGAACAACAGCATCAGATCTATATAGAGCGCAAAACGGACCGCCAAGGTGACCCAGTCGCTCATCGCCTGCTTACTTCACGGTAAAGGAGTAATTGCCCGTGATGGGATGCGTATCGGACGACACGGCACGCCACTCAACGCGATATGTACCGGGTACGAGCGGCTTAACGGGCGTGATAAGCATGGTCTTGGGATCGCTGCCAGCCGAAATCTTGGCTGGAATGGCCATAGGCTCGTGGCTCATACCCTGCATGCCGGTCATCATCAAACGAGCACCCGAGAATTGAGTGACAAGGTTTTCGGAAAAATGCAGCTCGATTGTGGCCGGAGCAGCCACGGAAGCCTCGGCTGCCGGCTGGGAGGATACAAGCTTGGGGTGAGCTTGAGCCAGTGCGGTCAGGAAAAGGCCGGCGGTCATAGCCGTCACCGCTATAAAGGTACGAAAGGATTGCATGCAAGGCTCCTACGGATCAGTTTTGTAATAGAAAAGGTCTCGCTTTAGAACCAGAGACGCACACCTGCTACAAGGCGTGTCTCGCTGCGATCTTCACCTTCCTCGTGCGCATAATCAGCTGTGTTACCGTAGGTTCGGTTCCAGGTCACCCCAATATACGGTGCAAATTCCCGGCGGATCTCATAGCGAAGACGCAATCCTACTTCCGTCTCGGACAGCCCCGAGCCGATGCCTCGTGCCGAATCGTTCTTACCGTACAGATTGACCTCAGCCGTCGGCTGGAGAATCAACCGGTTCGTGAGCAGGATGTCATAATCGCCCTCCAGACGTGCTGCCGTCTGGCCGTTCTCGCCAATAAACGCCGTGGCTTCAAGCTCGAGATCATAAAGCGCCATACCCTGAATACCGAATGCAGCCCAGGTTTGCGACGAGCCGGGTTTGAAATCTTGCCGAATGCCGCCAACAAAATCCCACCAGGGACTAAAAGCGTGCCCCCATAAGGCCTGAATCTCGGCGCCCTCGGTTACTCCGTTTGTTCGCTCACCTTCAGAGCGCAGCCATAACCGGTCGATATCGCCACCAATCCAGCCGTCCATGTCCCAGCTCAGGGCGCTCCCCTCCTCAGCATCTTGCCATTCCAGCTTATCGAACAGGATAAACGAGTTGATGGTCTTGTCATGAACGGTATGGCCATCCGAGTCCAGAAACACGGCCGAACGATCAGCATCGGTCAATGGCGAGACAGGCAAATGCGGCTCTTGGCCATGCCCGGCATGAGCAGCATGCTCATGCCCTTGGGGCGTATGCGCCTGATCCATGGTCTGCATAGGCGGTTCATCCGTACCGTGAGCGGAATGTGAGCCATGCCCTTGATGAGGATCGGCCTCGGCCGCAGCGGCTGCCGCGGGAATCAGGTACAACCCCATCGCTGTCACAGCCGCGAACAAGGTAGGGGTGACGCGTAAGGGTGTCATGGCAGTCTCCTCATTCTTCTACACGCACTTCACGGAACATGCCCATTTCCATATGGAACAGCAGGTGACAGTGGTAAGCCCAGCGTCCCAGCGCATCGGCTGTCACCCGGTAACTGCGCCGTGAGCCGGGCGGCATATCGATGGTGTGCTTGCGCACCATGAATTGGCCGTTTTCGTCTTCCAGGTCACTCCACATGCCGTGTAAGTGAATGGGATGGGTCATCATGGTGTCGTTCACCAATACAATGCGGACTCGCTCGCCATATTTCAGCCGCACAGGCTCCGAATCGGAAAACTTCACGCCATCAAAGGACCAGGCAAATTTTTCCATATGCCCCGTCAGGTGCAGTTCGATCGTCCGGCTGGGCGTACGACCGTCCGGGTCGGGAAACGTGCTTCTAAGGTCCGCATAGGTCAGTACACGCCGGCCGTTGTCGCGCAACCCAAGTCCAGGATCACTCAGCTTGGGCGTGGGCGTCATGGTTTGCATATCAACCAAAGGGTTACCCTGCTCGGAAGCAGGATGAGCCTGCATCTCACTCGTGCCCGCCTCTTGCCCCATGGCTTCGTGATGCATGCCGTGCATTTGGCCATGATCCATACTCTGCATCTGAGCATGATCCATAGTATGCATTTGGCTATGATCCATGCCCTGCATCTGAGCATGATCCATAGTATGCATTTGGCTATGATCCATGCCCTGCATCAGGCCACCCTCCATGCTCGCCATTGAGCCCATGGCTGACATAGAACCACCCGCCATAGACATCATGGCCGAGTCACTGCCCTGGCCTTCTGGATTGCCGTGTCCGGCATGACCGCCATGACTGCCGTGATCCATACCCATGTCACTCATCGACAGCTCCGGCCTGGGATCGAGAGGCGGAACGGGAGCGGTCAGGCCTTCACGTACCGCCAGGGTGCCCCGGGCATAGCCGGTGCGATCCATGGACTGGGCGAAAATCGTATAGGCTTCTTGGTCAGGCTCAACGATAACGTCGAAAGTTTCTGCCACGGCAATGCGAAATTCGTCGACCGTCACAGGCTTGACGTAAAGCCCGTCCGAGGCCACAACAGTCATCTTGAGGCCGGGAATACGAACATCGAAATAGCTCATGGACGAGCCGTTGATAAAGCGCAGGCGAATACGCTCGCCTGGCCGGAACAGGCCCGTCCAGTTGCCGTTTGGCGCCAGACCGTTCAGCAGGTAGGTATAGGTCGAACCGCTGACATCTGCGATATCGGTGGGGCTCATCTTCATTTCCGCCCACATCTTCCGGTCAGCCAGCGTAGCGGACCACCCCTTCTCGCTCACATCATGGATAAAATCACCCACAGTGCGCTTATGAAAGTTGTAGTAGTCCGACTGTTTTTTGAGCTTTTTCATGACCTGTACCGAGTCTTCGTCGGTCCAGTCGGTCAGCATCACCACGTAATCGCGGTCATAAGTGAATGGCTCTGGCTCGCGCGCTTCAATCACCAGCGGGCCATAGACCCCGGCCTGCTCCTGGAAACCTGAATGGCTGTGATACCAATAGGTGCCGTTCTGCTTGAGCTTGAACGAGTAAACATACATCCCGCCCGGTTCGATGCCATGAAAGCTGATTCCCGGCACGCCATCCATGTTGGCAGGCAGAATAATGCCGTGCCAGTGGATAGAGGTTGTTTCATCCAGCCGGTTTCTAACCCGAATCGTCACGGTATCGCCCTCACGCCAACGCAGCAGCGGCCCGGGCAGACTGCCATTGATGGTCATGGCAGTACGCGGCGTGCCGGTAAGGTTGACGGAGCTTTCGCCAATAAACAGATCGAATTCAGTTCCACTAAGGGCCTGGGGCACGCCTGTGGGCGTCGCGGCCCAGACAGGCGCACGCCATAAGCCCAGACCACCGAGTACGCCCCCGGCGGCCACCCCTTTTACGAAGGTACGCCTTGAAGTTCTGGAATGCATGTCTTGAGTCCAATCGACGGAGCTGCACGGCTCCGATCTATGCCCTTTATAGGACACAACCATGCGCTGAAAATGCCATATTCGGTGAAGCCGCGTGATTACATTTCTGTCAGGTTCTGGTCAGCGCTGAACCTGACCCGCACAATGCCAGGACCTTCCGACCATGAGCGCAGCCATGAACTTACTGATCGCCGAAGACGAACCGAAGACAGGTTTATACCTACAGCAAGGCCTAAGCGAAGCGGGATTTACAGTCGACCGGGTCATGTCGGGCACAGAAGCATTAGAGAAGGCTTTAAGCGGAGCGTATGAGCTGCTCATTCTTGATGTGATGATGCCTGGTCTGGATGGCTGGGCTGTGCTGAGCGCTCTGCGGGCAGCCGATAAGGATATGCCTGTACTCTTTCTGACCGCTCGCGACCAGGTAGAAGATCGCGTTAAAGGGCTGGAACTGGGTGCAGATGACTACCTCGTCAAACCCTTTGCCTTTTCCGAACTGCTGGCGCGAGTCAGAACACTGCTGCGTCGACGAGTAGCGGCTCCTCTTCAAACGGTACTGACCCTGGCCGACCTGGAGATCGACCTGATCAGCCGCAAGGCCTTGCGAGGTGGCCAACGCATCGACCTGACCACCAAGGAATTCGCCTTGCTGGAATTGCTCATACGCCGCCGGGGCGAAGTATTGCCAAAAACCCTGATCGCAGCGCAGGTCTGGAATATTCATTTCGACAGTGACACAAACATCATCGAGGTTGCGGTGCGGCGGCTGCGTGCCAAGATCGACGATGGCTTCGAGGTAAAGCTCATCCATACGGTCCGGGGCATGGGCTATATGCTGGACGCACCGGAGACAACATGAGCCGACAACGCTCGCTTACTGCACGCCTGAGCCTGCTGTTCATGGCGGCCGTCTCGACCGTTCTTACCGTGGCTGGGTTGCTGTTTAGCCACCTGACCCATATGCACTTTATGTCACTCGATGAGCAGATGCTGGTTGAAAAACTGGAGGCTACCCAATCCATCCTTGGCCAGATACGTCATCGCGAACAGCTCGATAGGCTTCAGTCGCCATTGAAAACCCTGCTGGCCACCAACCCTGGCCTGACGCTTCTTATCGAGGATAGCCAAGGCCAGCGGCTGATCGCCGAACCGGCACCTTTGCCGGTGCCTGCCCCACAAGCCACCCCGGCCGCGCCCGCGATGTGGGACTGGCACACGACTGATGCCCTGTATCGCGGCCTGACGCGTACTGTCTCGCTGGCCGCCGACCCCAACCCTTTGACAGTAATGGTGATTGCCAATGTCACCATGCACGAACATTTTTTCGAGTTGCTACAGCATTGGTTTTGGGCCGGTCTCGTCTTTAGCGCCCTGGCCAGTGCGCTCCTCGGTTGGGTGGTCGTGCGGCGGGGACTACGGCCGATTCAACACGTAACCGAGGTTGCCGCCTCCGTGTCGGCTAAATCACTCAAGGAGCGTATTCCGACCGAGCCCATTCCACAGGAGCTGCAACAACTGGTGTTTTCCTTTAACGCCATGCTCGCCCGGCTCGATGATGCCTTCATGCGGCTTTCCAATTTTTCTGCCGACATTGCGCATGAGTTAAGAACGCCGGTCAGTAACCTCATGACGCATACCGAAGTGGCGCTGTCTCGCAAGCGTACGCTCAATGAATATGAAGATAACCTGCACTCGAACCTGGAAGAGCTGCAACGCATGTCACGTATGATCGACGACATGCTGTTCCTGGCCAAAGCCGATAACGGCTTGATCGTTCCAGCCCGCGAGCCAGTAAGACTCGATGAGCTGGTGGAGCGGCTTTTTGAATACTATCGGCTATTGAGCGAAGAACACGGCGTCCATTTGAAGCGATCCGGCCAGGCTACCCTGCAGGGTGACCCGCTGATGCTGGAACGCGCTCTGACAAACCTGCTAACTAATGCATTGCGCTATACCCCCAAGAACGGGACCATCGTCGTGTCGCTTGAGGAAAGCGCTAAAAGTGTACGCCTGACCGTTGAAAACCCAGGCCAGGATATTCCGCCTGAACATCTCAGCAGGCTCTTTGACCGGTTCTATCGGGCAGACAGCGCACGCCGCGAAGGCACCGCCAGCAACGTCGGCCTGGGGCTAGCCCTTACCCGCTCGATTGTTGAAGCACACAACGGGCAGATCGAGTGTACGTCTCAGAAGGGAACGACCTGTTTTTCTCTTGAGTTTCCTCGACACTGAGGCGAGGAAGCACACTCTAGCCTGGGAACAGCTCATGTTAAGCATGCCAAGACGGTCTTTCCCCGAAACACTCTGCTAGGCCATTTCTTTCTTTTCTGTCGCAACGAGAAAGCTACTACCTAGCTTTTTCGCAGCCTCAATAGCAGCAGAGGCACCCTCTGTCTCTGAATCGAAAAGCAGCTGCGAAGTCACTACTTTCGCCCACAGTAGTCAAAGATGCCATGGTCTATTGGTGTCTTCATGGCTTGTACATAGCCATGCCGATCATAGGTCGCCTCATCAGCACCACCGACACCTATCAAATGAACGCGCAGATGATCTAACTTTTTGATTAAAGGCCCTTCCAAGCTAAAGTCGAATGCCCATCCATTCGCGAATACTCGATCTATCCATCCCTTCATCAGGGCAGGCATGGACCACCAGTAGACGGGATATACCAGTACAAGCACATCGGCACGGTCTATCCTGGCCTGCTCTGCAACAATATCGCTAGGTGGTTGGCCCTTGCGCCGATGCACTGCTAGGTCATCTAGTGTAAACCTGGGGTCGAAGCCTTCTTTAGCAAGATCAGCAATCTCAACGGTATATAAAGGAGCAGCTCTTACAATACTTTCAGATACCTGCGTGGCAAAAGCATGAGTAAGCGATGTGGAGTCAGGGTGAGCAACAACTATCAGGATGTGCATGGTGATAGCTCTCTAGATAGGTTGAGAACATGCCGTAAAATTTATATACTTTTAGTAGGTTACTGATAGTAAGTTACTAATGGTATATAAGAATGTCAAGTGCTGAGAACGCTATGCCTGAAGATCACCAGCCACGACGCAGGCTTACCAGGGATGAAAGGTATCGACAGCTACTGGAGGTAGCATGGCAATTAGTACGTGATGAAGGTACAGAAGCGCTGACGCTTGGAAGACTGGCCGAACAATCTGGAGTAACCAAACCTGTAGTCTACGACCACTTTTCTACCCGCTCTGGCCTCCTCGCAGCGCTGTACAAGGATTTCGATAAACGCCAGACAATGCTTATGGATGCTGCGCTAGAGGCCAGCGAGCCAACACTCCACAGCAAGGCAAGTGTAATTGCCAGCTCATATATTGATTGCGTACTGACCCAAGGCCGGGAAATTCCTGGTGTGATAGCGGCCTTGGCCAGCTCCCCTGAGCTAGAAAAAACCAAACGAGAATACGAGGCACTGTTCCTGAACAAGTGCCGTAAGCTATTTCAACCCTTCTTAGGTGCAGGATACCTGAGTCCTGCCAGCTTACGAGCGATGCTTGGCTCAGCCGAAGCGCTCTCAAACGCAGCGACAAGCGGTGAAATTACTGCCGATGAGGCAAAAAACGAGTTGCTAGAACTAATCATCGCCATGGTAAAGCGAGGCGCTAAAGTTAGCCCGTAGACCTATAGAATAATTATGTTTCTTTAGGTCTGTAGTCACTAGGGATACCCTAATGGCTACATAAAATTATAAAAAGTGGCCTACTGAAAAAGGGCTGTTGTTGAAGCAGAAAGGATGTTTGCGCCAACCAACTATCCCTAAACGTAATTTTGCTTTTCAAAGATGGCATAACTCCAATAATCACTGCCTTGCTTTACGTTTTGCTCCCACCCTCGACGCTTTAATTGCTTTGCAATCAGACGATTCATGATTCCATGCCCAAGCAGCAATACAGTACCAGATGCCTCTTCAGAGAGAGAGACTAGCTTGTCCACTGCCTGAATCGAACGTTGCTGTGCCTCCTTAAATGACTCTACATTTTTCGAAATGTCCACAAAGCCAAAGGATGCGAAAAACGAAAGCCCACGTAAAAGGGGATAAACGCAAAAGCGGAAAAATTAGTACTGGCAGTTCTGCCTCGCAGAACACTGAGTCCTTTATAAAAGGAACAACACCAAGTGTTTTTAGGGAGGTTAGCGCTCTAGGTGATGTGCTTGTGGCTATCAAACCAGCTTTACTGACAAGACTTATCGTTTCAGGAGGGACTACATCATTCCCTATCTCAGACAAATTGTAGTCCTTAACCCACTGAACCATTTCTTGCGAAGCAATTACACTATGCTTTTTGAGTAATGGCTTTCCATGCCGCATTAATATGATTTCCATAAAACCCTTGCGAAGATTGCTTATAAAAAGCATTAAGGCACGGCTTGGAGGCCAGCGACATGGCTAAACCGCAATATAGAGCCATCCGTAAAATGCTGTCAGAGAGTTTCTGTTTTTACAACCGTAGCAACTCTAAACTTAAGCCAGCCACAGTAACGCCCAAGGTGCCTTAGTAATAGCAAGATTCCTGAGTACAGGCATGTTAGCTGCTAGTAAATAACTGACTTAAGCCACGATACCAAACCAAGAGCAGCCCTAGACAACTAAAGTTGCCAGGGCTAGCTTGCCTATCTTACAGTCATTAAGAGCCATGGGGCTCTCTTCTAGAGAAATTTATAAATACCTCGAAGGCAAGCATTTATTTTCATGCCCAAGTCGTTTATTTGGTTAATGAATATAGCGTGTACTACCAAGCAGTTAATAATAACTTCCAGCGCAGGATGAGATAAAAAGACCATTTTCTATCACACCATTAGCTGTTACTACCAACACTCAATCTCTTTCCTGGAACCGCTCCTCTTGTGCCTCTCACTTCAATACTTGTTTTAGAATAGCCGCCACAATAGCTTCAGGCCGATCCTCCTGCATGAGGTGTCCCGATTTTGGTACAAAAATGCAAGAGCGGTTTGATATTAATGACGCCAGGGTTTCACCTTTCTCGCACGGTATCCATGCGTCTTCTGCTCCCCAGAGAACGGTAACTGGACAGTCTAATTTGTTGTAAATGCCTTGAACCTCGTCAGTGTACTTCTGATCCATCTGCGCAATCTGTCTATAGAACGCGGCCTGGCCCACCTCGCCTAACCACGGCGCGCAATAGATGTTCATTGTTTCTTCAGAAAAAGGATTGAATGCTGCAGTCTGTAAATAGGACTTCAGCAGCGCTCGATGCATGTAGTCTGGCATTCCAGTAAATGCCGCCTCGTGCTGCCGCACGTGCTGAACGAAAGGTGAGCCCCATGGGGCCAATGCAACCGCATCGAAGATAGTTAATGAAGCGTAACGAAGTCCGTTGAGGTAGTAGGCGCGGAGAGCCGTAGCTCCACCAAAGTCATGCGCGAGAACGTCAGGACGATGTAGATTCCATTCCTCGAAAAGAGCAGCGAGAACCTTATTCTGAACGGCTAAGGAGACATCCTGCCCTTCCCGCATTTCGGACTGCCCATATCCCACCAAGTCAAAGATGTAGACCGTCCTATAATCAACTAAGTGCGGTACGATCCTGCGCCAGACCTGCGATGAGAAAGGCGTGCCATGGATTGCAACCAGAGGTAGACCACTTCCATATTTCCCCATCTAACCGCGTTTCCCTCAATGAACGAAGTATTGGGTAGGGTCAGCATAGCCATCCTCATATAATCAGTTAGCTTAATAATGTTAAGCGGAGCAAACTGAGACGTTTTTTACATCACATGCTGTTTCTGACTCAATCGCAGCCTTAACTGACTGCCGCTGTTCAATACGCCTCATAAAGCTAGCCACCGAAGGCCAATTTTCCAAACTTATGGAAAAGAATGTATCTGGCTGCTCAGTTGAAGAAGCGATGAGATTACTTGGAGGGCGGTGGCGGATGTTGCTAGTCTCGTACTTGCTCGATGGTCCGAAACGCTTTAATGATTTACGTCGAGATATGCCTAATATATCCCAGCGTATGCTGACACTTGACTTACGCGCCCTTGAAGAGGCCGGTTTGGTGTCACGTACAGTTTATCCGGAGGTACCGGTCAAGGTTGAATATCGCTTGACTGAAGATGGTCAGCGTTTAAAAAAAGTAGTCGAGGTACTTAAGGAGTTCGGAATGTGGTTTAAAGCGCGCCCTTAGTTGATTAGGCAGCATCCATTCATATATATGTCAACAGCTATATAAATAAGATCGTTTGCTGCCCTTCCCTTTATCTATCCTTTTTAGTAACTATTTTGGGTAAGCAGATGGCTGTTTTTATTGGACGCTCAATAGAACGCCTCAGTATCGTAGCTAGGTGCAGCTGAGCATCACTTTAGTATCAGCTGTTAAGACTCATAGGTCGCTCACCTCCTGGGGGTAATCCAAACAACCCTCGAACCCAGTTCAAGAACGCGCCGTATGGACGACCTAATGCCAGCATCATGACAAGCGCGCCTAGTGCACCAAATAGAAGGCCACTTCCTGATGCTCCGTTTATAGCGATAATCGCTACATAAATCGGAACCTGGAAGCTCACTAATGCGATGCTGTCCCAGATCAATTCTGACATGTGGGTGGGCTTTGCACGTTGCATGAGCCAATCACGCCAAGCGCCATACGGGCGCGCTACCGGAACCATCAGAAGAGCACCAAGCAGCCGTGCATGTAGTACTTGATCCCAGCTCATTCCAGCAATGAATCGTTCGTTGATCATTCCAGTAATAGTGAAAAACACTAGTAATGCCAAGGTATCAGCCACAAACGCACGCCAGCGTTGAGATGGCTGCGTTTCACCGGTCATTTTTTGCGCCCATGAGCGAGATAGCAGAAGGTATGTCTCATAGGAGTAAAAGAGCCACGATGATGGTTGCAAGTTCCTGCAAGTCGGATCGGCATTACAAGAATGCTTCTTGGCCGATAGCTGCTGTTAAAAATACTGTAGTCGTTGGGGTATACCCCAGCAACTACAGGGCGGCCGCAATTTTCATTACTTCCTTAAGCCCTTTGTCAGAGCTTGAATAGGCGGACTATACACTCTGTATTCTCGTCTGGAACCTGCCTGTCTGGTTTTCGAAGGTTACGTTGTTTTGCTATTTCAATGGAAATATCTACCCCTACAGCAAGAGCCTCCCCATACGGCGAGCGCCACGGCAGTGCAGGCGAGCGCTGCGCAGATTAGCGTGGCTCCAGCAAGGCCCGCGCCCCCGCTTGCAATGCCGAGCAATACCGCAAAGAAAATCTTCATGTTGATTCCCGTGATCGGTACGGAGCGGTTATTTCAGCCTGATAGAGGATGCAAGGGGAAAGTACAAATGTCTTATTATTTTTATGTACATCAGTAGGCTCAACATACTTTTCTGAGCTGGCATATCAGCTCTTGTCATTGAAGAAAAAGTTTGCTTGGAACAGGGATGATTTCTAAAACACTCACTATGCTTCAACGTACCGTCATGTCTGGATGACGGTACCGGTAGACGTTTACAAAAGCGAGGTCAGGCTGCGTGAGTGCCGGTGCTTCTCTTGGTCGAACAAATCGGTTCTTGTTTGAGCATTTATGGAGTTTTCTATGAAAAATTCAGCACTTCTGGCAGGAATATCATTGCTGTTGACCTCCCTGGCAACCCATGCAGACAACAATACTGCAGAGCAGTACCAGAATGGCACTGGTCTGCAGTCGTCGCTTATTCAGACCGGGTCGGGCAACTATTCCTTGCAGCGTCAGGAAGGCGGGCGATACGACACCATCGATACGACTCAGGTGGGTACCGATAATCGGGCCACTGCGATTCAGACAGGCTTCGGAGAGGAATCCATAAGGATCGACCAGAGCGGTACGGCGAACCACGCTAGTGTTCAACAGCAGCCGGGATTTGACGGTTACACTGCCGTAAATGGTGCCTCTATAAGTCAGGAAGGTACTGGAAACCTGTCTAGCGTGATCCAAGAGGGAATTTCTAACTATGCCAAGAGCGTGCAAGTAGGAAATAACAATGAGCATACCGTTATACAGCAGGGCTTTATACAATATGTAGACGTAGCTTCATACGGTGATAACAATATGATCTCGGTGGTACCTCTTCAGGGCAGTCTTTCAGCAGAGAGTACTGCTAAAGCTATCCAAGTCGGTAACGCCAACACTATAGCTGTAGAGCAAGCTGCTGCCACATACATAAGCGCAAGACAGGAAGGCACTGGCAATACCGTAGCAGCAGTCCTCAAACCAAGTGACGGTGACAATCTGTCGGCAAATACCACCATCTTCCAGTACGGCGATGATAACAGCATCAATATCGACCAAAGTAGCGGGTCACGGCTGGAAGCCTATCAGGACGGTAATTTGAACAGCTTGCATGTCCGGCAGGAGAGCCAGAACAATGCTCAGGTATCTAGAATGTTTACGGACGTCGTCGGCTCAAATAATAGTATTGATGCCTCTCAGTCCAGCGATCCACTTAGTCTCTCAAGTACAATGAGCATTATCCAGCGTGGTGATGAGCTTAGCGTCATCGCCAGTCAGGATAGTACAAACAGCAGCAACCTTGAGGTTTTACAGCGCGGCCTGCTTGACGTTGCTACAGTTCAGCAGAACGGTATCTACAACGAAGCCAGTGTCACTCAAAATGGCCTTGCCAACAGTGCAAGTATCACGCAGCAATAAAACTGTGTTACTCAAGAAGTATTACTAACCCTTGTACCGGGCCATCTAGCAGAAGGCTGAGCGTACTCGACACACACCTGCTCTGGCAGGTGTGTTACTCAAAAGAAAACGTTATTTCTTGTTGATTTGCTGACTCCGCCGGAAATGAATGGCAGCCAAGGGCTTGCATTCGCTCGTACCGTCTACAATACGTGCCCGTTTCGTTTATCCTGCGTGTTGTAATGAAAAAAGCTCTGCTCTCCCTTGTTTTGTCTCTGCCCTTTGCTGCTCAGGCTGCTCCACCCAGTACGTTTACTGCGGCCAAGGTTATGGCCAAGCAAAAAGTCTATTTCGACCAGAGCAGCAGCGCCCAGGGCGAGCTGTATTGCGGCTGTCACTGGACCTGGGCGGGCAAATCAGGCGGTCGGATCGATTTTTCCTCCTGTGGTTATCAAACACGCACCCAACAAAAACGAGCCGAACGCATCGAGTGGGAACACATCGTGCCAGCGTGGATCTTTGGTCATCAGCGTCAGTGCTGGCAGAACGGCGGGCGCAAGAACTGCGTAGCGGACGATCCCGTCTTTCGTGCCATGGAAGCTGACCTCTATAACCTTTATCCGTCTGTAGGCGAAGTCAATGGTGATCGGAGCAACTACCAGTACGGCATGGTGACAGGTATTGCACCGCAATATGGACAGTGCAAAACCAAGGTGGACTTTGCCAGCCGTACGGCTGAGCCACGGGATGAGGTTAAAGGCCTGACGGCCCGAACAACCTTTTATATGTACGACCGATACAACCTGTCCATGTCCCGTCAGCAGCAGCAACTACTCATGGCCTGGGACAAACAATATCCCGTCACGTCCTGGGAAAAAGAACGTGATAAACGCATCGCAACAGTTATGGGGCATCACAATCCCTTTGTCACTGGCGATCGCAAGTGGACCGTTGGCTACAAGCCTGTAGGTGATGGCCTCGTGAGTTCGATTCCGGCCCGCTCTTCCATGCCGGTTAAAGCTCCGGCTACGAGCAGTTCCGTCTCTTCCGGTACCATTATTGGTAACAAAAACAGTCATGCTTATCACCTTCCGCAAGGCTGCCCAAGCTACGACACGGTCGCAGCTAAAAATCAGGTGTCCTTCAGCTCAGAAGCTGAGGCGCAGGCAGCGGGATACCGAAAAGCAGGTAACTGCAAATGACAGAAGATCGCCCCCTGAACCTGAGAAGTCTTTTCTGCTCTGCTATCTGGACAGAAATCGCAGCCTAAGCCGAACAGATGATAGGTGCGGTTGATCTGTGTATTGCCGTTATGCATCACAAGCAAACAGACGCCACGCTTATAAACCTATCAAAAATCACCTCAGACGGGTTTGGTTAAGGATGATTAACCAAAGAAGATACACGGGAGAGCCTAAGAAAGCCTGATTGAATACAGAGGCGTTAGTTGCAGTTGTACTAGTCTGGCGAAACGGGACATCTCAGCCACCCGGCAAAGCTGCCTTGGTATGACTTAACGCCTCATCAATTGCCGATTTGTGTTACTGCCTGTTTCAACACCTGCCCTACAGTCCGAGCATCCGCGGGAAGCACTTTCCCTGGCTCATTTGATAGGAGCAGTGAACCATGCAAACAGGCAACGCCTTAACCATAAAAAACGTCTTCACTCCCTTGGCCCTGGCCATATCGCTAGGGATCACCGGCCTTGGCTGGCTGCCGCAGGCCAGCGCCCATGGCGGACATGCGGAAATGGTGCCGCTGCAATCAACCCTTGAAGCCTTTGGCGCCACGGTTAAGTGGGACGATTACGCCGATGTGTTCGTGATTGCCAAGGACGGTGCCTTCGTCAAGGTCAAGCCAAACAACCCGGTAGCCCTGCTCAACGGCAAGCGTTTCGAGCTGGACGCACCGGTAGTTTTCAAAGGCCAGACGGCTTACATGTCCAAGGACTTCATCAATGAAGTGTTCCAATCGGGACTGGACAAGACCTTTCAGATAGAAAAGCGCCCGCATCCGCTCAACCCGCTAAGCGAAGACGAGATCAAGACGGCCGTGGATGTAATCAAGGCCTCCAGCCATTACAAGCCCAACCTGCGCTTTACCGAAGTTTCCCTGCATGAGCCGGAGAAAGCTCAGGTCTGGAATTTTGTCTATACCGGCAAGCCGGTAGACGCACCTCGCCAAGCCAATATTACGGTACTTGATGGCAAGCATGTTATCGAAGGTCGAGTCGACCTGAAAACACAGCGACTGCTGGCCTGGACGCCCATCGAAGGCGCCCATGGCATGGTCTTGCTGGACGACTTTGTCTCTGTGCAAAACATCGTGCACAACAGTTCCGAATATGCTGAAGCCCTGGCCAAACGTGGTATTACGGATGTATCCAAGGTAGTGGCGACGCCCTTGACGGTAGGCTATTTCGACGGCAAGGATGGCCTGGTTCAGGACAAGCGCCTGCTCAAGATCGTGAGCTACCTGGACGTAGGCGATGGCAATTACTGGGCGCACCCAATCGAAAACCTAGTGGCCATTGCCGATCTAGAGCAGAAAAAAATCCTCAGGATCGAAGATGCCGGTGTGATTCCCGTTCCGCTCAAACCAACCCCGTCCGAAGGACGTGGCCTCAAGGCGGCGGCGGTCAAACCGCTCGAGATCATCGAGCCGGAAGGCAAAAACTATACGATTACGGGCAACAGCATTCACTGGCAAAACTGGGATCTGCATGTGCGCCTGGATTCGCGCGTAGGGCCGATCCTGTCTACGGTCACTTACAGCGACAAGGGCCGCAAACGCAAGATCATGTATGAAGGCTCCCTGGGCGGCATGATCGTGCCTTACGGTGACCCGGATGTTGGCTGGTACTTCAAGGCCTATCTGGACTCCGGTGAATACGGGATGGGCACGCTGACCTCCTCTATCGAGCGCGGCAAGGATGCGCCTCAGAATGCGGTACTGCTGGATGCGATCATTGCCGATTACACCGGTACCCCAACGACCATTCCCCGCGCTATGGCCATCTTCGAGCGCTATGCCGGGCCGGAGTACAAACACCAGGAAATGGGCAGGCCCAACGTCAGTACCGAGCGACGCGAGCTGGTCATCCGCTGGATCAGTACCGTTGGCAATTACGATTACATCTTCGATTGGGTCTTCCAGCAGAACGGTACGATCGGGATCGACGCCGGCGCGACAGGGATCGAAGCGGTCAAAGGCGTGAAGTCACGCAGCATGCATGATGCGACCGCCAAGGAAGATACCCGCTATGGCACTCTGCTGGACCATAATATTGTGGGTACCACGCACCAGCACATCTATAACTTCCGCCTGGATCTGGACGTGGATGGCGAGAAAAACTCGTTCGTGGAAGTGGATCCGGTCATCGCCGCCAACGACCGGAACGGCCCACGCACCAGTACCATGCAGACGACAGAAAACGTGATCGATACCGAGCAGCAGGCCGCACAGAAATTCGATCCTTCAACCATTCGGCTGCTGACTAACCTTGGCAAAGAGAACAAGGTTGGCAATCCGGTTTCCTACCAGCTGATCCCTTATGCGGGCGGCACACACCCCATTGCCAAGGGTGCCAACTTCGCGAAGGACGAGTGGCTCTACAACCGCCTCAGCTTTATGGACAAGCAGCTCTGGGTGACGCGCTACAACCCTGAAGAGAAGTATCCAGAAGGCAAATACCCCAATCGCTCCAACACGGATACCGGCCTGGGCCAGTTTACCGGCGACGATCAGTCCATCCAGAACAGCGATAATGTGGTCTGGCTCACGACAGGCACGACGCACGTCGCGCGTGCGGAAGAATGGCCGATCATGCCGACCGAATGGGTGCATGCGCTGCTCAAGCCGTGGAACTTCTTCGACGAGACGCCGACCTTGAGTTTGAGCGGCGATCAGTAAGGCCCTGCCCTAGGCCTCCTCCCAGATCCAGTCTGCGCTATGCGCGAGCCTTGGCCGAGAGGAGGCCTGGCAACAAGAACATACCCATCTACCGCCTCGACGTTCCACTTCACGCTACAGGCTTAGGCATGCCTTGCCAGAGCGAAACGCTCCCTTTCTTTAATGCAGCTTGATAAGGCACACCGCTGGCGGCGCTGACCCTTCCTTTGATTTCCGCTACGTTCCTTCCGCCTCGGGCGGCCCTTTCCGGGCAGCCCTTCCCTGCAAGAAGCCCAGCGAGGCATGCAAATTGCTCAATGCCTGAAAAGCCAGGCACAGGCCCGGTCCTATTCACGTATTGATGACGATATGCACCGCGATGCAGCATTACTTTCATTCATGCAATGTCATAGAGCAGGCCAGCTTCTTACCTGACTGGCAACAACGTTACGATCAGCTCAGCTGCGGCAATGTCAAAGGCCAACTATGGCTGACCGAACTGGATGGGCTTCGCTTGTTTAGGGAGACCCTGAACCAGTCCGTCGTGCAGCATATTCGCCTGCCAAAGGATAATTTCACCGTACTGCTCCGCTTGGCGTGGCCGCAGAACATTTATGCGGAAGATGCTCCTGACAACGACCTCACCCTGATCCCGGCACAAGACGATTTCTATGTCGTTACGCCGGCCGACATGGACGTCATCTGCTTGTCCGTCCCCTGCCAGGAGTTTGTTCATTTGTTGAGCGAGGAAGTGTACAACCGCTGCCGCTCCGCCCTGGCAGACCGGCATCTTGTATTTCCGTCCAAGCTATCTTTTGCTCGACACGAACTGCTGGGCTTATTGAGCATGGCCCAACGGGACGATTCCTCGGGAGACTGGAAAAGCCTCTTCAAACAACGTGCGATCGACACGGTAGCCAGCCTGCTGGAAGAGTTGGATAGCGATAACCGTTACCGCCCTACGCCAAGTACACGTCAGTACATCGTACGCCGTAGTCACGAACTTCTCATGGACGACCCCATGACACCGCTGACCGTAAGCGATTTGTGCCAACGCCTGAAGGTATCCAGGCGAACCTTGCAATATAGCTTCCAGGCAGTAGCAGGCGTGACCCCCGTCCATTACCTGCGCTCGATACGACTGAACGAAGCACGACGCGCCCTGCTCCGCTCGCCCCAACAGAAAATCAGCGAGATCGCCGCTCGGTGGGGCTTCGAGCACTCCAGCTATTTTACCTTGGCCTATCAAAAGTTGTTCGCTGAAAAACCTTCCTGTTTGCGGCACGTACCCGTGCACTAACCAGTGCCTTGGGAGGTATTTATTGAAACTTGATAGCGTCGTCTGTCAACAGCACTATAAAGGGCATCATCCAGGCACTAAGGAAATTCTGAAGAAGGTCGCCTGACTCTGGCAGACTGGCTGGATTCACCCGCCGAGATCCCCATGAAGCAGATGACCTTCGCCGAGGCCGAGTACGCTGTTAAACGCAAGCAGACGCGTAAGGAGCTTTTCCTGATCGAGATGGATCAGGTGGTGCCGTGGA
>NZ_VLKY01000016.1 GCF_007830155.1 Pseudomonas duriflava
CTCGCGGATCTGCTTCATCGCGTCGGCCAGCTCCGAAGCCGGTACCACAGCCTCACCGGCACTGACCGCTGAGAGGTTGCCGTCCTGATAAAGCTTGCGCCAATGGAATAACTGGTTGGGGTTGATGCCGTTGCGCCGAGCCACGACGGAAACGCTTTGCCCCGGCTCCAGGCTCTCGCGAACCATGATGAGCTTTTCCTCGACGCTCCAACGGCGACGCCGCTCTTGGCCGAGCACTTCAATATGTCTGTCTTTGTTGGTAGTCATAAACACGACCGTTTGCCTATCCCTTATGGTAAGGGGAAAACGGTGTCCGGTGTTTCAGGGGGCTTGTTCACGAACGGTCGCCATACACCTTAAGACAGGTATCTTCTACAGCGATGCGCCTCCTCCATCGCGCTTTCATCTGCCTCGCCAGAAAAACTCCTGATATTGACAGGAGTAGGGGGGACCGGACTTGCATCCCGGAAGACCTGTGAGACGCTGGTAGCACCTAGCATCACTATTCAAGGACACCTCATGGCCTTTACTCCCACTCACGAGCAGGAACCCATCATTGCCTCCAAGGCAAAAAAACTGGTGGTCCGTGCCTATGCCGGCACGGGCAAGACGTCGACGCTGGTAGCCTTTGCTAGGGCCAATCCCAGTGAGCAGATGCTTTATCTGGCCTACAACCGAGCCATCCGTGATGAAGCTACCAAGAAGTTTCCCCGTAACGTCACCTGCAAGACCACGCACCAGATGGCGTTTACCGGCTATGGGAAAACACTCCAGCACAAGCTCAAGGGGAATCTACGGCCCGTCGAGGTGGCCCGAGACTATGAGTGCAACTATCAAGTCGCTGCCGCAGCCATTGCCACCGTGTCCTGTTTCATGAACAGCGCTGATCAATTCATTACGCAGGCGCACTACTACCGCGCTCAGGAGATGAAGTCGAAAAAGTCCAAGAAGAAGGACGATCCGCGCCTTGCCAGTGCCGCGATCAAGGTGGCCGAAGCACTATGGAGTGAGATGCAGGACCCATACAGCAAGCAGATTGCGGTGCACGATGTTTATCTGAAGCAGTACCAGCTATCCCGTCCTGACCTTTCCGCCCAGTACAGCGTGATTCTCTTTGACGAAGGGCAGGACAGCAACGAGCTGACCACCGATATCGTGTTCAGCCAGACCAAGGCGCGTGTCATTACCGTAGGCGACGAACACCAGCAGATCTATCAGTTCAGGGGCGCTATCGACGCCCTGAGCCATCCTCAGCTGCACGACGCCGAGCAACTGCGGCTAACCAACAGTTTTCGCTTTGGTCCCAATGTCGCGGCCATGGCCAATGTGCTCCTGCGCTACAAGGGTGAGGATGTACCGCTTGTGGGACTGGGAGGAGAGGACCGCATCGTGGTCTCGTCCGAGTTCAAGCTGAGCGATTCAAAGCCGCCGTTTGCTTTTATCGCGCGCACGGTGACGGGCGTTATTGAAGCCGCCCTGTTCTTCTCTTCTCGTGGCATGAGCATTGAGTTAGTCGGCGGGTACGATGCCTACGACTTCAAGGGCATCCTGGATGTGTACTGGCTTTCAAAGGACGAACCGCAAAACATCCAGAACAAGCGCCTGCTTGAAGACTATCCGGATTACACCGCTTACCAGATAGTGGCGCAGGAAGCCCGTGACATTGAGATGCTTCGAGCGATCAAGGTCGTAGACAGTTACGCCAATCTTCCCGACAGCCTTGCCATACTCAAGAGCCAGATCGTGAAGGGTAGCCAGCAGGCGCAAATGGTCGTCACCACGGCGCACAAGAGCAAGGGGCTGGAATGGGATCAGGTCTATCTCTGTGACGATTTCCCTGACCTCACGGACGATGAAATTCCTAGGCAGGAAATGCTAGGGGAAGTGAACCTGCAATACGTGGCGCTGACGCGGGCCAAGAAGCTGCTAGTGATCACACCTACGCTTCTGAATCTGGTAAAACTGATCAAGACGGGGTTTCGCCTGACGGACCTGTACCGTTCAAAATCACTAAGCGCTTGAGGAGGTAGGAGTGCCCGATATTTAGGCAAAAGGGAGTTGGGATAACAGCGCACCTTATCGCGTACCCCTGGTCGACGTCTTCTCAAAGATGCCCGCACAGGTATCAACCACGGGCATAGCCATGTCCAGCCTGGTTTTAATATCGCTGTCTCAATCTACTGAGGGCGAGACCATGACCCGGCAACGTGTTTTCCTTCTTGTTTGCAAATCCCCAATACTTCTCTTTGCTCTGTCTATGTTTGGCAGCGGCCTATGGGACGCCTACCAAAATGACAATTTCTGGTTTGTATTGGCAGGTTCCTTGTATGCCTACTTCTTCGCATGGGCCGCGCTTCTTGATACGTCCTGGCAGCTACCAGGTATCTATAGATTTCAAGGATGGTTCGTGCAGAGTCAACCGATTATTACGCCGCGAATGATCCACCTTTGGTCTGTCCAGTAAATTATTTGCACCCAAACCCCGTGGTTGGTACCCGCGCGGGTATCAACCACGAGGCTTGGCCAGTGGGCTTGCATCGTAGTATCGACCTACCGCCACTACGATGCGCACGCCATGAAACGACACGCCTTTGTTCCGGTTCTTTTGCTGGCCAGTGTGGTTGCTTCCAACGCTCCGGCCGACACCACCGACCCTCACTCTTTTTGGTCACAAAAGCAGCGCGGCTGGTTCTTTTATGAAGACCCACCCGAGCCACCAGAAGAAGCACCAGCGCCTCCGCCCCCTGAGCCACAATCCCAGACAGTACAGACCATAACCGAGGCGCCAGCACAGGCTACCCCGGCACCGCCACAAGCCTTTAGTGCCGAGTGGTTCAGAAAGAATCTGCCCAAGTACAAGGACGCCGCCTGGGATAACCCCACCGTCGAGAATGTACGCGCCTTTAAGCTCCTTCAGCGCTACGCCATGGACCGCAGTGCTCAGTTTGCGGACGTAAGCCAGCTTGCTGTACAGATTGATCCCCTACTGGATGAAAACGCTCGTCGTCCTAACGCTACCTATGCCGCGCAGGCACTGGACAAGCAGGCAGGGGAGGCCAAGGCGCAGGTGCTTGATGAGCTGGCGCAAAAGGTCGGCGTGTTTTTCTTCTACGCCTCGGATTGTGATCTCTGCGAGACGCAGGTTCCGGTTCTGCGCATGCTGGAAAGCCGTTTTACCGTTACTCCTATCTCGGTGGACGGCAAGGACCTACCGGGTAATCCCTTCCCGGGGTTCAAGCCAGATGCAGGCCATGCCCGGATGCTGGGGGTGCGCCAGCTCCCGGCGATTTATCTGGCCAGCCCCGACGGTGACTTTGCACCCATCGCCCAGGGGGCGCTGGCGCTGGGGGATATCGAGCATCGCATCACCCTGGCGGCGGCCAGCAAGGGCTGGATTGACCAGCGCACGCTTAATCGCACCCGACCCTTGCGCAACCTTGATGACAACCTCAGCGAGCTGCTCCCCGCTGGTTTAGTCGAGGGCGATGAGAGCGGCTTTATTCCCCCTTCCGAACTGCTTCAGCACATAGACAGATCCCTTGGCCGCGCCCGCGTGGGCGGAGGAGAACTTCCATGAGAAGACTGTTCACCTTGTCAGCACTGGCGCTATGTCTAGCCGCTGGCGCCGCGCTGCCTGTTGCGTCCCATGCCGGGGGCCTGCAGGATCAGATGGACAACCTGTTCAACGAGATGACCAACACCACCGATCCGGGTGTGTTCGAAACCCAGACGCGGGGCGCACTGGCCGGCGGCCGTTACATTGCCAAAAGCCCAATCATGAACACCAACTTTGCCAACCTGGAAATTCCCAGCTGGAAGGCAGGATGTGGGGGAGTGGACCTGTTTGGCGGATCGTTCTCCTTTATCAACGCCGACCAGTTCGTCCAGCTCCTGCGAAGCGTTGCGGCCAACGCGACCGGCTATGCCTTCCAGCTCGCGCTATCGAATGTCTTTCCGGACGGCGCTGAACTGCTCTCTGAACTTCAGGCCCGCATTCAGAACCTCAACCAGATGATGGGCAGCTCCTGCCAGCTGGCGCAGGGCGTCGTGAATGACACGGTAGGCGCCATGGGCTTCAAGCTGGACAACGACGTGCGTACCAGCGCCACCATTACCGGTGCGATGACGGACTACTTTGCGACCTGGAGCGAGACCGATGGCGTCAGCTCCCGTGCCTCGCTCAAGCAGTCCAACCCGGCCGAGTATGAAAAGCAGATGGGCAACATCGTCTGGAAGGAACTCCGGCGTAACCGGGTCGACCTGTGGTTTGCCTCCTCTTCAAGCGGAACAGGTGGCTCGCTGGATACGGACCTGCTCGAGGCCATCATGTCCATGACCGGCACAGTGATTGTGGGGGAGGGCAGTGATGACGACACCAACATCGCCCGTTCCCTGCCGGGCAATCTTGTCAAGCTCAGGGATCTCATCGAGGGCGGTACCGTCAAGGTATACGACTGCGGCGGTGATACCGAGAACTGTGCAATCAGCAGCACGAGCCCTACCAAGAGCGTTACCCTGACCGGCCTCAGGACCAAGATCAAGGAAGCCTATCTGGGCAATGGTTCAACCTCGGACGGTTTGATCATGAAATATGCTACCGGCACCGAAGGCATGGCCGCCACAGCGCAGGAACAGGCCGTGTCGGCCAATGCTGGCTCTGCCGGTTCAATGCTCAGTCGCCTTTCCACTGTAAGTAGCCTCACCGCTCAGGAGTTTGCCGAGGAATCAGCTGGCGCCATGGCGCTCTCCATGATCCGTGATGCTGCACGCCGCATGATCACAACGGCCTACACGGCGGTTGCGACCAGCCAGAGTTCCCACGCCAACCTGGCCCGCGAGCAGCTGCGCGACTCGCTCGCCGAGCTTGACCGGGAAGCCGATGCGCTACGTGGTGACTATGGCGACCTCGGACAGATGCTGGCCCGCTCCGAAACCACGTTGGGCCTTGTCGAGAAGAGCGGCTATGCGATGCAGGAACAGGTCACCACAACAGGTGGAGGGCAGAAGTGATGGAATGGACGATCTATTCGATTGGTGAAAGCGCCTTTCTGGAGCAAATTTTCAACGGTGTCGCCATGATCACAGGATCAGGCGATTTCATTCAGATCGTCTCGATAGGCCTTCTGGTCGGTGTGCTTATCATCGGCTGGCAGGCACTGGTCAGCGGGGCGAAGGGGGGCGTTGATTTTCAGCAGGCTCTCATTGGTGTCGTTATCTATATGATGCTCTTTGCACCCAAGGTCACGGTAGTGATCGAGGATGCCTACAGCGGTGCGGTAAGGCCGGTTGATAATGTGCCGCTGATTGCTGGCGCCGTAGGCGGCACGATCTCAAAGCTGGGCTACGGACTGACCCGGCTGTTTGAGGTGGGCTACGGCACCATTATCCCAGGGGTTACCGAAACCCACTTTGCCGATGCGCTAAAAAGCATCAATGATATTCGTCGCAAGGTTTCCGAGCCCAAGGTGTTTCAGGCCATCAACCAGGCGCTGGGTGATCAGTCAGTTGCCAACATGCAGAGCGGGACCAGTACCGGAACGGTCAACTTTCGTCGCTCCTGGTACAACTACATCAAGGAATGTACGCTCAAGGGCATTGATACCAACCGCTTTACCCTTGATGCGCTGATGACCCATTCAGCGGTCGAGGCCATGCAGTACAAGTCCACCATTCACCATACGCTGCTGTTTCTGGATGCTGGAAACCCGTTTGGCACAACCATGACGTGTTCTGCGGCCTATACCTTGCTCATGGAACGCACGCAGGCAGCCTTTGCCTCGGAAAGTGTCAAGAATGCCATGGCCGAATCGGCCGGCATCGTCCTGTATGACGATCAGGATCTCTATACGAAGCTGTCCGAAAACTTCGGCTCACTCGCAACGGGTGGAGCGGCAGCTGTTGATGCTCAGAAATACGTCATGGCGGCTGTACTGGATAACGTCTATCTACAGGCCGCTCAGGGCCGTTATCAGGACATGCGAGACTTCTCCAGTGCAACCATGATTGGTCAGGCCTTGATGCAGCGAAACACGCAGTGGGCGTCAGAGCAGTCCATGTTCCGTACGACTGTGCGACCAATGCTGGCGCTGATTGAAGGTTTTGTCTATGCCATCGTACCCTTCATGGGCTTTCTGATGGTTATCGGCCGGTATGGTCAATCATTGGTAGGCAAGTACTTCCAGATGTTGATCTGGATCCAGCTATGGATGCCGGTGTTATCCATCATCAATCTCTACCTCTACAGCGCAGCCACTCAGGACCTTGAATCGCTGATGGGAGTCACTAGCGGTACGGCCATCGCCCTTGACTCCTTCTATGGTCTGTACAAGTCAGATGAATACCTGGCCAACTGGCTGGCTACGGGCGGGATGCTGGCTGCGGCTACTCCAGTACTTACCATGATGCTGGTGACTGGCTCGACCTATGCCTGGACATCACTGGCTCAGCGCATGAACGGGGCAGATCACATCAACGAGAAGATCACGACGCCGGATGTGGTCAGCAATAGTCCGGCCCTGAACAACCTGGCCATGAACAGCAATACGAACGTAGGTGGGACCGCAGGAACCGGCGCCGACAGCCTGCTTCCGAATCTTGCATTTGATGCAAGACTCAGCAGCGCAGCCTCTTCGGCGCAAAGCTATGCTAACGACAAGCGCGAGCAGTTCACCCGCACGCTCTCAAATTCGTTCACTGACAACGTCTCGCAGCAGCAAATGACCTCGCTTTCAGAGCAGATCGGTCGCACGGTGATGAGCAGCAATAGTAGTGAGGCGCAGGCAATCCGGAGCGCCGCGGCGAGTTATATGCGAGATCATAATATTGGAGCATCGCAAACGGCTGCTGTGACTGGACTAGTGACAATGGCAGCGGCTGGGGGGGCATCGTTATCGCTGTCTTTACCTACAAAAGGGAAGGGGAAAGGTGGGGACACTGATAGCAAAGATAGCAGTGGAATCAACGGCGGTACTACAATCAGTGGTCAGATGAACGACTCTGACAGTAATCAAGTCCAGTTCAGTAAAGCGGACGGTGACAAGTACCTGAAGCAGGCCGGCTTTAGTGAAAGCAGCCGGGCGTCGCTCAGCGACGCACTAAGCCATGGCATTAGCAGTATGAGTACCCAGACTCTGTCTCACGCACTTGGATCTGAACGAGCTCGCTCACTGCAAAATGCCGCTTCCGAGGCGGTAAGTGCCAATGAGACCTATGCTCGTACCTCTTCCTTGGCTGAGAGCTTTGGGTCCAACACAGGGCTGACCATCAACGATCTAGCCAACCAGATGTCGCAAAACGACGGTGCAGCTCGAATGCTCACTGAGTTTGCCCAGTACCATCCTGAGCTTCGCTCCAAGGTCAGCAAGCTGATGGATAGATACACTTCCAATGACGGGCCCTATCGTATGGATGAGCGCAAGGCCCGGGTCGCTGCCTCTCTTGTGCTTATGACGGACGAAAGGACTTTTGGCAACGATAACAGCACCTATCTCTCTTCTATGAGTACTGTTGCCAAGGCAACAGGCATGACGCTGGGCCGAGATCTGCAAGGGGCGCCGGAAATGTCTCATGAGGCCAATGCCGGCCTCGTCGACAGAGCGGCAGGTATTCCGGGGGGCATACGTGAAGAGGCCGAGAGGATACAAGGCCCCGCTATGGTCAATCGAGATCAGGCTGCTGCTGGCGCAGCCGCAGGTCCCAGCTACACCCAGGGTATGGGAAGACTTAATGGCAATAACGGCCCCGTAGGTCAACATCATGAGGCAGGCCTCTCCGAAGCGCGCTCACAAGGTTCTAGTTGGGGTGGTGAATTACAAACTGGCCGGATGAAGAATGCAGCCGAAAGCGTGCTTCAGGCTCCCGAACCTCCAGCGGCATATACAACAACGGGCACGTCTCAAACCACCGAAGCATTGGTCAATACTGCAGCAGCTTCTGCTACCGGCATGGCAAAAGACATGACCCAGAAGGCCATCCAGTGGCTGAGCGGGATGGATGATCAACAGCTCAAGCAGTTTAGCGACGCCGCACAGTCCGGCGAGGATCTGTCTCACTTCCAACTGCCTGACGGGCTGAAAGGCGCTGGATTAAAGCTCAGCGGCCTCCTGGCCAAGGGCATGATGGGGGGAGAAGTAGTCGATACCATGTCTAACGAGGAAGCAGCCGCTGTGTATGCGGGGCAACTCGCTGAAGCCTCGAAGGGGAAGGGAGGACGTGTAGGGGAGGCTGCACTAAGTCGCTCAGGAGAGCTTATGAGAGAGCGTATGTATGAGGCTGCGCGAAGTGACGGCTTAACCGAATCAATGGCTAATCATTACGCTGACCAGTTTACCACTGCCAATCAGGCAATTCAGCTTGCTGAACAGCTGGGGGATATTCCTATACCAAGTCCTCTGCTCAAGGTAGCAGGCTTGGTAGGTAACCATATGGATCATGTAAACAATGGAGAACTTAGATCCGAGCGCATAGCTGAGGACAAACAGGCAATAGCAACAGCAAGAGGATATGAAAGATTCGAGAATCTTCCTCAGAAAGACCAAGAGCTCTTTAGTAAAGCGCTCGATCGATCCTATGACTATATTGAAGCCGCCCCCACTAATAGAGAGCTTGCCTCCAGTCTATTACAGCACCCCGCTCGACTAGCCAGTACCTTTAATCCCACTGACATAACTAAAGAATAAAAAAGAAAGCCCGCATAAAGCGGGCTTTCTTTTACAACCATGTAGGGTGTTGTGTGCCGGGGACGCTGTCATGGATCATCTGTTGCTCAACATGCTCCTGAAATTTACGAAGGTCTCTTATGGCTTGATTAGTTCCGTTCGTAGTGGTCTGCCCCAGCCAAACGTATTCATCAGCCTCTTCGTAAGAACACACGCAACGTTGAAGCCTTTTCGCTCGTCGCTCTGCAAAAGCCTGCTCTTTTTCTCTGATCAGTTTTACGAGCGCTGAGATCAAGAAAAAAGGCACAGCAGTGACTAACCACACCACTGATGCCATCAGAACAGTGTCATGCTTTGAAAACCATACCGCCCCAATGACTGCTGCAGTTGAAATGAGTCCAAAGATCAACTTGGCAATCCTTCCTCCTAACGCTGCCCTTACGCCCCACAAGGCCAGAAAACTGGTTGGTGGTAATGCACATAGGCCAAAGAGGGCGAGGTTGGTAACGCGATACCCATCGCCTACCATCGTCCCGATAGCGACCCACACACCTGCGATCACCAAAAACACCAGCTGAACCAGCAGCCACGTACCAATGAATCCAAGCTTTCGACCTGGCTTTTGTTCCGCATCGATCTGTGTCATGACCGTAGCCCTGAGGATGGCATCGTTAAGGTTGGTGTCTGCGTGAAAATGATTTCATCCAGACAGTTGCTCAATCCATAAAAAATAGTCTACATTTCATTTCTGAGGTAGCTGGCCTCGTTAAAGAAGCAGCCCATTTAGCGTCAATATTATTTCTGTACCCAGCTCGTAGCTTCTACCAGCTTATGCTTTATGCAAATGTTCAAATGAATGTTTGCTATTCACCAGAGCAATATCGCTCCGACATCAGTGAGTTTGCCTTCACTCTGATATCGGCCTGATATTAGCTATCTCTATTACATAGACTCCTGCAAGTTATACCTGCCCGTTTGTCTATAGGGATTGATTACAGAAAACCAATGAGCGCAATATTCGGACTCGCAGCCGAATAGTCTTCTCTGCGCAAGATTTAGCGTCACTCTGAATGCGGCACTTGCATAATGGAGTTTTTGTGGAAAATGGATATGTAGTTCAGACAAAGCTAAAACTAAGCAAGCGGGGAAGATATGAAAAAGGTTGCACTATTGGCATTCGCCCTCGGAGCGCTATCCGTAACTCATGCTCATGCAGATCTTGATAATTCACTGTTTGGTGAAATAGCAAGAGAGCATGGCTTGCCTGTCAATCTGCTCTACTCTGTTGCACTTGCTGAGTCGGCCTATTCTTCTTCGGAAGGTATAAGCCCGTGGCCGTATACCATACGAACTGCAACCAAAGCGTATTATGCAAAAACGTTGGAAGAAGCAGAGCATCTCCTGACTGACCTTTTAAGAAGTGCAAGATCAGTTGATGTCGGAATCATGCAGGTAAACCTGTACTGGAATTCCGATCGCATAAATGATCCGAAGTCGTTGTTAAGTGCTGAAAATGGCTTGAGAACAGGTGCATCCATACTAAGCGAGAGAATTAGATCTGCTCCTGGTGACTTGGAACTGGGTATCGGTAGGTACCACAACATAAAAAACGAAGCACTGGCCAGAAACTACGGTTCAAGAGTACTGGCCATATGCAAGAACATATCCTACGTCATAGGTGGAGTTTGCGAGCAATGAGCAGTTTCAATAACTACGAAAGTGGTTTTGCTAATGTAAGTTGTAAGGACACGGCAGATCTTAATTGTGACGTCTGGTCCTATTTATATCGCAGCGCCATGGATGGATGCGCGGAGACGCGCAAAGAATTTAAAATCCAGGCTAAAGAGTATTTGTGGCTGGCCCAATTGGCTCAGCAGAATATAAGGTTACTTGCTGATCCAGTGGTATTGCATTTTACCTGTAGCCATGCAATTACAGATTTTAAATAGGTATTACCTGTTGCGAGCCCGCAACCGAGTGCATCTCTTAATGAGTTTCAGGACCTGGCATACAGGTTCTGGCTATCGGTAAAACTTTGCTCGCACCGGCAAAGTATCGGAGTGACCCGTATTCGGTATGGAGTAAAGAAGGAACATATTGAATATGTCAGAAAGCTATCTGATGCCCAGATCCGGCATCTGGTTGCGCATACCACAGCCGGCAAACTTGAACTCAGGTTTGACTCACAATTGATTAACGGCATCGGTAGAGCAGATCTATCTAAAGAGGCGTTGAGCCGAATTCAACTTCAGTGCTTTAACTCTTCCCTGGAAATCTGACATGACTGACAAGAAAGGCGATAACTCAAACACCACTCACTATCAAAGTGTGGCAGCCGGGCGCAAACTCGCTCTTGCCAGAACTATGCTGATGCGAAAGTTTGTGACTCGCTTTATTGAGCTTGAAACGTCGCTCAGCAAAAAGACACTGCGTAAGCTACGAGATGAACTTGGACTTCCGCTTGAAGATCGCAAGGGAAAGCTTCAAAAGGGTGTGCAAACCATTATCAAGAATTCAACGGAGCGCAAAAACGCTGCGTTTTTTATTCTTCCTTACGCCGCGTTGAATGGTAAGAAGTGCGGAGAATTTGATGTCTATGATGTTATAGACGCCTATGACATTTATCGGGCCTCTATCAACTGGCACTACAATCAGTCCGAAAAACTACCACGCATCCTTACCATAAACGAGGCTTATTCCCTGGCGCTTGCCTATATCGCCCGGGAGGTTTCCCTGGAAGTTTGCCCAGGTTGTGGAACCCCGTTTGTTGTCTTTTATAACACGTCCGTGACGAGCTCCAACTGCCCTAACGATATCGCCCGTAAAAGACTGCATGACACGGTTATGGATGAGCGAACTCCGGTCTGGCTAAAGATGAAAAAGGGACCGGTCTACGCGCCAGCTCTAGATGTATCCCCAAGGATGTAGTCACGCTCTGAGCACATGAGAAGGGAGTCCGATCCCTTCCTTCTCATAGCAGGTAGACGGTGATAGCGGCATGCAGGGATAGCTGTCGAGGTAGCCAGAGGGATACAGCTTGACCATGACTGGATACCAGCGCAGGGCCTAACACACCTGTATGTTGGATAGTGATCCATTCAAATCCGCGCTGTCGCCAGACTGGATACCTAGGTACGCTTTAGCCCATATATATATTGGATACCACGTTATCAAAGGGCTGCGTTTTTCTAAGGCTGGATACCTCACCCTGGATTAACGCACATGTATGTTGGATACCCTCGAAATAATCCAGTTGAGGACGAATTAAAAGACCCGGCTTTCGACGATCTGGTATCCCATAAGATAAGAACGAGATAACAGTCGTTGCGGTATCCACATGCCAATCGCCGTTTCCATTTACTAAAAAATGTACCTGCATTACGCCTCACGAACCGTGACCCTCAAGATCATTGATTGCCATGTCAAATAGCGAGGTTCCAACGATGACAAAGCACTACACAACTGCCGAGCTTCAGGAGCTGGCGTGGGGTGACACACGCATTGCGGATCTGGATCTTAATGCAGGAGATATCCTTGAGCTGACCGAACAAGCGGTGGCGGGCCTGGAGGAGCAGATTGAGCGACTCAATGCCCTCAACATTCTTCAGGCCAAGGAAACATGCGAGTACTTCTGGACCGTTGCCAGGCGCGAACAGGAGCGAAACAATCAATTCCCTAAAATGGGGTCGCGCGTACGTGTACTGAAAAACACCTTAACGATTATCTGGTATTACAGTCCCTTCTCCCTAAAACTGGGGCAGGCTGGTAAAAAGCTCTGGGTAAGTAAACATATTTCCAAACCTGCCGGAAAGACCCGGTATAGCAATGCATCACTTTCCAGATGCCACTCCTGGGAAAAGGAGAATATCGAAGAGGCAGAAAACGATTATGAGATCATGCGCCGCCGGCAACTGCTGATTACCGAGGCAAGAAGTCGGATAAAGAAACTCAAGGAACTTACAACAGCCCTTGTGCCTTCCTGATCCTATCTAATCGTTTTGTCGACTGGTAGGTGCCAGATATGGTTTACAGCCGTCACGCGCAACTTCTGGAACTGCAACTCTGCGATCTTGAGTACATCAAGGATCTGGATTGTGATGGCTTTTCTGCCTGCGTGCAGTATTTATTAAGGAAGGCAAACTATTCCTTTCAGCTAATGCTGGGTCCCTGTATTAAGGTAAGTACAGGCCATATCGTTATCTCGCACTATTGGATATAACTCTCCCCAATCTTTTGTGCTTATCGTGAACATCCTCAGGGTGAGCTGGTTATCAACTTCAATCTGCGCAAGTGGTTATTTGAGGATGAAAGCGTGCCGCATGGTGTGTTTGCAAAAAACCGCGAGCAGGATATTAACTATGTTGGAAGGTGTATAGAGTCAGACTTCGGCCTGGACTTCTGGGATCTGGATTCAATGACAGATTGTCGGCTTTCCCGGATGCAGTTAAATATCTAGCTAATCTAATTATCTGACCAGCGGCTCCAGTTCTATTTCAGGACAAGGTTTTCCTTAATCATCCAGCCAGACTTGCATTCTGAGATTCTCCTGTACCATGAAAGTAGGTTTACTTTCGGAGGGACTTGTTATGCACGTTGCAGCTAAAAACTTGCTTGAGGCACTACCTACTCGCAAAAGATATGTAATCAACCATCTTCTTTCCACGCTTGAGCTGGATGAACTAAGAGCGCTGGTCTCGTATTTCAATGGGCATAGTCAGAAGGGTGTTGATGATACGGCGCGTATTTCCTTGCTGTGTGCTTACTCATCGCATTTATCCGGCAGCTTTCCCACTTTCTCATTTGTCCAGTCCCATCTTGCCAATAGCCGTCCGGATATAGTTGAACTCAAGCCACGACACAAACTTACCCGATCACTTCTTGATATGACGGGGCACCCGGTTGATTGTCTTGATACGGCTGTATTTCAGTCGCTACTTGAACTCCTGCCTAATGGTTGGCTGGCCGCAATTCCTGTCCAACAGGGATACAAAGCCAATGTTTTTTCCTTCCCAACCTATTCGCCAGTGGCTGGCAAGGAAGGCATTCATGCGGTTTCAAAATAAATCGATTATCACATCTCTCATGTTCGCCTTAACGGCTTTAACCTGTGGTACGGTTTATTGGCTGGATATAAGTCAGTCATTTTCTGATCTCTTCCTGGCCTTTTCGCTGATTAATTGCGTTGTTATGGGAGCATGGGGTTTTCTTCAGGGCAAACAGCTGGGCGCTGATCTTGGCAGGTGCTGTCAGAAAGGTATTGGAAGTTCAATTAGCGGATTACTGGGAACGGGCGCAGCAGGATATGCGATGGGATGCTATCTGATTCTTGTTGTTAATATTCTGCCAGAGCTTTGCGATGCGTTTCTCATACCCTGATTTCTTGTAATTTTTTTGCTCCATTTGCCTAACGCCAAGAACTCACAGGTTGTTAAGTGTGGGCACTGGTAAAGATGCCAATGTTTGTTCTTCATGTATAGCAAAGTTACCTCAAAATGCCACTATATATTAAAACTGGAGTTTTAAAATGAGTGACAAGAATTCGAACAAACTTGTAGTCATTGCGCTTGCTGTAACGTGCGCAACAGTTGCGGGCGGTATGTTTTATCAGTCTCACCAGACGCAAAAGAGAATGGATGAACTGGCGCAAACAGTGCAGTCAGCTACTTCTCCAGAGCGACTCAGGGCCTCGATCGAAACCACGCTGGCGGATATCCGGGCCCGTGAAGCCGATCAGGAACGTCAGGCCTTGTTCGAAGGGTATGAGGCTGCCTCGGATAGCCTGGAAGGGCGCAAGGCTGGCCAGCACATCTACGGCAGCACCAGGGCACGTTTTACGCTGGTGGAGTTTGCCGATACCCAGTGCGGCTATTGCAAGCGATTTCATGAGACGCCCAAGCAGATCGTGGATGCTTCCGGCGGTACGGTGAACTGGGAGTACAAGAATATGCCCATCCTCTCGCCGACCTCACAGGTGCAGGCGCATGCCCTGGAGTGTGTATCCGAGGTGAAGGGCAATCAGGCGTTCTGGGTAATGCTGGATCAGCTCTACAAGCATCCCGGCCAGGATGCGGACCTCAACGGCCTGGCCACCCGACTAGGAGCCGGCCCCAGCGCCTTCAAGCAGTGCATGACCGAGCGCCGGCACATGGACAAGCTCCAGCAGTCGGTGGCGCTGGCCAAGAGTAATGGGGCTAACGGAACACCAGCCACCTTTGTTGTGGATAACAAGACCGGCCAGCGTATCCTGATAGGGGGTGCACAGCCCATGGAAACGTACCTGTCGGTGATGCGTCGTCTGCAGATGCAGGACGAAGAGGGGGCCAAGGATCCAAAGGCTACAGGGGCGCTTCAGCCGTCAGCAGTCACGCAGGGTACTGCAGGTTGAATGCTTACGATATGTGGTGAGCAATGCTCATGTGTTCAGCAGGCTTGCACCTATTAGACCCTGACAGGACGCCAGAGAGCGACAGTCGAGGGGTAATAGTTGGGCTTTTTGTGCGCTCGTCTTGTTGAGCGCTGTAGGAGCAGGTCCCTTGTTAACCTGGGCCTGTTCGACGGCTAGCTCAAAGGCAGAAGCTAGTCGTCGAACCCGGGCCAGCGTGACAGAATTTACAGTAGCTTGCCAGGATTCATCAGCTGGTTTGGATCGATGGCCTGCTTGATGCGCAGCATCAGCTCAAGCTCAATGGGGGACTTGTAGTGTTTTAACTCATCACGGCGCAGTTGACCCACACCATGCTCAGCACTAATGCTTCCCTCATGGCTCATGACGCGATCATGAACCAGGCGATTAAGGGCCTCGGTTAGCATGTGATAGCGCTCCGGGGAGGTGTCCCGTGGAAGTAACACGTTGTAGTGGAGATTGCCGTCACCCAGATGGCCAAAGTTGATAAGGGGTAGTTCAGGAAAGACTTCCCGCAAGGCCTTGTCAGACTCATCGACAAAATGTGGTATCTGGGAGATGGGTAATGCAATGTCGTGCTTGATCGCCATGCCAGCACGAACCTGGGCTTGTGAAATCCCCTCACGCAATCGCCAGAATTCGGCAGCCTGGCGTTCATTGGTGGCAATAACCGCATCTTGAATCCAGTCATGTTTAAGTCCATGATTTAGCGAGTCTTCCAGGAGCCCGGCCAGATCACCCGGACGGGTGTCGCTCAGTTCAATAAGTGCATGAAGGGCAGGGCGGCTTTGTAGGGGAACGCGTGCGCTGTCAACATGGGCGGCAATCAGATCCAGACAGCTCGCTGAAAGCATCTCGAAGGCTACCAGTCGCTCACCACAGCTGGCGCGCAGGTGGGTGAGCAGGGAGATCAACTTAGGCAACGTGGCGCTGCCGACCCAGGCGACCGCTCGGCCCTGGGGGCTAGGGTAAAGCTTGAGAACAGCCGCGGTGATAACTCCAAGGGTTCCCTCAGAGCCGATAAAGAGATCACGCAGGTCAAACCCCGTATTATCCTTGCGCAGACCACGCAGTCCGTTCCAGATGCGACCATCGGGCAAAACGACCTCAAGGCCCAGGGTCAGGGCGCGCATGTTGCCATAGCGCAACACCGCGGTTCCCCCGGCATTGGTGGCAAGGTTACCGCCCAGGGTACAACTGCCTTCCGCGCCAAGGCTTAAGGGAAAGAACCGGTCGACCTCACGCGCCACTTGCTGAACCTCGGCCAGCAGCACTCCGGCCTCAACGGTAAGCGTATCGTTGATAGGGTCAACCTGGCGAATACGCTTGAGCCGTTCCAGACTCAGGATCACCTGGGCCCCGCTGGTATCGGGCGTTGCCCCGCCGCTCATGCCTGTGTTGCCCCCTTGGGGAACGACAGGAATATGATGTCGATGGCAGAGTTTGATAGCTGCCGAGACCTCCTCTGTATTGCCGGGCCGCAGCACAGCGGCAGTGCGCCCTTGCCATTTACCCAGCCAGTCCGTGCAATAGCGCGCCATGGCGTCAGAGTCGGTAAGAACCCCAGCAGGCCCTAGCAGGGCACGAAATTGCTCAAGTAGTTCCGGTGTCATCAGCCCTTCTCCCAATCAAGACAAATACGGCCCAGGGCCATTACCGCGGCGGCCTGACTGGGTTCCACCACAGGGATACCCAACGCCCGCTGCAACGCCTCTCGATGCTGCGCCAGCCCTGCGCAGCCCATCACCAGTACATCGGCATAGTGCTCATCACGCAGCCTGCGCCCAACGACCGCAAGGCGATCCTGACGCTGTCGGGCATCACCCAGCGCCGTGATGCTTAAGCCGATGGCCTCTTCTCCGGCAAAGCGATCCAGTATTCCCATTGCACCATAGGTGCGCAGGTGACGAGCGCGCGCACTGTCCTGCATCGCGATCACCCCGAAACGCTCGCCCAGCGTAAGCGCGGTCAGGAGCGCTGATTCTCCAATCCCAAGCACAGGCCGGCGGGTGACCTCCCGGGCAGCGGCTAATGCAGGATCACTAAAGCAGGCAATGACAAACGCGCCGCTTGTGGCCTCATGTGTCCTTATCAGCTCAAGCAGCGGTGGCGTCACGCGAGCAATGTCGCGCTGGGTTTGCACGCCCGCTGGGCCGTCATGCAAGGTCAGACACCTGATCGCCGGACCACCGCTGAGTCGAAGCGGCGCAAGCGCCGTATCGATACCCCGGGTAACGGCCTCATTGCTGTTGGGATTGATAACAATCAAAGGGGGATGCATGGCACCTCCGGTGAGAAACGAGGGGGAGAGGAGATCCCGGTAGTGTAATCAGGCTGATACGGCACAGACCTTGCTGATTTGTTCATCATCCATAACGTTGCGTTAAGGAATGCCCTGACAAAGCCCTAAGGAAATGCCATGTCGCTTAACCTGCGTCAGATCGAAGTCTTTCGTGCGGTCATGACCACGGGCAGCATCAGCGGGGCCTCCCGGCTCCTGCTGGTCTCCCAGCCAGCCGTCAGCAGGCTCTTGTCATACACGGAAAGCCGGATTGGATTTTCATTGTTTGAACGGATAAAAGGGCGCCTGTACCCAACGCCTGAAGCGAAAAAACTCTTTCGTGAAGTGGAAAGCGTCTACGCTGGGGTGCAGCGGGTCAACACCCTGGCTCATGACCTGGCGGAGCGTTCACAAGGATCCGTGCATATTGTGTCCAGTCCCAGCATTGGCCAGATGCTGATCCCCCAGGCCATCACCGCATTTCGCGAGCGCCACCCTGACGTCAAGTGCACCTTTACCTACCTGGGCTTTAATCACTTGCGTGACAGCCTGTTAAACCAGCAGGCTGACCTGGGTGTGGTGATCCTGCCCATGAGGCATCCCAACCTTGAGATGGTCCCTCTTTGCAGAGGCCATCTGGTATGCATCCTGCCCTACAACCATCCGCTGACACGGCGGGCCACCCTGCAACTGGCCGATCTAAGGCCATACCCCTTGATCAGCTATGACCGTGAGACGCCCTTTGGCGCGGTGGTCGCCGATATGTACGCGGCGTGCGGCGAGCCAATGCGCATCGCCATCGAGGTAGGGTCACCGCAAAATGCCTGCGCACTGGTGCAAAGCGGGGCGGGCCTGGCCCTGGTCGATGACTTTTCGGTTAGCAGTTGGTCCCAGAGCAACTTTGTCGTAAGGCCCGTGGCGCCGGCACCCACGCTGGTAGCCAACCTGGTGCATAGCCGCTATGAGCCCCTGTCCAAACCAGCCCAGCACTTTGTTGCCACGTTGCGAAGCACGATGGCTCACCATGGCTTTCAGGCGGCCGAGGCATAACGTGAGGTTAAGCCGTTCAGATAAAAAGGCATACGACAGCCTGCGACCGATGGGGCAAGAATCAAAGGCACCTCTCTGTTGCCCCAAAGGATGTTGCAATGACCCTGCTCGACGCCTCCGGTATCTACACCATCTGCCCCACGCCATTTGATCTACATGGCCAGGTCGATGTCGACAGCATCAAGACCCTTGTGGAGTTCCAGATTGAGGTCGGTGTCAGGGGCCTGGCCGTACTGGGCTTTCTGGGCGAGGCCCACAAGTTGACCAATGCCGAGCGACGTCAGGTCATCACCGCGTTTGTGAGCGGCGCACGCGGCCGGGTACCCGTCTGGGTCGGGGTGCGGGCGCTAGGGATTCCCGGCGCCATCGAGCAGGCGCTGGAAGCCCAGGCGTTGGGCGCTTCAGCCGTCTTTGCAGCCCCACTGGACGGTGTTTCGGATGCGGTTCTCTTCGACTACTACAAGGCGCTCGGTAAGGCTCTGCACATCCCGGTAATCATTCATGACTTTCCTGACTCCTTTGGTACGCAAATCAGCGCCGAAGTGGTCGCGCGGCTGGGCCGGGAAGGGGGTGTCAACATGATCAAGATGGAGGAGCCTCCCGTTGGCCCCAAGATCACGCGAATCCGGGAGCTTGCCGGTGACTCTATGCGCGTGTTTGGCGGACTGGGCGGCGTGTACCTGTTGGAAGAGTTGCAGCGTGGCGCCGTGGGCACCATGACCGGCTTTGCCTTTCCCGAGGTACTGGTATCGATTTATGACCAGTTCCGCCAGGGCAATCTTGAGGGCGCCGCTGCAACCTTTGACCACTACTGCCCGCTGCTTCGCTATGAGTTCCAGCCCAGGCTCGGACTGGCGCTGCGTAAATACATCTATCAGCAGCGCGGGGTGATTGCCTGTGATCATGTGCGCGCCCCCGGCATGCGCATTGATGCCTATACCAGGGATGAGCTTGAGGCGGTGGTCTGTCGTGTCGGGCTCTCCCTTGAGGCTCGCGGGCCTCAAGCGGTTCAAAAGGGAGCATAACCATGGATCTGGGACTCAAGGGGCGAGTGGCGCTGGTGTGTGCATCCAGCAAGGGGCTGGGTAAGGCATGTGCCTTTTCCCTGGCGCGCGAAGGCGTCGTGCTAACGCTGGTGGCCAGAGGGCAGGCTGTGCTGGAGGCCACTGCCGAGGAGATCCGGCAGGCCACAGGCGTAGCGGTCACCACGGTGGCCTGCGATATTACCACCGAGGCCGGGCGCAGGGCTGCCCTGGAAGGATGCCCGACGCCGGATATCCTGATAACCAACGCAGGCGGCCCGCCGCCAGGTAGCTTTCGGGACTGGTCACGCGAGGACTGGATCGCCGCGCTGGATGCCAACATGCTAGGCCCGATCGCCCTGATTCGTGCCACTGTGGATGGCATGCAAATGCGCGGCTTTGGCCGGATCGTCAATATTACCTCCGGTGCGGTAAAAGCTCCTATTGATAGCCTGGGCTTGTCCAATGGCGCCCGCTCGGGCCTGACCGGATTTGTGGCCGGCCTGGCGCGCAAGACTATTGCCCACAATGTGACCATTAATAATCTCCTGCCGGGCCCCTTTGAAACGGATCGGCTCCTGGCTACCGCGGCGGGGGCTGCCAAACAGACGGGCCAGTCCCTGGAAGAGGTACTGGCCAGGCGTCGCACTGCCAATCCCGCCGGCCGTTTTGGAAAGGCTTCCGAGTTTGGTGATGCTTGTGCCTACCTGTGTAGCGCTCAGGCCGGCTATATCACAGGCCAAAACTGGCTGCTCGATGGCGGCGCCTACCCTGGCACGTTTTAACCGATGAGGAGACAGCTCGCATGACTGCATTTGACCTCACCGTTCGTAATGGCCGTGTTGCAACGGCCAGTGACACGTTTGAAGCAGATATTGGTATCCGTGATGGACTGATCGTCGCGTTGGAAAAGACGCTCCCGCCAGGCCGGCAGGATATCGATGCGGCAGGTCGCTGGGTTTTGCCTGGTGGCGTCGACAGCCACTGCCATGTCGAGCAGCTGTCAGGAATGGGTGTCATGTGCGCCGATGACTTCTACAGCGCCACGGTATCCGCCGCGTTTGGTGGAACCACCACCATCATCCCGTTTGCCGCCCAGCATCGAGGCCACCGGTTGCCAGAGGTGGTGGCGGATTACAGCCGCCGGGCCGCGGAAAAGGCCGTGATCGACTATGCGTTTCACCTGATTCTCACAGACCCCACGCCAGAGGCACTGTCCACACACCTGCCCGATCTGATCCGCAGTGGTATCACCTCGTTCAAGGTATTCATGACCTATGAGGCCCTAAAGCTTGGTGATGCACAGATCCTGGACGTACTGGCCGTGGCCGACCGCGAGGGCGCACTGGTCATGGTGCATGCGGAAAACAACGACATCATTCACTGGATCGTCAAGCATCTGCAGCAGCAGGGATTTACCGAGCCCAAATACCATGCCGTTGCCCACGCACCGCTGGCCGAGGCTGAGGCCACACACCGCGCGATTACCCTGGCCCGTCTGCTGGATACCCCCCTGCTGATTGTTCATGTCTCCCAGGCCGAAGCGATTGCTACCATCCGCCAGGCCCAGGGTCTGGGCGCGCATATCCATGCCGAGACCTGCCCGCAGTACCTGTTTCTGACCGCGGAGGATATCGATCTTCCCGGGGTAGAGGGCGCAAAGTTCTGCTGCAGCCCGCCCCCGCGTGACCGGCAGAGTCAGGACGCGGTCTGGCAGGGACTGCTTGACGGTACCTTAGCGCTGTTTTCATCCGACCATGCACCCTACCGGTTTGACGAGACCGGCAAGCTTCCGCAGGGCGAGAAGACAACGTTCAAGCAGATCGCCAATGGCTTGCCAGGCCTTGAAGTGCGAATGCCCCTGTTGTTTAGCGAAGGCGTGATAGGCGGAAAGATCAGCATCAACGAATTCGTTGCACTGACGGCCACCAACCATGCCCGTATGTATGGACTGCTCCCGCGCAAGGGCACGATTGCCATTGGGTCAGATGCAGACCTTGCCCTCTGGAATCCTGAACGCAAGGTTGTGCTGACCGATGCCCTCATGCACGACAACGTAGGCTACACCCCGTATGCCGGGCGCCAGGTACAGGGCTGGCCGGAGGTGGTCATCAACCGGGGCCGTATCGTGGTGGACGACGGCACGCTTCACGCAGAGCGAGGCTCGGGCAGGTTTTTGCCATGCGGTCTGCCAGAGCCCGTAAGGCAGGCGCGTGCGCGGCAAAAGCCAGCCCATTTCATCCGCACGTTGTTTGAAAACGCTCACACACGATAAGGAGAGGATATGCACAAGGTATTACAGGTCTTCCTGTGGTGGACTGGTGTCGCCCTGGCACAGGCGGTGATTGCTGATGAGCCGCTTCGAACGGCGGTGGACACCACGTTTGCCCCGCATGCCATGCCCAGGCTGGAGGGTGGGTTGCAGGGATTTAATGTAGACCTGGGCGAGGCGCTGGCCAAACAGATGGGGCGTGAAATCATCATCGAAGGCGCTGAGTTCTCAGGCCTGATCCCTGGCCTCAACGCGGGCAAGTACGATTTTATCGTGGCCCCGGTTACCGTTACCGAGGAGCGCAGCAAGACCCTGCTCTTTACCGAAGGCTACCTGGATTCGGATTACACCTTTGTTCAGAAGAAGGGCGTAGCGCCGATCACCGATCTGGCTGGGTTAAGTGGGATGAAGCTTGCTGTCAACAAGGGGTCGAATTACGAGAGCTGGGCGCGGCAAAACGCCAAGCACTATGGGTTCACGTTTGACGTTTACAGCAGTAACGCCGATGCCATCCAGGCCTTGTTGTCCGGCCGGGCCGATGCCAACCTCGGCGGCAATACGGTCTCAGCCTTTGCTGCCAGGCGTAACCCCCTCTTGCAAACCAGCTATACCATCAAGACAGGTCAGGTGTGGGCGATTCCCTTGCGCCATGACGATGTACAGGGACGTGCGCGGGTAGACCAGGCGCTTAAATGCCTAAAGCAGAACGGCACGGTGGCTGCCCTGGCAAAAAAATGGTTTGGCCTTGAGCCTGGGCCCACCTCGGCGTCCGTGCAAATTATGCCCGGGCATGGCGTGCCGGGTATGGCGGGGTATGACAGCACACCGGTAACCCTGGAGTGTAGCGCATGAATACTGCGGCCTACCCGATCCTGGAGCTGGTTGGCCTGCGCAAGCACTACGGGGATCAGGAGGTGCTCAAGGGCATTGACCTGCGGGTTCGCCCGGGTGAGCTGGTCTGCGTGATTGGCCCGTCAGGTTCAGGTAAAAGCAGCATGCTGCGCTGCTGTAATCGACTGGAGGAGTGCTCGGGTGGGCAAATCGTGGTGGACGGCACTGACCTTGCCGCGCCGGGCGTCAATCTCAACCAGGTGCGGCAAAAGATTGGCATGGTCTTTCAGCAGTTCAACCTCTACCCCCACCTAAACGTGCTGGGAAACGTGACCCTGGCGTTGCGCAAGGTCCAGGGCTATTCCCGTGCAAAGGCACAGGAAAAAGCCCTGGCGGCGCTGGCTCGGGTGGGGCTGGCAGACAAGGCCGATGCCTGGCCGGCCGCCTTGTCTGGAGGTCAGCAACAACGGGTCGGCATTGCCCGGGCTATCGCCCTGGAACCCAGGATCGTGCTGTTTGACGAGCCTACCAGCGCTCTGGATCCCGAGCTGGTAGGCAGTGTGCTGCAGGTGATGCAGGAGCTGCGTGAGAGCGGTATGACCATGCTGGTTGTCACCCATGAGATGGCCTTTGCCCGGGCTGTTGCTGACCGCGTGGTCTTTATGGATGGTGGGGTGATTGTTGAGCAGGGACCGCCTGATGCGATTTTTGGGGCGCCTCGTGAACTGCGTACCCAGGCCTTCCTGCAAAGGGTCTGCTCCTGATGGATATCCAGCAGCTGCTCTTTACCTTTGCCAATGCCGAGGTGGCCGCACGCTACTGGCCGGATATTGCAATGGGGATGCGAATCACCCTTGAGCTGGGGGCCTGGGTGACGGTGAGCGGCCTGATCCTGGGTGTGGGCCTTGCGCTACTCAGGGCGCTCCAGTGGCGGCCCCTTACGCTGCTCATTGTCTGTTTTGCCGATATCATGCGTGCGCTACCACCCCTGGTGGTCATTATCATGTTCTACTTTGCCTTCCCCTATATCGAACTGTCCATGTCAGCCTTTACGGCGACCTGGCTTGCGCTCTCCCTGGTCCTGGCGGCCTATGCCGAGGAAAGCCTGTGGGGAGGTATTCGCGCGGTGTCGAAGGGGCAGAGTGAGGCCGCCCGTGCCAGCGGCTTATCCTGGTGGCAGTGCATGACCAGCGTCATCCTGCCCCAGGCCTCGCGGATTGCCCTGCCAGGCCTGACCAATCGCGTCATTGCCGTGGCCAAGAACACCGCGCTCGGCTCCGTGGTGGCGCTAAGCGAAATACTTAATAACGCCCAGTCAGCCAGCAGTAATGCCGGCAATCCAACGCCGTTGGTGCTTGGCGCGCTGGCCTATCTGTTGATTTTCATTCCCGTGGTCCTGCTTGGCCGCTGGTTGGAAGCCCGTATGGCCTGGAGGCGCTAATGGATGCCTTGCTTGCAAACTTTCTCAATGTTGCCATCTACAAGGAGGTCGCGCCCTATCTCCTGCAGGGGCTCTGGACAACCATCTGGCTGTCACTACTGGTCATTCCTCTAGGGGCTGGCCTGGGCCTGGTATTGGCTATCCTGGCCACTAAGGTCAACAATCGTGGCATCCGATGGCTGGTTGCCCTCTATGTTGATTTTTTTCGGGCGTTTCCGCCCCTGGTGCTGCTGATCTTCATCTATTTTGGCGCGCCCTTTCTTGGCTGGGAACTGCCCAAGCTAGGCTCGATAGCCCTAGGCTTTATGCTAAACAACTCCAGTTACTTTGCTGAAGTGTTTCGCGCAGGGCTAGGCAGTGTTCCCAGGGGACAGGAGGAGGCGGCGCGCTCCACAGGGTTAAGTGCATGGAAAACCCTGGTTTACGTAACGCTTCCCCAGGCGACGCGCAATGTTCTGCCTGATCTCCTGGGCAATGTGATCGAGGTAATCAAGATGACGTCGCTGGCAAGCGTAGTGGCCTTGCCGGAGCTGCTCAAGGCGGCGCGAGATGCGCAGTCAATGTTTTATAACCCCTCGCCTGTTATCCTGGCGGCACTCCTGTATCTTGCATTGCTGTGGCCACTGGTTCGTCTGCTCAGCCACCTGGAGAATCGACGTTTTAGCAACCGGTAATACCCGTGATCCAGTGCCCTTGCCGCTGGATAGAGCATGTACAGTGAGGGTAGATCAATGGTAGCCGCCTGGCTCTGCAGGGCACGCATTCAGGCCTGTCAATGGAATAACAGCCAGTACCAGACCAATACTGCTGCCATGACGCCAAAAGCCTTGAGCGCCAGTAGATAAGGGGCTCGCTTTATCTTCCTGTCAAGTATCTGGTTTTCCAGCTTGATCGCCCTGGTCTCCATGATGATCTTCTGGGTTTCCAGTTCAATCACTTCTGTCTCATGGATAATCTGCCGGGTTTCCAGCCTGATGACTTCCGTCTCATCAGCAATCTTCTGGATTTCCAGCCTTGAGAGGTCTGCATCCTGGGTTCGAGCATGGGACAGCCTGGTTTGCATTATCTGCAGTTCGAGCGTTTTTACAGCCAATTGAAGCTGCTTGAGCTTGACCATGTCGCTCACTGGGATCTTCCTTGAATAGAAATAAAGGCACTATGCTATCAGCGCGTCCAAGTGCAGGGAATATGGAAGATTATTCCTACGTGAAGCTTTGGAGCTTGCGATCTGATATTCGTAGTTTCGCAAGGTGAATGATCGTAAGCGTCGACTAGATAATCGTGAGGTTTTACGGCGCTGGGTCAAATACAGGGACTTTGAGTTGCTGTTTCAGCATCGCCGTATTTGCCCGGCCTGGAGGCCCATGTAGCAGGGCGACCATGTGTGGGAAATACAGAGCTATTCATGCATGACACTTTAGGACTCACGACTTGGTATTCGCGTGGGCCACGCTAAAGACTACATCCCGGAAGGCCCCTGTAGCCTGTAGGACACAGGTTAAACCTGGGTCAGGTCTGGCGCTTCATTCGCTATAAAGTATGGTTTCTGCAAGAGAGCAGCGGTCAGTCCGGAATGGGTGAGGTAGGATTTTCTAGAGCTCTCTCAAGGAGACCCGATGTAAGTATATCAGCCGTAACAGGGATGCCCTAGAAATCACATGAGTACTGGGTCACCTGCCTTTCATCTGATATCCGTACTCGCCTCCGCCGGGCGCAACTTATAATACGTCAGTATTGGTCGGGCTGCGCCTGTAGATGCAGGAAGGAAAAGGTGGAGAAGCGGAGCAGATGAGGCAGTAGAGAATACCCTTGTTTAAGATGCAACAAGCCAAAAGATCCAAACCTAAAGGCACGATGGCTGGGTTTTCGTGTCATTCACAGTCATTTAAAAGCTTGGCAGGCAAGTGCATGGGAGGCCTTGGGATAGCTGACAGACGGCCAAGCGGCACCATAAGTCATTTTCTCTGAAGACAAGCGCATCTTTCCGTTTCGCCGCTGCTATCCAAGTCTGCGATTGCTGCACAAAGCTGCTGCCAGAAGTAGAGGGGTCAAAGTCGCAATGTGGTTTGACAGCAACGGCTAGACCCCAAAGGCTAGAGGGACCACTCTCCACCCTAAAGCGGTGAGTGTCCCTCTCAGGCCTTGAATAGATGCGTTTTTAGAAAATCTTCTAGGGAAAGCTGCAAGGTACGAACCACTCCACCACTAGGTGTAGCCCAAAGCAGGACTCGCTGGTGGTGATTATCGTAAAGATAATATTGACCATCACCTAATTCTAATAATGGAACGCTGTTAGCAGGGTAGCGAGTATCAGACGACAGATCCTTGTAGGCGGTTAGCACGTTTAAGAAATAGTCATCTGGGACGCCTAGGCCATAGGTCTCGTAAGCATCATGGGCGATTATGCCAAAGCGCAAGAGATACTCACGGTACTCATGACTTAAGGGAAAGCCGAGCGTCGCCTCTAGTGCCTTGATATTTGCAGGGGAGGCTGGGCGGGTGATGGCCTGCTGTTCCAGAACTAGCTTTTCCAACGTTTTCATAGATATGCTCGCTTACTGTTGTTTCTCGATCTGTTCGGCCCGGGCCTTCCAGTAGTCCTTGCGTTCCTTATCAAAGTCATCGCGAACTATCTCTGACTCCTTTAGCTTGTTATGCAGCACGTTATCATTGCCATTTCCCCGGTGCTCATCCCGGGTCAGTTCGGCCAGGGGAGAGTCGGACTTTTGCCCGATGTGATGTAGCTCGATTGGCTTGCCCTCTGTGTCAAGAGGTGCCAGGCCAAGCTTCATACGTTCTAGGTTGGTTCGGCCTAATGCATCCTTTTGATCATAATCAATATCGGTACGAACCAGAGCCTCCTTGCCGTTGACCTGGGTAGGCTCAAGATTAGCGTCCTCATAAATGCGGGCTTCAGCCTCGCTACCGATAACGTCCAGTATCTCATTTGGAAATCCTAGCTTCTCCAGCCGCGTGCGCGTTTCATCACGCATGCTCGGTAACTCCAGGCGATTCTCTTGGGTCAACACGATAGGTCGGTCGAGTTGAGCAACGATCAGGCACTTATCGGGTGTCTCCCTAGCCAGCAGGGCTAGGCGCGAGGGGCCATTGGCCTTCTCGATAGAAAAGTTCTCCAAATTCACCGCACGCTTCCTTTTTCATGATGGGCATGCCACATCGAATAGATTTCAAGATGGCTCTCGTGCTGAAGGCTATAGTCCTTCATCAGGCATTGTTGAGCAGCCAGTGCCAGCTCTGCCGAAGGGCTTTCGACATGTTGCTCTAGTAGACGGGCAAGTAGGTTACTCAGGTGTGCGTAATCATTGGCCTCTTGGATGATGCGAATAATCTGTTGGCGGCACCCAAGCGCATCCACCAGTAGACGTGCCAGAGACTCAAAAGCATCCGGCTGCCACACGCTTGGAGCCTGGTTGCTGGAGTAGTGCGCAACGGCCTGTAATATGCTGATGCGGGTACGCGAAGCTAACGGCAGGGCATACAGGCCACGTTGTAACAGGGCGACATCCACCTGCATGGGTGTATGTACACGAGGGCTCAAAAGTAGCTTCAGGAGTTGGCTATTAAACGTAGTTCGGTCGACACCCGGTCCGGTATCCGGATGGTATCGGTAGGGTATCTGCTCGCCGGCAAACTTACGTACCTGGCACAGCACAGGCTCCAGCCAATCGTTCTGGTAAACGATGGCAACCCCTTTGGGCAAGCGGGCAATTTCTTCTAGTTGATCGTCACCTAAGGCTACCGACTTGCCGAGCAAGCGACGATCTGTTTCATCGGGAAGACGCATGATGATCTTGGTATTAGTATTGCGGATCGCCGCGATGTCCACAGCGTGGGGCGATTGGTCGGCGATGATAAAGCCTTCCCCATAGGTGCGCATTTCCGCGATGGCATTGGTTAGCATTTCAACCGACTTGGCCTCAAGGCTTGCACCTTCAGTGCTGCTCTCCGGGCTACGCTTGAGGATGTTATGGGCCTCTTCGAGTACGGTGACATGCCGCAAAGGCAGGTTCATACCACCGTGTGCCATGCGATGCTCGCTCAACCGCATCACCAGGATTCCCATGATCAGCGCTTTGGTCTCGGAGGAGCCGATGCGGCTGAGATCGACGATGACATTGCTATCAAAGAGGATCTCGTTGTCGACCTCTCCCGCTGCGAACAACTGGCCGTTGAGTCCATTGGTCAGCGACCTGACGCGGGTGGACAAGGAGCCGATGTAGTTGCCTTTGAGCTCCTGGGAGTAAGCCGACGCCTCAATCACATCTTGCAGCGTCTCAAGTAGGTCAACAAAAGTTGGGAACAGCTCTTCGCTGTAGTAGTTGCGAGAGCTTTCAAGGTCCCATCCGCAGCGCTGGTAGGCCTGAAGGATGGCATCCTTGAGCACGGCGGGCATCGCTGCATACATCGGCCAGCACACATTGAAAATCTCGACCAGTCGATCGACGTGTTCCAGAACATGTATTGCCGCAGGGAAACGGAATGGATTGATCCGCAATAGGGCAGTATGAGCAGGGTTGGTACCAAGGACAGTTACATCCACGCGATGGCCGAAGACATGCTTGTACTCACCCTTGGCTGGTTCGATGACCAGAAAGGGCACACCTGCAGCGCTTACCTGGTTAAGCATTTCGTACACGGTATTACTCTTGCCAGCGCCCGTAGAGCCGCTAACAAATACGTGGCTGGAGAGTTGATCCATATCCAGTTCAATGGTCTGGGGCAGGTTTTCCCAAAGATGACGAATATTCCCGAGCGAAAGTTTTCTTGCCCCATTGCCAGGAGAAAGTTGACCATCCAAACGTTGCACCTTACGACCAAACGCTTGAGTCTCAACCACCGATACCGTTGAGGTGGAGCGGCGTGGCAAACTCAATTGGATGGCCATCTCTTTACCGGAAATCAAGGTTGATGGCGTAACGAACGGGACGGGTACGCGACTGGCAAAGCTTGGCTTGAGTTCGGGATGGCTCAGCCGGATAAGCCAGTCAAGCACTGCTGACTTGTTACCAGAGGTCCAGGTCGTAAGTGCAAAATCCTCATAGCTAGACTTGCTGCCGCGGACTAGGCCAAGAAAGATACTGGCTAGCGATTCCGACGAGGCGCTGCTGTCGCCGATAAAATAGGCCGCAGAATTCCAGCCACCATAGGTCTTGGCTTCGTCAATGCGCTGCAGATGGTGGTCGATTCTACTTAACAGCTGCTCGATAGTCTTGTCGATCGACTCGATGGATAGTTGGCGATTACTGCCGTGAGTGCGGTTGAGCGACTGGTTGTCCGTGACGCTAGTGGTATGGGTGTTTGATTGAGTGCGGGCGGTTGATTCTCCTATGGAGGTCCCGTAGCTTTCGCTGGTGCCGTGGGTAGCCGAATGGTTGGTGCCGCTACTGTGCTGCTGATTAAATGCCGCTGCAATACTAGAGCCGACCTGACTACCGGCCATGGCACCCATCGGACCTAAGAACGATCCGGCAAGGGCACCGATTGCATTGCCAGCGATGGCAGCCGTCTTTGCTGCTGCCGTCTGACTGCTCAGGCTTTCACTGGTGCCGTTGGTTTCGCTTTTGGAGGTACTAGTGGTGTGGCTGGTACTGCGAGTTTCGGTCAGGCCCAGGCTATGGCCAAGCGATTCGCTTAGGCTATGGCTGATGCTTAGGCCGACGCTATCGCTGTCCTGCTCGCCAAAGGTCATTTGCTGTTTAGCCAGAGGCGACAGTTGGGTTGCCACCTGCTCGTAGCCGACGCGAATCAGGTCTAGTTTCTGAGAGGACACAGGCTCCGCCAGGATAAGCGCTTGGTAGACACGCCGCTCTGCCGCATCGATAAAACGCTCAAGACCCTGCATAAAATGCTCGCGGTTCTCGGTCGACAGGGCCGGTACGCCGGTAACTGCCGTAATGCTGGCGGACGGATTGCCTTTCTCATTGTCCAATCCGTCTAGTAGGGCGTTGGCGTCTGAAACGTTCAAAGGTTGTAAGGCGCTACCAGGGAAGTGACCTTTAAAAGTCTCTCGTAGCAGTTCCCCAGAATTGTGGCCAAGCATCTTGCCTGGCTCGCCACGGGTGCCGATAAACAGCTCGGTCTCGCAACCGTTCGAGCGTAGGAAAAGAAATACCGTATAGCCAGCCGCGCCTAGAGCGGTATAGGCAGCAGTAGTGCTTTCTAACACCGACTGCTTGTTGTCCTGAACGATCCGTTCGATTCGGAATACACGCATGTCGCTAGCGCGATTGAATGCGATGCGCAGGTCAGGACTAGTAACCGGATACTGCTCCAGTTCGCTTAGGTAGCTGCGGTTGATTAGGTCGCGGCCAGCTACCAGGGTCAGTGCGGCGTTCCCCTGGATTTCACGAATCGCCAAAGGAGTGAGTTTCGTGGAGGTCATGATGTCACTTACCTATGGCAATCAAGAGCACTACAAGAGCGGCAAGAGCTCCCCCTATTAGCAGCGCTGCCTTGAACACAGGGTTGCGTTCGGGAGGCGAGGTGTATGGGCTTGAGCTTTCAGATTGCTTGCTTTGGCTGCGGGCCTGGGCTGGTGCGACTGAGCTGGCGTGGGTACCAGCTCGGGACCTTGGCGGCACCGCCGTAAAACCTTCAACACCTTGCTGTCGCAAATGGTTGCGAACTTCGACCAGATGAAGGAAGCGCTCTTCGGCAAAGTTGGCTTTTAGATAGACTACTTGATGCGCATAGTATTGGCTGGTCCATAGGTTCCGATCAGCCTCTATCTCGCGAGCAAAAGATTTCTCTGAATAGGCTTCCAAAAGTCCGGCAACGTGGCCTCTGGCCCAAACCAGCGCAGCGCGAACTTGTTGAGCACTGAGGCTGTTATCATTTAGTTCCATACGCAGCGCCGTACGAATGGTAAGTAAATCGCCCTCCGCCACGAATTTCTGCAGATTGAGGGAGGGGGTGTAGTTTGATGTCACGTGATGTTCTCCCTGGGAGGATGGGTTTGAAGGGCGATCTTTTGGAACGAAACCTTTTACGCCAAGTTTGCGCAGGTGCTCGCGAACAGCAAGCAGATGCTCGATGCGTTCGCGAGCAAAATTTTGCTCGGTAAGCAGCAGGTGACGGCTGAAATACTCTGCGTTCCAACTGATCTTGTCAGGATCCAGCGCATTCCTGCCTACGCCAGGCTCAAACCTATGCATTAGTTCAGGAAACTGTTTTTCAGCCTTGCTGAGAAGGTCCATGAGCAGCTCTTCAGGCGCCTGGGGATCCTTGAGCGATGCCAGGAGAGCTTTACGAGTCTTGGTGAGTGGGTCGGTCGTCATGAAGTAGTTCCCCTAGACAGCCAAGGTGCTGTCGAGCTTGGCCTTGAAGCAGTTAATCCAGGCACGTAACTCCTTGGCCTCGGTAATGGCAAGTTCGCGGGCCTTCCGGTCGTTTACCTTTGCCTGTAGGAAGCTCAGCAGTTCAGCGAACTTGAGATCGAACTCACGGTTCATAAAGGCAACGTACTGTTCGACTAAGCGCTCCTTACCGACCTCAATCTCTTTGCGTGCGTTGTCAACAAGACGGGAAAACTCAGCCTCAATTCGGGTGATGCGCTCCTTCCAGAGCTTTTCAAGATCCACGAAGTTTTCGGTACTGTACTCATGTACGGTTTTCGTCGAACCCCAGGAGAAGGGGTTCCACCAGCTGCTGTCGCTAACCTCTCGTTTACCGGTGACGACGCGTTTCTCCTGAATATCATCCGGGTTTACCGAAAGATTGAATGAGATATCCGAGGCCGCTTTCAGGAGGCTTTCTAGGATAGGAAGCTTTAGGCTTTCGGTATTCTGGAAAATTTCAGCGATGTAGCGCTGATACTCGGCGTGGAGATCATTTCGGATAATGTCCTGGCTTGATCTATAAGCAGCCTCATACTGGTTCATCAGCTTCCGGTGATGAAATTGCAGTATTTCTTCTGCTTCTTTAATACGCATTTCAGCGATGCTTACCGTGACGTCTTGTTGCGTAAAGCGTGTCTCTAACTGCCTAATGACTGGCCCCATTTCTGCCTCAAGCTCGGCCAACTCAAGCTCTGTTTCCCGTGGAAGATCTTTGCCTTCGCGCTCCAGCTTGTCTCTGTAGGCAGCTGTGTCAAAGCCTTTTTCCTGACGCTGCTGCAGTCCCATGATTTCTTCATTGAGGTGTGCCAGTGTTCGCTCGTCCTGTTGCAGTTGCTCAATCAACGCGGCTTCGTTCAAGCCCACGTCAATGGCTCGGCTTATAGCGTCATAGGCACGCTTGAGACGATGCGGAAAATTGTATTTGTCGATGTGCTCGTCGATCATGGCTTCGACTGCTGGTAGGCCGCTGCTAAGTAGTAAATCGGAATAGCGCTTGTCCTGGAGAGTACGATGGACCCTAGACGTGATTGGCATGTACTGCAGCATGTTCATGCTCGGCTCTTCATGGAACATGTCGGCCATGACAGAAAACTCCCCGCGCTCCTTGCGGGTGTGCTGATCGCTCGGCTTGCGAATGAGGCGGGTGAGATTGGCTGAAACTGGATACACTAGGGGATTATGGATCCCATTGCTGATCAGGTATTGGGTGACACGCGCCAATACAGAAGGAATATTTTCCCCATTCTCTGGGTCGAATACGTCCATCTTGTTGATTACAAAGATAAAGCGGTCCTTGCTCTGCTTGCCGCCCTTACGCATGGTCTCGGCAACCAGTCCAAGCAGGTTACGATCATCGTTAGTACCTAGCTGGCTGGCATTAAGCACATAAAGAATCAGCGGGTTGCGCTTGGAGTCCTGGATAAAGCCCATTGTGGTCCGCTGGTGTTCTTCATCCTGGCTGTTGTTCGGACCAGGCGTGTCAGTAAGCACCAGACGGACATCTTCGCGCTCCCGGATCGCTACAATGTTACCTTCGATGTCGATCAACTGGGTATCGCTCAGCTGGTTCCATTGCTTCAGGCACTCGAGGTCGACATTGCTTTCCTGGCCGACCAACTGGCCGCTACGATCATAGCGTTTGGCCGTGAACTGCTCAGTCATCTGATCATTGTCAGTGATCCGCGCAATCGTGGCGGTCGTGGCTTCGTTAGCAGCAGGCAGCAGGTCGCGACCCAACATGGCGTTGATAAGTGTCGACTTGCCTGAGGACATGGTTGCAACCACATACACATCGAAATCCCGGTTGAAAGCCTCTTCGATGGATTGGCGAACCTCAGCATTATCCTCGATGAACTGATCAAATCTTGGATGCTCCCTCGCTTCGGCCATGAGCGCACGAATCTGTTCCAGTCGCTGCTCCGTAGGCACGGTCTGGACCCATTCCAGCTCTACCTGCATGCCTTTAGCGATAGCGGCTCCGGCTGCTTCCTGAATGTCCAGAAAGTCTGACTCAACACCAGTAAAGACGACGTGAAAGCGATTGTCGCCATTAAACAGGTCGCTAAGTTCATCAAATAGCTTTTCCACCCATAGCTGCAGGCGCGACTCCTTGTAGCTCGACAGCTTGCAGCCATGTGCTGGGGCCTCGTCGTTGATCAAGAATGCTGTATCGACGGTAAAGGGATTGTGTGTGATTTGGATGCGATTCATGGGTTCTTGATCGATTGGCGTTGATGTTTGATCAGGGCTTCAATAGTTTTCAAACCGCTGATGGTAAGTAGTTGTTGCAAGTCGTTTTTCTCGCAGCACTTTCCGGCAAGCAAACGGGCGTTACGCTGACGCTCCAGGGTAGCGAGTGTCTTGAGCATGCCTTTCTTGATGGGGTCAGGTACTACAGCGGTACGCAGGAGGGCACTTTTGTCTTCGCTAAATTCAATGAGGGTCTGGCGAAGTTTCAATCGTTGAACGCGGGTGAGAGTGTGATGGTTAAGTACCATTCGGGCATAGAGTGCAACACTGGCCATGGTTGGAATAATGACTGGTCGCTCGAAGCCAATTCCTGTCAGGTAACGATGAGAGTTATTAACGTAGGCATCGATGCCTTCCCCTTTTTCAGGATCAAGCAGATCTACTTTGTTCAAGATGAAGTAGATCGAGCGATTCGGCCTGAACGCAAGCTCACTACGTAGTTGCGTTAACACCGCATGATCATCCTGGGTCCCTAGCTGACTCGCGTTAAGCACATAACAGAGCGCCTGGAACGGCACGGTCCTGACAGCTTCCAGCATTAGCTGAGCATGGTGAGTGTCTTGGCTATTGTTTGGCCCAGGCGTGTCATGCAGCACCAGTCCCTGCGCTGGGCTGGGCGAGGTTCTGAAGCTGCCGTTAAGGGTGATGCGCTTCACATCGCTATTGGCGTTCCAGTTGCGAATATGGGATGGAGCGATGTTTTGTAGGCAGGCCAATTCCTGATTCTCATAGGAATAGCACGCGCCGCTAAAGTCGCGAGCACCTTGGCGATGTTCGACACTGGTAATGCAAGCAGTGGTCGCTTCGTTGGCAGTATGTAAAAGCTCCGTCCCGATCAACGCATTGACAAAGGAAGTCTTTCCAGCGCTCATGGTTGCCAGTACCAAGACATCAAAAGAAGATCGGCCCGTTGCGGATGCTTTTCTGTTGGCGCTTCCCTCTGGCCCCTGTCGATGTGTCATGGTATTTCCCGTACTTTGGCACTCAGGACCATGGGCAAAATGACGGCCAGGTATTTGATGCAATTTTGAAGTTTGTACGAAATTATCGGATGGCTAGGTCCTGCAAGTGTGCAAGCGCCTATTCCTGATGCGGAATGTGCCGTGGTGAATGGGACCAGGAAGGAGAGCCAAACTACAGGCTGGATTTGGGAACGTGTGAAGGGTCTATCAGCCGAGCTTTTTATATAAGGAGAAGTTGAAGGTAGCAACATAACATCCTTGTATTGGTTGATTGAGAGAGCTATTAATCTCATATTCGTACCTATCGACCTCGCAGGATTAAACTTGAGGACGAGGTGTGTATTCTTCTCCAATGCCTTGGAAGCGCCGTCTGTAATTGGATAATGCTGCCAGGCAACTACTAGGTGACTGTTGATCAAGTAGCCGGGCAATGCAGATCTTGATCATGGACCTTGAGCTCGCCTCCGCTGAATCACCAGGTATTTTGGCAAGCAGTATCCCTTTGGCGTGCTGTTGCGCTGAGGGCGAAGCAATGTTCCTAATGTGGCGCTTTCGTTTCCCAGCGCAGCAGACTGCGCCTGGTATCAGATCTTCGAGGCACTGCCTTTGCTAAGGGTGATTAATGCTTGAGGGCAAACCGAGCCATTAACCGCCTTTAAGCATTACCTGCGTGACAACATCCTTGAGTGCCTTGTACGGTATCTGGGGATATTTTGAAAAAGCCCAGATAAGCGACTCGTAATAGCCAATAGCGGCCAGCCTATGGGAGGCTTCCCTATAACGTGCATCGCCCGCATGAAGGGCTCGTAGTAAGCGGCTTGCACCCTCAATGGCCGAGCAAACACTGACTAGCAGGGAGTCGTGCTGCATTTCGGCCAAATGGTCCATAAGTAGGCCTGAATCCACTGGCTCAGGATTGCCTTGCCTGGGCATGAGCAAACCGCATTCCAGCACAATGCGCAGCACGCGGTTGCCAAACTGACGATGAATGCGCGAGACATGGGCGGGCTGACGCAAACGTACATGACCCAGGAGCAGGGCCGCGATGACCTGTTCTTCATCACCGCCGTTTTCCATCACCAGCGCCGCGGTACCCATGGCCTGCGCCAGCTCCTGTTCTCCTTTGGTATGAGCTGCTACAGCCTGCGCAAACGCAATGAAAAGATTGCCAGTGCCGTAGGTGGAGTTGCTGTTCTTCATCACTGTACTGCTCAAGATTGTTGCTTCCTGCCGTTGCGTTAAGTCAAACGATATGTATCCTGAGGCGACACGTCTATCGTGTAGACATGCACAGGTAAACAATTCGTACAGATGAGGAAGTGATGAAAAGGCAACAATCCCTGGACCAGATCCGCTGGGACCTGGCCCTGCGGTATCGACTGATCGAAACCATTGCCTGGTGGGAGGGCCGCCTGACCACAGGGCACCTGATGCAGAGCTTTGGTATCAGTCGGCAGCAGGCGTCAAAGGATATCAATACCTACCTGACCGAGCATGCGCCCGGTAACCTTACATATGATCGGCATTTGAAGGGCTACAAGCCCTCGAAAACGTTCAGGCCACGGTTTATTGATGGCAGTGCTGGCGCCTACCTGCACATGGTCAACCAGAACCGTGAGAAGGCGCCGCATATCAGCGGCCTGGCGGTCGCCTATTCCCACGTCGAGCAGCTTGATGTACCCGACCGGACCATTCGTCCCGAGGTGCTCAGGCCCATCCTCAAGGCCTGCCGGGAAGGGCTGAGGCTGGAAACCGAGTATGTGTCCATGTCGGCTCCGACTCGAGAAATCCGGGTCATGGCGCCCCATACCCTGGTCTATGATGGGCTGCGTTGGCATGTCCGGGCCTACTGTGAGAAGAACAGGGGCTACCGTGACTTTGTGCTTAGCCGCTTTCGGGGCGAGCCGGATCTGATGGACCCCACCGAGCATGGTCAAAGCGAGGACGAAGGCTGGAATACCGAGCTTGAGGTCATCATTGCACCAGACACCCGCTTAAGCGATGAGCAAAAGGAGATTATCGAAGCCGACTTTGGTATGGAAAAGGGACGTCTGGTTATTCCGACCCGAGGGGCACTGGTACCTTATGTTCTCAAGCGCTACCAGCTAAGCACCGATAGCATTGCGGCCAATGCGGTCGCCCAACTGATCTATGTGGTAAACCGGGAAGAGCTGAAAAAGTGGATCATTTGAAAGAGGCTAGAGGGTTTTGTAAGACGGCTAATGGTATCTGGCCGACATGTGGCTCGATCAAGGGGAGATATCTGGCTGCAGACTAGCTGGGAGATTGGCCGGCATGCTCCAGAGCTGCTAGCTTTCTGTATGAGAGATTGTTGTCAATCAAAACCCGGTTGCACCTGCAGCACCGCTAAGGCCCAGGAAGCTGTCCATTCAGTCTTGTGCCATTGCATCAGCACGGAGGCGGGCAGCTCTACGAGTTCGAGCGCATGATCGTACTTGACAGCCTCTGACAGCCTTCGATCAGGCCTTGTTAAAACCTTGAAGATGAGCACGTTGCTGCTCTACGTCAGTTACGTTGGTTGCTTATCCTCTCCAATACCCTTCATCAACTGGCTCCGCCTATCTTGACCTGTAGAGCGATGCTGTTGGCGATCCCATGTTAGCCTCCTTTTACCTGCAGACAGCTAAAGTCTAGTCGCAGGGCGCCGATATAAAGCCAAACCGGTTCAGGTTGCCAATGGCTAATCCACAAGCCGTTCAAGGAGAGAATAAATGATCAGGAAATCGGTAGCAGAACTCGACTTTGTCAACCGTAGATCGCCGTTGCCCACGGTTGAAGTCGACGCTGCCTCTATTGAAGCGGCCGGCTTCAGTATTCATCACACCGTACTGCAGATACTGACCCGGTTGGCTGAGCAGGATAAGTCACTTCGTACCACTCTTTACTTCTATGCCTCTCCAAGCGTCAACTTTCACGAACCGAGCTTTTCTGAATTCCTTCTGGTTGCAGGTCCTGAAAAGGTTCTATTGGCCCTAGGCTCTGGCTTTAAGCAACTGCCATGCGTGAAGTCTCGATTGAGCGATTACGTATCATCAGCCTCTGCTCTGCGAGCGTTTCATGTCCAAGAAGGTCAGGTATGGGAGCCGGAAGATGCCTGCACATGGTATTCCAATAACCAGCGTCTGGCTGACCTGACCGAAGAGGCCGAGCAGGATACCCTGCCTTTAGAGGAAGACCTGGACGACCAGGAAGACTCGGAGGATACAGAGGATACAGACCCGCTTGTGACTGCTGCCGAACACAAGGCTGCGCGCTATCGGGCCGCACGCTCTGATGCGAAAGTCAGTAGCATTCGCGCCACCATCGAGGAGGTCTTTGGTTTGCCGGCAGGCTCGGTTGCTCTCTGCGGTCCGGACAGGCGAGCACTACGCGGTAACGCGCGGATCAGGACGTTGCGTAAACGCTGGGAAGAGAGTTGAGCAGGAGCGTCATTAAATGATCCAGGAACATCCGGTACGGGTCAGTACATTGACCTTTGCCGATTTGCTAAAAGCAGGTCAGCCACTGGCACTGGACAGCTACCAGCGTGGCTTTGTTTGGAGTCCTGAAAAGCTCCTGCAGTTGACAAGTGATCTTGCTGAGTTTGCAGCACAGCCAGACAAACATCTGCCCTACTATATTGGTGCAGTATTGCTGCATCATGATGCATGCCAGTCCAGAAGGTTTATCATTGATGGCCAGCAGCGCATTACTGCGCTGTCGTTGCTGTATCACCGTGCTACCGGCAGGCTGCCCACAGGCCAGGCACTCAGCTATTCGGGACAGTCCGCGCGGCAAATCCGCAGAGGAATGCAGGCGTTGCAGCAGCAAGCGGCGATTGCACGTGAGGTCATTGAACAACTGCGTCTGACTGTAATCGAAGTGGATAACAGCGACCTCGCATTTACCTTTTTCGATACGCAGAACAACCGTGGCGTACCCCTCCAGGCAACAGACCTGCTCAAGGCCTATCACCTGCGGGCAATCGATCATGCGAATGGCGTAGGCGAACTCAGAGCCACCCTGCAAAAAAACTGCGCCGAACGCTGGGAGGCGATGCAGCGGTTGCCCGCAACACTGTCGCCAGGCCAGGATTTTGCTCCCTGCCTGTTCACTCGCTTTCTCTGGCGTGCTCGCCGCTGGCGCGGTACGCAAACACCAACAGACACACACGAGGCGCTGCTGTCCGAGTTCCAGATCGATACCTGGCACCACGGCGCAGATAGCCGTAGCAGCGTTGACAGTGTACCGCTCTATGCCAATCGGGTTAATAGACTGGCGACGGCGCTGACTCTGACACGTGACGGAGAGTATGTCTTGCAGGGTAACCAGGTGCGGGTCAGCCATGATCCGGCAAACCTTCCCATGGCGCTGCGCCAGCCCATTCATGAAGGCGTAGGTTTCTTTCTCTATGCTGACAAGTATGCCGCTTTGCTGCAGAGACTGATGAATACTCCCAGGCCCTGCGCCCAGGTGACTGCATTCCGTGCAATTTATCATGAATTGCTGCGCAACAATCAGGAGTATTTGCGTGAGATTTTTATACTCTGCACCCTGGTCTATATGGATCAGTTTGACGTCGAGCAGTTGCCTGAATTTGCCCTGCGCTTGGAGTTCCTGCTGGGTGCGATTCGTCTAAAGCAGCAACTGGTCAGGCAGGAAACGGCGGCCAATTTCTTCAGACACGCCGAACTCAATCTGCTGGATGTGATTGTGCAGAGCTACCACCCGAAACAAGTGCTGGACTTTCTGAAACGGCGTCAACAGGCCCTGCTACCGCTCTATGCCGAGGAGTCCATTAATGTAGGAAAAGGTGTGCAAGGCCGGTATAAACGAGCTGTTCTAACGTTCTATCGTGAGCAGGCAGGTTCTGCATGTTCAAGCCTTTCTGCAAAATCGCAATGGCTCGAGGCGTATCTGAAAACTTCTCTGGAAGGTCACGATGGGCATTGAGTCTAGTCTCTGCACTTTGGAACAGTTGACCCACAGAGATGATGCCGCGTGGTGTTTTAATGTGCCGATTTATCAACGCCTGTACGTGTGGGCTGATGATCAGGTCAGAACGCTCTTAACCGACATAGCAAATGCATTCGATCGCCAGGACACCAGTTTTTTCCTGGGAGGTACGCTGTTGGTGGAAAAGACCACCCATGAAGACCGAGGCGAGGGCGTCCGCCGCTTCGATCTGATTGACGGACAGCAGCGGTTCACCACTCTGTGGATGCTCAGTACGGTGCCGGTATGGCATGAGGTGATGGGCGACTTCAGTAGGGTGCTGCTCAAGGACAGACGGATTCCGCGTCTCCATTTCTCGATCCGCGATGAGGTAAATGGCTTTCTTGCCAGCATGATGCCGGGTACCAGAGTAACGCCTTCTGAAGCAGTCGATACCCGTAGCATGAGAAAGGCCCAGCAACTGATGGCTTCCTTCGCGCAGACCTACAAGCGTGCCGATGGCAAACCGGTAGATGATGAATATCTGAGGGGGCTCGCTGGGTATGTGTACCGCAATGTCTCGCTGGTGCTCACCCAGGTGCCTGAAGGCATGGACCTAAACAAGCTGTTCGAGGTCATCAACAACCGCGGGGTTCAACTCCAGCATCACGAGATCCTTAAGGCCAGGTTGCTGCATGATATCCCTGTACAAGACCGCTCCCGTTGCGCGGCTCTATGGAATGCCTGTGCCGACATGAGCGGCTTTGTCGAGCGTAATCTGTCCTTAGAAGCGCAGTTGGAAGCGCATCGGCTGGGAGATCTCTATAATAAGGGACAACTGTTGCATGCCGGTGCCGTGCACAGCTTGCTCGGGCACAATGCCAACACCGAGCAAGGTGATGATAGCGATCGTCTGAGCCTAGAGGAAATTGTTAATGCCTCGGCAGGTAATAGCGGTATGGGGAAGACTGTTAACACCAGCGATAGCAGCGAAGCGCCTTGGGCTCGCAGCATCATTGGTTTTCCACTGTTTCTGCTTCATGTTCTTCGAATCTGGCTAAAAGAGCAGGGGCAGCCAGACCTACCACGTGTGCTGGATCGACAACTGCTCGCCCTCTTCGAGGCCCATTTGCTGGTGCCAGCGGAGTCTGTGCAGCGTGCAGAGAGGGCCCGAGGCTTTATCGACCTGCTTTGGCGCATTCGCGTACTCTGGGATGAGTATGTGATCAAATGGGTCGACCAGGGCAATGAGGAAATACATCAGGTTTGCCACACCTCGATCTCTGCTACTGATAACAGGCGCTATATCAATCGCAGCCGGGACACCAACCTACACCAGGGATTATCGCTGCTGCAGAGCATGCTTTACCACTCGCAGGAAATCACTACCCATTACTGGTTGACTCCCTTTCTGTATTTCATCCACAAGCATGCTAATACCGTGCGCGGTAGCAGTGGTGAGGTCGAGCGTTACTTCGGCTTCTTGTGTCACTTGGATAACCAGTTGCTGGGCGAGGTGACCGATATTTCGTTAGTTGTGCGTAGTCGTGGATTCATGGACGCCCCTTGGCGGATCGCCGCAGCCCTGCAGTTTGAAACGGCGCTGGTAGAGGACGATGGCGTCAGGTTTGCGCATTACTGGTTCTACAAGTTGGACTTCGTGCTCTGGTTTGAACAACAAAGTAAGCATGAGCTTTGGGACAACTTTCGTTTTACCGCCAAGAATTCGGTCGAGCATATTTCGCCGCAGACTCCACAGGCGACCGATACCAATACGGTCTCGAAGACGTGGTTGGACCGCTTTGGCAATCTTGCATTGGTCTCTCGGAGTATCAACTCCGAATATGGCAATTTGCCCTTCAACGAAAAGCGTCAGCGATTTATTAATAAGCGAGAGTACGAAAAGCGGCCTGACTCCCTAAAGATGGACCTGATTTATTCGCACGATAGATGGGGGGAAGCCGCGGCCACTGCTCACCAGTCAGCCATGCTAACGACGCTACGAGACCATTATTTAAAGGTTTTTGACTTCAACTAGTATAAGTCGCTTCCTAAGCTTAACGAGGATTGATTCGTTCAAAAGCGATATCATCTGATAGGTCACAATGTCCGCTTTTAGCGCCTCGATATCTGTTGCATCTTGATCAGTACGGAGGTTTCGCTAGGCAATAAGTAAGGTATGAAGAGTTGGCAGAAAAGATACTGGTAGAGGAAAATATGGACCAAGGGTTAGCGGTCGGTGAGTTAGTTCAGTCTAGTGTCTTTTCTGGCATTGGCAAACTGTCGAAACTGGACCTTGAGAAGGGCCTAGGCGAGGTTGCCTTCTTCGAATCTCCTTTGAATCCTGAGACCCGTAAGGTTAGAGTAAATCTTGACGACGTTAGGAAAACTCAGTTGTATGAGGAGGCTATCGTTTATTGTCAAGATCGGGCGACAGGAATATGGCGGCGTGGCCGGTACGGTGGCCCTCGACCTCTGGACCGACATTTAGTGATTTTTCGTGCCGACAATAACGATCAAGAAATTGTTGAAATCGACGAAATTTACTGCCTGAACTTAGGTACAAACGGCTTGTTGGATCCTTCGGCCTTTCTAGCTGCTAGATCTAACGACGCACCTTACTTTTTTCCTTTGCGCCAGGGTTTTCTTGAGGCTTATATTGAACAGCGGGCGGCGTGCTGTTCCATCGGTGCGATTACCAGCAGTAGCGTAGAGTTGGAACCGCATCAAATTGCTGTCGTTAGGCGCGTCCTTAAGGACTCATACCCGAAGTACTTGCTAGCGGATGAAGTGGGCTTGGGCAAGACGATCGAGGCTGGCCTGATCATCCGTGAGCACGTGCTTCAGAAGAAGTTCGACGCCAATGTTTTAATTGCGGCGCCGGCTTCTCTTGTCACTCAGTGGCATGAGGAGCTAAAGGGCCGATTTCATCTTGGCGAGTTGATGTCTACAAAACATCGATCGGAACAACTGATTCGAGTATGCAGTCATGAACAGTTGGTGACGGCTTTGGGGGAAGGCGGCCAGCCTAGCTTGTTTGTCGTTGACGAGATGCATCAATTGGCGCCGTTGGCCTGGTCCTCCGAGCAACTCTCGAATTACCGGTTTCAGGTGCTGGCGAAGGCCTGCCAGGCAGCTGAGGCGACCCTGTTATTGTCGGGAACCCCGTTGAATGGGAACGAAAGAAATTTCCTGGCGATGCTGCACTGCTTGAGTCCCGAGGCTTATGAGATCTCGGAAGCGGGGGTTCAGCGTTTCATCGCTCGAGTCAAGGAGCGTGAGTGGCTTGGCGGATTGTATAGCGCACTGACCCCGGATAACTCGAACGGCGCATTGGAACAAGCACTACAGGATCTGCGGGGGAAGTTCCCTGAGGATCAGGAGTTGCATGAGCGAATCGGCAGTTTGATGCCGTTGGTGGATCTCTTCGCGGAGGAGAGCGGCGAGCAGCGCGAGCAACAAATCACAGGCTTGCGGCATTACCTCGGAGAACACTACCGCCTGCATCAGCGCATGCTTCGTAACCGCCGGGAAATGGGTCATCTCGCGCAGTTGTTTCCAGGATTGGCTGGTTTGCGCCGTCAATACTGGCCGATACAACCACACAGCATGCCATTGGATCTGTTGTTGGAAGAGTACCGCAGCCAGGCCTGCCGGGATCCTGATGAGTTCCAGGCGATGAGTTCTGGAGAGTACCTGGACTGGGTTGACGACCTGTTGGGCAGTCCATTGCTGGTAAAGCAGCGGGCCGATAAGTTCGATAGGCAACTGGCGGCGACGCTTGAAGCAACCGAGCGAGAGCTGCTTGCCGAAATATCCAAGCAGGCCTCACTCGAGCAGGCGTGTAAAGATCGGAGTTTGAGCGCGAGTCTGGAAGATTGGTTGGCCGAAAACCCTAAGGGCAAGGTGGTTGTTTTCTGCGGTGACGAAGTAGTCGCGGATCATGTTGCCGCTACGCTCGGTGACTCTCTGGCTGTAGGTATAGAGCGCAATGCTTCCGGCCGCGACTTGCAGTTCTTGCTTTCGGGCGGCTCTGTGCGGGTATTGGTTTGCGATCAAGGTGGTGAAGATGGTCTTAACCTGCATGGGGGGCAGAAACTCGCCGTGCATTACAGCCTACCGAGATCGTTCAGTCGCGTTGAACAACGTCTGGGACGATTGAACCGTTACAGCGCAAATTTGCGTGGCATCAGGCCTGTGGAAAGTTTGGTTTTGATGTCTGACCATGATGGCTTGTTCCGACGGTGGCTAGATCTGCTTGACACATCGGTAGGTGTATTCAATCAGACGGTGGCCAGTTTGCAGTACGTACTGGAGGAGCACCTCGAAAAGACTTGGCAGGCAGTCGCGCGATCCGGCGATGAAGAGTTGCTTGTCTGCGCCAAGCAACTGAGCGGCGAGGGCGGCCTGCTGGACCGCGAGCGCCGTCGGGTGAAAGTACAGGAAGAATTGCTTGCATTGGACGAGGATGTCGCCAAGGCACGGGACTTCGCCGAAAGAATTTCTGAGGCGGACGAAATAGCCGAGGAGCAGATTGGCCGCATGTGTGCCTGGATGACGCGCGGCTTGAACTTCAGGCTAGAGGGGGATCTGCAGCAGCAATTCAGGTTGGGCTTCGGCCTTGACCCCGCTGAGCGTGGCGGTCGTACCCTGGTAGACGTGAAGACCTTTATCGAAGGTTGCATCACGGGTATTGATCCGGAAAGTGGTAACCCGCCATATACCGCTCCCATGAGTTTCTTGCGGCAGCAGGCTTCAGTTCAATCGGGCGTGTACCCCTTCCGTTACGGTCAGCCGTTCGTGGATTCCATATATGAACTGGCCGCTGGTGATTCGCGTGGGGCAACCTGCGCATTCTTGCGAATTCTTAATAGCAGTTCACTGCAGGCGCCAAAGATTTTCTTTCATTTCAAGTGGTTGGTAACGGCTGCCCGACCGGATTGCACGTATCAGGAACAGGTTATCGCCGATGAGTTACTGGCACCTGCGGTGTATGGCCACTGGATCGCTGAAGACGGCAGCCTGGTAAAGGCCGAAAGCATATTGAAATCCCTGGAATGGCCTTACAAAAAGCCCGCGGGCGCTATCTTCCAGGATATCAATCTGCGCCATGATGTCTGGTCCGAGTTGGAGTTTCTATTACCTGTGGGCGAATGGAAGCGCATGGTGCTGGGTATCACTAAGTTGAGCCGAAAGAGCATCATCGAGGAGATAGGCGCTCTGCGAGGTTCCGCCCTTGACCCGCATGTGCACCTTATGGCGGTACGCGCCCAGATCCTGTGCTCGAAAGATCTGTGGAGGAATGAATGATTCAGGCCCAATGGAACGCCTTGCAGAGGGCTCTGCTGGCGCCAGAGCATCAATTCGAGCAGACAGTCGTCGAGCCATACTTTCTCCGCCTGCTGATGGTGTTCGGCGACGCAAAGGCGGGCTCGGCCGATCGCGCCGTCGCTTGTCGTGATGCTTTCGGCTGTGCTCAAGCTCATGGCTGCACTGATTTGCTGCTACAAGTGCCTGCTAGTTCCGTTGAAGGGCAACATCTAGCGCGAGTGGGCCTGACTCAAGATCCGTTAACCGACCGGGTCAGGATGGAGACTGCTCTCGAGGAAGCGGAGTTGGCGGTTTACAGACGTGAGCGTCGCCGAGTCCTGCACCAACCTCAAATAGACGTGGCCTTGAGTAGTGCTTTGGGCCGTGTTGGATTTAGCAACTACAACGGCCTCGGTCAGCAAGCTGCAGTACGTACATTGCTGACCTCTCCGGATGACAGTACGGTCTTCATCAACCTGCCGACAGGTTGCGGCAAGACGCTGGCTGTCCATGCTTTAAGTTTGTTTGCCTATCGACAGAAAGTGGTGCTTGTCATTGTGCCAACGACCGGACTTGCCATCGAGCAGGCCGCGCGTGCTGGGGAAGTGCTGACGGCTGCAGGATCCGATCACGGCGGTAGCTACGTGTGGATCGGGGGCCAGGAGGAAGCTGAGCGTCGAGAGATTCGTGAGCGTCTGCATTGCGGCACTCAACGGATCCTGTTCTGTGCGCCCGAGTCCGCCATATCGGGCCTTAGACCATTGTTGTTCGAACTCGCCGGAAAAGGACTGCTGGGTGCGCTAGTAATCGATGAGGCGCATCTGGTCGGCCAATGGGGGGCGGAGTTCCGTCCAGACTTCCAACTGCTTGCCCCTCTTTTCCACTCCCTCAGAGAGCACTCCTCAAGCGCCATCCGAACCTTGTTGATGTCAGCTACGTTTAATTCCGCCGCTCTGGAGGTGCTGAAGGAAGCCTTCGTTCCCGAAGGAGTTCAGGCTATTGAGATCAATGGCAGTTTTTTGCGCCCAGAGTTGAACTTCAATGTCCGCCGAGTTATTGCAGAAGAAGAGCACCGGCAGGTTGTCGTGGACTTGCTATGGCGTTTGCCTCGACCTCTGATTCTTTACACAACGACCCGGCAGGATGCGCAGAACTGGCGAGACTTGTTGGTCGAGCAGGGTTTCCGTCGGCTTGGCCTGTTCCATGGCGAAACCAACACCCAGGAGCGCGAACGTCTGATCGGCCAGTGGCAAGATGACCATCTGGACATCATGGTTGCGACGTCCGCCTTCGGCGTTGGCATGGATAAGAGCGATGTCCGTTCGGTATTGCATGCGGCAGTGCCAGAAAATCTGGATCGTTTTTATCAGGAGGCGGGGCGTGCCGGGCGTGACGGTAACGCCTGTTGGTCCTGGTTGGTTTTCTACCCGGGCCAGATAAATGTGGCAGAGCAGATATCACGGGCAAGACTGATTTCCAGTGAAGTGGGATTGGATCGCTGGAACACCTTGCTGCAGAGCCGTCGACGTAGCAGTGATGGTTGCTTCAGTGTTTCTCTGTCTATGTTGCGCCGAGATTTGAAGCGACGCAGCGAAGGTAACGCAGAGTGGAACGTACGTACGTTGCTTCTGATGCAGCGTGCTGGCTTGATTCGATTGCGCTATTCACCGCCCGAGGTACCTCACGAAAACGCAGCAGTAGTCGATACGGAATTGCCTCAGGGCGACAATTACTTTGACCGCATCGATGTACAGATCCTGATGGATGCGCATCAGTCCACAGCCACTTGGCGGCACTATGTTGATCCGCAACGTGCCCTTGAACAGCGGGTCATGGCAAACGGTTTCGCCAGTTTGCGCAGATGGCTGGATGATCCGGGCCAGTCGCTGTGCCACCAGTTAGAAGAGTTCTATCGACTGGATGGCATTAGTCCTGAACGCAGTTGCGGCGGTTGTCCTGGTTGCCGTGCTCAGGGGCGGGGACCCTTTACGCCAACGTTGAGCGCGTCTTTCCATGTGACTGGCGTAGTAACTCCCCCTATGCCGAAGTGGATGCCGGACTCCCAGTTACTGCGGATTCGCTACCGTACTGAGAGTTATCGTAGTGTAACTCCCCGTGCTCTGATTCATAACTGGCGGCGATGGATGGTGGCTCTTCTGCGCAGCCAGCAGGTGCAGGCTGTCCGTGCCAGTCGGGCCTTGTTGGATGAAATACAGACCGATGCTGGTTTGAAAACACTACCGTTCTGGTGTGCCCTGGAACCTCGCGACAGCGCTGGAAGTTGGACTGAGTTGGTTTTACTCATGCCGGGGGAAAGCAACCTGCCTGCGGGTGGCTATGAGGTTCCAGCAAGATTGATAGTTGCGCCCGAGACTCTGAGTGATCCGTATCACCCGTACCGAAGTTGGTGGGAGTGTGATTCCAAAAGCAAGGATTTAGTCGACTTCGAAAGGGAAATATAAGTATGTCGATGGTGAATAATGCTCACCCAGGCAGCAGTCTGATCCTGCTAAATCTTATTGATCGAGTATTGGTTCGCAGGGGGAAACCAATTGCGCGCACGGAGTTATTGGAGACATTGCGGCCGGAGTTGCTCCCCAAAAGTGAGACTGGAGCAAAACGTTTTGAGTCGAATCTGGATTTCTGGTTGGAAGAAGGGTTGTGGTTGCAGGACAGCGAGGGAATGATTTTCGCGCCCCCTCAGGTCAGTGAGAATGATCTTCCGTCGCGTGTATTGCAGTTGCTTATTGATAATGCAGCCACGCGGTCGGAATCGGCTATCTTGGACGGTACTCGCACTGAGCCATTTCTTCGTGCAATGACCTGTTTGTTAGCGCAGCGTCGGTACACCTTCATGGGCGGGGAGTCGGTAAGCTCTTCCAATGCCGCCGAGGCGGTAAATAGCCATCTACCGGGGCGGGGGTTGAATGAGTCTAACGAACTCCCGACCTTTTTGGCCTATGGGGAATTCCTTGGCTTCTTGGAGCCCTTCGGAAAGGGTTACATTGTAGATCCTACTTTAGCTATCGAACCCTACCTTGAGAGAATTTTCGAAGGCGGGCGAGTACTTCCGTTTAGAGTATTTCTCGAACGTTTGGGAGGGTACCTACCTCTGCTTGATGAAGGGGCCTATCGTCGATTGTTGGAACCTTGCATGGAAAATTGGAAGCCAGACGCACCATATGAAGTAAGCGCCGCACTCAGCCACGCTCTAGTCCGTCTGGAAAGTCTGTTTCGATTACGCTTGGAAAAGTCCTCTGACGATAGTTTGAGTATGCGACTGCTGTTGCCAAATGGTGTTCAACGCTCCGTAGGTGAGATTCAATACCGTACTGAGGTCGCTGTATGAGTCTGATCAATTACTGGCCAAGTTCGGAACACATTTCCCAGTGCATCCGTACGGAGGCAGAGGAGTTAGCTGAGCACGTACTCTTAGCGGTGCATGAGCCTATGCAGTTGCTTCGGGTAGGTAACGGAGCAGAGCAGCAATGTACCGAGGCCGATCTGCTAACGCACTTTCTAGAGGTGGAGAGACCGATTCCCTTGGTCGGGCGTTCCGGCGTAGGAAAATCCCACCTGATTCGCTGGTTGGAAGCCCAACTAAAACTGCAGTCGCTATCCGCCAACTGGCATATCGTTCGCATTCCGAAGAATGCAAGTTTGCGTCAGGTATTGGAAATCCTTCTGGATGGCTTGGAAGGAGACGAGTTCGAGAGTGCACGTCTACGGATTCGGTCTGTAGGTGAAATGCTGAGGACCGGAGAGGTAGCTGACTTGCTGTTGACCTTCATGTCACAGCAATTGCAGCGACTCAACACCCGGATCGCAGAGCAAATTAGCTATTACCGAGAAAATCCGCAGGCCAGTCAAAAATTGTCTGTTGAAGAAAAGCAGCGTTGGCGAGATGTTAACGCGCATACTACGCCGGGGTGTGGTCTTTCCGAACTGATTACCGACCCTAATTTCAAGAGAAGCTTGCTTGATCCGAAGCATTGTATTTATCAGTTCGCAAGCCGGTTGACTCAAGGCGCTACCGATCAAGAGTTAAGTCGAAACGATTACCAGATCAGGGCCGAGGACCTGGATTTCAGTTTCAACCTCGATGACCTGTCGCAAAGCGCTCGGCAGTATGTCAGTCGAGCTCAATTGAATACCAATCGGCAAGCCCAAGAGTCCGCAGCAGGTGTATTAAACGAAGTTTTGGGAGAGTCAACCAGAACTGCTTTTCGTCATTTGTTCAGTTTCAATGGCGGTAGTTTTTTAGACCTCTTTAAAGACATCCGTCGTACCTTGAAACATCAGGATCGCACTCTGGTAGTACTGGTGGAGGATATGGCTGCGATTTCTGCTATCGAGGACGTGCTAATCGACAGCCTTCTGGAAGAGGCCGTTAGGGATGAAAAGCAAGAACTGTGTACGCTTCGCTCGGCTATCGCGGTAACGGATGGTTATCAAGGATATCTGCGACGGCAGGACACGATTAAAACACGTGCACAGTATGAATGGTTGATACGTGATCATGGCCAGAGTCGCGAGCAAACGCTGGAGCGCATTGTTGATTTCTGCGGTCGCTACCTGAACGCTGCCCGTCACGGTAGTGCAAAACTGAAAGCGTCCTGGTTGGAGCGCTCGACAGACGTCAGTTGGCCGTTAATTTGGGAAGATTCCGAAGGCCCGCCGGAGGAACTCCAGGCATTCGGCCATTCGCCTTCTGGCGTGCCGCTCTTCCCTTTCAATCGCAACGCGATCAATGCGCTGGCGGATCACTATTGCAGCAACGACGAAGAGTTGAATTTCAATCCCCGCCAAGTGTTGAACCAAGTTGTGTTGCGAGTATTACGTGATCATCGGCAGGCGTGCCAGGAGCAGAGATTCCCGCCGGCAGATTTCGCCAATATCAAGGCCGGTGCAGGACTGATTGACCTGTATAGACTCGACGAACCAGCACGCTGCGAATCTTTGGCCGCTATCTGGGGGTACGGTTGCCGGTCTATCGCAGAGTTGCAGCAGAACTTGGATTGGCGCGTAGCAAACGTCTTCGGGCTAAACGCATTGGCATCTTTGTTGGAAGAGGTGCAACCCGTTGGTTTTGTTCGCCCACCAACGCGGACAGGTACTGGTCCGAAAAAAACTAAACCTGCGGTAGAGCCAGGAGTACTGAAATCCGAGCCTGATCCCGATCAGCACCGATTGGAAGAGATTGTTTCAGAGTGGTTTCAGCGTACAAAGAAGTTGGAGCAAGACGAATCCAGGGATCTAAGAAACGCCCTGAACAAGATGTATCAGCAATATGCTCATCCGGACTGGTTTGGCTTAGGGGCGCGGCCGGAATTACTGCGTGGGACGATTGCTAATATCAATATTCCATTTTCCCTTACTGGGAACAAAGCCACCAATTTGGTGTGGTTCTGCCAGGAAGCGGACTTTGAGGCCCCTCAAAAGGCAGTTGCTTTGAAGGGCGTAGCGCTGGCGCTTCTGCGTTACGAGAGCGTCAATCGAAGATCCGCTGGGATAGGTTGGCAATACCCTGGTGGATTCGATGATTACCTGCGCTACCAGAATTTCGCCGCACGTTGGGTTCCGCAAGTTCTACAAACACTTTCGCTAATGGAGCGCTCAAAACTTCATGAGGTGATGAAAGAACAATTGAGTCTAGTTCCCATCCTGGGATTATGGAGGACCGCGTCCAATGATCGCCAGCGACTCAATGAATTGCTCACTCCGGCACAAAAGATTCTGGAGTCATTGCCAAAACCTGCTTCTCCGATACTGCTAGAACTCCGCAAAAGTGCCTTGGATGAGTGGGAAGGAAAGCGAGATGCCTGGTTGAAGTTGGTGGCCGCCAATGACCATGGTATGGATGGAGAGTTGGCGCTTAGGTCATTCAAAGAGGCTAGTAAGACTGATTTTAAGCAGAAGTTGCCAAGGTATGACAAAGAAATCACCCAGGCACTGCAGTCGTCGTTCGATGTGCTGTCCGTTCTAGATGGCTATTCTCGGCACGAGCAATTTTGCCTCTTGCTGGATGAAATGTCTGAAATTGTTCGTGGCGTAAGTGAAGGCGGGTTGCATTATCCCGCTCAGTTTTCAGACGTGCCGAATGCCAAGAGGATGCGTGAGGCATTGAACTCTCTAAAAGCAAGCGAGGTTTGGGCGGCAGTCAAGGTTTTCCTCTCATCTTGGAACGAATCTGATTTGCCCAAGAAGTTGCAGTTGATCAATCAGGTAGACGGTCAAAAACTGGAAGAGGCCGTTCAGACACTGGGTGCGTGGGATAAATTCTATTCCTATGTCTTGCCGCGTTTGGAGAATGAGAATCGTCAATCTGGTCTGGACGTCTTGGGGCAGTCACAGGAGAGGGTCACCGGATTGTTGAAGGGGCTGACAGGCACTTTGAAGGATTTGTTGGAGGCGTGCAGTGAGTAGTCTTGAGCAAAGAGTTTATGCTTTGCGCGAGCAGTTTGAACTAAATCGCTCGGCCGGTGAACTGCGAACCGCCATTGATGATTGCCAGGAAATTTACGAGAGATTTGTGTCGCTTTCCGAAAGGCTTGATTTGCTGCAGCGCCAATCATCGAGCATTGGGGCTTTACCGGTGGATGCTCCAGAATTGCTGGATTTGAAATCAGAGTTTAAAGGGCAGATATCTACGGCTCTGGCAAGCTTGGGAGTTTTTTTTGAGGTTTGGCGAAAGAATAAACAAGTCTCTCGTCAGGACGATTCTCTTGAGAATTCGCGAGTTGCACTTGAAAGTCTGGTTGTTCGATTGGAGAGCAAAATCGAATCCTGCTGGAAAAAGTGGACCGAACAACTGTACAGCCAGTGCATGGTCGAGAAGGTGATACTGGATAGTCAGCGCGAGATACCGGGTTCCGAACGCGTATACAGCGACTATATCGAGTTGCAGGGAAGGTTTAAAGATCTAGCAAAGCAAGTACCTGAGACCGTATGGCCTCTTCGCGATTTGATGGACCTTAAAAATCGTATGGAGCAGGTTAGAGGGGAAATGCAACTCGATCTTCCTGAGAACGTTAAGCGTTTCTTCAAGTTATTAAACCAGCGCGGAAGGTCTACGGGTGTTCCATTGTCGGAGATGGACAAGGACACCTTCTGCTGGCTGCTTGAGCACGCCTTGCTAGGTCAGTTCTCCGTCGAACGCAGTAGGAAGCTATTTTGATGGAAATATCCCTGGAGCGTTTGTGTACTGCCCTCGATCGCCTGGAGGAGTTGGAGACGAGTTTGCTGGCCTGGGGGGACACCGGTGGCTTCTTCACAGAAAACGAGATACTTGCGACACTCGAAGAGGTGCTTCCCGGGGACGATCCCTATGAAGTTCTGCTCGGACTCTGCGATCACGCCATGGTGATCGAGGCTCCCCACCCCGAGGGATTGTCCAAGCGCTACAGGACGCGAATGGGCGAGGCTGCGCATCTGTACCGCCATCTTCGCCAGTGGTTCCTAAACAAACCGGTCGACCAGGCCCGTACGCTAGTTTCCGATTTTCGTTTCGTTCGGCGGCCGCGTAGTTACCCCTGCCGTGATCAGAGTTTGCAGAAACTACTAGATGGCTTGGGCGAGGACGCTTCTGCGCGATTCCAGCTGCCAATCCGCGCTCTACTGGGATACCAGGAGAACCTGCTTCTGGCCGGCTTTCAGGTGCGTGCCACTACTCGAGTCCTGCAGGCGTCTAAGGATCGGTCCATCCATGCTGCCGGCAGCATAGTCTGTGCCGGCACTGGTAGCGGCAAGACCTTGGCTTTCTATTTACCAGCCTTGGCTGCCTTATGCAGTCAATTGGCTGAGGATGCTTCCTCGCGAGTACGCATTCTGGCGATCTACCCGCGGCGTGAACTGCTGAAAGATCAGTTCATGGAGACTTGGAGCCAATGCCGAAAATTGGACGAACTAGTCAAGTCGCAGTCAGGCCGAAAGATTTCCATTGGGGCATTTTTTGGCGACACGCTGGAGAACACCAATGTTGCCCATGAGGCCGCAAAAAAGTTCAACGGCAATTTGCCGTTCGACTTGTTGCGTTGCCCTACGAAGGATTGCTCCGGAAAAATGGAATGGCGTCTGGAGGGTTCTGTCACGCAACGCGAAGAACTGCACTGCAGTCGCTGTGATCATTATGTACCTCATGATGAGGTTCGATTGACTCGGCGGTCTCTGGCTGCTGCACCACCGGATATCCTCTTCACGACGACTGAAATGCTGAATCAGCATCTTGGGAACTATGCATTCCACCACTTATTCGGGGTAGGTAACTGCGAGGGACCCACGCTAGTGCTGCTGGATGAGGTGCATACTTATGAAGGCAGTAGCGGAGCGCAGACGGCCTATCTGCTTCGGCGTTGGATGAAGCGAAGTGAATGCCGGCCACACTTCGTTGGACTTTCCGCTACTTTGAGCGACGCACCTGCTTTTTTTTCCGAGTTAATCGGGGCGAAAGAAGGTCATGTGGAGTTGATCGAGCCTCTTGCGGATGAGATGGTGGACGAGGGCGCCGAGTATCTCATGTTATTGCGCGGGGATCCGGTTTCCCAAACTGCATTGCTCTCCACCACCATTCAGGCCGCTATGTTGACTCGGCGTATCCTGGATAATCGTGACAAGAGATCGCGTGGAACATGGGGAAGTAAAACTTTCGTTTTTACCGATGATCTGGATGTCAACAATCGACTCTATCACCAGCTTGCAGACGCTGAAGGTTGGAAAACCAGGGGCGCGCAGTTGGTGCCGGATCATGAACCGCTGGCAAGCTTGAGGGGAAGCGGTCGCTATCTGGATTTTCCAAGCCGCCTTAAACGCATTCAGTTAGGCCAAGACTGGCAAATAGGCATGGATATCGGGCATTCGCTCGACAATGATGATCGCGCTCGGGTAGGCCGGACCTCTAGTCAGGACTCTGGCGTCGACCCTAACTCCGAGATCGTGGTGGCTACTGCTTCGCTGGAGGTCGGCTTTAACGATCCATCGGTTGGGGCGGTTTTGCAGCATAAGGCGCCGCGAAGCGTTGCGTCCTATCTGCAGCGCAAGGGACGTGCTGGGCGCCCCCGCGGGATGCGCCCATGGACCCTCGTTGTGCTTTCTGAGTTCGGTCGAGATCGAGTTGCTTTCCAGCGTTACGAGGAGTTGCTTACCCCTGAAATCAAGCGACAGAGGTTGCCACTTCAGAATGGGCATATCCAGAAGATGCAGGGGGCAATGGCGACGCTGGATTGGCTAGCGATGCTGCTGAAGGAGGGGTCGGTTTGGAGAATCCTGAAGTATCCCAAAGGATCGTCTGCACAACTGACGACCTTGCTCTCGGCCGTTGAGCAAGTACTGCAACCTGGTGGAATGCAGGACCGATATTTTGGTTATTTGAAGGACGCGTTGCGCATAGATGAGGCAGCCTTGCAGCAAGTTCTGTGGGCTTCACCGCGATCATTGATGTTGTCTTTTTTGCCGACGCTTCGGCGGCAATTGAAAACGCTGTGGTGCGAGTATGGAGAGAAGTGGAAAGAACTCCCCCGAGGCCGCTCTCCGATGCCGGCTTTCATTCCAGAGGCAATGTTCGCCGAATTAAATATTCCTAACCTATTCGTGTCTTTGCAGCGTGGGGAAGGTAGTGATGCAAAATGGGAAGGACTGCCATTTTATCAGGCTTTGCGCGAGTTCTCTCCCGGCAGGATTTCCAAGCGTTTCGCTATCAAGTATGACCTGGCTGACTGGCTGATCCCGGAGGGATTTCAGCCCATTGCCGATACCCTACAACAGGTTGACTTTGAGATTGCGGAAGCATTCGGAGAGTACCTACAGAACGAAGGGGCGGTGGCTGCGGGATCTGATGCAGAATTGTCTGTGGTGCGGCCACGGGAAATACATACCCGCGCTCTGCGCAAGGCGAGTGGGTTGACGGAAAAGAGTAATTCCCGCCTGCGTTGGGATTCGGAATTCATCTTGGCCGAACATACAACTGTTCAGAAGCCACCGATGGGAAGTTGGGGGAAGCACCTGATTGATGTGGCGTTTTGCCTTCATCAACAAATGACGCCGCTTGAGGTGGTGCGCTATAGCAAAGGAGCTGACGCCACGCTGCGTTTTCGCAGCGGCCAAATCGCGCGGGTGAATTTTGCATGGAAAAGCCAAGGTGAAGCGATAGCCGTAGGTGCGCGTCAGTGGGTGGATGGTATGCGTCTTCGTTTTCGAGTCGGCAATGAAACGATTGCCGATCTCCTGGGGGCCCCTGCCATATCGGCCGCATTGCGTCCGTTGTTGTTCCGGCGGCGGGTTGAGCAACTAGATCGTTTCGGCGGTGACCCCTTTACAGCCAATTGGGTATGCGAGTGCTTCCTTGCCGCTTTGGCCGTCGAGTTGAAGGACGTAGACCCGGCCGTGCCATCGGTGATGCATGGGGCCTTGTGCCGTCTACTTTCCGACGAGGGCAAAGAACGCTTGCTCGCTATTCCGCAAAGCCTTTTCCAACTCGATGAGCAAGAAGAAAGTTCCAGAGAGCAGGAATTGCAGGCCGACCTGCGGGGACTCCTGGGATGCTCTGAAGTGCTAGCCCGACTGGCAGATTGTGCCGAGCCTCTGTGGCGGGATATTCATGCCTTGCCAGATATCGTGGAATGGACAAAAGAACTGCTGGCCAATACGTTGGCAGCAGCAACCCAGCAAACACTATGCACCTTGCTTGGGGACGTTAACGAACGCTCGGTGAATGCTGATGCGCTTTGGCAAGACGGTGACTTGGAAGTATGGCTCAGCGAGGTCGAAGCGGGTGGTTGTGGAATCATCAGTCGTTTGGCCGAAGACTACTTCGATGATCCTTTACGATTTCTGAATGTATTGGCGTGCAGTTTGCGCCCTGGCGACTACGAGCAAATTGACTTCGATCTCTACGAATTGCTGGAGAAAGCTTCTGTTGATGAGGAGATCGAGAGGGTTCTAACGGATGTCCGTGCAGCCGCCGATCATAAGCAGCGTCGCAAGGCCGGTGCAGCCATGCATTCCAGTCTCTTGCGGGCGGGGTTTGCACTTAGCCACAGTTTCCTCAGTGTATTGCACTCTCGCATACTCAAGCCGAGCAGCAGTCGGCAAACCGATGCTGAACTGCTTACATTGCTCAAGCAATGGCGAGAACTGGAGGTCAGGAGTGGCATTGAGTGGCCCCTTAATATTGTTTCCCACACGTTGGCGGCGCAGAAGATGAGGGCGAATGCGACTGTCTCTGATTTATTTCGTGCTCATTGTGTGAATCAGGGGTTATTGTGGCCGCGAGGTAATACCATTCGTCAATCGGAATTGAATCGTTACAATCCTTTTAATAATGGGAATGCGGCCACGGAACGAATGCTGGGCGCTGGTTTGTTCGCCGGGCGTAGACCTCGGATAGTGTATTCAAATTCCTATTTGAGTGAATTGCACAAACTCTTGCGAGAAGAGGGTGGCGTTGAATTGGTGATTCCCCGCGACCAGCAGGGGAGGGTGTCCAAAGTCATTACCGAAGTACAGTTGTATCCGGTTGACTATCTGGGTTTGCTACTTTACCCCAGAGTGGGCGAACTACAGAGAGAAGACGGTTCCCTGGTGCTGGTCATAGAGTTGGCGGAGGCTTTGCAGTGAGGGCGCGCTATGAATGAGCAGCGGCAGATTTTTCTGCATGGACCTCTGGGGCGTAGGCAGTTTCGTGAAGTACTAAGTACTATGCTGGCGTCTTTGTTGATCAATCCAGACGAGATCTGGCTTGTATCACCTTGGTTGAGCGATTTTCCTTTATTGGATAATCGCTCAGGGCAATGGAATTCATTGGAACCCAAGTGGGGTAGTCGAACCGTTTCGTTCAGCGAGTTATTGGGTCGGGCGGTCACGGCGGGGTGTACCTTGCGAATCGCAACCCGCGATGTAGACTCCAGTCGATATTTTGTCCGTGGCCTTGAGAATCGTCTCGGCGACAATCCGGACTTTCACTACCTAATCAGTGACACCCTGCATTCGAAGGGCTTTTTGACCCGATCGGGGTTTCTTAAGGGTTCCTTGAACTACACCTTCAGTGGTACGCAACGAAACGATGAGCATGTGACTCTGACACAAGACGCACAGGTGATATCCGATGCGTTTCTTGAATTCAAAAATCATTATCGTTTCGAGGCCGATATATGAGTATCCCACCAGATTGGCTTCGGAATTTTTTCGCTGAAGACAATCAAATCGATCTTGATCGACTGCTTTCGCTGACTAACCCGTACGATCCAAAGTTTCAAGATCTACTCAAGCCACTCGTGTCTTCAGCTATCGAGGGAAAATGGCCGTTGCTGCTCCCGGTTAGTCGTGGCGGCGAACTTTACTTCTATGGTGCTGAACGCGACAGGCGATCTTTGGAGGAGTTGCGACAGATACTGCAAGCGGTGCTGGGAGCAGCGGATACGTATCCAGAGTTTCCATTGATTAAGGTAGCCCGGGGAAAAATCGAACAGATTCTTTTACAGCAGGCACCTGCAGGGCTTCTCAAAGTTGATTTGTTACGCCAGTCGCAGAGCGACTTCGCTTTACGTAAACGTGTGTTTCAAGCGTTGGCATCGGTGCTGGATCTCTACCAGCAACGGCCGCCAGCAACCGCTGTGGTGAAGCGGCCAGTTGGGCGGGTCCTGCGGGATTTCTTCGCCGCTTGTCAGTCCTGGGATGGTTCGAAAGCATCGCACTTTTTTGGCGAACTCAAAACGACAGGCAATTTCAGTCAGCGAAACTTGATCTCTCTGGAGTTGCAGGCCTGGGAGGCTGAGCGTCGTTGGTCGGACATTATAGGACATCCCCGACTAGTGGATATGCTGGGCGCAAGAATGCCCGCCCAACTGGTTCGGGTTCTATTGCGCGCCGTAGGTAATTTAGGCGGTGAACGTTTGCTGGAGCCAGGGGCGTTTGGCGAGGTGTCCCTGGAGCATATACGTCTTCTATGTCAGCCGATTAGCCCTCTTTTTGCCAATCGGCCTCCCCTAGAGACCCGCGAATGCTTTGCATCCGACTGGAAACTCTGGGCGATAGGCGCCGGGGCATTAGGCTTCTCCGATGGCCTTGATGGTCTTCCTGTCTTCATCGATCCGGCCTGGATTTGCGGATTGCACGACTGGGCAAACCTGCCGGCCAAGACCCCGGTAGCGCCAACCATAGCACCAATCCCTTCGCTGCAAAAAGTCGGATCTCCCCAGACCTTCAACGATCTGCGACTGGTGCTCGAAGGCTCGCTATCTGCCTCCATGGAAGAGTTACGCGAGATCTGGGTCGCAGTGCAGGACGCACCCGAAGAGTTAAAAAATGAACTCTACGTTTATCCACGCCTGCAGTCGGTGTGGCAAGGCATATGCCAGTTCTTCGATGGTAGTAGAGAACTCGGTTGGAAGGGATGGCTAGAACGCCTGAAGGAGGATTCTACTGACCCAGATGCCCTGATTCACGAGTTGCAGGAGGAGAGCCAGAGCTGGTCAATCGAGTCCTTCTCGGAGGCTCAGTTGATTGAGTGTCTGCATGGCGATGCCAGTACTTCCCTATTGTTGCGAGACAGCTTGCCGCTGCTGCTTGACTGGCTGGATCGTCGTCAAATCCTCTGCTCCGGGCACTTCTGGCTGGAATGGCTGGAGTTGCTGGCTCTCGATGATTTGGTTAATCCGTCGGACGTACAGTTGGCAGGGCAGATTGTGCAGCGCTTCTTGTCCCGTCCTAGCCAAATCGGTGACCGTGCGCGCCTAGGGGAGTCCCTGGAGTTGTTATGGGAGAAGGGCGGTTCGGTCAGTGCTTATTCGGAAATGCTCGAGATTGTCGAGTTGCTTTTGGACGAGACTCAACCGGGGCAGCAACAGTTGCAAAAGCTCTGGTTGGTACTTCAAGGATTCGCCATGAGTCGCTGGACCCGTCTCGAGTTAGTGCAGCGTTATCTCACCAAAAGTCTCGCCAGAGAGATATTTGGTGAGAGCAATGAAGCGAGTTATCCGCCACTAACTGCTGAAGGAGGCGATGCTGATCTTGACGTCCAAACAAGAAGGCTATCGGGTAGGCTGCTTGCTATCTACAGCCTTACCGAAGGGGCCGCGCGGCGAGCTAAAATAGTACTGGAAGGCATGTTTGAGGGGCTGCGAGTGGAACTCAATCATGATCACACTGCGACCCCGGCTCTGCAGAATTTAGCCAAAAAAGCTAATTACTTCTTGTTTGTTTCCTGTAGCGCGAAGCATCAAGCCTTCTATCCCGTGAGTCGGATAAGACAGGATTTGATCTATCCCTTAGGAAAAGGCGCATCGAGCATAATCGAAGCATTTTGCAAAAGCTGCGTAAATACTACCTCGGAATAAAGAGGTGACCTCAAAGGTGTCGAGTTCTCGGTATCATCCTGATGATGAGTGCAAAGTTGTTTCTGCTCAATGTGTACGATAGTTTACATAGTAATCAATCCGTCAAGCATTTAACAAAGCTCATCGCGTCCAGCGCAAAACGCAGCGATCGCCGCTGGCTCGGCGTTCGATCATAACGGCGCATAGGCCTGGTACCGAATCTGCCATCTGTGCGCGAATAAAAGCACAGAGATTCTCGATAGTGGCAGATCCTAGACCTTGAACCTCATCAAGGAATCGGTGATCTAGCATCTCTTTTACTCTGGCAATTTCACTGCGCAGATAGCCAAGATCTATAAGCATCCCGGAGGTGGGATCCGGTTGACCAGCGACGGTAACCTCTGCTTCGTAGGTATGTCCGTGGATACGTAGACTGCCCTCGGTCTCGATAGTACGATTCAAGGTGTGGGCTGCTTCGAAGAAAAAGCGCTGCGATAGTTCGTACACGCTCCTGCAGTTGTCCAAGGCATTATCTGTGGATGTAGACATCAGCGAATCTCCAATATCTTATGTGTCTGTACAGAGAGACGCCATTTGGTGTTCTCCTGACAATAGGCAATGGCAGAGCGGGTATTCTGCCTCTGCATTGGTCCATCCATGGGTTGCAATAGATAGTAGTGAAAGTTGCTATCAAGCGCGGCCATGGGGAGTAGGCCAGGCTGGGGATAAACAAGTTTTAGTTCGTGGCCGCTGCGCTGCACCCACTCCGAGCCAGCCTTAGGGCTAACGCAGATCCAATCGATACCTTGAGGTACTGGAATGGTCCCGTTAGTCTCCACAGCAATTTCAAAACCCTGATCATGCAAGGCCTCGATGAATGCTTCATCTACCTGCATTAAGGGCTCGCCTCCCGTCAATACAACATAGCGGTGCTCCTGGCCGCTTGGCCAGAGCGAGGAAATTTGTTCAACTAAGATCTCCGCAGTCTGATACTTGCCACCTAAGGTTCCGTTCGTACCCACAAAGTCTGTGTCGCAAAACTGGCATACTGCCTTGGAGCGATCGGTTTCCCGACCACTCCACAGATTACACCCTGCAAAACGACAAAAAACTGCAGGTCGGCCTGCTCGAAGCCCTTCCCCCTGCAGGGTGTAAAAGATCTCTTTAACGCTATAAGTCATGCCACGCTATCTCGCTGAAACGCCTCAAAGCCAGTTCGGCGTAGCTCGCAGGCAGGGCATTGATTGCAGCCATAACCCCAGTCATGACGATGCTGCCGATCCCCCAGATAACAGGTATGGGTGTGCTCTTGAATAAGAGCAACAAAGTTTGGCCCGCCAAGGGCTTTGGCCAGATCCCAGGTTTGTTTCTTATCCAACCACATTAGCGGTGTCTCAATTACCAGTGGCATATCCATACCTAGGCTCAGAGATACCTGTAACGCTTTGAGTGTGTTGTCGCGACAGTCGGGATAGCCCGAGTAGTCTGTTTCACACATCCCGCCTACAAGTACGCTCAGTCCTCTGCGATAGGCGAGGGTAGCGGCGAAGGTAAAAAAAAGAAGGTTACGACCCGGTACAAAGGTATTAGGTAGACCATTTTCTTCAACCTCAATCGCTTTTTCGGCAGTCATTGCCGTATCGCTGATCTGACTGAGTAGCTTTAAGTCTAATAAATGGTCTTCGCCTAATTTGCTCTTCCAGCCGGGAAATTCATCTCTTAGCTTCTCTAGAATATGCATACGACACTGCAATTCCACCTCATGACGCTGACCGTAGTCGAAACCCACTGTTTCGACATGCTCATATCTAGTTAAAGCCCAGGCTAGGCAAGTGGTAGAATCCTGGCCACCTGAGAACAGAACCAACGCTGACTTATGCATAATTTAGTTAACTCTTAACTAGTGGGCTGGGTCTTTTTCAATTCCTGACTCAATTTTCGCGTCAGAAATTGGCTCAAGAGGGCGATATCACTAGGTGTGTTTTGAATACCGTTCCAGGGTCGCCGATCATTTTCTGAAAAAATCCACTCGCCACTAGTCCAGGCAGTGTAAGGCTTAAGCAATCGTAATCCATTAATAAAAGACTGTTTGTCGACAGATCCGCCTGTGCTGTAGATCAGTTCCATAACGAAGCCTAGCGCGATAAGCCCAGCGCCGTGCTTTAGACGGGAATTGCGAGGGGCTAAACCGTCCCATTCGTTTTTAAAAACAACTCTTACCGCGTGGAAGAAATTATTAATTACTTCAACTGATCTGGACTCAAAATCGTCAAACTTCATGAACGATCGAATCGCACCATCATTTGCTGAGTTCATTACTAATTTCTGCATTGCTGTATCACTCAATGTACCCTGCGGATTTGTATGCTGGCGTACCTCGCAAAATAGTGATGAAGAAGGAAGGAAATTGAGCGTATCAACAATGCGTGCAGCAAATTTACGACTGGTAAAGCGCTCCGGCAAGCCTTCTACGGTTGGCAGCAATTCATAAATCAATGATTTAGGCAGAGGCCGAGTATTGTTGATCAGTATGAACTGCTGTCGAAGTTCATTGTAATCTTTACAAACAAGCGCAGAGACGAAGACTTGAAAATCACCCTTATCCATGCTTGAAAGGGCGCTAAGTCGTTGTTGGCCATCAACTACAAAACCCGGTTTTGAGGATGTTGCATCAATGTCAATTGCAACTACGCCGTCCCCTTGATCTTTAAGCGTCACATCTCCCAAAAAGGCAAGAATGATCGCATTGGGTAAGAGTGCATCCTCACGGCTCAGATAATCGCGAATATCGTTGATATGGGACGCTACCTGATGACGCTGAAATCCTTTTAGTTGTCCTTCATTGTCACGTCCAACTCGTTCAATTTCTGAGAATTGGAGTATGTCTTGAGGACGAGCGGCAAATGTAAAAACATCATGGCCAGAGGCTTGCTGCGCCCTAACACCTTTATAACGGAAAATCATTCTTTGTGTTCCAGGGTCTTTTGCAAGTGTCGGTAATAGACGCCTAGGTTATGAAACCCACGACGCTTGTTACGATTACTTGCTCGAAAAATAATGGTTTCAACGCCAGCAGACTGACAAATCGTGCATTGGCACTTTTGCCAAGGTTTGTCACGCAGTGTGGGAGAAATAAGCCGAATATTTTTAGCTATTTCCTTCTCCTTTTCTGCCTCACTGAGCGATGAGCCACTTAGCGCTAAACGTAAGTAATCGATTAAGGCGGAGAGCGTTTCGTCATAATCTAACAGGCCCTTGTCATACTCACGAATAGCCTTGAGCGCTACTATCTCTTTTTTCTGCAACTCTTCGGCACTAAGTGTTCCTTTCTTAATACCTTGCATAAGGCGTGGATTCTCTATCGCTTGTGGAATCCTGATGGCTGTGTAGTAGTCAAGTTTTCGAGTCAGGTTATCGAGATAATAATTGGCTTTTGCATCCTTGAAGGCACGTATCAACGGTGAGGTTGAATCAAAGCTCGTAATGCCGTAGTTAGTAAATTCGTGGATTTGTTCAGCTTTAGCAAATCCCAAAAGATGAATATTGGTTTCTGGTTTTAAAATATTACGTAGCGCCTTAAGCACCGCGTGGATTTGCTCGACCTTAAGAGGAACAAGCCCGCCAATGGCAAGATACCGATATCCCATCGCTTCCAATGATTTAGCTGCTGTGGCCATGCTTTCAGGTGACCAACCTTGAACAGCGCCGAGCGGTTCGAAAGGCCAGTCTGCCTCTTTGACTAGGCGCAAAAACTCTCTTGCATTTTCTAACGTGATTTCATAACGGTAAATTACATCTCTTGGCTGAGAGTCTGCCGGAGGATTCGTCACATCACAGTCAAAAATAATATGGTCAGGCGAGCAGCCATGTGTAAACCCTGCATCAGAATAAAATTCCATCACCTCTAGCGGTGTATAGGCAGGCGTTGGATGAGTTACATAAGCAAAAGCGCCACAGTCGCCCAAAATCATGATATTGGAAAACTTGGGGCCTTCTAGACGCAAAAATTTTCGCACACCATCTCTAAGTAAACGCTGCTGCTCAGAGGTCGAATAGCGGACTTTCGAGTTAGCGACCCCTAACGCAGGACGCACCGCGCTCATTGACACCAGTAATCCATCATAGGGCACAGGGGTCATCATTTCGTGCGCATACTGATCATCCCAGTAGCGCTTGCGCCCTGGCGCATTACGATCATTGATAAAATCGTAATAAGGATCTACATAATCTTGGGTATCGGCGTATAGAAATTTCATTATCGTATGCTGGTTATATAAAGACGTAACAATGTGTCTTGCAAAGTTTTTATATCTTTCTTTGTATGTTCAAGTTCGTTCCAGGCAATATCTATGCCTGGCCATTTGCCAGAGGTCCACGCACAATGAGGTACTATTCGAGAGATTTCTTGTACAAGACTTTCGTAATTATTATTGTAGCCATTGAGCTTTGCATAAATACGGTCCATTAACACTCCCATAGCAATAATGCCTGCTGAGTGCATAAGGCGGCTATTTTTAGGGTCAAGGCCCCATGCGCTTGGAAAGCACTGTTTTACAGCTTTCCAAAAATGTACTAGTAATTGATACATGGCCTCTACATTTGCCGCTTCGTCATTACTGGATTTGTAGGGATAGAGCGCTCCTAACGGATTACTCATACTATGTTTGATCATGGTGATGACCGAAGTATCTGTAACGACAGATGAAGTATCTTTTTGATCTGAAAGACGCTTAATGAGCTTATAAAACGGAGATTCAGGATCCCGATTAAGTAAACCGCATAGTTCGGCAGGTGCTTTTTTAGCGCTAAGCTCTTTGGGTAATAAAATACTACTTGTTTCCGGCAGTAACTCATTAATCAGCCGGGTTGGAAGCGGCTTAGCCTTATTAACTAAAATAAATTGCTCTCGCTGAGTTGTTAGATTGTCGGAAACAAAGCCAACAACAGGAACAGGCAAGTCAGCGTTTTCAGCTTTAGCTAGCGCTAACGAGCGTTGTTGACCATCAACAATCCAAGCAGAGCGCTCCCCCATTTTATGAATCGGTATACGTAATGTTCCAGCTTGAGCTATGCCTTCATCGCCCGTTGGTTTTGTTCCTCGAGAGGCTGTGAATTTAATATCTGAAGACAGGGCTAGAATAATCGCGTTTGGAAATAATACATTTCCTTGGTTTAAGTACTGAATAATGCCTTTTACGTGGCTTCGGATCTCAGGCCTTTGAAAGCCTTTCAAAGCATTACTCTCATCACGAGCCAGGCGGGTTATGTCAGCAATTCTGACAAGATCTGAACCTCTAATAAACAAAGCATAGACGTCTAAATCATCACCTTGAGTGGTTCGAAGTGCTCGAACGACAATCTCTTGATAAATCTCCGTCATGCTTCACCTCTAGATGCGGCGCCATCCTTTAGTTGCGACCAGAGAGTTCGAAACCGCGACTGCTCGCAGGCGACTTTCGCTTCATCTCGGAGATAGCGTAGTAACCGGGTTGAACTCCCTCCATACGAAGCCCAAACCTCTTTAAGCAAGGTCAAGACCTCCTGGTCTGTAACTCGACGCCTCGCTACCTTACTAACTGTTTGCAACCGATCCATGGCCTCATTTACGGTATGACGGGCCACTGTAATGGGTTGAAAAGCGAGGTTAAGGTCCTCAATAAAGTGGAGCATTGCCCGTTGCGGGTAATCGTTTCTAGTTCCTGCTATACGTGAGCTTTCAAGTCGCTCGTCGTAGGGCATAGCAACGTGCTTAAAATGTTCTGGGAGATGTATAATCCCGGGGCGTGAAGTAAATATTCGGATTTTTGCGGCATCTACAGCATTTATTTGCGCAAGATCATTTGCGATAAGATCGATATAATTGGCTGAGAGAGCAATTAATATGAGCCCTACATCAGGGCTGCCTGCCAGTTCTTTAATGGGGTAGGGCTGATTGTATTGAGTATTAATCGCGTCCCACCAATCTCGAGGGCTAGCTCCAAACTCATTGAGTTTAAGGCGAATCGAACCTGCGCCCTCGGCAACCGTTAGGTCATAAAGAGGGCAAAGGCCATCACTAGGAATAAGGCCCATTCCTGTAGAGGCAAACATCAGCTCAGCTTTCAGTGCTCGGGCTACCTTAAACGCTTCCTGAACACTTCGCCCTACATACAGGGACCCCGCCTGAACAAGAGGTTCATGCGCTTTAACTTTTTGTGCCCACAAAGCTGCCATCATCGTAAGCGATTCGCAATCTGAAGGCTCGAAAGTTACTCGCAATGAGCCACTCATACGCTTTCGGTTCGTGCAATTAGTGATGATGACAGTGCGCATAAAACTGTTGGGTCCCGTTTGCGAGGGGTTGCAGTTATTTGAATCTGTGCAATTCTAGCATCAGTAACTGCATAAGATCATTCCAGGTAGTCTGATTTTTGTACGGGCCTGCCGTTGCTCATGTGGTTAACGTCGAGTAAGCCAGTAAAGACATATCCAGATTAGGTAGGAGAGACAAGTGTTACGGTTTGCAGCCATACAGGCCCTACAAAGTGACACCCATCAGGTGCTCTCATTTGCAGCTACCGTTGAGCAAGTACTTGCTATCGCAGCTATTGATCGAGTCAAGCGAGATGACAAAGGCTTTTTACTAGGATTTCAGCGACCACTCGTATCCAAGCATATTAAAGAGATTCGCGATTATTTAGGCCGCCCAGATGCGGTTATGCCTAACGCCGTGGTGCTAGCGTTCACAAGTGGCATTAATGTCAAACGTAACGGCGGCCCCTATGTGGAACTTGAAGTGGATGCCTCCTCTGGACCCGTAGGGTTTGTTGTTGATGGTCAGCAACGACTGTCAGCATTGGCTGGCTTGCCTACAAGTTCATTCCAAATACTTGTCTCAGCGCTGATATGCAATAGCGCCGAGGAGTTACGGAGACAATTCATACTCGTAAACAATACAAGTCCGTTACCTAAGTCGTTGATTTATGAACTGCTACCCTCGGTTGAGGGATTGCCTCGGCGGATGAACGCTCGATCAAGGGCAGCCAGAATTGTCGAAATGTTAAATTATGACGCTCGCTCTTCTCTAAGAGGGCAGATAAAGCAACATACAAATCCGACCGGCGTAATAGGCGACACCGGATTGCAGAAGTTAGTGATGAATTCCTTATCAGACGGGTATTGCCGATCTGTAATAGACCATGAGAATGGGGAAGAGACGTGCTTTTTGGCAATAAGCGAATTTTTCTTAGCTGTTCAGCAGGTTTTTAGTTCAGCCTGGTATGGCCATACGCCAAAGTCCTCACGCCTAGTGCATAGCGCTGGAATTATTTCTATGGGTTTTGTGATGGAGCAGTTATGTCATGCTGGAAAGCCTTTAGCTCCAGTTTTTAAGTTAGGGCTAAGCGCGTTAAAGGGAAAAACAGCCTGGACAGTCGGCGATGGTGAATGGCCTTTTAGAGCCGGTAAAAGACCTTGGAATGGCATACAAAATCTTCACGGAGATATTCATCTGCTGACTGACTACTTAACTAAGCTGGTCCGGTCCCCTATGGGTAGTCGTCATAACAAAACAACATCAATCGAATAACTAGGAAATGATATGAATATCGACGTCCAAAAAACGGTCGCCTTGGTAAGCATAGAAACAGTCAAAGAGTTTTCATCTGAGCTTATAGTATTAGCCAATGTTTTTCAGGACGAACTACAGCGAATCAGTAGGATCGACTGTGAGGCTGCGGAGCGTAGTTACGGGGTATTGATGGAGATTTACGGTCTTCGTACGCGAGCCAATATATTGTTCAACGATGCAGTTCATCATACGGTTGAAGGCTTAGACTTTACTCAGCAAGAGTTAATGGGCCTGGTCGAGCAAGTGAAATATTTAATGCCAAGCATTACAACAATAAAAACTGCAAACACGATTATTTTATCTGTTGCTACGTTTTCTGTTGCTCTAGGAGAGGGTCGGGGTAAAGTGGTTAAATTTCTTATGGATAATTTAAAAAAGCAAATATCTGTATTAAGCAGCTCTAGCTAATAGAATTATTATAAATTGTAATAAAGGGATCTATAAAATTAGGGACAGAGGTGACTGGGCAGCCAAACACCAATCTCATCTAACCTTTTCAAGTTAGTGGCGATACTTCTTTGAATAAGTAAGGGATATTCTGATGAGCCTTCATTATGACGAAGACGAAAGGCCTAAAAAGCTTGATAAATTCCATTATCACGAAGCGCTTCATACCTGCGATGTGATTAGCCGGATGATCAGTACAGAACTGTGTGACCACTGGACATATGCTGAAATGAGTGATGAGTCCAGACAGCATTTAGAGGATGCTCAGGCTTCACTATATAAATATTACTGCCTTCTTTGCGACAGGCAGGATGAGTTAAAAGATTAAGAAATCTGGCAGCCTACTATCCGTCGGCAACTGCATGTTTATCATTACAACCTGGCAGACCCCACTCCTACCAGCTCTTTCACTCCAGTTCAAAGCGACAATTCAACGATAGGTACAAGACAGGTAATGACGCCCAGGGCGAGCAGAAACGAGGCGATCTAACCTATCAGCCAGACGGTCTCCAGAGCCGAAGGGCAGCTCGCATAAAGCCGGGATGATTCTTTGTAGTGCCTGCCCCGGCTACACTGCTGATCTGTTCTGACCAGACCAATTTTTCATGGAATGGGGACAGCAGATAATCAAAAGGAGGTAGGCAATGCCATGGACTATAGAAAAAGCAAGCGCGTACGGTGGCGTACTGATAGACCAGCAAAGACAGGTCCTTTTACGGGAGCCCGCCAATCACTACGACGGTTACGTATGGACCTTTGCCAAGGGCCGCCAGGACGCTGGAGAAACACCCGAGCAAACGGCGCTGCGCGAGGTGCGCGAAGAAACCGGATACCAGGCCCGGATCGTTGGAGTATTGCCTGGAGTATTCAAGGGTGGCACCACGGCAAATGCCTACTTCATCATGCAGCCCCTTGGTCCCCAGGAAGAAACTGAGTGGGAAACCCAAGCCACACGATGGGTTGGCTTTGATGAAGCACATGAGCTTATAGGCCAGACTACCAATGCGATCGGTCGCACTCGCGACCGGGAGGTACTGGCTGCGGCTCGCAACTGGCTCGAGCATAACGGCCTCTTCCCAGGGGCTAATCAACAAAAAGAACAGGTGCTAGAGCGCTTCCAGGGCTGCCTGTTAGGCGGCGCGGTGGGGGATGCCCTTGGCGCACCGGTTGAGTTCATGTCGCGCCAGGAGATACTGGACCGCTTTGGCCTTGGCGGTATTACCCGTTATGCCAGGGCCTTTGGTGGCCTGGGCAGGATTACCGATGATACCCAGATGACCCTGTTTACCGCAGAAGGCCTTCTTCGCGGCTGGGTCAGGGGCTGCCAGAGAGGCATTACCACCTATGCCGGAGTGACCGCAAACGCTTATCTCCGGTGGCTCAGGACGCAAGGCCTGTCTCCAGCCGACACGGCAGGTCACAACAGCGAAGAGACAGGCTGGCTTTTTTCACAGCCTGAACTACATAGCCAACGTGCACCTGGTCATACCTGTCTGTCAGCTCTTCAGGACATGCAACATCCTGGGGAGCCTGCGCGAAACAACAGCAAAGGTTGTGGTGGCGTCATGCGCGTGGCGCCAGTGGGCCTGTTTGGCTGGCGCCTGGGCCAGTGCGCCTCGCCTGAGCAAACCTTTGAGCTGGGTAATGAACTTGCCGCGCTGACACATGGTCACCCCACTGGCGCACTCACCGGCGGTGTACTGGCCGTGCTGATCATGCAGTTGGTTGATGGCGGCACGTTAACCGAGGCGCTTGAAGTGGCCAGGACTGTCCTGCGGCAGAAGCCCCATCATATGGAAACCCTGCAGGCACTTGAACACGCACAAGCCCTTTCTGCCTCAGGTCTTTCTCCTGACGAGGCTATTGCAAGGCTTGGTGAGGGCTGGATTGCCGAGGAGGCCCTGGCCATTGCGGTCTACTGCGCCCTGGTCGCAAGGGATTTCAGGCACGGGGTGGTCCTGGCTGTAAACCATGATGGTGACTCGGATTCGACTGGCGCGATTGCTGGCAACCTGTTGGGTACCCTTCATGGCATCAGGGCCATCCCTCAGGAGTGGCTAAGCCCGCTTGAGCTCCATGACGTGATCCAGGAGATGGCCTGCGATCTCTATGCCTTCAAGGATTGGGATATTGGTGAATACAGTCAGGACAGCGAATTGGTGCACCACATCTGGCGAAAATACCCTGGATGTTAATGCCGCGTATCCGCTAGAGGGTGCACAGCCATCCATTTTGCCGGATGGCTGGAGATCCATCCTTAGATGCCCACTATCCGGCGCGTCCAAACTGTTGCGCCTGTTGTCTACTAACAGGATGTACTGGCAATCCTGTGACGGATGAGCCGATTAATCCGTATAGTTGGCTCATTTATAGAGCCGATTAGGCTATCCATTAGGCTCATTGCACCGAGGCCGCGCCATGCAAACGCTAAACTGGATCTGGCAGCAACCCGACTGGCCCGCTTTCACCTGGCAGGAAAAGGACCTGATGCAGCTCTTAAGAACCTGCAACCGGGCACAAGGACAATTGCCGGTATGTCCGCTACCGTCGGAGACTTTACAGGGCTTCAAAACACGCTGGACACCCTGCTGCGTAACATCGTGACCTCATCAGCAATAGAAGGGGAGCCGCTCAATGTGGGCTCGGTACGCTCATCGCTTGCCCGTCGCCTTGGCCTTGCAGACACAGGTAAGCCCAGTTCACGCAGCGAAGGCCTAGCAGAGTTGCTGCTCGATGCCACGGGCAATCAGGCCCAGCCGCTTACTCTGGAAAGGCTATACCAGTGGCACCGCTGGCTCTTTCCCCAGGACGAGTTATCTCTGGGTGTCCATATTCGTGTCGGTGCACTGCGTGGTGAGGAACCGATGCAGGTGGTCTCAGGTCGGCTTGACTGCCCTACTGTACAGTTTGAGGCGCCGCCCCGCGCCGGTCTTGAACACCAGATGGACCGTTTTCTGGACTGGTTCGAACGCAGTCGTCAGGAGCCGGGGCTCGATCCGTTGCTGCGCGCCGGCATAGCGCATTTCTGGTTTGTAACCCTGCATCCCTTCGACGATGGCAATGGCCGGCTTACCCGTGCGCTTACCGATCTGGCGCTTGCCCAGGGTGAGCAGCAGTCAATCCGCTTGTATACCCTGTCGGCAAGCATTCTTGATAATCGTAATGAGTACTACAGAATCCTTGAATCAAGCCAGAAGGGTACGCTGGACATCACCGCCTGGCTGGAGTGGTTCCTGCAAACGCTCCTGCAAAGCCTGGAACAGGCGATGACGCGCATTGATCGTGGGCTGGCAAAGGCTCGGTTTTGGCAGACCCACCGTACCGATGCCCTTTCCGCAGAACAGGTAAAAGTGCTCAATCGGTTGCTTGACAGCGGAGAGCGTGGATTCGAGGAGGGCATTAGCGCGGCGCAATACAAGGCAGTGGCGCAGGTCTCCAAGGCTACGGCCACGCGCCACTTGAGCGATCTCCTGAGCAGGGGCTGTATTGTTCGTTTGCCTGGCGGCGGGCGCAGCACGCGCTATGTGATTGCTCCAGCGAGCACTGGGTCATGGTTTTTATACGGGAAAGAACCCTGACTGGGAGATGGTTCCTATTATAAAGGCGACTGCAAGAGGTGAGCAGTTTGTAGCTGATCTTGGAGGCGGTAACGAGCTGATCTGGACTCCCGCAGCAGACCCAAATAACCATATGGGAATCCCCGCACTTGCAGGCGCGCCAGGGCTTCCAAACGTATGGGTCTACCCGCCTGGTGAAAAAACCGATCAGGCATTGATCAATCCGGTTTATCCAACCGATTACCAGGATGCCATCATTTGATTCCCAACCTCCACCGTAAAACCCATATATATTGTTCTTAATAGTTCGCATACCTATCATCCAGCACCTAAAGATTTGCCCGCTTTCCCGGAAGCGAAAAAAGCTAAACCTAAAACTGCTGTCCAAGGGGGAGGCGGACTTCGAAAGCGATGGAAAGATCAGGAGGGCAAGATATATGAGTGGGACTCACAGCATGGCGCTGTCGAAATTTATAATAAAAGAGGTAAACACATAGGTGAGTTTAATCATATAACTGGTGAGCAGAATAAAGGTGCAGATGGGAAAAGAGAGGTGGAACCATGAATTATAGTATCAGTGGGTTCTTTGCTGAGGGGCCAGATGATTCAATCCAGTTTGAAATAGACCTGGGGGATGAATACGATAAGGAAATAAAGAAAATAATGCAGTGGGAAACCCTGGAAGACAAGGTTGATGAGTATGAAATATCAGATTCAAAAATATCTGAATTTAGCAAATTACTTGACGTAGCGTTTCCAGCGGGTCTGACCTATTTTATAGGCGCTTATAGTTAAAATCATTTCATGAGAAAAAATTCAAAGGCTGGATCCAGTTATGGAATCAGCAAAGTAAGCCATGGTAAAGCCGGTACGCTTGCCTGGCGGGTTTGCCTCTACCGTGGTCAGGGAAAAGCCGTAGAAAAAGAGTTTCCCTTTCTTAAGCATGGAGGGAAGGGCTCAATAAGCCTATTCAAGGGTTGAGCTTTGTTGTATTGCACATCTGAAACTATTAAGGTTGGAGTATCGTTTCAGATCTAGATTCATACTTCTACGCAGGACGGTATTTGCCGACAACCACGGGGTTTCAACAGCGTTTGACCCCCGGCTTACCTTCGTTTGTCCATTACTAGGTCCCTGTGGATCCAGGACTGGGGACTCTTGATAATAATCCTTTGAGTACCAGTCGTTTACCCACTCTGTAGCAACAGCGCTCATCTCGTATAGTCCTAAGGGACTAGGTGAGAAGCTGCCTACTGGGAAAACCTTGAAGTTTCCCGACTCATGTTCAGGAGGATAGTTTTCTCCAAAATTGAGATTTCCATTGCTGGTCGGATAAAGGATGTGCTTGCCTCTGTTCCGTGCCGCATATTCCCATTGAGCCTCAGTAGGAAGATCGACGGGGTAACCGGTAAGGTCACCTATCCAGTTACAGTAGTCTTTTGCTTCCTGCCAATATCTGGTGGGAGCTGGCACATCCGGTGCGAAATAGTCCTTAAAGTACGGGTCTTTTCTCTGCTCAGAATCAAAAACTGGCTTACCTTGAATTTTTCGAAATAAGTCAAAGGCATGTAAAGTAGTTTTTTTACTAGCTAAATAGTAGCTGCTTAGTTTGACTGGGTGAGTCGGAGCATCGCTTTCTATACTAATATTGCATAGCTGTTCTTCAGTCATTCCACACGGCCAGGAACAGTTATCCTGTGGGTTGAAATCGCAGGCCCAGCCAAAGTCGCCCATTTGAAAGTCGCCGCCCTCTATAAAAACCATTTCGTCTACAGAGCGAACAACTACAGCCAAGATATCGGCTTTTTCTGGAGCCGTCAGGTTGGGATATTTGCTATCCACTTTTTTTGCTATCTGCTCAACCTTTGTAGGACTTAGACTCTTACTGATCGGCAAAGAGGCTGATTCAGAATGGCAGGCTGCTAGCAGGCTTAAAGCAAGAAGTGAGTAAAATTTTGATAGCTTGGTCATTGGTCATCCATGATCGTTTTACAACCTTGATAGCCTATCATCCTAGCTACTGTTGGCTACCGCGAGCCAGCGCAAACCAGTTGAGTAAGCCTGTTTTACCGACCAAGCGCTAGTGGTGCACTTGTTGATAAAGCAATGCTACAGAGCTTTCTCAAATCTGACTGTACTGAAGTCTTCGAAGAGGAGTGGCATGGGGGGCAAGGTTAATGCAATGCCAAACCATGTCTGGCAATATCAGTTTATATGGACGTAAGTAAGTGAGACATCAGGGATGAATATCAGAAAACGGCTATCGAGGTTCACGCCTGGCCATAATCAGCGGTTGAAAGAGCTATCATCACGTGTTAACAGCCAAGTGAGCCGTGCGTGCTCGGTCAACGACCTGGTGGCGGCGATACGAGAGATAGGCGCCTTTGACGAATCGCTACGCTACAACTTGATCCTGCCACGCCTTATCTTGATCCCGCTTTGGGCCATGGTGCTTTTGGGCTTTGTCCTGCTGGTTGACGTATCGGCCGACTGGGCCTGGATCCCCGATTACCTGAATACCAGAGTGGTAGGGGCCTGTATCCTGTTTCCAATGCTGGTGATTGCCGTAATTTATACTTCCAAGGTTACGGACAAGTCTGAGGCAATCAATACACTTTCCACACGTATTGCCACACGCTACCTGGCCATGGCGTATCAGATACGTGAAATTCCGGGTGGCGCAGGCATGCAGCTAAGCTGGCTTTGCGCAACGTTCAAGGATTTCTGCCGAGGTGTAGAATCCCAGTTTACGGGGTACAAACGCTATCTTGTTGTGGCATTAACCGGTGCTTATCAGGGTCAGCTCCAGACGTTTGCCTACCACTACCATCATCTTCGCTATACCGCCAGGTCCACATCAGGCGGAGAATATGAGCTTGACCGGTACAGCCTGACCGTTGAGTTTCCCTGGATCAGGGAGGTCTCCGTGCGCGGAGAATCCCTGAGGTCTACGGTGGACAGAGAGCAGCACTGGAAAACACCAAACGTGCAGTTCAATCACCGCTTCAAACTGACCGGTTCACGTGAGGATGCATGCGAGCGCTTTATCAAAGCCGAAATGCTTGAATGCTGCCTTGCCCTGGCCAATGTTCTTGAGGGTCTAAACATGGAGTTTTCCGCCACGGGCCATCTGTGCCTGAGCTTTTACACTGATCTGATGGCGGTTAGGACTGCTCATACCCTTCACAACGCCGAGGCGTTCGAGGCGGAAATGCGAAAAGGTTTCCGCCTGCCACAGCTTGATTTTACCCTGGCTCAGCTTGAAAGGATGAGAGCGCTCTATGCATAGACTCCCTACTCACTGTGCAGCAAAGCTCGCCAAGAAAGCCGCTGGAAGGTCGAGTGTTTTTGGCTGATTAGCTGCGCACGTTGCGCGTAAGCGACCACAGGATCCCAGCGTGCCCTAGCTGCTCAGGCAGCTAGAGCATTAGATACAACAAGCACTGATGCGGTCCCAGGAACCATCCTGTACTCATATGGCTTCGAGGCAAGGTAACGTTGAGCACGTCTCTGGCCTGTTGCAGCAGGCAGGTTATGATCAGTAAGCCAGTGGTTTGGGGTCCGGCTTGCTGGAGACTTTCACATACTTTCCGCCTGCATAGACGTTATGACCAAACCCGCAGTAGTCTCCTGTCTGGTCAACCTTGAGCCCTCCAGGCTGGACTGTAAAGGTAAAGGTGCAATCGTAGCCGGCATTATCGGATGCCATTGTGTGGAAGGCCTTGCCGCCATCGAAGTGGACATCGGCTTCAAAACTCCCCAGGTTTGGACCGACATACATCGCCATCATTCCAGGTGTTAGCCCATCAAACCAGACCTTATAACCTGTACCGTTTCTTTTGATGTTGACCACGTTCCACATGGCCATGCCTACGTAGGACCAGTATTCTCCTTCCAGTGTGTTATCAGCCATGGACGCTGCATGCTCAATCTCTGCTGCATACTTTTTGAGATTGAAGACTGATTTTGGGCTGTTGGCGTTGATCGCCAGCCAGGCCTTTGCTTTCAGAAAGGTCCCCTCATGGGCATAGGTCAGCGCAACGTTGTTGTAGGCTGTGGCAATCGCGGACTCATCCAGCTGGCAGCTCTGCGACCAGGCCACCTGTTGCTCGTAGAACTCCCGGGCTCTGGCAAAGTGCTTTTGCGTGTAGAGACGATCGCCTTGTGCGGCAAGGTTGCTGATAGTACGACAGTCCGCTTCGACCTGCTCCTGAGTAATGTCGGCATATGCGCCATGGGCGCCGGCAAAGAGGAGCGCCAGAAGAACGCCTCGAAATACCAGAAGATATTTCGCCCTGGTTGAAGGTCCCCTGATAGTTACCCTCATGGTGTCAGTGCTTGAAGCTTAGCGGGGATAGGATAACGTGTTCCGTCAAAGGTCAGCGTATATCGGTGCTGGGCTGTTTTCTCATCCTCAGGCATACACGTGTCTGATGTGCCCATGACTTCATGATAGGTAGAGATGCGTTGAGTCACAGCCAATGAATGCAGCCCATGTGATGTTGCGCTTCCCAGGGCAAGCGTAGCAGCCGATTCCTCATATCTTCCCTGGCAAACAGCGTCTGTTTCGCCAGAAAAAGATTCGACCAACAGATCCTCCAATACAGGCTCAGGTCCGCTTTTCCCCGCGATGTAAAGTGTCAGGGATGTCTGTGAAAAGGGATAGCCACCTGAGTTGTTATGGCGGCCAATTCTCAAGCCAAAGGCGAGTACGTTGTCTTGGAGCTTATAGGGTGCTGTATCAAATGTGAGCTTGCCAACTTGAATGGCATCGTAGCCGAGACGATCCTCTTCCAGGCGGCGGGCAATTACCCTGGACGTGGCCGTGTCCACCAGCAGGAGTTCTAGATCTTCACTGCCAACCTGGTAGTCACCATCGCGATTTAGCCCCGCGGCAACAAGGGTAATTCCGGGCCGGGCTGGCCATACCTTGCAGGTTGAAAGCTCAAGATCGGCCTTGTGGTCAGGTCCATAGACGTGCTCAAGGATCTCGTTTACCGAGCAGTCCTGCGCAAAGGCAGTGGGTGAGAGGACAAGAGTCAGGGCAGCGGCCATCCAGGCACGTGGCATAAAAAATCCTTTTTGATGGTATCGGGTACGGTGATCACGCCTTTGGCATTCAGGGACCTTGGGCAGACAGGAGGCCTAGTAACAGGCGCAGCCGTCTTAGCCTTCGATCAGCTCTTCACGAATGATCGAGATCTCATCCGGCGCCTCGATCAGGACGCGGGCCTTGCCGTTTTGGGCATAGATAACCGAGAGCATGATGCCTTCATGGCGCAGGGCGTCAAGCACCTGGGCTTCATCACACTCGGGGTCAAGCAGAAGAATAATGTTTTCGCCTTCCTGGCGAGTTAGAACGAGTCCCATGCTGGCTTCCTTGCTTGGGGTTTGAGCCCAGCGGAGATATCCTGGCAGCGCCTGCCGGCAGGATGAGTTGTCCCAGCCATCTGGCAGCACCCTGCGCCGCGTGCCAGGCACAGCATACGAGATCTTAAGCGGCGGCAACAGTGGGTTTACCGGCTGGCTCTGTAAGCACTTGGCTGCTGCTGCGCTGATCTTAGTAAACTCTTGTAGAGTCCCTGATGAAAAAGCCCCGCAGGGCGGGGCTTTCAAACAGCGCGACGGGATCAGCTGTTTACGGCATCCTTCAGGCCCTTGCCGGGCTTGAACGTGGGATTTCTGCTGGCTGCAATATCGATTTCCTGTCCGGTCTGGGGATTACGTCCCTTGCGCGCCGCACGTTCACTGACCTGAAACGTGCCAAACCCCATCAGCGCCACCGTCTCGCCCTTGGCCAGCTCGCCGCTGATCACCTCAATCAATGAGTTCAGAGCTTTTTCTGCAACGGCCTTGTTCAGGTCGGCTTTCTCGGAGATGGCCTGGATCAGTTCGGATTTGTTCATGTGTCTACCGTAGTGATAAGAAACGGACCCCCATGATAGCCTGACCGCAAGCCATGTACTAACCCGCTCTAGGCTACGGCTACAGATAGCCCCGCTCGGCCAGCGACACGCAGCCCTCGGTGGCCACCACAACGTGATCAAGTGTCCTGATACCGACCAGGGCCAGTGCACGGTTTAGCTCATCGGTAAGGTCGTAGTCGCGCTCGCTGGGCTCGGGATCGCCCGAGGGATGGTTATGCACGAGAATCACAGCCGCGGCGTTGTGCTCCAGCGCGGCCTTGATGACCTCTTGCGGCGGTACCGTTACCTGGTCAATCGTTCCGGTAAACAGCTGGCGATAGGCGATCGATCGATGCCGACTGTCCAGGAAGATCATGGAGAAGGCTTCGTACTCATAGTCTGCGATCAGGGTTTGCAGGTAGACAAAGACGTCGCTGATGCCGGTGAAGGGTAGTCCGCGGCAGAAACGCCGACGCGCCAGAGCTCTGGCCATGCTCAGGATATCCTGCTCGGTGACAGGTTCATCAACAATATAGGTTCCGTGTGCCTCACCGGCTTTGAACTTTTGATGAGTACTCATGAGTGTAGGAAGCCTCAGCTAGTGACAGGTCATACACCCAGCGTCTCATCAGAATCGGATGATGCAAGAGGCTAAACGTCGGTAATCAGGGAAAGCTTCGGTTTATTTTATAAGAGGTATCGAAGTTATGAGCACACGTAAAATCAGAGGATCGGATAGCGTACATCCTTCTCGTAGACCTCCAGATAGGTCCGCAGCGCCATGAAAGGCTCATAGCCATAGCGGCCCTAGAGCATGTGCTTGAGTCAGCTGTACTAGCCGCCTTGCTTGGCCGGCTGAGGCATCGCTGGTGACACGCAGACACGTCCAGCAGCCTGCTC
>NZ_VLKY01000017.1 GCF_007830155.1 Pseudomonas duriflava
AATAAAGCTCCGACAGACGCAGCCCTTGAGCGTCCTTAGCGGACAGTTGCGGCTCACTGACTTTCCAGTCGATACCCAAGTCAGGATCGTTCCAGATCAAACAGCCTTCATCGGTGGGGTCGTAATAATCAGTGCACTTATATTCAAAGTCAGCCGTCTCGGACAGCACTACAAATCCATGCGCCAAACCCGGCGGAATCCAAAGCTGTCGCTTATTGTCTTCAGAAAGAACTTCCGCAACCCAACGCCCGAAAGTCGGCGAGCCCTGACGAATGTCTACCGCAACATCCAACACTTCGCCTCGAACACACCTAACCAACTTGCCTTGAGGGCGGCTACGCTGGAAATGCAAACCGCGCAAGACGCCTCGGCAAGAGCGTGAATGGTTATCTTGAACGAAAGGTAGTGTTATCCCTGCCTTCTCTGCATAACGCTCCGCCTGGAACGTTTCCAAGAAAAACCCCCGCGCATCACCGAAGATACGCGGTTGAATGAGCTTTACGTCATCAATGACCGTATCGATCACTTCCATTAACGCGCTCCTGCAATCAGACGTGCCAGATATTGGCCATAGCCCGTTTTACTGAGCGCCTCCGCCTGCAAGGCGACCTGTTCTGTGGTTACCCAGCCTTTTTGCAAAGCGATTTCTTCAAGGCAGGCCACTTTTAACCCCTGGCGCTTTTCAATGGTCTGCACAAAATGCCCCGCTTCCAGCAAGGCATCATGTGTGCCGGTATCGAGCCAGGCGAAACCACGTCCTAATACCGACACGTTCAAATCGCCGCGACGCAGGTATTCATTGTTCACATCGGTAATCTCAAGCTCACCCCGCGGTGAAGGCTTGATATTAGCAGCGATATCCAGAACGTCATTGTCGTAGAAGTAAAGGCCAGTTACCGCATAGTTTGACCTGGGCTTCTTCGGCTTTTCTTCTATGCTTAACGCCTTGCCACTCTCATCGAAGTCCACCACACCGAAACGCTCGGGGTCAGCTACATAGTAACCAAATACAGTAGCGCCTTTTTCGCGCTGGGCGGCTTGAGCTAGACTTTGTGTAAAGTGTTGACCATAAAAGATGTTATCGCCTAGCACCAGACAAACATTGTCTTCACCAACAAACTCAGCGCCGATAATGAAAGCTTGCGCCAATCCATCTGGGCTAGGCTGTTCGGCATAACTTAGCTCAATGCCAAATTGGCTGCCATCACCCAACATACGCTTGAAGCCTGGTAGATCGGTTGGTGTAGAAATGATCAACACTTCACGAATACCCGCCAGCATTAGCACAGATAGCGGATAATAAATCATTGGCTTGTCGTATACCGGCAAAGACTGCTTGGATACGCCTAGGGTAATAGGATGTAAACGTGTCCCGGAACCGCCCGCTAGTAGAATTCCTTTGTACTTTTTCATAGAACATCCCTCTCAGCCAATTTAGGGGTTAGCGACACACATACAACGAGCTCGAACACCATTACTTAAACAGCCTCGCCCAAACGCTCCAGGCGATATTCCCCCGATAGCACACGCTGCCACCAGTCACGATTACTCAGATACCACTCGACCGTCTTACGTAAACCAGTTTCAAAGCTTTCCTGCGGAACCCAGCCCAGCTCGGTAGCAATCTTGCTGGCATCGATGGCATAACGAAGATCATGCCCTGGACGATCCTTTACAAAGGTAATCAGATCGCGGTACTGCTTTACGCCGGCTGGCTTGTTAGGCGCTAGCTCTTCAAGAAGCGAACAGATCGTTTCTACCACTTCAAGGTTACGCTTTTCATTATGCCCACCAATATTATAGGTCTCGCCTACCTGGCCTTTAGTGACCACGGTATAGAGGGCACGGGCATGATCCTCAACAAACAACCAATCACGGATTTGCGAGCCGTCACCATAAACCGGCAGAGACTTGCCGTGCATGGCGTTTAGAATGACGTGAGGGATTAGCTTTTCAGGAAAATGGAACGGGCCATAGTTGTTAGAGCAGTTCGTAATAAGTACTGGCAGGCCATAAGTACGGCCCCAGGCACGAACTAAGTGATCACTACCAGCCTTGCTGGCTGAATAAGGCGAACTGGGCGCATAAGGCGTGGTTTCGGTAAAGAGATCATCTGTACCGTGTAGGTCGCCAAATACCTCGTCCGTAGAAATATGGTGGAAGCGGAAAGCTTCTTTAGCTTCAGCCTCCAGCCCCAACCAGTAGGAGCGGGCTACTTCAAGCAGAGTCCCTGTACCCAAAACATTGGTACGAATGAACTCGGCAGGACCTTCGATTGAACGATCGACATGCGACTCGGCAGCCAGATGCATGACGGCTTGGGGCTTGAAGGTAGAAAATACCTTTTCAAGCGCAGCCTTATCGCAGATATCGACTTGGTGAAACTCATAACGGTCAGAAGAGGCAACCTCGTTCAGCGACTCCAGGTTGCCCGCGTAGGTCAGCTTATCAACATTTGCAACCTGACACTCAGTCTCATTAATCAAAAAACGGACCACTGCAGAACCAATGAAACCCGCACCACCTGTTACCAGAACTTTCATCCTGAACCTGCCTGACAGTTTAATCTTTATTATGTCGCTAATTGATAACGGATTAAAAAGGCCAAACACTCTATTTAGCCATTTTGGGGAATTTCGCCTTCTTTAACGCCGGTACTCCGGTCTTCCCCCGGCGTCGGAACGGTTAGCCAATCATTAATTTTGAGAATGTCGGCGTCAGCCATATTGCCCCGCCAGCGCAATAGAACCAGTTGATTTGTGATGAAGTCGTATTGCGCCTGGAGGTAGTCGCGTCGAGCGCTGTACTCCTGTTTAACGGCATTGAGCACATCAACGGCTGTAGCCACACCCAGCGCCAGCGAGCGCTCGTTGGCGATGCGGGCCTTGACTGCTGAATCTAGCGCACTGCGGGAGGAAGCAATCTTGCTAAGGTCAGAGGCGCTTTTCATGTAAGCCGTACGTGTTTCTTTTATAACCTGCCGACGAACAGACTCGAACTCTTGCTCCGCCGCATCGCGAGAGCCATACAGCCCCTCTACTTTGGCACTGGTCGAGCCGCCACTGTAGATGGGAACTTGCAACGTGACGTTAGCCGAGTAAGTATCCGTACGTGGAGAAGGAACGTTTTCATACGCAAAATCACTGCGCTGCGCGCCTACGCCAAACGTCAGCGTAGGCAGATGGCCTGCACGCGCTTCATCAATAGCGTAATTAGCGGCTTCGACCGCTTTTTGCTTCGCCTTTAAGGCAGGGTTATTGGCCACAGCCAGCCCTACCCATTGCTCCTCTGTACCCAGCGGCATATCAAAATGAGCCTTGGTATCGATTCGCTTGAAAGGCTGGTAAACGTCATGGCCAATGAGTTCGGCCAGCGCTTCCCTTGTAACTTGAATCTGGTTGCGGGCTTCGATTTCGGCCGTTTTAAGACTGTCTACCCGCGCTGAAATTTGTAAAACATCGGTAATGGTAGCTAACCTGCGCTCGAACATGGCCTGCAAGCTGTCCAGATTACGCTGTGTCGCCCGCCGCTCAGCCGTAGCCAACTCAAGCTCATCTTCTGCAGCCAGCGCGGCAAAGTAACGTTGTACCAGATCAGCTGTTGACTGCACGCGAGCATCTTCATACTGCGAGCGGTACTGCGCCGTCATTTCCGAATACTTTTTAAACCCCCTCCAGGCCGCAGGGTTATAAAGAGCCTGACTAAGGCGGAGACTGTACGTCTCGCCGTTAGTGATTTCTTTTGTGTCCTGCTCGCGACTCACCCGTGTAAAGGAGGTATTTGCGCTTAGCTGCGGCAACATCTGACCAAACGCAGAACGCTCTTGTCCTTCAGCACTTCGTATTTGCGCTTCGGCACCTACTATGCGTGGGTCAGAAACAGTGTTCTGCTGGTAGAGCTGCCATAAATCTATATAGCTCTGAGGATCAATGCTCTGACTTGGCTGTGCCGAAGCAACCCACGAGAAACTAGCCAATAGAGACAGATAAAGCGTTTTTTTCAACATCAGCCGACTCATTGCTCAATCATCGAACGGGCCATGGCGTTGCGTGCAGGCTGGAGCAGATAGTTCAGGAAGGTACGTGCGCCAGTATTGATCAGAACCTCAGCCGGCATACCTGGCACCAACTCTCGACGACCAAGATCCAGGCGCCCCCTATCCGTCAGCGCGACACGCCCCAAGTAGTAAGCATCACCGGTTCGCTCATCCGTTAACCGGTCTGCTGATACATAGGTCAGCTCACCTTCAAGAATAGGCGTTGTCGCATTCTTGAATGCACTAAACCGTACTTCGGCTTTCCGACCCAGCTCTACACGATCAATATCGTTAGGCTGGATATGGACCTCTACAATCAAATCTGCGCCAACCGGTACGATATCGAGCAGCTGTGTACCGGGCGAAACCACACCGCCAATGGTATGGACAGCAAGCCCCATTACCATACCATCGACCGGGGCGCGCACCAGGGTACGATTCACTTTGTCCTGTAACGCACCAACCTTCTCACGCAGTTCATAAATACGGGACTGCGCCTCTGCCAGCTTATTGGCCACATCTGATTTAAATTTTTGGGTACTTTGCAGAATCTGCAGCTTGGTTTCGCCTATCTGCACTTTAGCCCGTGCAATGGACGACTGATGATCGGCAATCTCAGCCTGCAAACGCGCCCGAGTCCGCTCTTGGTCGCGTAACCGCTCATTATTGACATACCCCTCTTTCAACAACTCGCTCAGGTCTTTGATTTCACTGTCATAAGATTGGGAAAGACTCTTCTTACTCTCAATAGCCGTAGTAAAGCCACGGATCTGCTGCTCCAGTTCGGCGCTTTTATTTTTAAGCACCTCAATTTCGCCTAACCGCGCGTTTCGCTGGGCAATAAAAATTTGCCGCTCACTATTACGTGCTTCCTTCACACGCGTATCGTTTTCAGGGAAATCGCTGGGTCCAAAAGTAACGTCGTCTTTATCGTCACGCTCAGCAATTAAGCGGGCCTCTAAAGCCTGGTTAGCAATAAGTTGGCTACGCGCTGCTTCAAGATCCGCGCGCGCCTGGGTATCGCCCAGCACAATTAGAACATCGCCAGCTTTTACGTGATCACCGTCATGGACCCTCAACTCCTCGACAATACCGCCTTCCAGATGCTGAACCGTTTTGCGATAGCTTTTAACCGCTACATAGCCCGACGCGAGTGCTGCACTATCTAAGGGTGCCAGGCTGGCCCATAAGCCGCCTATGCCAAAAACCACCAGCAGAATAATAAAACCCAGCCGGCGAATAGGCGCATCGGAAATTTTGAGGCCTGCCGACTCAGCTTCGAGATAAATATCGTTTTTCATTATCAAGCCCTCGCGTCGTTAGGCTGGGCAGGCGGTAAGGGAGAAGACGGAGGCACCTGGGGCGCCTGGGGCGCTTGAGGAGTTGATGCTGTAGAAGGCTGCTGCCCCTTCAGTTGCGCCAGCACCTGATCCCGCTGGCCAGAGGCCACAATTTGTCCTTCAGCCAATACGATCAAATGATCTACAAATGACAGCACACTAATGCGATGCGTGATGATAAAGATCGTGGCGCCAGTCTGCTTTAAACGCAGCAAGGCAGCCCCTAACGCTTTTTCACCTTGATCATCCAGGTTGGAGTTGGGCTCATCCAACACAACCAGCCGTGGATTACCATAGACAGCCCGTGCCAAGCCAATACGCTGCCGCTGGCCACCAGACAACACACCACTATTCGCCCCGATTATGGTGTCATACCCCTGTGGGAGACGAAGAATCATGTCATGCACACCTGCTAGTTGTGCAGCTTCTACTACAGCCTTCGGATCCACTTCGCCAAAGCGGGCAATGTTTTCACTGATGGTACCGTCGAAGAGTTCAATATCCTGAGGCAGGTAACCGATATGCGGGCCAAGCTCCTCGCGTTTCCAAAGGAAAATATCAGCTCCATCTAAACGCACCTTACCGCTTTGGGCAGGCCATAACCCAAGTAATGCCCGCGCAAGCGTAGACTTGCCCGCCGCACTGGCACCCAATATTCCTACCGATGCTCCCGGCATAACCTTGAAGCTGATGCCTTTAAGAACCGGATACTGCGCACCCGGCGGAGTAACAATCAGGTTCTCAGCCGAGACCTCGCCTTTGGGGTCAGGTAAGGACATACGATCCGGCTCAGCCATGACCTGCCGCAACACGTCATTAAGGCGAGCATATTGCCCACGCGCGGCAACAAAGCCTTTCCAGTTACCAATCATCATGTCGATAGGGGCTAATGCACGGCCCAGTAAAAGCGATGAGGCAGTCATCAAACCCGGGGTAATTTCATGATTGATAACGAGATAGGCACCTACACCAAGGATAGAAGACTGCAAAATCATCCGAAGGGTGCGGGAAAGATTACTTATCCCTCCACCGAGCTCACTAGCTCGGCCCTGCAGGGCAAGTACCTTATAGCTGCGCTGCTTCCAGCGCTTGAGGAGGTTTGGTAGCATTCCCATAGAGGCTACTACCTCTGCATTACGCAAACTTTTAGTTGTAAAATTGGTTGCGTTTACATTTTCTTGGTTTGCCTCTCCAAGCCTCTTGCCAGTGAGCTTCTCATTGATATAGGCCAAGAGCACCAAAACGATAGCGCTTATTACCGTCAAACAGCCAAACCAGAAATGAAAATAAAACATAATGGCTACGTAGATTGGTAACCATGGCGCATCGAAGAAGGCAAATAACCCATTGCCTGTCAAAAACTGTCTCAGCCCGGTCAGATCATTGAGCGGTTGCGCCGACGCTGAATTGCCATTTGTATATAGAGCTTGCTTAAAACTAGCATTAAAAAGACGCTGACTAAGCATCATGTCAATACGAGTCGACATGCGGATGAGAATACGCGAACGCACCCACTCTAATGCACCGTAAGTCAGCATCATTACAACCATGATCAGTGTAAGCATTAGTAATGTAGTGACACTGCTACTACTTAAAACACGATCATAGACTTGCAGCATATAAAAAGGCGGAACTAGAAGCAGCAAGTTAATAAAAAAGCTGAAAAATCCAATAACGACAAGACTGCCCTTACAAGCCATCAAAGCTTGCTCTAAGTCAGTCTTAGGTTTTGATTGCATTTGAGTTTCCTGCTAGCAACACATATATTTCAAAAAATAAACCGCAACATATCACGTCGACTACTTTCTACTAAACTCAATATACTCATTTCTGGCAAGAGATAAGTCAAAAACAGCTTTATTATTTAAGTAACCTCGCTTATAAAATTCATCAATGATAAAATTTTGATCTATCAAAAAAGGGCCAATAGGACTCGCAGCCTCTAAATTTGCAGGAATATAAGATCCGTCAAGTCCTACAATAGCATCTAGCGCAGCTAGAGTATTGTAAGTGGTCCTTTGATTAGGATTTCTTTCTATATAAAAAACTCTAGTACCTGGACGACTAAAAATAAGATTATGCATTCCACTGCCAATTACGCCAGCATAAACCCTAGATTTGCGAGCCGTTCTTATTTGGTTTTCTATGCTTTCTATTTCTGGATGAAAAATTTCCCAACCACTATCTTTCAAATGATCTTCTAAATTTATCTCACCAAAAACTGGTCTTTCAGAAAACTTAGTCCTTGAAATATAAACTGGCGCGTCGCCTAACAACTCAATATCTTTTTTACCTATAATTTTTTCAGCTATAGCATTATAGACAAAACTTTGTACCTTGGAAGCTTTAGTCCCACCTATGGTTATAGCGGCAGCTGGAATAGTTATTCTAGAAAACCTTAAAGGCTCATTAACTATTAATATCTTTTCTTTTGGCCAGCCTAATTTTTCAAAGAAGAAATTACCTATTTCACAAGCTTCTTTAACCCCAGGATGTGAATTAAAAACAAGCCTATCAAAAAGGAAATGACTTAGCCCCGCCCACATTCTGGCTAAAGATTCCACTAGAAAATGCCCATAACACCCTGTGTGCTCATGATGCTTTCTATAAAGGAAGCCTCCGTAAAGCACGTTCTCATCTAAATGTTTTGGACGTTTAGACACCTCACCACTAGCCATAATTTGATGTATATCTCCTCGAACCAAAGCGGAAGAATCAATAAAATTTTTATTTTTATCAAAAACTCCACCATACATCTCTAGCGGGGTTGATCTGTTCTGTAGACGACACGTCGGCATTATGATGGCATCATAAAAAACTTCTAAAGCAGGCGGATCGTTAAAAATTTGAACTGGCATAGACAACCCCTTTAAAGACTTTAACTTTATTATGATTAGCTCCTATGTATCTGACCTTCTTTCAGCTCAGCAAATTGAGAAATATTTGAACCACCTAGGATAAGCAGCTTCCCTCCGCTGACTTGATCAATATCATTTTTTTTGATTCTGAAAATAAAACCACATTTATCAGTAATGGGGAGCTGTAAAGACTCAGCCACATCTCTACGGCTTAATATTACTCTATGATGAGATACAACCTTATCCAAGGTACATAAGATAATTTGCACAGGCGGCTGATAAGTACCTCTCTCTAAACACCAGCCTGAAACCTCTAAAAACTCGACCGCATTTTCTTCAACGGATTTTACGTAATCTATAAACCCAATGAAATTATCATTAGCTAGCCTACAACTAGCGATCACAGGACAATTATTTAGCTGCCCCTTTATTTTTATAAGATCTGAACTTATAAGAAATCTCTTTGAGTCTGCTTTAAATATTCTACTGTTACCTACAAGATTGCCAGTGTCTAAAGCGCTATTAAAAGAATAGTTTCCCTTCCCTCCATAAGCCCACGCTAAACCAAAAGATATTTTTTCTACCCAGGCCTGCCAATAAGCTTGCGTTCCAGGTACTAGATTCCTATTTATAAAAAGAAAATCAAAAACTGACTTCAGTGCTCGACCACTAGTTACTTCATCGATAGGGTGAAAATAATGCCCACAATAAAAAGTTATTAGCTTATCAAGCTTTTCATCGCCCCAGAATTCGCTTTTTAACTGGCCACTCAAATCGGTATCGCTTAACTTTTGAGACTCAAAAACTCCTTGCCCACACAGTATCGTTCTCTTGCCTATCATTAAAGACTCAAACGCAACGGAGCTATTTATTGAAACGACAGCTGAGCTTTGGCTTATTACATGCAAGGTTAAAAACGAATTTGTGTTTCTCGGCATTATCTTTACATGATCACCATATGATTTTGCCAAAAGCAAAGCCTTAGCCTCGGCTACTAAATTATGGGACCTATGGATGGCACCGGGATGTCCTTTTATAACTATGTCGAAGCCTGCGTCAATTAATTGAGGTATCAGCTCACGTAAAAAATCTTCGACAGTATTATACTTAGAATACAGTTGCGTATTCAGGTCATCGTCTAGTTGCAAAGGAATAAAAACATAAGGCCTATCCCCTCTAATATACTCGATAGACTGTTCATTTAACGTTAGTGAAGAGTCTATTAACCCAACAGAGTTTGGCTTATCGTCGATATTACCCTGTAGAGTTACCCATGTTTCTCTTGGAATAACTTCACAAAGGTTAATCTTATCAATATCTATATTAGCTGCTGAGGATCCGCCATTAGTACCTAAAGGATCAAGATACAAAGTCTTATGAAAAGGCGATCTTGTAGGACCCAGCTCTGCATGCAAAGCCAATAGCCCCTTAATCTCACAAAACATCCTCACCGCGCCATTATCAGACCATAAAAGCACGGCATCGAAATTATAAACTTGGTGTAATCTATCTAATACTTTTAGATAAAAAGCAGTTACCTTCCCTTTACCACGAACTAAATTCTTCCAAGTCTCTATACTCTTCTCACCCCATTGCGAAAAGAAAGACTGATACTCTACTTTTTCAGCAACAGTCATCCTGAGAGCTTTATATGAAAGTTCCGAATTTACAGTCACAAGGCGGTCAACGATACTGTCGTTTGAAAAGAACCTAAATTCATATCCTTCCATCTTTTCGAGATTCAGGGCTGCTTCATTTAGCAGTTTACCCGCCTCAAAAAACTCCTCATGAGTATTCCTTATAGGATGAGGCTCCACATAAATTAATATCTTTTTCATATATCACCAAAGCAGTAATCTACAAATTTATCTACTTGATAAGAAATAGCAACTTCTTTCTCAATCTTAAGTATTTCTTTCTCATGTTCTCTATGATTCATAGAAAGGACCGAATTTACCGCTACAGACCATTCATCTAAGTTTAAACAACAAGTCAGAAGACTTGATTCAAAACGTGCTACATCAGGTATTGGAGTAGCGATAACCCTACAACCAGCAAGAGCGGCCTCAAAAAACTTTAACCCGCTTTTAGATCTTGTAAAAACTGTATCCTCCAAAGGTGCTAAAACAGTTTTACATTTAGCCATGTAAGCTGGAAGCTCATGAAAAGGAACAATTGGATTAGTTACAACACTATCCGCTATATTATTAAACACCTCTGGAACCTTGAGAGGGCCTAATATTAATATTTTCCCGCCGGAGGATTTTAATTTTTCGCATATCACAGGTGCTATTAGTTCAAAGTCCTTATCATGAGTTGCTGTACCAGAAAAATACCCAAATTCAAAATCTCTAAGCTCATAAGGATTAAGATTCCGGGCTATTCTTGATACACCTAGAAAACCTCTATCTATAGTATTACTTAAAACAATTGAGCTTGAGTCAGGAAAAAGCTCTTCAACATGCTTTTTAAGAGGAGATGTTGAAAGCGTAAACTTATTTATTAAGCTTGCCGCCTCAAACGTTCTTGATATATATGCTTTGACGCCATTTGAGTCTGCGCCTCTAACCCTAACCATGGGAGTAAGGTCTGCATACTTAACATCAAATATAAAGTCGTCAAAGTCCGCGTTTATTACTTTCCCCTTGGCCTTTAAATCCAGTAAAATTTCGACAAATTTTTCAGTCAAATAAGGACGATGAAAAACATAAGCATCATAGCCGTCAAGACATTCGTAATTTTTCTCGAAATTTAGTTGTGAAATTACTTGTGCTGTATGCCCTCTCTTTACAAGTTCACCGGCAAAATTAAAGCATCTATACCTTACAGAGGGATCCTCATAGGGCCTTTCATTACGCGATGTCCATGAGACGTACAATATTTTTCTAAACACGACCAGCGTCCATTAGAGAAGGATAATTAAACAGTCAACATTAAATATAATGATAAAATAACGCAGGCACTTGTATTCTATTAAGAAAGAAATACCTATGCTAACCTTAAACCCGCGCCAATAACTTATATTTACAAAGGTTAAGGCCGCTATAATTACCCAGCGCCCAATCAGTATTCAACGCAGGGTGGTAGCAAGGATCATAACGATACAACTCACCCCAGCGCTGAATGAATAATTCTTGCTCTCGCATGGCGCGGGCTGCCTTATCTTTGCTAATGTCCTTACCACGGCTGGCCGACTCGGCATGAATCAAGCGCGCGAAGGGTGTCCATAGAAGCTTGTAGCCTAGTTGGTTTATACGCAGGCACATATCTACATCGTTAAAGGCAACGGGATGTCTAACCTCATCCATACCTCTTACTTCCAGATACAGTGCGCGCTTCATAATCAAGCAAGCGGTAGTTACAGCGCTCTGCCGGCGGCACAACTGGTTAAAGCCAAGATACCCTGGGTCATCCTTGAGCCAATTGTTGCCTGTATGAGCGGCCAGACCATTGATACCAATAACCACACCGGCGTGCTGCACCATTCCGTTTGGCCATAAGAGTTTGGCCCCTACGGCTCCTACCTTGGGGCGCAACGCCAGGCTGACCATCTCTTTGAGCCAATCAGGATGCAAAATTTCGATATCATTGTTGATCAGGCCTATCAGTTCTCCGGTTGCCAGCTCCACGCCACGGTTGTTGAGCGTTGCGTAATTGAAGGGATAGGGATGAGGCAGGATCTTTACGCCCCGCTCACGCAGGGAAGAGAAGTATTCAAGCGTTTGCGGACAGGTGGTTTCGTTATCAACCACGATTAATTCGAGGTCTGGATAGTCCGTCTCGTTAAGAAGCCCTTCCATACAGGCGTACATCAGCTTGTACTGATCCCGGGTAGGAATGATCAAGCTGACTTTTGGTAACTCTGCCGGTAGCGGCCATTGTGTACGAAGCAGCCCAGGGTAGTCTGATTGTTTACTAACCTGTGCGCCTGGGCTCAATTCATTAGCTAGCCATTGCATGGCCTCGATCCGTTCGGCAGCGCTTTGTGCATCGTGGGCCGCTGGGGTATCTGGCTGACCGTAACGGCGATGCACTAAAACCTGAGGCACATGAGCAACAGGCAGGTTACGCCGCTCGCCTGCCAGGACTGCTGCGGCAGTGAGTTTATGTCGACTTACTGTTCCAGAGGTATCACGCATCAAGCGCAGCGCTTCAATAAGCACGTCGCGCCGGAACAGAGCGCCCTCGCTAAATAAATCGACGCCTAAAAATAAATCCAGATCCCAAGCGGGCTTCAACCACGGAGTGGTACGCTGCCCCTGCTCACTGTCCAGATCGCAATCGGCGTATACCCACGCGGCAGCGGGGGTTTGCTTGTCAGCGGGGATAAGAGCAGGTAACAACTGATCAACTGCATGAGAAGCCAGTCGATTACTCATTTGCAAAAAGAGAACCGCCTCAGCGCCCTCTTCCAGTAAGGCTTCAAGCGCTTGGCTAAAGGTGGCGTCCGTACAGGACCGCGCCAAGTGAACTGGCCAGCGCTGCTTGGCAATGCTTTCCCGAGTTGCTTCCTGTGCATTAAGGTCTGCTTCACCATAAATAAGCACGGCAAGCTTGGCCTGTGCTTGCTCCGTGGTAGGCGCAACAATATCGGGCGCCTTTTGAAACAGTTCAAACCATTGAGGGTAATGGGAGAAGCCAGCGGTACGCGGGCAGCGCTGGTCATAATCACGCGCCAGCCGTATTAGGAGTTTTTGCGCGGCGTCATCGGTATTGGGCCAGTATTGCTGAACCAGTGCTCCCAGCCCTTCGGGACGACAGCATACGGTAATGGGACTACCGTTCAGGCGTTGCCCCGTATCGCTTTCCAGATGAAGTTCGTGCAGTTCGCCATTGGCTAGCTCCCAAGGCAAGTCCAGGCTGAAACCGTGATTGGCATCCGTACGGTAGATCAGCGCCGGATGCCAACGATCAGCCTTAGTGCGGGCTACAATGCGGTCCCCCTTGCGAGCCCGTATCTCAATAGTTTTGTGAGGCGCAGCGTCATCCCAGGCCCAGCCTCCAACGGTCAGCCCTCCTCCGTACCACACTTGAGAACTGGCCACAGTATTGGTAGTAGGCAACTGTGCAGTTGGCAGGGTTAAAGGTGCGCCTAACCAAGGGCCCTGGTTAGCGACCCGAACCGCTACCTGTTTAGCGTTACTCACCCACGATGACTTGAGCTGCACGCTAAAACCATGAAAGCCGTCACCTTCATTGAACTCAGGCTGATATTGATCAGCCCGGACCAGGCAGACATGTGCGCCGTCTATATAGACTTCCAATGCCAGACGCGCATCAAGGTTACCCAGGTCAATTGCCCAGCCTTGCAGTACGTCCCCAAATAAGCCGCTTACCGCACCTACAATTCGGGCAGACAACGGCGCATTGGCAAGCCCGTGAGAAGAAGCCTGGCCTTGATTGAAATCAGTCATAAAGAGAACCTGCTAAAACGATAGCTCCGACAAGAGGCGCCCAAGCGCGCCTCCTAGTCGCTGAGATGAATAGGCACCGACTTCTTCGGCGATAAGGCTTTTTGGAGCAAACAATGGGAGCTGCGACAGGCTTGCAAGTTGTGGCGCTAGCCAGCCGCACCCTGGCTGAGCGTTAAGGCTAAGAGCTAATTGGCAACTGGCTGCCCGTAACATTTCAGCACGGTTGAGCCCAGGCAATTCAGGAAGAACCGCAACATTGCCGCAAGCCAAGAGCTCGCGACTCCAGGGTGCGTCCTGGTTGATCAGTAAGAGGTACTGGTCGTCCTCTCGCCTCAACTGTCTGGCCAGCTTTAACCAAGCACTCCGTACTGACGGCTCTTGCAAATTGTCGGCTACTAATATGATCGTTCCGTTTATTGGCAGGCTCGAAACGTTAGGAGCCCGAATTACGGAATGGCTGTTAATGTCATGATCAGGGAAGCGCCTGCTGTATTCTGCCGCGAGCCCTTTGTAAGGTAGCTGAATGGCTTTGACACCCTGGAAAAAAGCAGGCCAGTCGAACGTTCCTGTCGAAGCTGGCTGGGGCAGTACATCGTCTGCACAGTGAAGACGATATTCGAGCCCAAGATAGTGAGGTAACGTAAGTAGAGCTTCAGGGCACGGGCCCAGCTGACGAAAAATCAGACCCGGTACTTCAAGCTGCTGTATATCGACGATCAATTTTATAGTGTCGTCCGGCAGCACATAATCCAACTCGAGAGGCAGGAAATCCTGCAGCCGGATAGCAAGCGTTACGTGACTACTCTGCCCTTGATGGGCATAACTGATTTCCAGAGCAGGCCGTTCCTGGCCATAACGCGCCAGTAGTTCAGCCTCGCCAAAGGCTTGTATGACAGGCCATGCGGTTAAGGAGTCGCCTGTTTGCTTCAACGCGTTAATGGCCTGCTTGAATACATTCAGGCGTGCACGTTGCAAGCGGTCACGGTGTGGCTTGATGGAGTCAACGCGGTAAAACCGGTCAAATGCCCTCTCGGCTGCTGGATAGCGCTGGCGAAGCACGGCATTATTGAACGCTACACGCGGAATCTTTTCAGCGCCAAAGGAAACACCACCGCGATGGGCAACGAATACGCGATGGGCGCCAACATGACGCCACCCCTGCTCTTTTGCCCTTAAACACCAATCCGTTTCTTCACCGTAACCACGCTTCAGGTACAGCTCGTCCAGCAGGCCCACCGCATTCAAGGCCACTCGCTTGATATAAAAGCAAAAACCACACCCTACCTCTAACTCCAGAACTTCATCCGGGCCGTTGGCCGTCAGGAAGTCCAACAGTTGTTGCTCGGCCAGATCAGGCATTCGATGACTGATTCGACTTTGAGGAAAACTCATCAATTCACCGTTGTTACTAAACGGTGTAGCGGTGGCTATATCTGGTGCGGAATAGGCTGCCTGACGCAAGCGGTCAAGCCAGTCACCGCATACGCGTGCATCGGAATTGAGCCAGAGCACATCCCTCTCGGGATGAAGCAACATACCCCGGTTCATATTTCGAATGAATCCCAGGTTGGCTGGATGCCTATGCAGCTCGATGAGTCCCTGAGCGGCTAGATTATCGAGAGCCTGTGAAAGCTCGGGTTCGGGACTTACATCATCTAATACGACGAGCGTAAACGGTGTGCGGTTGTACTCGCGACTCTCAAGTGCGCTATGGATGCATGCTAGTGTTGCGTCCTTACCCTTGTAGACTGGAATCAGTACGTCTACGGGGGCCTCTCGAGCTGTAGCTGTTGCGCTGACCTCACCAGACAAGGTGTGTACAGGTAGAGGTGTCAACGCAGCGATGGGGCTGCCAAGTAGTTCTATTCCTTCATCGAAGGTAACGCTAAGTCTGGCATGCTCTGGCAATTTGATTCGAATGCCACCTAGGCGGCCACCATTACCCGATTTTGCCAGCAAAGGGCACGCCAGCATGGCCTGCCACTTCATCTTTTTCTGGCCAGTGTGCAGGGTTAATGTAATGGGGCGCGAGGGCTTGGCCGTGTCAATCGCCCACCCTTGCAGCTCTTGACTCAAGGGATCGAACTCTACAAAACCCCAAACTCGGCGAGGCAGCTTGGAAAGCACGAAAGCTAGCTCCTCTGCACTTTGCACATAGGGTAGCTGCTCTTTTAATTGCTTTACCGAGACGTCAGGCATGGCTGCCAGAGCTCGTAACCGCATCAGACGTACGGCAGGCTCGTTGCGGGCAGGATTCGCTGAATCACTTAAAAAAGCACATGCATACTCAGGCTGCTTTTTTAATAGCAGTACATGAGCTAATAACGCGGCAATATCACTACGCTTGGCCAGGCTTCCATAAGCCTCGGCCAAATGAATAAAAGCATGTTGAAAACGCTGCTGTTCGACGGCTGCGAGACCTAGGGCTACTAACGCGTCGGGGCGCAGTTCAGATACTTGCATGGCCATGGCCAAACGCTGTTTAGCCATACTCTGCTGACCGCTACGCTGAAAAGCGTAGTACTCGTCCATAAGCTTAAGGAGGCCCATGCGAGATCTCTCCCCTATAAATAAGAGGTAATCGACAAATAAAGAACTCCCAGCCAAAGGCTGGGAGTTCTTTTAAACGACTAGCTTACTTACACCTGACCCTGGATGATCAGTACATTACTACCTTCATAACCTTCAGCTTCGTAGGAACCTACGATACCGATCGTTACGTCAGCACGGGATACACCCGAATCCAGCTGAGCCTGCCAGAAAGCCATACCTGCATCTTCTGCCGTACGACCCAGGGCACCTTCATATAGTGTGTTGATGAAGTCCGCATCGCTGACTACGCCGTTGGATTGGAACTCGACGGAGTTGATGAAGCCTTCAGCGATCTGGGTGAGGTTGCTACCATTGGCAGCAAGAGTTTCAGTCCAGAACTGCGCACCTTCGGCATCAGCGGAACGACCTAGTACCGCTTCGTATAGACGAAGAGCAGTAGCTTCCGTCAGCGAAGAAGCAATGGCGATGTTGCCATCGGCAGTTTCAACCAGCTGTACATTCTGTGCAGCAACCTCGCCATTGGCGGTCTGCAGCACTACAGTGTGGTTGTTTTCAACAAATACGCGAGTTACCGCATCGCTTACCTGGAGAACATCGAAGCCCTCGCCACCATCAACAGTGTCACCTACACCGGCGATAATGGTGTCATCGCCTGCGCCAGCATTGATTACATCACTGCCTGCACCGCCATCGATATAATCGTTACCTGCACCTGTGTTAATGGTGTCGTTGCCGTTACCACCAAGAACTACATCATTGCCATTACCTGTAGTCAGGGTGTCGTTGCCGTCACCGCCATCCAGATAAACGCTGGCATCACCTGTAATCGTAATAGTGTCGTTGCCATTGCCACTGACAACAGCTCGGTCAATTGTTGCGGTTTCATCACCTACAGTGACATCTGCCGCTTGCGTTGTTACTGCAGTCGGAGTGTTGAATGTAGCCGTCAGGTTAGCATCAGAATTCATAATCCAGACGCTGGCATCAGCCAGGCTAGAAGGAACACGGACGGTAACATTCGTGTCAGCAGCACCATCGATGCTAGTAACAACAGCATCAGGAGTTTCGTCAGCCAGAACGGTAACAGTGCGACCGTTGTAGCTGGCTACTACGACTTCAGTTTCAGCACTGTCCAAGTTCAGCAAAGAGCTGATTGCTTCAACAGTAGATGCGCTCAGAGAAGGATTGTCGCTCAGAGCGGTAAGGAAGTCAGCGCTGGTAACAGGTGCATCGTATTGCATGTGTATCTCCTGGGTGCTAGAGCGTTAGCTCTGCAAGATATGTGTCTGTGTTGTTTCTAAGGGGTTGTCCCAAGGAGACGTATAGCGGGCAGCGTTGATCTCTGTACTGGGCACTATAGCGACTCGTATTGCTACGAGTTTTGATTGCCTTTTTAGGGCAAAACACTCTTGGCCCGCCGTTACGGTTATAGGGGGTTCCCCTAAAAACACGAGTTGGGCGTCCAATTTGAAATGTTTACTGGCAGACCCTACCAAGGTCATGGTCAGCGCCGTGATGGGCGATGACTCTTGACGAGAGCCGGTAAAGTTTCCAGTCAGCACGGCAGGCTGTGCAGTACCGCCTAACCGGCAACTGTAGGCTATGTCCACGCCTTGAGGTTTATTGGGCCATAAAATGGCAAAGCCGGTGATACCGTTAACCTGATCCGCAGCGCCTAGCCAATGATCAGCAGACACTTCACCCAATGATTCAATGTGGCCAACCAGGTTTAGACTTTGACTAGGAGAAGTATTTGAGCTAATGCTCTTAGCTTCTTGAACGGTTTCTGTACTGGCAACTGCACGCATGATGCCTGCAGACGTGTCGATACGATCAATTCGCAAGTCGACGGTATGAAGGCTCGAGTTCGATTTGAGCTGATATTCAGTAATGAGTAATGTACCTAAGCCATTCTTAACCCGAGCTATAAGACAATCGCCGAGCTTGGCCAGCGTATTACGGACGACACTCTCACCAGGGAAAAAATCAACAGTACCCTTTCCGATAGGGGCTTGCTGCAGGCTAATGAGGCAGCTTTCCGTTTCAGGTAATTGCGAGGCATAGCGAAGAATATACATCCCAGGCTCAAGCGTAAGCAGGCGAGTCTTGAAAAAGAAAGCAGCATCGTCCAGATGACTCATAACCTCATTCCTTGAGCAAAGCGGTAAGTACCTGAAGGCACTTTGCAGAATTCGCCATATTGAACTCTCTAGCAAGCCGTCTTGCTAATAGCAGTGGCTTAAGCATACAAGCTGAAATCATAAAATCAAATAGTTATGTGATACGGATAATGCTTTTAAGGAACAACCAGCATTTTATATTGACAAGTCCAAAAAATCATGAAATGGACACGCATCAAGCTACGCCTTGTCAAGAGCCATTTGTCTATTAATATAAATTTATACTTTATGCTTAATATCAAAATAATAGTATTAAAGATTGAGTAATCTTTGCCGTTATCCTTGCCAGGAATAAGATAGTGCGGTTTTAAAAAAAGCATAGAGATCACTATTCATTATATTTATTACAGTTTTATTCATGTAGTTGAAGAATATGATCGAAATACATAATCGAAGCATAACGCCATACAAAGAAGTCTGTTACATCCAAACATACTGGCCGGATGGGACGGTAAGCCGTGCGTCAGGTAGCGTAGTCGGCGTCAACGATGTATTGACCGCACTGCATGTTGTTTACGATGCCAGCCATGGCGGCTGGGCCGCTCAGATCATGGTGACGCCAGGCGCTGACATAGATACCTCTACGTTCTCAGCGCCCTATGGAACATACGCAGCCAGCAATTGGATAGGCCGCACAGGTAACTGGGATTTCGACGGAAACGGTCTGCTTTCTACTGCCGAATCAAGCGCTGACATGGCCCTTATAGGGCTAAATGTTAACTTAGGCGCAATAACCGGCATCCTAGGGACCTCCTTCGCCACAACCAGTTTTCAGGCCGTCATGCTTGGCTATCCTGCCCGGGGGACGGGACTGATGCAGGAAACCGGTTACGCTACCTCCTATTCTCCTTCCTATTCGGTGTATCACGTCAACACCGGATTAGGGGCAGGCGCCTCGGGCGGTCCTATTCTTGATACGAGCAGTGGCACTCCTCTCGTTCGAGGCGTTCTTTCGGGCGGAGATAAAAACGATACCTACTCCGTTTATTCTGGCCTTAATGATAGTAACGTCGCCTGGTATACCCAAGCATTAACAGCCAACGACGACCTGCTCTTAGACAGTGCGGGCCGCAAGGTAGGTGCAGGAGTAGTCGGAGGTACCGATTATAGCGACACCCTGTACGAGTACAGATTTTCAGTCGATGCCAGTCTCAGCAGCTCAGTCTATGGCTATAAAGGCGCAGACATAGCAGTTATGAGTGGGTATTCATATAACTACAGCTACAATATAGAAAGCCTCGAAACAAACGTCTTAAAAGTTACAAATAATAATAACGGCTTGCAAGTTGACCTTCACGACGTCAATGTACTTAGCTTTGCAGATAAATACTCCTATATTTTAAGCGAAAACCAAGCGCAAATTGCTCGTCTTTATACTGTACTTGATCGTGTCCCTGATATCGGCGGACTAGACAACTGGCTAGAATCTTATTCAAATGGAATGTCCTTTTCTGCCATTGCTAATAGCTTTACCCATTCGCAAGAATTTTTAAATATTTATAATACTGCTAACAATCAAAGCTATGTCATGCAACTTTATTCAACGATTCTAGATCGGCCGGGCGACAGTGCTGGAGTTATGCATTGGACTAACGAACTCGATCGAGGCATGTCTCGCGATGAAGTCATGACCCATTTTACTAACTCACTGGAAAATCACTTGATCACCGAGAGTGAGTCAGGCTTTATAAAAATAGTGGGTAATAGTGCATGGACCAGCAGAGACAGTGTGATTCAAAAAGGTGTAGTTTTTGCCAGCGAGGCGAATGACAGCCTAGGCCAGGGCCAATTACTGCTGGACTCAAGCAACACCAGTAGAATCTATGGCTATTCCGGCGGGGACAGTCTGACCTTATCCAATATTTCAAGCACCTATCAACGTTATATCGATAGTGCAGACAGCAGTATTCTTCATCTTACAGATATCAATAGCAGTGCTCATTTTTTATTAAACGATATAAATGTCCTTAATTTTCAGGATAAAAGCGTTTACATACTGAGCGAGGACCAAGCCCAGATTGCACGACTTTATACCGTTTTCGACCGTATTCCTGATTTTGATGGACTGCAAAACTGGCTTGAGGCAAGTAGTAACGGTATGTCTTTTGATACTATAGCCAATAGTTTTTCTCAATCCCAAGAGTTTGCGCTCCGCTATAATGCGGTCAATAACTACGATTTCGCTAATCAGCTTTATAATACCATTTTAGGCCGAGCAGGCGAGGAAGAGGGGCTTGGTCATTGGACAAATGCGCTTAACAGTGGCTTAAGTCGTAGCGATGCCATGATTCAATTTACCGAATCAACCGAGAATCACCTGCTTACAGAAGGAGACTCAGGCTTTATACAAATTGTAGGTAGCAGCGCCTGGGCTTAATGCCTGTATCACTTCTAGTTTTAGAAAACACTGTGAGGCCAGCCGAACCCTTCAACCAAACGACCCTATCTATAGGTTTGCTGTGTAGTCGCCTGGCTCATTTAGATTATCCTTAAGGGCCCTCTTATATCATGCGCCCATGGTAAATATTCCCGCGTCACTTCACCTCCCCCGCTGGCGTACCCTTACACTTCTCGCTGTGCTGCTGGCACCGCTGCTGTTGCCTCTGCACTACATGGCGGAGCGGTATTATCGTGAGCAGTTGGCTGAGCAAAACCGGCAGACGCTCGATCTGTATGTAGCCAACCTGCTAGGTACGCTGGGCCGCTACGAAGTTCTGCCCGATATGCTGGGCGATATGCCAGCGTTACGTGCCTCCTTGGCTGATCCGGCTGATCCGGCTTCGCAGGCCGCCGCCAATCAATTACTTGAACGTATTCGTCAGCGCAGTGGTGCGGATGTCATCTACCTGATGCGCGCCGACGGGTACTCCCAGGCCGCCTCGAACTGGCAGCAGGCGGACAGCTTCATCGGGCAGGACTTTTCTTTCCGGCCGTATTTCCAAGAAGCCATGCAAGACAGGCCGGGCCGCTTCTTTGGATTGGGTACGACTTCTCGCAAGCGCGGCTATTATTTTGCGGCCCCCGTACGAGACGGCCAGGAGATCATTGGCGTTGTGGTCGTCAAGGTCGATCTGGACGAGCCGGAAAAGCTATGGGGTAACACCCCTGAGCAGTTGCTCGTCACCGACAGCTTTGGTGTAGTCATCCTCACCTCGAATGATGAGTGGCGCTTCCGCGCCAGTCAGCCGATCAGCGCGGCACAACAGGCCGTTATTGCACGCAATCTCCCCTACCCGCCGGGCTCTCTCAAACCCCTGACAATCAGCGGCAAAGAATGGCTGATTCAGGAGCGTACTCTCGACACCATCGGTTGGACCGCCCGCATTCTCGCGCCGCGTGAATTACTGGAGCGTCAGGTCCGTACTGTCCTGTACGTAGGCGGCGCCAGCCTTTTGGCGTTGCTGTTGTTACTAGCGGTCATGACCCTGCGGCGGAGGCATTATCTGGAACGCATTGCCCTGGATGCCCGGGCCAAGCGGGATCTGGAGCTTAACGTGCAGGAGCGTACCCAAGACCTCCAGACGCTGAACCAGCGCCTGCAACAGGAGGTACATGAACGCGAACAGGCGCAGCGCGAGCTTATGCGTGCCCAGGATGAGGTGGTTCAGGCCGGTAAACTGTCCGCATTGGGTACCATGTCCGCCAGCATTAGCCACGAATTGAATCAACCATTGGCGGCTATTCGGAGCTACGCCGAGAATGCGGCGACATTGCTGGATCACAACCGGATCGACGATGCTCGTGGCAATCTCAAGCTCATTGGGGAGTTGACCACGCGCATGGCCAATATCATTTCCCACCTGAAAGCCTATGCCCGTGGCGCCCGGCGCGCGCCAGAGAGTGTTGTTCTACAGGATGCGCTGGAAGATGCCCTCTCCTTGCTGGCAGCCCGACGACGCGGCATGAACGTGGAACTGATCCGCGACGTACCCGACGCACCACTATGGGTCCAGGCGGGAGAAACCCGGCTGCGACAGATCATCAATAATCTGCTGACCAATGCCCTGGACGCCCTGATCGAAAAAGGCCCGCCCCGCCGACTGTGGCTGATCGCCAGCCAGGATGAAAAAGGCGTAACCCTTATTCTGCGCGACAATGGCCCCGGCTTTTCGGCCGAGGCGCTGGCCCGTGCCCATGAGCCCTTCTTCACGACCAAAGCCACCACCCAGGGGCTGGGCCTGGGGCTGGCCATCTGCGACACCCTGCTACGGGCGTTAGGCGGGCACCTGCACCTGTCCAATCATCACGAGGGCGGCGCGGAGGTACGGCTACATCTGCAACGCGGAAAACCGGGTGTTGCCCCGGTCCCCCAAGAGGAAATGCGTGGATGAGCGAGCGCTCTGTGTAAAACTTATGCCGTTACGGCTGTCTATTCCGTGCTTTTAACGACGTTCAGGCTTCGATACTTTCATGACTTCCCCAGTGCCTTTCGACCCTCTCACCCAGATTCTCCTGATCGATGACGATCCTCACCTTCGACAGGCGTTGGGGCAGACGCTCGACCTGGCCGGCTTCAAGATCGTGACCCTGGCCGATGCCCGTACGCTCGATATGGCCAGGGCACGGGATTGGCCCGGCGTCGTGGTTAGCGATATCCGCATGCCGGGTATCGATGGCCTGGAGCTGTTGGCACAACTGCATGCTCAAGATGCGGAACTGCCGGTTGTCCTTATCACAGGTCATGGTGACGTGCCGCTGGCCGTGCAGGCCATGCGGGCTGGTGCCTACGACTTTCTGGAAAAACCATTTGCCAACGATGCGCTGCTCGACAGCGTACGTCGCGCCCTGGAGGTCCGGCGGCTGGTCTTGGAAAACCGTAGCCTCCGCCTCGCCCTGGCGGAGCGCAAGGAACTGCAGACCCGCCTGATCGGGCAAACCCCAGCCATGGCCCGCCTGCGCGAACAAATCGGGGCGCTGGCGTCGATCCATGCCGATGTCCTGATTCTCGGTGAAACGGGCGCTGGCAAGGAAGTGGTTGCCCGCGCCTTGCATGACCTGTCCAACCGCAAGGACGGTCCCTTCGTTGCCATCAACGCAGGAGCACTGGCCGAATCCGTCGTGGAAAGCGAACTGTTCGGCCATGAACAGGGCGCCTTCACCGGCGCGCAAAAACGCCGGATCGGCAAGTTTGAATATGCCAACGGCGGCACCCTGTTTCTCGACGAAATCGAAAGCATGAGCCTGGACGTACAGGTCAAGCTGCTGCGCCTGTTACAGGAACGCGTCGTTGAGCGGTTGGGGTCGAACCAGCAGATTCCGTTGGATATCCGCGTCGTTGCAGCCACAAAGGAAGACTTGCGGCAGGCCGCCGACCAGGGGCGCTTTCGTGCCGACCTCTATTACCGGCTGAATGTAGCCACCCTGCGGATTCCTCCGCTCCGCGAGCGCAGCGAAGACATCCTGACCCTTTTTCGCCACTTCACCGAGGCGGCTTCGGCACGGCATCATTTGCCAGCCCGTGAACTTGACCCCAGCCAGCGCGCCGCGTTGATGGCCCATACGTGGCCAGGCAACGTACGCGAACTCCAGAATGCGGCGGAACGCTTCGCCCTGGGGCTGGACCTTGCTCTGGATAATACGGATCAGGCTGTCGCCGACACGCCAACCCCGACAGGACGCATGTTCGAACTCTCCTCAACCGCCAACCTCAGTGAACAGGTGGAGTCATTCGAGCGTGCGCTCATTGCTCAGGAATTGAGCCGCCCTCATACGTCGCTGCGCAGTGTGGCGGAAGCACTAGGCCTCCCTCGCAAGACGCTATCAGACAAGCTGAAAAAGCATGGCCTGCACTTCAGCGGAAGCACCGCGGACGATACGGAATAAGCCGTAGGACGGGTTAGAGAGCAGCAGACCGGCAAAGAACAATACGGACCTACCGTTGGTCGCCTTGAACGCTAACGGGCGTCGATCGTGGCTCATTCAGCGAATGTTCAGCCAGGATTCAGAAAGCATTCAGCGACCCTGGCGTAGTCTGAAACTGTCAGAAGATGCTCTTGCGAGGAAAGCCTGAACATGATCGCTCCCCACACTGCTCCGCTACCCGCTCCGTTCGGTGCAGTTATAGATTGTGAATCAGGCTTTTCCTCGACTTCTTCGACACTGTTCATTATGGCAACTCCATTATGTGCGTCCCAGCTCATCCCTGGTCGTGCATAGCCACTCTCCCCAGTGGCTGTTTTCTCGATCCCCATGAAGTGCTCCTGACCTCTCCCACCGGAGAGGTTTTTTTTGGCTGAAGAAATGCCGAACCCATCAATCCTCCATCTTTTATCCTGCTTGCCTTCTTCTTTCCGGTTCTTCGGGCATAAGGCTCGCCGTTGTGAGAGCAAGCGAGGATAATCACTTATGATTCGAGTCCAACCTTGCTTACCGAACAGTCAGGAACATGCATGAAGATTCTCGTCGTCGAGGATGAAAACCTGCTACGTCATCACCTCAAGGTGCGTCTCAGCGAGGCTGGCCATGTGGTCAATGCTGTAGGCGATGCGGAAGAGGCCTTGTATAACGCTCGTGAATATCATCACGACCTGGCCATTGTTGACCTGGGCTTGCCCGGCATGAGCGGCCTGGATCTGATCCGTCAGATGCGCACCCAGGGCATGGCACTGCCCATTCTGATCCTGACTGCACGTGGCAGTTGGCAGGACAAGGTTGAGGGGCTGGGCGCCGGCGCAGATGATTACGTGGTCAAACCGTTCCAGTTCGAAGAGCTGGAGGCGCGGCTGAACGTCTTGTTGCGCCGCTCGGCAGGCTTCATCCAACCCAGCATCAAGGCCGGCAACCTGCGGCTGGACCTTGGTCGTCAACAGGCCTTCAACGAAGATCAACCGTTGCAGTTGACTGCGTATGAATACCGGCTATTGGAATACCTCATGCGCAACCATCAGCAGGTAATTACCAAAGAGCGGCTGATGGAGCAGCTGTACGACGATGACGGCGAGCACGACAGCAACGTGATCGAAGTACTGGTCGGCCGCTTGCGGCGCAAGCTTGAAGCCTCCTGTGGCATGCAACCCATCGAGACCGTCCGCGGCCGCGGTTACCTGTTCACCGAGCGCTGCCAATGATTCGCTCGTTTCGCCTGCGCGTCCTGCTTAGCGCGGCGTTGATGGTGATCGTTTGCCTGGGCCTGATGATCCCGGCTATTGGCAAGGCTTTTGACGCCACGGTAGAGAACTTTGTTGCGGCGCGCCTGGAGGCCAATGCCAATACCCTGATTGGTGCGGCACGTGCTATCGACGGGCGTCTGGCCATGCCTGAAATGATTGCTGAAGAGGTTTTTGACCGGCCTCAATCACCGATCCTGGGTTATGTTTACGACCAGAATGGCCGTCTCCTCTGGCGTTCGCGATCAGCGGTGCGCGAACGCCCGAACTATCGCCCTACGTTCGACGGTACTGGCGTCAAGCTGGTCAAGACGTCTGATGATGAAGGTCGTGGCTTTTTTGTATTTGATCGTGAGGTTCTGCTAGGGAATCCGCCAGTAGCCGGTTTCAGCATTGTGACCATGCAGCCGGCTGAAGAGTACGACCGTCTGCGTAGCGGCTTCATGCATCAGGTAACGCTCTGGCTGTGCGGAGTTTTGTTCGCCTTGCTGATTTTGTTGGGCGTGGCCTTGAACTGGAGCCTTCGTCCCTTGCGGCGTCTCAGCCGGCAGCTTGATGCTATCGAGACGGACCAACGCGATCTGCTCGACGAGCGGAACGTACCCAGTGAAGTCAGCCGCCTGATCCGTTCACTTAACCGCTTGCTGGACTTCGAGCGCCTGCAGCGAGAGCGCTACCGCGACACCCTAGGCGATCTGGCCCACAGCCTGAAAACACCGTTAGCCGTACTGCAAGGCGTGACGGAAGATCTGCGTAGAAGCCCGGCGCTGGAAAACGAAGTCGCTGTGCTGCAAGTGCAAATCGAGCGCATGAATCAGCAGGTTGTCTTCCAATTGCAGCGCGCTACGCGCCAAGGTGCAGTGTTGAGCCGCCCGCTGGAATTACAGCCACTCATCGAGTCGCTGTTCAGTACCCTCGATAAAGTCTATGCCGAGAAAAAGGTCCAGGCCTCGCTTGATTTACCGCCCGGCCTGAAGGTTCAAGCGGAAGAAGCCGCCATGCTGGAAGTATTTGGCAATCTGCTGGAAAACGCTTACCGGCTGTGCCTGACCCAAGTAAGAGTCAGCGCTCGACGCGACGACGACCTCTGGCTTATCGATATCGAAGACGACGGCCCCGGCATTCCGGCTGAACGTCGAGAGACCGTTTTACGGCGCGGCGTACGAATCGACAGCCGACACCCTGGGCAAGGAATAGGTTTGGCTGTGGCCCAAGACATCCTGGAAGGCTACCGCAGCGCCTTGAGTATCGACGATTCGGCCTTAGGCGGAGCGCGTTTTCGCTTTCGCCTGCCGAGCGTCTCCCCTGAACGCCCGCGTTTAGGGCACAATGAGGCACGCACGTGACTCCTTAGTCATTGCTTGCGTCTGCCTGAAACCCCCGCATTTTGCTTGTATAGGACCCCGGCATGGAACGCGATTGCCGCCATCTGGAATCATTGCTGTACCGCGACATCCCAATCACCCAGTCCCTTGGCCTGCAGGTGAAAAGCTGGGATGCGCATATCCTGCGCCTGCACGCGCCGCTCGATGCCAACGTCAACCATGCCCATACCATGTTCGGGGGCAGCCTTTATTGCATCGCGGTTCTCGCGGGCTGGGGCTGGCTATACCTGCGCCTGCGTGAAGCCGGTATGGAAGAAGAAGGCCATATCGTCATTCAAGAAGGCCAGATCACTTATCCGATACCGATCACAACGGATGCCAGCGCAATTTGCGAAGCGCCGGACGAGCGGGACTGGCAACGCTTCGAAACCATGTTCCGCCGTCGCGGACGTGGCCGGATCACCCTTCAGTCACGCATCCTGGCTGCCAACGGTGAAGACGGCGTACGCTTCACCGGGCAGTACGTACTGCATAAATAAGGCTTACTCGAGGCGGGAGGCCAACGTCACAAGGGCGTCCCGCCAATGAGCCTTGGCTGGCAGGGCCAGGAAATACGGGTTGAGAAAACTCTCCCGGGCCTCGTAGGTCAAGGGTTCTCCATTCAAGCCAAGCACGATGCCACCGGCACCCTCCAAAACGCCCTGGGCCGCTGCCGTATCCCATTGTGAAGTGGGTGCCAGCCGGGGATAACAATCCGCAGCGCCTTCGGCCAGCAGACAAAACTTCAACGAACTGCCCACGTTTGCCAGCTTGAGTTCACCAAACCGCTCGCCAAGGCCTGCCAGAAGTTGCTCTTGCGCCGGGCTGGAATGCCGACGACTGGCAACTACGGTCAATCCCTGTACAGGCGTATCACGAACATTGATTTCTTCACCGTCCTCGCCCTGGATACGCCAGGCGCCCATTTCGGTCCCGCCGCAGTAATACAGGTCACGTGTCGGAACACCAACCACGCCGAAAATGACGCGACCCTCTTCCACCAAGGCGATGTTGACGGTGAATTCCTCCGTTCCGGCAATGAACTCCTTGGTGCCATCCAGAGGGTCGACAACCCACCAGCATCGCCAGCTGGCACGCTCTTCCAATGAAATGTCGCATGCCTCTTCAGACAGGATAGGAATATCCGGCGTTAAGGCCGCTAGCCCTTCACTGATGATCCGGTGTGCGGCCAGATCGGCAGCAGTCACGGGGGAGGCATCAGCCTTTTCCGTCACGACGACATCATTGCGCCAAAACGGTAGGGTGGCTGCGCCAGCCCGGCGGACCAGATCGACCACATTGAGAACCAGGGGAGCGGTAATGGAAACGGGCGCCATCATGGGCAAAACCTCCAAACTGAATGAGGCCGCCTCGACAACGACCGGAAAACGATAATCACACGAACTCGCCGCGCTGGATGAGCAGGTCACGTACCAGGTACAACGCGGCAAGGGCGCGACCCTCGGTGAAACGAGAATTATCCATCAGACTTAGCAGGTCGCGCAGGTTGATCTTATCGACCACGATGGGCTCAGGCTCATCACCTGGCAATCGCTCGGGGTAAAGATCGCGGGCAAGAACCACATGGATTCTTTGATTCATGTAACCCGGTGACAAGGACAGTTGCGTCAGGTACTCCAGCTGGCGCGCCCCATAACCGGCCTCCTCCTTCAACTCGCGATTGGCGCCGTCGAGTACGTCCTCGCCTGGCTCCACCAGCCCTTTGGGCAGAGACAGTTGATAATCTTCGGTGCCGCCGCAGTACTCTTCAATCAGAAGAGCATGTTCGGTGTCCAGCATCGCCACCACCATCACCGCGCCGTGCCCGGTTCCCTTGTTGGCGAGCCGCTCGTAGGTGCGTTCGACCCCATTGGAGAAGCGCAACTGCATTTCTTCGACGGTAAAAAGTCGGCTCTTGGCGACGATCTGCCGGGCAAGCACAGCGGGTTTCTGACGCATAAGCGGCTCCTGAACGAATCGGTCGGCTATGATAGCGCGCCTGGCTTACTATTCCGTTGCCAGGACGATTCGTCCTGGCACAATTGCGACGAAGGCTCGCCAAACGGCCTCGTTTTCATGCCGCTGACAGAGGATGCCCATGCTTACCCTCGCCTGGAACCAGATCGATACCGTACTGCTGGACATGGACGGTACCTTGCTGGATCTGCATTTCGACAATCATTTCTGGCTAGATTATCTCCCCCGCTGTTACGCGAAGCATCATGGCCAGTCTTTTGAATGGGCCATGGCCGAGCTAGAGCCCTTGTTTGAGGGCAATGCCGGCAAGCTGACCTGGTACTGCCTTGACTACTGGAGTGCCCAGCTAGGCCTTTCCATCGTGGCCCTCAAGCGTGAGATTGCTCACCTGATTGCTCTGCGCCCGGATGCCGACACCTTTCTTGCAGCGCTTCAGGCCGCCGGCAAGCGTGTCGCGTTGATCACCAATGCGCACCGGGATTCGCTTTCCTTGAAACTCGAACGGATAGAACTGGCCCCTTATTTTGACCGGATGATCAGCTCCCACGATTACGGCTTTCCCAAGGAGGACCAGCAGTTCTGGTTCGCGCTACAGCAGGATTTCGAATTTGATCCGGCGCGCACCCTGTTCATCGATGACAGCTTGCCGGTCCTACGCAGCGCCCAGCGCTACGGGATTGCACACCTCCTGGCTGTACGTAACCCCGACAGTCAGCAAGGGCCGCGGGATACGGCCGAGTTTGATGCGGTAGATGATTATCGAGAGATACTGCCGCCACACCTAAACAACGGAACATCGGTCTAGCACCTGGCTCTACACTAACTCTCAAGGACTGCCTATGCGCCTTTTACGCCGCAACGCCTTCCATGCGCTCAGCCAACTCACGGCTATCCTCGGCCTAGCCTTGTCTACCTCGCTGGCCCAGGCGGCCGACTTCAACCTGCTATTGGACAAGATCAATGAGCGGGTCGCCATTGCCGATCAGGTGGCCCTGAGTAAATGGGACAGCGGCAAACCGGTGTTCGACGCTCAGCGCGAGGCAGATGTGCTTGTTCGCGTAGGCTCCCAGGCGTCGGCGCACGGCCTGCTCTCGGACGATGCCAGGCGATTTTTTACCGACCAGATCGAAGCCAACAAATGGGTGCAGTACGGCCTGTTGGCTCAGTGGCATATGGCAAATCAAGCCCCCGACACAACGCGCCCTGACCTAGCGTCCTTGCGCCAACGACTGGATCGTTTACAGGGGGAGTTGTTGAATGCCTTGCGTCAGGCTGAGCCGATCCGGCATCGGGAAGAATGCCCCCATGCCGCCGCGGCAGCTATCGATGCCTATGCCACAGCGCATTCGCTGGACAGCCTGCACCGACTCGCACTCGTACGAGGGATGGCCAATGTGTGTCAGGGTCCGCAAGCTGTAGCCCAGACGCCAGGGGCCTGACTGCTGCGCTAATCCAAGACACGGCGGTTTGTACCTGATTGCAGGCCGCCTGTATAAAAATGCCCTATCCGGCCATAGGAACGTTATGCTGGCTGCGATTCCCTTAAGATCGGCTCACTCGTCCGCCCCTCCATGGACATCAAACAGCTCAAATTCCTGATCGCACTCGAAGAAACCCGTCACTTCGGCCAAGCCGCCGAACGTTGCCACGTAACGCAGCCCACATTATCCATGCGCCTGCGCAATCTGGAGGATGAGCTAGGGCTGGAACTGGTCCGTCGGGGTCAACGCTTCGAAGGCTTCACCGAAGCCGGACAGCGCATTCTGGCCTGGGCCCGTACGCTGATGGCCGCCCATGAAGGCCTCTATGCCGAAGCAGCCGCCTACAAGGGTCAACTTGTGGGCACCTTACGCGTTGGCGTAGTGCCGCTGGCCAGTTATGACCCGATGCCCCTGCTGCATCACTTGCGCCAGTTGCATCGTAACCTGCGCTTTCAGCTCTCGGTCCTCAGTACCGAACGTATCCTGGATCAGGTGGCCAGTAATCAGCTCGACCTTGGCATTTCCTACCTGGATCACCTGGACGATGCCCTGTTCGAATCCCAGCCGCTAACGGAAACCCGAATGGGTCTATTGTTCGATCAACGCCACTTCAGCTTCGACGTCGACGAGTTGACCTGGGAAAGCGTGGCGGAGCTGCCGTTGGGGCTGCTGACCAGCGGCATGCACTTCCGCCAGTCCATTGATCATGGTTTCCGCAGCCGCGGACTAGCACCGCAGCCGGTTCTGGAGAGCGATGCCGTCCACCTGCTCCTGCAGGCAGTGAACGCCGGAATCTGCTGCGCTGTAATGCCTCTACAGGGCGGGTTCGACGCACTGACCGAACATTCCCGTCTGCTGCCTATCCAGGGTGGCCGAGCCCTGGCAGAACTGGGCCTGATCATCCGGCGTACAGCGCCGCGTTTACCTGTGGCCGAAGCCTGTTTTGCCGAAGCCCGCCTGCTCTACGCCCATCTACATCCGTAACCCGAGCCGCTACACGATAAGCGGCATCTATCATGGCATCGGTACTAGCGATTAGACGATGTCCATTAAGCGGCCTAATCTGTGCTCTGTGTCAAACCGTCGCAGGCCAATTACTGCTATGTCCCGTTCGACTTCTTCCGATACCGCTCCGGCTTCTCCCTCCTCGGGCGAGCTGCCGGGCTACGCTTACGCTGAGCTGAAAGCCCCTGATATCGTGGGTGAAACGCTCCTGGCGGAAGAATGCGCTGTGGCTATTTCTTATAACGGCATCAGCCACACCGTGATGATGGCTACCCCGGCCGATATCGAAGACTTCGTTGCAGGGCTCAGCCTGAGCGCTGGGATCATTCACTCCATTGATGACATCTATGGGATGCAGGTCCGCCGGGTTGGCGAGGCGCTAAATGTGGAGGTCGAGATATCCAGTCGTACCTTCTGGGGCCTCAAGAACCAACGCCGCCAGATGGCCGGTACCAGCGGTTGCGGCCTTTGTGGTGTCGAGGCACTGGAACAGGCACTGCCGCAATTGGATCGCCTGCGCAAGGTGCCACTACCGCCAGCGGCACACCTCGATAATCTTCGCCAGCGCATCAACGATGCCCAGCGTCTTGGCCAGCGCAGCGGTGCAGTCCATGCCGCCTTGTTCGCCACAGCCGAAGGCGAACTCAACCTGTGCCGTGAAGACATCGGCCGGCATAACGCGCTGGACAAGCTTATCGGCGCACTCATGCGCCAAAAGATCAACCCGCGTCAGGGCTTTGTAGTCGTCACCAGCCGCTGCAGCCTGGAACTCATCCATAAAGCCGTGCGCGCCAATCTGGCCACGCTGGTCACCCTCTCCGCTCCGACGGGCCTTGCAGTGGAGTGGGCGAGACGGCATCGCCTTAATCTTATTCATTTGCCCCATCAGTCCCCACCTCGCGTGTACAGCCCGGCACCGCTCACCACAGATCACAGGGAGTAATCATGAGCCAGCCACATCCATCCTATAAACCTTACAAAGGCCCGGCCGCTGGCTGGGGCGCGCTGAAAAGCGTCGTGCATTTCTGGCTCGACAGCGGCAAGGCGGTTAAAAACATCCGGACCCTGCTCAAGACCAACCAGGATCACGGCTTCGACTGCCCAGGCTGCGCTTGGGGCGAGGCCCCGGAAAACGGGCTGGTCAAGTTTTGCGAGAACGGTGCCAAGGCTGTGAACTGGGAGGCGACGAGCCGCCGGGTAGATGCGGCGTTTTTCGCTCGGCACAGCGTCAGCAGCCTGAGTACACAGAGTGATTATTGGCTTGAATACCAGGGCCGTCTGACCGAGCCGATGCGTTACGACCCGGCGACTGACCATTACGTGCCGATCAGCTGGGACGATGCCTTTGCGACTATCGCCCAGCACTTGAAGGCGTTGGAAAATCCAAACCAGGCCGAATTCTATACGTCCGGCCGCGCCAGTAACGAGGCGGCGTTCCTTTATCAGCTGTTTGTACGCGCCTTTGGGACGAACAATTTCCCTGATTGTTCCAACATGTGCCACGAGGCCAGCGGTGTAGGTTTGAACCGCAGCGTAGGCGTCGGCAAGGGTACTGTGACCTATGAAGATCTGGAGCACGCCGATGCCATCTTTGTTGTTGGGCAGAATCCGGGCACCAACCACCCGCGCATGATCGAAGTCTTGCGCAACGCTGTAAAGCGCGGCGCTCAGGTGGTCTGCTTTAACCCGCTCAAGGAACGTGGCCTTGAGCGTTTCCAGCATCCGCAGAACCCTATCGAGATGCTAACCAACAACTCGCTTCCCACCAACACAGCCTATTTCCGCCCGGCGCTGGGCGGTGACATGGCGGCCATGCGTGGCATTGCCAAGTTTCTGCTGCAATGGGAGCGAGAAGCCGAGCTGAGCGGTTCGCGCCGTGTGTTCGACCATGACTTCATCCGCCAGCACACGCTAGGTGTAGACGACTACCTGGCGGCCCTGGATGCTACTTCCTGGCAGAAAATCGTTGAGCAGTCCGGCCTGACACTGGCTGAGATTGAGCAGGCGGCGCGTATGTATGCCAGAGCCGATCGCGTGATCATCTGCTGGGCGATGGGTGTGACCCAGCACCATCATTCTGTGGCGACCATTCAGGAAATCGCCAATCTACAACTGCTACGCGGCAACCTCGGCAAAGAAGGTGCTGGCCTTTGCCCCGTTCGCGGACACAGCAATGTGCAGGGCGACCGCACCATGGGTATCGACGAAAAGGCGCCGGCCTGGCTTAGCGATGCTCTGGAAAAGCGGTTCGACTTCAAGCCGCCGCGCCAGCGCGGCCACAATACGGTGGAAGCCATTGCGGCGATGGAAAAGGGCGAAGCCAAGGTTTTTATTGCGCTGGGAGGTAATTTCGCCCAAGCCACACCGGATACGCCACGAACCCACCGTGCCTTGCGTAACTGCGACCTGACTGTGCATATCGCCACCAAACTCAACCGCAGCCACCTGGTAACTGGCAAACAAGCGCTGATCCTGCCCTGCCTAGGACGTACCGAGTTGGATATGCAGGCCACTGGCAAGCAAGCCATTACAGTAGAAGACAGTTTCAGCATGGTCCATGCTTCGGCCGGCGTACTCAAGCCACTGTCCCGTCAGATGCGCTCGGAACCGGCTATCGTTGCAGGAATCGCTACGGCTACGCTGGGTAACCACCCAGTCGACTGGAACTGGCTGGTCGAGGATTACGACCGTATCCGCGATCTGATCGCCGACGTGATTCCGGGCTTCCAGGATTTCAATGCCCGTCTGGACAACCCAGGCGGCTTCTATCTTGGTAACAAGGCACGTGCCCGTGTCTGGAACACTGCAACCGGTAAAGCCAACTTCGCGCCAAGCCAGTTGCCGGATGATCTGATTCCTGAGGCGGTACGCAAGGGTGGCGTCAAGCCGGATTTGATCCTGCAGACCATGCGCTCTCATGATCAGTACAACACCACGGTGTACAGCCTGGACGACCGCTACCGCGGCGTGAAAGGCCAACGTAACGTAGTGTTTGTAAGCGCGGCGGACATTGAACGCCTCGGTTTCGAACCCGGCCAGAAAGTAGACATGGTTTCGCTGTGGGACGATGGCGTCGAACGCCGAGTCAGCGGCTTTACCCTACTACCGTTCGATATCCCGGAAGGTCAGGCAGCGGCTTATTATCCAGAGACCAATCCGCTGGTGCCGCTGGAAAGCCATGGCGAAGGCAGCTTTACGCCAACGTCCAAATTCGTGGCTATCCGGGTGGAGCCTTCCCGCAGCAGCACCATCGCCTCGGTCGCGTAAGGCATGACGTCCCAGTCGACCTGGGACGTCTTTTCAAGAGTATATCTACCGAGAAGAGGTCATCGATCACAGGCTATAGGGCATTCCGTCTGGCATAGCGCGCTTGTCTGGCTTATCGATCAGGCACCCTGGCGAACTTAACGTGCCGCCAGGACTCCATTGCCCACCGCTATACTTAAAGAAAGTCCGGCCCTCCAGTTGCCAGCCGGGCTCAGGATGCCTATGACCGACTCATCGCTTTCCGCGACTCGCCTATTCGCTCACCACCCTGGATTCCGGCGCGTCTTTGCGCCGGACAGGCTTACCTTAGGCTTTATTCTGCCGGTAGCGAGCTATCCCAACGAGCCGGGGCCGTCTCTGGAGCACCATGCCGAGCTTACACAACTGGCCGATCGGCTGGGCTTTGCTGCTCTTTGGGCCAGAGATGTGCCGTTCTACGATCCAGGTTTTGGCGATATGGGACAGATTTTCGAGGCCTTTACCTACCTGGGTTTCCTGGCTGGCACCACAAAACGCATCACCCTTGCCACCGGCAGTGCCGTTATTACCCTTCGGCATCCATTACACCTGGCTAAAATGTCGGCCACCGTGGATCAGCTATCCGGCGGCCGGCTTGTCCTGGGGATCGCGTCGGGCGACCGGCCGGTCGAATATCCGGCGTTCGGCCTGGAAGATGAATATGAGCAGCGCGGCGACCGCTTTCGAGAAGCCTTCGAAATGTTTCGTCTGGCCAGCGAAACGGCTTTCCCTGCCGGTGACTTTGACCGCTTCGGTGATCTACAGGGACTGGCCGACCTCATACCCAAGCCAGTTAATGGGCGTATCCCTGCTTTCGTTACCGGACGCAGCCGCCAACCCATGGACTGGATTGCTGCCAACGCCGATGGTTGGTTCTATTACTTTGTGGGTGTCGAGCATGTGGCCTCGCTAACCACGCTCTGGAAAGAAACAATCAAGCGAGTCGTAGGCGAAGACGTATTCAAGCCCTTCGCTCAGGGTATGTTCTTTGATCTGGCCGAAGACCCTGATCAGGCGCCTATGCCTATCCATGCGGGCCTTCGAATCGGCCGAAACTATTTGGTGGACTACCTTGCACACATGCAGCGCCGCGGAGTCAATCATGCGGCCCTGAACCTGAAAGCCTCGCGCCGCCCCGCCAAGGAAGTAGTGCAGGAACTGGCCGAATACGTTCTGCCGCATTTCCCTTCCCATGAACCGCCCGAGCCATAAGGGCTTAGGCGTGTTCAGACGTTAGAGGGCTTCGTACCGGCAAGAGGCGCCTACCGGTAAACCGGTTCGCCCAGGCGCATGACCTTTTCCCATTGCCCGGTCATATCATCGAAACGCTCATCCATGGTCCTAAAGCCGTGTTGCTCATAGAAGGCCACTGCTTGAGCGTTCATGCTGTAAACCGAGAGCTCAAGTTGAGCGTCGATGGATTTGACATACTCTAGCAGAAGACTGCCGATGCCTTGATGCTGATACGCCGGATCAACGAACAGTGCCGCCACTACGTTTTGCTGTAACGAACAGAACCCCAGAATAGTATCGTTACGTACATATACCCAGTTCTCTGCGCTGGGCACGTACTTTTGTCTCATGGCCTGTTGCTGACTGCGCCAGAAACCAGGCTCAACGCCATCGTGTGCCTTGATCGATGCTACCAACCAGAGCGATACCATCCGGTCGTATTCATGCTCTTTCGCTTTTCTAATCATCGCATCCCTACCCTCAGCGCAGCGGCCATCCGCTCCACCCATAGTCTTCATGAGAAATTTTGATATTCACCTTGAAGAATAGCCGCTGGAAACCTTTACCTCATTAAATGATCATGAAATATATTCATTTACTAAGTATTAGGTAACTGTATGCCCAGTCATTCCTCCCGTTTTCGTGCCGATACCGTTGGCAGCCTGTTGCGTAGCCCAATCCTCAAGGAAGCCCGCCGTCGTTATCAGACTGGAGAAATGGCTCGGGATGTTCTGCGCGCCATTGAAAACGATGAAATCCGCAAGATTGTTGCTAAACAAGAAGCTATTGGACTGGCTGCTGTAACGGATGGAGAATTCCGCCGCGCCTGGTGGCATTTCGATTTCCTGGAAGGGCTTGCAGGCGTGGAAGGTTATGAAGCGGAGCACGGCATCCAGTTTCAAGGCCAACAGACCAGATCCCGCGGTATCAAGGTCACCGGCAAGTTGGGCTTCACCGGGCACCCCATGGTGGAGGATTTCAAGTTTCTGGCCAGCGTAGCGACCTGCAGCACAGCCAAGATGACCATCCCCAGCCCCAGCGTGCTGCACTTTCGGGGCGGGCGAAAGAACATCAGCGAAGACGTCTATCCAGATCTGGAGGAGTTTTTCGCCGACCTGGCCAACACTTATAAAGCAGCCGTAAAGGCCTTCTACGATGCAGGGTGCCGTTATCTTCAATTGGATGACACCGTCTGGGCCTATCTGTGCTCGGAAAAGGAAAAGGCTGCCGCCCGCGCACGTGGCGATGATCCTGAGCGTCTGGCTGAAATCTATTCCAATGTTCTGAATCAGGCACTGGCCGACAGGCCGGATGATCTACGGATCGGTCTGCATGTATGCCGTGGCAACTTCCGCTCAACCTGGATCAGCGAAGGCGGATATGAACCAGTCGCCGAAATCCTGTTCGGCAACACGGATATCGATGCCTTCTTTTTGGAATACGATACCGAGCGCGCAGGCGGCTTCGAGCCCCTCCGTTACCTGCCCAAAGGCAAGCGCCAGGTTGTGTTAGGTTTAGTGACAACCAAAACCGGTGAGTTGGAAAGTCCGGATGCCCTCAAGCGCCGTATCGAGGAAGCCTCACGGTATGCAGCCCTGGATCAGCTCTGCCTGAGCCCGCAGTGTGGATTCGCCTCAACTGAAGAAGGTAATCTGCTGACGGAAGAGGAACAATGGGCGAAGCTACAACGGGTGATAGATGTAGCGCGCGAGACATGGGGCGAGATTTGATAGTCTCATTGCTCACCGCGTTGGAAAGGCTATCCCAGTGCCGGATGGCCTTTAGTAAAACACTTCAACTAGGATAAAAATAAGCAGACACGTGTTCGCTGAAAAAGTTTCGGTAATAGATTCATACATTTAAGTTCTGTGTCTGTCCTCGCAATCTATTACACGTTCTACTTGCCAAGCGAAGCGGTAATCACGAGGATCACCGCCATCATCCTCATGCGAGTTTTGATTATGAAGTATTCCTCGATCCTTCTGTTGTCCCTGAGCCTGATTGGTACCAGCGCAGTGGCGGGCGACGATTTGCGGGCCGGTTTAGGCGGTGCGCTGGGCGGGGTTGTAGGCTCGGCCGTCGGCAATGCCGTAGGCGGTAGCACAGGGTCCACCATCGGTGCTGGCATCGGCGGCGCTGCCGGCGGTGCCGTAGGTGCCAAGCGCGGCGACAAGACAGAGGCCGCCATTGGCGGTGGCCTGGGCGCGGCAGGCGGTAACATTTTAGGTAATGCTGTAGGCGGTAGCACAGGCGCCATGGTCGGTGCAGCCTTAGGTGGCGGTGCCGGTTCTGCCTTGGGCAGCAGCATGGGCGATTCGGACGATCGTCACAGCAGTGGCGGCCGCCGTTACGAGGGTCGTCGCTATGCCCACGACAATGGCTTGCATCGCGGTCATCACAAAAAACACTGGAAGCACCGCGACTGATCCACGTTGCGTTAAAAAGGGCCATGCTTGTGGCCCTTTTTTGTTTGTATCAGTTATTTTTCTTGGCTCAAGTCCACCAGCGGCGTTTCACGCACCTCGGTCTTGCGTCCCTGCTGGATTGTTTCGACACGCTTGAGCGCATCGTTTACTGCCTTGGCGTCGCTGAGCAGGCTGTAAGTAATTTCGAAATCGCGCGTCTCCTTCGGCCCGATCTTTGGCACCAGGTTCAGATCACGCTGGAAGCGGCGGTTATACGAGAAGCTGGTTCCTGGCTCCAGTCCGGTAACATAGCCTTGCCCCGTTGTATCGGTGTTTTTCCAAAGGGAGAAAACTGGCAGCTGATTGATGTTGAAGCTCAGGCTCACACCTTGCTTACCAGCCTTGTCGTGCAATACAGCCAAGCTATTGCCTTGGGCGTCACCATACGGGAACAGGTTGTAGACCATCTCATCGAAATCCTTGGTCGGCCCACGGTAGGTTTGCCAGTCCTTCAGGTCACGTTTGGCATAATCGTTGAAGGGTGAAACCTCACGTACTGGCGCTGCAAACTTGGCACCCTCCTCCAGAAGCGGCGTACCGAAATTGCTGTGATAGAGCGCCTGATACTCTTTTTCATAATCGCCTTGGTTAGTTAGGCGATCATGCAGAGTGAAGTGAGTTGCCCCCGGCTCGGTTGTTAGCATGGTATCGACGAGAAAATCGATCTTCTTGAATGCCTGCTCACGCAACTCACCTTTGAGATGGATGGCATACGGTGGCTTCTCGTCAATGGTTAGCACTACTTTGGAAGCCGGGATATTGGCTGCGCGACCATGCAGGGTCAGTAGCTCACCCTTATCCATGCCGGGATGGCCCACCCACTCGTAGCCACAGCGGGTCACCAATTCATTGAACCCTTCCAACCAGCCTAGGCCGCCACGGCCATTAAGCTCGATGAACGCTGGATTTACCACCTCATGCACCGGTGAGTCCCAGCCTAGCCGTACGTTACCGGAAGTCGCATGCAGCACGTTCATGCCGCGGTTCGGCACGACAGTCATTTTCATCGCACCGGTATTGATCTCAATCAGGCTCACCCCTTCCTGGCGGCCGCCATGTAAGGTTTTAAGAGTGACCGAAAAAGGCTTGTCTGTTTTTACGCCAAGCTGCTCGCTGGTAATGCTCCAGTTTTTGGCAGGCGTGTTCGCATCGATAAGCGTGTATTCCCAAGCAGACGCAGGGGCGGACAAGGCTAGCAGGCCAAGGCTGGCCCATAAGAGGGAAACAGAAGTGTTCATTTCAAATTCCTTGTTATTGATTTTATGCTCCGCCGTTTCATTAGCTGAAACGATTTAGCAGAGTAGGAAGAGTGTAGAACACCTAGCCTGTTTTGCACGCAGTAGAGATGTGGATTGGCTGGAAAAACAGTAAAAAACCGGAGCGCAGGTGCACTCCGGCCAAAGAGACATTTACTCTTCGAGTCGCTCAACCTTGCCGACTACAAGGCCGTAGCTCAATGCACCTACCAGGGCTGTAATACCGATATAGGTGATCGCCGGAGCAAAATTGTTTCCATCAACAAGCAGGCCAACCACAATCGGTACGCTGATGGACGCCAGGTTACCGATAAAATTGAACATCCCCCCCGTCAACCCCAACAGGCGCGCCGGCGCCACGGCAGACACCATCGACCAGGTAATCGACGCCAGACCATTACCAAAGAAGGCCACTGCCATGCAGGCAATGATCAGTACAGGAGTATCAACAAAATTCGCCCCGATAATGCATGTAGAAATTAACAGACCACTGATGATGGGTAATTTGCGCGCCATGCCCAACGAGACGCCACGACGTACCAGCCAGTCTGATAGCAAACCGGAGCAGATAACCCCGAGGAAGGCAGCCAGGAATGGCACCGAAGCCAAGAACCCTGCCTTGATGAAGTCCATGCCTCGGTATTGAACCAGGTACGTGGGAAACCACGTCAGGAAGAACCACAGCGTGGAGTTCAGGCAGAACTGGCCAATATAGATGCCCCACAGCTTACGCTTGTTGAGTACGGCCCATAGGTCACTCCAGCGGAACGCCGCACGGGACTTGTTTTTCTTTTCCAGATCGACAAGGCCGCCACCCTGCTCAATCAGCGCTACCTCCGCGGCATTGGCGCCTTTGAAGTCCTTTGGCTCTCGGTAGATCAGGTACCAGAGGGCAGCCCAGACGATCCCGACCCCGCCTGTTACCACAAACACCATGTGCCAGCCGAACGTCTGCTGCAGGTAGATCAGAACCGGAGTCAGAAAGGCTAATCCCACGAATTGCCCAGAGGTATAAAAACCGATAGCTGTAGCCCGTTCGCTTTCCGGAAACCACGTGGTTACCACCCGGTTATTGATGGGATACGCTGGTGCTTCCAGGGCACCCACTGCCAGACGCAGGACAACCAGGCCTACAAAACTGCCGACAAAGCCCAGCCCAATGGTTGCCAGAGACCACAGTGCGATGGCGATCGGATAGAGCACGCGCGGCGAGACTTTATCTACCAGCCAGCCGCCAGGAATTTGCATGGCCGCATAGGTCCAGCCGAACGCGGACAAAATCAGCCCCATGTGCACAGGGTCAATGTTCAAGTCCTGAGCCAGATGCGGCGCGGCGATGGAAAGGTTACTGCGGTCGAGATAGTTGATCACTACCGTGACGAACAGCAATACCATGATGAAATAGCGCGAACGTGAAGCCGTCTGGGTTTGAATCCCAGCATGGGCCTTACCGTAGGCCGTGCGGGTTGAGGAATGTTGCATCACCGTTACACCTGTCTTGGACTTGTTATACACAACGGAGATGACGCACCGGCGGCACTCGCCGGTGGTCTCTTGCAAACGCTACTGCCCGATATCGCGCAGCGGTTTGCCACTCATGAGGTTACGTTCGATCTGCTCTAACGTAGTGCCTTTGGTTTCCGGCACGAGCCAGAACACCAGCAGGATGAAGAAGGCATTCAACGCACCGTAGAGCCAAAAGGTTGCGGCATTGCCAATAACGTTAAGCAGCGTCAGGAAAGTTGCCCCAACAATCATGTTGGCGATCCAGTTGGTGAACGTGGAGCAGCCGATGCCAAAGTCGCGACCCTTAAGGGGTTGTACTTCGGAGCACAGCGTCCAGATCAGCGGACCGGCGGACATGGCAAAACCAACAATAAAGATCAGCAGCATGGCAACCGTGAAGATCTGCTGTCCATGGCTTAGCGTACCCATGTTCATCATGGTGCCAACAACGCCCATACCGATTGCCATGACGACAAAACCGGTATACAGGATCGGCTTACGACCCCAGCGGTCTACCAGGAAGATTGCAATAAAGGTGGCCAAGACGTTGGTCAAGCCTACCGCTGCGGTAAACCACATCTGGGCCTGGGTGTCGTAACCCATGCCCTCGAAGATGCGGGGCGCGTAATACATCACCACGTTCATGCCTGTGAACTGCTGGACAATCTGCAAGAGCACGCCCAGCCCTACGGAGCGTCGGAAATTCGAGTTTTCCTTGAACAGATGCCAGCCGCGCTGCGGAATACGCAGTTGCTCTTCGATGTCGCGGATTTCTTGCTGGATGATTGCTTCCTCATTACCACGCAGCTTACGCAACACTTCTAGCGCTTGTTGTTTGCGCCCCTTCATGATCAGCCAGCGCGGGCTGTCTGGCAGCACCAGGACCCCTATCAGGAACAGTACGCCTGGAATGGCGATGATTCCTAGCATCCAGCGCCACGCACCGCTGTAGCTGAACGCCGTGTCAGAAAGAAAGGCGGCAAGGATGCCTACGGTGATCATCAACTGGTACAGCGAAATCATTGAGCCGCGAATCTGCTCCGGCGCTACCTCCGCCAAATACAGCGGGGCTGTAAACGAGGCGATGCCGATAGCCAGACCCAGGATAAAGCGCCCTACAATCAACGAATTCGGTGACCAGGCGAAACCACATAGCACTGATCCCAACACAAAAAGAATCGCACCCAGAATCAAGGAGCGCTTACGCCCTAGGGCAGCGGACATCCAACCTGCCCCTAACGCCCCCAGGGCTGCCCCTAGCATCATGCTGCTGACAATCCACTCGATCACCCGATCAGAGATCTGGAATTCTTCTTGAATAAAGTGGGTAGCGCCTGAAATCACGCCGATATCCAGGCCGAACATCAGCCCGGCCAAAGCTGCCAGAATGCAGGTAAACACTGCGGTGCCCCGAGTTTTCTCGGCGGTATGAGTACTACTCGTCATAAACTGGACTCCTGCCTTTTGGGCGTTGTTTTTGTAATGCCGGTCCGTCAGTACGGAGGAAAATGTGCGTGCGTTCCCGGATCAGCTTTCCAGTGACTCGCGAGGTTCCGCTCCAGTTCGTTTCAAAATGTTAAAACTGCCGAGCCAGGCGCATTTTCTGCCTCTGACCGGCTACTCAACGAATATAGGGTTACCACTCGGCAAAGCTGCCGTCCTTGTGGCGCCAGATCGGATTGCGCCAGCGGTGGCCAATGGCGGCACGCTCGATGACATACTCTTCGTTTACCTCGATGCCCAACCCCGGGCCCTGCGGGATCTTTACGTGACCATCCCCGTAATCGAAGACTTCTGGGTTCTTGATGTAATCGAGCAGGTCGTTACCCTGATTGTAGTGAATGCCCAGGCTCTGCTCCTGGATGAATGCGTTGTAGCAATTGGCGTCCAGCTGCAGGTTAACCGCTAGGGCAATCGGGCCGAGCGGGCAGTGCAACGCGATGGCTACGTCATAGGCCTCGGCCATGTTCGCGATTTTGCGTGTCTCAGTGATGCCACCGGCATGGGACGGGTCGGGCTGGAGAATATCCACGTAGCCATCCTGCAAGATGCGCTTGAAGTCCCAGCGCGAATATAGGCGTTCGCCCAAGGCAATGGGCGTGTTGCTCATCAGAGCGATTTCCTTGAGCGCCTCGTAGTGCTCGCTGAGTACTGGTTCCTCAATGAACATCAGACGATAGGGCTCCAGCTCCTTGATAAGCACCTTGGCCATGGGCTTGTGCACCCGGCCATGGAAGTCAACACCAATGCCAAAGTGTGGCCCGCAGGCGTCCCGGATGGCTGCAACATTGGCAATGACCTGATCCACCTTGTCAAAGGTATCGACAAACTGCATCTCTTCAGAAGCGTTCATCTTAATGGCGGTAAAACCCTTTTCCTTACGCTCTAAAGCATGTGCAGCCGTCTCGGCCGGGCGGTCACCACCAATCCAGGAATAAACCCGGATACTGTCACGCACCTGCCCACCCAGCAGATCATGCACCGGTACGCCCAAGGCCTTGCCCTTGATATCCCACAAGGCTTGATCGATACCCGCCAGGGCGCTCATGTGAATACCGCCGCCCCGGTAAAAGCCGCCCCGGTAGAGCACCGTCCAGTGATCCTCAATGTTGCGCGGGTCCTTGCCGATCAGGTAATCGGCAAGCTCATCGACCGCCGCAGCTACGCTGTGGGCGCGCCCTTCAAGTACCGGCTCGCCCCAGCCAGTGATGCCCTCATCGGTTTCGATCTTCAGGAAACACCAGCGCGGCGGCACGATATAGGTCGTAAGTTTGGTGATTTTCATAGGTTTGCCTCGATGCATTCGGAGCCAGCTCGGCGGCTCTTCCAAATCCGGTCATTACTGGTTGGCGAGCCATTTCCAATTGTTTGCAAAGGACTGTGCGTTGCGACTGACGTCCTTAACGCTCATGCCCGGCGTGTAAAGAGCCGAGCCTAGTCCGAAGCCATTGGCGCCGGCCTTGATGTACACGTCCATGTTGTCGGGCGTGATACCACCCACCGGCAGCAGGGCAGTCTCCTTTGGGAAAACCGCACGCCAAGCCTTGACCACGGCAGGGCCGAGCTGCTCGGCCGGAAACAGCTTGAGCGAGTCCGCACCTGCCTCCAGTGCCGCAAAACCTTCGGATGGTGTTGCAACACCCGGTGCGCTGATGAGTCCGGCCGCCTTGGTCGCGCGGATCACGGCCAGGTTGGCATTGGGCGACACGACCAGCTTGCCACCGGCAAAGGCCACATCCGCCACCTGACGCTCGGTCAGCACCGTTCCGGCACCGATCAGGCAGTCGGCACCCAACTCGGCGGACAGCAGACGAATGCTTTCCAGAGGATCGGGCGAATTCAATGGAACCTCGATCAGACGAAAACCAGCCTCGTACAAGGCTTTGCCGACCGGCACTATTTCATCAGGCGTGATGCCACGCAGGATGGCGATCAGGGGCAATTTTTTCATGCAGGCGTCAAACATGGCGGTTGTCCTCCGAGGAAGGGGATTCAGCTGCAACCAGCCCGGCGGCGAGGGCAATGCGCCACAGGCCAGTACGGGTTGCCTGCTCAAGCAGGCGTACATCGGTAATGTCGAAGAAAGCCAAGGCGTCCTGATAACGACGGCACAAGGCCGGATCGCCAATCAACACCAGTGGTGGACAGGCGCTACCGTTCAGGTTGGCGACAACACTGCGCAGCTCTTCGCCAATCAGCAGGCCCGACAGGTAATCCAGACTGTGGCGTGCCGGCAGGTCACCTGCCAGGAACAGGCTGCGCGTAGTAAATAACCGCCCAATCACTCCCTCCGCTCCGCTGTCACGGGCATTGATCAGGCCGCGCTGAAAGGCTTCGGCCGACGGCTCGCTGCCCTCCTCCCGCGCTGGCTGCCCCAGAATCGAATGCTCACGCAAGACGGCAAACAACTCGCCGGTCATGTAGGTGGAAAAATGGTCGATCCGGTGGTTACGGATCGTCGCCCATTTGCTATGAGTCCCGGGCAAGACCAGTAAAGCATGCTCAGCCAGAGCAGGCTCTAGGTCGAGCGCCCCAAAAATCTGGGTTTCCTCGCCGCGTAGCACATTGGGTAGTGCGCCGCGCTGCATCACCCCTGGAATCAGGCTCAACTCGCCGCAACCACTGTCAAATGTCAGCAAGCCTTTCGCCAGGCTTTCCACATCCGCCGGGCACTCTACATAAGAAACCTCACGCCAGCCCTGCCGACTTCCAATCATGCCGGCCGCAACGGCAGGCACAGACGGCCACTGCTCACGCCAGTCGCCGACCAGCTCACGAAATGCCTGGGAGAAATCTCCGTCAGGCGTATGCAGGATGCCCCAAGGTTTCGAACGGGTATCAAGTACCTCCCCGTTCTCACCCAAAAGATAAGCGCGTAGCGACGAAGTACCCCAATCGAGGCCGATCAGGCGTGGCGTGGCCGTTTCATTCATGATTGACTCCACCCGGGATTGTCCATCCGAGATCAAGGGAAATGGCCCGTGCGCACGCGATGACATCCGGGCACAGCGCCCGTAAACGTACTTCAGGCATATAGGGAATGGCGCTGGCAACACTCAAGGCCGCCACGATAGTGCCACTGGCATCACGTATCGGTGCCGCCACGCAGCGAATACCCAGTTCGTTTTCTTCCAGATCAAAGCTATACCCGCCAGCAACATAGGCCCGCTGCTGCGCCAGGTAATCCGGCCAGGGAGTAAATTCCTCGCGCAGGCCCGGTTGTCCGGCACGTCGCTGCAAGCCTTCTTCGTAGAGTGCCTGCCACTTCGTCTCAGGCAGATCCAGCATCAGCGCCTTGCCAACACCGGTCAGGGCCAGAGGCATCCGCAAACCGACCCGAGAGCGCATCTCAAGGCCTCGTGCACCGGGTAATTTATCGAGATAGAGCACATCGCCGCCCTCGCGTACACCCAGGTGAACGGTGTCCTGCGTAAGCTGAGCCAAGCGCTCCAGATGCGGGCGCGCCAACTCAGTTAAAGGCAGCTGATCACGGGCTTTGAAACCCAGTTCGATGAGCTTGGCACCAAGCATGTATTGACCATCCAAGCTACGCAGGTAACCGGCCTGTACCAAGGCCGCTACCAAGCGATGCGTGGTACTGCGCGTACAGCCAATGGCTTCGCCAATAGTTGCCAATGTACGGGCACCACGGGCAATGGCTTCAATGACGGCCAACCCCCGGAACAGTGCCTGAGCGCCAGCCGGCGCGTTGTTGTTTTGATCAGACATACTGCTCACTCTAGCCCTTTAAAAAAGCAATCTCAATATGTGAAATATAATCCCATAATGTGGGATGAATGAGATGTTCGACGATCTGTCACATGACTGCAACAATTAGGTTATCTAATGCGCGAGCACTGTGCCGAACAGCGAGGAAAGCAATGGCGGGCAAGTCAATTCTTATCGTCGATGACGAAGCGCCTATTCGTGAAATGATTGCGGTCGCGCTCGAAATGGCGGGTTATGAATGTCTAGAGGCGGATAACGCGCAACAGGCTCATGCCCTGATCGTCGATCGCAAGCCCGATCTGGTCCTGCTCGACTGGATGCTGCCGGGTACTTCCGGCCTGGAGCTGGCACGCCGCCTAAAGCGCGACGAGCTTACCGACGCGATTCCGATCATCATGCTCACCGCCAAAGATGACGAGGACAACAAAGTCCAGGGTCTAGAGGTAGGTGCGGACGACTACATTACCAAGCCGTTTTCGCCTCGCGAGCTGGTGGCGCGCCTCAAAGCTGTACTGCGTCGCACCGGTACCTATGACAGCGAAACCCCGATTGAAGTAAATGGCCTGGTCCTCGACCCGATCAGCCATCGCGTGACGATCGACGGATCTCCTGCTGAAATGGGCCCTACCGAATACCGCCTGTTGCAGTTCTTCATGACCCACCAGGAGCGCGCCTACACTCGTGGCCAGTTGCTTGATCAGGTCTGGGGCGGTAATGTTTATGTAGAAGAGCGCACCGTAGATGTTCATATTCGCCGCCTGCGCAAGGCATTGGGTGAAACCTACGAAAATCTCGTGCAGACGGTGCGCGGAACCGGTTATCGTTTCTCGACCAAACTCTAAATAAGCAGGACCCTCCCTTGAACACGGATGTGCGTTCATTGTTTGTGCGCCATGCGCTGCTCTTGTTGCTCATTTGCCTGCCGCTGGGCTGGCTGACCGAGGCCTATAGCACGTTCCTGGCAATCGGCCTGTTTATTTACGTACTCTGGCTGGTGCGTCATCTGATTCGCCTGCAGCAATGGCTGCTCAAGGCTGAAGATGGCGTAGAGCCACCAGAAGCCAGTGGCTTCTGGGGCGAGCTCTTCGATACGCTCTACTATGCCCAGCGCCGCGAGCGACAAAAGCGCGAGGGTCTGGAAGCCGTAATCGACCGGGCCCTGGCATCTACCGCAGCTTTACGCGATGGCGTGGTTTTGGTGGATCGTCATGGCAATCTCGAGTGGTGGAACCCTGCCGCTGAAGGGTTGCTGGGCCTGCGTAGCCCTCAGGACAATGGCCAGCCCATCGCCAACCTGGTTCGTCACCCGCGGTTTTCCGAATATTTTTCCAGAGGCATCTATCAGGACCCGTTGGAACTCACCTCTCCGCTTAATGACCGGCAGTATCTTCACGTACAGATCACCCGCTTCGGTGAGGGGGATCGATTGATCCTGGTGCGAGATGTGACCCGCCTGCATCAGCTGGAGCAAATGCGCAAGGATTTCGTTGCCAACGTTTCCCATGAACTGCGTACGCCGCTGACGGTGATCGCCGGTTATGTGGAAACATTGGTGGACAATGCTGACCAGGATGCCAATCCGCGTTGGCTACGCGCACTAGGTCAGATGCAGCAACAGGCCAACCGCATGCAACATCTAATCGATGATCTGCTACTCCTGGCCAAGTTGGAAGCTACCGACTACCCGGCGGATAACAAGCCAATCGCCATTGCCCCAATGCTCCATGTCATCCAGCAGGATGCCCGTGCGCTATCAGCCCAGCGAGGACACAAGATCACCCTGGAAGCGGATTCCACCCTGGCTCTCAAGGGTAGCGAGCCGGAATTGCGCAGTGCTTTTTCCAATCTAGTCTTTAATGCCGTGAAATATACCCCTGATGGCGGTCAGATCCGCATTCGCTGGTGGCAGGACGAGCGTGGCGCTCAACTATCCGTGAGCGACAGTGGCTTGGGGATCGAAGCGCGTCACCTGCCCCGCCTGACTGAGCGTTTTTATCGTGTCGATGCCAGCCGCGCCTCTAGCACAGGCGGCACAGGGCTAGGACTGGCCATCGTCAAGCATGTGCTGATCCGCCACCATGGCCACTTGGAAATCGAGAGTACACCCGGTCAGGGCAGTGTCTTTACATGCGTTTTCCAGTCAAGTCAGATTGCCCATCTAAATGATAAGGATATTTCGTTACAACAGCTCTGACGACTGTGACTTGAAACTGACCTCTAAGACCCCCATGCTAGGGGCACCTTAATTAACTTGAACCCCTAATGGACCCTTCTCCTAGTCTCAATTCTTCCGTTCTGCTCGCTGACTTCGGTCTCGTTCTATTCGCTTTGTTCCTGGTGTTACTTAATGGCTTCTTTGTTGCCGCCGAGTTCGCCATGGTCAAGCTGCGCGCTACCCGCGTAGAAGCCCTTGCCGAACAGCATGGCTGGCGTGGCCGTATTTTGCGTACCGTACACAGTCAGCTCGATGCTTATCTGTCCGCCTGCCAGCTAGGTATCACCCTTGCCTCGCTGGGCCTGGGTTGGGTCGGCGAACCGGCTTTTGCCGAGTTGTTGGAGCCCCTGCTCCGGATGATGGGTGTCGACAAGCCTGAGGTTGTGCATGGAGTTGCCTTCTTCACGGCATTCTTCATCATTTCTTATCTGCATATTGTGGTAGGTGAACTGGCACCCAAGTCCTGGGCCATTCGCAAGCCCGATCTGCTTTCCCTGTGGACGGCTGTACCGCTGTATCTGTTCTACTGGCTGATGTATCCCGCCATCTGGTTGCTCAACGCCAGTGCCAACGCCATCCTACGTATTGCGGGGCAAGGCGCCACCAATGGCGACCATGAGCACCATTACAGCCGCGACGAACTCAAGCTGATCCTGCACTCTAGTCGGGCGCTGGATCCGACTGATGAGGGCATGCGCGTGCTGGCCTCGGCGGTAGAGCTTGAAGAGCTGGAAGTCGTCGACTGGGCGAATTCCCGTGAGGACCTGATCTACCTGGATCACACGGCCTCTCTGGAAGAGATCTTGACCATTATTCGCCGTCATAAGTACAGCCGGTACCCGGTCTATGACGAGGATAAGAACGAATTCACCGGCGTTCTGCATATCAAGGACCTGCTCCTGGCCATTGCCGGACTGGATAGCCATGCCGAGTCGTTCGAGCTGGAAGACCTGATTCACCCGCTGGAGCGCGTTACCAAGCAGATGCCTTTGTCTAAACTGCTAGAGCAGTTTAGACAGGGCGGTGCGCATTTCGTGCTGGTAGAGGAGGCGGACCACAAGGTTGTGGGCTTCCTGACCATGGAAGACGTACTTGAAGTATTGGTCGGTGATATTCAGGACGAGCACCGCAAGGCCGAGCGCGGCGTATTGGCTTATCAGCCGGGCAAGCTGCTGGTTCGGGGCGATACGCCACTGTTCAAGGTCGAACGCCTGCTGCATATCGACCTTGACCATGTTGAAGCAGATACTTTGGCCGGCCTTGTCTATGACAGCCTCAAGCGTGTCCCGGAAGAGGACGAGGTGCTGGAAACTGAAGGCCTGCGCATCATCATCAAGAAAATGAAAGGGCCAAAGATCATCCTGGCCAAGGTGATCAAGCTGGCCAGCCGAGACGAGTAATCCTTTTCGCCTCATCAACAGGCCGGCCTTGCGCCGGCCTGTTTGTTTCAGCGCTCACCCAGGCAGGCCCGGTTACGCCCCTCTTGCTGAGCGAGACGTAATGCCTTGCTGGCCGCCTGCAAGAAGCCGAAGCTGTCGTCTCCCCGCTCAGGAGTCCAACTGACTACGCCAATGCTGGCGCTAAAACTTACCGTGGCGCTACCGTACTCGATCCGCATATCGCTCGTTTCGTAGCAGATGCGCTCGGCCAGAGCGTGGGCTTCTGCAGCAACGGCGCCTGGCAGCACCATGATAAAGGTCGCGCCCTCCAGACGGGCCGTCAGGTCACCCGCACGCTTTGTGTATTCGCTCAAGAGGCTGGCCAGCGCCTGGATGCACTTGTCACCCAGAGGATGGCCAAAGGCTTCGTTTATCTCCTTGAATAAATCAATCTCGATTATTAACAGTGCAACAGGGGTTCCACTGCGTTTGGCTCGATTGATTTCCTCAGTGAAATAGGTCTCGAAATGGCGGCGATTGTGAACGCCACAGAGTGGATCAACGGCATTTATATGAACTAACTCTGCGTTGGCGGCAGCCAATTCTTCATTAGTCTTGATCAGTGACTGGGTACGTTCCTGCACGCGGCGTTCCAATTCTTCATTGGCCTGCCGTTGCTGTTCGAGGGCTTCCTGCTGAGCCTGCAGATGCGCCTCACGCTCCGCTGCCAAGCGCTCACTGGCCAGCAAAGCCTCTCGTTGCGCCTGAATCCGGCCGATACGCTCTTGATTAATTCGCTCGACCAAGGCAATGGACAACAGGACGAACTCCAGCGTGAACCCTATGACCTGACTATTTAGCAGCAGTGGCGAGTGGGGAACAAACCCTTCCAACGCCAGGATCAGCAACAGAGTACTGACCGTCAGCACTGACCACGCTAGGGTCAGGTATTTGGCAGAGGAGCTACCCTTTCGCCAGAGTGTAACTGTAGTCGCAAAGCCAAGCACGCTGCTGAGGAAAGCCAAGGATACGGGGAAGAGAAAACGCAGCAGCTCCGGCTCAAGGAGCGTTACGCCAGCCGCCAACGCCCAGTAAATCAGTATGAGATTATTCGCCCAAAGCATCCAGCCTGGGTAGGCGGTCAGCCTGAGAAAGGTGCGTACAAACTGCGCAGCGAAGAGAAAACTCAGGCACACGAACAGCATGTAGGCCCGCACTGAAAATCCGCTGAATTCAGGCCAGAGATAGCGTTGCCCCAGGCCGGTTAGGCTTAGTTCGTAACCAATCACGCTGAACAGGTAAGCCACATACCACAGGTAACTCCTGTCACGTGTGAACAAGTACAGACAGGCGTTGTATACCAACATAGCCAGCATCGCCCCGAAGAACAATGACAGCAGCAGCTGCATCTTATGCTCATGCGCCTTGTAATAGGCTGGCGTCTCCAGCCGCATCGGCACCACCATAAATTCGAGTGAGCGCAGGCGAAGATAGACGGTAGCCGTTTCACCAGCAGCAATCGTAATCGGGTAGGCCAATTGACGTGTCGGCAAGGGGCGAACACTGAACGGCAGAGCATCTCCGGCAGAATAAACAGGGCCCCATGTCGCTGCATGACGTACTCGCACGTCGACCTGATCCAATGTAGGAGGTTCGATTACCAGCCAGCGCTCCTGAGGCTGCGCCAGCGGGTTGTGGACTTCGAAACGTAGCCAAGCACCAATGGATTGCTGCCCGAGGTTAATGGTTCGCTCACCCAAGGCTTGCCAACGATCATTAAACCCTGGCGCAGAGGCCTGCTCGAACGCCAGCGTAGCCGAGGCTGGCAGGTAATAGACAGCCTCGTTTGCCGTGATTGACGGCCCCGCCTGGTCATCCAGGCGAATTGATCTTGTTTCTGTAATCGGCTCGGCCACGACCGTGGTACCGAATCCGCCGCTTAACCAGAGCAGCCATAACAGCAGTACCCCATACGAACGCATCAGTCATTCCTCGACCGGATAGGTTGTTGTCTTTTCACGTAAGAGGCTCTGCTTCCTGATGCAGCCATGACCGTAACCCATGGATAGCCGAGCATCCAGCGGAACAGCCTTTCCTGGCGATGTCCCGTATCAGGGTAGCTCAAGGCGAATTTGAGAGATAAACCGCAAAACAATCAAGCGCTACCGACCGCCAATGGCGAAATTAGGCAGATTGTCGACGGGCTGAGCGAAACGGAAGGGAATTGACTCTAGTGCCAGCCCGGTGTTGCGTTGAATAACGAAGTGCAGATGAGGCCCCGTACTGCGGCCAGTATTGCCTGACAATGCAAGCGGTGTACCAGTCACGACGCGCTGACCTTCACGTACCTTGACCGAGCCTTGCATCAGGTGCAAATAAACGCTCATGGTGCCATCGTCATGCAGTACGCGAACGAAATTACCTGACGGGTTACTGCTACGCCCCGCCTGCTGGCTATTCTCGACCTTGACCACCGTGCCCGGACGCGAGGCGATGATCGGCGTGCCTTCCGGCATGGCAATGTCCACTGCGTAGCGGCCCTTGGGTGTGTTATGACTGAATGCCCCATTAGCCCCCTGACTGATACGGAACGGACCGCCCAGCCAGGGCAGTGGGTAGGCATAATCCCGAGCACCGCGGCTGGGGTCACCCATGGCATAGTTGAAGACCTGTTTGTAACGCAGTGGTCGATCTGGCGATGCCTTTTTCAACCGCATCAAGGTCGTCACGCTGTTAGGCGGCAGGAGCCGCCGAACCGAGGCGGACTCATTAATACCGGCCACGTTCTGCAACTGGTCCAGACGCAGCTCGACCTGTACCGGCGTCAGCAGATCATTTCGCGCCTCGAAGACTGTATCTCCACCCACCGTGCGGGTATTGAGACGTACCTGACGGTCTAGCCGTTCATTGGTGTCGTCCTCAAATACCAGGACCTTGGCCCCCTTAGTGACCTTGTCGGTATACGTGACGACTCCATTAGCGTCGGTAAACTTGTAGATCGGGGCGGCCCATGCCGAAGCTGCCATAACACACAGGCTGGACAGCATGAAAAAACGTTTCAGCATGTAGCGGCAGGGCTCCATTAAGTCAGAACCGGCCAAGCCTAGCAGCGTGGCGGCCATTCGACGAGGGTTCGCTCGTCGGACGATCTGATCACGGAGCCCCATGCGAGAAGGTATCAGGCACCAGGCACGTAGTGCTTTTGTGCCGTACCCTTGGCAATCAACCGGGATAAGTAGTCCAGTTTGGACTGATCCTCATCGACGAAGCGAAAGGACAACTGCAGCCAGTCACTGGTAGGCTTGGGCTCCACAGCCGCTACGGAATGCAGGTAACCGTTCAAGCGAGCGACATCCTGGACACCTTCGCCCTGCTCAAGGTCCAGCACTGCGTTATCCAGCACCTGAGGCAGTAGATCGCCGCGTTTGACGATTAATACTGCTTCCTTGAGGCTCAAGGCCTTGATGACACATCCCATGGTCGTCGAAGCTAGACGCAACTGTCCTTGCCCATAGGTAGCCTTGCCCTTGGACTTGGCGGGACGATCTGGCGTAGTCCCGCCTGTCTGGGCGGTACGTTGAGCCGACACCAGCATAGTGGCGGAGTCATTGGCGAACGAGGCAACGCCTCGCTGATAACCACGCGGATCGAGCATTTCAAGCTTGCCGATGCGACTCGCCGCCTTTCTAACCTTGCTGGTCAATTGCTCACTGGTAAACGGCTTGCCAATGTAATCAGACACGCCGGCCTGAATCGCCTGGACCACGTTTTCCTTATCGCCCCGGCTGGTAACCATGATAAATGGGGTTGTCGCATGTGCTTCCTGGCTACGGCACCAGACCAGCAGATCCAGCCCCGACATCTCAGGCATCTCCCAATCGCACAGGATCAGGTCAAATGATTGCTTCGACAGAATGGCCTGAGCCTTGCGTCCGTCCGCTGCCTCTTCCATCTCGATACCCGAGAACTGACTGCGCAACCCTTTCTTGATTAGATCGCGGATGAACGGTGCATCATCCACAATCAATACGGATACTTTACTCATTGACTACTCCATGGAGCCCGAGCGCAGCCCCACGAAGCAAAAGTGCCACAGCGGTAAGCCAGCTTACTCGAAACCTTAAAGCTTAGCTGAGGCCATGGCTGCCTTCACGCCGGGCACCCTGGACTCAACTACGCGGTTTGTTAACTTCCTCTGCCATCTTGGCTAGCCCAAGATGACGCACATCGGTACCGCGAACTAGATAAATCACTAGCTCCGCGATGTTACGGGCATGGTCGCCAATGCGCTCCAGCGAACGCAGCGCCCAAATGACACTGAGTACGCGAGAGATCGCCCGCGGATCTTCCATCATGTAAGTCGCCAGTTCGCGGATGGCTGTCTTGTATTCGCGATCAACTACCTTGTCGTACTGAGCGACTGATAAGGCCAATTCGGCATCGAAGCGCGCAAAAGCATCCAGGGCTTCCTGAACCATCTTGCGCACCTGCTCGCCAATATGGCGTACCTCGACATACCCACGCGGCGCTTCACCGTCCTCACACAGCTCAATCGCCCGGCGGGCAATCTTGGATGACTCATCCCCAATCCGCTCCAGATCGATCACTGACTTGGAGATGCTGATGATCAGTCGCAGATCAGACGCCGCCGGCTGACGACGCGCCAGGATGCGCAGACATTCCTCATCAATGTTGCGCTCCATCATGTCGATCTGGTCATCGATCTCACGAACCTGCTGTGCCAGCCCGGAATCGGCATTGATCAGAGCACTTACTGCATCACTAACCTGCTTCTCAACCAGCCCACCCATGGCCAGCAGGTGGCTACGGACTTCTTCGAGCTCGGCATTGAACTGCTGGGAAATGTGATGATTGAGGCTTTCTTTGCTGATCATGGCGTTAGTGTCCTGTTAGGGCTGGAGCAGACGAGGGCCGACACTCCATGGGACGAACGACTCAACGACAGGGCATGGCTTCCTTAAAAAGTCTTGATTGCCTCTGTATCGTCAAGTCGCCCGATTTATTTAGCGGTATACCGAAATTAGGCTGAAAAATGTGACGATTTCATTAACCGTAACGGCCTGTAATGTAATCTTCGGTCTGCTTTTTCGCCGGATTGGTGAATACGGTATCAGTATCGCCATATTCGATCAGCTTACCCAGGTACATGAATGCCGTGTAGTCGGACACGCGCGCCGCCTGCTGCATGTTATGCGTCACGATAACAATGGTATAGCGCGACTTGAGCTCATAGATCAGCTCTTCGATCTTCAGGGACGAAATCGGGTCGAGCGCCGAGCTAGGCTCGTCCAGCAGCAAGACTTCTGGCTGCACGGCAATGGTGCGGGCAATGACCAGACGCTGCTGCTGACCGCCCGATAGACCGAGCGCCGATTCATGCAGACGGTCCTTTACTTCATCCCATAGCGCCGCACCTTTGAGCGCCCACTCGACTGCCTCATCCAGAGTGCGCTTCTTGTTGATGCCTTGGATACGCAGGCCGTAAACCACATTCTCATAAATGCTCTTGGGGAACGGGTTGGGCTTTTGAAACACCATGCCAACTCGACGGCGAAGCTCAGCCACCTCGGTGCCTTTGGCAAAAATATTCTGACCGTCCAGGCGAATCTCGCCCTCGATCCGGCAACCATCAACCAGATCGTTCATGCGGTTGAAACTGCGCAACAGCGTGGACTTACCGCAACCGGACGGGCCGATAAACGCCGTGACACGCTGCTTGGGAATGTTCAGTTTTACATCGAACAAGGCCTGCTTCTGACCATAGAAGAGGTTAAGGCCCGGTACTTCAATGGCCACAGGCTCCTTGGACAGGTCTAGATTCTGCCGCTCACGGCCCAGCGCGCCCATACTGACGGCCGGCTTTTGGGTTTCTTGCTGCATGGATGACTCCCATGGGCCTCATGGCCCGTGATAGCGCTGCGTAGTACGCAGCGCCTGTATTCGTTAACTGTCGAGCGCCTTGTACTTTTCACGCAGGCGGTTACGGATCGCTACGGCCGACAGGTTCAGCCCGGCGATGATCAGAACTAGAAGCAACGCGGTGGCGTAGACCAGCGGCCGAGCGGCTTCGACGTTCGGGCTCTGGAAGCCCACATCGAAGATATGGAAGCCCAGGTGCATGATCTTCTGATCCAAATGCAAGTACGGGTAATTCAAGTTCACCGGTAGAGTAGGCGCCAGCTTAACCACCCCTACCAGCATCAGCGGAGCTACCTCCCCAGCGGCCCGAGCTACTGCCAGAATCAGACCGGTCATCATCGCCGGGCTGGCCATAGGCAGAACGACTTTCCACAAGGTTTCGGCCTTGGTAGCACCCAGGGCCAATGAACCCTCCCGCACGCTGCGCGGAATCCGGGCCAAACCTTCTTCAGTCGCCACGATCACGACAGGAACGGCCAGAATAGCCAGAGTCAGCGAGGCCCATAGCAGACCGGGCGTACCAAAGGTAGGCGATGGCAGGGACTCACGGAAAAACAGCTGATCGATAGAACCGCCCAATACATAGACGAAAAAGCCCAGGCCGAATACGCCATATACGATGGCCGGAACACCAGCCAGGTTATTTACAGCAATCCGGATCAGGCGCGTCAACGGGCCCTGCTTGGCATACTCGCGCAAGTAAATAGCAGCAATCACACCAAACGGCGTCACGATTACCGCCATGATCAGCGTCATCATGACCGTACCGAAAATGGCCGGGAACACCCCGCCCTCGGTGTTGGCTTCACGCGGGTCGGTCGACAGAAACTCCCACAGCTTGGCAAAGTAGAAGCCCAGCTTTTGCAGTGTACTCATGGCGTTGGGCTGATAGGCATGGACTACATTGGCCAGACGCACTTCGGTCTCACGGCCCGTCGCGTCACGTAGCGTCAGGCTGTCACGATCGAAATCCTGACGCAGCGAGACCAATTGATCTTCGAACGTACGATAACGCGCCTCCAGCTCGCTGCGCTCAGCAGCCAGGTCGGCTTGCGCAGTAGCATCCAAAGCATTATCCAACTCCAGGCCGCGCTCGCGAAGACGCAAACGCTCAAGTCCATAGTTGATGCCGCCAATGTCCACTTTCTCGAGCTGGCCGATCTGATCGGCCAGCTCGCTGATACGATCCAGGCGCTCACGCAAGGTGGGGATAGCCGCCTCACCTTCGGCCACGATCTTACCGTCCTCCTTGACGTTTATCAGATAGCCATAGAAGTTGCCCCACTCGCGCCGCTCAAGGGCAATTACATCGGTAGGCTTCTTTTGGTCCTGTAGCCAGTCCCCGACAACCCAGGCGAAGTCACTTCCGTTCAGCTCACGGTTACCCAGCTTGATCAGTTCACGGGTCATGAATTTCGGGCCGTCTTCCGGCACCGGCAATCCTGCGCCTTTCAGGCGCTCCAGCGGTACCTCCTCGGCCTGTACAACCTCGCCCATAATCGTCCGCGGCGCCTCGCCTGGAACGGCATAACGCGCCTCGATAACATCGGCTGGCCAGAAGTGAGCCAGGCCACGCACGGCGATGACCGAGATCAGACCCAGGGTCATGATCACCGCAATGGCAACCGCACCCCCACTCATCCAGATGCCTGGGGCACCGCTCTTGAACCACTGTTTCAGGGAACCCTGTTTCACGGCTTGCTTACCTATCCAGATCCAAGGCCCTCTCCCTGCGGAGAGGGTCATCCGTCGCCTGGGCGACACTTACAACGAGGCGTATTTCTTGCGTAGACGATGGCGAATGATCTCAGCCAACGTGTTCATCACGAAGGTAAAGGACAGCAACACCAGCGCCGCCAGGAACAATACGCGGTAATGGGTCCCGCCTACTTCCGACTCCGGCATTTCCACGGCCACGTTAGCAGCCAGGGTCCGCATGCCTTGGAAGATATTCCAGTCCATTACTGGCGTATTACCCGTTGCCATCAGCACGATCATGGTTTCACCCACGGCCCGCCCCATACCAATCATCAGCGCCGAGAAGATACCCGGGCTGGCAGTCAGGATCACTACACGGGTCAAGGTTTGCCAGGGCGTGGCGCCCAAGGCCAGCGAGCCATAAGTCAGGCTGCGCGGCACACTGAAAATGGCGTCTTCGGCAATCGAGAAGATGTTTGGGATCACCGCGAAGCCCATCGCCAAGCCTACAACCAGCGCATTACGTTGGTCATAGGTGATTCCCAGGTCATGGCTGATCCACAGACGCATGTCACCGCCAAAGAACCAGGTTTCCAGATAGGGGCTCATGCTAAGTGCGAACCAGCCGGTGAGCAGCACGACGGGAATCAGCAGCAGGCTCTCCCAGCCCTCCGGCATCCGGAAGCGGATCGACTCGGGCAGACGAGACCAGATAAAGCCCGTCAGGATAATACCGATCGGGGTCAGCAGAAGTAGGCTGAAAATACCCGGCAGATGGCCTTCTACATAAGGAGCCAGGAACAGACCGGCAAAGAAACCCAGGATGACTGTAGGCAGCGCTTCCATCAACTCAATGACGGGCTTGACCTTGCGGCGCATGCGCGGCGCCATGAAATATGCCGTATAGACGGCCGCAGCAATCGCCAGCGGCGCGGCCAGCAACATAGCGTAGAAAGCCGCCTTGAGCGTACCAAAGGTCAACGGTGCCAAGCTCAGCTTGGGCTCGAAGTCATTACTGGCCGAGGTGGACTGCCATACATAAGAAGGCTTGTCATAGCTCTCATACCAAACCTTGCCCCACAGCGCCGACCAGGATATTTCCGGATGCGGGTTGTTCAGTTCGAAGCCCTGCAGTTGACCTTCATGAGCCAACAGAACATGGTTGGCGCGCGGCGATAGAGTTAGCAACCCGCTGCCTTCGGCTATCTTGTCGACCAGCAGAGTGCGGTGCGCCGTGCTGTGGAACACACCGAGATTGCCTTTATTATCCAGCGCGATAAAACCTTTGCGGCGCTGCTCCGCCACGATCTGCGTAATTGGCGCATCGCCTAATTTGAAACCACGTACACGCTGAAGCTGCGGCTCGCCATCATTGCCCCGCGCCATGAACCACTGGTTGATGCCGCCCTTGGCGTCACCAATAAGTAGCGAAATGCCTCCCAGCAGCTGAGCGCTGGCTGTGACCTGATTGCTCGCATCGTCGATCAGCTTGTAATGCCCATTCAGCGTACGGTCACGGAGGTCGAAGACATCCGCCGAGACACGCCCGTTTATGACATACAGCCACTGCCCGCGTGGATCGAGATATAGCGCCTGTACTGTCTGGGCCAAACGCGGCAGATCGATGCGCTGCGACTCCAGCGTGGTTTCGCCGGTCAGCATGTTCTCTTCGAGGGTCAGCTTGAAGACTTGCAGCTCTGAAGCATTAGAGGCTGCCAGAGTCAGTTGCTCATCGTCAGCCGTCAGGCTCAAATGCTCCAGCGCGCGCCCCTGAGGATCGACCGTGATCGGCGCCTCACCGTAGGGGTAATCGACCCGAGGAACGATAACCCGCTTGCCTTCAGGGTAAACCGAAGCATAACTATGGCGCACCACGAGAGCCTGACCATTAGACAGTCCCAGCGCCACGAAGGGGCGAACCAGATCCTGCGCCACGGTTACTATCTGGGCACCAGTCGGGATCGGCAGTGCCTGACGGCTTAGTTCGGAGCCGTCTGCAGCATTAAAGAAGATCATTTCACCAGCAGCCGAAATCTGCATGCCGACTTCATTTTGCTCTTCCAGGCTCAGCGCAAGCGGCATACCAGCTTGCTGCATCCACGCAGGCGACTGCGGCTCTTCAGCTGAAATGCTTGCTCCCTTGAATAAAGGCAGCACCACATAAGCCAGATAGAAGAAAATCAGCGTGATCGCCACCAGGACGGTAAGACCGCCAACCAGGACATACCAACGGGTGAAGCGGTCCATCTTGGCCCGCCAGCGGCGCTTGCGGCGCAACGTCGGCGAGTCAAAATCGATCCGGGCGGGAGAGCGGGTTTCGGTCATAAAATACGAGCCTGGTCATTCGTCGCGCAGAGACTAATCGCGAGTTATGACAAACAGATGACAGTGATAAGACACGACAAGACCCGCCTGTGCAAAACACAGGCGGGTCGGGGGGAAGCGGTACCCAGGCTTTTAGAAGCCTAGATCCTTCCGCACTTTTTCAGCGACCTTGGCAGGAACCGGAATGTAACCGTCCTTTACCACCGCTTCCTGACCAGCTTTGGACAGGATCATCTTCAGGAATTCACCTTCCAACGGATTCAGCGGCTTGTTTGGTGCCTTGTTGACATAGATATAGAGGAAGCGGGACAGCGGGTAGCTGCCGTTTAGTGTGTTCTGCTCAGTATCTTCGATAAACTCAGTCGTGCCTTTCTTAGCTAGCGGTACGGTACGGACGCTAGACGTCTTGTAACCGATGCCCGAGTAACCAATACCATTAAGCGACTGGCTGATGGACTGAACCACCGAGGCCGAGCCTGGCTGCTCGTTCACGTTCGGCTTGAAGTCACCCTTACACAGAGCTTCTTCCTTGAAGTAACCGTAAGTACCGGATACCGAGTTACGGCCGAACAACTGAATTGGCTTGTTAGCCCAGTCGCCGGTCATGCCTACGTCACCCCAGGTTTTGATGTCTTGCTTGCCACCACACAGGCGCGTGGAAGAGAAGATCGCATCCACCTGCTCCATGGTTAGCCCCTTGATCGGGTTGTCCTTGTGTACAAATACGGCCAGGGCGTCTACAGCCACCGGAACCGCTGTCGGCTTATAACCGTACTTCTGTTCGAACGCCTGGATTTCAGAGTCCTTCATCTTGCGGCTCATCGGACCCAGGTTCGATGTGCCCTCAGTCAGAGCAGGCGGTGCGGTAGAAGAGCCGGCAGCCTGGATCTGGATGTTAACGTTCGGGTAGTTGCGCTTGTAGGTCTCGGCCCATAGCGTCATCAGGTTGGCCAGCGTGTCAGAGCCAACACTGGACAAGTTGCCAGACACACCGCTGGCTTTCTGGTATTCCGGAAGAGCCGGGTCGATGGCAGCGACGGCAGCCGTTGTGCCGACGCCAGCGGCGGCAAACGTCAGCGCTGCCATCAGACTTTTAACTTTCATGCCTTGCTCCTTGAAACAGGACGAGTAGGTTGGCGCCGGCCAGTATCGTAAGGCGGCGTGACCACTCTATGAAAGTTGTGTGACGAATGCATGACAGCAAAAAGCCCTCTTACGAGGGCTTTTTACAAGACATTACAAGCCGCTTAAAGCTGTAGCTCATCAGGCCTAACAAGCAAGGGCCATCCTCACCGGAAGTCTTGAACGCTGTAGCCTACTAAATAGCGCAGTGCCGACATCAAGCCAGCGCCGGTTCAGCACGACGCTCCTGTGCCAACAGATAGAAGCCGACTAACATGCCCAGGATAGCGAGGCCGGCAACATAGTAAGCCGGGCCTAACGGGTGCTGTTTAAGCATGAGCGTAACCACCATAGGCGTCAGCCCGCCAAAGATGGCATAGGCCAGGTTGTACGAAAATGACAGTCCCGAAAAACGAACCACCGGCGGAAACGCCAGCACCATGACGCGAGGCACTCCGCCAATCACACCCACGGAAAGACCGGCTAAAGCGTATAGCGGGAACAACCATTCCGGATGTGTCTTCAGGCTGGCATACATGGTCCAGGTTGCAACGCCCAGAATCGCTCCACCGATAACAAATATACGGCCACTGCCGAAGCGGTCAGACAGCGAGCCTGAAACGATGCAGCCAATGGTCAGAAGTAAAATCGCCAGGCTGTTGGCCCTGAGCGCTGTAGCCGCATCGTAGCCATATTGTGTTTGCAACAATGTAGGCGTCATGAGAATGACCACCACAATACCCGCTGTCAGCATCCAGGTTAGCAGCATGGACAGGATGACCGAGCCCAAGTGATCACGCAGCACAGCCTTGAGCGGAACTTCTTCTGCCAGCGACTTGCGCAACTGCATCTCGGCAAACACGGGCGTTTCATGCAACCAGCGACGAAGATAGACGGAGAACAGACCAAACACGCCACCGATCAAGAAAGGAAAGCGCCACGCATAATCATGCACTTCTGCAGGTGTGAATACAGTATTGATCAGCGTTGCCATCAGCGAGCCCAGCAATATGCCAAAGGTCAGACCTGCCGTCAGCGTGCCGCAGGCATACCCTACATGACGATTTGGCACATGCTCAGATACAAACACCCAGGCACCTGGTACTTCACCGCCAATCGCCGCACCTTGAATGATACGTAGCAGCAAGAGCAAAAGCGGCGCCGCGATACCAATCTGCGCATAGGTGGGCATCAAACCCATGCCCAGCGTAGGCAGCGCCATCATGAAAATACTCAAGGTGAACATTTTCTTGCGGCCCAGCAAGTCGCCAAAGTGGGCCATGATCACCCCACCCAGCGGACGCGCCAGATAACCGGCTGCAAAAATGCCAAAGGTTTGGATTTGCCGCAGCCACTCGGGCATTTCAGCAGGAAAGAACAGCTTTCCAACTACGGCAGCAAAAAACACGAAAATCACGAAGTCGTAAAATTCGAGCGCACCGCCCAAGGCAGAGAGAGATAACGTTTTGTAGTCACTGCGCCCTAATGGGCGTGAAGCAAGTAGATCGGTTGTAGATTGCGGTCTCATGGCTCAAGTCTCGTTAGAATTATAGGCACACGTTCGCGCTGGACCATGGAATCTGGATAGGCAGGGTTTACCCGCACACAGGTTCGAGCTGTACCGGTGAACGTTCCCCTAGTTAAGCAGGGGGAGCGTGAGTCCGCTTGGAGGCGGAAACGAGACATCTATAAAGAAGAGCGAGAACCAGGAAATGAACCGCTGTGTAAGCATGGGGCCTTAAAACGCATCCATTGCGCCATCTTGTGAACAGCGTCTAGAGCAAGGCCAAACCGGTTTAACGCAAACCATCACCTGTACAGCCACGGCAAGGTCTAGTCGGACTTATCGTGAGCAGAATCTCACAATAACAAATTGAAACGACTGTTCCAAAGCCATTTGGCGTTTTTATTTAAAATGTCAACTCTTTATCGTACCGAACCGGTAGCCTCGATATACTGGCGTCAATAAACTTATGGCCTAGCACTTTTGGCCATGTTTTTTTCAGTCTTTATCTTTCAGCATCCGACAGGAACACGGGCTCCCGAGGCGCCCTGCGCATGATAGAAGAACTCGAACAAGAAGATCCGATTCCTCAAGGTGATCTCGCTATGCAGATCACAGCCCTTCCGCGTGAAACCAACGGGTTCGGCGACATCTTTGGCGGCTGGCTCGTCTCTCAAATGGACCTTGCTGGTACCTCTATGGCCAGCCGAATCGCGCAGGGTCGCGTTGCTACAGTGGCTATCGATCGCATGGCGTTTCTGGTACCCGTTCCGGTAGGCGCCCAACTCACCTTTTATACCCGCGCCCTGGAAATCGGCCGTAGCTCGATTCGCATGATGGTCGAGGTATGGAGTGATGATCCTCTGACAGATGAGTGGAGCAAGGTTACCGAGGCGGCCTTCGTCTTTGTCGCTATCGACGGCAGCGGCCGCACCCGTCCCGTTCCAGCGCGCCGCTAGGCGCGCTCAGTTGAAAAATAAATATCCAGCCTTAGCCATCGGTATTCTTATTAATAGAAGAATAGTTAGATGGAGAGGGTAATAAGAGCCGCTAACAAAACCCCCTTGAATCTAAGCCTGGCTATGTCCACGATAGAGGCATGAGACATCGCAAAGAGATTACGGCTGCGCTGTGGA
>NZ_VLKY01000018.1 GCF_007830155.1 Pseudomonas duriflava
CTGCTGGGCGGTGTGGTGCCATGAGCGACAGTTCAGCGGTAATTGGCACAGCATAAAGCCCGCCTGACGGCGGGGTTAACAATGAAGTGAGTTTCTAGTGGTTGTGGTGAGAAGCGAGACTGTCGGAACAGGCGAGTCCTGCAGCAGAGCAAGGTCGATAACAATGATGATCTTTGTGATCGCTTGAACGCTTGGCCCCTGCTGCGCGAACTACAGAATGGCCAGGGCAGTACCCAGAAAAGGCCGGATATACGAATGCAACCGCGCTGACGACAGGATCGAAAAAGCTATCCTCACTGCTTGTGGGGAGAGTCCATATAGAATTGTTAGGTGCGTTCAAGCCGAACCACGTTGAACTGCTCTTCCGGTGTTGGCGGTGCAAAGTGGGCCAGTAGGGCATCAAACGTGGCGTCATCTTGCAGCGGGTCACCGCCATTAATGGACCGGCGTTCCCTAAGCTGCCGTCTGCATGTCTCGTCCAATACATCAAGGTAGTGCAGTTGATGGTGCGCATCTGAGCTTTCAATGAGTTCCCGGAACCAGACCCGCTGATTCACAGTATTACCGGGAAAATCCAAGACAACAGACATACCTTGACGTAGCAGCGCACGGATATGGTCAGCCAAGGTGTCCTTGATGCGGCCAGACAGCGTGATGTAGCTGCCTAGATCGGTGACCTCGCCGGGATAGAGGCCACGCAGCAGATCGTCTTCCGAAAGGAGAACCGCACCTGAGGACTCTGCGAGCGATTTGGCGAAAGTGGACTTACCAGCGCCCATTTTTCCGCACATGAAGTGGAGGGTTGCTTTCTCAGTCACTGAAAATCTCCAAAGCGCATCTAACTATTAAGCTAAAGGGCCGGCTTTAGCCGGTCCCAGTGAGCGAAGCGAACGATTTGAGCGCCTTGTTAGCCGCTTCACGGCACGATACTCAGCGTAGGTGTGTGCCATCTGGGTTCTGCGCCTCTTCGTCTCTACGTGTGGGATAGAATTTCTTCTTTTCGTCTAGCTCGTAAAACAGTAAGCCATGAATCCCCATTGCTTCTTTCTTGGGGACACGGCGAGCCCATATACGCTCAAAGGCCGAATTTAATGCGCCCGCATCCTGACGCTCATAAACTTCATCGATGAATGCTACGTCTTCGCCGGTTGGAAATATCAAAGCGAATTCATCGTCTGTGGCCGAGAAAATGTCATATACAGCGTTACTGGCACCATCGAATACTTGGATATTTTTCATGAAGTGGCTAACGTTTGGTTAAGGGGGCGGGCTTTAGTCCGTCCCAGTGAGCGAAGCGAACGGCTTGAACCAGTTGTTAAATGACAAGTTCACGGATAGCTGCCGTGTCATCGAGATATTGCAATCCGTTGTAGGTTCTTGACGTGCCGCTCCACGCAGCTTTAGCCAATACGGGTAAGGCTAGATGGTTAGCAGTTAGAAACTCTTTGAATTCATTGACTGCGCTGATGCTTGGTTTTGAGACGCCGTACCAAAACGAGTACCAATGGCCATTGTGGGAAACTGAAAAAGATTCTGAGCCGTCAAATAGTCCTTTGTAGGTCTTTCCGTCAGAAAAAGCAAAATGTGCCAGCTCAACCTCAATAACATGCTCTGAGTAGTCTGGATGATTGTCGGGTATCACGAACTCAAAGCTGTCATAGCCTTCCTCGTCGTTGTGGTATACACACCAACGGCTACGTTCTAAGTCAGCGACCGTTAATTCTTCGATGCGTTTAGGCACAGTGTAAGCCATTGTCATTTAACGTTTGGTTAAGGGGCGGGCTTTAGCCCGTCCCAGAGAGCGCAGCGAACGATTTGAACCACTAGTTAGGGGTGCTGAATGAACCATTTAAGGTACTCGACTCTCTTCTGTGTCTGCTCTAAAAGACATGCAGTGTAGATTGTGTCGAAACCACTTCCTGCGACTGATTCATAGGTTTCAAAGCGACAACTTGCGTCACGCTGTTTGATCCATGCTATTTGGGCTTTTTTGAGATAGGCATCTTGCGTTTCTATTTCTGAGCCGGATGGGGAGCCATTTTCCTGATATCGGGCTATGAGAGTTTTATATGCAATATTCAGTTCTAGATCAGATTTTATTAGTTCGGAGTTAACGCATTCGTACATCTCTGCTTCAGTATTGGCAGCATTGCACGGATCACCTGCTTTGGCTGATGCGGTGGTCATGCTAGCGAGAGCAAAAAACGCACCGGGTATCGCCACGAATCTCCAGCGCATAATTTCCCTAACTATTATTAGACGTCATCTGACGGATAACATGCTGAACGGGTTTGACGCATAACCTTCCTTGTCATCTTCATTTTCCCTGTCTAGGCTAGGCGTTTCAGAGGGGCACTGACGGTATAAGGGAGTTACACGCCATGGACGGAAAGCCACGGCTGCTGGATCAGGTGCGGGAGCGGCTAAGGCTCAAACACTACTCGATCCGAACAGGGCGTGTCTATTGTGATTGGTGTAGGCGATTCTTTCATTTCTATCACGTTCGATAGCTGGTCTAAATGCATGTACTAGCGGTCTGGCGCAGTAAGAGGAGTTACCGGGCTGCGCTTCAGCGGTATCTGATAAGGCATTAAAAATAGAGCAAGACCTTATGGTTACCCTAGCCTGTGATGCTCGCGCTAAGACAGCTCCTTAACGGTTTGTGGCAGTAGGGCTCTATGAATGAACAGCGGTTCGATCAGGCGCGGAAGTAGGGCAGGCGAGAGAAGGCAGATGCGATAGATACCGCTTCGCTCGCCTTATTTTATGGGGTACAGCTCAAGAGAGGTCGATAAAAGAAGGTTTTTACTTCTTATGAATGCTCATGCAACGCTTGCCCCTTTTCCTCAGAGCTGAAACCATTCGTGGGGCAGTGTCGTATCGTGCGTGATCATGAGCGAGCGCTAGCTTTCATACCTTGCCGTACCGAAGCCTGTTGATGAGTATTCCTTTCCATGTCTGATCCTTCCCGGCGCCTGCGTTGGTTCTGGCTGCTGGTGGCCTACCTTGCGGTTGCGCTTGCCCTGATTGGCATTGTGGTGCCGGGGTTGCCAACTACCGAGTTCCTGTTATTAGCTGCCTGGGCCGCGGGAAAGAGTTCGCCGCGGCTGGCGGCATGGCTGGAAAACCATCGACTGTTCGGGCCGATGCTGCGGGATTGGCGCGAGGGCGGGATGATCAGCCGTCGGATAAAGATCACGTCCACCATGACCATGACCGCTGCATTCATTTTTATGGTGATGACTGTTTCCCATGTGCCATCCGTTGTATGCACAGGGCTGCTGATGCTGATAGGGGCCGTATACATCTGGTCGCGACCGGAGCGTAAGAAACCGTCCAAGCCCAAGTGATGGCGGTCTGTACCGCTATCCGTACCTGTAAACGTTTAGCAGTAGGTGTTTTGACTTACTCCAAATAAGGCCCGATAGCTGCTAGCGCTCGTTCGACATAGGCCTCTTTTTCACCAACCGGGGCCACGTAATGCAGTGCCTCCATACAGGCCTCACGGCTAGCAAGTTTGGCAATTACCCAACCGGCCAGATAAGGTGAGGAGAGGCAACCGCCTGCGGTGGCGATGGAACCCCGCGCATAGAAAGGTTGGTTCAGCACATCTACCCCCGCTTCGATAACCCAAGGTTTGGTGGTGAGGTCTGTACAGGCTGGAACATTCGTTAACAGGCCAAGTTTTGCCATGAGCAGAGCCCCCGAGCATTGCGAGCCGATCAGTTGCCGGGCGGGGTCCAGCGTGAGCTGATCAAGAAGGTTGTGGTCCTGGGCAATATCCCGTGTACGGCTGCCACTGCCAAACAGTATAACATCTGCCTCGTTGGCGAATTCCAGCTGCTGCTGGGCCTTAATTGTGACCCCATTTAGCGACGTGACGCTCGTGGTGGGACAGGTAATCTGCACCTGCCAGTCCAACGATCTCATCCGGTTAAGAATGCCGGCAGTAATGAACGAATCCAGCTCGTTGAAACCCTCGAATGTAAGAATGGCAATGCGCATGATTATTTCCCTACCGTTTGGGGAATCGTCGCATGAGGATGATTATTTGGAACTAGACAGCTAGAGTCAGGATGAGCCATACACCTGTATTGAGGGAATGGAACAACCAAACTTTGCGTTGATTCGCTGACCTTGTGGCAGGAAGGCATCTGCTCCTACTGCCTGTATCAATCATGTTCCCTTTCTCCCGCGCCTTCACACCTTACATTATTGTAATTTTTTCACTGAAACCTTTAGCAAGCTGCTTAGGTCGGACCTTGTGTACCTGTTAACCATAAAGCAAATTGCCAGCTGTTTTGTTTTGTTTTGTGGTGAGCGGGCTTTTCAAAAGGAGATTTGATTTCATTCATTTCAACCTTGGAGACGTATTCCATGACAAATTCCATGTACGAAACCTGTATTCAAGCTTGCTCTAACTGTGCACTTGTCTGTGAGATGTGCGCTTCGGCCTGCTTGCGTGAAGAAGACGTAAAAATGATGGCGCGCTGTATTGAACTTGACCGCGACTGTGCAGCCATGTGCGCTATGGCAGCCGTGCTGATGACGCGCGACAGTATGCTTGCCAAGGAATTTTGTGGCTTGTGCGCCAAGATCTGCCGTGCGTGCGGTGAGGAGTGCGCCAAGCATCAGATGGATCATTGTCAGGAATGCGCCAAGGCATGCATGAGCTGCGCTGAAGAATGCGAGCGTATGGCGGCGTAAGGATCACGAGCGAAACCGCTATAGCGGTTTCGCTCCAGTGTTCACGCCTATAGATGGAGCCCATAAGTAAGCTGCTCACTCACTTTCTTTTTGCTGAGAGCCTGTTATCAGAGTGGCTATTTCCTGAGCAGGCCCTATCGAGTGGGTAGCCTTGCCAGCAGACTCCAATACATGAATAAATGAAAAGCCCCGAAAACTCGGGGCTAGTGCCAGGCACTACAGGGGAATGGAGATTGCCCTACCTGGTAAAAAAGATATCGGCAGTGAGGGGCCTATCTTTAGTAAGGGTACGGTTACTCGCAGCTATCTGAGGTCTATAAAGACAGGGCGATGCGACTTTTCAGCATCGTTCATGTAACGACAAAACGCATTCTATTGTTGATAGGTCGGCTATCAATGAGTAATCCCGGACGAGTATTACTAACAGGACGTTTGATGGGCTTGCCAGGAAAGCTATATGCGCTCATGCAGGGGTTAAAGCAGCCGGCTAAGGCTTAAGACTCTACAAACAGTGCCATGCCTATAGCGCTAACAGTAAAGAGACCCATGCCATCACTCCGATGAGAAAGGCGCCAAAGCGATTTTGGCGCTTCCAGATAGCACCTCCCTGAATATGCTGCATGCCAAGGTATGCGATAGCACGGCTATATTCAGTACACCTACACAAGCCGCTAAAATGGCCAAGCTACTCTTTAGCACGCACGTGTCCTGGGCCAGCGGATGAAATCACGAAAGTGATAGGCGATATGGCTGTTTGAAGCGATTTGCCCATTCCAGAGCAGCGTCACGATGGCGATAGGCGTTAACGGCTGCAGCGCTCAGGAGAATAAGGGTGGCACCTAAAGTAGCCATGGCCATGTCTTTCTGGGCATCCCACGGATCCTGCTGGGCGCCTATGAAAGCCTTTGCCGTGTCGCCGCCCAGATACGCGCCCCCGATCCACTCGATCAACTCATATACGGCTGACGAAGACAAAATGAGATTGAGCGCTAGAAAATAACTCAAGAACCCTCTTACCGGAACAAACCGTAACAGACCCTCGCGAATGGGATAGGCCAGCAGAAAACCGTAACTGAAATGCACCAACCGGTCGAACTGGTTGCGTTGGAAACCCATGGCTTCATCCAGGCTTTGCCCGGTCAAGGCGTGCCACCAGGCGTTATAAGGTACCTGGGCATAGGTGTAGTGAGCACCGACCTCATGAATGCACAAGAATAAAAAGACCAGAGTGAACGAGGTGCGTGAAAATAAAAAATGCCGATGACTAGCCATCAGAGTGATCACGAACGCGATAACCAACAGATTTTCCATCAGCCAATCGCCCCGTTTGACCGGGGAGATAGCAAGCAGAGCCCAGATCACTCCAAACAGTGCCGTTAATGACAGTACGTACCAGCGGTACGAAACCTCTTTATGCATTGATAACTCCTGAACAACGTTTGAGCAAAGCAGCTGAAGGAGATTTTCCAGCTAAGTTATTGTTGCCATAACATTTATTCAGACGTCATTGAGCCGCTTAAGGTCCTCGGCAATAGGGCTCATCTGGCTCAGGATACTGTATGAGTTGCCAATCATGAGTGGAAATAGGTCCGCTTGCATCGCTTGATGAAGCACACACAGGGATAAAACTAGGAATGAGAACATTAAACGCAAGAAGGGCAACCGCTAACAGATTGCCCTTCTTACGATGACTAATTACCTAGACGTTATTGCTGCTTTTCGGCGTACTTGCTTTGCAGCGCCTTGGCTTGTTGCAGGTGAGCTTCAAGCTTGGGTAGTGATTCCTTGGCCAGCGCTTTTAGTTCCTGATCCTGGCCGTTGTTAGCCTCGTTGCGATAGATTTCAATGGTCTGCTCGTGAGCCATGACCTGGTTGTTCGCATAGGCGGGATCAAACGACTCGTCACGGACTTGAAGGATCAATTTCTTGGCCATATCCATGAGTTGAGCATTGTCAGCCACTTCCAGCTTCTTCTGTTGAGCAAGTTGGCGGAGCTGATCGTTCATCTTGGTATGGTCGTCAATCATCATCTGAGCAAACTTCTTGATGTCTTGAGCCTGGCTTTTTTCCAATGCCAGCTTGGCTGTCTCAATTTCAGCAATCCCTTTGGCAGTAGCGTCATCCACGAAGCCCTCAGGCGTCATGGCTTGGGCATTAGCAGAAGCAGCCGTTCCGGTGTTTGCCGTGCTCGTGGCGGTGCCACTTGTAGCGCCATTAGCGTTTTCACTGTTGGTCTGGGCAACGGCTGTGCCTGCGGATAGCAGCAGAGCGCAGGTAAACGCGAATTTTTTTGGCAGTGCTAGAGTCATTATCGTTCTCCTGGTCAAACATGGATCCACCGGGCTGCCTGCAATGCAAAGGCAATTATCAGGTTTCAAGTCCCGCTCCGATGGCTGATAGGCTAACCAGCCTTTTATTGTGACTTGAGTCTATTTCAGGCGTTCCCTGGTCTGCGGAACATATGTAATGAGCCATGTCTGGATAAGGCCCAGGCTTGTCTTCGCAAGTGGCAGGACAATTCAAGGGCCACGCTAGCGTATCGCTTACAAAAGATGTGCAAGGTGCCTAAAGAGGAATACAGCGGCAAAAAGCTTAGGCCGTAAAAGGCTCGAGAAACGATCCCCATAATTAAAGGCATGGGTAAAGGTATTAAATTTCCATGCGAGAGGTCTGGCCACTAGGGCAGGGCCACCTTTGTACAATTTTCTACTTCGGCATGACATGGGAACAATGCTGAAAGCTCTGCGTCTATCAAGGGCTTGTCTTTGTAGACGCAAGCGGTAACTGGCGTTACCAGGCGCGGCCAATCAATCCCTGTAGTAACCGAGTCGTTGTCTCGTGCGCTGCCTATCCTTTCCCATGGGAGCTGCCATGAATCCGAACGATATTTCTACTTCTCGACGTAAGCTTATGCAAGGTGCGGCTGTGACGCTGGCCGCTGCGGCTGCAGCACCTGCCTTGGCCCAGACCGATAGCAGCAATACCCAGGCGGCTTCTCCGCCACCGTTAAAGGATCCTAAGCAGCTCTACCCCAAGCCGCCGTTTCAGGAGCAGTCTCAACCCTGGCCGGGCCTGGCCGGTAAGATGACGCCAAAGCCGGATCACGGTGAGGACAGTTACAAAGGCAATAACCGTCTGGCCGGACGCAAGGCTCTGATTACAGGAGGTGATTCGGGAATCGGCCGGGCGGCTGCCATTGCTTTTGCCCGTGAAGGAGCGGATGTTGCCATCAACTATCTGCCGGATGAAGAACCCGATGCACAGGATGTGGTTCGGCTGATCCGCGAGGCGGGGCGCAAGGCTGTAGCTATCCCTGGAGATATCCGCAACGAGGCTTTTTGTCGTGAGCTCGTAGATAAAGCCGTTAACGGGCTTGGGGGCCTGGATATTCTGGTCAATAACGCGGCCCGTCAGCAGAGCCATGATTCGATCATGGATATTAGTACCGAGCAGTTCGACTGGACGCTCAAGACTAACCTGTATGCGATGTTCTGGATTACTAAGGCGGCTATTCCGCATCTGCCTGAAGGTGCAGCGATTATCAATACTGCGTCGGTCGTGGCTTATGACGCACCGGCTAACCTGCTCGATTACGCCTTGACCAAGGCCGGCATCGTCAACTTCAGCAAGAGCCTTTCCAAACAACTGATCAAGCAGGGCATTCGAGTGAATGCCGTGGCGCCCGGTCCGTTCTGGACACCTCTTCAGGTCAGCGGTGGGCAAACGATGGAAAAGCTCAAGAGTTTTGGTGGCGATACACCTTTAGGGCGCCCCGGACAACCGGCAGAAATCGCTCCGCTCTACGTACAGCTTGCTTCTACCGAGGCCAGCTATGTGACAGGCCAGGTTTTCGGCGCATCGGGCGGTCGGGGTGAGCCCTGATTGTTCAGGATTGCTATCTCTATGTTTCGGCTCCTCGTATGAGCCGGAGCATAGAGGTGCCGCCAGACCCGTACAAGGTCTGGAAGGGGCCATGTTTTACGCCCAGCTAACACAACTTGCCGTTCCGGTGTCGGAAGAATCCGTTATCCATAAGAACAAGTAAGCCCACCCCGAACAAGACGTGAGGTTTAGATGCCAGACGCCAAAGCAAACGATAAGCAGCAGGGCTTAGAGGGAGTTATTGATAACATTATCCAGTTGGGCGAGAAGCAGGATGAGGTATCGGTTGGTGATATCAAGCGTGAGATTGGCCAGCGAAGCTACGGGCCTTTTTTGTTCGTTCCGGCCGTTATTGAAATCAGCCCAGTAGGTGGCATTCCAGGTATATCCACACTGTTTGCGCTGATTATCGCTGTCTTTGCCGTGCAAATGTTACTTGGGCGAGACCACTTCTGGATGCCGAAAATACTGACTCGACGCTCCGTTAGTAGCCAAAAACTGGAGTCGGGTCTGAACAAGATTCGTAAGGTGATTCAGTGGCTGGACAAGATCATTCGACCGCGTCTGGTCTGGGCAACCGAAAAGGGATTCGTACGCCTTGTAGCCGCTATTTGCCTGATCCTGACAACGTCCGTACCTCCACTGGAGTTTATTCCCTTTGCCAGCCTGGCACCGTTTTCCGCCATTTGCTTGTTTGGTTTAGGCCTTACAGCAAAAGATGGGCTATTAGTGTTGGTAGGTATGGCAGTTTCCCTGGTTGCATTTTATCTAGCCATCACGGGAATGATAGGCGGGCAGTAGTAAGCCGTTTGCCTGTGAAGCTTAACGGGCTGGACCACTCAGCCAGGGCAAAGTGGCCCAAGAGTAACTTACCTTTCTTCCCTTTTACTACGAGCACAAACTAAAGAGAGAGTCGGTACAAGCCAGGTTCCTATAAGGCGCCCTGTGCTTAGGAAACGGTGATAACTACTTTACCGAATGCACCGCGGGCTAGGTGCTCATAAGCCTGAGGTGCTTCTTCGAACGAATACACCTGATCAAGTACCGGCCGGATTGCATGCTGGTTCAGGAAAGCATTCATACGATCAAAGGAAGAACGGGGTGCAACAGCAATACCGCGAATATTTGTTTGCCGGAAGATGAGCGGCATCAGGCTAAGTTTGGTTGTTTGTCCTGTCAGGAAGCCGATCTGTGCAATCCGGCCCGCGGCCTTAGTTGCAGCAATGGACTGGTTCAGGCCATCGCCACCAGCAACATCCAGCAAGAGGTCTACGCCTTTGCCATCGGTGAGCTTCAGAACTTCTTCTTCCCAGCGTGGAAAAGTCCGATAGTTTATGCCAGCCACTGCACCAAGCTTCTTTACCGCTTCAAGATTCTCATCACGGCTGGAGGTCACTATTACTTTGGCGCCAAGAGCGGTAGCAAGCTGCACTGCAAAAATCGATACGCCACCGGTGCCTTGTACAAGCACTGTTTGACCGGCCTGAAGTTGACCGTAATCCACTAAGGAATACCAAGCAGTCAGTGCTGCAATCGGCAGGGTCGAGGCCTCTTCGTCGGACATGGTGTCAGGGGCTCGGACAGCGCTGTCCTCGTGAATGATCATGTATTCGGCCAATCCTCCGGGCAGCGGAGAACCAAAGCAATAATCTGGCTCGTTCGGACCCGGCTCGCCATCGAGCCAACGTGAGTACAGGTGAGAATTAACTCGATCACCTACTTTGAATCGGGTAACGCCATCGCCGACCGCGACTACAGTACCTGCAGCGTCGCTCACTGGAATCAGTGGCTTGGGCACCAAGTGCGGTTCATAAATACCATCGACGATGGCCTTGTCGCGGAAGTTTAGTGAAACGGCCCCAACTTTCACGAGCAGTTCGCCCGCTTTGGGTTCAGGAGTAGCCGCCTCGTCGAGGACTAGATTATCGAGGCCAAAATCTTTCAAAAGCCACGCTTTCATTGCATATCTCCAAGCTGGATAAGAAACCTATTGACCGCATTGTTGCGAAGTAAAAGGGCGCAATAAATGTGCAGCTTGAGACAGGACTGTTATCCTTTTATGCAACAATTCCTTCTATATCTGATTTCAAGTGGTAACAAAGTCAGATAAGTAAATTGAGGTAGCCATGGAGTTGCTCCAGACAATGCATGTGTTTGCCCGCTTAGCCGAGCTGGAAAGTTTTACTCGGACGGCAGATGCCATGCAGATAGGGCGTCCTCAAATCACTCGGGCGATCCAAAATTTAGAGCGTTCGTTAGGGATAAGGCTTTTCCAACGCACAACCCGAAAGGTACGGCTCACGTCCGAGGGAGAACTATTTTACGAGCGAGTGAAAGAAATCCTTGGCGATATTGCTGAGGCTACTTCTATGTTTGGAAGGCCCAGCGCTGCCATGCGGGGACGGGTACGCCTTGATATCCCAACAGCCTTCGCGCAGCCAGGACTCATCAAAAGCCTTCGAGATTTCACACTGCTCTATCCAGAAATAGAACTGGTGCTGGGAGTCACGGATAGAGCTGTGGATCTAGTGGCGGAGGGAGTGGATTGTGTCTTACGCATCGGCGAGTTACCCAATTCAAGCTTGATAGCACGTAGTATCGGGCAAGCTACTATGGTCACCTGCGCATCTCCTGCATATCTTAACGAGTATGGTGAACCTAAAACATTGGATGATCTAAACGCGCACCAGGGAGTAGTTTTTCTCTCTGGTCAGAGCAAGCGTCCTTTGCCTTGGCAGTTCTTCGATGGTGGTAGCGACCAAACATATATCAGTCGTCATGGCATTACTGTCAATGAATCCAACGCTTATGTAGAGTGCGGAGTTGCTGGATTCGGCATTCTGCAGGCCCCTGGTATTACCCTTGACCGCTACCTTGAAGACGGGTCGTTAGTTGAGGTGCTCCGGAATTATCGACCTCGCCCTCGGCCGATATCTGTGCTGTATCCAAGCAAGTCTCATTTGGCACCACAAGTTCATATTTTCATTGATTGGGTACGCGAGCAATTTCCTCTTCTCTATGGTCGATGGCTAGAAAGTTAGCAATGACTTGGGATGAGGTTTTCTGGGACCTAGGCAAGAGTGTGTAGTCAGCCCTTACGGCGAACCGTTAGCACTACAGGAACAGCCTATGTTCAAACAGGATCAACCGGCGGGGTATTGTCTTCTGGCGGTACTTCTTCGGGGCTTGTTTCATCGGGAACGCCATCATCGAAATGCCGGTTAGGCGTGTTGTCAATCATCAACTGTACTCCGGATCGGTGGGGTTCTTTTGCGGCAAGCGTTCCGGAGGCTCCCGGTCATCTGGATCGTCACCAATTGGGCGGTCGGGTTGTGGAGGTGTTTTGCGATCGATTTCCGGGTCATCCGGTGCTTTCTGTGCCTGAGTCATAAAACTGCCTCCCTAGGTATTGCGCTCTGTTTGACGCTGCGTCCCAGTATGAGGCAAGCATAAAGCGGCTTTGTTCGACTGCTTCGATATACGGTGTTATAGCCATGCAGGCTTACAAAACAAGGAAATTCAGACGACGCAGAAGCTTATAGTCGGCGAAAGTCCATGGGATGGTTCGTGCGGTTGAGAGCAGAAGACCACAGTAAATCATGGCCTTTCTTTAGGCAGGACAGAAAAAGCTTAATGTTTCCCCAAGCGTTTAAAGATGAATGCAGGCATGAACTGCATCGACTGGCATAGCGACGTCATCAATCGCATGGATCAATCCTGTAGCAAGTGCTGCCTTAGGATTAAGGATGCGCGGTGAAGCTTTGAGGTAGCTGCGGATATCCATGGGTTCGTGGGCACCCTCGGTTCGTTCGTTAACGATATCGGCATACAAATCCAAGTCGTAATCCAGGCTCATGGCATATTCAGACATTCGCGCATGGTCAATCGAGCCGTGCAGGCTCCAGTGAAACGGATGAATCAGGAACTTGCTATGACGACAGGCCGTACGATGGCGGCCAGCCAGGAACATGATGTTGCCCATGGATTCGATGGTGCCCAGGTTATGGGTATGCACCGGTATTGGAAGAGATACCAGGAAGTTGTAAATGGAGAAGCCGTAGCTGCAATCGCCACCCATCGTCGCGATCTTGAGTAATACCGTTGAGGCATCCCGCTCAAGCGCTTGCGAGCACTTTTCGATCAGCTGACCGCACGTGGACGAATTGATGGGGCCGGTGAAGTTGATAATGTGTGTGGTCATGATGAATTGCTCTCAAAACTATGCCAGACGACTCCTGTTCAGGCCGGGCTTAAGCCAGCAGCCTACCCCATGACATCGGCCCGATTTATTAAGCCTTGAGCCGATTTGAAAATGGGCAGACCAGAGGTAACGCTCGGAAACATCCATTGGTCCGTTGATTGAAACAAATAGAAAAACATTGGAACTCAACGATAACGAAAGGCTCGGAATCTATGAGCCTGATTTTCAGGCTGCTGTTAAATCCACTTGAATAGAGGAAGAGCCATGACAGCCAAGAATGACAATCCCGGTAACTTTGCCAACGATCGCGAGAAAGCCTCTGAGGCGGGTAAGAAGGGCGGTCAGAACAGCGGTGGCAATTTTGCCAATGATCCCGAGCGTGCTGCCGAAGCTGGCCATAAGGGTGGCCAAAACAGTGGCGGCAATTTCGCCAACGATCCTGAGCGAGCCGCCGAAGCGGGTGCCAAGGGCGGTCAGAACAGTGGTGGCAACTTTGCCAACGACCGTGAGAAAGCGTCGGAAGCCGGCAAGAAGGGCGGTGAAAACAGCCATGGCGGCGGTCGCAAAAGCTAAGGCGACAAGTCAGCTATAAACGGGAGCCAAGGCTCCCGTTTTTTGTGTAACCAATAAAGGGGGTGCTTATGGCAAGCGCTTCAGTGAGTGTTCTTGTCGTCTAGTTGCCCTGTCTTTAAGGTCGGCGCTTTACTTCTCTCCTAGACAAGCCCGAAAGCTATTGGCTGCCATGGTAGTAGTGATAGTCGAATTGATAGCCCCCCTCAGTTGTAACTCCAGTAACGCCATTCTATCGGCGCGTCGATAGATCAGAGTCTGAACCTCATGAGCTCTGATTACCATCATAAATAGGGTTAAGAGGCCAAGAGGCTGCACGGGTAACAGCTTGGGAAGCCTTTGTGTGTTCTCAGATCAGACCAGTATTTGGATGACTGAGGCCTAAGCGGGCCAATAGTCGTTCATTAAATACATGGTCGAACGATGAGACCTCACCGCACGTCTGAACAGATAGCGATGAAGTAGTACGAGCGTTTATCCCAACAATATTCACGGTAGAGGAAATACTATGTTTTTCGATGGCTGGAGCGGGCTAGCACGGGTGCTGATTGTTGGTACGATGGCTTATGTTGCACTTATCCTGCTCTTGCGTATTTCAGGCAAACGAACACTGGCTCAACTCAATGCCTTCGATTTTATCGTCACGGTAGCTCTCGGTTCCACCCTGGCTACCGTGCTGCTGTCCTCCCAGGTCGCCTTGGCTGAAGGCATCCTGGCGTTTGCCTTGCTCATCGGGCTTCAGTTCGCGCTGACCTGGACCAGTGTCCGCTCGTCAGGGGTGCGCAAGCTGGCGCGGTCCTCACCGTCGCTGCTGGTCTACCGGGGTGAACTGCTTGGTGAAAACCTGCAGGCCAACCGGGTAACGGAAGATGAGATCATGCAGGCTGTGAGAAAGCAGGGCAAAAGTAGCCTGAGCGACATTGGCGCGGTTGTCTTGGAAACGGATGGCAGCTTTTCAATTCTGGATACGCCCCCTCAGCATGAGCTTTAACTATGCGCCAAGGAATATCGGTCAGGTGAGGGGTGACTCCATAATTCAGCCACGATGTGTCTCAGCCGTTGTTTGTCTTCATCAAGTGTCAAAGCCCCTTCGGCCCGCTTCAGGGCCCATCCGGCGTGCCGGGCCGCGGCCGCCTGAACGGTTGCATCACCCAGGCGGCTCAAGCAGGCCAAGGCTTTTTGCAAGCGGATATTCACTTCGATCATGCTGGCACCATCCCGAGCGATGGCCGTAAACAGGTCGTCGAATACGTCATCTACCTTTAGCTGTTTCACGAAAATCCGACTAAGTGTTGATTCTACCGGTGACTCGGGGGCCTGATGGGCCAGGTGAGAAAGTACTCTCACGCCTCGGCCAATCACATCGATAGCCGTGCCTTGATCATTGATGCCGGGGGACAAGGCGCGTGAGGCTATTTCTGCCAGAACCGAAAGGCCAAAGCGGGGATCATGCTCGTAGGTGCGTTTATCGCCGATTACAAAGGCCGCCCGGAGCTGATCCAGACATTCCTCTTCAATTGCCATTACCCAGGCGATGGGCTGGCTTGGATCGACAAAACTGCCGGGAAGAGACATGACGTAGAGACGGCTTGTCTCCGCGGCGGTGAGCTTGGCGAGCGCAGGCATATCAATATGCTGGATATAACCGATTTTGACGGGATACACCGGCTGGCAAACGGCTTGATAGCCAGTGTCGTCTGGCAAGGGGCTACCCCCGAGATGAGGATTTTGCAAACGATGGCATAGCGCCTTGGTGGCCGCTCTCTCGACTTGGGCCGTTGTTTCATCTACGCGCCCAAGCCCTGACAGACGATCAATCCAGCGCAGCAGAGCGTAGATGATCAGGACAATTACTAAGAGGGTGACCGCAAACAGGATGACTCGGCCTTTAGCACCATACAGGCCCGTACTGAGCGAGACGATGCCAACAAGGCTGAAGATGAACGAGCCTATGAACGTCGATAGGGCGTTTTGTGTCGTAGGGTCTTCCACCAGGAGCGAAGTGGCACGTGGTGTGACATTACTGGTCGCGGAGCCATAGGCCGAGACGGTAATGCTTAGTGAGAAGGTGGTCACAGCCAACATGCTGGAAGCAATGATGCCCAGGATGTTATCTACGGCATCGGCGCCGATCTTGGTAGGCAGCTCATCGGGTATATAAGGCGTAAGGACCAACGCCAGCAGAGCCGTGCCTATACCGAGCAATGAAAAAAGGCTTGCTCTGAACCAGGGTCGCTTACTCATCCTGACAATAAACCATTTCCAGCGTGCGACCATTAGGTAGCTCCTTGGCGAGATTGTGCTCCTATAGCGACCAGTAACCAGGCCAAGCGGTTCTCTGAATGCATGCATAAGGCCTGTCCGTACATGCCTCATCGGCCAGGCCGAACGGAGTAGGCTGTCCCAAACTTAAAACTCCATATTTCCAACGATAAGGAACAATCCTTCAACCAATGCGTCAGTTAAAAATACTTACAAATGCTACCGCTGCTGTTCGCTTGGTTGGCTGTGGCCGAGTACATGAACGAGGTGGGCTAGGAAAAGCGCTGCTCATGAGCCTGGTCAGACATTCAAGGGATTGTTAAACGAGAAAACCGTAGCAAGCCGCAGGCAGGCATGACCTGGCGCAGGCTGACGATAGGGTATTCCTGATGAGCAAGACGACCGAATGCACGATCATATATGACGGCAAGGCCCTTTCCGGCCAGGCGGACATTCCGCTGATCGAATTCCTGGCCGAGCACGATATCCATTTGTCCCATGTGTGTTATCACCGTGCGCTGGGCGCCCTCCAGACCTGTGACGTGTGCTGGGTCGAGAAGGACGGCGAATTGGTGCGTGGCTGTACGCTCCGTACCGCCGAGGGGATGACGGTTTCAAGCGAAGGGCGAGCCCGAGAAGCCCAGCATGAGGGCATGGACCGCATCCTTGCCAAACACGAGCTCTATTGCACGGTCTGCGAGCACAACACGGGTGACTGTACGCTGCATAATACCGTGGCCGACATGCACATCCCCATCCAGCGCTACAAATTCCAGCGCAAGCCCTACGAGAAGGATCACTCCAACCCGTTCTACACCTACGATCCCGATCAGTGCATCCTGTGCGGTCGCTGTGTGGAGGCCTGTCAGAACGTCGAGGTCAACGAGACGCTGAGTATCGACTTCAGCATGGAGCATCCCCGTGTCCTGTGGGACGGCGACGAAAAAATCGAAGGATCGAGCTGTGTGAGCTGTGGCCATTGCGTCACGGTCTGCCCATGCAATGCGTTGCTGGAAAAGACCATGCAGCCTGATGCCGGGCCGTTCACATCAATGCCGCAGGAACTCAAGCGACCCATGATCGATGCGATTAAGACGCTGGAGAACACTATCGGCGCACCGCCCATTACGGCCATCTCGGTAATGGACATGAAATGGCGGCAACCCGAGATCAAGCGCACCAAGACCGTCTGCACCTATTGCGGCGTCGGATGCTCCTTTGAGATGTGGACACGCGAGCGGCATATCCTCAAGGTGCAGCCTGTTGTCGAGGCGCCAGCCAACGGGATCTCTACCTGCGTCAAAGGCAAGTTCGCCTGGGATTTCGTCAATGATCCCAAGCGACTCACGACGCCGCTCATCCGAGAGAATGGCCGCTTCCGCGAAGCCAGCTGGGGCGAGGCTCTGGATCTGGTCGCACGTCGCCTGCTGGAAATCCGTGATACCCATGGGCCGGACAGCATCGGTTTCATCGGCTCCAGCAAGGCCAGCAACGAAGAAGCGTATCTGACCCAGAAGATTGCGCGCCTGATCATTGGCACCAACAGCGTCGACAATTCCTCACGCTACTGCCAGAACCCGGCGACCAAGGGATTGTTCCGTACCGTCGGGCATGGCGGCGACTCGGGCACTATCGAGGATTTACAAAAGGCCGAGCTGGTCATCATCGTGGGCAGCAACATGTCCGAAAACCATCCGGTCATTGCTTCCAAGCTCAAGGCGGCGCAGAAACATCACGGGCAAAAGATGATCGTGGTCGACCCGAGAAGGAACGAAATGGCGGAGCGCGCCACTCTATTCCTGCGTGTGAAGCCCAGCACGGATCTCATCTGGGCCTCGGCCATGTCCCGCTACATGTTTGATCATGGCTATGCGAACATGGCGTTTCTGGCCAGTCAGGTCAATCAGGTCGATGAATACCGCCGTTCGCTGGAGCCTTTCACCCTGGCGTTCGCCGAGCAGATGACGGGCATTCCCCAGGCTCAACTGATCGAGGCCGCCAAAATGATCGGCAAGGCCAAGTCGGTCTGCATTTGCTGGGCGATGGGCATTACCCAGCACAGCCATGGCGCGGATACCAGCACGGCGCTGTCCAATCTTCTGGTCGTGACCGGTAACTACGGCAAGCCCGGTACCGGTGGCTATCCCATGCGCGGCCACAATAATGTGCAGGGTGCCAGTGATTTCGGTTGCTTGAAGAACATGTATCCGGGCTATGAGAAAGTCTCGGATGACCAGGTACGTGCCAAGTGGGCCAAGGCCTGGGGCGTGCCGCCGGAAAAGCTGTCTGACAAGGTCGGGCAGGATAATTTCCTGATGGTGCAGGATGCCGACGAAGGCAAGATCAAGGCGATGTACATCATTGGCGAGGAGACAGCATTCTCCGACGCGAACTCCACGAACGTTCACGACGCCTTTACCAAGCTGGATTTCTTCGTGGTCCAGGATATTTTCCTGAGTCGCACGGCCGAGTTCGCCGATGTGGTACTGCCAGGCTGCCCAAGCGTGGAGAAAGAGGGCACGTTCGTTAACACCGAACGTCGTATCCAACGGTTTTACGAGGTCATGCCACCGCTGGGCGATAGCCGTCCTGACTGGCGCATCCTGACGGATCTGGCTGCGCGCATGGGGCATGACTGGGGCTATACCCATCCTTCACAGATCATGGACGAGGTTGCCGGCATCGCTACCATCTTCAACGGTATCAGCTATGAGCGGCTGGAGGGTTGGAAGTCGCTGCTGTGGCCGATGAAGCCCGATGGCACCGATACGCCGCTGCTCTACACCGATGGTTTCCACACCGATGATGGCAGGGCGGTATTGTACCCGCTGGAGTGGAAGGCGCCTGAGGAAGACACCGACGCCGAGTACGATCTGATGCTCGATAACGGGCGGATGCTGGAGCATTTCCAGAGCATGAACCAGACCGACAAAGGGCATCGAGTCACCTCGCTGTCACCAAACTGGTTTGTTGAGGTCAGCCCGGAACTGGCTGCCGAACGCGGAATGGAGGAGGGCACCTGGGTGCGCCTCACTTCACGCCGCGGATTGGTGGAGGTCCCGGTGGTCGTCACGGACCGAATGAAAGGGCATGTCTTGTTCATGCCCATCCACCAGGGCAAGCCGGGGCTCAACAAGCTGACCGGTGAACACCATGACCCGGACGTGAATACACCGGCCTACAAGGAAACGGCCGTCAGGCTGGAGGTCTTGCCAAAGGAAAAGTTCAACCAGCCGATTCCTCACGGCAATTTTCGCTATGGCAACCGCACCCCGCTTGACGGTGTACCGACACAGGTTGTCGAGGTCAAATGGGAGCGGGAGGACTATGTCTCGCCGCTCGAACAAGCCCCACATCCGGAGAGATTCTAATGGCCGAACGTATCAGCTACGACGTCAAGCCGCCCAAGATCGGGCCCGATGCCCATGAGGAACTGGAGCGGTTGCTCCAGACGCTGCACGAACATGGCATCCTGCGCTTTGCCAACGATCTGGCGGCGGCCAATACTCACGTGGCCAAGGTGCTGGTCGATGGGTTGAACAAAGAGGGCACCCTCAACGCCATCCAGAATATCTCGATCCTGGGTATGGCCTTGTCACGCATTCCCCCAGAGCAGTTCTACAAAGTGGCTTTCGCGCTCAAGGATGCCTTTACCCATGTCAGCACCTACAAGCTGGAAGAGAAGGGCACGGAAGCCCCAGGCGTGACAGGTGCCTACAAGATGCTCCATGACGACGCGTTGTGGCAGGCCATCACGCCGATCATCGAAGGGCTTAAGATCTTTGCCGAGCGATTGGACAAGGAGGTCGACAAGCCCATTTCGGAGTTCACTGGAAAGCCCAGCAGCGCTTAGCTCTTCTGATCCTGGGAAGCCCCGTTATCGTTGGAAGTGGGCCTTGATGCGCCTTATAAGTCGAACAAAGGGTAGTTAATGGATCCTTCTGACCCAACGTTGCTGGTGGCAAGAGCTCAATTCGGCATCACGATTGGGTTTCATATCGTGCTCGCTGCGTTCTCCATTGGTTTGGCGAACTTCCTGATGGCGCTCGAAGCGCTCTGGTTGTGGAAAAAAGATCACGCCTACATGGATGTCTACAGGTTCTGGTTGAAGATCTTTGCGTTGAACGTAGCCGTGGGGACGGTCTCCGGCCTGGTTATGGAGTTCGAGTTCGGGACCAACTGGGGCAGGCTTTCTACCAAAGCCGGTTCGGTCATCGGGCCGCTCATGTTTTTTGAAGTGATGGTGGCCTTCTTTTTAGAAGCAGGCTTTCTCGGCATCATGCTCTTTGGTCTGAAGAAGGTTGGACCGAAATTACATTTTTTCTCGACCTGTGCAGTGGCTCTAGGCTCACTTTTCAGCGCTTTCTGGATCTTGTCAGCGAACTCCTGGTTACACACTCCGGCTGGTTACAGCATAGCTTCGGATGGACGGTTTGTACCTGAGGACTGGCTTGAAATCATTTTCAATCCATCCTTTCCCTATCGGCTGGTTCACATGGTTTTTGCCGCGTTTCTCGGTACTGCGTTCATGGTGGGTGCAGCAGGGGCTTGGCATTTGCTGCGTGATCCAAGCAATGCGCGAGCACGCATCATGTTTTCCATGGCCATGTGGATTGCCGCTATCGTAGGTCCCATGCAACTCGTGGCAGGTGATCTGCATGGGGAAAATACCCTTGAGCATCAGCCACAAAAGCTGGCTGCGATGGAGGGCTCCTGGGAAAGGCCACCTTCAGGACAGGGGGAGCCTTTAAGGTTGTTCGCTATTCCTGACATGGAGGAAAGGCGCAACGATTATGAAGTAGCAATCCCTCACATTGGCTCGCTGTACCTTCGTCATAACTGGACGGGTACGATCAAGAGCCTCAACGAGTTTCCGCCCTCGGACATTCCTCCAGTACCTATTGTGTTCTTTGCCTTCCGCATGATGGTCGGACTGGGGTTCCTGATGGCAGGTATTGGTATTGCCAGCCTCGTGGTACGTAAGCGCGGCCATTTGTACAGCGCACGGTGGCTGCAAAAAGTCGTCGTGGTGATGGCGCCAGCAGGCTTTATAGCCATGTTGTGCGGCTGGGTGGTCACCGAAGTGGGCAGACAGCCGTTCACGGTTTATGGGCTGCTCCGCACGGCTGAAAGCAGCTCGCCTGTGTCCCTGTCGTTTGTGATGACTTCGTTTATCAGCATCATCCTTGTCTACGTACTCGTTTTTGGCGTCGGGCTCGTCTATCTCATGCGTGCCATTGTCCAGGAGCCAAGGAAAAACGAGCCGGGGCCTGAGCCTGAGCTGGCAAACGAGACGGGACGCTAGTCCCGGCAATCACAGCATGTCACCAAGAGGCCTGTATGCCGCTGTTCGATGAGCTCATACCGCTGTTGTCTGCAGGCGCTTTGGCATTTTCCATCCTGACGTATGTCATTCTGGATGGCACTGACCTGGGCGTCGGGATTTTGTTTGCCGTCAACCGCAAGGCCAGGCACCGGCATGTCATGGCCTTTTCCATCCTGCCGATCTGGGACGGTAACGAGACATGGCTGGTGTTGGGCGGAGGCGGCCTGCTGGCCATGTTTCCAGCCGCTTACAGCATTTTTTTGTCTGCCATGTATGCGCCGATCATCCTCATGCTGCTGGCACTGATCTTTCGGGGTGTTTCGCTCGAATTCCGGGATCGTGCCAAGACCGAGCGCAGACAGCGCCTGCACGACGTTGCGTTTATGAGCGGTTCTATTGTGGCGTCGTTCTGTCAGGGCGTTGTTCTCGGCGGGCTTATCCAGGGTATTCCTCATGCCGAAGGTCAATACAGTGGTAATGGATGGGACTGGCTGAGTGGTTTTTCAGTCTTTTGCGGTCTGGTGCTGGTTGTTGGCTATGCACTGCTGGGTGCCTGCTGGCTGTACTGGCGCACTGAAGACGCCCTGCAGGCCCGATCATGTCGTCAGGCGCGTCTGTTGGCCGTGTTAACAGTGGTATTGCTGGCCGGTGTGGTTGCCTGGACGTTCAGGCTGAACACGGTATATGAGGAGCGCTGGTTGAATCCCTTGATCGGCATTCCGTTCGTAGCATTGCTGATCGTGTTGATGGCGGTGTTCTGGCGTGCGTTTGCCTGGAAATATCATTTCCTGCCGCTTTTCGCTGTGTTGGGTTGGTTCGCTACAGCTTATGCCGCGATGGTCGTGGCATTGTATCCCCTGATAATTCCACCAGCATTAACGCTGGCAGAGGCCGCATCAGCTCCGCTGAGTCAGATGCTCATTCTGGCCGGCTTTGCCGTATTGATCCCAGCTACGCTGGCTTATAGCACATTTGGCTTCTGGGTCTTTCGTGGCAAGATCAGGGCAAAAGACTAAGCCCTGATCTTAGGGTATGCGGGGTCTGATGCTAAGCATCAATCCTTTAGTTCCGGCGGAACGGTGCCGTCATGTTCGGCCAGTTTTTGCATAACGGCTTTATGCAGCCATATGTTCATCTGTTCCGAGTCGTTCATTTTTTCGGGCGGGCAGCCCAACTCAGTAGCCAGTTCCTTACGGGATTGCAGGCTGCTGTCCAGGTCCAGCAACTTGAGCAGGTCGACAATCGAGGTGCGCCAGTTGAACTCTCCGGTACGATTGGCCGCCATGCTGTCCAGGCGAGTAGGTAAATCGACCGGATTCCGGACATCGGCAGGACCCGGGGCAAAACCCGGCCCCGTCGTGGCGTTATGAGCTGCCGTAGGCGCTTCCGAGCCTATCATGGGTTCCGTAGCGCTTTTTTCTACGTCAATCGTGCCATGCCTGGCTGGCTTTTCCGCTTCATTACTGACGCCTAGCTTTTCCATGATTGAATTGAAAAGGCCCATGACATGTCCTCTTGAAAGAATGGTTTTGCTTGGACCGCCTCGACGGCGTGCAGATTCACAACCATAGGTCTGAGCAGAAGAAGCATTGCAAAAAGACGGGAAGCACGGAGAGAAGAGCAGCTGTGATGCCAGAGACTGAGTGGCGATATAGCTATAAAAACGCTGCCTGATCATGAGGGGGGCATGATCAGGCAGCGAGCAGCAGGGTAGCGCTGGCAGTAAAATAGTGGCCTATCGCCACTGCTTCATAAGAGTAGGGCGTTTTAAAAAAGTTCTATGCTCTGAAGGTGAGCAGTATCACGCCAGTCAACGAGCCTGTTCTTTATGGAATTTTTCAAAAAAGCCTGTGGTCTAGCCTAGACGCATGATGCCTTGATGGCATTGCCGTTAGCGACATTACGCAAAGGAGCCTCCATGCGAAAGCCAGGATTTTGTATAGCTCTGTGTGCGACGTGTCTGGCATTTGTGGTGGTTTTGCTCGGCGCCTATACCCGCCTGACTCATGCCGGACTCGGCTGTCCGGATTGGCCCGGTTGCTATGGCTTTATTTATGTTCCTCAAACAGAAGAGCAGCTGGCGCATGCAATGCTGCGCTTTCCTGACGCGCCGGTAGAAGCGGATAAAGGCTGGAGCGAGATGATCCACCGTTATTTTGCCGGCGGGCTGAGTGTGCTGGTCGTACTGTTGGCCCTGCAAGCCATCAAGCGTCGTCGTCAACCTGGGCAACCGCTGGGCTTGCCGTTGCTGCTGCTAGGCGTTCTGGTAGCGCAGGCGTTGTTTGGGATGTGGACTGTTACTCTCAAGCTATGGCCTCACGTCGTGACGGGGCACCTATTAGGTGGCTTCATTACATTGAGCCTGCTGTTTCTTTTGTCCTTGCGGCTATCAGGGCGCGCGCCTGCCGTACCGTCTTCATGGCGGCTGCGTTTGTTGGCCCGTGCTGGGCTTGTACTGGTAATGCTGCAGGTCGCTTTAGGCGGGTGGGTCAGCAGTAACTACGCCTCGGTTGCCTGCCTTGACCTTCCCACGTGCAATGGGGTGTGGTGGCCGGCCATGGATTTTGACAATGGTTTTCATCTCTCCCAGCAGATCGGGCCTAACTACCTGGGCGGACACTTGCACAGCGAGGCGCGCACGGCCATCCATTTCACCCATCGCCTTGGGGCATTAGTGGTTGGGGTAGCTGTGGCGTTATTAGCCTGGCAGTTGTTTAGACGTGGATATAGTGTCCTGGCTGGCCTGGTATTGGCATTGCTGATCCTGCAGGTCTCGCTAGGGATGGGCAATATCCTGCTTCGTATGCCATTGATGATGGCCGTGGCTCATAACGGTGGCGGTGCCTTGCTTTTCCTGTCCCTGGTACTGGTGAATTACCGGCTGCGTGCTGTGCCCCATACATCCGCCGCAAATGCCTTCGACCTACCTTCGTTTCTTTCCCTTTCACCCTCGATATGGCGGCGAGGCTGGAATTTTACGATCGGAGCGGTATCCAAAGGAGCTCGTGTGGTTTCGCTCCTTCAGGCGCGCCGTTAGTTCATGCATGGAAAGTCGGCTAGTAGAAGCCGCCTTGGTTGTCGGTTTGATTCTCTCTCATGTACGGCGGCGTGCAGAGTGAAAGACGAACTGGTAACTGTTTGTAAACGGCGGCGGGTAAACGGGTGGTCGTGGTCTAGGGTTAGAGTGGGCCAATGGCCATAAAGAGGAAGTCTTTTTCTTCAACGAGCGATCCGGGACAGGATTAACGTTCAGACAAAGGAGCAAGGCTACCCTTGACCCTATACACGTCTCGCCAGATAGGATTAAACGGACGGCATGGTGGCATGATCGCGCCGGTAATTGCAGTGGGAGGCTGTGATCTGCACGGCCCTCAATCGGCGTTAAGTCCTGCCGGGGTTGGGGCTGAGCAAATATCAAGTCTCTTCTGGTGGATGGCCGGTGGTGCGGTCCTGATCTGGGCTGTGGTTATTGGCATCGCTCTCTATGCCACGCTGGCTCGGCCCCGCAAAAAACATGACGTCCAGGGTGCACGATGGCTGATCATTGGTGGCGGGATCGTCTTTCCTACCGTTGTGCTCACGATCCTGCTGAGCTACGGCCTCATGCTTATCCCAAAGCTTCGCTCTACGGGTAATGTCGATCTTCACGTAGCGGTATCCGGCGAGATGTGGTGGTGGCGGGTGCGCTATACATCTCCTGCAGGCGAGCCGGTGGAGCTGGCCAATGAAATACGCCTGCCGGTGGGCAAGCGCGTCTCGCTCAGCCTGACCAGCCCGGACGTCATTCATTCGTTCTGGGTGCCTTCGCTGTCCGGCAAGGTCGACATGATTCCGGGGCGGGAAAACACCTTGATCCTTGAGCCCACCAAGCCGGGTACCTATCGCGGCGTGTGTGCCGAGTATTGTGGCGCGTCCCATGCCTTTATGGCGTTCCGGGTGGTAGTCATGGAGCCGCAGGATTTCGAGGCATGGCTCACGCATCAGGCGCAACCTGCGGTGTCTTCTGGCAGCCCGTCGGCGCGGCAGGGTGAGCAGGCCTTTCTCGTCAATGGCTGCGGTGCCTGCCATACCATTCGTGGCACGGCGGCGGATGGTCGGGTCGGCCCGGATCTGACCCATGTCGGCAGCCGCCTGAGCCTGGGCGCTGGCATGTTGCCCAACGATGCACAGACCTTTGCTCGCTGGATCGGCCACACGCAACAGATCAAGCCAGAGGTGAGGATGCCATCCTTTGGCATGTTGCCCGAGGAACAACTGACCGCGTTAGCGACTTACCTGAGTGGGCTCAAATGACGGATATCACCCAAGAAAACCTTGAGCAGATGGACCGAAGCGAGGATGAGGCCCAGAAAGCGCGCCTGAAAAAAGCGTGGAAAACACCGGAGGGTTGGCGCTACTGGTCTGCCGTGAACAATACGGAGGTTGGGCGCTGGTATACGGCAGTTTCCTTTCTGTTTTTTCTTTTTGCCGGTGTGCTGGCCTTACTGATTCGTACCCAGCTCGCTGTACCCAACAATGATTTCCTGTCTGCCGATCTCTACAACCAGGTATTCACGCTGCACGGCTCCGTAATGATGTTTCTGTTCGCGGTGCCGATCTTTGAGGCCTTTTCCATCCTGATCCTGCCGCAGATGCTGGGTGCCCGAGACTTGCCGTTTCCGCGGCTGTCCGCCTATGGCTTCTGGTGTTTTCTTATTGGCGGCGTGTTTGTTTGCGGCTCCATCTTCTTTCAAGTCGCACCGCAAGGCGGCTGGTTCATGTATCCGCCGCTGTCGACTCAATACCATGAGGGGTTGGGAGCCGACATCTGGCTGCTGGGGCTGTCCTTTATCGAAGTATCTTCGCTGGCCGCTGCAGTGGAATTGATCGTCGGGATTCTTAAAACCCGCCCGCCGGGCATGCGCATCAATCTGATCCCACTCTATGCGTGGTACATCCTGGTGGTGGCAGGCATGATCCTGTTCGCCTTTCCACCGCTGATCGCAGGTGATCTGCTCTTTGAACTGGAGCGTCTCTTGGGCTGGCCCTTTTTTAATCCAGAGAAGGGCGGTGATCCTTTACTGTGGCAACACTTGTTCTGGATCTTCGGTCATCCCGAGGTGTACATCATCTTCCTGCCAGCCATTGCTCTGGTGGCGATGATCGTACCGACAGCGGCCCAGCGGCCTATTATTGGTTATGGGTGGATTGTACTGGCGGCCGTGGGAACCGGCTTTATCAGTTTCGGCCTATGGGCGCACCACATGTACGCCACGGGTATGCCGGGGATTTCGCTGGCCTTTTTCACAGCGGCCTCGGAAGCCGTGGCCATTCCCACGGGCGTGCAGATTTTCTGTTTCCTGGCGACGGCCCTGGCAGGGCGGTTTGTTCATTCGGTGCCCATGCTGTTTGTGTCAGGAGCTTTGGCGATTTTTGTGCTGGGGGGCCTGACTGGCGTCATGGTGGCAATCGCGCCGTTCGATTTTCAGGCACACGATAGTTACTTCATCGTGGCTCACCTGCACTATGTACTGATCGGCGGCATGCTATTCCCGGTGGCCGCCGGCCTCTACTATTTCTATCCGATGGCCGATGGCAAGCAGTTGTCCGAGCGCCTGGGCAAGTGGGCCTTCTGGTTGATGTTCGTCGGCTTCAACGTGACCTTTCTGCCCATGCATTTCACCGGTCTGCTGGGCATGCCGCGCCGGGTGTTTACCTATGAAGCCGGGCTGGGTTTCGATCTGCTCAATCTGATCTCCACCATAGGCGCCTATATCTTTGCCGTTGGTGTGGTCATCCTGGTGTGGGACGTAGTGCGCCCCAAGAAAAAGCAGCCCCACGCCCGTCGTAATCCCTGGAATGCCGGCACGCTGGAATGGTTGGTCAACATGCCCTCGCATCCTTGGAGTGTCCGCTCGATTCCCATTATCAAAAGCCGCTATCCGTTGTGGGACCAACCTAACTTTATCCGTGATGTAGACGAGGGGCGGTTCTACCTGGGCGATGCCGCCGAGGAAAAGCGCGAAACGCTAATCACCAGTACCATTGATGCCCGTCCTATCCAGTGCCTGCGTGTGCCCGGCCCAACCTTTCTTGGTCTGTGGGCCGCAGTGTTCACCGGAGGCGTATTCATCTTCTCCACCTATCACTGGTATGTAGCCGCCCTGATCAGCGGGGTTCTGGGGCTGATCACTATCCTGATCTGGCTATGGACCGGTACGGCCCTGATTCCGGAAAAGCCAGCCAAGGATATTGGTCTGGGTGTAACGGTGCCGCTGTACCTGTCTGGCGACAAATCAGTCGGCTGGTGGGCCATGTTTATTACCATGATTGGCAATATGAGCGCCTTTGCCAGTCTTGTGTTCGGCTACTTTTTCTTCTGGACGGTTCATGAGGATTTTCCGCCCGATCCGTCCCAGGGGCCGAATGCCCTGTGGTCGTTGGTTGGGGCAGGCTGTGTGTTGGGTGCCTGGGCGCTGACCCTGTTGGCCAGACAAGCTAACCGGAAGGATCGGGCCGCCGTTTTCTACGGGGCGCTGATCCTGGCTGCGCTCTGCTGCGTGGCGGGCGGGCTGGCCCTGTTCGCCGGTCCTTATTCCAGCGGCCTCGATCCGAAGAGCCATGTTTACCCGGCTACCGTCTGGGTGTTGGTGCTGTGGTCTCTGGTCCATCTGGCTGTGGGCCTGATCATGCAGCTCTATTGCATGGCCCGACGTCTGGCGGGGCGGATGACCGCCGAGTACGACATCGACATTCGGAACGTCGCTCTTTATTGGCACTTCATGGCGATCACCGCGACGGTTACTGTGGTCGTGATTGCCGGTTTTCCGAGGATGGTATGACGGAACCCGATGCGAATCGAGATGATCCCGAGACTCCGGCTGCACGCTGGCATAGCCTTTGGCTGCTGACTTTGGGGCCAGCCTTCTGGACCATGCATTTTCTAGCGTCCTACATCACGGCCGCCATCTGGTGTGCAAAATTTGCTGGGCGAGCCGGGTCTCTGGAGACCGTCCGGTGGCTTATCGGCGGCTATACCGCGGTGGCGCTGGTCGGCATTTGCCTGGTGAGCTGGTTCGGCTACCGCCAGCATAAACTGGGGCAAGCCACGCTACCGCACGATGCGGATACCGCTGGTGACCGCCACCGTTTCTTGGGTTTTTCAACCTTGCTGCTGTGCGGTTTGAGTTTTGTGGCAACCGTGTACATTGCACTCACGGTTGTTTTCATCGGAACCTGCGAGTGAAGCGCCGCGTCTCGCTGGTTATCGGCCTGCTGCTGCTGGCTGTGACATGGCTAGGGCCTTTACCCGCGCTGGCGGTGCATAGCTTTACCGCGCACATGAGCATGCACGTGCTGGTTATCGCGGCTGTCGCACCGCTCCTGGCGCTGGGTACGGCCCAGGAACAATGGGACCCGGTTATTCAATGGCCTTTTTTGTTTTCGCCCGTTCTGGCCTCGCTGATCGAGTTGGTAGTAGTGTGGGTGTGGCACACACCGGTACTTCATCATGCTGCCCGACATATCCCATTCATGCTGATTCTGGAGCAAGGCAGTTATCTTATCGTCGGGCTTTTGGTATGGCTGGCGGCGTTTGGTGGTCTCCCGGCGGATCGACAGGCGAGGGCCGCAGGCGGTATAGCAGGCCTATTGATGACATCAATGCACATGACCCTGCTCGGTGTGCTGCTCGCCATGGCGGATCGGGTGCTCTATCCCCATGCCGGCCTGGCACCTTTTGGGCTTACATCGCAACAGGATCAGCAATTGGGTGGCGTCATCATGCTGGTCTTTGGCGGTACCAGCTACCTGCTCGGTGGGCTGTATCTCTTGGCAGGCCTGTTAGGAAAGGAACGCGATCATGTTTCGACTCGCTAGGCATCTGCTGCATCTGATCGTTTCGCCTGTGCTCAATGGGGGGCGTTACCTGATTGCCGGGTCCTGGAAACGGGGACTGGCCTTGCTGGTCACGCTAGCCCTCGCGGCAGTGGTCGGTGGCCTGATGTTTGCCTGGCTGGGGTTGGCGTCAGTCTCGGCCCGTTCCGGCCATTGGCCGGTAACCGAATGGTTTCTTCATATGGCCATGCGCAACGCTGTCGAGACCCGCTCGGTGAGCGTCAAGCCACCACTCACTCTGGACGATCCAAAGCTGATTCTGAAAGGAGCCGGACATTACGAAACAGGATGCTCTTCCTGCCATGCCTCGCCTGGAAAAGGGCAATCATTGATCGTGCAGCAGATGACACCAATGCCACCGGTTCTGGCAACCCGAATCAAGGAGTGGACCCCGGAAGAACTGTTCTGGATCGTGAAGAATGGCGTCAAGTTTTCTGCCATGCCTGCCTGGCTTGCACCTGAGCGAGAGGACGAAATCTGGGCGATAGTCGCATTCATCCGGAAATTACCCGAGTTATCTTCCGAGCAATATGAGCATCTGGCTCTTGGCACCAGCGCCAGCGGTTGGCGGCAAAATCAGGAGGCGGGTCTGTTGAAAGGGCTGGATGATCCGCTTGGACCAACGCTAGCCAACTGTGTCCGGTGCCACGGCGCCAAGGGTGAAGGGCGCGGACCGAGTACCATTCCAATACTGGCGGGTCAGCGCGAGCGCTATTTGTTGGAAAGTCTTGAAGCGTATGCCAACGGTGAGCGTAAGAGCGGCATCATGCAGCCTATCGCGGCAGCACTTGATGATCAGACCCGGCGGGAACTGGCCAGACACTACGCGTCGCTTGCTCGCCCTGAACCGGCTGCCAGGGTTTCAGAGCAGACAGAGGCTATCCAGCGTGGTGAGACCATTGCGCAATATGGCGTTCCCAGGCAGGGCGTTCCCTCCTGTGCCCATTGCCACGGCCCTCGACAAACCCCGCGAAATCCTATTTATCCTGATCTATCCGGGCAGCATGCCGACTACCTGACCTTGCAGCTTGAGCTGTTCAAATCACAGAAGCGGGGAGGTACGGCGTATGTTCATCTGATGCATAGCGCCGTCAGGCGGTTGACGCCTGAGCAGATGAGCGATCTGGCTGCTTATTACGCTGCACAAACCGTTGAAGCCAGCCAGTAACTGCATTGAACCCTTCGGAGCCGATAGGGCCTATTGCTGGGATAGCTTAACAGTTGAGGAGCACTACCATGGTCGATCGCGTTTCCTATGATGTTGATGATATGCGCCAGCAACTCTCCGAACGGCTGGACCAAGCAGTGCAGGCTGTCCAGTCACGGCAGAGCAGTGGGCAGGATATTCCCGAGGCCATGCATGAGCGGCTTATCCGTATCCGCTCGATGCAGGCAACGCTGGAACAAGGGTTGGACATCAGCCCCGAGATGGAGAGTTTCCTGGCATGGGAAAAACAGCACGGGCTGGTGGAATAGCTTTCAACGTGCCGGTTGAACGACTCCTCGGCACTCGCCAAAGCCAATCGATGGATAACCTTGCCGATGGCAACGGGCGCGCAGGATCACTTCGTCGCCATCTTCCAGGAACGTACGGGTTTCGCCACTGGCAAGCGTTAAAGGTTTCTTACCGCCTAGGGTAATCTCCAACAGGCTGCCGTAGCTGTCTGGTTGCTCGCCCGAAAGTGTGCCGGAGCCGAACAGGTCGCCCGGCTGCAGGCTACAACCATTAACGCTGTGGTGCGTCACTAATTGCGCCAGGGTCCAGTACATGTTCAATGTGTTGCTCAAAGCAATGCGTTGAGCAGGCAGATTCTGCTCGCGCATGGTTGCGGTCAGCAGTAAAACTTCCAACTCGACATCGAGCGCTCCGGTTTCCTGATCAGTAGGGTCGAGCAAGTAGGAGAGCGGCTGCGGATCGCCAGCCGGGCGAGCAGGCTGAGCGCAGCGGAACGGCTCCAGGGCCTCGGCCATGACCACCCAGGGCGAAACGGTTGTGGCAAAACTTTTCGACAGGAACGGGCCCAACGGCTGATATTCCCATGCCTGAATGTCACGGGCCGACCAGTCGTTGAGCAGGCACAGTCCGGCAATGTGTTGGCTTGCCTCGGCAATGGGTATTGATTCGCCGCGAGCATTACCCTGGCCAATCCAGACGCCGATTTCCAGTTCGTAATCCAGCCGCTTGCTCGGGCCGAATACCGGCTCGTTCTGACCGGGCGGCAGCGTCTGGCCGTTAGGGCGTCTTACCGGAGCCCCCGAAATGTCGATCGTCGAGGCCCGACCGTGATAGCCAATGGGCACGTATTTGTAGTTTGGCAGCAGTGGATTGTCCGGCCGGAACAGCTTCCCCACGTTTACCGCATGATGAATACCAACATAAAAGTCAGTGTAGTCACCGATACGTGCTGGCAGATGCATTTGGCAGGCTGCTATCGGCCGTAGCAGGGTATCGCCTAGCGCCTGCATCCGGTCGCGCTGCGGGCTGGCTTCTTCCAGCAGTTCGGTAAGCTCTTCACGCAAGGCGCGGCGCTCGGCCATCTCCAGCGCAAAGAAAGCATTCAAGTGCGGTTGAGCCGCGACTCTGGCGGCGCGTTGTACGTGTTGACTGAACAGATCGGCTTCCAGGGCCACAAGCATATCCAGAATCAGATCGCCAATAGCCACTCCGCCTCGTGGGGGCTCATCGGCTGTGCTAAAGACGCCGAAGGGTAAGTTTTGTAAAGGAAAGTCAGGGTGCTCATTGGCAGAAGCTACCCAACTGCGACGGTGCGATTCCGGAGTCATGTGAGCCCTCCTTGCTTGTTAAATGTTTTGGCAAGACCGGACCAACAAGCATCATAGTTGGCCTGCAGCGAAGGCGTTTCCAGTGCATGACGCGTCGGCCGCAGCACGCAGCCGGTTTCAAACATGAATGCCATGGTGTTTTCGATCTTGTGCGGTTTGAGCACGGCGCTAATGGCTTGACTAGTCGAGACGTGATCCGGTCCGTGGGCGCTCATGCAACTGTGCAGCGAGGCGCCTCCCGGCGAGAAGCCCTCGGCTTTGGCATCGTAAGCGCCTTGAATCAAGCCCATGAATTCATTCATGAGGTTCCGGTGGAACCACGGCGGCCGAAAGGTGTTCTCGGCCACCATCCAGCGCGGTGGGAAAATCACGAAGTCAACGTTGGCCATACCGGGTGTAGTGCCGGGCGATGTCAGTACGGTGAAGATAGACGGGTCGGGGTGATCAAAGCTGACAGTGCCAATCGTGTTGAAGCGCCGCAGATCGTACTTATAGGGCACGTTGTTGCCGTGCCAGGCCACCACATCCAGCGGGGAATGATCCAGGGTTGTTGCCCATAGCTCGCCCAGGTACTTCTGCACCAAAGGGGTGGCTTCGTCGTACTCTTCATAACGGGCCACAGGTGCCAGAAAGTCACGGGGATTGGCCAGCCCATTGCTGCCGATTGGCCCGAGGTCTGGCAGGCGCAGCACGCAGCCATGGTTTTCGCACACATAACCCTTGGCCGTATCGTCGATTAGTTCGACCCGAAAGCGCATGCCGCGTGGCAGTACGGCAATTTCCAGCGGCTCAATCTGCAAGATGCCCAGTTCGGTGACAATACGCAGCCGGCCTTCCTGAGGTACGACGAGCAGTTCACCATCTGCATTGAAGAAAACGCGCTCCATCGACGCGTTTGCAGCATAGCGATAAACACTGACGCCGCTGGCCTGTTGGGCATCGTGTGTGGCGGTCAAGCATTCCAGCCCATCGATAAAATCCGTGGGCGTACCGGGCATTCCGGCGGGGTTCCAGCGCAGGCGGTTAGGCGTGACGGCGCCCAGTCCGCCGTGTACCAGTTGCCTGTCCAGGCGCTCATAGCGTGGATGATTGGCCGAGGGCCGGATGCGATACAGCCACGTCCGGCGCGCATCGCTACGCGGTACCGTAAAAGCCGTGCCGGAGAGAAGTTCGGTGTATAGCCCGTAAGGGACTTTCTGCGGTGAGTTCTGCCCGATAGGAAGTGCGCCGGGCAATGCCTCGCTGGCGAGTTCGTTACCAAAGCCAGACTGATAGGGCAGGGTGTCTATGTTTTGTTCTTGTATATTCATAGCGCAACCTCATTTTGCGTAAATGAGTTACGCAAAAAGTAAATTGAATCATGGGGCCCGTCAAGCTATAACACCGCATCGTTTAGGCAGGCGGTTGTAGAAATGGCAAAGGATACGCAGGGGCCGGAAGTGCCCAGACGGCAAAAGGTACAGGCGGCAGAAGTCGGTACCGATATTCTGAGAGGACTGGCGGAGCTGGCACCGGCCACGTCGCTGTCAAAGCTGGCAGAGCATCTCGATATGCCGGCCAGCAAGGTGCATCGCTATCTACAGGCGCTTATTGCCAGTGGTTTCGCTGAACAGGATGAAACCACCAATCATTACGGCCTTGGGCCTGCGGCGCTGTTTGTTGGTATGGCTGCCTTGGGGCGCCTGGATGTTGTCAAAGTTACGATTCCGCGCTTGGCTGAACTGCGTGATGCTGTGAATGAAACCTGTTTTCTGGCCGTATGGGGCAACCATGGACCAGCTGTAGTGCATGTAGAGCAGGCCGTGCGTGCAGTCACGCTTGTCACTCAGGTTGGCTCGGTGCTGCCGCTTCTAAGCTCCTCAACGGGGCTGGTCTTTAATGCTTTTCTGCCCGATCGGGAAACAGCGCTTTTGCGCGAGCGCGAGCTGGCCATGGCTGATGCACCCTTTGAGCATGAGCTTCAACGTACTCTGGAAGCGATTCGGACACAGCATCTCCACGCCATTCATGGCTTGCTCATGAGGGGTGTGAATGCGCTGTCGGCGCCTCTGTTTGCCGCAGGAAATCGTCTGATGGGCGTTATTACAGTTGTTGGGGCGGCTCAGAACTTTTCCGCCGAACCGGACAGCTATGCGGCACAGCGCCTGCGCGAAACCGCTCAAGAAATCAGCTCACGTATGGGGGGCGTGTTCTAAGCTCCTCTGGCGCCATGAAGCGCTTGCCGCCGTCAGAGACAATCAGATGCCTGACTGGGCGAGGCCTCGCCACCACCGTGACGGTGACAAGCCAAAGGCGTTCTTGAAATGCCGGGTCATATGGCTCTGATCAAAGAACCCGGCATCAAGCGACGCCTCGATCAGCGTCTTGCCGGCATAAACCTGGGATTTCACTCGATCTAAGCGGCGCATGGTCAGATAACGATGCGGGCTCGTGCCAAAGTACATGCGAAAATCCCGCGACAGGCTCCATTTGTCCCTGTTGGCACACCAGGCCAGTTCGTCCAGGGTAATGGCGCGGTCAAGGTTGTCGTCGATGTACTCGCGTGCACGGGCGGCTGCCATGAAGTCCTGTGAGGTCTTGGTTTGTCGTTGACCGCTGACTTCAGCCAGGACGGTGATCAGGTTGTAGAGGGCATCCTCTTCCGCAAGCGGGTCCAGCTTGGGATCGGGGGTATACAGCAGCGCATTGGTCACTGCTGCCAGCCGGGGATCTTGCGAGAGCCCTTCCTTGAGGAAGGGCAAGGGAGCACCCTTCAGAACCTGCTGTACCAGAGCCGGAGGTACATATAGCATCCGATAATGGAAACCGCTTTCCGAACCGGCATGGCCGTCGTGTACTTCATCCGGATGCAGCACCATCGTGACGCCTGGATGGCTGTGCTTGCTAGCCCCTCTGTAGGAAAAGCTTTGTACTCCAGCCAAGGTACGGCCAATGGCATACGTATCGTGCCGGTGCGGGTCGAAGGCATGAGCACTGAAAAACGCTTCGATTCGCTCGACGCATGATGATGGCGAAGCATGCTTGACCCAGTTTTGCGATGAAGGGAGCTCTAACAAGGGGTTCACCTCTAATACACCTTGATGCGATCAGGGACCTTTTCCCGACAGGATAAGGCTCGCCTGTCAGCAAGGCTTGTACGTTTGTGGTGCCCGGCTCGGCAAGAGGGGCTGCTGTCAAATATTCCTAATATAAAGTCATAGGCTCTCCCACGCAGGGCGCCATAGAGATCTGTATCAACCTCTTTACTGCACCGTTACGCTACGTTGACACCTATACCCCGCCCGACTTGGCATCATACGTTCATGCTGGAAAGACGAGCGCGAATCCAGGTTCCTGGACTTGTTTGATCCTCCGGCCACTGTGCAAAATGCCTGTTGCAAGAGGCGAATCTTCAATATCACCGTTCTACCCGTCGGTTCATACCCCGCAGCAGGCCAATATTCCGCCGGGCTGGTGTACCACAGGCGCAAGGCAGGTGAATCCGCTTCCTGGTCGTATCGGTTGCCGCTACTAGCGACCACTATTTTCACAGGCGCGTTTATTGAGTAACCGAGATGGATGAGCAGCATCCAATATTGAGCCGGAGAATATATTTATGCAGTCACGCCGCACCTTTTTGATCCTAAGTGCCAGTGCTGGAGCCTTGCTGGCAATAGGCGCTCCAGTGCTGGCAAAAGGTGGTGTCCAGGCGCAACACGCAACAGCTATCACCGAGGTATTTGGGAACGGCCCGCGCCTGACGGGAGTAGCCGTGGAGTACGACTCGCCGGTTACAAGTGCCGAGCTGACAGCAAACGACTTTCACGTGGAAGGACGCACCGTTACCGGCGTTTTCGCCAGTACCTCAAGCGATCCGGCGGATCGGACGGCGATCGGTCGCTTCGTCATTGTGACCCTATCTCCCGAAGATACAGATGCCAGCCTGTCACCTAAAATGCATGGGCCTGGTGGTGGAATGAAACCGCCCGGTGGCAGCGGATTTGGCAAGCCGAATAGCCATGGGGCGGGTGGTATGGGCAAAGCCGGTAGTCGTCCAGGCGGTATGGGCATGGCCTATCGAACAGCCGAAGCAACTATTGGCCTGCCAGACGGCAAAACGATGGTCACCTCTACGGTACGCAACCTGATCGTTGATGAGTTCCAGCAGCTTGAATTTCATGATTCAAAGACTGGCGAAACGCTGAAATACAACCTCTTTGTGCCAAGGCACTACGATCCCACACGCTCGTACCCGCTGGTGCTGTTCATGCACGACGCTAGTGTGACTGGAGACAGGCCTAGGGCGACCCTGCTGCAGGGATTGGGTGCAATCGCCTGGGCCAGCCCCGAAGATCAGGCCAGGCGTCCAGCCTTTGTGTTGGCGCCCCAATATGCCGAGATCATCGCCGACGATGACTTTCAAACCAGCATGCTAGACACCACCATCAACCTGGTGAACGCATTGGCCGTTGAGTACAACATCGACCGTAAGCGGCTTTATACCACTGGTCAATCCGGTGGTTGCATGATGTCCATTGCCATGGACATCAAGTATCCAGACTTTTTCGCAGCCTCTTTCCTGGTGGCGGGCCAGTGGGACCCAGCGTTGGTAAAGCTGCTCGCCGGGCAAAAGCTATGGGTTCTGGTTTCGCAGGATGACAACAAGGCGTTTCCAGGCCAGAACGCCATTATGGATGTCCTGGAAAAGGAGGGGGCCAAAATTAGCCGCGCGGTATGGGACGGTACCTGGAACGCTGAACAATTCCGTGCAGCTTTCGAGAAAATCGATGCCGAAGGCAGCCCGATCAACTATGTGACCTTTAGCCCGGGCAGTGTCATACCTGCAGGTGAGTCGGCAGCCGGTGCCAGCGGGCACATGAATACCTGGCGCATCGCCTATGCCGTCGAGCCGATCCGCGAATGGGTTTTTCGCCAGCACAAATGAGTAAAGGGCTGTAAGCGTCAAGTTGATAGCAACACCGAGTTAAGCCGGGCCGAGAGGCCACAAGTCTCATCCGGAGCCTCTTGTATCAGGCGAAAAAGAAGGGCAACCGGTAAGGCTCCGGCTGCCCTCACAGTTACTCGGTTACCAGCACGCCGCGGCGGATCTGATCGCGTTCGATGGATTCGAACAAGGCCTTGAAGTTACCCTCGCCAAAGCCGCTATCGCCCTTGCGCTGGATGAACTCGAAGAATACCGGGCCGAGTAGCGTTTCCGAAAAGATCTGTAAAAGGAGGCGCCGCTCGCCGTTTTCCGAAGTGCCATCGAGCAGGATGCCACGTGATTGCAGTTCCGCCGTAGGTTCGCCATGGTTGGGCACGCGACTTTCAAGCATTTCATAATAGGTTTCCGGCGGCGCGGTCATAAAGCGAGTGCCGCAGGCCTTAAGCGCATCCCATGTCTTGATAAGGTCGTCGGTCAGGAAGGCAACATGCTGGATGCCTTCACCGTTGAACTTCATCAAAAACTCTTCAATCTGGCCCGAGCCCTTGGAAGACTCTTCGTTCAGCGGAATTCGAACCATGCCGTCGGGGGCCGTCATAGCCTTGGATGTCAGGCCCGTGTATTCGCCCTTGATATCGAAATAGCGGATTTCACGGAAGTTGAACAGCTTTTCATAAAAGTCTGCCCAGTAGGCCATGCGCCCGCGATATACGTTGTGGGTCAGGTGATCAATGATCTTCAGACCTGCACCTACAGGCTTGCGGTCTACTCCATCCCGAAAGACGAAATCAATGTCATAGATTGAGCTACCTTCCTCGAAACGATCGATCAGATATAACGGCGCGCCACCAATGCCCTTGATCGCTGGCAGACGCAGCTCCATCGGACCGGTCGGGATCTCTACAGCCTGTGCACCCAGCTCTAGCGCCTTGTAATACGCATGATGGGAATCCCGGCAACGAAAGGCCATACCGCACACCGATGGGCCATGTTCCGCCGCAAAATAAGCCGCACGGCTCTTTGACTCGCGATTGACGATGGCATTGATATCGCCCTGGCGATACAACGCCACATCCTTCGATCGGTGGTCAGCAACATGGGTGAAACCAATGCTTTCCAGTACAGGCTCTATGACGTTAGGAGTAGGGGAAGCGAATTCGATGAACTCGAAGCCCATGAGTCCCATAGGGTTTTCAAACAGATCGGCCATGATGTGGCTCCTGACGTAGCGATAAAAAGTATTGGGTTAACAGCGTTATCAATACTTTTTACAGGCGGCGCGCAGGAGAGGCCGCGAACACTACGGGCCAGAAAATGGCCGAGAATAAGTTGGAAGCCGTGGATTTTCATGCGGGCTTGTCCGCTTGGGCATCTGGGTGAGCCTGCTGAAAGGCCGGATGTGCCAATGCCTCACGCTCAACACGACAGATGCGGGGGAATTGACCCAGCTCCACATTGAAGCGCCGCGCTGCATACACCTGAGGCAGGAGATACACATCGGCCAAGCCCACATCGCCAAAGCAGAACTGCTTTTCGCCAATCAAGGCTTCGACGGCCGAGAGACCCTCACCAATCCAGTGTGCTATCCAGGCCACGACGTCCTGCTCCTGAATCTGTAACTGACGTAAGCGATTCAGTACGGAAACGTTATGCAGCGGATGTACATCGCAGCCAATGATCGCAGCAATACTACGATGCCGAGCGCGCGCCAAAAGCTCGGTTGGCAATAGCGGCGCCTCAGGATAGCGCTCTTCCAGATATTCGAGGATTGCTGGTGATTGGCAAATCAAAGCGCCTTCATCGGTACGCAGTAACGGGACGCGGCCCTGCGGATTGAGCGCCCGATAGTCCGCCTGGCGATGTTCGCCACCGTCTTTGATCAGATTGATTGGAATAACCTCGTACGACAATCCCTTCAAGGCGAGAGCGATGCGTACCCGGTAAGAAGACGTGGAGCGATAGTAGGTATATAGATCCATGGCTTACACCGCTGTCGTAAAGGGCTCTTCTTGAGTCTTTTTATTTTGCGTAAGTGAATTACGTTTAATGAAATTTGCTCTGGCAGGTTCGAACTGTCAAGAGATAAGGGCTGGCATCGCGTGGTTTCTTGTTCAGCACAGTAGAGAAAGGCGAATCGGTCAATGAGGGATAACAGGCTGGCTGGGTTTTAGAAACGTGTTGAGCCTTGGGCAAATGTCGGTTCAGGATAGCTATATAGGTCGCACGGACTCATGTCTGTAGGGCATGTGACTGTCCAGGCGACACCAGTCGAAAGCCTGACAAGCGCATGGGCCAAGACCTCCTAAAGACTGGACTTTCCGTTCTTTTCTATGCCCGCGTATGCCGTCAAGCAACTGGGTTTGACCGCCTCTATCGGCTTTGCAGGAGCACCCTTAATGGTGTGATCCTTGACGGTACTTACCTCCTTTATTGGTCATCTATCCGATGTCTTTGGTCGTACGCGAATCATGGTGGCGTCGTCAGCGGTTTTCGCCATTACTATCTATCCTGCCTTTATGTACCTTTCGCTGAACGCGACCCTGGCCGGTCTCTTGACTGTTCTGGTCTGGCTTAGCTTGCTCAAAGCCATGTATTTCGGGGGGCTTCCAGCCTTGATAGCCGAGCTTTTCCCAACCAAGGTTCGGGCTACCGGCATGGCACTGAGTTACAACATCGGTACTACCGTGTTTGGAAGCTTTACTCCATTCTTTATCACATGGCTCATTGGCCTGAGCGGTAGCAAGATGTCGCCCGCGTTTTATCTGCTCTTCACTGGTCTGCTCAGTCTTGTTGCGCTCATGACTATTCGCCACTGCGTCAAGTTATCCTGATTTCGGTGCGGACATACCGTCCGCACCTTCAGAGCGGCGAGACGGAGCGTCCGGCAATCGTCAGCTACGTTGTTGAAAGTGGTCCGTTAAAAGGCATTGGTCTACGATGGATGAACATTGGCGTCGATACTAAAAACAGCGCTAAATACGAAGAAAACCGATTGTATGTGACCTATACCTATAACATCTGGCGACCTAGGCGGAATCTGAGGGCAGGGCCGGTATAGAAAAGCGCGGGTCCTGCGTCGCGGTGGTTAATTGCTCTTCAAGATAGCTAAGGAAATAGCGCACCAGTACCGGCAACTTACGTCCCGCCATGACCTGTACCTGCAGGCTCCGCTGGCGCAGTTGTGAATCTGCCAAATGATCGGACTGGATAAAAACATCGGCCGGTGTGAGATCCTTCAGAAGCCTCCGCTCGCGCTCCATGGCAAGCTGGAAGATGCGGTCGTGCAGAGCTCTTCCCTGTAAGGTCAGACTGACCGTGTAGCGTCGAGCATCGCGACTATCCACTGCGGTCATAACGTGGCTGCTTGCCTCAAGCCCTTGCAAGGAGTGGCTTACTGCCCCTTTTGCTGGTAAATATGCTGGGGCGGATGCATCAAAAAATTGATCAAGTTAATGAGTACGAGCCTGATCGGTAGGACGATGATGTCCGCAGTGATAAACGAAAGCCAGAAATTGGATGAGATTATCTGAAAGAAGATATGGCAGACGCCTCATGGCTTTGGCCAGCCATGAAGCCGGTGCTGGGACTTGCCCTGCGTTGGTAACTGGCAAACCCTTGTCTCGAAAGAGTGGGTCAGTGGAATAGTTGGTTAAAGCTAGAGCAAGTATGGAGCTAGAACAAAGAAGGTTTGTTCCGGCTCCATACTTTTACGTGTCACGTGAGGGTTCACTCGCTACTGCTTTCAGCAGCGGCGCTGCCTTTTGACAAGCTCCTGCCATGTCCTTTTGTACTAGTCACCATAAGCACGGCCTTCTTATGGTAAGGAAAGGCGATGTCTATCGTCTTAGAGGCTTGTCCAAGGCATAACGTTATTGCTTTTTGATAGACGTAATTGTCGCGCTCATGCCTTCTGACTTGAACGTAAAGTCTATCTTGTCGCCTTGTTTAACGTTGTTTAACTGATCCGGCGTGGCCTTGAAAGGCATGGTCATGGCGGGCCACTGAACTTCAGGCACAGGGCCATGGCTGATCGTAACAGTGCCTTTCTCCGTATTGATCGACTTGACCGTACCACTGGCCTTAGCCTCTGTTGCCGCTTGAGCTTTTTCCATGGTCATGCCTTTCATGGGCATTTCATGAGTCTCTGCCGCAAAAACAGGCGCAACAAATACCAATGCAGAGATCGCTAGAAATGTACGTTTCATGGTTATTAACCTTTCAGTGAAAGAGTGCTGTGGGTGGTTGTTTCCCGCCGGCGCATCAGGCGATAGGCGGCTGGCAGGACGAACAGGGAAAGCAGCGGCGCAGTGATCATGCCGCCAACCATGGGCGCCGCGATGCGGCTCATGATTTCGCTACCGGTACCGCTGCCCCATAGGATGGGCAGTAAACCGGCAATAATGACTGCAACTGTCATGGCTTTGGGCCGTACGCGTTGCACAGCGCCCTCATTGATCGCATCGAGAAGCGCGCCTTCTGACGTGAGTCCAGCGTCAAGCCGCTCGTGCCAGGCATTTTTCAGATAGAGCAGCATGATCACGCCAAACTCGGCTGAAACGCCAGCCAGGGCAATAAAGCCCACTCCGGTAGCAACCGAGAGGTGATAGTCGAGCAGGTAAAGAAACCAGACACCACCCGTCAGGGCGAAGGGAAGCGTAGCCATGATCAAAAATGCTTCGCTGAAGCGGGTGAAGACGAGATACAGCAACACAAAAATGATCAAAAGCGTGGCGGGTACTACAAGTTTCAGGCGGGCATTGGCCCGCTCCATGAACTCAAACTGTCCCGAGTAGCTGATACTCATGCCAGGTTCCAGTGTGATCTGCTCACTTACCTTTTGCCGAAGATCGTTTACCACCGCCGCCATGTCACGGTCTCGCACATCAACATAAACCCAGCCAGACAACCGTGCGTTTTCGCTTTTCAGCATGGGCGGGCCGTCACTGATCTTTACCTGGGCTACAGTCCCTAGAGTGATCTGGCTGCCCTGAGGCGTATAAATAGGCAACTGCTGAAGATCAGTTACCGAGTCTCGCCACTCTCGGGGATAGCGCAGATTGATAGGGTAGCGAGCCAGACCCTCCACGGTTTCGCCAATGGTTTCGCCGCCAATAGCGCCAGCAACGATGGATTGCACTTCGGCAATATTGAGCCCGTACCGCGCCGCAGTAACGCGATCAATATCAACATCGATATAACGGCCTCCGGTTAGGCGCTCGGCCAGTGCAGAGCTGACGCCAGGCACCGTCTTGGCGATGCGCTCGACGGCCTGAGTAGCCTTGTCGATTTGCATCAGGTCCGTGCCGTATACCTTGACGCCGATGGGGCTCTTGATCCCAGTGGCCAGCATATCGATACGGTTGCGGATCGGTGGAATCCACAGGTTGGCAATGCCGGGCACATTAACTGTGCGGTCCAGCTCCTCGACTAGCGTCTCCATGGTCATCCCGGGCCGCCATTGCTCTCGGGGCTTGAATTGAATAGTGGTCTCGAACATTTCCAGCGGTGCCGAATCGGTAGCCGACTCGGCACGGCCGGCTTTACCAAACACATGCGCAACTTCCGGTACTGTTTTGATCAGCCGGTCGGTCTGCTGTAAGAGCTCGCTGGCCTTTTGTGCTGAAAGCCCTGGCAAGGCGGTCGGCATATAGAGCAAATCGCCTTCATCCAACGCGGGCAGAAACTCGCCGCCCAGGCGGGTAACAGGCCAGAGCCCAGTGAGGAACACCAGCAGGGCTACGAACAAGGTGGTTTTTGGCCGGCGCAGCACAGCACTTAGCGCGGGCTGATAAAGACGAATCAACCCTCGATTCAGCGGATTTCGGTGTTCGTCAGGAATCTTTCCACGAATCCAATACCCCATCAGTACCGGCACCAGGGTTACTGACAGGCCCGCCGCTGCCGCCATGGCATAGGTCTTGGTAAAGGCCAGCGGGCCGAATAGGCGGCCTTCCTGGGCTTCCAGTGTAAACACAGGAATAAACGACAGGGTAATGATCAACAGACTGAAAAACAGCGCAGGCCCTACCTCCACGGCGGCTGCGGTTGTGACCTTCCAATGCGCCTCGCCCTTAAGCTCTTCATCAGGATGCTGCTTATGCCAGGCCTCGATGTGTTTATGAGCGTTTTCAATCATTACGATGGCCGCATCCACCATGGCGCCGATGGCGATGGCAATTCCGCCCAGGGACATAATATTGGCGTTGATGCCTTGCCGCTGCATGATGATGGCGGCGATCAAAACGCCCACCGGCAGGGAGACGATAGCCACCAAAGACGAGCGCAGGTGCCACAGGAAGACAGCGCAAACCAGTGCGACGACCAAAAACTCCTCGAGCAGCTTGTGGCTCAGGTTTTTTACCGCTCGGTCAATGAGCTGGCTGCGGTCGTAGGTCGTAACAATATCAACCCCGTCCGGTAGGCTTTTCTTGAGTTGTTCCAGCTTGTCCTGAACAGCTGCAATAGTTTCTCGGGCATTTTTGCCGCTACGCAGGATGACCACCCCGCCAACAACTTCTCCCTCTCCATCAAGCTCTGCGATTCCTCGGCGCATCTCCGGGCCAAGCTGGATGTGCGCTACATCTCCCAGTAGGACTGGCACGCCATTGCTGTCCAGGCGTAAGGGAATAGTCCGAAAATCCTTCAGGGTTTGCAGGTAGCCTGAGGCACGCACCATGAACTCTGTTTCTGCAAGCTCCAGGACGCTACCCCCAGCTTCCTGGTTGGCCTGGCTGATAGCCTCGGCTATTTGCTGTTGCGTTACCCCACGGCTGGCCATACGGATAGGATCAAGTACTACCTGGTATTGCTTGACCATTCCGCCAATAGGCGCAACTTCAGCTACGTTAGGGAGTGTTTTGAGCTCATAACGTAAAAACCAGTCCTGTAAGGAGCGAAGCTGGGCCAAGTCATGTCCGCCAGTACGGTCAACCAGTGCATATTGGTAAATCCAGCCCACTCCGGTCGCATCCGGGCCCAGTGCCGGCTTGGCGGAAGCCGGTAGACGGCCTTGTACCTGACTCAGATATTCCAAGACACGTGAGCGCGCCCAGTACAGGTCCGTGCCGTCTTCAAACAAGACATAAACGTAACTATCACCAAAAAACGAGTAGCCCCGCACCGTCCTGGCTCCCGGTACCGAGAGCATGGTTGTAGTCAACGGATAGGTAACCTGATTTTCAACAATCTGAGGTGCCTGCCCTGGATAAGATGTGCGAATGATGACCTGAACGTCGGATAGATCCGGCAAGGCGTCAATCGGCGTGTTTTTGACCGACCAGACGCCCCAGACAATGGCAAACAAAGTTGCCAGCAAGACCAGGAAGCGGTTGGCCACTGACCATCGAATAAGCGAGGCAATCATGGTTTATCCCCCAGCTTTTCGATGCGCTCGACCAGCAAACCCTCATCGGTTTCCCGCACGCCAAACCGGACCCGGTCACCCAGTTGCAGATCGCTAGCAAGTGCTGGATCAGCCAGGGCAAAGCTCATGGTCATGCCCGGCATACCCAGTGTCTTGAAGGGTCCGTGAGAAATACCGATCATGTCGCCATCAAGCTCGACGACAGTTCCCTCAGCTTCATGCAAAGCGTGTTTAAGTACTGTAGGCGTCTGCTCAAGGGTTTGTGCGGTCAGCCCCCGTAAGCTGGCCTCGGAGTCCAAGAGGAACTGTCCTGAGGCAACAACGTGTTGGCCTTCTTCCAACCCCTGGAGTACCTCCGTCTTGTCTTCGACTTCCCGTCCAGTACGGATTTCAACCGGGCGATAGCGACCTGCCTCTTCAGCCAGCATGACGAGCGTACGCTTCCCAGTACGGATTACCGCTTCGGTGGGAATTGTCAGAGCACTGTGCTGCTCATGGCTTAGGGTGACCTCGGCGGTCATGCCTGGGCGCAAGCGTTGTTGCGGGTTGGGCAACTCGACCCTAACCCGTACCGTTCGGCTGTCACGGTTAGCTTCTGACAGGATGGCCTTGATCGTTCCGCTTACGACCTCATCGGGATAGGCAGGCAGACGTGCCTCGACACGCTGCCCGGCCTGTAAATGGGCAATTTGCGCCTCCGGCACGGCTACTTCGAGCCAAACAGTGTCGATTCCATTAATCCGAGCCAGGGTAGAGCTGCTTGAAAGCGTCATACCCTCACGCACATCAAGCGTCTGGATAACTCCCGCTATAGGACTTGTAGCGGTCCAGACGGACTGCACCTTGCCACTGCGTTCCAGATCCTTGATCAGGTCGGCTGGCATTCCTGCAAGACGCAGACGCTGGCGCGCTGCCGCTAATAGCTGAGAGTCTTTAAGGTCCCGTAGCGCAAGGTATTCTTCTTGGGCTGCGGACCATTCGGGAATGAGCACATCGGCAAGAGGTGCCCCTTTCTTTATTACGTCTTCAGGGGCTCTATCGTATACGCGCTCGACAAAGCCTCCGCTACGGGTCTGCACGACCGCGACATTGCGCTCGTCAAAGGTCAGTGTTCCTACTGCATTAAGGACCTGGCCTATAGACTCGCGGGTAACAGGCGCTACGCGCATCCCCAAGTTCTGGGTTACACCAGGATCAATGGTAATGGCCGCGCTGTCTCCGCCTTCATCGGCATAGCGCGGTACAAGATCCATATCCATGAAAGGCGATTTGCCAGGCTTATCGAACTTTTGCTGCGGATACATCGGGTCATACCAGTACAATACCTGCCGCTCCTCTTGCTGGGCTGGCAGGTTGGTAGGGGAAGGCTGTCCAGGTTGAGCGGATTTCGCGGCGAGCCAGTAACCTGTAGCCCCAGCCAGAAGTGCTGTACCGATAAGGAGCAGAAGCAGCGAAAGGGTGCGCTTACTCATTGGTGTTCTCCATAAGCGAAATGCAGACGTGCACTGGTAAGCGCTTGCTGTTCAATAAAGTCGATCGCTTTGAGGCGCGCCTCAACCAACTCGCGACGCGCCTGCACTACGGTGCCCAGATCAGCTTTTCCTGACCGGTAGCTACTAAGCGCGAGATTGACCTTTTCCTGGGCAAGGGGAACAAGAATCTTCTGGCTACGTTCGACGGCCCGCTTCAAACGCTCATATTCAGCAAGATCGCTTTCGAGCTCCTGAACGTGTTCACGTCGCATACTGATACGCTCAGCCTCGAGCTCGGAAAGCTCTGCACGTTTGGCTGCAATCTTTGGGTCCTGTCTGGATGAGGTAAATAAGGGAAGATCGAAGCTTACTTGCAGGCTGACCATGTCGCCGTACTCGCGCCCACGGTTCTGGTAGCCCACCTGCCAGCTCCAGTCAGGTTTCTTTTCTGCTACAGCCTGACGAATCTGCGCTTCGGCTTCCTGGGTCATAGGATCAAAGACAGCAAGCTTGGGGTGCCGCTCAAGGTTATGAGTGAGGCTTCGGGTATCGACAGGCCAGAAAGGCAGGTTCCCAACCAGTGGCTCGTCAGCTGCAGCTCCAACCCAGCGTCGTAGATCAGCCCTGGCCTGCTGTAACGAACGCTGTAGCTCATCTTCTTTCTCGGCCAGCAGTGCAGCTTCTTGTTTCGGCACAACGCTGTCTGAGATCTGCCCCGCATTACCTGCAAGCCTGGCCTGAACCGCTTTAGCCAAAAGACGATTTTCTTCGTAAAGACTTTTGAACACTTCCAGCTTGCGCTCGATCGCTCGAGCCTCGATCCAGGCCAGGGCTGTTTCAATCCTTACATTCAAACGCTCTACACGCTGAACGGCTTCTGCACGCGAAACGCTTGCTTGTGCAGCCTCAACACGTGCGCGTCGCTTATCGCGATTAGGCACGTCCTGCGTGACTCCTACCATTTGCATGGTCATGGAATCGCGGTTCAGGCTGAAGCGGTCTTCGCCTTGAATAGGGACGTTTTGCAGGCCAAGCGCTAACTTAGGATCAGGCAGCTCGCCAGCAGGTATGGCAGCGCTACGAGCCGCTTCAATACCAGCCTGCCGGGCAGCCATTGACGGAGCGTCTCGTTCGGCCAGACGTATGGCCTCATCCAGGGTCAAGGCTGATGAAAAAACAGGTACAGCCAGAAGGCACACTGCCACAGCCGTCTGGGATGGCTGCTTTTTACCGTCGCGTCGAAAAATCATCGCGTGAATCCAGTCATGTTTCGGTGCCCATGATTCATGCGCACACACCAATCGGCTTACGACTCTGCAGTCGCAAGACAAAGATTAGAAGAGACTAGAAATCAGGCGCGAGGAGGTCGCCAGACATCGCTGGGCGTAAGGGAGACAGCACGTTCAGGAAGAGCTGTTTGGATAGGCGGGGCTATGGGTACACAAGGAGTTTTAAAAGCGCTGGTTTGAACAAGCGTGTTAGCCTGACATTGCTCGCCACTTTTACACATCTTGCCACCCAGATGGGCGCTTTTCTGTTCATCGAAGCAACTGTCGTGCATCTCCATGGCGCTTTTCATGGAAGCATCATGCTGCTCCATGGAGCATGGGCTCGCTGGCAGCAGCGAGCCCGCCATCCCATTGAAGGGAAGCGCCAAGCTAAGAACTAATAGGAGACAAAGTCGATGAACAACGCTCATGGTTGTGATGCTAGCTGCATATCAGAGGCTAGACAAGGGCTTAGTCCTAGGAGAGGGATCAATCCCTTCAGTCAAAGTCTACTTCTGGCCTGAAAGTTTGTAACGATCTGTTATGTCTGTCTCTCCCAATGGCAGCAAGCTAACCGTCGCAACTTTTAGACAAGCCCTAGGATATTTTACATCTGTAGTGAAATATGAATCCAAGTCCTAGGCTAGTGGATGATCTGGGTCTTAGTTTGAGAAACTATGGACGCCGCGTTCCGACCTATTCGGACCTCAAAAGTACCTTTTTGACCCGGATGAACAAGAGCCTAGTCGTACCCTTGAGCTGCACCTCACCGGCTCAAGTATGGCGAGCGGGTCAGAATCGTGCTGGTCAACGACACCATGATGACCCGTCCCATTCTTTCCTTTAATGTGAAGTAGCGATGTCATTGGCGACTGGATCAACATTGGCGTACGCTTTGCTTTTTGCATGGACTTATGCTGCTATTTGGTTTTATGCCCTTTAGGGCCATGAGCATGTAGCCAGGTATAGGCATAAGGTTCGGCTCGTTCCTGGCCGTGATGGCGCTGGCAGGTCTCGTGCAGTCCCTGGGAGCCATGCTGGTACTGGCCAAATCCATGAGTGGTGCTCAGGAGTTCATGGCGCTTGAACTCCACCCCTTTGAAATGATCATTGCCGGTACGGATGTCGGGTTGACCTAGGGGCGGATCTCCGTCCTTATACTGCCTCTGCTCAGTGCACTATGTGCCAAGCGGCGCGCTAGGGTTAGTAATGCTCTTTGGCGCTATTGCACTGGCCACGTTAGCCTGTACAAGGCATGGCGCGATGGATGAAGGCGGCCGGTGCTATCTTCATATCACCTGTGACATCCTCTATCTTCTTGTGGCCGATAGCTGGCTGGGAGCCTTGGTAGTCTTTGTCGTGCTAATGCATTCTCCTAGGCTGAATACTCCCTCAGCACCTAGTGTTGTTAAGTCGCATTTTGAGCAGTTTCACGATGGCCAGAACGGTTATCGTTGTGGTGATCAGCCTCACTGGTATCACCAACTACTGGCTAATTGTAGGGCCTACGTTAAGCGGTCTTGTCTCCAGCATGTATGGACAGCTTTTACTGGTAAAGCTTGCATTATTCGTTCTGATGTTGGGGTTAGCTGCCGCTAACCGATTTCACCTGAGCGCCTTGCTTGAAGAGCCATTCATGATGGGAAACACTAGGTGTTAGGTCCCGGGAAGAGGGGGTTTGGGTCGGTTAAAAAGAGCTGTGGTTGTTTGAGCCATTGCCCGAGGATAAAGCCAATCGGTGTTTGCCCTTTCAAGGCGCGCAATGGACGAGCGCTGTTATACGCCCAAAGATAATCCTTTATATGCTCCTGCAGCTGTTTAAGCGAGGCATAATGAAAGGCCTTGGTGGTGGCCTGCTTGATCGTCCGGTTCATGCGCTCAACCTGGCCATTGGTCCAGGGATGGAAGGGCTTGGTTAGCCGATGTTCAATGCCGTGCCGATAACAGATCACATCGAAAGGATGGGCCCGGTAGCGTTCAGTACCGACCTTCCTGGCAAATTGAATGCCGTTGTCGGTGAGTACCGTATGCACCTTATAGGGTAACGTCTTAAGCGTGGCCTCCAAAAAGTCGACCGCATCTTTGCGCATCATCTGCTCATGTAACTCGGCATAGACAAACTTCGACGTGCGATCGATCGCCACAAAGAGATAGGCCCGGCCCTCTGCGGTATGCACCTCGGTGATATCGATATGCAGATAGCCCAGCGGATAGCGTTTGAAGGCTTTCTTCTCACGTACCGGCTCAGCTGAGCGCGGGAGGTTGCTGATGCCGTGTCGCTGGTAGAGCCGATGCAGGCCCGAGCGCGAAAGCCTGGGTATAAAACGCTGCAAGGCATGCGGCAATCGTCCAGAGGCAGCAACGTCTTCTGCCGGAACGCGATGGCAACAGCCTCTCCAGCCAGGGTCAGGGAGGTCGAATGCGGCTCCCGAGGTCCCATGGGCTGATCTTCAACCGAGTCACGCTTACGCCATTTGATTACTGTTTTCGGATTTAAGTTATAGCGCTTACTCAGTGTCGCGATCGAATCCTGCGATCGCTGTAACTCCGCTCGGATGGTGTGCGTGGTCGTGGCGCGTTTGTGTAGAACCTGAGCCATGGATCCTCCTTCGATAGAGGTCTATACCATAAACCCTTTCTCCCTGGGACCAAACACCTAGGTCGCCATTTCTGCGCTGCGTCGGAGCCTCATAGTCGAGATAGTCGCCTCTATCGTGATCCCTGCACTCGTGGCTTGGCTGGGAGCGCTGAGCCCTGGCCGATTTGCATCAAGTAAACGGCTGGTTTGCGGCCAGCCGCGACGCTGATCTAAGTTGATCTTAATGAGGAGAGGAAGCGATGTTGGTATTTCAAGAATGCATTTACAGGCTTACTTCACAGTCTCTCTGTTCACGATCCGTGGCGGTTTTCCCGGACTCAAGACCATCCCTACTGCAATGCCTACCATCACGGCGCCCGCGATAAAATCTTTGGTAATGATTTCGCCCAACGCGAGGTAGCCCCAAAGAGCGCCAAATGGAGGAATCAGGAAGGTTACGGTCATCGTGCGAAGCGGACCGATATCAGCGATCAACCGAAAATACAGGATGTAGGCCAGCGCCGTGCAGAGGAGGCCAACCGCCAGCACGCTGATCCAGGCCTCTGGCTGCGCCCATTGAACGAGAGGCCCGTTGTTGAGTGTCCCGATAAAGATGGGCATCAGAAACAGTGTCGCACCGGCCTGGCTGCCAAAGGCGACTATCTTGGGGTCAAGTCCTCCTCGTTCCGATATCCAGCGTTGCGTAAGAAATCCGGCAACGCTATAACAACTCGTAGCGATCAGGCAGGCAAGACTAGCCATAGCGGCTCCGCTCGCAGACTGCACATCACCAACATGGGTAATCATCGTGATCCCGACTAATCCCAATGCCACGCCTAGCCATTTTCGAACTGTCAGTTTTTCTCCAAAGAAGCCAAATCCAATCAGGGCTCCCATCAAGGGCGTTGTGGCATTCAATATCGCCGAATTGATCGCTCCAAAGGCTGGGCCGCTATTCTCATGAAAAGAAAGCTGGCGCCCCATATCGCGGCCAGCAGTATCAATCTCCCATAGTCTGAAAGACGCATGCGATCCTTTCTCCCATAGTGAACGCACTGTTCGTATTTCCTCTTTACCAACGCATAGGCGTTTTCAGCAGAGGCTCTACTATCGTCGTTGTTATTGGTAGTAGCTCGCCATTTTCGGACATGACTGTCGAACTATGATTAACGCCGGAGTCGCTTGGCCCTTGACGTCACACGAGCTGGACCGGGATTCGCTTGGAAAGGTGCAACAGCATTTGAGCTTAGGATCTGTTTGAAAAGATTTCCTCAAGCAAATCCCTATGCAAGCTAGAGAAATCATGGCCTCGAAGCTGCTGGCGAGTTTTCGAAACGGGTAGCTATTCAGCGATGCTCCTTAAGCCAGCTAAAGAGCCGCTCGATTGCATTGCGCTTACGATAGGCCTGTCGGTCAAAGAGTCTGGACAGACCTGTTCTAGAGTGTCGATGCATCTGGCGTAACGGGATAATGGGCTTGATCCTGAAGCGATCGCAGGCCAGATGGAGCTTACTGGTCAAGCCACCACGGCTACGTCCCAATGCCTAGTTGCCTATTTTTTAGCGGCACCTGGATGGAGGGTGAATCAACCATCCAGGTGCTTAGATCAATACGACCGTCCTGCTTCAGCTCTAAATGAAGCCGCCTGAGCAGAGCCTTGAACAGCGAGCGGTCTCGCCAGACACGGAAACGGTGGTAGACCGTTTGCTAGGCTCCAAAGTGATCGGGTAGATCACGCCACTTCGCTCCTGAGCACAGCACCCAAAAGACATCATTAAGCATCAGGCGATCATCCTTGCGCTGCCACCCCGCTGCTGCCTGTGAGAAACCAGATCGCTAATTAGTGCCCATGACCGATCGTCTAACTGGTAACGGCCTGTCATCTCAAGTCTCCGCTCGGAAAAGACAGGACAGCCTAGCAAATCGATTTTTCAGACAGAACGTAGCGGCTATTCAATCCGCATCGGTGGGCATGTTGGGGAGTACGTTTATAAATGGCGTAATCCGCTAATCAATAAATTAAAACTAAGCACACCTGTTTCAAACGGGAAACTAAATGCCTAGTCATTGTAGGTGATTACATTAGAGTTTCGTATTAATAACTTATAATGATTAGGTAATAACCTCGTAGAGAGAGTTATCGCCCTTGGCGAAATACAGGTGCTTCAACTCTCTAAATCCCTTAATAAAATTACGAAACGCAGGCAAGAGTTTATACCGTGGCCCAAGCTTAAAATTTGCATTTGATTTTTAAGCGAGCGCTTTTTATCTAGAGCGAAGCAAGGCGTGGTATGGCTGAGGGTGTCTAGGTCAAGGCTCTAATGGCTTTTTGCTAGCGCTCGATTCCAGAGTGCAGCAAACAATTTAATTGAGAACTCTTATACATCTACCTTCCATCGGGATTAGGCAACGACCGCCTACATTGTTACTCTGAATTGCATTATGAAATTAATGGAGTTCTAAAAAGTGCGGGTAATAAATGTTTTCGGTGCTCTTGTAGGGTTATTTGCCAGTCAATACGTTTTCGCTTCAACGCTTAGTCAGCAACCTTACGGTACGACTCGAGAAGGGCTGGAAGTTATACGCTATACCATGAAGAACGATAAGGGAGTGAGTGTATCGTTCTTGAGTTTTGGCGGGGTCATTACCGATATTGTTACGCCTGACCGTAACGGTAAACGAGAGAATATTGTTCTCGGCTTCGATGATTTACAGGGTTACGAAGTGGTGGACGCGCGGGAAGGCATCCATTTTGGTGCCCTGATTGGCCGTTATGCTAACCGTATTGCCAATGGTCAGTTCACGCTTGATGGACACACCTATCAACTTGAAAAGAATGATGGCTCTAATACCTTGCATAGTGGGAATAACGGCTATGACAAGCGTGTTTGGCATGTGAAGCCATTAATCACCGAGGGGCCGGTGGTTAAGGCAGCTCTAGAGCTCAACAGCCCGGACGGGGACCAGGGTTTTCCTGGCAACTTGCAGGTGACGGTTACCTACAGCCTTTCTGATGACAACACGTTTCGTATCGATTATCAGGCCAAAACCGATAAAGGTACTGTTATCAACCTAACCAATCACAGCTACTTCAACCTGGCCGGGCCCAGCAGTACCCATGGTGTACTAGACCAGATCGTACAAATTAATGCCGATCACTATCTGCCTACCGATGCTCATTCGATTCCAACCGGAATACTACAGCCGGTTAATGGCACCGTCTTTGATTTCCGCAAGCCCAAAGCCATAGGCAAGGACATCCGCGCGAATGACCCGCAGCTGCTGTACGCCCGTGGTTTCGATCATAACTGGGTGTTGAACAAAGGCTCTGAGCCAGATGCTCTGCAAATGGCCGTACGGGTAGTCGATCCCGAGAGTGGTCGTACGCTTGAGTGCCTGACCACGCAGCCCGGCTTACAGTTTTATACCAGTAATGCCCTCAAGGGTAACGTAGCCGGTGCAGGCGGAAAGGTATACCGGCAAACCGAGGCGTTTGCGTTGGAAACCCAGCACTACCCAAACAGCCCGAACCAGCCTGGTTTTCCCAGTACGGTGCTAAAGCCTGGTGAAGTCTTTAACAGCTCGACTGTATTTCGTTTCGGTACGCAATAGTGCCTTTGATCGTTAACTGAAGGATTTCATTTCTCGCAAAGAAGGAAACAGTTGATGAGTACCTTATCGACAAGGTCTGGATTGAGAACTTTCACAGCCATCATTACTGCACTTTTTGCATTGGTGTTACTGGGTGGGGGAGGTTGGCTTGCAGTACTGGGCGGCTCGTATTACTACGTGGTCAGCGGCCTTGTTTTGCTGATCACCGCCATTCTGCTGGCGCGTCGCTCCACCGCAGCGATCTGGCTGTATGCGCTCTTGATGCTTGGTACGGTGGTGTGGGGGCTGTGGGAGACAGGTACAGACTTCTGGGCTCTGGTACCACGCCTGGATATCCTGGGCCTGTTGGGTATATGGCTGTTAATTCCTGCGGTTACGCGCGGTATTGGCGCAGGGCTTAAGGGAAGCAAGATATTCCTATCCGCAACGCTGGCTCTGGCCATCGCGGTTCTGGTGTATTCCATTTTCAACGACCCACAGGAAATCGATGGCAGCATAGCCTCAGCGCAGCCGGCGCAGGCCGCGCCCGTAGAGGGCGTAGATCCTGCCGACTGGCCGGCTTATGGGCGTACCCAAAGCGGTACGCGGTATTCGCCGCTGAGTCAGATCAACGAAAGCAACGTTAAAGATCTTCAGGTGGCTTGGACCTTTCGTAGTGGTGAGTCAAAGCAGGAGAACGACTCGGGCGAAACCACCAACGAACTGACGCCAATAAAGATTGGCGACAACATGTACATCTGTACCATGCACCAGATCCTTGTGGCGCTGGATCCTGCTACCGGTAAAGAGAAGTGGCGATTCGATCCAAAGCTCAAGTCGGAGCCTTCCTTCCAGCACTTGACCTGTCGCGGCGTGGCCTATTATGACCAGGCCAATACGACCGAATTTGCTGCCAGCCTGGCGGGCAAGACTCCGGCGCAAACCAGTTGTCCGCGTAAGGTATTCCTGCCGGTTAATGATGGCCGCTTGTTTGCCATCAACGCCGATAATGGCGAGCGTTGCGCCGACTTCGCCAATAACGGCGAGCTGGACCTCTTGCATATGCAGCCTTATACCTATCCGGGCGGTCTGGAGCCTACATCGCCACCTGTCGTAACTGGAACTACGGTTATCATCGGTGGTTCGGTTACCGATAACTTCTCCGTACATGAGCCCTCAGGCGCTATCCGCGGTTACGATGTTAATACTGGTGAACTACAGTGGATCTTTGATACAGGCGCAGAGGATCCCAACGCGATTCCAACCGACGGTGAAACCCTGGTAAATAACTCACCAAACGCCTGGGCACCGTTGGCCTATGATGCCAAAGCTGACGTGGTTTACATTCCAACTGGTAACCCAACCCCTGATATCTGGGGAGGTAATCGCACCAAGGTCATGGAGCGTTATGCTGCTTCTATCGTGGCGCTGAACGGCTCGACCGGTAAATTGGTCTGGAGCTTCCAGACTACTCACCACGACCTATGGGATATGGACGTACCCTCACAGCCGACCTTGGCTGATGTGAAAATGCAATCCGGTGAGGTTGTTCCAGCTGTTTATGTACCTACCAAGGCCGGGGATCTCTTTGTCCTGGATCGCCGTGACGGTAAACCCATCGTTCCGGTTACCGAGGTCCCTGTACCCCAAGGTGCCGCTGAAGGCGACTGGGTCAGCAACACTCAGCCACGTTCGGCCTTGAACCTGACCCCGATTCAGACATTGACTGATAAAAACATGTGGGGTGCCACCATGTTCGATCAGTTGATGTGCCGTGTGATATTCAAACGCCTTTCTTACAAAGGCCAATACACACCACCTTCAGAGCAGGGCACTCTGGTGTTCCCCGGCAACCTCGGGGTGTTTGAGTGGGGCGGTATTTCCGTTAACCCCGATCGCCAGATTGCCCTGATGAATCCCATGGCCTTGCCCTTTGTGTCCAAGCTGATTCCGCGAGGTCCAAACAACCCGATGTGGCCTCAGGAGGGCGCCAGAGGTACAGGGACCGAGCAGGGTATTCAGCCTCAATATGGCGTACCGTTTGGCGTGGAACTCAATGCATTTCTGTCACCTCTGGGTCTTCCCTGTAAAGAGCCGGCGTGGGGCTATGTAGCAGGCGTGGACATGAATACCCACGAGGTGGTGTGGCGTAAGCGTATCGGCACTATTCGTGACAGCCTGCAGGGGCTTCAATTGCCGCCGCTTAAGATTGGCGTACCTATGTTGGGTGGCCCTATCTCCACAGCTGGTAACGTGATGTTTATTGCAGGGACACAGGACAACTATATCCGGGCCTACAATGTGACCAATGGCGACAAACTGTGGGAGGCACGTCTACCTGCAGGAGGCCAGGCAACCCCTATGACCTATGAAGCCGATGGTAAACAGTACGTTGTCATTATGGCTGGCGGTCATGCGTCTTTTGGGACGAAAATGGGCGACTACCTGATCGCTTACGCGTTACCGTCTACAAAAGGTAATAACGAGTAACTGGTTGAAGCGCTCTACCGCCGTTAGCGGGCGCCCTGAGCGCCTGCTAACGGCTATGGTTTATAGAGGCGATCTGTCTGTCCAGAAAAGGGACGCGGCAGGCTTGGTCTTCTACCACAGTAAGCTGATTAAGCCTCGCTTTTGCAGCAGACTGATTATCAAAGCGTAATAAACGTACGGGCACTGCCTCGGTCAGAAGCAGTGCCCATGCCTGCTAATCAATCCTCACCCACACGGATGACCAGTTTGCCGAAGTTCTTGCCTTCCAGCAGCCCCATAAAGGCTTCAGGCGCGTTTTCCAGACCATCCACAATCTGCTCGCGATACTTGATCTTGCCTTCTTTTACCCAGGGCGTCATGGCCTCAAGGAACTCGCCATAACGGTCCCCATAATCCATAAAGATGATGAAGCCCTGCATGCGTATACGTTTGTTCAGAAAAACGGATTCCAGTAGGGGAAGGCGGTCCTTGCCGTCAGGCAAATCTTCAGGATTCGAATTGTACATGGCGATCAGGCCACACACTGGTACCCGTGCCTTGGTATTCAATAAAGGCAGTACCGCATCGAATACCTTGCCCCCTACGTTCTCGAAATATACATCGATACCGTCCGGACAAGCCTGGGTCAGCGCTGCAGAGAAGTCGTCGCTGTGGTGGTCGATACACTCATCAAAACCCAGGTGCTCTTTGGCATGTCGGCATTTTTCGGCACCGCCAGCAACACCGACTACACGACATCCCTTGAGCTTGGCAATCTGGCCGACCGTAGAGCCCACTGGGCCAGTGGCCGCAGCTACTACTACCGTTTCGCCAGGTTTGGGCTGGCCGATATCCAGAAGGCCCATATACGCAGTAAAGCCGGGCATTCCAAGAACACCCAGGGAGTAGGAGGGGTACTCAGGATTACCCAGTTTGTTCAGGCCGGTACCGTCGGAGACTGCATAGTCTTGCCAGCCGCTGCTGGCCAGTACCCAGTCACCTTTCTGATACTCGGGGTGGCGAGATTCTTCTACCCGGCATACGGTACCGCCGACCATGACATCATTGACCTGCATCGGCTCGGTATAAGATTTCGTATCGCTCATGCGTCCGCGCATGTAGGGGTCAAGCGATAGATAAACCGTACGCAACAGAACCTCTCCCTCCTGCGGTTCGGGCCGCGGCTCACGCTCCAGGCGGAAGTTCTCGGCAGTAGGGGCCCCGGTGGGGCGCGAGGCCAACACGATGCGACGATTTTCGGTAGGGGACTGGGCCATCTTCAACTCCTGTTGATGCTGAGGCAGTGCTGCCCTTGGCCGAAAGGTTAGGCTGTGGGCAAAAAAGGACTGACTGGTACGGCGTCTGGAGGTTCCTGGACGCTGAACGCATGAGGTCAGTTAGGCTGGGTCTGCTGGTAACCAGCGGCGTGAATTTTTAGTTGAAGTGTTGGGTAATAGGCTGTCACGATCTGTTCTGATCGAACCAGTGAATGATGGAAAGTCTCATTTGATTGGTTCCTCCTGGGAGCCAGGCAACACTCAGTTTTCTCTCAGAAAGAGCCAGGGTGTCATCAATATGGTAGGGCACCACACGGATGGGCCCAATAGCAAGCCCCTTTGAAGCTCGCTCTCATCTGCAGTCGGTAGGCTTGCTTGATTGAAAGACGAAGCGGGTTGGTAAAAACCTAAAACGAATATCCATGGTTATAGGCGCCGGCCCTGTTTGACGTTCAAGGTAAGCCGTTACGCGTTTGCCAAGCCGTAGATGCGTAATATCTACGCAAGAATCACCAAAGGTGAGGTGTTCCAGGTCGAGGCGATCAAAACCCATAGGTGAGCGCGGTTCGGTCGATTTTCAGGCGAAATTTGCACGCCTTTCTCCAAAAAAGAATGGGATAGAGTCAGAAACGGCAAAGGCGACCAAATATTTTCAACAACCTGAAGAAAATTGTGCGGCTGGATGTAAGAGCACTGCTTTGGAGTCCGTAGTATTTATTATACTCGCAGTGAAGCTTTAAGATTTAGTTATCAGTCTGAGGTTGTATTTATAAATCATGTCGGAGATGTATTTTATCAACGCATATCAACATGAGCGGTAATGTTGTAGCCGCCCCCCGGATAACCGCGGACCATAACTTTAGCGCTGGGAAGAAGATCCCGGATGTGCTGCTCAAAGACAGCTCTTACATCAACGCCTATTCTCATTTCTTCGATGTCCTTGAGTGTAAAAGCAAAATTCATGATTTTATGTTTTGGCCTGGCTTCAAGTTTAGGGATGGTCTGAAGTAGCCCTATATTTCCCGCCGACTTCAGCCCCGCCGATTTGGAAAGCGGCGAATCCATCAAAAATGATTGGATCGTCTGCTCATGTCGGTGTTTCTGGTCGCCGCGACAGCCTCCTCGGGGCAATTCCTCACCTTACAGGCGCACCTCTCCTGCATTCGTTAGCAAATGTCGGCGAGCCATCCACAGGTTCGACAAGGCGAACAGCGTGGTCAGCTGAGCGGTGTTTTTCATCAGGCCACGAAAGCGTACTTTCACGTAACCAAAC
>NZ_VLKY01000019.1 GCF_007830155.1 Pseudomonas duriflava
TCGGCATCGGCATCGGCATCGGCATCGGCATCGGCATCGGCATCGGCGCTGAGTCTATGAAGCCTCTATGTCCTTTCAAGCGGGTAGGCCCGTCAGATAGCGCGGGAATCGCAACTTAAGCCATTTTGCATAATGGGTATGATCCGTATGCCTATCTCAAGGATGTGCTGACGCTGCTACCGACGCAGCGGGCCAGGGAGATTGAGCGATTGTAGCCGCATCAATGGGTGCCGGCCTGACTTACGTAAGGTGAGTTGGGCGGACGCTTACAATCAGAGTTCATCTAATAAATGTATTACAGTGTGATGAACATCATTCACTAAGTTCCCGTTTGATTCAAATATTGCGCTAATATAATTTTTAAACTCAGAGATAGAACTTAAGTTATTAAGTAAGGCGTGCTTGACAGCGGATTGACATCTTGAGCATCCAAGAATCATTAGCTTGTTGTAAAGTTTCAGGTTTTTTTTTGTGAAATCAACACTTCTAAAGCCAGAATGCACAGAGTCATTACGGAATATACGAATTTCATCAATCTTACTGAATATTTCTTTACTCCAAAAATCGTAGCGGGAGTGAGATCTTAGCTGTTTTATAAGCAACGGCGAAATATCTTGACTATTTTTTCCATTAGGAAATCCCAGAAACCACCTAACTATACCAATTATGTTATCTGCTTCGGTTTCCTTGAGTAAAGCCTCTAAAGAAAACCAATAATAAAGGATTCTTAGCTGGTCATTTTTTTCATGCCTACTATTACGTGACCAGTGTAAAGACCGAATGTATCTTTGGCTAAGTTCGTTATTTAAAGAAAGAATATAATTAGTTTCATCATATCGTTGAATATCACCTTGGTGAACTATAAAAGCCGTTGTAGGCCTGAACCCATTACTGACTATAGGTTCTGCATCTCCAGAATCAAGATTCTTTACAAAACCAATATCGGAAGTCTTGAAATTGGATATCGCATATTCAACATACTTTATATCAAGGACCTGAGAGAACAAGTCATCTGCTAAAGCAATCGCGCCTTCTACACTTTCACTATTTACTATGGTAGCGATTCTTGCACAAATCTGATACTTTTCATAATCTAAATCGAAGTTTGATGCAGAATTTTTGAAGAGACATATTTCTTGCTCAGAGTCAGACTTGTGTGATCTAATTTCAACTGATCCATAGATCGTGGTGGTAGGTAAGACGACTCCACTAGACTCAAGCAATTTAACTACTAAGAATTTTTTCATTGTTTAATCTTATTATACTGTTAGCAAGTTGGTTAATAGCTATCAATTTTATTTTTCTCTCAATGCGAGGATTAAGAGTAAACTTGTTTTTCTTGACATACTGAATTAAAAGCGGTATGGGCTTATAGCTGTTTGAGTTTATACATGCTTCAATTACTGTGCTCAACTTGCTGTTATCAATACCATTTTTTAATAACTCGACGCAGTATTCTTCGCACTTCTTTTTATTATTTATGGATATATAAAATTTCAGACGGAGCCAATATAGATCTGTTGTTGAAATTTTCTTATCCATAAAAAATTTGTCATATTTTAGAACACCGTCTCGGTCAAACAAATGAATGGATAAGGTATAGCCTAAGCGTATAGAGTTCACGTGGCTGGGACTCACCAAAAGCAGTTTTTCGAAATAATATTTAGCCTCTAGGAATCTTCCTTTTTCCATTAAAACTTCGACGTATTTTGTGAGCCTCTTTATATACTTTCGATGCGTAGGTAGGGTATCTCTATAGATCTGTTCTATGGCTTCCACAGCTTAAAGCCTATTATATTAATTTTCGTTAATTTCGGGTAAAAAGCTGAACTTTGCTGCCACTAAAGTATAATCATCTATTGGCTGAAATCTCTTTATTCTCCGGTGTAGGCTTGACGCAAAGCTGCTAGGATCACTTAAAGTATTCAATAAAAATTTTGGCCTTTTCTCCCAAAAATGATAAGCACCGTCTGACATAATGAATAAATCCACATATGAATCATTAGTGATTTCACTATACGGTATATAAATTTCTTGAGACTGAAGATTTATATTTTTAGATAAGGCGGTAAAGAGTGTATTTTTTCCTGACAACTTTTTAAGTTCTGAGGCTCTATAAATTCCTTCATCTATAAGCTTTTGGTGCTGTGTATGATCTTTGGTGAGCTGTATTAACTTATCATTTTTTCTTACATATATGCGGCAGTCACCAATATGACCTATTTGAAAGCCTTTCTCGCCGGCATAACAAAAAGTTAAGGTTGTAGCTGCATCTTGAAAAGACTCATTTAAAATTGAAAGCTTTGCTATCTCAGATTTTATAGTCCGGAATGTGCTTTCTACATCAATTTTTCCACCCATAGCTTTAGTTTCGGCTAACACATCAATTGCTATTTTTGATGCCTTATCCGCGCCATGGTAGGCTCCAACACCATCCGCTACTGCTAGTAAAAATCCGTTACCAATATTGCGAGGAGTTAAAAATGAATCTTGATTATTTCTATCAAAATTTTTGGGATACGAGAACACTCCGCAACCTATAAGCTTTATCATTTTCCCTTTCCCTCAAGAGCTAGATTCAAATCCTTTAACATTTCACTAACTTCAGCATACCTATCAAGCGGTCTGCGAGCAGTGCTTTTGTCTATGACTCGCTGAACTCCAGGCGCTTCAGCTAAGTTAAGATCTTCTATTAGCAGCCCGAGTGCAAAGATATCTGTTTGCTTGGAGTAATCTCCTGCGTAGAGAACCTCAGGAGCCATATATCGTGTAGTCCCCATTGCCGAAGCAATTTTGGTGAGAACTTCTGACTCAGCGTCCTTATCTAGGTTCTTAACAAGGCCAAAATCAGATACTTTATAAGTATTTTTATTAAATTTTAGTACATTGTTTGGTTTTATGTCTCGGTGTAAGAAGCCTCTCGAATGAATATATGCCACTCCGTTAAATATCATTCTTAAAATATCAGACTTTTCATTAAAGCTAAGATTTCCTTCTTCTAAATCTTTAAGTAAGTCCCCCTCAGCTAAATTCATGACAAACCAGGGTTGCTCAGCTCTAAGATTGCACAAATAAATATGGACTATGTTGTTGTGAACACATGAGGCTTGGTAAGTCACCTCGCGCGCGAATCTACGTCTAAATTCATCATTTAGCTCAGGAGAAAGCACCTTTCGCGCATAGTTTCCGCACTTATGTCCAGCTAAATTAAAAAGCTCTATATGCTCAACATAACCAAACCCACCTTGGCCTATCTTGCTCAAAACCTTAATTTTATAATTTCCGTGTACATCTTCCATTAGCATACTCTTCCTGGCGGCAACCGCGTCTGACTGAAGTTAAGGCTCACCTAATAAGGGAATGTATCGTCCACGGACACGTATTCTTTAAAGATAAGTTGAAAAACTATAGCTAGCCTTGCTAACTAAATATGAATGCGCTCGATCTCTCCAAGACTAATTTCATCTCGGCGTCGGTCATAAAGCTGTGTTGTCTTGGTTGATGAATGATTTGCCATAGCTGCCGCGATCTCAATCGTGCCCCCGTTCTTGAGATACGCCGTAATCCCCGTGGCTCGGAAGGTGTGGTTGCCGATCTGGGTATCGATCCCCGCTGCCTTAGCGCGACGACGCACCATGGCATGGGCATTGGACTGGTGCAGTGGCGTATCGCTGAGCTGATCAGTTCCACGCTTTATAGTTCGAAAAAGTGGCCCTTTAGGGTCATTACCAATACCGGTCTGGTCCAGGTAGGCGTGCAAGTACTCCTCCAGGGCGTGATGGCACGGCATTTCATGCCGCTTGCCGCCCTTTTCTTTCAGCCGCACCCACAGCCGGCGATTCTGGATATAGAGGTCTTCCACCTTCATCGCCAGCGCGGCGCCGATACGGGCAAAGGAAAACACCATCAGCCCAATCAGGGCGCGGTCTCTGAGCCCCGCCGGTGTACTGATATCAATGCTGTCCAATAACTGCCGCGCTTCCGTCGCGTCCAGCACGGGTGTCTTGCCCTGACGCGCCGTATGCCGTGGCCCACGCACCGAAGCCGCGGGATTCGTAGGAATTACCTGTCCTGTTACCAGCCAGTCAAAGAGATGCTTGAGTGCCGCCAGGCGTTGCTTGACCGTGGGCGCCGACACCTGTTGTGAAAGCAACTCGATCCAGGCTGCTACGTGTAGCGGCTGCACCTGAGTAATAGACCCCACACCGACCTCCCGACACCACTGCAGAAAATCTGAGACAGCCCGCCCATACGCACGCCGGGTATTTGGATTACGGATATTCGAAGTGAAGAACTCCAGGAAGCGAAGTTGCGCGCGATCCCCCGCTTCTTGGATGAGTGCCGGCAGCGGAGGCAGTAATGAGGTGGATAGCAGGCTAGGCAACATGCAATCTATTAGTCTCGTCTTTCTGATTAGAAATTTTCATACAGGAGCCAGAACGACCCTTTGCCTCAGAATAGCCGAAAAGAGCGTTTGATAAAGGACATTATCAGACATAATTATCTGATTTTCTTAGAATTAATGAATCGTTCTCCAAACGATGCATATAAGTGATTTTTTCTAGAGAACTGATATATGCATTTGGAAGAGTTACCTATGCTGTGGAAGTAAAGCCCCTGCGCTACGAGCCAGCTCCTCCAGCGAGACGCCATTGAGTCCTGCTGCATACAGGAGTACCTCGGCATCCGAGGCCGACATTCCTTCAGCGACCCGATGTACCTCGCAGGCAACCTCAAAGTCCCACTGTTCCGCGATTTGAGAGGTACTGGCCCGCCTTTCGATGGCGTGGTACAGGTCGAACGCATCAATATAGCGCCCCGCCTCATAGACCCGCACCTGACCTGCCAGTACTCGTAGCCTTATTGCATTCGCCCTACGAAGACGAGCCAGAAAGAAGGCGCTCCAGGTCTGCATGTTCAGGTGATACTCGGCGAGCCAGATACGATCAGAAATGTTCGTCAGGGTGGTGGATTGCATGGACGTGTCCTCGCGCATCACAGGAAGTGGTACTACCAACGTCTCACGAGTTTTCAGGGATGCAAGTGTTAGTGGTCTTAAGAGGTCACAAAAAAAGCGGTAGCTTTAGGGCTACCGCTTCAGGTGAGGGCGTTAGAGAGAGGGTTAGAACAGGCTCAGGCCGTTGGAAATGAACTGCATGGTGGTCGGCATGGCGGCGATATGCGAGAGGGTGGAGCCCATGATCGATTCCACGACCGTAGGCGCGTTGTACAGGCCCATGCCCATGGCAAGGCCCACGGCAAAGGTCATCAGCGACTGGCGAACAACGCCAACGCACGCACCGACCAGAATGATACCAATGGCAATGATCCGGCCCAGCGTTCCCTGCGTCCAGTCCACCAGTGTTTGCCACACATCATCAAACTCGGCACCGCCCGTACCGGCCATGGCCGCTTCCGGTACAACCATCATCGCCCCCATGGCACCCATTACGCCCAGTGTGGCCAGGCCACGAGGGGTAACGGTGCGGCGTACCTGAGTGGCCTTGGCTTTCAAGGCTGTTACCACATCAACCAGCTGGAAGTTCTTGGTCATTGCAATCGCTCCGTACGTTTTGTTTCGTTCAGGATCCCCGGTTTTTGTTCAGTGCCGTTACTGCTGGTACTGGTACTGGTGTTGCTCCCACTGCTTACCGGCGCGAGTGCCTTGAGCCTCGGGGCGGCTGTCGGCGCCTCTTCGCCAATAACCCATCTACGCGGCTGGATTTCCGTGTAGATATATCCACTCACCACCAGATCACCGGTGTCGTCTTCCCAGGGCGCAAGCCACACGCGCATTACCTGCGCGGGGGTTCGTACCGGGACCGGCTGATCCGGAAGCCGTGGCGAGACAAAGGTGCTCACCACGTCCTGCGGGTTCTCGCTGCGGCCGGAGAGCGTTTGCTCCTGGCCTCTGGCGTGCCCCTCGTTCTTACCGTCCTTGCCCTCCCCTGACGGGTCCATGGGCAAGGGCACATTTCCATTGTCGGTAGCGCTGTAGATGTCTCGACTCGACTTGCACAACGCATCGCCCGGCATGCCCGGGCAGCTGTAGTCGTTCTCGCCAACCTGCATCCATGAGCAACCGCTCAGGACCGCTGTTATCACCGCAACTGGAACGAATCCTAACTTGATCATTTCGGTACCTATCCTCGTGGTTGGTACCCGCGCGGGCACCTAAATGAAGATTTATTTTTCGCAAGACCCTTTTCAGGCCAGTTCCCGATAAACGGTACTAGCGACGCTCGCGTGGGTTACGCTTCTTGACCTGCGAGAACTTGAGTTCTGCGCCCTTGCTCAACACCAGCTCGATTTGCCGACCGGCATCCACCTCGATGACCGGAAAGATGTTTTCCGCCATGTCGATATAGAACTGGGCAATGCGCTCAAGCGCACTTGACGCGCCACTGGCCGCCGCGCCCTGAACCATGTCGGGCGAGTAGTTCTGCTGGTATTGCGTGGTCGAGCCAACATTGCCGGTCTGCAGCACCGGAATAGGGCTGACGTTAAAGGCTTCAGCCGCGCCTGAGGCCAGGCCCGCCAAGAGCGAGCGGGCTACAATCGCCCCCTGCTTGGAGACCAGACGGCCTCGGATACCCGCCTTGCCGTCTTCACCCACCGCATAGGCGTCCAGCGGCGCTTCCACTACCTGGCCGTCGTTGCGTACGCAGGAGATCCGCTCGCCACGAAGGTAGGCACGCTCGGAGGAGAGATCGCCAAAGCCGCTGATAATGGCGTGGCAGTCCACAATGTCAGCCTTGAACCGGTTGGGCAGGATGGCGTCGTATTGCACCCGCACCATGGCCGGGAAAGGATCACGCCGTGCGCCCTGTGACGTAGGGGCGTCCATGCCGTTGATCAGCGCCACTGTCACGATCGAGGCAGGCGGTAGATACACCGACTCCTCATCTTCAGCCCTGGGCTTTGCCGCTTCGTCCTGCTTTTCCTGATAGGTCCGGATCTGAAGGGGCTCGGGTGCTTTCTGCTGGCGTTCCCCTCGGCCGGCGGTGCGAATCTGTGGCCCCTGCCCATCCGGTCCGGTGGCTACCGCCGGACTGCGGCTGAACGCCTCGCGGACAGCATTGGTTTCCGCCTTGCTGCGTTCAGGCACATAGCGTTCGCGGCTGGTGCTCTTTCTGGACTCCTGACCAGAGGATTCCCCCGGCGCCTGTGCAAAGTAGTTCGGACCAGCTCCACCAACACCGCTGCTGCGGATCTCGTCTACCTGTGACTGAAGCCCCCCTACCGCCGCCTTGATCTTTTCATCAATCAGGCCGGGGCGGTTGCTGGCCTCCATCTCGCGCGAGAGCACGTCCAGCTTGCGCGACAGGTCATCCTTGTCCTTGTCAAACTTCTGCAACTGCGCCACCAGCGAGTCGAGGGTGATGTCCTTGAGGTTCTGGTCGGTAAGTCCCGTGGTGACAGGCTTGTCCGGCACGGTGTTCTTGGGGGTGCGCTCGCCTTCCCCGGCAAAGATGGAGATCACGCCGCACATGGCCAGAATGCCCCCGCCCACCATGATCCAGCGTCTGTGCCTGGGATTGAAATTCTCCCAGCGTGTCCGGGCCGTATCTATCATGCTCATGCTATTGACCTCCCGAAAGCAGTGACGGGCGTGGCGTGGTGCGGGCACGCTCGGGTGCGTTGCGCATGATCACAAACACTTCGGTGCGTTCCTGCGGCGTCAGGATGTTGCGCGGATAGGCGGCTACGGCCGCCACATCCCAGTTGCCACACGCCGCTTCCTTGAACTCGACCGGCTGCGAGGAGGTGTTCTTGGCTACCCCAATAAAGACCTTGAGGTTATGCCCCAGCATCTGCTGGCCGCGGGAGAAATCAAAGGCAAGTCCGTTCTGTACACAGCGCGGCAGGTCGTAGGTATTGGCAGTGACCGGCTTCATCGAATAACCGCTAGGGGTCTGTCCCAGCGCCAGGTCGCGCATGACATCCTTGATCGTGGCGACATAGGGCTGGCTGGTCTCCCACTTCTCGGCCTCTTCGCTGGCCAGTGGCTGGCGTATGCCCGCAAGGGACTGCTCATCCAGCTCAAAGGAGACCTCACGCGCCGGGATAGTCTGTGGAATAAGCGTGATGGACAGGGCAACGCCGGGATTGCCCTTGTCATTGATAAACAGGGTCACCGGTGCTTCATCGGAAGAAGCCACATACACGATGTTATTGAGGATTTCGGTCGTGGCGCTGGAGGTGGTCTTGACCTCGGGTTTATCAAAAGGGGTCACTATCCGGTTGAGCTGGTAGCGGGCAATGGGCACCAGTACGTTTTCACCAGACCTGAGCCGGATATGCGAGGCATGGTTCAGCTCCATGCTGGCGGGATTGGTAGTGGTCTGGCCGCTACGCGCCTGCGAGAGCGTGATGGGGCGTGGCACGCCTTCCGTCATTACGCTGCGACTGACCGAGGGAATCTCGGGGGTTGTGCTTCGCACCGAGGACGGATGCACCGGTGCCTGAACGGAAATGGCCGGGCCGCCCTGCTCGGCATGGTTGGCCGGGATAACCGGAATATCAATACCGGCTGCCTGCGCCTCGTGCACGCCGCCCAGGGCAAGGGCCAGCGCTGTCATGAAAGGGATGGGTTTCACAGGTGGCTCCTCTATTTACCGGCTTTGCTGGCGCGCTCAGCCGCGCGCTCGGCGGCCTTGCTCTGCTTTTCCAGCACATCAAGCGTGTGGGGACGGTCGGCGTAGGTCGTCATGAACGTGACGACAGGCATGTAGCTGTCAATCCTGATCCTGAACTCGTAGGTACGCCGGTCACGACGGGTCTCGCCGTTGGGGCTGATGACCGAGCTGTTGCCAAACACAAAGACCTTGCCGGAGGCACGCTCGAACACCACGTTGCGTGGCTCGAACGTCATGCTTAGGCGGTCCTTTCTGATGATCTCGGCCTGTGACTGGATCGCCTCCATGGCCTCCTGAAAGATGCGCGGCGACAGCAGCGGCTCCAGGCGCTCACGCACAAACTGCACGTTACCGGGGGTGATGTTGCCCATCAACAGCGACAGAAACATGCCCCAGGCCTCGTGATAGGACTGCCCGGCCTCGTCAGCGGTAACAAAGGCCTCCTCCTTGAGGGTATAGGGCTGAAGAATCACGACCGGCTTCTTGAACAGCAGCATCCCCAGTGTGAGCGCAAGACAGGCAACCAGGCCCACAATGGCGTAGCGGGAATACCGGTTTTCGAGCAGCGCCCAGTTCCACTTGCTCAGCATGTTTCCCATTTTCACGGCAGGACCCTCCGGGCAAAGGGATTGAGCAGGGTCTTTGACGTCGACGGAATGGCGCCCATCCAGTAGGCGATATGAATGAGATAGCCATCGGCATGACCATCCTTGTACTTCTGGTAGAGAAACGTCACGGCATAGCCGATAGCGCCGCACAGGAGCGCTTTGCCGATGGCCATGCCAAAGAGCAGACCGACCCCTATCGGGACCAGCTCATCAAGACTCCAGATCAGGACATGAAGCGGATCATCACAACGCGTGGGGATGTGTATGGCTTTCACAGGTAGAGCCCTCAGTCTGTTACCAGGTCAGGGCTTATTGTGAGGTAAGAGGCAGGCGGGCTATGGCCGTGGTTGGTACCCGCGCGGGTATCAACCACGAGGTTTGGGTGCAAATAATTCAGAAATTTTGAGCAGGCCAGGATAAAAGCCGCCCAGTCTTCAGAGGCATGTCGCCTGGAAGACTGGGTGGGAATAACTCAAATCTGCTTTTGCAGGTTGCCGACAAACACACCCATCATCACGCAGACAAACATCATCACAATCGGAAGGATCGCCGGGTTGATGGCAATGGGGCTGATAAAGGCAATCAGCACCGCCTGCACGGCTACCGAGGCACTGAGCATGCCGTAGCGGTTCCAGACGGGAGAGGCGTAATCGTAGTTGGTCTGCTTGACCTTGCGGCGCATGAGTCCATCCCAGATGGCCGGGATCAGCAGCAGCGCCATATAGGGCAGCCAGATCGACAACAGCGCCAGCCGCGCGCAGATCTGGTAGACCATGTGCATCAGTGCATCGAGCCGGTCTTCCATCCACGAGAAGAGAAAATCGCCCATGCGCTCCATGCCCCGACTGCGAGCGGCTTCCTCTTCACTGGGTATCATCAGGCGATGCAGCGCCGGATAGATGCCGGTTTCAAACACGGCGCCCTTGTACCAGCTCATGGCCTTGGTGTTGACGTAGGCCTCCGATTCCTCGCCCAGGTGGCTGCGCACCATGGCCGACTCCTCCCGAATCACCCGTTCGGTCCAGTCGCCCGGAATAAAGACCGTAACCAGCAACAGCTCAATAGCGACGAGGAAGAGTGTCAGCCACAATGGCGTCTTCATATTTGGTACCCGTCAGTATGTCGAGATAGCGCTCATGCAGGAGGCTGATCAGAAGACGCCGTGCCTCGGTAATTTCAGCTTGCGTCAGCGGCGTGGCGGTCAGCGGGTCATCGGCATTAAGCACTTCACAGGCAGTCCTGTCAGAAAGCAGGTTCCACGATTGACCGGACCTGTCCGAAAGGGTCACGCCCAGGAGTTTTACGGTAGTGGATATGATCGTATTGACGATGACTGCGAGCCGATAATAATTATTAAGTTTGCCATCGCCGTTTACATTAAGTACGGCGGCGGTATATTCGGTCATGGTTTTGTCTACAACCGACCAGATGACCGGACGGTTCTGGTGCAGAATTCCCTCGCCAATATGATTATAGACACTTTCCATGTAAGTAATGGTACGTGCCCAGTCAATGTCAAGTATTTCCCAGTAATGAATATGCTTATTCAGTGAGGAAATGGCTCTGAATCTGCGATTGAATCCTAGTGGCTGGATTATAAGATTTACTTCCGGGTTTAAGGTGTAGTAATTGGAGTTATTCATAGGTCCGTCCAGGGCTGCCACTCATATGAGATCGGGATACTTCCCTTGATAACGATTTGGCTTGTTTAATAAAGAATAGGAAGAGCATTAGCCACGATGGGTTCTTCATATCGCGTATCCGTCAGGATTCCGCGATAGCGCTCATGCAGCAGGTTTAACAGCAGGCGCCTGGCATCAGTTATCTGGTCGGGAGACAAGGGCGTGGCAGAGAGCCTCTGGTCGGGCTCAAGAACTTCACAGGCGGTTTTTTCAGAGAAAAGATTCCATGCGTTTCCTGAAGTATCACTTAAGGTGACATCAAGAAGTTTGACCGTGCTGGATATGATGTTATTGATGATAGTTGCGAAACGGTAGAAATTATTCAACTTGCCATCGTCGTTGACATTCTGAACAGCAGCGGCATATTCAGCCATGGCCTTGTCAACAACAGACCAGATGACCGGGCGGTTCTGGTGCAGGATACCTTCACCAATAGTGTGATAGATATCTTCCATATAGTCTTTTGCACAAGGCCAGTCTATTTCCAGAATGTTCCAATAATGGTGGTGTTTCTCAAGCGAGCGGATTGCCCTGAATCTGCGGTTGAATCCATGCTGCTGAACGATCAGGTTTACTTCAGGATTTAAAGTGTAGTAACTGAAATTATTCATATCTTTGTCCAGGGCTCAACTAATGTAGAATCGGGATTCTTCCCTTGATTAATTTCCCGCCAGATAACTTCGCAAAATATTCCAGATTCGGTAGCATGGTTAAAAGTTGGTAATCAAGCAGAGGCACCAACTCCTCCATAAGTCGCTCACCCTGTCCACCGCCATGAAGTAACGGGTCCTCTCCCCCGGAATTCATGTTTTGAGACCGTACTACATATTTGATACGGGTTTCGGGGATATCTTTTACAAACTGTTCCTGGGTTTCAGCATCTTTTAAGCGCAGGGCAATGGTGTTATTAACATTGCCCAGTACTTGTTGCGCTTTATGTTCGCTGCCAAGCCGCGCACAGAAATCCGCATAGGTTTGGGTCGCCACATATAAGGTCAATTTGGCTCCCCGGCCCTTGTTTAACAGCATGATAAAGGGTTCGTTGATAACTTCTGCCGCCTCGTCAACAAAGACATTTACTGGACGGTTATCCACCTCAAAGTTATACCGATCACCTGTAACAGCCGTCAGGTCCGAAAGTAGAATGGAACCAATTGCTGATGCAACCATGTTATCAGTAAGAGAATCCAGCCCAATATAGGTAATGGCGCCCTCATTTATTAATAAGGCGCTATTGGTAATGGGCCTGTCGTCAGTAGGATCTTCGGGGTCAGGCGAAAGAAGTGGACCAAGATCGCCTGAGGTCAGCATGTTTAGAACTGGCAATAACGTTGCGACCATCTTGGAGAAGTGCGCGCTGTCATGCTCAAACATATTAAGCAGACCTTCCAGTTCTGAACTGGCCCGTACAGGTTGAATCACCTGCTTATAAAAAGCATTGGCGGTGAGCGCCTTTTTACGGGGTAGCAATGGCTCCAGCCATTTATCATAAAATGCCACCATCATGGCTTCCCAGCCCTCACCTAACACGTCTCTGGCGTAGGCACAGACGGCGCTGACCACCAGCCCATCAACCCCTCCCTCCAGATACCGGCGCAAGAGTTTGAGCGTGGGCCTCTTGTCAATGAGGTACAGCCCCTGACAGACGTTGTTCAGCGCCTGCCAGCCAAAGCTCTTGAAGGGGTCCGAGCCGGTTTCCGAGGGAATCAGGGCGGCGATACGCGAGGCAATCTCGGTGACGCGGGTAAAGTTCTGCAGCGGGTTGATGCGCATGCACTCATCCGGAAAGGCCGGGTGAAAGCTGTAGAACGGACGACCAACATGCGCGGCCGCGCGACGGGCATTCTCGCGCATCTCCTTGTCGCCCTTCGGGTCAATGATCAGCACCGCTTCGCCGCGCAGTACCTTCTGGCTGATAAGGAGGTCAAACAGGCGGGTCTTGCCCGCGCCGGTGGTGCCCTCGATCAGCACATGGCCTTCCGTATGAGGAATCGGCTGGGTGATCTCGATCTCACGGGGCTCCAGGCCATGAATCCACGGCGCTCCCATCGGCATCTCATCCCTGCCCTCAACGCCCTTGCTGGCGCGGGGATTGACGATCTCTGACAGGTCACGCTTGAGGATCTCGTATACCAGCTGGCAATGACGGTTCTCCCAGTAAAAGCCCTTGCCCAGCCACAGCTGGTCAGGATGCTTTTTTAATGCCTTGCCCAGCTGCTCCAGATTTATGAATTCGAGCTTTTTGCCCTGCAGGTTGCGCTTGACGTAATACAGGCGAATCGCCGCGGGCAGACGGCTGATGGCCATGACCGAGCAGATGCCGCTCATCCAGTACACCGGCTCGGGTGGCATGTCGGTGACCTGATTGACCAGGTAGGCGACCGAAGACGCAGCGACCCAGCCCATGCAGGCCATGAATTCATAATTAGGCCGAAAGGGCATCTCATAACGATCATTCATGGCTGCCCTCCCGCTCAGGCGCCTTGGGTCTTACGTAAATGAAGTACCTGTCGACTTCCAGGTCATAGCGGGCCGTTTTTTTCCTGATGATGTAGCGCAGCGCCTTTTCCAGATCCTTGCGTCTGATGGTGGGGTAGTCGGCACTGACCATATCCAGGCATGCGATACCGGCTGCAATCCCCTTTTTCGTCTTGCGAAGGGTGTCGGGTAGCCAGCGACCATAACCCCTGATGATCATCTCGAAGAGCTCCTCAAGGCATTGCTGAGGTGTTGCGCTGGCAACAAACTGGACATCCAGTTCTACATGTTCCTGTTCCTGTTCCTGCTCATGCTCATGCTCATTGCATGCCTGCTCTCCCTCGGACTCCGCCAGTCCATGCATGGGGTCGATCACGATCTGGACTGGCTCTGGGGCAAGTGGGGTATTGAGCGCCCTGACCGTATGCAGGTACTTGATAGGAACCGGTCTGGGCTGCTCCAGGACAATGGGAACCGGCCGCAACGAGGCACCTGTCACTGTGGCGTCTACCGCAGCCACGTCTACAAACCTGTCCAGCCGTAGATCCGGCACCTTCATATTGAGCGGCTTGAAACCGTCTACCGAGCCGGGCAACCGCGAATCGCTATGGGCTCTTTCTTCGGCTCTGGAGCGCCGATGCCGGGGCTTGCGTTGAGGAGGAGTTATGAGGGCGTGTTGGCCAGTGCTTTTTCTATCAGCCTGCCCTGACATAACCTGCTCGGTCGGACTGACATTAACCGGTAGCCTTGCCTGACCAACCGGCGCACCAAAAGGCAGGTCCATAACTTCAAAACAGGCGTCGTCCCGATGCACCACGGGCACGACAGGCTTTAGTTCATCATCCACAAGGTCCAGCAGGCCTGGCATAGCTGGATGAGCGTCGTCAGGTCCGGCAGCGGCCTCTGTCTGCTGAGCCTTGTTTTTCGGCTTGCTGGATGTCTTGTGGCTACCGCGCTTTGGCTTGCGGCCGGTATCAGGTTCGAGCAGCTGGAAACCATGCATTTGCTCGACGTCCCGCTCCTGCGCCTCAATGGCTTCCAGTTCCTGCTCATAGGCGTCCAGTGGAGGCCCGGCCAGTGTTTCAAAAAAATCAGCGCCCAGGTCCATGCCAATAGAGCTTTCCGCTACGGACTCAGATTCAGTAGCCTCAGGCATAAAGGCATTATCGTCACCTGTCCCTGCTTCAGCGTTCTCCACTTTTGGCTGCGGTCCTTTGGTGACATGTTCAAGCAGTGCATCAAACTCGCTGGTCGCCTTGGGAGATACCGCTGATACGTCTTCCTGCGTAGATGATGTCTCTGCCTCTAACGGGCCAGTGGCAGCAACTTGCCCGCCTGCCTTTGCCTTTTTCTTTCGTCTGGCTGTTCCCTTGTCAGTTGCGTCAGTTGTCGCAGGTGAGACGGTTTGCGCCGCGTCCTTCTTCTCAGCAGCTGCATCGGACTGTGTAATAGCCTGCCCCTTTTCAGGTGCATCAGTCAGTACACCCTCTATCGGAGCCGGTAGCCCCATGGGGTAAAAGAGGCCGGTCTCCTGAATCTTGAGCAGTGCCAGTACCGGTCCCTCGGCCTCTCCAAATTGAGGCTTGATTGCCCAGTAGCGGTAGGTAATGACGGGTTCGCCAGGGCGGGTTGGCTCGATCTCGCGTGCTGTTGCGACCCCGCATTGAATCAGCATGTCCGCCTGAATAGCGATGTCCTTGGGAATGGCCTGAATACCGTCCTCGTTCAGGCGGTCTACGACATCGCGTGAGGCAGCCTTCCAGTTGATAAAAAGCCCTTCCTTGAACACATAGACCATTGCACCGGCCTCGTTCACCTTCCAGCGCCCGGACTTGATCATCCGGCGAGTCCCTTCCACCAGATAGCGCTCAACCGAGGGCATAAAGGCCTGCGAGCCATCCCCTCCGCCGTTGAGCTTCAAGTCCAGTGTGACGCTGGCCTGATCCGCCTTGAGCACCACGTGGGCAATCTTGGACTGCACGGCGTAGCCACCAATGGCTTCGTCAATCTGATCGAGCATTTCCATGGTGTTGTCAGGTGTCAGAAAGGTCCGCGTCTGTTTGGGAATCAGCAGACGTGCGATACCCGGACCATGAAAGGCATGGCGGTTATGCAGGCGATCCTCGCGCCATGACACAAAGTAGCGCTGGACCTTGTTGTCCCGCGCCCAGGGCACCAGCCGGTAACCGTACTCCTGCAGGGCAAAGTTCCAGAGCAGGCCCGTATCGCTGGTGATCTTCATGTCACACACGGGTTTGCCGACGTCATGCAGCAGTCCAGCCAGCGCCGTGGCCACGCGCCAGACCTTTTCCCGCTGGCGTCGCTCACGAGGCGTTGCGTCCGCGTCATAGATGACCGCCCCACTCATGCGCGCCGCATGAAAAGCCACCTCAAGGCCGTGGCGCAACAGGCCGCCGCGTCCCTTGTGGTGGTGGTCCTGCGAGGCCGGCAGTAGATGCACAAACTCGGCATAGCGCACCAGGACCGGATCGATAATGGTCCTGAACTCCTGCTCGGAGAGCCCGAGCGACTGCTTGAGGCGCGCTATCTGGGTGCGATGCCCCGCCAGCAGCCTGCGCGGCTCGATGATCTCGCAGCCTTCGGGAAACGGCGGATAGCGCGTACCGGGATCGGCCTCGAAATCAGGCAGGTAGATGTTCTCAACAAAATACAGCGGGGCACTGGAGCCATCTGCCGGATTTCCTTTCTGCCTTCCTAAAAGACCACGCAAAAAACTGAACATGACGCGCTGCGACTCCAGTCAATCGATCCTGAAAGCTATCGTCGCAGATTTTTTTGCTACCAAACCTCGTGGTTGATACCCGCGCGGGTACCAACCACGAGGAATAGCCACATATTTTTGTTCGTAGACTGTTCCCACCCCACCACGGAGCAGTTCACATGAAGGCTTACCTTGCTACTGACGGCTGTGTTCACCTTGTTTTGAAGACGCAGGCCGAGATCGATGCACTCTGGTCCATTGCCAGTCACATCGGCGGAACGACCCAGACCCTGCGGGCAGTGTTTTGTGACGGCACAACGGCCGAGCCGGGCCTTCAGGACGCCCTGCTGCCCTTTGCCTCAAGGCATGAAACCGATACCCCCAACCTCCAGCCGGGCGATCCCAGCGCGGTGCTGGAAAACCAGTACGGCCAGTATCTGGACGGCACCCTGTTCTTTCGCCCGCTCGCTCGGCGCAGGGGCAGCCATGTTTAGGATCATTCTTCCCCTTGCCCTGGCCACCGCTGCGTTGTCCGGCTGCATGGGCCTGCAGGGCAGGCCTCACCCGCTGCCTGAAATACCGGACGAGCCCTCGCTCGAATGGGTAGAGATGAACCTGCCCGAGTTCAAGCGCATCACTGAGCAATACCCGACCGAGGAAAACCGGGCCGCGCTTAACCGTCTGGAAATGTATGTGGCCTACTATAAGGAGCTTGAGCTGCGGGCCGGGCGGGTCAACCGCGCCCTGTCACTGGCATGGATCAACACGGGCCGCGCCGGTGCCGCCATGCGCCAGCCCGCCTACGTCCACGCGCTGGGCGGTGACTTCAACACCGAGACCCGTAATGGCGCTGCGCCTGATCCACGGCGCGGCATTGTCTACGACCCCACCCGCGCCCGGACGCCAGCCGTACCCATGGTGCCGGTGACGCATACCCAGACCTTTGCTGCACGTCCAGACCGGGCGCGTGGCTACTCCATTTACGAGACCTCCCGCTGGGTACGCTACTGCGACAACGGCAAGGGCATGGATGAAGCCGACTGGCAGTTTGTGACCGATGAAGGTCAGCAGCTGGGCATTCCTGACTACCTCACCGGACGATGCCGCGCGCCCGCCTATGACTACAACAGTTACCTCGCGGCATGGCGGGGCTTTTGTAGCCGATCAGACCTCTCGGCGCCGACCCGCGCCATCGTGAAAAGCAGTGTGCGGCCCAAGTCCATTGGCGGCTGCGCGGCCCTGAACATCCACTGATCCTGACGGAGCCGGACCATGACAACACCTACTGATGAAACAGTACTTCCCGAGATCAAGGCGGAGCGCGAACCTGAAAGGGAGAAGAAACAAAAGTCACCTAAAAGGATGACGCTTCTGGCCGTGGCCATCCTCTGCGGACTCGGAATCTCGTACATAGCCACCCACCAGGGCAAGCCGGAACATTCGATCCCACAGACGCCCGTCAGCAATGATGTGCCGATGGCGCAGGGCACCGATCCGGCATTAAAGAGAGAGGCGGCTCAGCTGGATACCGCAGCGCCTGAATCAGCCAGGGAGGCAGCCGATGTCGGGACCTCACATACCTCCTTCGCTATCGACCCGGACGCCGACTTTGAAGAGGATGAATTCGCAGGCGAAGCATCGCCTCTACCCATCCAGGCACCGGAACACCGGATCACCCGCGAGGGTGTAGAGACGGTTCCGCCTACAACGGAGCCTGTTGAAGAGGAGATGACCGCTGGCGCATCGCCTGAAACCACTCCAACCCCTGCCTCAGAGGATAAGACGCAGCCAGTTGCTAGTAGCGCTACGGCACCAGCCAACCCCCCCCAGAAAGGGCAGGATGAGGTATCACCACCCGAGGAAGACCTCGCCAGCTTTGGCTACAGCATCAAGCCCAGTCAGGTAGGTACACCTCCCGAAGCTGAGGATAGACACCAGAAGCGACTGGCAGCGCTGGCGCAGACCCCGGCCTACCAGAATATGGTAACCGCCGTGGGCATACGGGTAGGCCAGAACTGGCGCGCACCCGAGGACTACGAGAAGCATGGTGCACAGGTCCGGGTGAAAGTGGGACCGGACGGCGTCATGACCGGGTTTGAAGTGATCCGCTCTTCCCATAATGACGCCTACAACAAATCAGTTATCAGCGCGGCCGTCGAGGCGTCTCCCTTTATCGAGATCAACACACTGCCCGCAGCCGATCGGGATGCCGTCACCGAATTCACCCTGAACTTTGGTCGCAGGATTTCGGATGCCGAGCACAGCGCGGCTAACGGGTCGGCTTTGCCTGAAGATCTGCCCGAGCAGGCTCAGACTGAGGACGTCACAAGCGGTCCGCTGGCGGCGGCTCCCATGGCTGCCCGCACTGTTCAGGACCCGCTCAAGGCCATGTTTGAAACCAGCCATGCGATGACCGGAGGCCAGTGATGGACGCCGTGCAGGTGAATGAAGACTCCTACAGAGACCTTCTGGTCATGCTCTCCGAAGCCGCCAACGCGCAGAGCCCGCTGGATGCTGTATGCCTGATTACGTTCACGCTGCAGGACATCCAGAAAAACCACCGGCTTCCCCAGCTTGAGGACATGGTGCGCGACTGGAAGCTGCTCTATGCCCAGCATCAGGAGAAACGCTCATGATTCCTCAGCTGGTGGCGCTGGGCGTCATTGTCGCGCTGCTCTACTCAACCAATGTGCTGTTTTTCGACAAGGACGATATCCCCGAGGGGAACGCACCGGAGTCCAGCCAGCAAAGTCCCGGCGGACGAGACATTGCCCAGGCCTTCAACCTGGTCAATCAGGAACTGCTGGGCAAGCTCAAGGACGGTAATGGCACCCATGTTACGGATTTTACCGGCCCGGAAAAGGAAGAGGCCGAGCGCAAGGCACAGGAGCGCCGCCAGGCTGATATCGAGGAAGTACGCACCGTCGCCGCTGAAATTGCCGAGGAGATCGGGCTGAACTGGCGTATCAGTGAGGAGCTGTATGCCCAGAACTACGCCATCGTGGCCATTACCTTAAAGGACAGTGGCAAGGTCGCTGCGGTCGAAACGCTTTACTCCACCGAAAACCGTTTCTTTGATAACAGCCTGCGTCGTGCCATCCGCAAGGGCGAGCCCTATCGCCAGTTCAAGGACATGACCACCCGCCAGCGCGAGCAGCTTACCGAGATCGTGCTGCACTTTGGCGCAGGCAAGCCTCCCACCGACCGCCAACTGGCCTCGATCAGACGATCAAGGGGTGATTTATGAGTGTGGACGTGTATCTGGCCGAAAAGCCCAGGCAGGGCCGCGCGCTGGCTGCGGTACTTGGCTGTGACAGGACCGGCAAGGGCTGTATGCACAATGGCAAAGGCACCTTTGTTACCTGGTGCATTGGTCATCTCCTGCAGGCGCTAAAGCCCGATGATTATTCCGAAGCGTGGAAAGGCTGGACGCTGGATCACCTGCCCATGGTGCCCGGCGAGTGGAAGCACCAGCCCAACGACAAGACCCGCGATCAGCTCAGGATTGTTTCTGAACTCCTGAAAAAAGCCGGAAAGGTCTATATCTCCACCGACTTTGACCGCGAAGGAGAAGCCATTGCCCGCAACGTCATCCGTTACGCCGGTTATCAGGGGCCGCTGTACAGGGTGTGCATCAAGGCCCTGAACCCCAAGGGGCTGCGCAAGGCGCTGGACAGCATCGTGCCGGGCAAGGAGACCATCAACCTCTACCACTCTGCGGTGTGCCGTGAACGCTCCGACTGGCTGGTCGGCATGAACGGGACGCGCCTGTTTACCCTCATTGCCCGTGGGGCAGGTTTTCAGGAAACCCTGCATGTCGGCCGTGTGGTCTGCCCCATGATCAATCTGGTGGTCACCCGTCATCAGGCTATCGCCAACTTTGTTCCCAGGAGCTACTGGGACCTGTGGGCCGATGTCTCCGTACAGCGTGGCCAGTTCCGGGCCAAGTGGGTACCGCCGGAAGAATGCACGGACGAGGCCGGACGCTGCATCAACAAGACGCTGGCCGAGCAGACTGCCGCGCAGCTGACAGGAACTGGCGGTGTGATCGAGAAGGCCGAGACGACACCCTCTAAAGAGAGTGCGCCCCTACCCTTCCACCTGAACAGTCTTCAGCAGTACGGCAACGTGCGCTATGGCTATACCGCTGACGAAGTACTCGCCGCGGCCCAGTCGCTGTACGAGAACCATCAGGCCATCTCCTACCCCCGTACCGAATGCCGGTACCTGCCGGAAAACATGCACGCCGAAGCACCCGAGGTGATGCAGGCCCTTATCCTGAGTGATGCCTCTATCTCTGGGCTGGTGGCTGGCGCGGACCTCAAACGCAAGGGCCGATGCTTTAACGACAGGCAGCTCGAAGGCAAAAGCCATGAGGCAATCATTCCAACAGCCGAAAAGATCAATCTCTCTTCACTTACGGAGATTGAGCGCAATCTCTACGACGCCATCCGCCGCTTCTACATCGCCCAGTTCTATGAGCACCATGAATTCAACCGCACGGTGATCCATGTCCGGGCAGGTAAGCACGAGTTCATGGCCAAAGGACGCCAGCCTACGAAACAGGGCTGGAAGATCCTGTTTCCGGACACTGAAGCCTTTAGCGAAGCTGATAATAATGAAGAGGATGAGAGCGAGGAGCAGAGCAGCGCGCTTCCCCCAGTCAACCAGGGTGAACCGGCCATCATCAGCGGGCCGGAAGTCTCAGGTAAACATACTCGGCATCCGCCCTACTTTACCGAGGCTACCCTGCTCTCGGCCATGGAGCACATCAGCCGCTACGTCACCGAAGAACAGTTCCGGCGCATCCTCAAGGAAACCTCGGGACTCGGTACACCCGCTACTCGCGCCAGCATCATCAAGACCGCCGTGGATCGTGGCTACCTGATCCGCAAGAAGCGCCAGCTGCATGCCAGCGACAAGGCCGTGGCCCTCATGAAAGCCCTGCCCCCCGCACTCAAGTCACCCGGCCTTACCGCCGCGTGGGAGCAGGAGCTGGAGCGCGTCGCACGCGGTGAAGTCAGTCAGGACGAGTTCATGCGCAAGATCACTGACTGGGTGTCGCGCATTGTTCATGGTTTTAAAGCCAGCCTTACGGCCACTGAGGGACAAGGTAGTACTCAAGCTGCTGCCCTGAAACAAACCTTTAGCGAGGCGCGCGGCACAGTTCACAAATGCTTCGCCTGCGGTGCTGAGCTGCGCCGGGTCAAGGGCAAGCAAGGCTTCTTCTGGGGCTGCGCCAACCGCGACACCTGCAACAAGACCTTTCCCGATCAGAAGGGCCTGCCGCAAAAGCCCATCAGCGAGGAGGACCGTCCCCTGTGTGGGGACTGCGGTCGCCCGATGACCCTTCGCCTAGGCAAGAAAAAGGAGGCCAAACGCGCCAGCCGGTTCTGGGGCTGTTCGGGCTATCCCGAGTGTCGTGCCATTGCGCCCTATACCAAACCCAAGAGAGATCCACTGGAGGCATGACGATGAGTTGGTTTAAACGCAATCGAAGTAGCGATGTACCGCCCTATTCCCCGGATGACTCCATCGAGGTCCTGCAGGAGCGCCAGCGCCTCATGCAGATCCACACCTTTGACAAGTGGGTCTCGGGCACCGTCAAGCAGAGCCGTGCCCGGCACCGCTGGACCCTAATCTTCAAGGGCATGCTGCTCCTGATCGTCCTGCTCAGCGCCTTTAACACCTGGTACTTCCTGCGCCTGTTTGATGAGTCCTCGGAAGTGGCCGATGGCGCCAGCCATGTAGGTGTCGTGGACGTAATGGGGCCGATTGATGCCCAGCAGCCTGCCAACGCCGACCGCATCAACAGTGGTCTGCGCCAGGCCATGGAAAACCCCAACACCGTGGCGGTGGCCATCCGCATCAACAGCCCCGGTGGCAGTCCGGTCCAGTCCAAGCGGGTCTATGACGAGATCCGCTACGAAAGCCAGCGGCATCCGGAAAAACCCATCTTTGCCGTGATCGAGGACATTGGTGCAAGCGGCGCCTACTACATTGCCTCGGCCACCAAGGAGATCTATGCCTCGCCTACGGCCATTGTGGGGTCGATTGGCGTGATCAGTACCGGCTTTGGCTTTGACAAGACCATCAAGCTCCTTGATGTCGAGCGCCGCGTGTATACCGCCGGCACCAGCAAGTCGATGCTGGACCCCTTCTCCCCGGCCAGGGATGAGCAGGTCCAGTACTGGAAGACCGTGCTGGGCGCGACTCACCAGCGGTTTATTGCAGACGTAAAGCAGGGCCGTGAAGATCGTCTCAAGCCTACCGAGGGCATGTTTGAGGGACTGGTCTGGGAAGCCGGTACCGCCAAGAACATTGGCATCATTGATGACCAACTGACCCTTGAGCAGCTTGTGCGCAGATTGGTGCCGGACGATGACGGCAAGCTCAAGATGAAAAACTACACCCCGCGCCTGAGTCCGTTTGCCGACTTCAAGAAGGGCATCTCGCTGAGCTTTCAGGAGGCGCTGGGTATACACACCGAGCAAGGCTACAGCTCGCCCGTCAGGTTGATGATTCCTTAACCCTCCGCCATGTGGCCCTGCATGAGCCCGCTTGTGCAGGTGCCTGTTTAGCAGGAAAACCGTCATGACACAGTTACTTGCTCTCTTGGGTGTGACCGCCGCTGTGCTGGCCCTGACCGGCCTTGCCAAGCATTTCCTGATCGCCAATCCCAAACTACCGACGTGGCCCGCCTATGCCTTTACCGGCATGGTGGGCTCCCCTGTTCGGGAGACTGCACGCGCCATTGTCTGTTTGTGCATGGGCTTCAAGCTCACCCGCATTGCCCTGTACAAGCGCAATGATGCAGACGGCACGCTGGGCTATGTGGACTACACCTTTTTTCCCGGCCCGCTCAGTTACATAGGGCGTGCGCTGGAAGGCCTCGCACCCTGCGCCGTGGGTGCGCTGCTCCTGTGTCTGCTGACCGGTATTGCCTATGACGTCCCTACTCCCCCGCAGGACGTCATGGGAATCCTCTACTGGATTCCCGAGGCCCTGACTGAAATCCTCTGGAGCCTGTGGACCGAGGCCGACAGCGATCCCTTGAGCCTGCTCATCATTACCGGTTTGTTTCTCGTTGCCCTGCATGCAGTACCCACCCTGACGGATCTGCACAGGCTGAGCTATGGCCTGATTACCTTTACCCCTATTGTGCTGTTTATTGGCGCTCTGCTCTGGTTTATCCGCTCGGCCCACTTTCCCTATATCGAAGGGTTATTCATTCAGGTCGAGCGCTGGTTGATCCCAGGCACCTATGACGCCGTTCAGTGGATAGCGGTGAGCATTCTCATGCTGTGTGTAGCGGCTGTACTGTCCGCGATGCTGTTTGTAGTCATCCCGACGCTTGCTGTCTCTGTCTGGCACAAGCTGACCCGCAAGCCCGTCGCCAACCCGGAGGCTGTAGAACCATGAGAGCGCCACTGGTCATGCTCGCGCTCATAGTCTCAGGCGTAGCATGGGCTGCCCCGGAAACCTACTACGACGCCAAGCACTTTCTGCGTAACGACATCTACGGTGATCAGAATGCTGGCGAGAAGGCCTCGGGCGACCTCTACTGCGGCTGCCAGTGGGAATGGGTAGGCCGTAGCGGCGGCGTGATGGATCATGAATCCTGCGGCTACCAGACCCGCGCCCTGCCCGACCGCGCCATTCGCCTTGAGTGGGAGCACATCCAGAGCGTCTGGTCCTTTGGCCACCAGCTCCAGTGCTCGCGCGAGGGCGGCTCGGGAGCCTGCCGGGCTGATCCCCTGTTCAACCGAATTGATGCGGACCTGCACAACCTGGCGCCCGCTATTGGAGAAGCCAATGCCGATCGCGGCAGCTATCTGTACGGTGAGCTTCCGGGCAAGGCCAGTCGTTATGGCCGCTGCGATCTCAGGATCGACCCAGCCTCGCGCACGGTTGAGCCACGTGATGCGGTGAAGGGCCTCATTGCCCGCACGCACTTCTACATGAGTGATCGCTACGGCATTACTCTTTCCCGGCTCCAACAAAAGCTCTTCATGGATTGGGACAAGCGCTTTCCAATCACCGAGTGGGAAAAGGAGCGAGACAACCGTATTGCAAAAGTTATGGGACACCACAACCCCTTTGTAACCGGACAGGCCAGCTGGACGCTGGATCACAAGCCAGGCCTTGCCGGCATCATCCGGCGCGACAAGACGGTCAAGGAACTCTTCCCGGACCTGCAGGCCTCTGCCTCAGATGATGCGGAAAAAGAGGAAATCGAACCGTTTGACCCGACCCGTACCGATGGGATGGTCTATGCCTCACGTCGAACCGGTACCTACTTTGTACCAATGCTCTGCCCTTCCTACCACTCGATCCCGGCGCGTATCCGGGTGGCCTATCGTACTGAGCGAGAAGCACAGGCAGATGGATTCAGGCGGGATGTGGAGTGTCGTTGATACCATTTAAACAATGTGGCTACACGATGCAGTTTGGATACGGCTATAATTGTTTTACAAGCCTGCTACTTATTACATATAGAAATAGGCGTAAAAATTCTTGAACAAAATTCTCTGATAGAGGAGTGAGTTCCCATTCCATGTTACTCACAACCTCAAGTACAACCATCCCAGTGGATGGTTGTATACACATGCGGGAACGGTTGGTAAATGCCAACAGCCTGACAATGCAGGCTATTGAATGATGCTGGCACTATTACCTATTCCTGTCTGACTAAGCGTAGCATTGCTACCATTAGAATTAAGCAATTGCTCAACATAGGCTTTATTAAAGGAGCCTGATTGATTCACAATAGCGTGACTCGATCCCTCATACGAGGCCTGTACCAGGCCAACGTCATTAAAGTCTCCATTTTGAGCAATCCGAATCGACCCGTTGTATTGGCCTGTCTGCGTAATATCTACCGTATTACTGTTGCCGTTGGTAGCTCCTTCGATTGTTTCAGTAATAGTAGTCTGACGTACTTGAATGATATTAGAGTCGCCTTCAACACTATAGTCTATGCTACCCAGGACAGTGTTTTGCTCAATCGTTACACTATTGTCATTACCAACAGTACTACTTCGTATGCTAGAGGCGTAGCCTGACGAATCCTGCGCAATAAAAAGCTCATTGTTCGACCCAGTCTGGGACGCGTTTATAATGTGCTCAGCACTGCCTTGTCCTATCTCCGCCCTATTATTGTCTCCGCTCTGGCTAAAATCGATTTGATTCATAGACCCTTTTTGAATAATTGCCGCATAGTTACTATCACCCTGTGACTGTTGAAGACTTAACCTGTGATACTCCTCCTGTTGATAGACACTGGCGTAACTACTGGTCGCGGTTTGTTCAACGACAGCACTATGGTAGTCACCTTCCTGAGTAATCTCGCTAGTATTCATTTCAGCCAGGGCTGGTAGGCTAGCGGATAGGAGAGTCGCAACGGCAAGTGGTTTTATACTGAACATATCAAACTCCATCTTTTCTTTGAGAATCAGCCAATGGGCAATTGATGGGCAGACGAGCTCCAGTGAGCAATTTGGGTGGTCTAGTCAAGGCTTCCATGAGAAATCTGATTTTCAAACAAGATTTAATACGCCGCTATCACTCTAAAGACTGTATTTGAAACAATAAGGAATTAACCCCGCCAGTGCTGCTGACCCAAGCCCGCCGCTCCTCAAGGTACTCAGGGGAAGCGCACCGAAGTTACAGCGGCCGAGCTGGTGGTGCTGATCAGCTCAGTACTCAATGAGTACAAGAGGAGCGAGTCGTAGGCACTGCCTACAGGCTAGGGTCTAAATAATGGGAAAGCGCAGATTTCCTGATTAGGTATCTGCGTTTATTCCATAGGCTGCTTCTTGACTGCTCCCCACTCTGAAGGACGGGGATTCTCACAGATGGACGCTCATGCCCGAGCGAGTAAAAGACCAGAAGAGAAGCGCGGCCATGCTGACCGAGGCGCCCAGCAAGCAGACGCCCGCCCACCCGGCCCAGCCATAGACGGTGGTAGAGCTGACTGCACCCAGTGCGCTGCCCAGGGAATAAAAGACCATATAGCCACCAATCAGGCGGCTCGAGGCGTCTGGTCGCGCCGCGAGGATCATGCTCTGGTTTGTGACATGTACAGCCTGAACGGCAAAGTCCAGCACAATGATGCCCAGCACCAGCCACAGGATTGATGCTTCAAGGTAGGCCATCGGTATCCATGACAGCAGGAGCAGTACCAGCGCCACCCCGGTTGTCTGCTGTCCCCTCCCCTGATCCGCCCGCCTACCGGCTTGCGACGCGGCCAGCGCGCCTGCAATTCCAGCCAGGCCGAAAAGTCCTATCTGGGTATGTGAGTATCCAATGTCGGGCACGCTCAACGGCAGGACAAGCGACGTCCATAGAATGCTGAACGAGGCAAAGACAAGCATGGCCAACACGGCCCTGGCCCGCAGGACAGGCTCAGTGAGAAAGAGCTCTACAACAGAGCCCAGTAACGCCCAGTAGCTCACCCCCGCTTGTGTCAGGGAGTGGCGAGGCATCCTTAGGCCAAGGAGCATAACCATAAGCAGCATGAGCGCGGCGGACAAGGCATAAACCGCACGCCATCCCGCCAAGTCCGAGACGACTCCGGACACGAGGCGTGCCAGAAGAATACCCAGGACAATGCCGCTGGTAATCCGGCCTACGACTCGCCCTTGCTCAGCTGGTGCCGCGAGCGAGGCGCCAAAGGCAACAACCACCTGAACGACCACCGCCATCAACCCAACCAGCGCCAGCGCTGCCAGCAGTAGCGCAAATCGCTCGACCAGACTGGCAAAGGTCAAGAAGGCCACCGATAGCAGCATTTGCCCCAGTATAAGCTTGCGTTGATCGATCAGATCACCCAAGGGGACAAGAAAAATGAGCCCCAGTGCGTAACCTATTTGCGTCACAGTAACGACCACGCCAATGCGAGCCGGAGCCACGCCAAGACTGTGCGCCATTGAGTCTAAAAGGGGCTGGGCCACGTAGACATTGGCGACGGCAAGGCCTGCGGTCATGGCAAGGAGAAGAACAAGCGCACCTGTCAACCGCGGCTGGTTGTGACCTATACAACACTCATGGCCAGTGCAGGATGATGTTTCTGTTGGAGTATTCATGGACAGCTCTGTAGCTCCTGACTAAGCGCGACCGGCAAACCGCCCAGGCCGCATGGCTTGTTACAGCATCAGACAAAAGCCACCTGTACGGCAGACCTACATATGAATCATTATCTCCATACAGATAAACGAGTCCCTATTCTGAATGGTCAGAAAAACCCTTGTCTGTATGGTTTCTTTCGGATTCTATGATCGTATAGTTGAAAGATGACGCTTTATCTTAATCTTGCCACACTGCTCGGGCAGCGCATCGAAACAGGGCTCTATCTACCTGGGCAGCGCCTGCCTTCGGTCAGGACATTAAGTCTTGAACATGGAGTCAGCCTGTCAACCGTTCAACAGGCCTATCGCGTACTTGAGGATCTTGGTCTTGCGGTCCCAAGGCCCAAGTCAGGCTACTTTGTCTCCCCTACCAGGCGGCAGATGCTCCTGCCGGCATCCAGCCGCCCGGCGCAGCGACCCGTTGAGGTGTGCCAGTGGGACCAGGTGCTTGAGCTTATGCGAACCTCTTCCCGCCCGGATACCTTGCAGCTGGGCAGCGGTACACCAGATATCGCAGCCGTGACATTAAAACCGCTTTTTTCCGCACTGAATCAGATCTCGCGTCGTCACGATCTGGCAATGCTGCGCTACGACAATATCCAGGGCTTGCTGGAGCTGCGCCAGCAGGTCGCACGGCTGGCGCTGGACTCAGGGTGCCGGCTATTGCCAGAGGACATTGTTATCACCACCGGTTGCCATGAGGCGCTGTCAGCAGCTGTGCGGGCGCTTTGCAAACCGGGCGAGATCATGGCTGTAGAGTCGCCAGGCTTTCATGGGATCATGCAAACCCTCAAGGGTGCGAACGTGCAGGCGATAGAGATTCCTACCGACCCCGTTACCGGGATAAGCCTTGAGGCGTTGGAGTTAGCGCTTGAGCAGTGGCCTGTCAGAGCTATTCTTGTCACACCCAGTTGCAACAACCCCATAGGGTTTACAATGCCAGATGAGCGCAAGCAAAGGCTCCTGCGGCTGGCTCAGCGCTTCGATACGCCTATAATCGAGGATGATATCTATGGCGATCTGGCCTATGGGTATCCCAGGCCGTCTTCAATCAAGTCCATGGATAAAGAGGGTCGAGTACTGCTCTGCAGTTCCTTTTCCAAGACCCTGGCACCAGGTCTGAGAGTTGGCTGGATTGCGCCAGGACGATACCTTGAGCAAGTCCTGCATATGAAGTATATCGGCACGGGGGCTACTGCCACCCATACCCAGATGGCGGTTGCTGAGTTTATCGCCAAAGGTTTTTACCAACCCCATTTACGGCGTGTCCGCGGGCAGTACCAGCGCAACCGTGATCGTGTCATCCGATGGATATCACAGTACTTCCCCGAAGACACTCGAGTCAGTCAGCCCCAGGGGGGCTTCATGTTATGGGTAGAACTATCTGAGTCGGTTGATACACTTCGTCTGAATCGACTCTTGACGGAGTCAAGTATTCAAATTGCGGTTGGAAGTATTTTTTCGGCGGTCGGGAAGTACCGCAACTGCCTGCGGATCAACTACGCCTGCGTTGAGAGCGCTGCCATGGAAGAAGCCATCAGGTGCATAGCTCAATCCTTGAATTCTGCCCAGACCGTCCATAATTGTCATCCCACCTCGCAATCGTCAGGGTAAGACCGCTCAGGATTACCGTACAGCTTTCGCCTGCTCGCTAAACTGATCCATTGCCTGGCCCAGCTGTACGCTGGTTCCTTCGATATAGTCCGGCCATGGCACGAAGGGATTTGAGGTCAATGCATTGAGCACGTAGGCCTTGGGGCAGCGATACACTACCGGCTGGCCATACTCGTAGTGCGCCAGCACGATGTCGCTCTTACAGTCAGGCATGTCAGTAATCTCGGCTATCTGTTTGATCGCGCCGTAGTTCACCATGCCGCTGTTTTCATCCTTGACATCCTCCCCGCCCTAAAGGACGGGGATTCCCACAGATGGACGCTCATGCCCGAGCGCGAGAATGTTTCTGGCCGCGTTGATATCGCGGTCGTGAGCCACACCGCACTCACAGCAGGTCCATTCTCTTATACGCAACCCATTGACGCCTTTTGGCACCGTCAGGGCGCCGCAAGTTGGCATCAGTAATCCGCCTTGGGTCAATTTTCAATCAGCACCAAAAGCTGTATCCATTCCTATTGCTCGACGTTGCCTAGTTACCCTCTTATGTCTTCATATGGCGGTTCGCGGATACATCTATGTGGATTCAGCGATAAATCAAAACCTGCACCCATAACGAGCATGACAGTATTAAAGCGCAAGGCTACGAACGAGATGCTCGCCAGCACCTCCGAGCACGACATGCAAAGTAGCCGCTCCAAGCCCCTAACCCACCTGCCACCAGCATCTGCAATGGCCAATGATCGAGTGCCCGAAACTGCAGGGCTTGTGCCACACCCAAAAGATAGCGCGTGATGAAAATTCCAAGGATTACCAGCAGTGGTAACCAACTGCCTCGCATTATCAGTCGATCCGAGTTTTTAATCCTTGTCACGATGTTGGGTTCCATAAACCGCGAAACGATCTTGCTCACAGCGACAAGTCCTGCAAGCCAAAACCCAAGACCAGCACCCCAGTAATCGGTGTACTGAAACACTCCTTCCATAGACAACATGAGCATCCCGATAGGGAGCAGCAAAGCGAGGCTGAACCGCACCTGTCGTGTGCGTGTTTGCATCAGTCCCAATACGCAAAGAGCGATTAGTAAACCGAATACCCACGGGGGGCTGTGGCTGAGGATTTCCAGCACGGTCAGTGGTGCAAACGGAACATCGTCAACTGAGGGTGCCTTGCGTTCTCCAGATAGAGGGATCTCGTCATCGGGTCCAACAAAAGCAACGAGCCGGGACAACAAGCCCTCATGCACAGCCCTTCGGTTCACTCCCGCCTTGTCTATACAGAGCGGGATGCCATTGACCTCGGCGTTATAATGACAAACGGAAAGAAACACAAAGTGCCCCTCGTTACCTTCCAGCAACAGGGTTTTTGCTCCAGGTATGGCCGTTGCATAGCGAGCGCCGTGATGGCTCCATGGAAGAAAATCATCATGCAAAGCCCCCACTACCAACGCTGGAATGTCCGAACCAGCCATGGACTGTTTAACCAGTGCGGGGCCTAGTGCAGGGTCAAGCAATACTATTTTCCTAACGCGGGGGTCGCGGTAGTTGCCGTTAAACAATGAGATATAGGAGCTTGGCGCCCGCTTGATGTTCTGCGCGTAAAAGCACGAACGATCACCACCTGCTAGCCGGGAAACGCAGTACTCTGCGAATGCCTGGAGATCAAAGCGTGCTCCCGCCAGTAATGCTGCCGTCTGACCACCGGCAGAGTGACCAATAACAATGGCGTTGTCCCAGGCAACCTTTTTTTGGAAAATATTCAATTTCGTCAGGGCATCCAATGCCCGAGATGCATCCTGCGCCCGCTCCCACACCATACCGGTGACAAAAAAGTTCTGTGTCTGCTCTCCGTACACGCGGGATTCGCCAAAATGATTGAGACCGACGACTATGTACCCCTTCGATGCCAAACCGCTGCCAATCCAGGCGTAATTGTCTGATGCCCCCATGCTGCCATGTGAAATGACAACGACCTTGTGAGTCACCGCTGACTCATCAAGGCATAGCGCTTTCGTTCCTGAGCTGCATACGCCTTCGGGGTACCAGATAGCAACATGCAGCGGGCGACCCGTATTTATGACATCGAGATCTCTCCTCACTTCTCGGACCTGGCCGCTGCACACCATCGACAGCAATGGCAGCACAAAAACTGCCAGTAGGTATAACCACCACCTCACCATATCCATCCTTGATATCAAAATGATCGGAAAAGCTATCAGCCCAGTCTGCAATTAGAATCAAACTTGAAACCAGAGATTGACTGGCGATCTATTTTGCCGAATGGCTCGTTACGAAATGAAGATACAAACCTTATCGTTGGGTGGATACTGAAAAAGGTCACAAATGCCTGGAAGCAATCAACGTCAATCGGTGTGCAAGTTACTGGTTGATTACCCACAGGCTTGTAGTGCTGACGGCCGCCTTGCCGAGGCATTAAAAACAGGCGGTGTCGCCGCGTTGATGGATACAGCAGCGACCCTGCGCAAAATGTCAAAGCTGTTTGCTTCAACCAACCTACCCGCGTAGGCAGAACAACGCCAGCAACCCAGCGTCGATAGCTTCAGGGTTGGTGTTAAGTAGACCATTCAGCAAGCCGTCCTGCGCCAGGCCCAATTGCTCGTTGACCTCCTCACGGCGTTGGGTCTTCTGACCCATCGCGTCGACCTGGGACAGCTACTGGATAGCGTGTTCAGCTAAGGTGCAAATTTGTTCTGGTTTCATCTGAATTTGGGGCGGGAACGACGTTGTGACTGTGTGGAAAGATCCGCTTAAAAGGCTAAAAATGGTATTCACTTAAACCAGGTAGACACCATCGCCTCTGGCGTCGGGGTTAGGAAGGTGAATTGTCTGAACGGTTACGGCTGAGGTACAGTTTTTGTGTATTCATTAGGGTATACCCCAGCGACTACACCTTGTTCTATAGGCTGCTCTGGTTAGTTAATGTAACGGTAGCCTCCTAGTCACGTTGGGTCGTAAGCAGCTATTTAATGGTGTTAATCAAAATGGCACATAATGTGATATCTGTACGGCCAATAAAACCTAGCGAGTGGCAGCTTTATCGGGATACGCGACTATATGCACTTCGCGACTCTCCCGATGCTTTTGCAAGCACCTATGAAGAAGAAGCTCTAAGAGCAGATGAGAGTTGGAAAGCCCGAATCATTGCGGCTTTTTCCTCCAACAATGACCATGCTTTGTTTGCGCTGGATGGAAATGAGGTTTGCGGTCTGGCTTGGGGAAAGCTATCAGCGAATACCGCTGACATCTTTCAAATGTGGGTAAATCCTAAATCACGAGGGCTAGGTGCAGGCCGCGCTCTGCTCGATGAACTCTTAGCCTGGGCTAGGAGATGTAGAGCGCTCCGTGTCCGCTTAGGTGTTACGGCAGCCGATACACCAGCAATGCATTTATATAAGGCGTTTGGCTTCCTGTCGGCTGGAGATCTAGAGCCTCTGCGCAAAGATTCTGTTCTCATGAGTCAGCCAATGGTATTAGAGTTAAGGTCCACTCTGCCTTGAGCGCAAGTCTCTGAGTAGTTATTAGCGTATATCTCAGCGACTACAGGTCATGAAGCGTTACAGCTAGATGTATAGCACCGCTGTAACGCCTTGATTGGCAGTGGCTGCCTATTTAAAGTCACATTCTTCGGCTTTCATAACTCGGCAAAAGGCACCGGCAAGTGTCGAATTATGATGGTTGATGATCGACTCAGCGCTTAGTAATGGCGTATCCGAGCAAGTATGGCCATCCTCGATCAGGATGGTCTCGAACCCTAAATCACGTGCTGCACGGCAGGTGCTATCAACACAGTACTGAGTCTTCATGCCCGCGACTACGATGGTTTCTACTCCTCTTGATCGCAGCTGTTCGGCGAGAGCAGTAAAAACAAAAGCATTCGGCCTGGATTTCTCAAAGATAATTTCGGTGCCATTGAGAGCCAGTCCGCCTACTAATTCAGTAAGAGGACTACCCCGCTCAATTGGACTACCTACTGGGCCTATATGCCTTGCAAAGAAAACGGAACAATCCGATTTTTGGGCTCGGACTATAAGTTCATTAAGTGTGGCAAGCAGACGCTCACCACGCCAGGGCTTATCGGGGCCGTGAAACAGGCCTACCTGCATATCGAGGATCAAGAGTGCGTGCATTGCTTATTTCCTTACATTGGCCAGTGATGTAAGGGCAAATAAAAAGGCCCCTACCATCTCTGGCGGGGCCTTTGGGTTCGCTTGCTATCTCTTGCTCACGACACCTCGCACGGCCCGCCTTTAGCGGTCGTGGTTGTAACGGTCGAGGTAAGCTGAGTCATATGCATGTCTTGACTATAGTGGCAGCTGTAGCTATCAGCAATAGTTTCGATTTGCTATCAAGCTATATTGTTCTGATGAGAAGCTTCAGAACATATCGCAGCTAATCAGCTCAAAACTGCCAAACCGGATCGCCTTGACCTCATGTGCAAGAGGTAAGCACAAAGCTTTGGCAGTTGCTGTTCGACCCATACAGCATTCCCAGGCAAGCGCTCCAGGTAATCAAGTATTGGCGTTAGGATTGCATCAGCCATGCTGTACGTAGCACCACAGAAACAAGCATGATCTCCCAGTTGTTCCTCTAACTTGGCCAGCATTTGTATCGCTTTTTGCTCAGCATTGATCAGCTCAGCAGGGCATGGAGTGCTGGCTGGCTTAACAGGAGGCGCCACAACCAGAAGATAGCGTCGCACCAGGGCATAGTCAGCGTACAGGGCTAACGCATTAGCCCATTGATTAACATTTGCCTTTTCATATGGATCTTCAGGACATAAGCACATATCAGGAAATGCGTCATCCAGGTAGCGGCAAATAGTGGTTGTCTCAAAGACTTTATGCTTCTCATGGAATAGTACGGGTACTTTTCCAAACGGATGTAGCTCCAGATGCTCAGGGCTTCGAAAAGCAATCGCCTGCCCGTTGAGCTCCATTCCATAGGTATATTGCAGCCCTTTTTCTTCACAGTAGAGCCGAACACTACGAACAAACGTGCTGAATCCAGGGCCGAAAATATGCAGGTTCATGACAAGTCCTTGGTAATAAATCTACCTCGATACTGTCTTTTTTGACTTTATGTTCAAGAACATAAAGTCATTATTTGGCAAACTATCGGATAAGCAGTGACATTTCCAAGCATGAGGGAAAGGATGCCTTGGCCAACAACGCAGCGCGCACAAACCCGTCAACGAATCCTTGATAGCTCAGCCAGGCTATTTGCTCTTTATGGTTACGATGCCGTTAGCATTGATATGGTCATGAAAGAGGCCGAGCTCACAAGAGGAGCCTTCTACCACCACTTTACGTCCAAGGCTGATTTGTATGAGCGCACGTTACACAGCGCTGCAATTCAGGGGGGGCAACTTCTTGAAAAAGCGGGTGCGGAAGGTCTGGAAGGGATCGTTAGGGAGTATCTGCAGATGGATCATCGGAGCGGGGAGTACATGCATTGTCCCTTAGCGTTCATGATCAATGATTGTGCTCGGCAGGATGGCTTTATTCAGGAAAGCTACACCCAGATCTTTTCTTCCTTTGTCGCTCGACTTGAAGAAGCGCTGACGGCTAGTCCTACTGACAACAAGCGGGAGCAAGCATTACGCATGGCCACAACCATGATTGGAGGAGTTGCTCTTGCACGCGCAGTCAATGATGAACTGTTGGCAGAACAGATATTGTTGGCTTGCCAAGGGCAATGCCTAGAACTACTTGCAACCGACGCTTAGATTTCGCATTGTCGAACACAACAGACATATCCCTTTTCAGGAAAAGCTTAGTCTCATTGAGCAATAGAGTGCTATGGGGCAGCAATCAAATGATCAAAATCAACTTCTAAACTTCAGACATTGATTTAGTGCTGATTTGAGCGATGCAGCTATTGACGTATACCCCAGCGATTACAGGCTATGGCCATTAGCTTTCGTCAAGCCAGAGATCAAAAAGCCACCAGATCTCTGTTTTCTCTATGAGATGTATAGTCGGAGCACACGTTTAGAAAGGACTGTCCTAAGTGCTTCGCTACATCTCAGGTATCTCCGCGTTGTTTCTTATGTGCTCAGCAGCCCAGGCGGGAACGCTATGTACTCTCATTGCTGACGCGCATACGCAAAAAGTCATTATGAAAAAGGGTGAATGTAGCCAGCGTGTCACCCCGGCCTCCACATTCAAAATTGCCTTGAGTCTGATGGGCTACGACGCTGGCTTTCTGAAAGACGCAACCACACCAACACTGACATATAAGGCAGGTGATCCGGATTGGGGCGGCGCGATGTGGTTACGTCCAACCAATCCTAACGACTGGATTAAATACTCTGTTGTCTGGTATTCCCAAAGGATTACTCATCATCTGGGAGAGCCGCGGGTACGTGATTACGCTCAAGCCTTTGGATTCGGGAATGCAGACATCTCGGGAGATCCAGGCAAACAAAACGGTCTTGATCGGGCATGGATTAGTTCATCATTAAAAATATCACCTGTTGAACAGGTAGATTTCCTGACGAAGCTCGTAAATAGACAGCTTCCTGTGTCTCAACACGCTGTAGAAATGACCTCACGTATTACAGAGGTTGCCCAGCTACCTGGCGGCTGGGAAGTGCACGGAAAGACAGGAACAGCCTTCCCACGTGACGCAAACGGCGAATCTGACGAGGCACATGGCTATGGCTGGTTTGTTGGATGGGCCACGAAGGGTAACCAGACGCTGGTGTTTACTCGTTTAAGACAGGATGAACAGGCGGACCCAATGCCAGCTGGAAAACGAGTACGTGATGAAATACTGGCAGAGTGGCCAGAGATTACAACGTCCTATGGCAAGTAGTCTCTAATACAAGGAACCACCATAAAGCAGTGGCAGTTCTAACCCTTGGCAAAATACATAGCCTATCAAACAGTAATAGCTATTTTTGTGTATCCATTAGGGTATGCTTCATCGACTAAAGGCTTAATCGAGCTGCGTGCAATTAGTCTTCAGATCGGCTATTTGAATGGCGATTACGTTCATAATGGTTCGCAATATCAAACGATGGTAACCAGGATTCACGCCGGACGGTCCAAAGCTCGTAGGTAGGAACCAGTTGGTTTGGAGCGTCAAGCGATCCTAAATTTATCTCGATCTCATCATCGCTCCGCTGATAGATCGATGAGCCGCATTTGGGGCAGAAATGGCGTCCTAAATAGGCCTGCGTCTCGCCTTCAATTGTCACCACACTTTCAGCGAAAATTGCAGAAGCGTGAAATAGAGCGCCGTGATACTTACGGCAGTCTAGACAGTGACACATACCAACCCGATAAGGCTGACCTAGGGCCAGAATCCGAACCGCTCCACATAGGCAACTGCCTGTAAACTTACTCATGTCTTTTCCTTTGAGGCTTTCACCACTTAGCATGTGAGGCAGGCTTCATGGGTTGCAGGCCGTTATTATCTGACTACGCCTAGTGACCTCCCGACAGAGAACAAACGCTTCTTTCCAAAAAGTTAGCTTGATGTACTGATCTTCTTAGCTTGAGACAGGGCAGATTCATAGTTATCTCTTTGATATTATTTGGGTATACCCCAGCGACCACATAGCATATTTACTAGTCTGGAGATTTGCTGACAAAACGGTTGCCTAACCCAAGCATTCCGTATGATTCAATAGGGCCATTGCAGAGAAGGAAGCAGACTAGCCATCCTAATCATTTCGGCTCTAAGGTTACTTATGCTATGAACGAACCACCTTTTAGCCTAGAACAAATAGCATCTAGGTCTGGCCAATCTAAAATGGACAGATTGGTTAGACACTGGCTTATAGGACTACCAGTTGCCGCCAGAATTGATTTTCTCAAGCAGCTCTGGCCATTGAATTATCGATTCGCGCTCATACTGACTCAGGCCGCTCAGCTCCCTAAGCGTGAAAACCAAGATTTATTCAAATACTTGCTACGAACAAGCAGTCACAATGCTGCCGAAGAGCTCATAAACAGATTTGAACCGATTCTCGGAAAGGAACGATTCTGGCAAATTGCTTCGGTAGAAGAGCTATCGCCTGCTATGCAAGATTTCCTCAACTACCACAGCGGCAGTCATCTAAAGCGTCTGTCGAGCGAATGAAAATATCTTAGTCGTTCTGATTCGCTCACTCGAATGATAGCTTTTCTTGTGTAGTCATTAGGGTGTACCCCAGCGGTAACAGCGAGCAGCTATCGTCTGGGTATAGCGATAAATAGGCAGGAGGACTTAAACGACTACACCGCCTATTCGCTGCACCTAACGACTATACTCAACCACCTGATTTTACCCTCAAGCTGAAAGATTATTCCCTTTCAATTGATGATGCCATTTAGATGGCATTTGTTTGGATACTCCAGCGTACCTCGTCCAAACACACCCTTTCTCGCTTAACGAGGCATGTTCGCTTTACTCCTTTGCATGGGTTGGAAACATTGACGGGAACTGTATGCATAGCCATGCTGTATAAAAATACACATAACCATGTCGCTCGGATGTCGTCATGCAAAGCCACTCCATCACCATTTTAGGCCCGCTTTCGGCCACGGATTTAACCCTCCCGCTTTACGGGTATCGCGTTCCAGCAGGCTTTTCCAGTCCCGCCCAGGACCACATTGAAGAACGCATATCGCTGGACCACTTGCTTGAGATCCAGGCGCCCCATACCTACCTGGTACGTGCGCACGGCGACAGCATGATTGGGAGTGGTATCTACGTCGGTGATCTGCTAGTCGTTGATCGATCAGCTGATGCAGTACAGGGTGACGTGATCATTGCCGCCATCAATGGCGAGCCGGTTGTTAAACGCCTCGGCAAGGTTGGCGAAACGCTGGCGCTTCTCTCCGACAATCCTATCTACCACCCCCGGCTGATCCTTGAAGGCGACGACCTTGAGGTCTGGGGCGTTGTGCGGTGTAGTCTGCGGACGCATCGCGGCCATGTCTGACGAGACTATCTTTGCGCTGATCGACTGTAATAGTTCCGGGGCCTTACTAACAGTTATAATATATTTTTTCTCGAAAAATCATTTGGTTAGACTAGGTAACTTTTTTCATATTTTATTGTTTTCAGGTAGTTGTCGGCCACGCTAATCGGGCTATAAATGCCCTCTTTTCACTTACTATCATATAGCTCGCAACATCAGGTATGGAGTGACAAGGCAGGACTCAACGCGGCAATAGAGTTCCTGGCTAGGTAGTTGAACAGACTTGCCCGCCCGTTTGCATTCGACCTGACCAGTCCTTTAGGACGGATTCGACCAGTACGCTTCTTGATCATGACCAGCAGAAGACGACCCATAGCTGCCGTTTGGGAAGGGCAGCTCACGGCCAGCTATGGGCGGTCATGGCAGTGAGCAAATGCAAAGTCGGCGTTCCCGCTACGAATCGTGCGCAGCGAGCCTGCCAGACATCGCTCATGGCTATATCTTTTGGTGTGAAAGTCGGTATTTATGCGGTGTCGGTGCTGCGCAGGGAGAGTTGTTAGAGCAGAAGCTAACCTATGTCTGCTTACCTTTAGCGAATCGAGCGAACGGGACATCCGGTGCGCTATCTCGATTTTTAGCAGCAACCTTATGAACGCGACGGCCCGTTTGCTACAGCCAGTAGAATCCCAAATCCGACCAGAAGTGCGCCGAACGTGCGGTCGATCCAGTGACGCCCAGCCAGTAGCCGATCCCGCACGGGCCCGGCAGAGAAGCAAAGCGCTACTAAACTGAACCACGCTATATGTGCCACTGAGATGAAAGCCCCATAGCCGATTTGCATCGCCAGTGGCGTTTCAGGTCGTACTACCTGCATGAATAGGCTGACGATGAATATGGTGGTTTTTGGATTGAGCGCATTGGTAAGAAAGCCAGTACGCAAGGCAGCTGCATCTGAAAGCGACGCCACGGCGCGGTCGGCCAGTACACGGCTGGGTTTAGAACGGAGCATTTTTACGCCGAGATAGACCAAGTAAACGGCCCCAACAAGCTTGATTGCATTGAATAACCAAAGTGATTGTTGGATTAGCAGGCCCACGCCTACGAGGGTGTACGTGAGGTGCACGAGCACACCCAGCCCGATCCCTAATGCCGTCAGCACACCAGCGCGCCGCGAGAGCATAAGGCTGTTGCGCGATACCATCGCAAAGTCCGGCCCCGGGCTGATAACGGCAAGTATAGTTATAGTGATTACAGCTATCAGTTCAGTCATGGCGTATTCTGTATAAAATTGACGAATTTACAGGATGTTATCCAGCACTATGCTTGGTGAACAGCGATGATTTCTGATAGTAATGGTGAGTCAGACTCACTATTGTACAATGCGAGATTGCCCTCGTTGATTGCGCTGCGCTGCTTCGAGGCGGCTGCCCGCCTAGAGAATTTCAGCCGGGCGGCGGACGAGTTGCACCTAACTCCGGGCGCAGTCAGTCGTGCTGTGCGCCTGCTGGAAGACGAACTCGGGGTAGCCTTGTTCGATCGGCGCAGCCGACGCGTGTATTTGAATGATGCCGGCCGCACACTTGCGCAAGCTGTCGGTAGTGGTTTGGATCTGATGCGGGAGGCAGTCAGCGATCTGCGTGCCAATGCTCGACAAGGGCGGCGCTGGGTGCTGTCCTGTGAGCCCACTCTGCTCATGCGCTGGCTGATTCCGCGCTGGTCGGCCTTCCAGACGTTGCACCCGGAGGTCGATGTGCACCTAGTGGCCGGTGGAGGCCCGTTCAGCTTCGTCAATGGGATTGACTTGGCCATACGCCGGGACGACTTCCCTTGGCCCGCCAGCTACCACGTGGAACCTTTGTTCGCGGAAAAAGTGGGACCGGTTTGCCGCGCCGACAAGGCAGCAGAATGGTTCACGCAAAGAAAGTCCGGGACCGTGCTCAAAGCTACCGCCCCGTGTCTGCATACCCGCTCGCGCTTGAGCGCGTGGCAGGAATGGGCATCTGCCGTAGGCAAGCCCGCTCCGGAGACGGCCGGACAGACGTTCGAACATTTCTACTTTAGTTTGCAGGCCGCCGTGGCCGGGCTAGGTGTGGCTATCGGTCCTTGGCATCTTGTCCGCGATGACTTGGACACAGGGGTACTGTCTGCGCCGTTGGGTTTTGTGGAGGACGGGTCATACTACTGCCTGTTTTCTCCTCACCCCCCACAGCCCAACAGCCTGCAAACCGACCTGCTGGAGTGGCTGCGCGCCTCGACATAGACAAAGCAATGCAGCGAAAAATACTACTGTGCTCTAGTAGAGACCGTGTAGCTGAGCAAGCGAGCAAGCCCCTCGCCTTGAGGGTGCTCCCTCCCCACGGTCGAAAATCTAACTTAATTCGAGCTCATCGATCACTGCTGCAATTCGCTGACGTGTCTCACCCGTGAAGGTCCGTAGTGGCAACGGCAGGCTTGGGGTAGTGGTGAACTGACGCAGCTCTGCCGCAGTCGCGATCACTCGTAGACTACCCCCACAATCCCGGAACAATGCCCATAAGGGTTCTAACCTTCGTGACAAGCGCGTGGCCTCTGCCGCATTGCCCGTCAATGCCGTGTCGGTCATGATCTTTGCCGTATTGGGAAACAGCCCGCCCATCACCGAGTACCAGGCTTCGCACCCTGCATTCAGGCCAGTGGCTGCAAGCGTATCACCACTCACTCCAATGGTGACATGCTTGGGAATAACCGCTCGCAACCGATCCACACGCGCTTTTGCCTCATCCGGTACTACGGAAACGCCTGGAATTTTAATGGAGCCCACCCATGGGAGATGCGCTATACGGCCATGGAGCTCATCGTTGAACTCGAAATGTGTCGTCCCTGGATTGTCGTAGACGCACAATGGGACAGAGATATTGGAAGTCACCGCTTGGTACAGCGAATAAACGTCCTCATCCGTCAGTTTTTGATAGGACATAGGCGGCAGAAGCAACGCTTTGACCCCCACCTGCTGAGCATCCTCAGCCAAGTCCAGGACATCGCGTGTACGCACGGCACCGATACTGACCATGACCGGAATCTCGCCGGCACACTCTACCGCTATCTGGGCGACGCGTTGCCGCTCTGTGCGAGACAGATAGGCGTAGCTACCAGTGGAACCGAGTGCTCCGATAGATGAGACATTGGCCAGCACGAGGTTTTCGACCAGACGAGTAAAAGCCTGCTCGTCTACGCCTGTTTCATTCATGGGGGTCAAAGGAAAAGCGCTTAGGCCGTTGAACATTGTTAATCCTCGATCCAGCGGGTTAGTGGGCACTGGCTTCTATCAGCGCACACTCAATCTGAGCACCTGGCATTATTAGTCGTAAGCCCTCACTAAGTCTGTCGCCAGACTCGATGAGCGCTTCCAGTGGCATTGCAGGCAAGCTTTCAAGGATGAACCACATATGCTTCGCCTGGGCATCCAGGCGGGTCCGGACGCCTTGCCGCCAGTTCCAGCGGCGACAGGTAACGCCTTGGTCGTCACGCCATATGACTTCGCCTATGTCGGGGTATTCATGGGAAGGGGCGCCCTCCTTTATGGTGTCGAATGGCTCGGTTCCGTTGGCTATCACCAACCGCGGTGACCCAACGTAAGCTTCAGCGTTTTCACCACCGACAGGGATTGCATATTCAAGGCTAATGGCATTGTAGAGATCGACTACCGGGTCGATGCTGGGAAGACTGCCATCTCGCAGTACCCGCTTGCGTAACGCATCCGCAGAACACGGAGTGCGTTGAGGCTTGGCACCAAATTGCCGATAGAGGTCTGCCCAAGCCCTGAGGTGAGCTTCAGCCCAGTCCGCGCCGCCTGCCTGGACCACCCTACACGCCTGGGCTAGCCAATCGACGGCAATGTGCGGATGAGTCATCGGTGCAGCTTCGACCACAATGCTCAGTGCTCTGAAGCCCGGTGCAAGGCTAGCTACACTAGGGTCGATTGACGGCGATACAGACAACATCAGAGAATCCCTTTACTTTTGAAATTCAATTCGATGCTAGCTATTAATGACCAAAAAAGTCAATATAACGACCGAGCCTGGCGCTGACGTGCAGAAGGTGAGCCAAGCGGTATCACGCAAGCTGAAGCAGGAACGGCAAGCGCAGCACATCACGCTGGATGAACTGTCCCGCCGTTCGGGGGTAAGCAAGGGAATGGTCGTAGAGATCGAGAAATGCACTGCGAATCCTAGTATTGCGATCCTGTGCAAGATTGCCGCTGCGCTGGGGCTTTCGGTGGCAGATATTGTGGACGTTGCCGACAATCCTGCGGCACACCTCATCAGGAGCCAAGATATTCCCATTCTCTGGACTGGGCCTTTGGGAGGCTCAGCGCGTCTGCTTGCAGGTACCAGCGGCCCGAACATGATTGAGCTATGGCGATGGGAGCTATATCCAGGCGAGAGATTCGTTTCCTTGGGGCACCCTCCAGGCACATCCGAGCTGTTTCATGTCGAGACAGGAGTCCTGCATGTTGAGGTAGGGGGGATCAAGCTAAAGGTAACGAAGGGATGTTCTGCAGTGGCCAGAACGGACGTCCCTCATACGTATTCAAACGGTGGTAGATCGAAGCTGGTATTCACTATGTCTGTCGCAGAGATTCACGGACCTTCAAGTGAAGGGTAGACCCCTCTATACCACTCAATAAAGTCCGTGCGCGGTCAGGAGCAATGAATGTCGATTGAAATCCATCACCTCATCATCGTATTCACAACCTACATCGTGGGGGCAGCAAGCCCTGGGCCTAGCAACATGAGAATTATGGGCGTTGCAATGCACCGTGGCAGGCAGCCAGCGCTCATGCTAGCGGCCGGTGTCATTACCGGGTCCTTCTTTTGGGGGGCGATGGCAGCGCTGGGGATTTCTGCGATCCTTGCTCAGTATGCAGAAGCCATAACTGCCTTGAAAGTGATTGGGGGCACTTACCTGCTGTTCCTTGCGGTCAAGGCGTGCCGCTCGGCGCTGACGTCCAATAGCCAACACGAAGCGGAAACAGCGGCTGTTGCAAATATCTCAGGTTTTAAGCTGTTTCAACGCGGTCTCTTGATGCATCTGACTAACCCTAAAGCGCTGCTTGGCTGGCTAGCTACCATGACCCTCGGTCTGGGGCCTGAGGGGTCGGGATTGTCCTGGCAGGATGTGCGGTGCTGAGCATTACGATCTTCTGCGGCTATGCCATCGTCTTTTCGACGGCCCCGATGGTGCTTGCCTATCGACGAGCACGACGGTGGATAGAAGGTACGCTTGCACTGGTTTTCGGCGCTGCTGGAGCGAAACTGATGTTTTCCGGCGCATGAGCACCGGTTTTCATGCACTGACCACTACCTCGGAGAAGCGGAACCAGAGGTTTTGCCAGCAGCGGCAATGCGTGGCATTTGGACTACATGCGCATGCTACCTAGCTGGAAAGCGTATCCACCCACAACCTCACTTCATGCCGCCAATTTAGGTAGCGGCTTGGCAAACTGCAACATTTATTCAGGAGTACACATGACCATAGAATGGGTCTGCAAACACCATGCTGAACTAAGCATCGTACAGCTGTACCGGATTCTGCATCTGCGTACCGAAGTATTTGTAGTCGAGCAGCAATGCCCTTTCCAGGACATAGACGGGTTGGACCTGCGAGATGATACCAACCACTTGATGGGCTGGCAGGGCGACCGTCTGGTCGCTTACCTGCGCCTGCTTGATCCGGTCGCCTGCAAGGGCGAAGTGGTGATCGGTCGTGTGGTAACCTCACCTTTGGCCCGCGGCCAGGGACTGGGCCATGAACTCATCGCCCAAGGGTTATTGCGTGCGCACAAGCTTTGGCCAAACGCGCCTATCTACCTCTCGGCGCAGGCGCATCTGCAAAGCTATTACAGCAGATATGGTTTTGTCGCCGAGGGTGAGGAGTACCTTGAGGATGATATTCCGCATATCGATATGCGCCGCCTAATTAAAACCTAGCGTAAAGTGCGGGGTTTAAGCGCAAGCGGGCAGGAAGAGCGCTGTGCTCAGTCAATGGGTGATAGGTGGCGAGACAACGCTAGAAGGAATGCTGGATTATGTGAGTTCGCCGAGTAAGCATGGCCGATTCCATCCGGTTTTTTTATGGCGAACCTCTCATCGGCCACATCCTCTCAATTAACCTCCTTACAGAAGCTAATTAAGGTAGTCATCCGACGTTGGCCTAAGGTCGCTTTGGCCGTGTTCTGTCGGTCACGGCCACGAAGCGTGCTGGTCAAATCCGATACTATTGGCAGTCAGGTCGAATGCAAACAGGTGGTCAAGTGAAATGCAATTTCGCATCATATCAGGCTTGCTGTTTATTGATATTAATTTCAGCAAGCACTAACGCTGTAAGAATAAAAACCGCTCCTATAACAGTACGTAAGCTTAGGGATTCTCCGAGTAACAGCATGCCAGCAAATGCGGCAAAAACCGGCTCGCATAGATACGTTAGTGCTACCTTTTCTTCCTCAAGGTATCGCTGGGCAGCACTTTGAACGGCATACATGTAGGCTGTTGCGAATAAAGAGGCAAAGAGAACTCCCCGCCAGAAAAACGGTTCGGCAGGCACCCAGATAGCCCGCTTATCAAGCATTGCAGCAAACAAACATCCGAGGCTACATACGGCTAATGCTATAACTACGGTTAGCATTGCATCGTGCTTGTTTGAAAAATACCCGACTGAGAGAACATAGCTTGCGAAAAATATGGCGCAAGCCATCGTCCAAAGGTCGCCCACATTCAAGTGAAGACCATTTCGAGCTACGATAAGGTAAAGCCCGGTTAAAGCGATTACACATGAAAGCCAAACGCGCTTAGGGACTGGCTTTTTAAAAATGCTCCACTTAAAGAGTGGGATTAACAAAACGTCTAGGCCAGTAATAAAAGCGGAATTCGTGACACTGGTGTGCTGTAGACCAATGGTCTGTAATACATTTCCTATTAAAAGCGGCAATCCAATTAGACTTCCTGCAAAAACCGTATGCCAAGTAAGTTGCATTAGCCGTCTTGCAAAGATAATTGCTAGAACAAGGACAGCGATTCCGAATTTGTAGGCAAGGAAAACAAAGGGTGATCCATCCGCCACACCGGTTTTAACAAGAGAAAAGGAAATACCCCAGAAAGCAGTTCCTAAGACCAGTAGCAGAAGATAAAGCTGACGCTTCAACATACAAAAAACCACCTCATGAATGTGGGTGGCCAGAGTATGCGGACGCCGCAAGAGGACTCGCTTTTACCCCCGATTTCTTCTCTGACGCTGGGGCAATACGGTTAGTAACTCCTCATCCACAGAGGAGTTTAATTAGCTTCTTTTACTCAGTCAACGATCTCCAACACAGCGGTTGAAACAATAACAACCAAACGGAGGATCATAGCTATTTTTGTGTAGTCATTAGGCTATACCCCAGCGGTAATTCTTCCCTCTCGGCAAGTGATGCCATTTAGATAGCATTTGTTTGGATACTTACGCGTTCATCGCCTAAAAATGAGCTTTTTCGTTTAACGAGAAATGTTTGCTGTGCTCTTTTGCATGGGTTGAAACATTGACGGGAACTGTATACATGACCATGCTGTATATAAATACACATAACCATGTCGCTCGGATGTCGTCATGCACTCTAACCACGTCACCGTTTTAGGCCCGCTTTCGGCCACGGATTTAACCCTCCCGCTTTACGGGTATCGCGTTCCAGCAGGTTTCCCCAGTCCCGCCCAGGACCACATCGAGGAGCGCATATCGCTGGACCATCTGCTTGAGATTCAGGCACCACACACCTATCTGGTGCGTGCCCACGGCGACAGCATGATTGGGAGTGGCATCTACGACGGTGATCTGCTGGTCGTTGATCGATCAGCTGATGCAGTACAGGGTGACGTGATCATTGCTGCCATCAATGGCGAGCCAGTTGTGAAGCGACTTGGCAAGGTTGGCGAAACGCTGGCGCTTCTCTCCGATAATCCTCTTTACCAACCCCGCCTTGTCCTTGAAGGCGATGACCTTGAGGTCTGGGGTGTTGTGCGGTGCAGTCTGCGGACACATCGCGGTCATGTCTGATAAAATCTATTGCCTTATAGATTGTAATAGCTTCTATGCATCGTGTGAGAGGGTATTCAGGCCCGACCTAAAACACATTCCAATCGTCGTTTTAAGCAACAACGATGCCTGTGTTATTGCGCGTTGCTCACTGGCAAAGAAACTGGGCATCAAGATGGGAACGCCCTATTTCCAGATCAGGGACGAGCTAAAACGCCTTGGAGTTCAAGCGTTTAGCTCCAATTATGCGCTTTATGGTGATCTTTCAGCGAGGGTCATGGCCTCTATAGAGTCGCTGGTTCCTCGACTGGAGGTATTCAGCATCGACGAGGCCTTTGCCGACCTTACCGGTATTCCAGGCTCGCCGGAAGCAATGGGCCGCATGATTAAGGAACATGTTTTCAAGTGCACCGGTATTCCGGTAGGTGTAGGCATCGCCAATACCAAGACGCTGGCCAAGCTGGCCAACCACGCTGCCAAACGCTGGTACAAGTCTACCGGTGGTGTACTGGACCTGAGAGACCCGGACAGGCGCAACCGAGCCTTGCAGTATATTGAGGTCAGCGAGGTCTGGGGTGTTGGGCGAAGGCTTACTGAAAAGCTCAACATGCTGGGGATCGAGAAGGCATGGGACCTCGCTCAGTATGACGCGTGGTCAATCCGAAAGATGTTTAGTGTAGTTTTGGAAAAAACGGTACGTGAGCTGCGCGGCATCTCATGCATCGATCTGGAAGAAGTCGCACCACCCAAGCAGATGATCTGTACCAGCCGCATGTTTGGCCAGCGCCAGTACATGTTTTCAGCCGTGGCAGAGTCGGTAGCCAGTTATACGGCTCGGGCAGCGGAAAAGCTCAGGGCGCAGCATTCACTCTGTCAGGTCATGCGTGTGGGCATTCAGACGGGTATGCAAGGCCCGCCTGAGGAGCGCTACTCCAACGGGGCTATCCTTAACCTGCCCTACCCAACCGATGACACCCGTGTACTGGTCCAGTACGCCTTGCACGGACTGAAACACATCTACCGCGAAGGCTATGGCTACGCCAAATCCGAGATCCTGCTCATGGACTTAAAGCAGCGTGGCGAATACTCCATGGACCTGTTCCAGCCCGAGCAGTCAGCAGGCGCCGACCGGCTCATGAGCACCATGGACAGTATTAACCGCAAGTTCGGCAAAGGCATGCTCCGCCCTGCGCGTATTACAGCTCAACCCGGCTGGGCCATGCGGCGTGAGCTGATGAGCCAGAGCTACACTACACGGCTGGATCAGCTTTGGACGGTGCGTAGTTGAGAGTCGCTTTGACCGAAGAGTGAGAGAAGGTACGGTCAGCCTTCCTGCGGAACCGTCCAGAAAATCTGAACATTGCCATCATCGCGAAAAGCCAGGGTCACGTTGTCAGTGTCACCCTGCTCCTCCATAACGCGATCCCAGGCGTCTTCTGGATCGCTTTCCAGCCGTTCAAGCAGGGCTGTTTTAGACCTTTGAGCAGCTGGACTGTTAATCACGCGCTGAAGACGCATCGCCAAAACTTCATAGGGTTTGGGAGCAGGTGGAGCCGACCCGGTTTTCTTTGCCATGTGTACAACCCTATACTGTATGCATTTACAGTATTACATGCCTCGCACCTAGATCAAGCTATTTCACAGGGCAGCTCCTGAGCGCCCGGAGCCAGGAGCCAGGAGCCAGGTGATTTATGTTCAACTCTGTACGAACCATGTTGCGATAGTGCTGCGGCTCCAGCGCCTCGATCTGGGGGCTACCCAGGCCCGAATGCCCGCCTTGCGCTTTTCCTCTTCGCTGAAAATTCTGCCTGCTTCGGCATACTGCGGCAAAGGACGTGCAGCTTGTCTGAACCCTGCGCTCCGAATGCTGCATGGACAAACTTGCATCATCGAGAACTCGTGAGACCTTAGGTATACAGCCAAGCCAAGGAGAACATCATGAGTGAACGCCCCACCGTAATCGTTCAAAAGATTCTGAACCCAACCGGTGAGATCAGCCACTGCCGTATCCAGATAGGCTCAGCTACCCTTCCTGCCCCATTCAGCGAGGGCTTCGAGCCACTCGAAGCGCGAGTTAAAAAGGTTACCGGGATCGAGCTGACAGCGGCTGAAGTCATGGCGGTTACGGCGGCATCGCGTGAGCAGATGGAACGAGAGGCGTCCCGATTGAAAGAGGTGCTACTACCGTTGCCCTCAGGAACCGTGGCCAATGTAGAGGATGGGCTATTTTTCTGGATCAACAGCCGCGGTGAGCTGGTATGGGCTGACTGCATACCCGGCCAGGATGATCCCTCTCAGGTCTATCCAGGGCTGATCACTTGCATTGGAGAAATCGACACGCACGAGCTGTATGCCATCTCACAGAGCATCCGTATGTGGCTGGCTATCCCTGCGTTTATCCATGTTGATGCAGACTGGGTGCTTCGCACGGAGAGCGATCAAAGATAGGACACACCTGTTAGGGGCGTGAGCAGACCACTACTCACGCTTGAGCACACTGCGCCGACGATATTCACGCATCCTATCCAGATAGGCACGATGTCGCTCGGGATCACGACGTATATGTATGCTTTATAAACTTTCTTCTGCTAAGCAAATATCAAGCTTCGAGATAAAGACATACAGGTGAGCAAGTTACTTTGCACCACAACTGCCTGAGCTTCGTCACTTGAGGTCAATAAATCTATAATGATGCAGGTTTGTCTGGATAGTAGCGGTTATAAGACGCTACAGCTGCGGGCCAAAGGCTCATCAATTCATCCTGATTCCGACGAGTCCAGTCGACAATCAAGTCGATATTTGAGGGCAACTCACCAAGCCTAGATTTTACATGAAATTCTTTCATATCAATATCCCACGTTGCACCTCTTCCTTGAAAAGAAACGCTTGGCTGACTTTCATGGTTTGCGCAGAAGACCGCCGCGTAAGGTATATCAAACTTATTTAAAGGCGGGCACAGTTCATGAAATTGAGCCAGTAATGGCTTTTCAATAACATGGAGGCCACATGACTCGTATGCTTTACGACCGTGCGTCTCAAAATCATATGCCACAAAGCCTGCGGACGTCTGGAAGGAAACCTCTTCAAATAACTCTGGAGGGATAGAGCCGAAATATAAATACCATGTGTCCTCCATAGTCTTTGCCTGTTTCATGTATCTGCGAAGTTCATCATCGCTCAGCGCTTCTAATTTATAGACACAGGAAAGGCCATAAGTTTTACGCCAGATTGCTGATTCACCCAGCTGCTTACTAAATTTTGAGTATTTTATCAAGCCTGAAACTTTGAGGTTTTCGGAACTCCATGAATCCAATTTTTCAGAATTAATTGTTATTCGTACCTGTGTTTTATTATGGGTAGTCAAATTCTTTGCAGGTGCGCCTATTTCTTGGAGAAATTGTACATCATCAATACTCAACTTCTCGCCAGTTAATAATCCGTGGCCTTTAGGCTCTGGGTGAGTCGTCAGCCAAACACAATGGCCATACTTCTTAGTATTTTGAGCCAAGTATTGTCCAAGCCATAAGCTAGTATTAAATATTGAGCCAGCTAACGTGACCGAAGTGTAGTGATAAAGATTCATATAAACTCCTCAAACCCATGCACAGATTAATCCTATAAAACTGATTAATTGTCTATAGAACCAAGACTCCAGAATAAATACTATAAATAGCCATAGTATTGCATCAAGCAGCGCCAATGGTGCTCTTCGAAACTTGATCTATTTCCATGCCCATGCTCCATGCTTGCTGCATTATGAACAACTGAGCCCCTACAATGGCCGAGGCATCTGAATATGTTATATCCAATACAGCGGCGACCTTCTCGACGACGGCTTCTTCCCACTCAAAATATTCACTCACGCTGATGTCCTCGTGGCATATGGATGGGTGCAAATACTCGGCCTGATCAATCACCGCCGCCACTGCCACCGTCTCCACAGGAACTACCTGAATCATTGACGCCCCCGGTACAAGTAGGCCCCGTATCGGTATCACTGAGCATTGCCAGCGCAGCAAGAGTCGTCAAATCGGCACCGCTGCTGTTTGAGGAGCTACCTGATTGAGAGGCGTAGCTGCGAGAGGTATAGCTGCTGGCGCGGGAGGCGCTCCTGTGCTGACGCCCCGTTGCAGGCCGAGCTGAGGTCTTTTGAGTCGCAGGCTCCTCTTCCTTGATCAGCTGTGCGACCAACCAACCAACCAACCAACCCAGCGCCAGCAACAGGCTAACCATGAGGAGAACGGCTGATAGAGGTGTATATATCCAGCATGTGACCCAGGCACCAGGTCACGCTTAGGGCGGCGATGTAAATGATGATGAGCTGCTTCGTATTCATGGGAGAGGTCCTGAAAGTGGAAGACACTTCTACTCTCTCACGGGAAATCCGGTATGCAAGGGCATTGGCGCCAGGTATGCAAGAAAGGCCAAATCACCCCAGCCCAATTCACAGAATTATTAATCGCCCGTTAGTGGGAGACGCTTAAGCCAAGAAAGAATGCAGCGCCAACGAAAAAGCCACCTATCAAGAAGCTTGTCGATGCAAAGATAAGTCCTATTTTTTGTAGTAGGTCTCCGTCAAATTGATAGAGATATTTACCTAACATTAATAAAAGGACGCAGGAAGCCATCAGCCCACCATATATGGTTAACCAAAAACTTCTCAAAGGTGCGGCGAGTAACAAGATCGCAATAAAACCAATATTCCAACAGGAAAAAAAACAGCAAAGTACCTAATCGGTATGTCCCTATTTTTCACGTCAAATCCCTTCGTACTATTTCGGTATTCAAGATGTTTCTTAGATCTGTAGTCTTTGGCTCAGGCGGAAGTCATCTGTACCTATAAATTGTACAGAAACGCATCGCGAGGCAGTTTCCTTTGCAGCATCAACCCCGAGAGGCTGAAAGCGAAAACCAACGCAAGCGGCAAGTAATTCATAGACTTTCCTACCAGGATTGAGGATCAAGCTTTCGGGCTACCTCGGCAGCGGTAATGATGTGGCCGCGCTTGAGTAGTCCCAACCGTAGCGTATGTACAAAAAGGTCCCGGCTGGGCTTTTTTGCAAGGAGGATCTTTCGCTCCTCGTCGTTGAGGGTGTACACCTTGCAGTAGTGATCTACTGCCGCTGCAAAAGCACCGTCAAAGCCATGTACCGAGGTTAGAAACCGTGTCTCCCCTTTGCCATACCCGGAATTGGCAACAACAAAACAGGGAGTGATGTAGGTTCCATAGTGACCCTTGCGGCCACGCTCAACCTTGAATGCCGCCCGGAACCCCATGGCCAGTACACCCGGCCCACCTTTGGGACGACCTTGACGCAGCCCTTTGGCGCGCTTGACCGCTTCGGCTTCGGTACGCCATTTCCTGTCGAGCGATTCAGCCAGGCTATGCGCCTGAGCGGGACTGTATTCAGATAGGCCAAAGTAGCGCTGTCGAAACTCGGATTCCTCTCCCAACGTAGTCGCTACCCGGTAGCCAACAAATCCTGCTGGGTGTTCACCTGCCCCATAAAACATCACAGCCATCTTCAATCCTTCCTGATAGTCATCCACCTCGATAGCCAGTACTTCAAAGCTCTGCCCTAGAGTGTATTTACAAGAATGCAAACGCGCCTTCTTGCTTGAGGCAAATGGAGTCCCTTAACTTCGGACGACAGACACGATGCTATTGGCTCGACGCATGATTTCCTCCGCCTGAGCCTCTGTTCTAGCCCGGGCCAAATCGTCAGGATCGGCCTTGTTGATGATGCTCGCCGAAACACCATACTTGCGGCCGTGCGCTCGGTAGAAGTGGAGCAATCTCTTTTCCTCAGGCGTTAACATCGCAAAGATCTTTCCATCCAGTGCCAGAGCTGCTTCAACTGTCGGTAGTGCCATGACTCGGTTCCTTAATTATCAGAATTTAACTAAAGGATAAGAAGACTCCGCGTGTGTTTCATATAGATTTACGGTAATTAGCACGAACACACGTATTAATGCACGCCACACTGCCCGAGCTAGAGTATTCCCTGAGCGTATACAGTGAAGTTTTGGGTACAACCATCGCCTTCGATCAAACGGGCCACTGTTGGTAAGCCCTCCAGTTCCAGAACAACGACCCGCAATCCGTTGCGATGCCTATCCAAATGGTAGGTTGTACTGATGCCGGGAAAATCCAACCACTTAGCTTTCTGAACAACCTTCTTAAGTGTTTGCATGGTTCTACTCCGACGTAGCTGAGAAGGCCGCGCGAAACTTCTGCTCAAACGCAAGGTAGTCATGCAGCAACCTTAGCCGTTCAGCCTCGCCTCGCTCCAGCCAGGCAGTACCCGTGGTCTCGGACCACTGCTCTCCACTGAAAAACAGACCCGCCAGATCACCCGTTTCTATCCCGCACGCAGACTGGATAGCGATCAATGCCTCGTCCATATCGGACATGGCAGCAGAGCTCTCCAGTAGCTCGACAGTCACCTTGCTGATATCAAACCGCACCTGCATAGCGGTCGTTACTGGATTAAAGCGGGCATCATCCCCAGTGCGCCGTTTCTTCTCGATCAGCTGGTAGGCTTCAGTATCAAGGCCCCCGCACAGATCGATCAAAAGGCCTTCATGGCGGCAGAAATCACATTCTCCTGTTTGCCCTGCTTTCAGGTTGTCACCACAGCATTCGCAAGATTCTTGGATAGGCATGGGTTGCTCGCATTTTGTTGGTTCCTATCGACGCTAACATCCAAATCCTGTGATGCAAGTGGCTACTCAGACGGCAACGGCACTAACGTTTCGGTGTCTATCCTGCACACAGACACATCCGCATCGCTACGCTTCAAGGAAATCAAGGAAACATCATGCACAAGGACAGGGAAGAGTTGATCGCCATGCTGGACGCACGGGTACACCACGAGATCCGCTGGCTTAGACGCATACCTCTTCTGATAGGAATACTGGCCGCAGTTGTAGCCTGTTATGGTTACTTCATGTCGTATTGGACAGTCATGGTTGTGGCGCTTTTCATTCTCACGGTCGGCATGTCGGCACAGGCTGTACTCTGGTTTGGGCTGTGGGATATTAACAAGCACCAATAAATCCAGATGTACACCTTATACATTCTCTATCCGCGAAAATAACTGCTTTATCTGGCAAAATTTATCAGGCTGAGCGGACTTGCATCAGCGGATTTGTAGGGCAAGGTGGAGTTATCGGACACGGCCAGGAGCCTGCGATGACCGCCTTCCAACCTACACAAGACGCCTTTGCCTTCCCTCAAAGTGAGGTAGCCCTCCAGCTGCCCGAGCGCTCACTGGAGCAGAAGATCGAGCGGGCTGTGCGGGCCATCAGCTCACTGATCAAGCAAGGCTGGCACCCAGTCGTGGCATGGAGTGGCGGCAAGGACTCCAGCGTCACTCCACGCATCGTCTCTGATTGACACGAATCTAACTATCACGATGTGTTTAGTTCCTATCAGAATCAGCATAGAGCAAGCGATAGCCACTATGGTCTTTCAGGCATTGACGAGGCGAGTATCCAGGCCGAAACGCTCCTGGCTGACCAGCCGGTACTTACCCTCAGCCAGCTCACAGCTAACTAGTAAATTCCAGGAATAGCGCGTAACAGCCGAAGGAATAAGCAGGAACGGATGTTCTGCTAGATACATATCTGCAAACCTTTGCTGGTTCGGCGATGAAGTAGCAGGCGTAAGCCAGTTGGGATTAGGCATATCACCGGCCTGTACGACCTTGATAAGGCTCTTATCAAGCACCTCAAAGCAGGTAAGGACATAAGGAATAGTATCGAGCACGTCAAAACCGGAATGTACCGCCACTTCAAGGATGGCAGTTGAAGGATCAGCCGAAGCGTAGACGACCTTACGCCCCGGTGGATTCCATCGACCTCCTAGTTTTTGTGCGCCAATGCCGCTGTCCCAGCTGTCCTTGTATACCTCTCGGTCAAGTCTCCAGGCGTACCAGGAATTAGCCCAGGGCAAGGGGTTCACTGATAAACCCCCAACTCAATGCGCTCCAGGTAATCCTCAACAGCCTGAAA
>NZ_VLKY01000020.1 GCF_007830155.1 Pseudomonas duriflava
ATGTCTGTCTTTGTTGGTAGTCATAAACACGACCGTTTGCCTATCCCTTATGGTAAGGGGAAAACGGTGTCCGGTGTTTCAGGGGGCTTGTTCAGTCATGTATTACTACAACAGATTAGATAAGCCTAGTATCTGCCTCGATTCAACTCTTTTACCAGAAGATACAGGCTATACCAGACAGCATAACGACACCGGAACTCGCTTAAGCAGCACCTCTGTTCACGCTTTGCTATCACCGCCCAGTAATCAAGACGTTTAGTTAGAGTAAAAGTAGAATTATGCATAGCAGGGCACGCTTAGGACTGATTATTACTGCATTTCCCGGATGATTAACGCTGCGTTGCAATTGAATGATAGTAAAGACATCACAATTCCAAATATTGCTGAATGGCGTTGTACACCAAATGCAAGACCTAGCGATGCTAACAGGCCCGCCATTAGGAAGTTGCTTGCGCGCTCACCTGCAAGGACTGCTGCACCTTGCGGCGTCTTAAAAATACCAGGATCGCTGCTGCGCCAATGACACCGGGTACGGCAAAGACCAGAAAACTGGTCTGCAACGGTAAGCTGGATCCGTGCAAGACGCCTCCAAGCACTGGTCCGATAATTGCCCCAGTCCGGCCTATACCCATCGCCCACCCCAACCCTGTGGAGCGTACATGCGGCGGGTAATACTGCACAGCGCAAGCATTCGCCAGAATCTGGGTACCGATGGTGCAGGCCCCGGCAATGGCAATAAGCAGGTAAAGCACCGCTAACGGTGCCCTGATTGCCAGCAGGCTTAGAGACAACGCACCGCAGGCAAAGAACAACAGTAAGACCCTTGTGATGCCCACACGGTCGCCGAGCCAGCCACCTGCGATAGCGCCCACAATGGCTCCACAGTTGAGGACCATTAAAAACGCCAGGCTCGAATTAAGGCCGTAACCTGCGCTATACATGATCTTAGGCAGCCACGAACTCAATCCATACACCATCAACAAACAACAGAAGAACGCGACCCACAAAGCCAAGGTACTGACTAGGCGGCCATCACGAAAAAGCTCACTGATCGAAGCGGTTGAACCTCGCGAAACAGCGTGGGCCAGCTGGTCGTTTGCTTCGGGCAGGTACGTTGGCGTCGTTTGCGCCAGCAAGGATTTGGCTCGCTCGATTTTTCCGCTACGCAACAGATAGTCCATTGACTCCGGTAACTGCCGGATCAGCAGCGGGAGCAGCAGCAGCGGTATCAAGGCGACATAAAACACCGCCTGCCATCCCCATTGCGGGATGAACAGCATACCCAGACCTGCGGATAACATCCCACCCAGTGAATACCCGCTGAACATGATCGCAACCAAGGTGCTTCGGGATTTTCGTGGTGCGTACTCATTCATCAAAGCAACGACATTCGGCATCACGCCACCGATCCCAAGCCCCGCAACGAAGCGACACAGCGCAAAGACTTCAGGGCTGGATGCGAGGCCGTTCAATGCTGTGACGCCGCTAAACAGCAGTACGCACACCATAATGGTCTTGCGGCGGCCGATTCGGTCTGAAATCGACCCGAAAAACAAGGCGCCGAACATCATCCCGACCAGCGCACAGCTACCCAACGCACCCGCTTGCAATGCACTGAGACCCCATTCGGCCATTAACGACGGCAACACTACGCCGTAGATGACCAAGTCATAGCCGTCGAAGATTATGATAAGTGCGCACCAGGTCAGGACACGCGCATGAAAGGTATTAAAGCGGGCCTCGTCTATCAGGGCCGAAACATCGATTGTTCGCATGGCATCGCTCATTCTTGTAATTGTTATGGCCGGGGTTGCATACCCGCTTTTTCGCCCTCAGTTAGGATAATGACCGCCGGTCTGAGGTGCGCTCCATGTCATCATGACCAAGCCAACAAGCGCCTTACATGCCGTAAAACGAATAATTGGTATTTCCAGCCTGAATATTCATCATCGCCTTACACACCGGAAATTAACATGAGAATTTGTGGTGTTTGTCGATTGAGGTGACCGTGCCGGGGGCGCGGTATCGCCGACAGTAGTTGGGGCGCACAGGTGTGACCTTCATCTCTAACGAGTTATTAATGCTTAAGCAACATGATTTGTGAGAACTGGTGCGCGTGGGCTGGAAGACGGAGGTCATCCACTCTCAGACATTACCAATCATGTCGAACAAGCCATAACCATTCGCAGGAAAAGCCCTTACGGGTGAAGTGCGGCCATAACCATCGGTCTCCTGACTCTTAATAGGAAAGTTACCCTGCCAGGTATTGGCCATGTGTCTGCCATCAGGCACCAATCAATGCCCCCATACGAACTCACTGCCCTGGCGGCCACCCCACGATGCATATTCCCACTCCTGCTCGGTGGGTAAGTCACAGCCTGCCCATTGCACATAAGCCCTGGCATCCTCAAGGCCCACATGCATGACCGGATGGTGCTCCATGCATTGCTGATCCGACCCCGGTCCGAGCGGATGCTGCCAGTCAGCACTAGGAACTAATGACCACCACCGGCTTACATCATCCAACTGCAACGCACCCGAAGGAGGAGTGAAAGCCAGTAACGCACGCTGCAATTGAGCCAGTGCCACACCGGGGTAGTGCTCCGGCTCAGAGCGAGTTCGGCCTGCATGACGTAGCCTGTACAAGCCACGAATTCGGCAAACATGGCATTGGTTACAGGCGCATCCTGAATCCAGAGGCCGTCCACCTGCTCCCAACGAGCCGGGGCTTCCTCTGGAGAATGATCGCTTGATCCCATGAGAAACCGTCCAGGCTCGATCCTCACCCAGACGGCACTGCGCCGGCCTAGGTCAGGGTGGCTACTTGTCGGCAGTTTCATAGTACTTGACCTCGTTACCGAAACGGATTTTCTTAGCCAACTGCTCATCCCATTCAATGCCGTTGTGGGCTTGACACTCCTGCCAGTGCGCCAGCATGCGCTGGACGACCTTAGGATTCCGATCAGCCGTAGGGTCTTTACGAATATCCAACAGTAATGGACAGGGGAATGTAATGGATCGATCCGAAAAATCCTGGCGTTGAGCTTTCTTGTTCGCTAGGTATATCGGGTTGTCCATCCACGCAATAGTTGCAGTGGGAGATAGTTTCAGGTTTGCATCCTGAGCAGCTGCTATAGATATAGGACTGAGCGAGCACGAGTACAGCATAGGCTTGGAAGCAGTTTTCATATAAGGCCTTTCTTATTATTGTTTAAGCGGTTCAAAGCCGGTTATCCGCACCGTCCTTTGTATCGGTTTTTGGGAGATGGCAATGATTTTCCGTTCTTCTTTGCATCACTCCCGGTTAGGTGGTTCTCCGCCTCCATCAGATACAAAGAACTTCCTCTTTTATAGCCTGAACGCCTAGGAGGAGGGCTACCAAGGCAGCCCTCTCAGGGTGAACGATGATCTGGCGATAAAGCTGACTGGCTTACGGACTTTTTTATTATTCATTGTCGCAACCATTAAGTAGTTAAAGGCATGCAGACATTATGAGAGTTAGAACGGATAAGGCTGATCGGAAGGTTCGACTGTTACCCATTTCACCTCAGTGAACTCTTCGAGCACAGCGCTACCGTCAAAACGGCCATAACCACTGTTTTTCATACCGCCGTAGGGAGCCTGGGGTTCGTTTTGTACCGTGGCGCCGTTGATGTGCACACAACCGGCGTCTAGACGGCTGGCGAGATCCAACGCACGACTGACATCACGGCTGAAAATGGCGGAAGACAATCCATAAGCGGTGTCGTTGGCAACCTCGAGCGCTTGCTCGGCGCCCTTTACACGCACAATGGTGGTCACAGGACCAAAAGTTTCTTCGTCATAGATAGACATCTCGCGTGTCACCCGATCGACCAACGTCGGGGCCATCAACGCCCGATCACTCAAGCCACCGGCAACGATTTCAGCACCTTTGCCAATGGCGTCATCGAGCAGTTGGTTGATTCGCTGCACGGACCCTTGGGCAATCACTGGCCCGACGACGCACGACGGAGCATCAACGGGGTTGCCCTGCTCCAGCTTGCGAACACGATCTGCAAACTTGGCGACAAACGCATCGGCGATGGCCTCGTCCACAACGAAGCGCTCGGTCGACATACAGATCTGACCTTGATAGAGGAACGCACCGAAAATCGCCGCGTTGACCGCGCCATCCAAATCAGCGTCATCCAGCACCACGAAAGGCGCCTTACCACCTAATTCCAGTAAGCAGCGCTTGAGGTGCTTGGCACTGGTTTGCGCAATCATGCGGCCAACGTGAGTCGAGCCGGTGAAGTTCACGCGACGCACCGTATCATGGGCGATCAGGACTTCGGTAACTGCCGCCGCGTCTTCTGGCGCGGTGATCAGGAAATTCAGCACTCCCGCTGGCAGGCCCGCCTCGATAAAGGCCTCGGCGAGTAACTCATGGGTTCTCGGGCTGCTCTCTGAACCTTTGAAGATCACTGTGTTGCCGCAAGCCAGTGGATAGGCGATAGCGCGAGCGCCGAGTAGCACCGGACCGTTCCACGGTACGATACTGAGCACTGTGCCTACCGGCTGGCGAAGCGTCATTGACAAGGTGCCGGGTTTGTCGGTGGGAATGGTTTCACCTTTGATCTGGCTGGTCAGTCCGGCGGCTTCACGCAGTAGGTTCGCTGAGCCAGCAACATTGAACTGAGCCCAGAGTTGTGACGCGCCAATCTCCTCGGCCATCACGCTGCAGAATTGCGACATCTTGCTTTCGAGCACATCGGCGGCCGCTAACAAAAGGCGGCGCCTTTCAGTCGGGCCAGTCTTTGACCACTTTTTAAAAGCCTGCTGTGAGGATTGAGCAATTTTCAACGCATCCTCTAATGACGCGGCAGCACCGGTGGTGACTGTCTTGCCACTCAAAGAGTTATTACGTTGGTAGGTCTTGCCGTTTGATGCAGGTTGCTTGACGTTATCGATAAGCAGTTGAACATTCATGCTGATACCTTTGATTGAATCGCAAAAATCAGGCCTGGTCGGCCGAAACGGGCATACGCAAGATAGGCTTGATTGTGACACCGCTTTCGCTGTCGGCCATCGCTTCGTTTACCTGGTCGAACGAATAGAAGCGGCACAGCTTGTCAAAGGGAAAGCGGCCCTGCAGATACAGATTGACCAGGGTCGGAATAAATGCATTGGCGACCACGTCTCCCTGCACAATGCCCATGATGCGTTTGCCAGGAATCATGACGTCGTTGATGTTGAAAGCAGCCTCCGTGCCCATCTTTGTAGCACCTACTATGCCGCAGGTACCCAGTGTGGTAATGGCGTCGATGGCCTGGCGAAGCACCTGTGCGCGGCCCGAGCATTCGAGGCTGTAATTCGCCCCACCTGAGGTAATCTCACGTACACGTTGCACGGGATCCTCCTCGCGGCTGTTGATCACATGAGTAGCTCCAAGCTCTAACGCCAACGCCAAGCGACTAGGCGTGACGTCCACCGCGATGATGGTGGTCGCTCCAGCGACTTTCGCTGCCATCACGGCCGCCAGCCCTACCGCGCCGGCACCGAATGCGACGAAGCTGGCACCGGCCTCGACCTTCATGGCCTTGAGTACGGAACCTGCGCCGGTCTGAATGCCGCACCCCAAAGGACCTAGCAGCTCGAGGGGAGCACTTTTGGGAACCTTGACCACGTTGCGCTCATTAGCCACAACATAAGTCGAAAACGAAGACTGGCCAAAGAAGTGATCATGGATGGGCGTATTGTCTTCACAGCCACAGGTGGAGGTACTGCCGTCTAGGCGACTACCACCGAAGTTGAGTGGATGCATGTGTGAACAATGCGCAGGATGACCGGTTTCGCAAGGCAGGCAAAGGCCACAAGACATGTAGGTCATCACCACATGGTCGCCCGGCTCAATGGTGGTGACCGAGGCTCCTACCGCTTCCACTACCCCTGCGCCTTCATGGCCAAGGACGATAGGCATAGGAGTCGGAAACAGCTGATCGCGTACGACCATGTCGGTATGGCAAACGCCCGTTGCGACGATACGCACACGCACTTCATCAGGGCGAGGTGCACCAAGGGTGGCACGCTCAAGTCTCAACGGGGCACCAGCCTCGCGCAGTACAGCGGCGGTGATTTCGATAGGTCCAAGTTCAGTTACGGACATGCCATGATCCTCTTTATTGGTGATCTGCACTTAGTGAAATGCTGATCAGGCCTCCTGCAAGGCACGTGGGCGATTGCTACGATGCTGTGCCTTATCAGTGGCAGCCGGACGCAGATGAAAATCGAACGTCATCTTTGCAAAGCGGCCATTGATGCCATGCTCTGTTGCCGCAGTGGAATCCTCGATAAAATGTACATCGCCAATCAAACCGTCACGGGTCGCGAAAGCGAAGTCGTCCCACAGATAGGCGTCGTTTGAGAGATTAATCTGCGTTGTCAAATGCTCATATCCGGAGGCGGATACAAAAAAATGGATATGTGCTGGTCGCTGGCCATGACGGCCGAGTTGGTTCAGGCATTCCTGAGTAGGGCCGCTGGGGTTGCAGCCATAGCCGGAGGGTACGATACTGCGTACGCGATAGCGACCTTCTGCATCGGTTACGATCCGACGACGAAGGTTGAATTCTGACTGGCTAGGGTCGAAATGGGAGTAGTTACCCTTGCTATCAGCTTGCCACAAGTCTACCAGTGCGCCTGCTATGGGTTGACCTTCAAGGTCAAGGATTCGACCATCTAGAAACATCGGAGTAGCAATACCGTCCTCGCAGCCATCGTCCATACGGTCATAGCCGTCTCGCAGCGGTGCACCTGCAACATACAGCGGGCCTTCGATCGTACGCGGTGTGCCTCCTGTGTGGCCGTCTACGGCATGCTTGGCTTCATGCAGCAGATCCATAAAGTGTTCTACGCCCAGCCCCGCCACTAGCAATCCGGCCTCATTGTTTTTGCCGAGCCGATTGATGTACTCAACACCGGCCCAGAACTCATTGTCACTAATGTCCAGCTCTTCGATGAGCTTTACGGTTTCTTGCAGTATACGCAGCACGATCTGCTTGTGTCGTGGGTTGCCCTGCTCGCTGTTATAACCTGCTGCATCACGCAGTAACTCTTGAACTTCCAAAGAATTTGTAATTGTCACGTTCATGAGTAAACCCTTTTTATTGTTAGTTGCACGCAACAGCACCGGGCTGTTGTGAAATCCGACTTAAGCGGTTTCGGTCCAGCCGAGCCGAGTGTGGGCGTTGGCTAGGTCGGCAGTCATATCGTGGTTCCACAGCCAGTCGAAACGACTAGCTAAGGTGCTTGAGAGCAGCGCTTCATCGCTCCCAACCTGCTGGTCTCGATACTCGTAAAGTTCTCCGGCCTCGTATGAGGTCCGCTGCACTCGACAAGCCCGCGGGCGGCGAATCTCGTCATATACCTTAAGGACATCTGTTGGGCTGGCCTGGCTCACTCTGGGATCAGCCAGCAGTTGAGCCAACAGCCAGGCATCTTCGAGACCTTGGCCTGCGCCGGCTCCCTGGTGGGGGAGCATGGCGTGCGCGGCGTCGCCGATAAGCCCTACGCGGCCATGTACATAGCAGGGCAGCTCGTCCAGATAGTGAAGCGCCCAAAGCGTCGGAGCAGGAATACATTGGAGCAGGACACGTACCGCATCGCCCCAATGCGCAAAAGCCTCGAGCATCTCGGCCTGTGAGGTGTTTCTCACCCACGGTGCACCCTGTGGCCATACAGGATCTGGAACACTACGATCCGAAATGAAAGCGACCACATTGATCAGCCTGCCCTGCTTTACTGGGAAAGTCAGGATGTGAGCATCGAGGCCGAGGAACATTTGAGGAACGTTAATCAGGTGTTCGTCGATGCCAGCGGCCTGGTACGCCGCACGAAGCTGCTCGCTGTCGATCATCCCGCGGTAGGCACAAGTACCGCTGAATCGGGGGGCAGCCAGGGGTTGTCCTTGCCCTTCAAGCACATAGTCACGAATATTAGATTTGATACCGTCGGCTGCGATCAATAAGTCGCATTCATGCACAGTGCCATCCGCAAAGTGGACACGGACACGCTCGCCTTGTTCTTCTACACGGATGGCACGTTTGTCGAAGCTAGCAACGCCCCTGGGCAAGCGTGTGGCCAGCGCGTCCAGAAAGTCGGCACGATGAACAGATGATTGACCTACGCCTTTGGCTACACTGGCGCCTAGATAACTAGAGTCTATACCCCGGCGCCACTCGAACCAAATGTCTTGCCATGGCGCCGCAGTACGGTCGGCAATGAGTTCGTAGGGCTTACCTAGTCCAAGCCCTTCGATAGCCCGTACCGCGTTGGCACCAAAGGAAACACCTGCACCAACCTCGCCGAATGCAGGCGCAGCCTCGAACAATTGAACATCAAGATGAGAATGACGGCATAGATCAAGCGCCAGCGCGACACCAGCGATACCTCCGCCCACAATACCGACTTGCAGTTTGGAATAAGGGCTGCTCATGGGTAAACCTTATATGTTGTTTTTGGAATACCGCCGATGATGACTATTCATGACTAGTTGATAAATGGCCTTAACTCTATAGACACTATTACCAGCATGAATAAACCTATGTGTGGTCTTGTCCTATAACCTGAGAGAACTCCCATGCATTTACGCGAGCTAGATTTAAATTTGCTTGTGATCTTTCACCAGTTACTGATCGACCGGAGTGTGTCCAAAGCGGCTGAGAACCTAGGAATGGCACAACCGGCAGTAAGTAATGCACTAAAACGCCTGCGCAACGCACTTGCTGATGACCTGTTCGTGCGCACTTCGCTAGGCATGGACCCAACACCCTATGCAGTCCAGCTGGCCGAACCGGTGTCTCATGCAATTACCACATTGCATAGTGCCCTTAACCGACACGACCACTTTGATCCCGCCACAGCGCAAAAACGCTTTACGGTGGCAATGACCGACATCGGCGAGATCTATTTCATGCCGCGGCTGATCAAGCGGTTACTGGTCTCAGCTCCAGGTATTTCGGTCAGTACCTTGCGCAGTCATGCTAGCTTATCTGAGGGGCTAGCCAACGGCGATGTTGACCTTGCAGTAGGCCTGCTTCCAGACCTGCAGGCAGGATTCTATCAGCGACGGCTGTTCCATCATCGCTACGTTTGCCTTTGCCGCAAAGGGCATCCGATTACTCGCAGTGCCATGACTCAAGCACTTTTTTGCCAATATGGCCATGTAAGGATAGTGGCCGCCAGCACAGGGCATGGAGAAATAGACACATACATGCAGCGCGCCGGGCTTGTACGTGATATTCGGCTAGAAGTCCCACACTTCGTTGCTGTAGGCCATATACTGCAAAACACTGACCTGATCGCTACTGTACCCGAACGCTTCGCCCAGAGCTGCGTTGGTCCGTTCGGGTTGACTACCGTAGCATTGCCGTTGCCTCTGCCCGAAATAGCCATCAACATGTTCTGGCACATGCGATTCAATCGTGATCCGGCTAATATCTGGTTTCGCAACTTGATGTTCGAGCTGTTCAGCGATTAGTGGCCAGCGGCTGCACCAGCAACACTTGCGCAGCCTGTTTTATCGGTTGAGCTGTTGCTTAAACGTTATCGGCCGTTTGCACACTCAACGGCAGTCCAGCAACCGAGGCGTACGTGACAATAACAATGGTCTCTTCGTCACCAGTGGTGCCCCGGTGAGTATCATTCACCGACTCTGGGAACGCTTCCCCAGCCTTGATGGTTCTAGAGCGCCCGGTGGCAAGCTCCTCCACAGTCATCTGCCCAGAAAGGATATAGGCAGCATTTGGCATCGGATGAGTATGCCATGGCAGTGACGTATGTGCTGGAATGGTCATGCGTACTACGGTCAGTTGCGGAACGCCCTCTGGATATTTTTCATACCTTTTACCATTCCAGGACTCCTCACTCTGGACCAAGGTCTCAGCGTACGGAGCACATGCACAGCTGTGTTTAGTCATCTCAGTGTTTCTCCAGTCGGTAAATACAAGTCCCTGACGATAAGGCTCAGGCTATTAGCTGCAAACCTGCTCTTTATTGCGTTGCGACAAATGCTTGCTTTGCTGCAAAGAGATTCACACTAATACTGAGCAGTAGTGCCAGCACCGCGAGCAGCATTGCCTCGGACATACCTTTGGCAAATGCTGCCGGATCGGCATGTCCAATCAGGGCACCAAAGATCGCGACCCCCACCACCCCACCTAATTGCCTGGCCGATGCCATGAACCCGGAAGCAATACCTGCATCATGCTGGCTCACGGAAGACAACATGGAATTAGTGATCGACGGTACTGAACTGGCGCTACCGATACCAACTAACATGAGTGCGGCATTAAGCAGCCACGGGGAGGAGCTGTGCAGGTTCATCTGGGAAAGCGCCACGAAGCCCATGATCTGTAGGCTGAACCCCGTGGTGATGATGTGTAGAGCGCTTACACGTCGTGCTATTCGTGAGGACACCATGGTTGAAATCGTCAGCACTGCCGTCAATGGAATGAATGACAGGCCAGTGGTAAAGGCGTCGTAGTGAAGAATGTTCTGGAAATAAATACTGAAGACGAATACCGTGCCAAAAAAGGTGAAATTGATCACCGCGCCCGCCAGCGACATAGTCATTAACACCCTATTAGTTGCCAGCCTTGGTGGCAACATTGGATCCTTGACTCGACGCTCGATCCCCATAAATAGCCCGGCACAAATGATCGCTACGGTAATCGCTGACAACGTCTGTATATTCCAGCCCTGAGCACCCGATTCGGTCAATGCAAAGGTTAGGGTTGCCAGGCATATCACGATGCAGATCTGCCCTGCCACATCAAATTTCTTGTCGACGCGGGGCGAGGCCGGCGCGAAGCGCATAATCAGACCGATAGCAAGTAGCCCAAGCGGGACGTTGATCAAAAAGACACTGCGCCACCCCAAATATTGGATAAGCAAGCCGCCAAGGACTGGCCCCGCGGCCAAGGCAATCCCACCGCAGGCGCCCCACATGGCGACAGCCGACTTGCGTCTATCCGAATCTTGAAAGGATAAACGAATAAGAGTCAGGGATGTCGGGACCAATAGAGCAGCACCCGCCCCTTGAACGGCACGCATGGTGATCAGGGTCGTCATGTCGTTTGCCAAGCCGCATCCGACCGAGGCTGCGGTGAACACTGCAAATCCTGTAGCAAAGGTAGACTTGGCGCCGAACTTGTCACCAAAGGCACCGCCTAGTATTAACAACGCGGAAAAAACCAGGGCGTAACTATTGACCACCCATTCAAGGCCGGTCAGATCGGTATTGAAGGCTGTCTTGAGCGCCGCAAGGCCAACATTGACAACGCTTACGTCTAGCTGCACTACAAGAAATCCCATGCAGGTAGCCACTAGAATGGCAGGAAGTGAAGGACTGTTCTTGACCATCGGGGATTCACGAAAAATGTTTAGTAGGATTCATGCCTATCATGAGCAGTGCTGGCAAAGCTTGACTAGCTCATCGACCACATAGCGGACCTTGGGTCTTAAGTGCGAAACCTTCGGCCACACTGCATGCACATCCACCGCCTCTGGTTCAAAGCCCTGCAATACCTCTACCAGCCTACCGGCATTGATGTCCTCCTCGAGCAGGCTACGTGGCATCTGGCACAACCCTATTCCAGCTACAGCAGCTGTAATCATGACCTCACCGTCGCCGATCTGATGGGTCGAGGGCGGCGCATACCGCACCGTTTCGCCCTCAAGGTTTACTCGCCAGCTCAATGGCTGACCTCGTCTATGCCCGACAATGCAATGATGGTGGGCTAGATCCGTGAGGTTTTGCGGCTCCCCGGCCCGAGCCAGGTAACTAGGAGACGCACAGATCACCCAACGTTGGCGGGTCAGCAGACGTGCTACCAGACCACTGGTGTCCTTGAGTTCCCCAAAGCGCACCAGCAGGTCAATGCCCTCTTCGATCGGATCGACCAAGTGATCCGAAAAGGTAATGTTGAGTTGCAACGCTGGGTATTTATGAGCGATCTGGAACAACAGCGGCGCCCCCATACGACGACCAAAGGCCACTGGCATATCAACCCGTAATCGCCCGGACGGCTCGTGATCTCCTGGACCGAGTCCTCGTTCGGCAGCGCTGATCTCTTCGAGGCCTGCCGAACAAGCCGAGAAATAGGCCTCGCCGTCGGCGGTAAGACTGATGCGACGAGTTGAACGGTGAAAAAGCTGCGTGCCCAGACGCTCTTCCAGTCGCGCAATGGATTTGCCGACGGCTGATTTGGAAATACCAAGGCGCTCGGCAGCTTCGGTGAAACTGTGAGCTCGTGCAGCTACGACGAAGGTTAAAACACCTTGCAAGGTATCAGTGGGAAGCATGATGACAGGCTACTGTAGATATTAAGTCTACCCATATGAGAACTATAGGCTGTTTATCGATTAAGATTTCTACACTAGCATGAATTATTCTCGAAAGGGGCCCCACTTTTATAGGGCAACTCACTACGCAGTGCTTTGTTCACCTAGCAAGCGAGAAACCGAGCGAAAAGGCTACGGACTTCTCTACCCTTTTAAACCTTTATCAAAGAGGAATATTCCATGCCTGTAGTACGTGTCAGCTGGTTCGAAGGTAAAGAGCACGCCGCTAAAGAAGCCGTTGCTAAAGAAATCACCGAAAGCATCGTCAAGAACACCGGTACTGATGCAAATTATATCTATGTCATTTTTGAAGACATCGCGCCAGCCGACTGGGCAGGTGCTGGCAAGCTATTCGGTAGCGCACCCGACAAGCCCTGATTTATCTGTGCATCAGCTGATGCATCATCCCGCTCGTCTGCTGACGGCATCATCAAAGGAGACCTTCTTATGCATCCCTATATTTCCTGCTTGTTCACCCTTGCGGTAAAACCTGAGAAATTCGCAGAGTTCAAAGCCTTAATTGCTCAGATCGTTCCTGCCACACAAAGCGAGCCTGACACTCTGGTCTACGAGTACAGTGTCAATGAAGACAACAGTACGGTGCACATTCTGGAGCGCTACAAGGCCGATGCCATAGTGAGCCATGTCGACAATACCTTTGCCCCTTTCGGCAAGCGTTTCCTTGAACTGTGCACTATCACCAGCCTGACCGTTTATGGCACGCCCGACGCAGAAATCCGCAAACGCCTGGACCCGTTCGGTGCCGTGTACATGACGCCGTTCGACGGCTTCAGCCGCTAATAGCTGCAACGTGCGCAGACCCGAATCTACTCATCGGGCTGTGCCGAAGTCAGCTCTTCACCTGTTTTTCAAGAGATAGCTATGTCTGCCATTGCCGAAACCATCAAAACCCGAATTTCCGCCAACAGCTATGACCCGGAACGTACATTATCGGATAAGCAGATCGTTGAACTGATCGAGCTGGCCACTCACGCCCCGTCAGCGTTCAACCTGCAGAACTGGCGGTTCGTGGCCGTGCGTAGCCAGGCGGCCAAGGAGCGCCTGTTGCCTTTGGCATATGGCCAGCAGAAGGTTGTGGATGCAGCGGTCACCTTTATCGTCTGCGGCACTTTGAAGCCCCATGAAACCCTACCTGCCTCGCTCAAACCCTCTGTCGACGCTGGCATTCTCGACCAGCTCACCTACGATAGCTGGGTTGGTGCGGCGCACGGCATGTACAGTGAAAACCCAGTGCTGCAACGTGACGAAGCTATCCGCTCCGGTTCACTGGCCGCCATGACGTTGATGCTGGCTGCGGCAGGACAAGGCCTGGTCTCGACTCCAATGATTGGCTTTGACCAAGGCGCAGTGGCAGAAGCCTTCGGCCTGTCGGCGGATGAAGTCCCTGTGATGATGGTTACCATCGGCTACGCTGGCTCAGTCAACTGGCCGCAGAAGCCGCGTAAGGCTGTTCAAGACATACTTGAGTTCGTTTGATCACAGCTCAGGTCTGGAAGGAACGGCTAGTCTGAATAGGGCTCGAACCTTCTACATACGTTCTTGAAGGAGTCATAATGAAAATCGATTTGAGCGGTAAACGTGCGCTAGTTACCGCCTCAACCGGCGGTATTGGCTATTCCATTGCCAAAGGCCTCGCTAAGACCGGTGCAATGGTCATTATCAATGGCCGCAGCGACAAATCCGTCAATGACGCAGTTGTGCGCCTGCAGACAGAATTACCAGGTGCTTCGATCTCTGGCATCGCTGCTGATCTGGGCAGCGCACAAGGCGCAGCAGCCTTGGTCAGCAGTGCAGGTGAGATCGACGTCTTGGTCAACAACGCTGGCATTTATAGCACCCAGGACTTTTTCGAAACCAACGACGAGGTTTGGGACCAATACTGGGATACTAACGTAATGTCCGGCGTGCGCCTGAGTCGTGCGCTGTTGCCGGCCATGATAGAAAAAGGTTGGGGACGGGTCGTATTCGTCGCCTCCGAGTCGGCACGCAATATCCCTGCCGACATGATTCATTACGGCGTCTCGAAGACTGCTCAACTGGGTCTGGCCCGCGGCCTAGCCAAGCGGGTTGCGGGCAGCGGCGTGACCGTCAACAGTGTACTGCCGGGGCCGACTTTGTCTGACGGCGTGTCCAGAATGATGCAGGCCGAGGTCGAACGTACCGGCAAGTCATTAGAGGCTGTAGTGGTAGATTTCATCAAGGAGCACCGCCCTACCTCAATCATTCAGCGTGCGGCGACCACCGAAGAGGTGGCCAACCTGATCGTCTATGTCTGCTCGCCTCAGGCCAGCGCCACTACCGGCGCCTCGCTGCGGGTCGACGGTGGCGTGGTTGACGACATCGTCTGATGTGTCGGGGTAGCGTAGCCCGCCGCCCCGACCTTTTCTCAAGGGAATCCTGGCTCAGGCCGTAGTCGAGGACGATATGGCGTATGCTGCGCAGGTGCTTTTCGATCACGCCACCAATAACTGGCGAGATGTCATTTTACCAAGATTGATGTACCGACCTTTATCTTTACCGATGAGTACAGTAGCCAGCACTGGATGAACTCGGTCATCGTGCAATCCATGCCTACATCCATAGAAAGGCGATCACTTTTTGGCGTTCAAGAATCCAGAAATTTGCCGTCGACCTGAGCCGTTTTCTCGATAATGCCTGAGCGCATTCACCGATCAGGGAACGCTACGAATCCAACAGTTCCATAAACTCTTGCCCGGCCGACTGTTTCGCTCCTTCCTCGGTCGGGCTTTTTCCAGTATCCACATCACTGCCCCCAACTGGGACGTGCAAATCGCTCAGACAGAAAGTTAACCAACGCCCTTACCTTCGGTGGCAAATGTTTACGTGAGGGATAGACGATATAGACCCCCAGTTCGATCGAGCGAAACTCAGGCAGAATCTCCACTAGCGCTCCGGTGCGCAAGTCTTCAGCCACCATAAAGCTAGGCTGCAAGGAAATCCCTCCTCCTGCTAGCGTGATACTGCGGCAGGTATCGCCGTTATTACAGCGAACGACCGAACGCGTGCGTACGCTCTGTACCCCATTGGGACCTTCAAACGACCAGTCATTGCCACTGGAGAAGTTGGTATAAGCCACCACGCCATGTTCCGTAAGGTCTGCCAATGTTGTCACGGGGGGATGTTGCTTCAGATACTCTGGTGATGCACATAGACACATTCGCGTACTGGCCAGGCGGCGTCCAACCAGAGAAGAGTTTTCCATTCGCGCGATGCGGACGGCTGCATCGAACCCTTCCTCCACAAGGTCCACTAGCCGATCATTAAGGCTAATGTCCAGCTCTATCTTGGGAAATGCCGTCATGAAATCGGCCCAGATAGGACCCAAGTGCAGAACGCCAAAACTAACCGGCGCATTGACCCGTAGCACCCCGGTGGGCTCAGGAGCCGCAGATGATACCGCCTCCTCCGCGGCATCCATCATTGCCAGTACATCCTTGGCTTGATGATAGAACTGCCGCCCTTCGTCTGTTAGCGACAAGCGGCGTGTGGTTCGGTGCAGTAGCCGTGCACCTAGTCGCTCTTCCAGTCCGCTGACGTAGCGCGAAATAGCTGCCTTGGACATCTCTAGTGCCTGCGCTGCGCTGACGAAAGTGCCCTTATCGACCACTGTGCAAAACACCTGCATTTCTAGAGCACGATCCATGACTGTCTCGGTTAGTGGAACTATTAATCTTATTTACCTTTATTTATCTCATTTTTCAAATCTATAAACTGAGCCCATCGAAACGCAAACCAATCAAACGAGGTAGCTATGAAAATTACAGTAATCGGTACCGGTAACATGGGTTCGGCGTTTGCAAAACAACTGGATGCAGCTGGCCATACCGTACGCATTACCGGTCGGAACATGGCAAAAGCTAATACTCTGGCCGAATCGCTTGCTAACGTCAGCGCCTATGCTGCTGCGGATGCCCTAGGCGACAGTGATGTGGTCATCGTCGCGACGGCTTACCTGGACGCTGTTCCTGCCTTGCAGAGCTTGGGTGACCTGACCGGCAAGGTCGTCATTGACATTACCAACCCCCTAAGCGCCGACTACATGTCGCTTACCATTGGCCATGTAACCAGCGCTGCGGAAGAAATATCCAAGGCAGTACCGGCAGCTCATGTCGTCAAGGCATTCAACACCTTATTTGCTCAGGTGTTGGCTGATGGCCCGCTGTTTGCGGATAACCAGCGCGGTAGCGTATTTGTTGCCGGTGACAGTGAACATGCTAAGCAGACTGCGGTTTCGCTGGCGCAAAGCCTTGGCTGGAACACCATTGATGCTGGCGATCTGGTCAATGCACGTTATCTGGAGCCACTGGCAGGCCTCAATATCTATCTTGGTTACGGTGCGGGCCTAGGTACTTTGGTCGCACCGGTCTGGCTGAACAAGTAATTCAATTCGGAGTATTCACCATGAACAAATCGTTCCCTCTGCTGTTTGTGTCTCATGGTGCTCCCATGTTTGCAATCGAGCCCGGTCTGGCTGGTAAACATCTGGCCGAGCTCGGTCGCGAACTGCCGCGACCCGACTCGATTGTCATCCTGTCACCGCACTGGATGACCCGTGGCGAGGTTAGCGTTACGGCAAGCACCGCACCCAGCACTATTCACGACTTTGGCGGTTTTCCAGACGCCTTATACCAGATTCAATACCCGGCGCCCGGCGCCCCGGCACTGGCAGCGCAGATCGTCGACATGCTTCATGCAGCCGGCTGGAAGTCGAGCCTAAACGCCAGTCGTGGTCTGGATCACGGTGCTTGGGTACCGCTGCTGTATCTAGCACCTGAAGCCGATATTCCAGTAGTACAGGTATCGATGCCCTCATCGCTCGATACTCACTCAGCCTGGAAATTGGGTCAGGCACTTAAGCCGCTACGGGATATGAATGTCCTGATTGTGGCCTCTGGCAGCTTGACCCATAACCTGTACGAGTTTCGTGGTGCTACGTCCCATGGCGCCCAGTATGTCAAGGAGTTTGCCGCCTGGACCGCCAAGACCTTGGCGTTAGGCAATCTGGAGCAACTGCTAGACTACAAGCAATACGCACCTTCGGCGGAGCGCGCCCATCCAACGGACGAGCATTTCCTGCCATTATTTATCGCGCTTGGCGCTGCCGGTGAACAGTATGAAACACGAGTTCTGGAAGGTGGCATAACCTATGGCGTGCTGGCCATGGACAGCTATCTATTTTCTTCGAACGATGCTCATCTACTCGGCTCGACTGCAACTGCACAAGGCGGTAATTGATCATGGCTAGCATCGCTTTTTCCGAACCAGCTCGCGAGCCAGAATCCGGGATTTTCTTCCGTAAGACCTGTAACACGTCGACGCCGAAGGCGCGTCTGATGCTGTTACATGGCATTGGTTCAAACGAGGCCAATCTGATCTCCCTCGCCGCCTCGCTACCGGAAGATCTGGAGATACTGCTGCTGCGTGGCCCCTTGCAGGTCGGTCCGCAAGGCTTCGCCTGGTATCAAGTCACCTTCACCAACAACGGCCCATCGTTCAATTACGTGCAAGCCGAAGCTAGCCGTAAACTGCTGCAGAGCTTTATCAACGCCCAGTCCAAGCTGCCGACCGTAATCGCAGGCTTCAGCCAGGGCGGCATCATGAGCTCTAGCCTTGGGCTCACCGAGCCAGAGCTGGTCAAGGGTTTTGCTTTGTTGAGTGGGCGCATGCTCCGCGAAATCGAGCCGCAAATTGCCTCTACGGAACGGCTGCAATCGACTTCAGCATTCATCGCTCACGGTCAGCGTGACGACGTTTTGCCAATCGATTGGGCTAAGGAAGCTGATGCCTGGCTAGATCGGATTGGTGTTGCACACGAAACACATTTCTACGACATGGCCCACGAAATGGTCGCTGAAGAACTGGCTGACTTTTCGCAATGGCTAACAAAAACACTGTCACTTACTAATTGATAATAGGATTCATGCCATGATCGATTCACGCACTGCCCCTTATGCCGCCTTTATCATGCGAGTCGCACTGGGCATTATGTTTTTGGCACACGGCTTGACAAAGTTACTGGTATTTACGCCTGCAGGCACTGCTGGTTTTTTTGAATCTGTTGGCTTTCCCGGCTTTCTGGCTTTTCCGGTCATAGCATTTGAAGTCTTTGGCGGGTTGCTGTTGATATTCGGTATATATGCACGCTGGGTAGCGGCAGTAGCTGTGGTGCAACTCTTCGTTGCTGCGACCGTGCACTTTGGTAACGGCTGGAGTTTCACCAATGCCAACGGTGGTTGGGAATACCCGATCTACCTGTCAATCACTGCGCTGGTTGTGGCACTGCTAGGCGATGGCGTGTTGGCAGCAAAACGTTCCAGCCGCATCTGATAACATCAATAAATACGTCCCCTTTAGGGGACGTATTGGGGCCGCTCGGCTCAGCCGAGCCGAGCGGCCATGAACTCTACGAACGCCTTGATCTTGGGTAAAGGCTGGCGACTCCAGGGCCACAAAATACTAAAGGTGCGGTAGTCACGCACATGCTCTTCAAGTACAGATACCAGTCTCCCCGCGGCCACTGCTTCTTCCACGAAAAAGTCAGGCAGGCAGGCAATGCCCTGCCCCGCTTCGGCCATTGCCAGCAAGGGCTCGATGGCATTGGCAGTGGCCGAGCGGGGAACATCAGATACTGCCCCTTCAGTGCCACTGATCAATGGCCATGAATCAAGCTTGCCGCTGCTCGGATAGCGATAACGAAGGCATGAATGAGTGCCCAGCTCACTTGGGTGGGTAGGCACTCCTCGGATAGCAAAATAATCTGGTGAGCCTACCAGCCGGTGGCTGTAACCGTTGAGTTTGCGCATTACTAACCTAGAATCTTCGACCTCACCGATGCGCATCACCGCATCGAACCCCTCCTCAATCACGTTCACCAACCGATCGCTAAACTCAAGCTCGAGCTCTACTTCAGGGTAGGCCTGCTGAAAGGCAATCAGATGGGGCATGAGTTTCATCCCTAACTGTGGTAGCCCGACTCGCAGCTTACCCTGCGGCTTGCCCGCCGCAAGAGTCAACTCGTTTCTCGCGACCTCATATTCCGCGAAGATTCGATTACAGCGCTCAAGGAACAAGCCACCCTCGGCGGTCAGCGTGATCGCACGGGTGGAACGATGAAACAAACGCACCCCTAGGTCCGCTTCCAGCCGAGCCACCGCCTTGCCGACTGCTGAAGCAGACAGCCCGAGGCGCCGCCCTGCTTCGGTAAAACTACGGGTCTGCGCGGCGAGCATGAAAGTGCCCAATGCGCCAAAGTGATCCATACAATTCACCATTTTAGAATTTAATTCCTGAATGTTAGGAACTGTATCCTGTTTTTCTTCCGCAGCTATCCTCCTATAGTCGGTCTACTAGAGAAGCACGCAGGTAGCGCACTGATGCCAGTGTGTCTTTTATAAGAGGCTTATCGATGAATCCCAATACTTCCCTCCCCTCTCTCAGCCCTGACTTAATGGCCCACCACGGTTATTCCCGTATTTTTCAACCCGGCCGCCTGACATTCGGCTTTATCGCACCATTGGAAAGCTATCCCAACAGCCCGGGGCCGACCTTAGAGGACCACGTGGTTATGGCGCACAAGGTTGACGAAGCTGACTTCGCTGCCATTTGGCTGCGCGATGTACCCTTCTATGACCCCGATTTCGGTGACGTCGGGCAGATCCTCGATCCATTGGTGTATGCAGGCTACCTGGCCGCCGTGACCAAGCGCATCACTCTCGGTACCGCCGGAATCGTTTTACCGTTGCGCGATCCCCTGATTGTGGCCAAACAAGCCGCTAGCGTCGATCAACTGTTGGGCGGTCGATTTATCCTAGGCCTGGCTACTGGGGATCGCCCTGTGGAGTACCCGGCATTTGGTCTTGATTTCGAAAACCGCGCCGAACGCTTCCGTGATGCTTTGGCGCTCTTACGCGCCGCCACCGAAGAGAACTGGGGCGTCTATTCATCAAAATTCTACGGACGCCTGGATGGCTCGCTCGACCTGGTGCCCAAACCGGTCGCATCAAGGATGCCCACTATAGTTATCGGTCAATCGGGCCAGTCGCTGGAATGGATTGGCGAAAAAACCGACGGCATTCTTTCTTACATTGCTAATCCGGCACTTATCCCCCAGATCATCGATCGTTGGCGCACAGCCTGTGGAGTCAATAGCTTCAAGCCATACGGCTATGGCACCTTGTTCGACCTGGATAAAGATCCTAATCATCCTGTACAACCCGGGCGGGTGCTGCGCGCTGGTCGTAATGCGCTGATCGAATTGTGGAAGCGTCAGCAGGACCAAGGCGTCAACCACGTGGCACTACACTTCAAGCCGCAACGACGCCACGCCTCGGAGGTAATAGACGAACTGGGTGAATACATACTTCCGCATTTCCCAAGCCTGACCTCTACATCCGCCCGATTGCGCATGGAGCAGCACACATGAAACATCCTCTCCATCATATGGACTTCATTTTCCAGACCCGCCTGGGTACTTACCCGCTGCAGGCTCAGTGCGAAATGCTTGCTGAAATCGGCTATCAAGGCATGACAATGTCGGCCTGGAGCAAGGATCTGACTGCCATACCTCAGATCAAGGCGCAGTGGGGCTTGGACGTAGGCGCGGTTTACCTAATCTACCGCGAAGGGCTGGAGGCATTTGTCACCAATATCTTTGAAAGCCTAGAGGGCTGCTCAACGATCGAGCTGGCGCTGCACTCAGGTAATACGGTCACCGACCTGGATCGGATGATGCTAGAAAGGCTGCTGCCGATCTGCGAGCGGCGTAATCTTCAGATAGCCCTGTATCCCCATGCACGATACGGCATGCAGACTACCACCGAGGCCGTCGCTCTTTGCGAAGCCTTCAACCATCCGCACTTGGGCATCGTTTTCCATGGTTACCATTGGTACGCCAATCAGGAAAAACACCTGGAGCAGCGACTCGATGCCGTATGGCCCTGGTTGCGCAACGTAAACATCGCCGGTAGCCGCCTATCACCCCTGGGCTGGGGTGGACTGGCGACCATCGAGCCTCTGGACGAAGGCGAAATGGATAACTTTGTACTATTGGGAGCACTGCAACGTCGCGGCTTTGAAGGGCGAGTCGGCGTGCTCGGCTGGGAGAGTATGGGCGGTGATGTCTATGGCAACCTGCGGCGCTCCATGATCGCGTTTCGCTCCATGGAGCAGCGTCTGGCAGCTCATCCGGAGTGGGCCGTGCTCGACCCACTGCCCTATTGATTGTGCAAGGTCCTTCCATGAATCATTCTGTCCATGCACTCGACTCTTTTTTCTATTCATCAATGGGCGTTTACGCCTTCGAGACCCAATGCGCGATGCTTGCAGAAATCGGCTACAACGGCATTACCGTGGCCGCGTGGGGTGGAACACCGCTGACTGACCTGACCCTTTTGCCCCAAGTGCCGGAGCGCCATGGACTTAAGGTCGAAGGACTCTACCTAGTGCTGCACGAAGGGCGTAACGATCACCTGTTGCGCAACATTGTAGAAACTGTCGAAGGGGTCGAGTTAATTGAGCTGGCGGTACAGACATCCGTCAATGGCGAGGCGGCGATTTTACGCTTCATTGAATCCTTACTGCCGATTGTCGAACGCCGCGGCTTGCGCATCGCGCTCTATCCACACCTGCATCATGTAACCCAGACTACCTCGCAAGTTGTGCAAATTTGCGAGCACTTCAACCATCTTCGCCTCGGTGCCTCGTTTAACGCCTACCACTGGTACGCCAGCCAAGAAGGCCAGCTGGAGAAACGGCTGCAAATGATGAAACCCTGGCTAATGCAAGTGGTGACCTCTGGTAGCGCGCTGTCGCAACTGGGCTGGGGCGGGGTTGCCACCATGGAGCCAGTCGATAGGGGCGAAATGGATAACTTTGCGGTAATCGACGCTCTGAACCGTGTCGGCTACACCGGCAGCATTGGGGTGCTGGGCTGGGATTACGGCGGTGATATCTATCTCAAGCTGCAACGTTGCCTTGCTACGTTGCGTGATATCGATCGACGTTTGCAGGTCCATCCGACCTGGGCGGCGCTGCGCTGAAATGCCTGATTTTAACCATTCAACACTTTGCCGTAGGAGCTTCTAATGACTGCTTTGTCTGTACTAGACCTGATGATGATCGGCGAAGCCAAAACTTTCGCTGATACACTGACTGATGCCGTGGCGCTAGCTCGGCACGTGGAAGCCCATGGCTATAAGCGCTATTGGGTGGCCGAGCACCATGATTTGCCAGGTATCGCCTCCAGCGCTACAACACTACTCATTCAGCACTTGGCTGGGGCAACTACGACGCTGCGGGTAGGGTCAGGCGGCATTATGCTGCCCAATCACTCGCCCCTTGTCGTGGCCGAACAATTCGGTACATTGGATACGCTGTTCCCCGGCCGTATCGATTTGGGTGTCGGACGCGCGCCTGGCTCCGCAGGTGCTGCGATTCGCGCCCTGCGCGGCGATGCTTCGGAACGCGACTTCAACCGCGACCTGGAGCAATTAACCCACTACCTCGCTGATGATGGCAGCGAGCCGGTTCGGGCAATTCCGGGCAATCACAGTTTACCAATATGGTTGCTGGGGTCGAGTCTATACAGTGCTGACATGGCGGCGAAAAACGGTCTGCCTTATGCGTTTGCCTCCCATTTTGCCCCTCGCTTTCTGATGCAGGCGATTGAGCATTACCGAGCGACATTTCGTCCCTCTGCAGTGCTAGGCAAGCCTTACGTCATCGTTGGGGCCAATGTCTTCGCTGCCCGTCATCGAGCAGAGGCTGAGTTTCTGGCCAGCTCTCACCAGCACTGGGTCCACGATCTCTATACGGGTAAGCCCGGGCTGCTTCCTCTTCCCACAGAAGGCTTCATGCAAAGCCTGTCCGATTACGATCGTCACAGCCTGTCGCAAGCTATGTCCTGTACCGCCGTAGGTAATGCCGAGGACGTCGGTAATTGGCTCCGGCAGTTCATTGCCGCCACTCAGGCAGATGAAGTAATCATAGATGCGCGAATTCACGACAGCGCCGCCCGTAATCTTTCCTATCAAATCGCAGCGGAGTCAATCAGCGACTTGCTCGATTGAACCTAGTTATACGATCAACTGCCCTTAGCTCATGGGATACCTGCAAAGGGATCTGTCGGTGATGATAGAAAATCAGGATCGCACAGCAGCAAGCACTATTTGTCAACTCGAGCTAGAAACCTTGATACGTGCAATCGCGCACGTATCAAGGCGCAACATTCTTCTCTGGCTCAAGGAACCACTAACGAATTTTCCAAATCAACAATACGGCCAGAATCTGGGTATCTGTATGAGTGAAATCACTCGGCGCTGTGCACTGTCGCAATCTACGGTTTCACGTCATCTGGCTCAACTCAAAGAGGCAGGCTTACTTGATATGAAACAAGTAGGCACGTTCCGCTTCTTCAAACGTAATGAAAAGTCGATTAGGCGATTTCAGAGCATGCTAGCAGAGCATTTGGGAATACCATGGTATCTGAAGCGTTCCTAACGATTAGGTACAGCTACCTACTTGAAGTTTGTCGATTTTTTATCTAATTCTTTGATTATCGAATTCCATATACATCAACTATCACGTTGTTCCTGCCTTCGACTTGCTAGGGGTTTGTCTGAAAAGGCGACACGCCAACACCGGTCGATACAGGCCAGGGTTGTCATTACTTTTAAGCTGCAGGTCAGCTTGTCAAAGCGGGTGCAGAGCCTACGTTTCTCCTTGAGCCACCTGAACAAGCGTTCTATCGCATTGCGCTGACGGTACTTGGGTCGATCAAACAGTCGAGGCAAGCTAAGACGCTGCTTGCGATGCATTTCGCGTCGGGTAATGACAGGTTGGATACCGACACGGTCGCAATAATGTCGGAGTGCTACACTGTTGTAGCCTTTGTCAGCCACTATCCGACAGCAACACCACGCCTACGGTCCAGCGCATCATGGTCTAGCGGTTCCTCTAGGCCCCCTTTTTTTCGCCTCCCGAGGCGGCACGAGTGGCGCGGACCGTGGTGGAGTCGATCATCCAGGTGTCCAAATCCAGATAGCCATCCTGGCGAAGCTTGAGATGTAGACGAGTCAGGATACGCTCGAAGGTACCGCCGTCACGCCACTGTCGAAAGCGCTGGTAGACCGTTTTCAAAGGGCCATAGCGCTAAGGTAGATCACGCCATTTAGCTCCGGAGCACAAGATCCAGAAGATGCCATTAAGCATCTGGCGATCATCACGGTGCGGACGACCCATCGTCTGAGGCGGAGAACCGACGTCTTCGATCAATGCCCAATACGAGTTCGAAAGCTCGTGCCGCCTCGTCATGCTTACCTCCGCTTGCCATCGCGAAGTCAAGCTTGCAAACACTACTTTTCAGACAAACCCTAAGTCAATTCACACTCATGATGAGTATGCCCTTGCTCTATTTGTATAGTGCTGTGATGAATTGCGTACTGACTTTTGAGCGTATGCACAACCTCATCCATGAAGTTGTCTCCAGGATAGCCTTCAGGGAGAACCAAGTGTACTGTAAGCGCATTTTCTGTAGTGCTCATACCCCAGATATGTAGATCATGCAGATCTGTGACGCCTGCTAGTTTCCGCAAATATGACTCTATAGCGGAGCGATCCACATTGCCGGGTACGGCATTGAGAGCCAGCTCAACAGAGTCGCGTAACAATGACCATGTCCCTAGCATGATTACAGCAACGATGATGAGACTCAGGATCGGGTCTATCCAGTGCCAGCCGGTATAATAAATAGCTATACCGGCCAATACTACTCCGAGAGATACAGCCGCATCGGCTGCCATATGCATAAAAGCTCCACGTATATTCAAGTCACCTTTGCTGCCTTTGACAAACAGCATAGCCGATACACTATTGATAAGAATACCTACACCCGCTACAACGGAAACGGTAAGTCCCGATACGGTTGCTGGTTCTGAAAATCGGTGCACTGCTTCCCAGGCAATGGCCCCACAGGCAACCAGCAATAACATTGCATTACCAAGGGAAGCCAGTATCGAAGATCCACGCAGTCCATACGTATATTTGCGGGTAGGAGACTTACGGCTCAGCAGTGCCGCTCCCCAAGCAAGTATCAACCCAAGTACATCTGACAGGTTATGTCCGGCATCAGCAATTAGTGCGGTTGAATTGGCCATGACACCGTAGGCGAACTCGACGATTACAAACCCTGCATTCAGGATTGTAGCAATCAGGAACGCTCGATTATGGGTATCAACGGCTCCGTGAGAATGATGCCCTGCATGGCTGTGATTATGGCCAGCATGTGTTTCTTGACCATGCGCATGATGTTTTTCCATAAAGGTAATCCTTATTCCAACTAAGACCAAATCAGCCAGGTTGTTCAGTGCTTGGCTAATATCAATGTGGAGCCAACTCGAGCTGACTTGGTTCGACCTTTCGGGAAGTAGAGACAAAAGACAGTGTTATGGCCCGGTGTGCTGTTGGCTCCAACGGAACCCTGATGCAGGCTCATGATGGAGCGAACAATCGCAAGGCCCAATCCGGTCCGCCGCTGATCGTGGACTCTTTCACCATCGACTCGATAGAAGCGTTCAAACAAATGTGGAAGATGCTCTGGGGCGATACCCGCGCCAGGGTTCTCGACACAAAGGCTGACGGTATCTTCCTGGTGAGATATTTGAATAGAAACCCTGCTTCCAGAAGGGGCGTGCCGAATAGCATTGGAGAGCAAATTGGAAATGGCGCGTTGCACCATGATTCGGTCCCCTTCTATCTGAGCCTCTCCTGTAATATCTAGATGAACGCCGTTCTCCTCGGCACTAAGTGTAAACAGGTCGGCTACACGAAGTGCCTCATCTTTAAGTGAGATCAGCTCAAAAGGTACTTGCGAAGCGGGATGGCTGACGTTAGCCAGGAAAAGCATGTCAGAGACAATCTGGCTCACCCGCTCAAGCTCTTCCATGGAAGACTCCAGAACTGCCCTGTATTCATCATTGGAGCGCTCTCGTGTTAGCACCACTTGGGCTTTCCCCATTAGATTAGTGATGGGTGCGCGCAGTTCATGGGCAATGTCATCCGAGAACTCAGAGAGCTGCTGAACACCGGTATCCAGTCGATGCAACATGAAATTGATACTGCGACCCAATTCCTCAAGTTCTCTAGGCAGCTTTTCAGTCCTGATTCTATGAGTGAGATCTTCTGTTGAAACCCTGGAAGCAACACTTTGGAATTGTCTTAAAGGCCGCAAACCTTGCTGAGCTATCCACCAAGCTCCCATTCCAATAAACAGCAATAAAATGGGAATAGCCATTAATGAGGATTTCACAAAGGCGTTAACAAGATGCTCGTCCTCTGAACGGTTTAAGGTTAGAAACACCTTAACCATCTGTCCTTGTTTCGTTTTTACATCTTGCGAAAGGGTGAGCATGTTGGCCCCTTCGCGTGAGATCCAGGGGTGAAACGTAGCAGTAGTGCCGGAGGGCAGATTCTGAAGAAAAGTATCCAACGACTTATTACCAATAGTTAGTAACGGCGCGGTGCGTTGGGCATGATTAAAGATAGTTAGGGTCAGATTATCATGTCCCAAGACGAGATCTTGAAGTACATGGGTCCTTTGCCCTATTTCATTAGGTGTTACATCAACATTCAAGGCATGCTCGATACGCTGAAACTTGTTGCTTAGGTTTTCCCTGGCAAGCACATCAAGTTCTCGGTTTAAAGTCCAGTACGCGAGTATGATCAGTAGGAGCACAAGAACAGCTCCCATCCAGACGACCTTGATGCCTAGACGAAGCGACAAACTGGCAGAACTCATCCACGCTCCTCAAGTACATAACCGACGCCACGAATGGTATGGATGAGCTTTACATCAAAGCCATCGTCGATTTTTGCTCTTAATCGGCTGATGGATACTTCTACTACGTTCGTGTCACAGTCAAAATTGATATCCCAGACCAAGGAAATGATCTGTGTACGTGTCAGTACTTCACCTGATCGACTCATAAGCAGCTGTAGTAAAGCAAACTCCTTGGTCGTGAGGTCGATACGCTTGTTTCCGCGAAAAGCTCGATGCCGGCCCGGATCAAGCTCCAGCTCTGCTACCTTTATGACGTCAGGGACATGAATCGCCTCGCTTCTACGCAACAGCGTCCGAATCCTGGCAAGCAGTTCTGGAAACTGGAACGGTTTGACCAGATAGTCATCTGCACCAAGATCAAGCCCTCTAACTTTTTCATCCAAACGACCACGTGCGGTCAGCATAATGACTCGTGTCTGTTTTCGCTTTCGAATAAGTTCAAGAACCTCCCACCCATCCATCTCGGGTAGGTTTACATCTAGTAGTACAAGATCATAACTATGCTGATGAACAAGATAAAGTCCATCAATGCCTGTGTTTGCGCAGTCAACAATATAACCACTTTCGCTCAGGCCTTGATGTAAGTATTCGGCAGTTTTTGGCTCGTCCTCAATTACAAGGATGCGCATATATCACCTAAAACAAAATATAATTTCCATTTCTTTTTAGCTAATTCATAAATATGTTTGAATTAGTCAGAATGGCCTTATCCAAGTTAACGGGAACCTACGAAATAAAATCCTTTCCAGAGCCTCACACTAGAGTCTGTAGTAGCTACAGGGTCAAGAAATTTATGCTGTGAACTCAAGTACTTGCTGATAGCTCTATGCGACGAATCGCCACGCCATATACGCTGCAGGGCATATAGGGCCTAGCCCTGAGCCCTTTTTGCCTACGTTTTTATTAACTGACCTTAATGTTACTAAATCTTGCATTCGACCGAAACCTTAACTCTACGGTACCAGAGTAGTACAAACCGTAACGAATACTGCCAACATTACAGTTTTGTAATGTTCTAGTCACTTTTATGATAAGAGCGCGCTCTTACAGTAACACTAGAACAAAAGCGCGGAAGACTTATTGCTGTTGCTATTAATACTTGCCACTAAACACATAAACGTCTGACGCAGATATTAGAAACTAACTACTTGGCATATTTATTATTGAGGGCGCTGTTGTCTCGGCGTTAATAAAATTGGATAGGATGTTAAAGCTCAGTTCAATGAGACTTGTAGTTTTTTTGATTTGTTTGGGCAGCACTGGATTTATTTCCGCATACGCCGCTGATCCTAATCATTCATTAACGCTCGCTCAGGCAATCTCAACGGCCTATGAAAAAAACCCCGGGCTTTCTGCTGCACAATGGGAAACGGGCGTTGCTCAAGGGATACATCAACAAGCCAGCCTGATACCTAATCCTGAGCTCGCCTGGGATGTGGAAGACACTCGTTCAGGCAGCCAGATCAATAGCATCACCATCACCCAACCTTTTGAACTGGGCGGTAAACGTCAGGCTCGGATGAACGTGGCAGAAGTTGGGAAATCCCTAGCATCAGCTGAAATTGTTTTAAAACGGAACAATTTACGAGCCGACGTGATTCAGGCGTTCTATTTGGCGTTACGAGCACAAGAAGGTCTACGGCTGGCCAACGAGTCATTGCAATTAGCCGAGCGAGCAGTAACGGTAGCAAAATCCCGTGTGGTCGCGGGTAAGACCTCTCCGGTCGAAGAAACGAGAGCCGAAGTGCTGTTGTCGTCAGTCCGCCTGGAGGTAAGACGCGCTCAACTTGAGCAGGACAACGCCTATAAACAGCTTGCTTCATATTTAGGTAGCACCTACCCCACCTTTACTTCAGTGATAGGAAATCTGGAATATCTGCCCCGACTCCCTCAAAAGGCTGAGCTTTTAGCGCGTATCAGAAACAGCCCGGAGTTATACAAAGCCCGTCTTCAGATAGACCAAAGCGATGCAGAGCTAAACCTGCAGCGTACCCAACGAATCCCTGACCTGCGGGTAAGCATTGGTAGTCAATACGATGAGCAGGAACGTGAACGGGTAAATCTTGTGGGCGTCTCCTTGCCGTTGCCACTGTTTGATCGCAACCAGGGCAATGTTCTTGCGGCCTCCCGCCAAGCGGGTCAGGCCATGGACCTACGCAACGCTACTGAGCTGCGCTTGATAAGCGAGACACAGCAGGCTTTTGAGCAATGGCAGGCCGCTCAGGCAGATCTTAATGAGATAAGAAATGCAATTCTGCCCGCAGGCCAAAGCGCTGTAGAAAGCGCAACGCGTGGTTTTGCCATGGGCAAGTTCGGCTTTCTGGATGTACTAGACGCTCAACGGACCCTTATTTCGGCCCGAGCCCAATATCTACAGTCATTAGCAGATGCTATCGACGCCTGGGTTCGTATAGAGCGCATCTACGGCGATACCACATCTATTACAGACAGCCAGGAATAAATGGCGCCTTGTACTAACGAGACGCACAGTTGTGTATGGGAGTTTCCATGAGTAAGAAGCACAAAACTAAGGTTGCTGCTGTCGTTGCATTAATGCTGGGGTTAGGTCTTAGCGCAGGTATCGACGGTACCTTTTCCAGTAACGCAGTACATGCCGAGGAGCACGGCCATGATGCAGACAGCCAGGCCGAGGAAGGTCATGAGCATAGCGATAGTGGCCATGACAAGGCATCTAAACGGAAAAAGGACGACTCTGAAAGCCACAGCGATAAGGAACATGATGAGGCCGAAGAGCATGGGCATGAAGAACATAAAGAGGGCGAGCTAGAACTCAGTGCAGAGCAGATCAAAACTGCCGGCATTACGCTTGCCCAAGCTAAATCTGGCGTTGTTAACAGCTTGTTGGAGCTGCCTGGAGAAATAACCTTCGATGAGGACCGGACCGCACATATCGTTCCCCGTGTGGCAGGCGTAGTCGAGGCCATAACAGTAGGTTTGGGGCAACATGTTAAGAAGGGCCAATTGCTCGCTACTATTTCTAGTCAGCAAATCTCAGAACAACGCAGCGAGCTAGCAGCGGCTAAGCAACGCGCGGCGCTGGCCAGAACACTTTTCGAACGGGAGCGTACGCTTTGGCAGGACAAGATTTCGGCTGAGCAGGACTACCTGGAGGCACGGCAGGCTTTGCAAGAGGCAGAGATTTCTCTAAAAAATGCTCAGCAAAAAATGGTGGCCTTAAGTGGAAGTAGTAAGCCTACAGGGGGTAATCGCTATGAACTTAGAGCACCCTTTGATGGGATGATTATTGAAAAGCATATCGCACTCGGAGAGGTCGTTAACGAAAACAGTAATGTTTTCATCATCAGCGACCTGGCCAAAGTATGGGCGACCTTTAACGTGTCAGCCAAGGACTTGGCCAAAGTAACCGTTGGAAAGGCGGTCGAGGTCAGTGCGCCTGAATTAGAAACTCAGGTCTCAGGAGTTGTCGCCTATGTGGGAAGTCTTCTCGGTGAGCAAACACGGGCTGCAATGGCGCGAGTCACACTTCCCAACCCTGAAGGCGCCTGGCGACCCGGCCTATTTGTCACGATCAAGATTGCTACCAGCAGTCAGCGGGCAGCGGTCACAGTACCAGCACAGGCGATCCAAACCATTGAGAATAAGCCTACGGTATTTATACGTACCGCTGAAGGGTTTCAAGCTCAGTCTGTAAAAGTCGGAGCACGTGACGGCCAAGTCGTGGAAGTTGTCCAGGGGTTGACCGAAGGAACTCAGATCGCTGCGGAAGGCAGTTTCATTCTTAAGTCCGAGCTGGGCAAAGGCTCAGCCGAGCATTCCCATTAATCGCCCCTCGTATCGAGAACTTCAATGTTCGAACGTATTCTACAATTTGCCATTATGCAGCGATGGTTGGTGCTGCTTGCCGTCTTGGGCATGGCTGGTCTCGGCGTCTTTAGTTACCAGCAACTGCCGATCGATGCCGTTCCTGATATCACTAATGTTCAGGTGCAGATCAACACTGCGATGCCGGGTTTCTCCCCGCTCGAAACTGAACAACGTATTACCTATCCAATCGAGACTGCCATGGCAGGGCTGCCTCACCTGCAGCAAACACGCTCGCTCTCACGCTCAGGCCTGTCACAGGTTACGGTAATTTTCGAAGACGGGACGGATCTGTATTTTGCTCGTCAGTTGGTCAATGAGCGTCTACAAGGTGCTCGTAATCAACTGCCCGAAGGTGCAGAGGCGATGATGGGCCCCATTTCGACAGGATTGGGTGAAATCTTCCTCTGGACGGTGGAGGCACAAGAAGGGGCGCTCAAGGAAGACGGCACGGCCTATACTCCAACTGACTTACGAGTCATTCAGGACTGGATTATCAAGCCGCAACTGCGCAATGTGCCTGGCGTAGCTGAAATCAATACCATTGGGGGCTTCAACAAGGAGTACCAGATTGCGCCAGACCCCAAGCGACTAGCGGCCTATAAGCTTACGCTTGCTGATCTTATTACGGCCTTGGAACGTAACAATGCCAATGTTGGCGCGGGCTTTATAGAGCGTCGGGGTGAGCAATTGTCCATCCGCGCACCCGGACAAGTTGCCTCGGAAAAGGATATTGCCAATATTGTACTCACGACCATTGACGGCTCGCCCATCCGCGTACGCGATATTGCAACAGTTGGCATTGGTCGAGAGCTACGCTCTGGAGCGGCTACCGAAAATGGTCATGAGGTCGTTCTGGGAACGGTCTTTATGCTTGTGGGTGAAAACAGCCGCACAGTAGCGCAAGCAGTCTCCAAACGACTTGAGGAGATCAACCGATCATTACCCAAGGGCGTCGTTGCTGTAACCGTTTATGATCGCACTATCCTTGTCGATAAGGCAATTGCCACTGTTAAGAAGAACCTGACCGAAGGAGCAATCCTCGTCATTGTTATTCTCTTTTTGTTCCTGGGCAATATTCGAGCAGCCTTGATTACCGCAATGGTGATCCCGCTTTCGATGCTTTTTACCTTTACAGGCATGTTCACAAATAAGATCAGTGCCAATCTGATGAGCCTTGGGGCGCTCGACTTTGGGGTAATTGTAGATGGTGCGGTAGTCATCGTTGAGAATGCTATCCGCCGCCTGGCTCATGCGCAGCAACATCATGGCCGAATGCTCACTCGCTCTGAGCGCCTACATGAGGTATTCGCCGCAGCTAAAGAGGCACGTCGTCCGCTGATTTTTGGTCAGCTCATCATCATGGTGGTGTATCTGCCCATCTTTGCGCTAAGCGGAGTCGAAGGCAGGATGTTTCATCCCATGGCCTTTACCGTAGTGATTGCATTACTTGGGGCAATGATCCTTTCGATTACCTTTGTGCCTGCTGCCATAGCCTTGTTTGTTACAGGAAAGGTTAAGGAAGAAGAGAATCTAGTGATGCGCTCTGCCCGGCGAGGCTATTCGCCGGTACTGGAGTGGGTCATGAAACACCGTCCATTAGTATTTATCGCTGCGCTGATTACGGTAGGACTGTCTGGACTCCTGGCTACTCGTATGGGTAGCGAATTTGTTCCCAGCTTAAGTGAGGGAGATTTTGCCTTGCAGGCCCTACGTGTGCCTGGCACAAGTCTGTCCCAATCAGTTGATATGCAGGAACGTCTGGAAAAGACTTTGGTGACCCGCCTACCTGAGATAGAACGTGTTTTTGCTCGAACCGGGACAGCAGAGATCGCATCGGACCCCATGCCGCCTAATATTTCTGATAGCTACGTCATGCTCAAGCCAAGAGAGCAATGGCCTGATCCAGACAAGCCTCGCGAAACGCTTATTGAAGAGATCCAAAAAGCTAGTGCAGCGGTACCAGGGAGCAATTATGAGTTATCTCAGCCCATTCAGCTTCGTTTCAATGAGCTTATATCCGGTGTAAGAAGCGATGTGGCAGTCAAAGTTTTTGGTGATGATATGGATGTTCTTAACCAAACGGCCGCAACAATAGCCACGAGCCTGCAAAAGGTACCAGGTGCCTCAGAGGTCAAGGTTGAGCAGACCTCTGGCCTGCCGTTGCTAACCATTAATGTCGATCGGGAAAAGGCTGCCCGCTTCGGCCTGAATGTCGGGGATGTCCAGGATACTATTGCCATAGGGATAGGTGGCCGGCAGGCAGGTACGCTGTTTGAGGGTGATCGACGCTTTGACATGGTAGTGCGCTTGTCAGATCAGTTACGCACTGACATTGAGGGGCTGTCACGCTTGCTGATCCCGGTTCCTGCGCTTACAGGAAGCAATAGCGGGCAGATAGGATTTATTCCATTATCTGAGGTAGCGAGCCTGGATCTGGTAATGGGGCCCAATCAGATCAGCCGTGAGAACGGGAAGCGTCTGGTCATCGTTAGCGCTAACGTACGTGGCCGAGATATCGGATCGTTTGTCCAGGAAGCCTCTACACGTATCGAACAAGAGGTAGAGATTCCAGCCGGTTACTGGACGAGTTGGGGCGGTCAGTTTGAGCAGCTGCAATCGGCTGCCCAGCGACTACAAATAGTCGTGCCTGTAGCGCTGCTGCTGGTATTCGTTCTGCTCTTTATGATGTTCAACAACATCAAGGATGGCTTGCTCGTTTTCACAGGCATTCCCTTTGCACTGACCGGCGGTATTCTAGCGTTATGGTTAAGAGACATACCGCTCTCAATCTCTGCAGGAGTAGGCTTTATCGCTCTATCTGGAGTAGCCGTACTTAACGGTCTGGTCATGATTGCTTTTATTCGGACCTTAAGGGAGCAAGGCAACCCATTGCAGCACGCTGTTACCTGTGGAGCATTAACACGCCTGCGCCCCGTTCTAATGACAGCGCTTGTTGCATCACTTGGCTTCGTGCCGATGGCTCTAGCGACTGGGACTGGCGCTGAGGTTCAAAGACCACTGGCCACAGTAGTTATTGGCGGGATTTTATCATCCACTGCCTTGACCTTACTGGTCCTGCCAGCACTGTATTTTTCTACACATCGTCGAGAAGAGGAGCAGGTGGCTTAAGTAAAGCGTGTATGCGCAGTAGCGCCTAACTACTGCGCATGTTCTACATACTCAAAGAGACTGAATCCTTAACGCTCAATCCTACTCAATGACAACATAGAAAGGAGCTGATTTGCCTACCATACGACTGTCGCGTTTGCGTATTACGAAAGCCTCCATAAGGTGTACCCCGCAAAAGATGAGCCTCTCGGTACGACCCATTGAAGAGTCACTGGAAACGGGGTAGAACCCTTCTGTCGACTTGAGCGCATAAATAATCCCAAAGCTTTTGGGTTTCGTTTTTGAGCGTTAGCAGAGCTATAGCCGTATCGGCTTGCTTTCGATGCTCACGAAGCGCCCAGTTCAAGGCAGGTATAAACGGGACAATGACACTCAAAAGCAGACCGCCCAGATGCAACTGAAATATCATGCCATAAACTACAAGTACGGCAGTTAATCCAAGGCCAAAGCCTAGAAGCCAACTCCCATATCGTCTGCGCAAACGTGAGTCGTAACTTATATTGGTGCGCTGACAAATCAGACAGCCTAAAGCAATCGGAGCCCCCGCTACGACTGGCTCATACCAACAGGTAATTTCAGCCTCCCGTTTTTTGGGCGTCAACAGCATGGCTGAAGCGCTACGCTTATCCTCTGGATCAGCAGGGGCCGCAGCGATAAAACTGTTCCAGGGAAGTTGCAACACCTGGGTATCAAACTCTTCAAGGAACTTTGCACCGCGCTTCATCCAGTCCTTTTGCAGCCGTTCCAGATGTGCGATATCCAAAAGCAACAGTCCTAACAGTGCAAATATCGGGCGTAGGTGAGGATGAATAGAGGCAAGAAACATACTGGCTATGGGGAGTTCAACTGAGATTGAGACGAAACAGCCTTGTATGATTTTGAGAGTGCTATAGGTGCGCTCCCACGCCCGGATCAGATCAATCAGCTCGGAGTCAGCCTGTTTTATTTACCGGTATTGCGTTATGCATCGTGTCTGGAGGCATTTATTGTTATCTCCTTCGAGAAGCGGGGCCTTTGCATCGTGCTATCATCAGGTGCCTACAGTTGTAACAACGCGCAGGCGTAATGGCACTTTGACTATCCGCTGCGCTTCCAATTCATGGCTTGACCAGATTATTTGCGTGTTGCGCTAATTGGTTCTGATACCGATATGATGACGACTTAAACAGCACCTCATGCAGTGAGGAAGAAATGAAACTTTCAGTATATAAAAAAGGCGCCTTGTTAGGCGCCTAGGGCACATCTTCCAACCAAAGGATAAACACGAAGATGCACAAAAAAATGGATGTTTAGAGCTTAATTATCATTTTCACTTCTTTTCTCAGCTGCCTGTTTTTGAATTTCCTTCACGTTCAAATTTTTTTGACGTAATTCCTGCTGCTCTTTACGAAACTGGTTATTACGTTCCATAGAGCGCTCACTTCCGTCTTCAGCCAGAGTTATGGTAGAGCTAAAAGCCAGGCAGCATGCAATAACTAAAGAAAATAATTTCATTATTACCTCGATCAATAATTATTCCACTGTGAGAGCTAGGAAAAGTTTTAGCCTCAGCGAGTGAATTAATTATATAGAGGGCAGACTTTCATCAGCGTGAGGGTAACATTACATTATTGAAAGATTTCTTATGTTGTTGATAATTGGGATAAGAGCAGCAAACCGCTGCTCTTCATTGATATTAGCTTTAAAGTATTTTTAAAGGATACTCAACAATCAGGCGGTCCTCATCGAGCTCTGACTCAAAGCTGGTCGCGCGGATCGTTGCCTGACGCATTCTAAAGGACATGTCTTTTAGCGAGCCCGACTGAACAACATACTTGACTTCGACACTGCGCTCCTACCGCTTCTGGTCTGTGAGGGGGGCCACTTTCGTCCGCGCGCATGTAGACATCATTGGCATCTGAATAGTCAGCATCCCAGTCTCGCGCATATCGAGTCATGAACGACAGGCCTGGAACGTCAAAGGTCGTCATGTCAAGGTCGTGACGGAGTTGCCATGAACGTTCTTCTGGCGAGTTAAAGTCACTATACTGGACAGAGTTGCTTAAATAAACCGAGTCAGATTGACGAAATAATAAAACCATTATTTTCGTTATTTTTCTGATAAACAGCAGTAACTGTATGTGGGCCGAATTGAGTCCCTGTCGCCCCGCTTCATATATTAGTATCAAAGCTTCCTAAAGGCTTATCGCCGTCATCAATGAACTTGTAATAATTGAACGAACCGATCAAAGCCACATTATCTGATAGCGGATAGCTCAGTGATGTGCCAGCGTATTGCCGCCAAGCATCTTTTAATTCACTTGAATAAAGACTGAATTTTACATAATCACTTCCTATATACCCTCTCCAGGGAGATCAACTCGTCCAGCATAAAAGGTCACAAGATCGTCGCTCGTGCTGCTTTGCGGCTGGCTCATGGCATAGAGACGACCTGCCTGAAGCGTCAGGCCATCAAAAGATGAGCTTTAAAGGTAATACCTTTAAAAACTCTCCGGCAGCAAACGTGAGTCGCCATATTGGACAACCGGAGTGATTAGGAATACGTCACCGACTTTAACCACGGTATCAAGAAGGCGCATCTTGGCAGCACCGCCTACTACACCAACTCGGACGTTACCGTGAATGGCATATTGTGAATCGTGTCATTTTTTTCGCATGCCGCCTCAGCAACCTTCCGCCACTCATCTTCTATAAAGGATTTCACACCCAAATCTTCAAGCGTTAAAGGCAGCCCTACTGCAATGGGGATATCAACCACTTCATCGATTTCCTCAACAGAAGTCACCTCCATCACCAATTGGGTGAACAAGCCAAACACTACCTTTTCACCATGCTGGGCGCCATGCAGGTCATGGACCAGTGTCATTCCGTTGTGGATCGCGTGCGCCACGGCACAGCCACCCGATTCAGCCCCAACGGCAGACATATAAATGGTGGCCTTGATAGCATTCTCCAGCGCGGCCGTAATGACTTTATTTTCGACAGCATACGTCGCTTGTGCGGCGTATTTGCGGATCGTTCGTAGCACGTCTGGGCAATGGCAAGGCCTATCAAGGTAGGCTTAAGCATTTTCCCATTATTGCCCAGGATCAGATTATCGCGCTGTGCCGCAAAACAGGCCCGTGCCTCAAAATACGTTGCCAGGCATCACCTACGCCTGCGGCAAAAACATTGGCGATTGTTCTGCCAGGATTCGAGTATTTGCCAGAACGACGTCCGGATTCTTTGATAAAAACAGGTAACGATTGAACGTATCGTCGTCATTGTAAATGCCTGAAATCGCAGTACACGGCGCGTTGGTCGAGGCCAGTGTCGGCAAAATCAATACCGGTTTTCCCGGAAAGTGAGCTGTTGCCTTAGCCGTGTTCAATGTCTTGCCACCGCCAATGCCCACGATATAGTCAAAATCACGGGCAGCCTGGACATGCTTGTCGATCTTGCTATCGGAGCACTGCCCACCAAACACGACTAACTCGCCTTGCTGTTCTTTGATAAAGTTGGGCAAGGCCTTTTGCCGGACCCTCTCGACAATAAATTGATCGCAAATTATATAGGCAGCTGCCCCATAAGCCTTGCCATGGGTGGCCAAATCGTTAATGGCATTAGCTTGAACGAGAAACTTGCCTGGAGATGCAATACCTTTAGTAATATTCATACCAAATCTCTTGTTATTTTAATCGGTTACATCAGGTCATTAGAGAAAAAGCAGCATCAGCATTAATTGAACACCATCCCCCCATCAATGATTACTGCCTGGCCCGTCATATAATCAGAGTCAGGACCCGATAAAAATGAAACGCAAGCAGCGACATCCTCTGGCTGAGACAGCCTCTTCAATGTAATGTGCTGGGCAAATTGTTCCATGCCCCACTCTATGCTTTGATTAGCATTGTCCGCCACGTCCTGGGCAACCTTGCGCATCATCGGTGTATTCACAATACCTGGGCAGTACGCATTCACTGTAATACCTAGGTGGGCCAGCTCCCTTGCTGCTGTCTGAGTAATGCCACGTACCGCAAATTTAGTCCCACCATAAACCGCCAGGTCGGGATTTCCGATATGACCTGCCTGCGAGGAGGCACTGATGATCTTCCCACCATGGCCAAGCACCTTAAACGCCTTGACTGCCGCCTGTATACCCCATAAAACACCCCCTACATTGATATCAAACGTTTTCCTGTAGACCTCTGGCGTAATGCTTTCAATTGGCGCAATCGGCGCGATACCCGCGTTATTGATGACCACGTGAAGATCACCCAGATCATTTACCGCTTCCTGCACGGCCTTGAAGACATCATCGCGGTCGGCCACATCAACCTTTATCGCCAAGGCTCTCCCACCCTGTTTGTTGATTTTTTCGGCAACCTGACTGGCTGCTTCAATGTTAGTGTCAGCACACGCCACGGAAAAACCATCTGCCGCCAATCGTAAGGTGATTGCCTCGCCGATGCCTTGACCCGCACCGGTGACAAAAGCAACCTTTCCCTGAGATCTACTCATTTTATTTGTCCTTTTCTGTTGTTAAAGGAGCTAGACAGCTCGTACTTATTGGTTAGACATCCATACCATTCTGTTGATAAAGCCGCTTTAGCTGGCGTCCAAGGAAGCAGGCGCTCAGAAGCTTGCCTGGAGCTTTACACCGGCTATCAAGGCGTTGTCCACTTCGTAAACACCGCCGGGATGACGGACATACTGCAGGTTCGGGCGTACGGTCAGCCAGTCAGTGACATGTACCCCGTAGTTAAGCTCGATGTTGTACTCACTATGCTGGACCGGGGCGTACAGTGGATTGTGGTAGTCATCGATACCGGTGCTGTCATTGAGCAGCTGCTGGCGCTTGGTCACAGCATCGTTGACTTTCAGGCGAGCTACGCCCAGGCCTACGTCATCCTGGGGCCGTGAATCAAGCGGGCCTTTATATATCGCCCCAATATTCTGAAAGCTTTCAATGGCGCTGGTAGCTTTGTCATGCACGGTTAGACTGGCAAAAATGCTTAGCCCTCGTGAGGGATTACCGTAATGAGTGGTGAGCTGTTGTTGACCCATGAGCCACGCGCCATGCTTGCTGTTGCGTAACTTAGGCGCTTTCCCAGTGATTACATGCGGCGCGCCGTTGACATCGCTGTACAGGTCATTGGCGTTTGCGCTGCTGTAGTAATAGCCCAGCCGGTATTCACCCGGCAAAGACGCACTGCCCAGGCTAGGCTTCCAGATGACCTCCACCGGTACCAGTGTGCCCCGGGTACCACTGCCGCTCAGCTTGAAGCCGTTGTTAGTGTCAAGATTGGATGGATTTTGCTCATATGCCCCGACTTGTACCGCCCATTGTTCATTAATGTTGTAACGAACACGCAAGCCCCACTGACTGACAGGACCGCTGTACCAGACATCACCTGCTACGTTGCCAATTGGTGCGCTGCAAAACGATAGGCTTTGAAAGTCACAAGGGAAGCTATTAAAGTCTTCGTTAACCCCCAGACGCCCCAGCTTGAAGTCCAATGCATCGTCAAAAAACGTCTGCCTGTACCACAATTGCGTCAGCCGCCAGGTTTGCCCCCTACCCCACACTTCTTGCACTGAACTGAGCTGCGGTGTACGCGGGTCGGAAACTCGTTCGTAGGACAGGTTATTGCCATTGCGCTCGGTTACCAGCAGTTGGAACTCTGCATCATGCCAACCCAACAGCTTTTGTAGATCCAGGTGGGCACCCAAGGCCCACTGCGCTGTGTAGCGCGCTGTACGGTCATGGTTGTAGCCCCCCTGAACATTGCTAGCGCCTTCGCCAACGTAGCCGACGAAAACGTCTACGCCCTCTTCCAGCAGTTTGCTACGCGCCCCTCCCCAGTCTCCCAATCCCCATTGCGATAAAGAATCGGCTGCGGATACCGGTAAAGCGCTGCACGAAAGGAGTCCAAGCCCCAACGGCAGTTTCCAGATGGTGTTCATGTCGATTTCCTTATTTTTATGTTTTACGACACAGCGCTGACTGAACCGCAAGGCACTGCCTTGCGGTCACGAAAAAGTGATCGGTTGAAAAATAGAAATGATAATCAGTAAAGGTCAGATGCCCGCCAAACACAGATATTTGATCTCGAGGTAGTCCTCCAGGCCATACTTGGAGCCCTCCCGGCCGACACCAGATGCCTTGACTCCACCAAAGGGCGCCGCCTCGGAGCTGATGATGCCAGTGTTAACGCCGACGATGCCGTACTCTAGCGTCTCACCAACGTGGAATACTCGGCTCAGAGTCGTGGTGTAAAAATACGCTGCAAGGCCGAATTCGGTATCGTTGGCTTTCCTGATAACCTCGGCATCATCAACGAATCGAAATACTGGCGCCAGCGGGCCGAAGGTTTCTTCCGTGGCAACCCGAGCGTTGTCTGGTACATCAACCAGAATGGTGGGCTCAAAGAAGTTACCGCCAAGGGCATGCGATCTGCCTCCCCGGACGACCTTGGCTCCCTTGGCCACTGCATCCTCGATATGTTCGCGAACTTTGGCCACAGCCTTACTGTCGATCAGTGGCCCAAGAGTGACGCCGGTGGTAAAGCCGTCGCCAATCTTGAGCGCTGCCACTGCCGAGTCAAGTTTGTCGATAAAGGCGTCGTACACCTTGTCATGGACGTACAAGCGATTGGCACAGACGCAAGTCTGTCCGGCATTTCGAAACTTGGATGCTAGCGCCCCATCAACCGCAGCATCCAGATCAGCATCTTCAAATACAATGAACGGCGCATTGCCCCCCAGCTCTAAAGAGACTTTCTTGATGTCATGTGCGCATTTCTCCATGATCTGTCGGCCAATTTCGGTCGAGCCAGTGAAGGAGATCTTGCGTACTGCCGGGTTACTGGTTAGCTCTTCGGCAATTTCTATAGCCGCGCCAGTTACTACTGACAGCACACCTTTGGGAATGCCTGCCTGTTCAGCCAAGTAGACCAACGCCAATGCCGAGAACGGTGTCTGGGAGGCTGGCTTAATAACCATAGTGCAGCCGGCCGCTAGAGCGGGTCCGGCTTTACGCGTAATCATTGCACTAGGGAAGTTCCATGGTGTAATCGCTGCGCATACGCCTACCGGTTGCTTCATGACCAGTAGGCGCTTGTCCATGGCGCCCGGAATGATATCGCCATACACACGCTTAGCTTCCTCCGCGTACCACTCGATATAGGAAGCGCCAAAAACTATTTCTCCCAGCGCCTCGGGTAGCGGCTTGCCCTGCTCAAGGGTCATGATGTGTGCCAGGTCCTGCTGATTTTTGATGATCAAGTCATACCAGCGGCGTAATACAGAAGCGCGTTCTTTCGCCGAGAGTTCACGCCAAGCGGGCAATGCGCGTTCGGCGGCCTCAATCGCACGGCGGGTCTCGGCCTTGCCCATGCGCGGGACCTGACCAATGGTGACTGCGGTCGAGGGATTGACCACGGTGATTGTAGTTTCGTCATCGGCGGCTTGCCATTGACCGTCGATATAGGCTTGATGGCGCAGGAGTTGGGGATTATTCAGATTCATAGGAGGTTCTCCATAGTGGGGCGCGATTCGGCTGTTTAACATTTGCCTACACGTCAGCTCGCCGGACGAATGCAACTTTTCTAATGCTGTCGCGTGGTGCTGGATCAGTGCAGTGCTTGTTGCACGTGCTTGTCCATTACACTCGTACCCGTGAACTTGAACCCGCGGTAACAGTCATTTTTTACCGCTGTTAGCTCCTCACTGAATGCACCCAGACCGCCCATGTAGAAATAGACTTTATTAGTCTTGCCCGGAATGTTTGCACCGAAGATCCATGAATCGGTCTTGGCAAAAAGGGTCTGGTCAGCGATCTTCTGACAAGTCACCCCCCATTCATGCTCGCTGTGCGCATCGGCCTCCACACATGCCAGTTCGTTTTCTTCCATGAATCCAATCAGGTCGGATACCCATTCGACCTCAGTTTCGATGGTCGGCGGCAAGTTGGTGAATGGCCCGTTGGGACCCAGGATCATGAACATATTGGGAAATTGGCTAGTGGCCACCGACAGGTAACTTGAGGGTCCCTCAGCCCAATGATCTTTCATCGAAACATTGTTGCGCCCGCGGATGTCTATGCGCTTATAGTTGCCATCCACGGCGTCGAAACCGGTGGCAAAAATCAGTACATCCAGTTCGTGTTCTACTCCGTCGGCAGTGCGAATACCCTTGGCGGTAATCTCTTCGATCGGGTTGGCCTTGACGTCAACCAGTGACACGTTGTCCCGGTTGAACGTGGCGTAGTAACCACTGTCGCACAGTGGGCGCTTGGCATAGAGGTCACGAGGCATCAACTTTCTGGCGGTTTCCGGATCCTTGACGATCTCAGCGATTTTTTCCCGCACGAAGTCTTGCGCGGCAATGTTTGCCTCTTCATTGGTAGCGATGTCGCTGAAAGTCTGAAACATGTAACGGAAACCGCCACCATTATCCCAGGCGCGCTGGAAGATAGCTTTGCGCTCGGCCGCATCGACACTCATGGTGGGAATATCACTTTCCTTAAAACCGAAAGCTAGCCGAGAGGAACGCACTTCTTTCCAGATCGTATCGTAATTGCGCTTGATTTCATCAACGTATTCGCGATTTACCGGGCCGTTACCAACTGGAACCGTGTATTGTGCGGAGCGCTGGAAAACAGTTAGGTGGCCTACCGTTGGCGCGATTGCAGTGATCACCTGGCAGCCCGTGGAGCCAGTGCCGATGACGCCTACCCGCTTGCCTTCCAATACGGCATCGGCTGGCCATTTGGCCGTGTGATACATGTTTCCTTCGAATTGATCGAGGCCTTTGATCTTCGGCACATTAGTGGCTGATAGCAGGCCCAGCGCGGTAACCAGGTACTTGGCACTGTATTGATGACCGTCGTCAGCGATGACCAGCCAGCAGCAGCTTTGTTCATCGAACACTGCGGAAGTGATTCCGGTTTCGAGTTGAATATCGCGACGTAGGTCATGTCGATCAACTACGTGGTTGAGGTAAGACAAAATTTGTGGCTGGGTGAGGTAACGCGTGGTGATATTCCACTCCTGACATAGTTCGCGATCCCAAGAGAAGCAATAAACAAAAGACTCCGTGTCGGATAAAGCCCCAGGGTAGCGGTTCCAAAACCAGGTGCCGCCAATGCCACCTGCCTTGTCAAAGGCACGGACTTTCAACCCTAGTTCATCGCGTAACTTCTTGAGCATGTAAATGCCGCCAAAGCCTGCGCCAATCACGATAGCGTCGTAGTTGATGATGTCAGTACCAACGGAACGTTTGGCCAGAACTGTTGTTGTCATTATGTTCTCCTGTTTCAATCAGTGCGCCACAGGTATCAACGGCCTGCGCTATGCCAAGCAGCAGTCAAGCCGTGTTCGGCCCCCTTAACTCGGTATCAAGGGGAAGTCATCAGAAAATGTTCCTTAGCGGGCTGGTGCATCCCAGCTGGTTCAACTAAAGCGAGAAGCCACCGTCGACTGCAATGGCTTGGCCGGTGACGTGGGGTGCGCACGCTAGGTAGACCGCTAACTGACCCATGTCCTCCACCGTCTGCGCTTCGCCCTGAGGCAGCAGGCTGGATTGATGTCGCTCCCAGGACTTTATTTCCGATTCTCCAGGCTGGGCCCAGCGTGCAGAAAGACCTTGATCACCACGCCACATGCCAGTGCCAACTATGCCGGGGCAAAGGGCGTTAACGGTAATACCTTCACGAGCAACCTCTTTAGCAAAGGCGTTGGTAAAACCGATCACTGCAAACTTGGAGGCGCTGTAATGAGACAGATCAGGGAAACCAACTTTTCCGGCAATTGAGGCGAGGTTGATGATGCGGCCGGATTTATGCTCGCGCATCAGCTTGAGTTCGGCCTGGCAGCAGAGAAATACTCCCCGCACGTTAATGTTCATGATCCGATCCCACTCACTGACCGGGAGCTCATCAACTCGGCCAAGGCTGACCACGCCGGCGTTGTTCACAGCTATATCCAGACGGCCAAAAGCTTCTTCAACCTGCTTGATCATGGCCGCTACACTGTCGGCCTGACTGACATCCACCTTTAGGGCAGTTGCATGCCGCCCCAAGGCGCGCACGCCAGCAGCAGCTTCCTCGGCAATGCTCAAGTCATAGTCAGCGAGTATCAGGTCGGCGCCAGCCTGAGCGAGGCTTAGTGCAATCCCCTGACCAATACCACGTCCTGCACCTGTCACCAGCGCTACTTTGCCGGTGAGGGAGAAATCCATAGCCTTGAATTCCCTCATTTGCTACCTCTGTCGTTATCATTATTTTTATTGGGATGCGGCCTTTTAATACGGCCTGCTGAGATAGCTAGAGCAAGTCGAATGCCAAGATACTTGTAAGTGGCTATAAAGCCTGGAGTAGAGCCACTAAGCGCCTGAAAGTGCAGCTGATAGGTCAGGCAATTACAAGACGTAACGTCTCGTCCCTTTTGGAAACCTTGCGAATACTGAGCGGTTATGTCTCACAGGAGCTGGGTGACAAATTAGGCTTGAAGGGAATGGTTAAGCCGCCTTTAATGGCTGTTACATAAAAATAAGAACTAACCTTCGGAGGTACTATGTCCTCTGGTTTTTCCAAGACTCACCTGGAACACGTAACCCGAGTATTACGCACTGCCGAAAATGCCCCGACCCTGCCGGTGCCTAACGTTATCCTCGATTCCTGGCGCCGCTCGGTCCAGCAACACAAACTTGACCCTGCTTCTCTGCAGGGCCCTAGGATTCTCGAGGCTCACCAATTGCATGAACATCGTGAGCGTGTCGACGATTTCCTGCACTTGGCAGGTGATGAAATGTCACGCCTGCACTATCGCGTGCGTGATGCCGACTATTGCGTGATGCTCACTGACCCCTTGGGCTGCACCGTCGACCTACGCATCGAATCGACCATCCGTAGCGAGTACCGCCGTGCCGGGATGGATGTAGGAACCTGCTGGTCGGAAAGTGAAGAAGGCACGACAGGCGTCTGCGCTGTATTGATCGACAAGCAGCCGGTCACCGTACACAAGCATGATCATTTCCGCGCAGCGTTCATCGGTATAACTTGCTCCGCTGCGCCAGTGTTTTCTCCAACTGGTGAGATAATTGCTGTGCTGGATGTATCCTCGGTCCGTGCGCCCGATAACCGCCGCAGCCAGCACCTGATTCGGCAAATGGTCATCCAAAGCGCTACCGACCTCGAAAATGCATACTTCATGTACAGTACCCAAGACTTTTGGGTCCTGCGTGCGCACCCGCTGCCAGGCTACGTTGACAGCCAGCCGCAATGCCTGTTTGCTTGGGATCGAGATGGGCGTATCCAGGCCCTCAACCCTGCGGCGCGTCGTCTGTTGTTGCAGCGCTGTGGCAGGATTCCCAGCCACATCGAGGAAGCCTTCGCCGGCGCGCGGCTTCCTGCCTTCGGTGACGACAACCTTTACTATCTGCAGTCGATGGGCCTGCACGTGCGCCTTAAGGCGCCAAGGCGCAACACTGCCGCGCCGCAGGCGACGCCGGTCGCATCGGCACTTGACCCCAAGGTTGCTCAAGCACTGGAAATGGCGGTACGGGTCAAGGATCGCGGGTTGCCGGTGCTAATTCATGGCGAGACGGGTGCTGGAAAAGAACACTTTGCCCTACAATTGCACGCTGCAAGTAAACGTCGCGACAAGCCTTTTATCACGATCAATTGCGCAGCTATTCCAGAAAGCCTGATTGAGAGTGAGCTGTTTGGTTATGCCGCCGGTGCCTTTACCGGCGCTTCGGCCAAAGGCATGCGTGGTTTGTTGCAACAAGCCGACGGCGGTACGCTGTTTCTAGATGAAATCGGTGATATGCCACTAACACTGCAAACCCGTCTGCTCAGAGTGCTCAGTGAAGGTGAGGTTGCCCCCTTGGGAGGCGTCCGCCCCCAGCCCATTGATGTCCATGTCGTGTGTGCCAGCCATCGCGATCTTGCGGCACTGGTAGAAGCAGGCAGCTTTCGTGAAGATTTATTCTTTCGCTTGAGCGGTGCCCGCTTTGAAATCCCGCCCTTACGGGAGCGTAAAGATAAACTAACGTTGATCAATACATTGCTGGATGATGAGTGCCACCGTACGGGAGAACGCCTGGAGCTCAGCGAGACTGCGTTGGAACTACTTCTGAATTATTCATGGCCAGGAAACATGCGGCAATTGCATCATGTGTTGCGCTATGCGTGCGCCGTTTGTAAAAGTCAGATAATCGGGGTACGAGACCTGCCAAAGCCGCTTAGCGCCAGTGCTCCAATGATAAGTGTGGAGACGGTATCCGGCAGTCCTGAGCGTCAGGCATTAATCGACGCCTTGGTTCGCAATCGCTGGAAACCCCTGTTGGCAGCACAGGAACTGGGGATATCGCGTGCGACGCTGTACCGGAAAGTAAATCAGCACGGGATCAAAATGCCGGGGAAGGGATCATATAACTAGACATGTGCCAGGCGCCCCGCTCGGGACGCCTGGCACTCTTACATCAAAGGGCTTGTTGCAACTGCGGTAACGCTTCGAACAAGTCCGCTACCAAGCCGTAATCGGCAACCTGGAAGATCGGTGCCTCTTCATCCTTATTGATCGCGACGATCACCTTGGAGTCCTTCATGCCCGCCAAGTGCTGGATCGCACCAGAGATTCCGACGGCGATGTACAGCTGCGGCGCGACGATCTTGCCGGTCTGGCCGACCTGCATATCGTTTGGCACAAAGCCCGCGTCGACGGCGGCTCGTGAGGCACCGACTGCAGCGCCGAGCCTGTCGGCAAGACTGTAGAGATGCTTGAAATTTTCGCCGTTCTGCATGCCACGACCGCCGGAAACGACGATGTTGGCAGCAGTCAGTTCCGGACGGTCGGATTTAGCCAGCTCTTCACCAACGAAAGACGACTTGCCAGCATCGTGCGCGGCACGCACCGCTTCAGTTGCGGCCGAACCACCTTCGGAGGCAACGGCATCGAAGCCGGTGGCACGGACGGTAATGACCTTGATGGCAGCGCTCGATTACACGGTAGCAATGGCGTTGCCGGCGTAGATCAGGCGCTTGAACGTGTCAGCCGATTCCACCGAGATGATTTCGGAGATCTGGTCGACATCTAGCTGCGCAGCGACGCGGGGCATGATGTTCTTGCCATTGGCCGTGGCGGCGGCCAGCACGTGGCTGTAGCCCGACGCCAGTTCAACGATCAGCGGCGCAATGTTTTCTGGCAACTGATGAGCGTAGGCGGCGTTATCCGCGACCAAGACCTTGCTCACGCCAGCGATTTTTGCGGCGGCTTCGGCCACGGTAGCAACGCCAGTACCAGCGACCAGCACATGGATATCACCGCCAATTTTCTGCGCTGCAGCCACGGTACTCAAAATTGAAGGAGCAACGCCGGTATGGGCCTGACCTTCGGTTATATAATCTGCGACGACCAGGATAGTCATTATATGCTCTCCATTATCAAAGCACCTTCGCTTCGTTTTTCAGTTTCTCGACCAGATCAGCCACCGACCTGACCTTGATACCCGCGCTGCGTATGGCAGGCGCCTCGACCTTGAGGGTCTTGCTGGTCGAAGCCATAGACACATCCAAAGCCTCAGGTAGGATGATTTCGAGCGGTTTTTTCTTGGCCTTCATGATGTTCGGCAGCGAGGCGTAACGCGGCTCGTTGAGGCGCAGGTCAGTGGTGACGATCGCTGGCAGTTTCAGCGCGACGGTCTGTAGACCATCGTCCACCTCGCGAGTAACGTTGACCTTATTACTATTGACTTCAACCCTGGAGGCGAAGGTTCCTTGGGGATAGCCGCTAAGCGCGGCAAGCATCTGGCCAGTCTGGTTGTTGTCGCTGTCAATCGACTGCTTGCCAAGGATCACCAACTCTGGCTGCTCCTTGTCGACCACTGCCTTGAGCAGTTTGGCGACGCCTAGCGAGGTGACTTCTTCAGCATGCTCGATGAGTATGGCGCGATCAGCACCCAGTGCCAGTGCGGTGCGCAGTTGCTCTTGAGCAGTGGCCGGACCGATAGTGACTACGACGATTTCGCTAGCCTGGCCCTTCTCTTTAAGACGTACCGCTTCTTCAACGGCAATTTCGTAGAAAGGATTCATCGACATCTTGACGTTCGCAAGATCGACACCGGAGTTGTCCGTTTTGACACGGACTTTTACGTTGTAGTCGACCACGCGTTTAATGGCTACAAGGACTTTCATGGATGACTCCATTGTTAGAAATTGACCCGCTCCGCATGGGGGCCGGGAACGGCAGTTCAGCGTTCACTCAGTTGCTCGATGACGCCGCTGGCCTTAAGGTGTACGAGGCGTTCATCACTGAGTCCCAACTGCCCCTTGAGCACCTCATCGGTGTGCTCGCCCAGCATCGGTGCCGGGCGCAGATACTCAACCGGTGTCCCGGACATCTTGATCGGGCTACCGACCGTGACGAAGTCAGGTTTGAGGCGGTGAGGAATGTTCACCAGCATTTCGCGCGCCTTGATCTGCGGCTCGTCCAGCGCCTGGGCGATGCTGTTGATGGCCCCGATAGGCACGCCACAGGGGTGGATACGGCTTATCCACTCCTGTGCGCGATCGCCGAGGAAGTGCCGAGACAGAATTTCAATGACAGCCTCACGATTGGCCACCCGATCTGCATTGCGCTTGAAGCGCGGATCCGTAGGTAGACCTGCTAGGCCAATGGCCTCGCACAGCGCAACAAATTGAGTGTCGTTGCCGCAGGCGATGATGAAATCCTGGTCACTGGCGCGAAACACCTGGTAGGGCACGATATTGGCGTGGGCGTTGCCGTAGCGCCCGGGCGGCTTTCCGAAGGCCAGGTAGTTCTGGCTTTGGTTACACAGTGTGGCGACCTGAACGTCCAGCAAAGCCATGTCGATATGCTGACCCACCCCTGATTTTTCCCGACTCAATAATGCTGCTTGAATCGCCACTGTAGAGTAGAGCCCGGTCATCAGATCCGAAAACGCCACGCCGACTTTCTGCGGTCCTCCACCGGGAAGGTCATCGCGCTCACCCGTGATGCTCATCAGTCCACCGATCCCTTGGACGATGAAGTCATAACCAGGCTCGGCGGCACGCGGCCCCGTCTGGCCAAAGCCGGTCACCGAGCAGTACACCAAGCGTGGATTGAGTTCGGACAAGGACGCATAGTCCAAGCCGTACTTAGCCAATGAACCCGCTTTGTAGTTTTCGATCAATACGTCGCAACTAGTGGCCAACGCACGCACTAATTCCTGACCTTCAGGGGTGGCTAGGTTTAAGGCAACTGATAACTTGCCGCGGTTGGTCGACTGATAGTAGGAGGACTCGCTCGTGCGTTCATCGTCCTGGCTTTTCATCCATGGTGGCCCCCAGCCACGCGTATCATCACCCACGCCTGGCCGCTCGATCTTGATTACTTCGGCACCTAGGTCGGCCAAAGTCTGGCCACACCATGGGCCCGCAAGCACGCGGCTCAAGTCGAGTACGCGGTATCCCGTCAAAGCACCCATTTCATATCACCTTATTGTTGTATGCGTTTATGCATGTTCGCTAACTATCGTCAGCACCGGGCCTATGCCGCGACACAGGCTGTATCCCCATGGAGGAATCAGGCAAATGACGGCTCGGTATGGGCAAGCGACAGGCCCAGGCTCGCGCGTCGACGCAACCAAGGGCCAGGACGATAGCGGGGATCGCCCGTCAAACGGGTCATGCGCTCTAGGATAGTCAGCAACCGAGCAGCGCCAATGCTGTCACCCCAGGCCAATGGGCCCTGCGGGTATCCCAAGCCACGACGTACGCCCTCGTCCAGATCACCCACGCTGGCAATGCCTTGCTGGACGATATCACCGGCCAGGTTGACGATCATCGCCAGCACTCGCTGCGCGACAAATCCCACACTGTCATTGATCACACCGACACCAACTCCATCGCGGGCCAGCAGCGCATGGGCCGCGTTGCGCATGTCAACCCTAGTGGCCGGGTTCAACATCAGCGAGCGATAGCGAGTGCAGTCGAGCAGTGGATCGATACACACCGTACGGGCGGCATCCGTGGAGAAGCGCTGGACCGCGCTGGTAGCGTCTAGTCCATAAGGCGCCAATAGGCACAAGGCCTCGGCAGTGGGCTCGATGCCCTCCTCCATGTGGGCGCCGAGACGATGCAGCAAGGCGGTGAGCGTCGCGCGGTCCGATTCGTTCTCGGTACCCAGCCACACCGGCGGTATTGCCTCTACTGCCGGTACTACTTGCGGCATGGGTGGATCTACCCTCTGGCCATCGGCATATCGATAAA
>NZ_VLKY01000021.1 GCF_007830155.1 Pseudomonas duriflava
CGGGAGGCCGAAATCGGGTCCCGCCAGGAAAACTTGCTGACTCTCAGGAGATTTCATCATGACTAATTTATCCCTTGCTCCGCTGTTCCGTCATTCCATTGGATTCGACCGTTTCAACGATCTGTTCGAGGCTGCGTTGCGTAATGAATCGGGCAGCTCGTATCCACCCTACAACGTTGAAAAGCACGGCGATGACCAATACCGCATCGTGATTGCAGCCGCCGGCCTGCAGGAAGACGACCTTGAGCTCGAAGTCGAGCAGAGCGTGCTGACCGTACGGGGTGGCCGTCGTGAGAAGAACACCGACAGCGTGACCTATCTGCATCAAGGCATTGCCCAGCGTGCGTTCAAGCTGTCCTTCCGCTTGGCTGACCATATCGAAGTGAAGGGGGCCAGCCTGAAAAACGGCCTGCTGAGCGTGGATCTGGTTCGGCTTGTGCCGGAAGAAGCCAAGCCCAAGCGCATTGCCATCAATGGCCAGTCACCAGCAGACGAAAAGCCGGCCATCGAAGGTCAGGTGGCTTAAGCCGGTTGCGCAAACGCAGCAACAAAAAGGGCGCCTACGGGCGCCCTTTTTCATGGCAAGCACATTGAGTTTTCTGGAGAGGTCTCATGATTGTGTCGATTGCCTAGGCGCAGCTTTGCCAATGCCGGATACTCTAGGCGTTTTTTTATGTGAGTGATCTGCCTGGTGATGTCTCCTTCTATTGCTGACTCCGTACTTCCCGACGTGCTCGTAGGCCCTTTATTACGACGGGTAACCGCGGAGCGGTTGGTTATGTGGCTGGTGACAAGCAGGCCGCTTGCTATGACGCTGCGTCTTTTTCCTGGCGAGAGTCGTGAGCGGGTGCATGTGCTTGAGCCTGATACGGCGGCGTGCCGGGTTATCCAGGTAGGACGAAATGCCTTTTTTCATCTGATCGATGTCACGCTTGATACGGCACTGCCGCTGGATTGCCTGATCGGATATGACCTGCAAATCCCATCGGCAAGCGGAGCTGACCGCAGCATGGCCGAATGGGCGCCGTATCTGCTGTATCCAGGGCAGACTCATCCCTGTTTCGTAATCAAATCCCGGATTGATCGATTGCTGCATGGTTCCTGTCGCAAACCGCATAGTCGAGCGAGAGACGGCCTAGTCCGGGCGGATCAATGGCTGGCGGAGCAGGGCAATGCAGAGGCGCGCCCGGCCGTGCTGCTCATGACGGGTGACCAGATCTATGCAGATGATGTGGCTGGCCCGATGCTGGTGGCGATTCATGCGCTGATCAAACGACTCGGGTTGTACCAGGAGCGGTTTGACGGGGCCGTTGTTGAAGACAGCGAGGCCCTGGCCCAAGACCCGGCCAGCTATTACCGGCGCGAGAAGTTACTCCCAGCGTTCAAGTCCAACGAAGCCTTACGTGAACGTTTCTTTGGCGGTGTGGAAAAGCCGATCTTCACAACCAACAATGCCCATAATCATCTGGTAAGCCTGTCGGAAGTCCTGGCCATGTACCTGCTGGTATGGTCGCCTGTGCCCTGGACGCTTATTGAGCCCGTTCCGCCCGAGCTGGATGAGTCCTTGCGTGAGCGTTACTGCGAAGAGGCTGGTGTTCTGAAGGATTTCGTTCAGGGCTTGCCCTCGGTAGCACGAATATTGGCCAATGTGCCTACGCTCATGATTTTCGATGATCATGACGTTACGGATGACTGGAACCTGTCGGCCCTGTGGGAAAAGACTGTCTATGAACATCCATTTGCCCGGCGAATCGTTGGCAATACCTTGATTAGCTATACCCTGTGTCAGGGGTGGGGCAACCAGCCGGAGGCTTTTCAGGAGGTGCTCGAATCGCTGGCTGATCTATTTGAAACCGCCTGCTCGGACGGGGTTCTTGATTCTGGTCCGCAAGATGAGTTGATTGGGCGCTTGCAACACTTTCAACACTGGCATTACGAACTACCTACTTCACCTCCGCTGATCGTGCTGGATACCCGTACGCGACGCTGGCGTAGCGAGCGCCATCCGAGCCGACCCTCAGGGCTGATGGATTGGGAGGCACTCACGGAGTTTCAACAGGCGTTACTGGGGCATCGTGCTGCCATTGTTGTTTCGGCGCCGCCGATGTTTGGTGTCAAACTGATCGAGGCAGTACAGCGCATCTTTACCTGGTGTGGGCAGCCCCTGATGGTGGATGCTGAAAACTGGATGGCACATCCCGGCAGCGCCCACGTGCTGCTGCGAATCTTCAGGCACTCACGTACGCCAGGAAATTACGTAATCCTATCCGGCGATGTGCACTATTCCTTTGTCTATGACGTACGGATTCGTGACCAGGAAACGGGGCCGCGGATCTGGCAGATCACCAGCAGTGGGGTCAAGAACGAATTTCCCCCGCGCCTGCTGGAGTGGTTCGACCGCCTCAATCGCTGGCTTTATGCGCCATGGTCACCGTTGAACTGGTTCACCAAGCGGCGGCGGATGGAAGTATCTCCGTATCTGCCTGACCGTCGTGAGGCCGGGGAGCGATTGTGGAACGGTGCGGGCATGGGATTGGTGGAGCTGGACGAAAGCGGCTGCCCGATCACTATTCTCCAACTCAACGCCGATGGCTCGCCAGCGACCCGTTTTGTAGCGGATCAAAAGGTATTCAACGCGGACTAGTCTGACCAATTGATAATCCGGTCCGCGTGCTCCCGATAGGCGGCGATCAGGCGTGCGTTAGGCTCATCGGTGTGGTCGACCCATGCTTCGGCCGCTTCTTGGCTGCGCCCGAAACGTATGTGTCGGTTTACTAGCCGCGAGCGCCGCTGTTGATCGTCTACGGCTACATACCAGCATTCGTCGAACAGATCCTTGATGCCGGCCCAAGGGGCCTGATCGAGCAGCAGATAATTGCCCTCGCTAATCACCAGCGGCACCTCGGCCGGAACAAGGATGGATCCGGCAATAGCTTCTTCAATGTCGCGGTGGAAGGCTGGCGCATAGACCGTTTCAGCAGGGTGGGCCTGCCTGAGTCGCTTGAGCAAGGCACGATAGCCATGCGCATCGAAAGTGTCTGGTGCGCCTTTGCGGTCCGCACGACCGAGGCGGGCCAGTTCCCGGTTGGCCAGGTGGAAACCATCCATGGGCACAACAATGGCACGTTCGCCCAGGGAGGCGGCAAGCAATTCGGCTAGGGTGGACTTACCTGAGCCGGGAGGGCCTGCAATACCCAGCAGATGTCGTCTACCGTCTTGAATCAGGGCTTCGGCATGCTCGACCAAGTTTGGGGGAAGGGTCACTTGAGCGAGAAGAGGTTCAGGCATCGGGAGGCCTCCAAAAGGTTTCCTTAAATAGAGTAGTTAATGCCTTGGTAATGTCTGTGTTTTATCTGAAAAATTGGTTTATTAATCCGTCATGTCTTTTCTACAGAGATCATAGATGACAGGGCGCTATGAGTTGGATGCTCCCTATGGAACCGGATCGGTGATTGCTTGATGCGCAATGACATCTTCCGGGCGCTAGGTTGTAGCATTGGCCAGTAGGCACTTGTTTCAAGGCGCTCACTTGTAGCTTTGAGGTCATGATTTTCTGGTTGGCACAAAAGGGTGCTTTAGAAAATCCTTTCAGACAGCGCCTAGGGCCTTTTAGCTTCTAAAAGAATAGATGTGTGTTTACTCAGTCCATTCCGGATCAGTCGTAAAGATTATAGTAAGCCAACGATCCGGGCTTTCTCCCCCAATGGCTGCACCGATTTCATCTCTAATAAGATCCCATTCTTCGAGTCTTTTGGGGGCTAGGTTCTTGGAGACAATAAAAAAGAGTTCTATCTGTCGGCCTCTGCCCACCTTTGCGGTATAGGAGCGATAGGACAGAAACCCATACTTCTTTACGATGCGCTTGGCGATTAGGTCTACACGCTCTTGAAGTTCAGTTGGTGTGATAAGTAACACATCAATCAAGGCATGACGGATGGTGTTCAAAGGGATAGGTATGATGACCAGGCAGATAATAGCCAGAACAGCTGGATCCACATAGGGAGAGATCCAGGCTAGGGAAGTACCCTGCACCGCCCAGCCAATCGAAAAAGCAACCAGTAGTGCTGCGGTGATAAATGCTGACATCAGCCAGCCCTTGGCATCCAGGGCTATAAAATCAGATCCAAGCCTTTTATTTACATTGAAACCAAAGGAGGCCATGCCAATACAGATCGCAAGGTTTACAACGGAATAGAAAATTGCCTCGTCAAATTCAAGTTCTCTACCGCCGTTGAGCAGGCTTTGAACTGCACCAATCAAGGCATATACCGCAGCGCTACTCAATAGTGTTGCGCTCAGGCCAAGTACCATGGGCTCAAGATGCCAGAAGCCCATAGTGAACTTTTGGTTCAATCTGCTTCTTTGCGGGCCGATAGTACTGGAGGCTGCGATGAGGTTGGTAACCATCAAGGCGATGATCGTCATCCCTGCATCCAGTAGTGAATAAAACCCTTCGAAGGCAATGGCAAAGGACCCAGAGAGTAGGCCAAACGTGATGCCGAATAGGGCGACCAACAACGTGGCGACGATGGAAAGACGAAGAGCACCCTGTTCCGTATAGGTATCAAGATGCTCTGATACAGCGTGTTTCACCTGTTTTTCCTTATAGCTGTGCCACTTATCGAAGGTGCAATACCTTCATCATATTGCAGCCTAAGCCAACTCGGCGAGCGGCTGTGCTTTAAAGGTTTCATGACTCTCCCCGAGTTACGAAACGATTGAAGTGCCTATTATGTCTTTTTTCGAGAAGCTCACCCGTCGCTTCACTGCTGTGATTTCTCTGGTATGCATAAGTTAGAAATCTTTGCTCGGAGTTTAGGGTTTGTCTGAAAAGTCGGCACGCATGCATCGCTCGATACAGGCCAGCGTTACCATGGCCTTTAACCAACTGAACAGCCGCTCGATCACGTTACGCTGTTGATACTTGGGCCTATCAAACAGGCGAGGCAGACCTGGCCGGGGCTTGCGGTGCATTGTGCGCTGGGCAATCACCGGCGGCATACCGAAGCGGTCGCAATAGCGACGCAACCCTTCACTATCGTAGCCCTTGCCCGCAATCACTGTCCGGCAACGCTTGCGTGGTCTGCCCTGAGAGCCAGGAAGACGCACCTGATCCAGTAACAGGATAAAGTTGCGCGAGTCGGCCTGCTGACCAGGCGAGAGGGTAAAGCTCAGCGGATAACCATTGGCATCGCAGAGCAGGTGAATCTTGGTACCTAACCCACCCCGGCTGCGTCCCAGGCAGTGATCTACAGGTTCGTCCGGGCCCCTTTTTTCCGCCTCCTGCCGCGGCACGTGTAGCTCGAATGGTCGTGGAGTCCACCATCCAGGTATCCAGATCGATAAAGCCATCCTGGCGAAGCCGCAGATGCAGACGAGTCAATACGCGCTCAAACGTGCCGTCGTCCCGCCATTGGCGAAAACGCTGATAGACCGTTTTCCAAGGGCCGTAGCGTTCGGGTAGATCACGCCATTTGGCGCTGGAGCAAAGGATCCAGAAGATGCCATTGAGCATCTGTCGATCATCCTGGCAGGGACGGCACGCCACTGGTAGGGGCAATTGTCGATGTATGGCATGCCAACACGGCGGGTAACTACTCTTATTTCGACAGTACCCAATCGGACTACAACCTGCGCCGCCGTATCGAGACCGATGAGAACGGGCGTTATCGCTTTCGCAGCATCGTACCGTCCGGGTATGGCTGTCCGCCGGAGGGGCCGACTCAGCGACTACTCGATCAGTTGGGCCGGCAGGGCCAGCGTCCAGCACATATCCATTTTTATCGAAGACATTGATGCGGCCCGGCAGCGTGGGCTGGATACCGAGCGTTTCGCCGCGATTCAATTCGACTTTACTTTGAGTCCTACCGAGGAACTGCAGGCTCAGAAACGTGCGCAAAGGCTACGCGCCCTGGAAGCCTAAGCGTTATCCCGGCCGCACTTGTTGACTGTGCGGCCGGGATTTTCGTCTGCGGTATTTGTCTCCTGCTTCTGCTCGTTTGCTATCCCTTGACCGCTAAGGTTTCCACGGTTTTCCGCGTGTTCGCTCGATAAATCCCAGACGTTGTTGCATGGCGCTCTTGCACAGCATCTGCGCACTTACCGGGGCGGTGATAAACAGAAACAGGGGGATAAGAAATTCATGCAGACTCAAACCTTCATGCTGTGTAGTGAAGTACAGCATCGAGCCGATAACGGTACTGCCTACCCCTAACGTGGTGGCCTTGGTCGGGCCATGTAAACGCATGAAAAAATCCGGCAGGCGCAGCAGGCCAATGGAGCCGATCAAGGTAAAGAGGCTACCTACCAACAGGAGCAGACAGATGAGGCCTTCAAGCCAGGGATTCATGGGTATACCCTCATTCGATGATGTCGCCACGGGTCATGAACTTGGCCAGCACGACCGTCGTGATGAACCCCATGAGCGCAATGAGCAATGCCGCCTCGAAGAACAGGTTCGAATCGAGCCAGAGGCCGAACAGTACAATCAAGGCGATAGCGTTAATATTGATAGTATCTAGCGCCAGGATGCGGTCCGGCTGATGAGGCCCAATCAGGAGGCGGATAAACGTTAGCAGCACGGCGAGCGAACAGAGCGCAAGGCAAATAGGGATTACGATGGCGAGCATGGAAATATCTCCATCAGGGGTTTTTCATAGCGTGTCTTGATACTCTCGATAAGCGCATCGGGATCGTCTTCGTCCAGCGTATGAACCAGCACGCGGCGGCCATCTTCGCTAAGTTCGGCCGATACCGTGCCTGGCGTGAGCGTAATGATGCTCATGAGTAGCGTCAGGCCCATTTCCTGCCGAATATCCACCGGCACCTCAACAAAGACAGGATTGAGCCGGCGCACAGGGCCTAGTACCAACGCCGCCACCTGAACATTGGCCCAAAGCATGTCACCCGTGACGCGCAGTAGTAGCTTGGCCAACAGGAGCGGATGTCGAGGGCGTACGTCGGTAAACCACAAACCGCGACATACGCGCGGAATGGCCCAGCCCAGCAACCCTCCCATCAGCAGATTACCCAGACTAAGGCTGTTTGCCAGAAGCAGCCAGAGCAGGGTGAGTGCAAGACTGAGCAACGGATAGGGAAACAAGCGCTTCATGGGGGCGTCTCCTGTAGCACCGCCTCGATATACGCCCCGGGTGACATCATCTGTTCCGCTGCCTGGTCCAGGTAACGAGTGAGCGGCTTGGCTATCACAACTAGAATAACGCTACCGGACATTAAGAACGCGACGGCAAACACACGCCAGCCATCGACCTTCCGGTGTGTGGGTTCAACTGCTTGTGTACGCCAGAATACCGTGCTGCCTGCTCGGCTCAGGGCAATAATTAATCCCAGGCTGGATAACAAAAGGACGGGCCAGAGCCAACGAGCCTCAGGCAAAGTTGCAGATCTTAAAATCAAGACTTTGCCCAGAAAGCCCGACAGTGGTGGCAGACCTGCAATGGACACCGCACCAAAGAAAAACAGGCCACTCAGTAGTAGTGGCGCGTTGAGCGGTGGCCCTGCTACGAGGGCCGACCCAGTATCTCCCCGCTGGCGCGCCAGCAGATCGCTCAGCAGGAACAGACCGCCTGTAATCCAGGTGGTGTGGATAAGGTAATACAGACAGGCAGCGATGGATTCTGTACGACCCAGGGAAAGGCCTGCCAGCAGAAGCCCTACGGAGACCAGGACGAGATAGGCCACCAGCTCTTGCAATTGTTTGGCTGCCAGCGCGCCGACCGACCCAAGGGCCAACGTTGCCAAGGCCAAGGGCCACAGCAAGGGAGGTGCCAGCTGCGCCAGCTCGCCTGCCTCCGGGCCGAACAGCAAGGTATAGACCCGTAGGATTGAATAAACCCCCATCTTGGTCATAACGGCGAATAATGCCGCTACCGGTGCCGTGGCGCCGGCATACGCGCGTGGTAGCCAGAAATACAGGGGTAAAAGAGCCGCCTTCAAGGCGAATACGAGCAGCAGCAGGCCTCCAGCGGCAGCGATCAATGGTGCATCGACTGGGTTGACCTGGGTAATCCGGCGGGCCAGATCAGCCATGTTCAGCGTGCCGAGCAGACCATACAGTGTTCCGACCGCTATCAGAAAAAGCGACGAGCCCAGGAGATTGAGCAGGACATAGTGCAGGCCAGCGCTAGTCCGTTCCCGGCCGCTCCCGTGCAACAGCAGGGCATAGGAGGCGATCAGCAGGATTTCGAAGAAGACATAAAGGTTGAACAGGTCGCCGGTAAGGAAAGCTCCGTTAAGCCCTGCGATCTGAAACTGGAACAAGGCGTGGAAGTTGCGGCCCCGGGCGTCATCGCCACGGATGGCATAGATCATTGCCGCGCTGGCCAGCACGGCTGTAATCATTACCATGAGGGCGCTCAGCCGATCCAGCACCAGAACAATGCCGAAAGGGGCCGGCCAATCACCTAGCGCATAGGTTAAAAATTGGCCCTGCCCAGCCACGGCGATTAGCCAGGCGGAAAGTGGGAGTAGGAGCAGCGTGGCTGCTGTAGAGCAGACACGCTTGTGAGAAGAAGCCTTTTCGTTGAACAGCAGCAGGAATGCGCCGGTAAAGAGTGGCAATAGAATGGGCAGGACGAGCAGATGATTCATCGGTCCGCCCCGTCTACATGGTCGTTACCCAGCTCGCTCAGGGCCTTGATGGACAAGACGAGTACAAAGGCCGTCATGGCGAAGCTGATTACGATAGCTGTAAGTACTAGCGCCTGGGGCAGCGGGTCGGTGTAGTCTCTGTCCGGCCCGATAATGGTTGGTGCGCCGGTAATCAAGCGTCCCATGGCGAACAAAAACAGATTCACCGCATAGGTGATCAGAGTGATGCCCAGTACCACTGGGAAAGTACGGCCCCGCAACATGAGGTAGAGGCCACTGGTGGTTAGCACGCCAAGGGTAATGGCAAATAAAAGCTCCATTAGATCCGTTCCTTGTCTTGGGGGCGGCCGTTCAGGGCCAGATTCGCCAGGATAAGCAGTGAGGAACCTACTACGGTCAGGTAGACGCCAAGGTCGAACAGCATGGCGCTAGCCAACTCGATGTCACCTATCAGCGGGATTTCCACATGCGTAAATGCCGAGGTCAGGAAAGGCTTGCCAAACAGGGGTGCCACAAGCCCGGTGATGCCGGCAGTCAAAAGGCCAAAGCCAGCCAGGCGACGAAAATCCAGGGGAAGGCGAGCGGTTGTCCAGCGCAGGCCGCTAGCGATGTATTGCAGAATCAACGCGGCGGTGGTGATCAGCCCTGCAATAAAGCCGCCTCCAGGCAGGTTGTGACCCCGCATGAAGATAAATACCGAGACCAGTAGGGCCAGCGGCAATATCAACGTTGACACTACCCTGAGCATCAGGGGATGGCGATCGCGCACCCATGAATAACCTCCAAGGCCTTTTTCCGGCCGGGGTAGCGTCACGCCTTCCAGCATTGCGTAGATCGCCACACCGGTAATTGCCAGAACGCTGATCTCGCCCAGGGTATCGAAGCCACGGAAGTCGACGAGAATCACATTCACGACATTTCTTCCGCCCCCACCGGGCAGGCTGTTATCCAGGAAAAACGGAGAAATGCTTTCGTAGGGGCGTGTTAGTACGGCATAGGTCAGCACTGATACCAGAGCGCCACCACCACCGGCCAGGGCGAGATCTCGCAATCGCCGTAGCGCTGTAGACTCACGAGGGGTATGCCAGGGTAGGAAGAACAGGGCCAGAACGAGAAGAACGGCCGTTACCACCTCGACTGATAGTTGGGTTAGCGACAGGTCAGGGGCTGAAAAGCGCGCAAATAGCATTGCCACCATAAGACCCGCCACACTGCTCATGATAATGGCCTGTAGTCGGTGGCGGTGGGAGAGAGCCACCATAATCGCGGCAGCCATAAGAACCAACAGGCCTAGCGACGTTAGTGGGTCAAGTGGCGTCAGCGCGACGGGGCCCGTCCAGGTTTCGAGGCGCCACAGGGCACTGCCGGTTATCAGCAGAACACCCAATAGCATTAGCGCCAAGTAACGTTGCAATGAGCCGTTTTCAAGACGATCCGTGAACCAAACGGCCGAGCGCACCAGGCATTGCATTGTCCCCTCGAATACATCTCGCGCTTCAGCGTCAGGCAGTTTTTCGTAGAGGCGGAACAAAGGGCGGCTCAGGAAAAAGTAAACCAGCGTACCGCCGACCAGAGCTATCAGGCTCAGGAGCAGGGGCAGGTTGAAGCCATGCCAGATTTCCAGGCTGTATTCCGGCAGCGGTCTGCCTAGCGAGGCTCGGGCCGCCATGGCCAGCAGCTCGCTAACCGTCTGGCCTGGAAAAAGCCCTACAACTACGCACAGCAGGACCAAAATCTGTACGGGCAGTCGCATGTAGAAAGGCGGCTCATGCGGATGCTTGGGCAGGTCCTTAGGAGCTTCTCCGAAAAAGGTCTGATGAATGAAGCGGACGGAATAGGCCATCGTTAATAGATTGGCCAGGGTTGATACAGCCGGGATTATCCAATTGAAACGGCCTAGCAGCCCTTGGTTCAAAGTTTCGCTCAAGAACATTTCCTTGCTGAGGAAGCCATTGAGCAACGGCACCCCTGCCATAGAGAGCGAAGCCACAATAGCGAGCAGGGCCGTATGCGGCAGGAAGCGTTTCAGACCGCTCAACCGTCGCAGGTCACGGGTGCCGGTCTCATGGTCGATGATGCCGGCCGCCATGAACAAAGAAGCCTTGAACGTTGCGTGATTGATGGTATGAAAAATGGCAGCGACCGAACTCATGTCGGTATCCAGGCCAAACAGCAGAGTAATCAGTCCGAGATGGCTGATAGTCGAGTAGGCCAGTAGCCCTTTGAGGTCATGCTGGAACAGCGCCATGGCCGAACCCAGCAAGAGGGTGGTCAGCCCTGTCAGGCTGACGATGTAGAACCACCAGTCAGTACCTGCAATGGTAGGATAGAGGCGGGCGAGTAGAAAGATGCCAGCCTTGACCATGGTAGCCGAATGTAGATAGGCCGAAACCGGGGTAGGTGCTGCCATGGCGTGGGGCAGCCAGAAATGAAAGGGAAACTGCGCGGACTTGGTAAACGCGCCTAATAGAATCAGAATCAGCATCAACGGATAGAGAGGATGCTGAATGATAGTGGAGCCGGATACCAAGACCTGACTGAGTTCGAAACTGCCAGCGATGTGGCCTAGCAGCAGGACTCCTGCCAGCAAGGCTAGGCCGCCTCCTGCCGTGAAAGTCAGCGCCAGGCGCGCACCGCGCCGTGAATCCGAGCGGTGCGACCAGAAGCTGATCAGGAGAAACGAGGAAAGGCTCGTCATCTCCCAGAACACCAGCATCAATAATAGATTTTCTGAGAGTACGATGCCCAACATGGCGGACATGAATACCAGCAGATAGGCATAAAAGCGGCCCATGGCCTCTTCTGTCGAGAGGTAATAGCGGGAATAGAGAATGACCAACAGCCCTATGCCCAGAATCAGAAGAGCGAAAAGAAAGCTCAGGCCATCCAGACGCAGGCTCAGGTTCAACCCTAGGCTTTCCAGCCAGGGATAGGACACGATAATGGTTTGCTCTGCTTGCATCTCGCGAGTAAAAGACAGCAGGGTCAGCAGCGCGATCGCTGCGGGTAAAGCCGCTGCAAAGGCCGGCAGCCGACGGCCCCGCCGATCCAGCAGTACCGGCAAGAGGCTACCAAGCAGAGGTAGCGCAACGATCAGCGCCAATAGCATGCATCGCTCCCTTCAGTTGCAAAAAGACACTATGGGCTCGGACAAGCCTAGTCAGCGTTAGTGCGCCTTTTGTGTTATCGAGACGTTACAGATCGCTTACGCGTGTCTGGAAAGCGCTTTGCCACTTCTTTGATTTTCAGAGGGAGACCCCATTTATAGAGTCGGACACGGTTAGTCACTCAAACTCTTGCAGCTCACCAGCCGAGGCTGGATATCTCACGGCAATCCTGACTCAAAGCGTGATGAGCCGATATTTCAGTCGCCTTCAAACGCAGCCCCCGCATCGCAATGTTCGAGGGTTGCGTCCCGCCAGGAGCTCTCCATGACTTACGGCATCTGTTCTGATGTCCATCTGCATAACTGGAGCGCGTTTTCGCGTATCAACGAGTACGGTCTGAATAGCCGGCTCGTGCATATTCTCAATGAGATCCGTCTGGCTGCTGAAGCCACGAAGCGTGCTGGCGGTAAAACCTTGTATATCACTGGCGATCTGTTCCATGTGCGCGGCTCTGTTGCGCCAAGTGTCCTGAATCCCACTATCGATTTGTTTACTACGCTTACCCGTGAGCAGGGGCTGGTAGTACGCATTCTGGCTGGTAACCACGACCTCGAGTCGCGGGATAGTAATGCCCTGAGTAACGCTTGCGAGTCGCTTCGAACGATTCCGGGCATTGAGGTGATTTCCACTCCTGCACTGTTTCATGATGATCGCGTGGTCATGGTGCCCTGGTATGACCGGCTTGACGACGTGCGCCAACACATTGGGGAATGCCTTGCAGAGCTGGTCCATCAGAGCGAAGCCGTAAATGCCTGGACCCTAATGCTGCACGCGCCGGTAGATGATGTTATCGCAGGGCTGCCCAACCATGGTTTCCAGGCTGCCGAACTGGCCGCCTATGGGTTCAAGCAGGTGTTTTGTGGTCATTACCACAATCACAAGTATTTCCCGGGAGATGTCTTCAGTGTAGGCGCTACTACTCATCAGACCTGGAACGATGTCGGAACACGTGCGGGATACCTGATCGTTACTGATAGCGGTGTTGCCTTTCACCCCTCACAGGCGCCTCGCTATATGGATTTCGATATCTGCTGGGATGACGCGACCGCCGCTGAATACTGCCGGGGTAATTATGTTCGGCTTCGCTTGGGCGAGGCGACAAGCGACGAAATCAGCCATTACCGTTCTCGGTTGGAGGCGCTAGGTGCCCTCGGCACGTTTGTGCAGGCCATTCCCCTGGCGCGTAGTGCCGTCCCGTCACGACGTACCCAGGTAGCCAGTGCGCCTACACTGCGCGAGTCGATCAGCCAGTGGATCAGGGATCACAGTACCGAGGGTGAGGCACTCGAAGCGCTTTGCCATGACATCCTGACGGAGGCCGAGGCAATCCGCTTATGAAGATCCTCAGCCTGTCCATCAGCAACTTCATGGCAATCGGCCGCGTCGAGTCGCTTCCCCTTAACGACAAGGGGCTCGTGCTTGTCCAGGGCGAGAACCTTGACGATACCAGCCAGAGCAGCAACGGCGCTGGCAAATCGTCTATTACCGATGCGTTGTGCTGGGCGCTTTACGGAGAGACGGCGCGTCATGAGTCGGGCGATGGCATCGTCAACCGGACGGCGGGAAAAGGCACCGAAGTGGTTGTCGAGCTGCAGGAGGCCAGTGGCGATACCTACCGCATCAGTCGTTACCGTAAACACCGCATATTCAAAAATCAGTTGCGCCTGGAACAGCTCCATGAGGGCGGCTGGAAGGACCTGACCCGTGGCTCTGACAAGCTGACCCAGGTACTGGTAGACGCGGTGATCGGCTGCTCGCAAGACGTGTTTACCAGTGCCGTCTATATCGGTCAGGAGGCCATGCCGGACCTGCCAGGCATGACTGACCGTGCGCTCAAGTTACTGGTCGAGGAAGCTGCCGGTATTGATCAGCTACAAAAGGCCTATGACCTGACCCGGCAGCGGCTGAGCGAACGCAAGCTTGAGGTAGGCGAGCTGACCAGTCAGACCGAAGCCCTGCGGAGCGCGCAACACACCTTTGAGACAAATGTCGCAGCCGCCGAGCGTGATCGGGACGCCTGGGCGCATAGGCACAAGGCCGAGATAGCGTCGGCGAGGGACGCCTACGAGAGTGCGTTGCGCACCTTTGATCCTGACAAGGGTTTGCACTTGAAGACCCAACTTCAGGCGCAGGAAGCGCAGGGCCAGGCCATTCGCGACCGTATCGCCGCGTCGGACGAGGAGCGCCGGCAGGAGCGTATCCTGGCCAGTGCCCATCGCGAGGCGGAACTGGCGCTAGCTACTGCAGAACAGCGCATCAGGGATGAGCAGGCACGGTCGAAGCGGCTTCTCCACGCGCTTGAGCATGTTGACGATAAAGTCGGTACACGCTGCGCCGAGTGTGGTCATGTGATTGAGTCCAGCGACCTCAACGCGTCTCGCGAGGCAGCCCTGCGAGCAGCTCAGGCACAGACGGCAAAGGCCGATGCCTTGAAGATGGAGCTTGATACCTACCGTCAGGCCGTCCAGGCGGCAGAAGAGGCGCTGGCGGTTTATCGTGCCGGCATGACGGATGTGTCTGTCCAGAGCACTGCGCTAGGCCAGCTGGAGGCTGACCGCAACCGTCTTCAGGCTGAACAGCGCCGCTGGTGTGAGCAACAGGCCCACCTGCAGCATTTACAGGAACGGCTCGCACACCTTGAGGTGGCAACGAACCCCCATGAACCAGCCATTCTCCGAGCCCGGCAACAGCTGGAGCAGGTTCAGACACGTCTGAAAACCCTAAACGAACGGCAGGCTACGGGGCAGCGGCAGCTCGAGCTGACCGAAGAGGCCATTCGTGTTTTCGGTCCCGCTGGCGTTCGCGCCCATATTCTGGATAACGTCACGCCTTACCTAAATGCACGGACCGCGCATTACCTGTCCGCGTTAACGGATGGCAACATTACGGCCGTCTGGTCAACCCTTTCCCTGACCGCCAAGGGTGAACTGCGCGAGCGGTTTTCTATCGACGTCACAAGTGCTACAGGCGGTGAAACCTTCCGCAGTTTGTCCGGCGGGGAAAAGCGCAAGGTTCGTCTGGCTACAGCAATGGCTCTACAGGACCTTGTGGCCTCTCGTGCCACCAAACCCATCAAGCTGTTCATGGCCGATGAAATTGATCAAGCGCTGGATGAGGCCGGCCTTGAGCGGTTGATGTATCTGCTCGAAGAAAAGTCTCACGACAAGGGTACAGTGCTGGTGATCTCCCATTCCGACCTCAGAGACTGGATACGCAACAGCATTACTATCACTAAGAAAGGCGGCCAGGCCACGCTGGAGGCAGCCTGTTTGTTCATGTCGTCGGAGCGTTAGCCTGGAAAGGAGCGTATTTGTTTAAAACATAGACAAACAGGCATGTCATGAAAAAAGGCTTCGAATAATCGAAGCCTTTTCAGGAATACGGAGGGAAGCTTTTATTTCAATACGTGCAGCTCTGTAGTAGTGGAAACCATCCCCGAGTGCACCATCGACTGCGGCGCAGTGATGGAGGCAATGGCGGGGGCTTGAACGGCACAGCTACCGCTTTGGCAGGGATCATAAGCCCACCATACCACCGAGCCGAAAGCAGCCAGCCCAGCCCAGTTTATAGCGACGATCAGGTTTTTACGTACGTTGTTACCCATCATATTCTCTCCTTGAACATGCATGCTTGTTGTCATTAACAATAAGCGAAGCGCTGTTTTTGATTTTTTGAAACACTCATTGTCCAGTCAGTACCTTGCTTGACGGAGCGACTGCAAAAAGAAGGCACCTGTTTTAAGGGCCTTCTGGGGCAACCGTTTCGTCTTTTGAAATGCAGTGGATACTGACTTTGTTGCTCGTCATTCAAATGATTTTTTCGTGGCGTTTTCACAGGCCAGGCGTGAGCCAACTCCGGCATGGAAACGACAGGTTGCTTAGCAGCCGTAGAGACAACAATGAGTATCCAATGCATAGGCCTTCCTGCCTTGATTGAATCCTTGTTGTATCCCGGTGCACTACAACCGGGAAGACAATCACTCGTCGTTTCCCAGCACCTCGAACAAAACTATCGTATGGTAGCGCTGTGCTATGAGCGTACGGAATATATGGAGTTCCCGGCTATCCGAAAAACTGGCAGAAACTTTTAAAGCGTCAAAAAAAGTAAGAGACTCGATACAAATAGTTGAAAAACAACACTTTTTAAATCAGAAAAAGTTTTTGACGGGCACGCAAAAAACCTCCCGGCTTTTTCCAGCCGGGAGGTTTATCGGGTCATTACAGTGTAGGTACTAACGTGAAATAAAGTCGGCCATGCCGAACAGCGCGAGCAGCAGCCCATAGAAAAGTAGGGCGGCGCCAAAGCTGCGCCAGATGAGCAAGCGACGAAGTTGAGTACGTGTCATTAAAGCAGTCCTTGCTAGAAGTTGTACAACGAGCCTCGAAAACAGATTAAGCGGCTCGACCTCTGACACGGCAGCGATATTGAGCAACCCTGTGCCTGTGTCTATTCCTTAAGACCGGCACAATTTAAAAAAGCTGCATGACGCACAAGAAATAATTGAGCCATGTCACAAGACGATGGGCCAGTTAGCCAGCCCATCGTAAATTCTTTTACCTATCCTAGAACATAACGTCCTGGAGCAGGCTCAAGAACGGGGTATTCGCTGGACTTACCAACTTCAAGCGCAGTCCTTTGTTCCCCCGACCTGGGTGCCAGCCAGGCAAACCAATCCTGCCACCAACTGCCCGGTTTCTGCTCGGTACCAGCCAGCCAGGCATTAGAGTCATCAGGTGTTTCGTCATTGACCCAATAGTGACGTTTATTCTGCGCAGGGTGATTGATAACGCCGGCAATATGCCCTGAGGCGCCCAGCACGAAGCGACTCTCCCCTGAAAACAGCGCACTCCCTCGATAGACGCTGCCCCACGGTACGATGTGATCGTCCTGTGTGGCCAGCAGATAAGTTGACGTCGCGATCCTCTGAAGATCGAGCCGTACGCCACAGCATTCTAGTTCGCCGGATTTAAGATCGTTCTGCAGATAGGTATGCCGTAGATACCAGCAGAACATGGGTCCAGGGAGATTGGTGCTGTCATTGTTCCAGAACAGGAGGTCCAGAGCCCTGGGCTTATTGCCTTTCAGGTATTTGTCGACTGTGTAGTTCCACCAGAGATCGTTAGGGCGGAGCAGCGAAAACATGTTGGCCATGTCCTGGCCACGAAAGAGGCCGGTCGTACCGTTTTTCCCACCAATGGCGCTCTCGTGGTACGCCACTGTGGCTTCATCAATAAAGATGTCTATGACACCCGGATCGTCGTAATCAAGAAACGTTGCCAGTAGGGTCAGACTACTGGCGATATCAGGTTCACCACGAGCCGCCAGTACTGCCAGGGCGCAGGTCAACAGGGTGCCGCCGATGCAAAAGCCCACACAGTTTAACTGACGTGAGCCACTGATCGTCTGGGCGACCCGCATACCCTTGATGACAGCATCCTCGACAAAATTGTCCCAGGTCAGGTCTGCGCCGCTGTGGTCGAAATTGCGCCAGGACATGATGAATACAGCATGTCCCTGTTCAAGGGCGTAGCGGACCAGGGAGTTCTCTGGACGCAGGTCCATGATGTAATACTTATTGATAGCAGGCGGTGTGATGAACAGGGGGTGCCGATACTGCTCCTGGCTGCGTGGGCTGTAATGGATGAGTTGGAACAGGTCGTTTTCAAAGACGACATGACCCGGCGTAGTCGCCAAGTCGCGTCCGATCACGAAATCGCTCTTGTCGCACTGCCGCAGTTTGCCCTCCTGCAAGTCATTGGCTAGGTTAAGCATACCCAGAGCTAGACTGGCACCGCTGCTTTTTACCAGAGTATCCAGCGCGTCGGGGTTATAAGCCAGAAAGTTACTGGGTGCGGCCGCTGCAATAGCTTGCTCGATCAGGTAGCGCAGCCGTTGGCGAGGTTTCTTTTCATCCACAGGCAAGCTATCGATCAGGGCCAGCATGTAACGTGAATTAAGCAAGTAGAACGCGGCAAGAGAGCCAAAAGATGGCAGGCTCCAGTAATCACTGGCGAAACGCTTATCAGTAAAACTGAAGGGCTTTTGCATGAGCAACTGCAGGCCGAGCTGGTTCCATTCCTGCTGGTAGGCCGCCTGTATCTCTTCCAGGCGCTCGGTAGGAACTTCGAACCATTCTTCCTTGGCTTTGCCTGCAAACCAGGGAATGGTATTCATCCAGAGGCGCAATTGATGGACAGCAAAAGTGGCTACAAAAGGAGACTGGGCCGACCAGTAGCGTGTAAATGACTGCGCTTGATCCATGACGCATCCTGTGGGTTCGACAGATTGCAGGCTGATGATCTCATCGGCCTGCTGGAGAAGAGTTGCGGACGTGCCCTTCGGCACGTTCGCAGGAGGAGTAGCAGCGGTCACCGTTCTAGCGCGAGCGCGACTCCCTGGCCGCCGCCAATACATAAAGTAGCCAGCCCTTTATGCGCGTCGCGGCGGAGCATTTCATGCAGCAGCGTGACCAGGATACGACAGCCCGAGGCGCCAATCGGGTGGCCCAGCGCAATGGCGCCACCATTGACATTGACCTTGGCCGTATCCCAACCCAGCTCCTTATTAACGCTAAGCGCCTGCGCTGCAAACGCCTCGTTGGCCTCGATCAGATCCAGATTGCCTACAGTCCAGCCGGCTTTTTCCAGGCAGCGACGTGTCGCTGGGGCTGGACCAATACCCATGATGGCCGGGTCAACAGCTGCATTGGCATAAGCAGCGATACGGGCCAGTACCGGTAGCCCCAAGGCATCGGCCTTGGCCGCGCTCATCACAAGCACCGCAGCCGCGCCGTCATTAAGGCTCGAGGCATTGCCGGCCGTGACGCTACCATCCTTCTTGAAGGCTGGCTTAAGCAGGGCAAGGGCTTCGCGGGTTGTGTCCGCACGGGGTTGTTCATCGGTATCAAAAACGATTGGCTCGCCCTTGCGCTGTGGCAGCAGGACCGGCGTGATCTGGCTGCGGAAATAGCCCGCTTCGAGGGCGGCCACGGCTTTTTGTTGGGATGCTGCTGCGAACGTGTCCTGCTCCTCGCGGGTGATGCCATATTTCTCGACCAGGTTCTCGGCCGTGATACCCATGTGGTAGGCGTTGAAGGCATCCCACAGGCCGTCATGAACCATCGAGTCGACCAGCTCGGCATGACCCATGCGTAACCCAGTGCGGGCCTTGGGCAATACATACGGCGATAGGCTCATGTTTTCCATGCCACCTGCAATGATGACGTCGGCATCACCGCAGCGGATGGCCTGGGCGGCCAGATGCACAGCCTTAAGACCTGAGCCGCATACCTTGTTTAGCGTCATGGCGGGAACGCTAGCAGGCAGCCCCGCCTTGATTGCTGCCTGTCGGGCCGGATTCTGACCAGCGCCTGCCGTCAGCACCTGGCCCATAATAACCTCATCCACCTGCGTGGGATCCAGCTGGGTCTGCTGGAGGAGGGCACCAATCACATCGGCGCCCAGGTCAACCGCCGGGCGTGTGGATAATTCTCCCTGAAAGCTGCCGATGGCCGTTCGGGTAGCGGCCACGATTACAACGTCATGCATAAACACCTCTGCGAAGGAAATAAACTGATTGGATACGTCCTGTGTCTTCCAAGAGGGGTCATTGCATGTTCAGCCCGCCATTCATGGAAAAGTCGGCGCCTGTGGCATACGCAGCATCTTCCGAGGCCAACCAGGCTACCAGGCTGGCAATTTCTTCCGGGCGGCCCAGGCGACCTACTGGAATGCCGGCGGTAATCTGCGCCAATACTTCCGGGCGCATAGCGCCGGTCATTTCAGTAAGAATGTACCCGGGCGAAATGGTATTGACGGTAACGCCCTTGCTGGCAACTTCCCGAGCCAAAGCCATGGTGAAGCCATGAATGCCGGCCTTGGTAGCCGAGTAGTTGGTTTGGCCGAACTGCCCGCGCTGTCCATTGACGGATGAAATGTTAATGATGCGTCCCCAACCCTTGGCCAGCATGTCGTCGATTACCTGTTTGGACGCATTAAAGACCCCGTTTAGATTGGTATTGATAACCTCGTTCCACTGCTCCGGGGTGAGCTTGCGGAAACTGGCATCACGGGTAATGCCAGCGTTGTTGATGAGTACATCGATCGGTCCGACCCGCTCGCGTAACTCGGCAAAGGCGCGGGAGGTACTTTCCCAATCGGCTACATCATGCTCGCAGACATGGAATTCAAAGCCGTCTTCCTGTTGGGCCGCCAGCCATTCTTCCTTGCGTGAGGAGTTAGGGCGACAGCCCACCACCACGATGAAGTCTTCCTGATGCAGACGTCGGCTGATAGCAGCGCCAATCCCACCCATACCGCCGGTGATCAGTGCAATTCGTTTGCTCATAGGAATTTCCCTCTTGGTGAGAGGACGTCGGCACGTACCACGCCTATCCCATGGGGTGCCTGCGTCCGTGGTATGTGACGGTATGAATTCTGGCGATTAACGTCTGGATAAGAAGTACCCGACGACGCCATCGTACTGGCGAGGGGTGACAGCGCTGGTCATTCTTTGTTAACGATTCGTTCATAGAACTGCCTTGTCATCATTTAAGGCAGCAACTATGGTTTTGAAGGGAACACGTTTCCGCCGAAGCAACCGCCGGTGGAAAACGATGCCAAGCTCGCTGCGCGATGTGCTCCGGTTCACCGGAGGCGGCGTAACGAGGCGGTCTGGATGTAAGCAATCCCGAAAGACGTGATCGGAGGCAATGTTCGTACTGTTCGGGTACCGATCACTTCTCTATCGAGGCCTGTGGGCCATGAAAATAACGTGGTAGGGATATGTTCACAGTCAGCATTGGCTACGCACGCCTCATTGAAGAGACGCTTAAGGCAGAGGGTTTGGATGTGGGAGCCCTGCTTAAAGAAACAGGACTCAATCCGGGATTGTTCAACGATGCGGCTCGGTGTCGAGTGGCAGATCTTTCGCACATACTGATGAGAGCAGTAGCTCTGACGGGTGATCCCGGCATTGGTTTGAAAACCTATGAGCGGGTCCGGCCTGGCCTGTATGACGTGGTGGGACACCTCATGATGTCGAGTCCTACTTTGGCCTGTGCACTGGAGCGGTTTGTTCGATTCTTCACCTTGATTGACAATGGCGCGAAGCTTTTGCTGAGTACCGAAGGCAATGTCTGCCGCCTGTATGTTGGGCGCCACGGTGGAGAGCTCTTGTCGCGGCCTTTTCATGATGTAGAAACAGTCGCGCTGTTGGCCTATCTGCGCTGGTTGTGCGGAGATCCGCAATTCCGCCCTCTGCAAGTTCAATTCATGCAGGTGGAGCCCGCCGATACCTCGGGCTACCACAGTATCTTTCAATGTCCCATTCAGTTCGGAGCTGGATGCCATGTATTGGTGTTTAACCGTGCCGAACTTGATGTTCCGTTGAGTGCCGACGAAGCCTTGTTCAACTTGCATGAACGGTTCGCCGAGCAACGGTTGTATGAGCAGACCACCTGCTTGAGTGCCTGGCGGGTCCAGCAATTGATTCGTGAGCGTCTGATCGAGGGAGAACCCTCTATCGAAGAGATATCTGCGGCGTTGTATGTTAGCAAACGAACGTTGCAGCGCTGCTTGAAGCGGGAGGGAACTCAATTCAAGGATTTGCTTAACGGTGCGCGGCGGGAACAGGCGCATCTTTACCTGCGTCATTCCCAGTTTAGTTTGCAGAAAATTACGTACCTGCTGGGTTTTCACGAGCACAGTAGTTTCTTCCGAGCCTGTATGCGCTGGTTCGGAATGACGCCGGGGCAGTATCGTGCAGAAGCGTCTTCGTTATCCGATATACAGGCCAAAGCTGAGATTGAACCAGTCATCCGAACCGCATACGTGCCAAATCCAGCAGTGCTGGCTGATGGCCGATCAAGATCGTTACCCCATAGCGTCATCATAGGGAAAGCACTCCAGTAAGCGGTGCCCGCCTCCCAAGGAGGCGGGCACCTTTAGGTTTACTCAAGCATCCTGATTAGGCTTTTTCGGGCTACGGGCTCCGCTGGGCTTAGTTGATTTACGTGCTGAAGCGCCCAGTGCCGCTTTCTCAGGAGCATTGGCTGCCGTTTTGCTCTTGGCTGCTGGTTTTGGTGCGGCCTTGGCCGTAGACGGTTTGGGCTTTGGTGGTTCGGACGGCACCTTTGCGGAAGGAATTGTCTTGGTATCTACAGGCGATTTGGGTTCTGATGGTTCGGGTTGAGCCTCTGCCGAGGGGGCTGCTTTGGTATCCATAAACGACCTGGACTCTGGCGTTTCCGGCTGTACCTCTGAGGAAGGCCTTGCCTCGGTCTTGGGTTTTGGTACTTCAGGCGGAGCTTTTGCCGAAGCTGAATGAGCTGCGTCGGTATCTGTAGGCGGTTTAGGCTCCGATGCCTTAGGTTGAGCTGCTGCCGGGGGAGTTGCTTCAAGTGCTGAAACCGCTTCGCCCTGTTCCGGCTGAGCCTGGGGCAAGGCCTGCGGCGCTGGAGGAGTGGTTTCCTCCATGACGGTGGGTAATGGCGATAACGCAAGTTCTTTTGTTGGCTCAGAGGGGGAGGGCTCCGGCATAGACCAGCTGGGCGATGCCGGTAGCGGCTGTTCAAGCACGCTATGCAGCTCGGCCCACAGTTCCCTTACTGTACCTTCCGTACTGATCAGGTTTGGTTTCAGCTGGGCGGTCCGCTCCAAAACCTGCTGGCGCGATTGATTATCGGGTAGCAGGTGCGGCAAAGTGCGCAAACTCTCTTTAGGATAGGCAAATACGAGTAGATTCTGTACCCGTGCTATCTCGCGAATTGTCTTGATGTTTGGCATGTCTCCCTGGTCGACCAGGGCACGATAGTGATCGGCGAAGCGATCTACACTTTCTTTTTCAAGCGTTCCGGCGGCGCGTCCCAAGAGGAAGGCGATGCGCAGGCCCGCTTCGACCGATCCTCCTTTAGGTAACAACTGATGAAGGCGCTTCATTAGCTCCGGCTCGTGTTCAGCAGGCCGTGAGGTAGCTCTGACACCTGTAAGCAGGCCAAGCCAACCATAGAATCCATAGAAGCAGCTCTCCTGCCAGGCATCTCGCATATCACGAAACGTATCCAGGCTGTCTTCAATGCTGGTGGCGAACAGGTCCTGCCATGCCTTCAGTGGATTATCTGGTCGTGCTGGTCTCCTGTACTGTTGCGCTTGAGCGGCTGCATGGGGTAACCAGTGCAGGGCAGGGTTAGCGCTACTGAGTACGGTCTGGCGTAGGCGGAACGGGTGAGCTTTGCGTAAAAATTCAGCCAGGGGCTCGTTGATGGTCCGTTTTACAACCGGGCGCAAGAATAGGTCGTACAGGTTGTTATTAAGCTGGGATATGCGATTGACCAGACCAAAAGCCTGAAGATCACTGCTTTCGGCGGGATCAGGCAGATGAATGTCGGAGATCTGCCGAGGTTCGAAATGGAACTGGTAGCTCTCCTGCGGAGTGCCTGGGATCTCACTATCAATGATCATTTCATAGAGACCAGGGGGAAGCGCCATGATCTCGTCAAATGCATCAATCATATGCCGATGTTCACGCCGGGCTACCTTGCTGGAGACGAAAATGCCCAAATGGCCGATAGTGGCATGTCTTAGATAGACAATCGTCTTGCCTTCAGCACGCAGAGCTAAATCATTAGGGTAAATGTCGGCAATCCAATTCAACGCCTGCTGAGGCGGTGTGATGTTGTCGCCATCAGAGCAGAACACCACGATAGGCGCTTCGACACGGCGAAGATCCACATCAGGGTGTCGCTGGCTTTCATCGCCCGCCAGCCGATTACCGATGAACAATTCATCAACAATAACCTCGATTTCTTCAGCATTCAGAAGGGTAGGGCTACCCCACCAACGTTCGAAATCGAGAAAGCGGGCAGCCTCGGTATCGATATGGGAAAACAGGTTGTAATGCTTGCTCCAGAGTGTATTGGCCGGATCAAGCATTTCAAAGTTACTGACTAGCCAAGCCCCGTCGAAGCGACCGTTACCCAGGTCGCTACCGAAGCGGGTCATCCAGGCGCCGCCAAGCAACCCCCCCTGATAACGCATCGGGTTACGCCCATTAACACCGGCCCAGTAAGCCAGCGGAGCACCATTGATAACGACCAGGCCCGGAAGCTCCGGACGTGTAGCAGCCAATCCCATAATGGCCCAGCCCGCCTGACAGTTTCCGATCACGACCGGTTTGCTGGTATCGGGGTGCCGCTTGCGAACCAATTCGATGAAGCGAGCCTCTGCATCGGAAATATCCTGCAAGGTCTGCCCGGGCGCAGGAGAATGACTGAAGGCAACAAAATAAGTTGGATGACCGGCACGCAAGCTTTCGCCAATGATCGAGTCCTGCTTGAAGCCTCCGATTCCCGAGCCGTGGCCACCACGTGGGTCTATAACAATAACCGGAGGCTGCTCAGGATCGATTAACTGATCGGCTGGCGGCAGGATATGAAGTAGAGAGTAATTGACTGGGCGTGGAAGGTCTTTACCGTTGAGCAGTGTCTCGTACTCGAACTTCAAATGAACGGGATGCCCGCTGCGCTCATGCTCCTGGTTGTTATCGCCATGCTGGCGCAAGGTATCCCAGAACAGGAGGCTACGTTGTCCAAAATCAACAAGATACTCTTGCCAGTCAAGAGGAGTTGGCAGGCGTAGGCGGCCTTCATTTACAAAGGCCAGCTTACGGGCTTGGCGTGTCTTCAGCCCTTCAAAAATCACTTTTCCTTGCTCGCGCTGGAGATGTCTGAAGCGTTGCATCAAGCTGGCAAGAAAAATACTGTTGTTCTTTTGCAGTGCGGTAAACGATTGGCCATTCATAGCGACGTCTTCCGTTAAGGTGCGGCGTTGACCGGCATTTGGCAGAATTTAATAACGCCGGAATTCACGCAAACGTTGAACCGTTACATAGCATCCAGTAACGATGCGTTTTCATCTACTTTACCTTAGCAAATAATTATTGCACTGCAAAAATTGCATAACTTTTTTTGCAGTGCAATAATCAAAAATGTCTTTGCAAAACCGTACCTGACCAATTGATCGTTCAGCCAGCTTGCGCTTTTTGTGCAGGCCCTAGTGCAGGAGAGTCATCATGTCTTTTTTTGATCTGGAAAAACTGCAAAGCCTTCAAAAGGCGAACCTTGATGGATTGCAGCAGTTGAGCAGCAAGATGTACGACAGCGCAGAGGCGCTTGGCCGTTTGCAAATGAATACGCTGCGTGCCGCTGCCGATGACAATTACGAACGTGTCCGTAAGTTGATGACCGTTCGCGATCCACAGACGCTATTTGATGTACAGGAATATTTGCCTAAGCCCAACGAGCAGGCCGAACGTCTTCTCGACTTTAACCGGCAGGCTTACGATGTGTTTTCCCAGCTTCAGGTAGAAGTGACCAAAGTAATGGAGCATCAGCTCGAAACCAGTACCCAGCATATGCAGGGCCTGGTAGAGGACATGTTCAAGCATGTACCCACTGGCGCTGGCCCTGCCGTTTCGGCCTTTAAAACAGCGATGGAAACGGCCAGCAGTGCCTACGACACTATGCAAAAAACGACTAGACAAGCTACTGGCAGCGCTGCCAATAGCGCTGAAAATACCGTGAACACGGCTGCGCCTTTCAGTACACCTAATGATTTGGGTAAGCGCTCTGCGTAAGGGATTGGCTGCAACTAGCGTCATTATTCCTTTGTGGAGCTTAGAAGGCGATGACGTCAGAGTTTCTCGTCATCGCCTTCTTTCTTTTGTCCCTTTACAGCTGAAAAGCCGGAAAACAAGCCGAACATGTTCCGGGTATTGAGATAAAGCATCTTGGACTGTTCCAGATACTGCCGCATTAGGTTCTGCAAGACAGGCATTTGAGTTTGCATAAACTCGTTCCAGGCTTGAGATGACTGCACGCCGGCCTGTGTCTGTACTTCTACTACCGTCTGAATACTTTTCTCGAGATAACTGGCCAGTACGCCTTGGAACGGACCGTAAAAACGAATAATGCCCTTAAGCATTTCGCTGGAAAAAATAGGTTCTCCATCGCTTTCAGCCTCCTGAATGATCTGCAGGAGAATGCTGCGCGTAATATCTTCTCCGGTCCTGGCGTCCACGACCTTGAAAGGTTCTTCCTTGATAACCAGTTGGCGTATGTCCGTAAGCGTAATATGACTGCTGGTGCGCGTGTCATATAAACGTCGATTAGGGTATTTCTTAATCAGGCGGATGTCGTTCCGGCCAGAGACAGACATACAGAACTCTCATGTAAAGCAAAGAATTGATGGTAACCCCAAACCCTATGGACTGTCTGGCCATTCGATCTTTCTGCTTCAGCTAGTTTCTGAAAAGACTTGCGCAGGAGCTAGCTCCGTTGCCATGCCTGATCCGCAGTTAAAGTAAGGAAGGTTTGGCTCTGTTATCCATGGAAATGGATAAGGATTGCTCGCGTAACGGATCCATTGATAAAAATGTCACACGAGTAATCTTTCATGGATGAAGACCGCTAACTGCTCCGCTCGGGGTATAAATCTGTAAAGACTTCATCCGTTGCAGCTATACAGGTTGGACAAGCCCCCATAGCAAAGGTTATGCAGTCATCATCTCATTAATTTGTAGCGTCGAGCACACGCTGAATACCCTGACGATCATCTGCGGAAAGAGTGCCCCGCACATCACATGCCCTGAATTCCACACGTTTGGCCGCCACAATGCGCTCAAGACTTTCACGGCTAACCGACGTGCTGAAGTCCTCTCCGTAAATTTCTCGAAAGGTGTTCAGCTTGTAACGGCCATCCAACGCGGGAAAGGGGTCTCCATCAACAGTCCAGCGGCTCGAAAAGCAGCCAGGAAACCGGGCGCTTTTGCCTGAGCTGGACAGTTTGGCCGTATAGAAGGTGTTTTTATTCCCGGAGCTGGTCTCGGATTGGTTAGCTAGCAGGGAAAACGTAAGGTCATCTGCTGAAGGCTCGCCTGTCCAAACGACGGAACGGCGCTCCCGAAAGGTATCGGTTTCGTCCGTGAGTTCACCTGCATAAGTCTGCATTGTTAGTGAAACCAGGCAGCCTGCCAGTCCTGTCATCCATGTTTTGTTCATAAGCACTTACTCTTGTTACGTTTGCTACCAGGCCTCGAACGTTATGAGGCCTGGCCTAAGCCTATTGCCCGTTCGGCTCAGAACGAGGAACGTTGATAAGCTCCTCGCGCATGATTTTAATCGCATCGGGGGCATCGATACGAACCTTGGCGGCCCCAAATTTGGCTTGGGAAATGCTAATCGAAATCCCACTGTTTCGTAGTGCTTCAATCAATTGCTGTTCGTCTGCACCGTCTTGAACGGAAAGAATGATTTTTTCGCCTTCATGGCGGGTAAGTACAAGACCCATATAGCTTCCTTGCAAGTAAGTAGAAAAATTCAAACCGTGTAGCAGCCTAACGTATTCACTCGTGTAATGCTGTCTTTTCCTTGCAAATTCTAGGTGAACTAGACAATCAGGCAGAAGAGGTGTGTGAAAGAAGAGGTTAAAAAGGAAAGATTATACTGACGCAGCCCTTTGGCCCGGCTATCAGTTACCTAGAACATTTATGGCTTTTCCTGCTCAAATTTTCAACCAAGAGGAGAAACCAGTATGAACAATGAAGAGAACCTTCCAGAAAAGAACAACGTATCAACAGAGAACGAGTCCGCCCAAGCGCCTAAGCCAGACCATGAGCCTTCTATTGAGGAGACCATTGGAGTTGGTGATAGCCCGTTGGGCTGATTGACTTGATCTGGGAAGGCCCGCCTTTAGCGGGCTTTTTGATGCGCTGTGGCTTACCGGCATCAGAATCCGATAAACCGTCTACTAGCCTTGCTCGGCACAGGTTCAGTGCTACAAACAGTGATTAAAAGGCTAATAAAAAAGGCTGTTGAACAGGTCAGGAACTGATCGACTAGACAGTACCTATAACAACCTTTTCAACAGCCTCTGGCGTTGAAACCCGTAGGTTTCCGCCTTTGCTTGGTGGAGGCGGGGGGATTTGAACCCCCGGCATAGCGGCGTATTTAGTGGCTTGTAGCGGGATGGTTGTTGAAATGTTGCTGAAACTGCTGTTTTTAGGCTGTTTTCGAGCCCTGTGCACTTTGAACAGGAGAACCAAATTTTTCTACGGCTAACCTGCCAGAAGTGTCGTTTTCTGTTGGTATCCAGCGGCCATATACGCGAGCGATCATTGTCCAATCTTTATGTCCCATCTGTTTAGCTACCCACATCGGATGCTCACCCGCTGACAGCATCATCGAGGCATACGTGTGCCGGGTCTGGTAGGGGTTCCGATACCGCACCTTCGCCTTCCTGATGGTCGGCATCCAGAATGACTTCCTGATTGCCTGATCACCTTCAAACGGTTTGCCATACCTCGGGTCGTGGAAGATCGCTTTCCCTTCTATATATGTATGCGCCTTCTGGTCTTGCAATGCAGCAAGTGCCAGGGGGAGCAACTTCACACTACGGATGCCGCTGGATGTTTTTGGCAGCTCCGCTTCCTTGGCCGCCATGGTCAATCCCCTCGATATCCTTACTTCCCCGCGCAGCCAGTCCACATCTCCCCACTCCAAAGCAACCAGCTCACTTGTCCGCAGGCCCGTCCATAGGGCGAACTGAAGGAAGTTGCGGTATTGCCCGGTAGCTGCGGCTAATAGCTCCCGCTGTTCGTCCGGTGAGAACGGGTCAATATCGTCTACGGTCTTGGGCTTTTCTTTGACTGAATATGTCCAGCCAGCCAGAGGATTGGTCTCGATCAGTTCATCATCAACCGCATCCGACAGCGCCGACCGCAGACACGACTGCACGTTAGCCAAGCGCTTGTTTGAAGCATCCATGCCCGACAAGGCATCCCGTACTGATTTGCGGGTAATAGATAGAAGGGGGGTGGGCCCAAGCTTTGGGATGAGAACGCCGTTCACGATCTTACGGTAGCCATCAATCGTGGAGGCCTTCAGCGCCTTTTCTTTTCGCTCAAGCCATGACTCTAGATAAGTAGATAGGGGAATCTGGCCGGTCTTGTAGCCGACCTTGGCGGTTCGCTTGGAATGGGGGAAGGTTGCAGCGTAATCAAACGTCCCGTTATAGATGGCGAGTTCGATGGCGGCCTTGTGCTGCTCGGCACGCTTCAGGTTAGCGGGGCTGGGCTCAAGCGGGATGCGCTCCCGGCATTGCTCACCTTCATACTGGAAGCTGATTTCAATGCTAGTCTTTGAAGCGGCACGCACGCCGCTGCGCTTTCTACCCATTCGTTATAACCCTCAACGTCGATCAATACTCTTCCATCGGGCGCATGAGTCCACACCTGACCTTTCGGCCAAGTGCCGTCCGCTACCTTGGTTCTGATTGCGGCCTCACTATAGCCGCTTTCAGCCGAAAACTGTTTGACGGTCTTGAATCTGACCATAGCAATGCCTCCTGCAGGGCAGGTGTATATAAAGGAAGGGGTAGGGGGTTACGCTGTTGCCCAGAGTGATTCAAGATCCATTTGCTCTTCCGGCATCCATACTGGGGAGCTCTGATGTATTTCTATACGTCGTGCAATGACTTCAGCTCGTTGGCCTGCTGTAGGAGCTGGATACATGCCGAACCTACTGATGGAGCCTCCATTGACTGCAGCGTTAGTGCTGTCGGCTGATGCGAAAGGTAATCGTGAAAAGATCGCAGGATCTAGCATTCTCAATCCGTGAAGCTTGCAGATAGGACGGCCGCGCTCATCACATATGGCCGCCATCGCCTGATTCATGCGCTTCCACCATGCATCCGTTCCAGGGGTAGACCATTGACCTGAACTGCCGAACGCCACGGTTTTCCATGATTTAGCTAAATTCTGGAGACGCTCAACCGACTCATGCAAATGCCATACAGGCACGCCAGGAAGATAGGAAGGCCATTTAGCCAGCAGCTTGTCATTGTCTGCCTCAGTGCCTTCGATGACATCAGGTATCAAGGCCCAGTCAAAGCCGGGATGCCTGTACCACTCTTCGACCCATTCGATGTAGCCAGCTACGTCGAGCGTTCCGCCTTTGCGCCAAATGCTGAAAGCTCCGTTATCAAATACGAAGGACTGGCAGTTTTCGGCAACAATCGCCATATCATCACGGCGCGGGAAAGGGACAAGCGCATGGCGACCAAGCAGGAAATGATTTTTGTCTTGCAGCGTGCCACCAATCGGCGTGCCGTGATACGGGATCATTGTTAACTCCTGATCGTCTCTACTTCGACGCCCTGGTGAGTAGCTACCATTCGATGATCGCCACCGAACCTACGGTGCAACTCATCCGCGATAGCCTCGTGGTATCCCTTTTTGATCAATGCTGTAGCCGTCCTGATGTGCTCAACCATGAGCATTTCAGGGGTTTTTATCTCCAGCTTGTAGATGATCTGTTCTGCATCTGACGGGCATGTAGCTACGAATGTATGCCGGTAAATGTTGATTGCCCTTGCTGCAGGCATGGCTTCTCCTATCCCGCCAATGGCAGGGGAATAAATAATAAAGGGGGTTAGATCAGCAGGCTATGCGCCTACCATTGAATGCCCATCGTTGGGTCGTAGCAGAGCACTACGGCAATCCCGAACGCGATAAGCCCAAGCCAGGAGAGGTCTTCAGAGGTCATGGCTTGTCACCGTGGCGGGCCATCTCGTCGTCAATACAGGCGTCTAGCACGTCAGGGTCTTGAAACGTGAGAGCCCATGCCGTCGCAGGTTGCGCCCAGCCAGTCACGGAAAGCACCATAATGCCTCGCTCTGTCTCGCCATTGTCACGCAGCCAGCGATACCGCTCGGCGTCAGCCTTCAGCGCATCGCACTCGGCTATTGTTTCGTCCAGTTGCCTATCCAGTTCGTTGCTTTCCATTGCGTACTGATTGCGGCGGTTGACTTCACACTGTAGCGAGCGCTTTTCCACTTCCAGCGCGTTGCTCAGCCGCTCCACTTCCTCCCTTAAGCGCTCAATCCTCTCCCGCATAACATCCGCACGGTGCTTGCCAAGCTCATTAACCTCAGCCGACTGCTGAACCCACTCGGTTTTGTCGCTCCACTCCATGTACGCGGCTTCGAATTGCCTCAACCGCTCTACTTCTACCTGTAGCTTCTCGTTCTCGGCTTGGAGTTCAGCAAGATTTGCGGGGTGGGTATAAACTGGCGTCCATCCTTTGTGGGCGGTTCCACTCACGCTTCCGGTCTTGCTTATCCAGCAGGCAGGCTCAGCCGGTGCGATACAAGCGGCGCGTGCTGCCTCAATTCCAGCCTGATAGGCATTTTCTGCGAGCATCCACTTGTCTTCACGTAGAACAGCCTGTCTCCCTTCTTCAAGAGATAGGAACCATTGGTTTAATGTTGGCAGCTTTGGTTGATCACTCATTTCAGCACCTCATCAATCAGGTCTACGGCTGAATCCAGATCCTCCCACGTGCCGTATCCCGGCGAGTTGGTGACGGCAGTACGTACGCCTCGGAGTGCGTCTTCCAGCTCCTTTATGCGTTCGCAGAGGGCTAGGACGTTGTGCGGATTGGCTAACAAGCAGAACTCTTTCTCTAGCGCAGTCAGTCCTACACGCGGGTCGTATGGGCCCTCTGCATATGCAGCCTTCGCCTTCTCAATCAATCCATCGATATCAATCATGTCCGGCACCTCACAGTAAACATCACAAACGGCAACATGAATGCCCATACCGGAGACTGGTAGAGGGCAAGGTAGGCGGTCATTGTGATGAGGAAAGCGTTAAGGGGGATCATGGCTGAACCTCGATGCCAGCGGCTTCAAGCGCTTTTATGCATTCTTGACGGTATTCCTCACGGTATTTAACGCCCTCGTCTATATCGTCAGGCCAGCTAATACCTACATCAGGCAATTCCACCGACAGCGCAGCGCGAGAGGCTTGCCATCCTTCCCAATGCTGTTGCGTTCTCTGAGGCTGATAGCCTTCACCGTCCCGCTTAAGTGCTATTTCTCGAACAATGAATTCGGCTGTGCCCTGAGAGAGATCGGGCTTTTGCTCGGTAAGCCTCGCCACGCCTTCACGCACAACCCAAGCTTCAAACTCTTCACGACTACTCATGCCGGTCTCCATATCGATCTATTCCTAAAGGTCGCGCCTGCCTGATGCATACACCGGCCTCCCTTGATCGGAGCCAGTTCGACGGCATCAGCTTTCTTATCTTCAATCGTGATCTGGTAAATCTCACCGGAAGGCACATGTAACCAGCGGTCTACACGTCCGGTACTGCGGGATTTCATGGGGATTACCTAGGCGGCTTTGTCAGCCGTTGAGATCAGTCGTAGCCAGCGGCCTTGCTTGTGTTCGAATCGCTCTGGCCGGGTGAACTGGCGTCTTGCTGTGATGCCGCAATGGGTGCAGCGGATAGTGCAGGCGCTTGCGAATAGCCATGAGTGCTGACAAGTCATGCCGGAAGACCCTCACGCATTGCTTTGGCTAGGCACTTTCTAAGCCAGCTAGATGAGATACCCAAGCCTTCAGAAATATGCCGCCAGTGGTATCCCTCACAATGCAGCTCATAAGCTAAAACGAGATCTTCTTTCTTAACGCTCGACACATATCTCCGGTAATCGCCTCTTACTTTCCGGTGGATAGTGCCACGAAGCCTTGCGCGCTTGACGGAGACCCTAAGGCGCTCCGGATCTACATCGTTTCCTAATTGGCGCGCTATGAGCTTCCAGCAGATATCGCCTTGAGTGTTTAACTTATAAGCCTGAACAATCTGATCATTAGTGAAGTTTGGGGATGTCATATCCGCCTCCTACTGCTGGGCGAAGTTCAATAACGTTTGGCGAATTTAAGGCCGTGTTCCTTGCCGATGTCGCTCATGTACTCCGCTGTGATCCCTAGCTCCCGGGCGACGGCAGCAATGTGCAGGTGAAGCAAGGGCTTGGCTTTCTCAGCTAGGGCAGCGCGACGAGCTTTAGCCTTGGCTTGCATGGCAAGTGTTCCGGTCTTCAGCTGTTCCAAGGATTGCCGCTTAACGCTCACGGCTGATGGCTTTCTTGGCTTAGGTTCAGGCTTCGGCTTACTCTTCCTGATCAGCTCTGCTTGCTCGGCTGCCAGCTTCTCCCTAGCTGCATTGATCTCTTCGCGCCTACTCGTTCGGGGCGAGCCGGGAAGCTTGAAGCTGTCGCGGATACTGGGTGAGCGGCTTATCTGTGGCCGTTCAATGACGTCTACTGTCCCGCCTTGGGCAAAGAACTCATCCTTGAGAGTGTCCAGCATTATCTGGTCATTCATGCGGGCTTGAATTGCTGTGTAATCAACGAACATAAAGCACCTGTAAAAAAGGCGCCTCATGTGCGCCTTTACTGCTTAGTTGGGAGGGTCACTAGAAGGGGATTGAATCGTCGAAGTCTTCATACGACTGGGTAGTCAGTGCGGGCTGCTGTGCTGGCTTGGCCTGCTGGCCTTGCGGCGCGCTACCTACTAGCTTGATCTGGCTGATTCGGCCCGTTAGCTTCACACCCTGGCTGCCGTCGCCTTTGGTGAACATCTCGACATGGGCATCATCTGCCACGAAGTAGACCTGTTGGCCCTTCGGCAAGTAAGGCGCTAAGGCTTCGGCCTGCTTGCCCCATAGCGTTGCGTCTACCCACTGAGTAGGACGCTTACCGTCATTACCCTTGCGGCCGTAATCACAGGCAATGGCTAGGTTCAGAACGGCGTCACCGCTGGGGGTATAGCGCAGTTCGCTATCACGACCGATACGGCCGACATCGATTAGTTGAGGCATCGTGTTTCCTTGGGTTGATGGGGAGCCTTATGCGGCATCCCCTTGGGCTTGCTTCTTGATGTAGTCCATGGCCCCGGCAAACTTCTCCAGAGGCAGTTGGCTAAGGTCTTTAATCTTGGAGAGCTTGCAGAAATCTTCATCGCTCATGCCGGCTGCTAAGAGGGCATTAGAAAGAGCCCTGTGCTCAGCCTCACCTATCCGCGGCTTTGGTGCGGGAACGCTTTCTGGCTGGCTTCTCGCACTGGCTGGCTGACGATAAGGCTGCATTGCTGCTTCACCATCGTCATCTTCAGGCGCGATACCGCAGGCAGCCATTAGGCTAAAGCGCCTTGCATAGGTCAGTGCGGAGCCGTAACCCTGTGGGTCTTGCTTCTGGGCGGGCACATGGAATATGCCTCCGCTCATCTTCTCGCCTGACTCGTGGATGAACAGGGTTTCGACTGTCACGCCTTTGTCGTCAGGGTGGGTGACTTGCAGTAGGCCGATGCCATTGCTGTTCAGGGCATCAATTACCGCCTCGATGCAGTTATCCAGACGCGCATATTTCGAACGAAACGCCGGGTTGACGCTGGTCTTGAGGGCAGGGCCAAAGGCCATCTGAGCCTTCACGAAAGCCGCGAAGATCTTGGTTTGTTCAGACATGATTTCTCCAGACAGCCACCGTGCATGGCTGCATATAGGGGAAGAGGGGTTAGGCTGTGATGTGACCGGCTATGCCAATCGCTATAATGATGAGGGTGTAGAAAAGAAGGCCGTGGATCATGACTTTGCATCCGGCAGACGGCACCCGGCGTCGTACAGCTTTGCGGCAATGCTCCAGGGGTTAGCAGAGGGCATATCAGGTTCAATCACGGATGCCATTTCCTTTACATGTCTTACGCGCTCTTCCGCTGCGATCTGTTCGGGGGTGCGGATGGGTCGGAACTGAAAGCGATCAATAAAATCTGCTATCTCTTCCTCTTCAGCGCCCATCACAGCGACTTGTTCACCAATGAATAGCACTTCACCTTTTACCCAGCACAAATGCTCATTGTTCCTAAACTCACACACCGTCCCTACAGGCGGCAGACCATCTTCCGGCCCGTTCCAGACTAGGGATGTTGGGCGGGGCACTAGCTGCTTATCCGGGAAATTGCTTTCACGCCAACCGTTATAAGCGCTATCCCAATAAAACACGGCATCGCCTTCCAGCTTGTAATAGAGGCCCGAAAACTTTGAGTAGTGGGTAGTCCCTTCTGGGGCTTTGCTCCAATCGATACTCATGCTGCACCTCTCAAACCTTCGCCGCCCAATCGCTGCCAGTACTGATCAAACACGTGCTCGCTGATCTCTCCGCGCTTGAACGCAAACAGGAGCGCACTAACGGCGATCTGACGCCCTACATAGGTAGTCTTGGCTACCAGTCGATCAAGGATCGCTTTTGCTTCCTGCTCACGCTTGGCAAGCGCAGTCTGTAGCTGTTCAGTAAAGTTCATGCGGCCTTCTCCTTGGCTTCGATACGTTTCTGATTAGCTTTCGCCTCATCCAGTAAGGCGCCGTTGCGATAGAGTCGGGCTCGCAGCTCTGCGAACGCTTCGGTAAAGGATTGCTTGTCCATTACGCTCTCCTTGGCTGGCCGATCATCTTGGCCATACGGTCTATGGTTTCGTTGATACGGGCCTGCCGCTGCTTGGCCCTGACTTCTGGGGGATAGTCGTGAAACGCCTTCATGCGCTCCTGGTACGCTGCTTCACGCTCAGCCTGTCGTGCTTTGCGTAGCTTTGCGGTGCCGTCCAGCTCATCGGCACGCTGCTCAAGCATTTCTGCTGCCCGAATCTCTGGCTCACTGGATACGCTCCGATCAGCCATTGCTGCCTGCCAGCGAATAGCCAGCGCCTTGTCGCGTAGCTCTTGAGCCCGCAAATGCACGTCATAGTCCGTCATGGTCTGTACTCGTGATGAGCGCACATAGGGCAGCCAGCTCCCGCCTGTTGAGGTGAATGAGAACTGACTGGCTTATGTGTGCTGGGGAGGGAGGTTGTACTGGTGTTGATCCGGCCGGTGCTGATCTCCGGCTTGGTAGCGTCGCCGCGCTAGGATTTACCTAGCACTACCCGGTCCTTGGCGCATCAGCCTGCGCATTCGGATCAACCCACTACAACCTGAAGCCATACCCCTCCGTAGAGGGGCAGGGAGGGCCATACCGGACGCTTCTCAGCGATGGCAGGGATGCCAGCAGGTGCTGACCAAGAGGGGGATTTATGGGCAATAAAAAACCCGCTCAGTGGCGGGTTTCGTTCAATCACTCGCGCTGTCAGTCATTGTTTTGAGATTTACTCACTACAGCGGATGACAGGTCTCTTAAGGCATCCTGTAACGCATTCCTTAAATATTCCTCAATAGGAACTCCGGCTTCTTTAGCCAGCTCAACAGCTGCGGCGTATGTTTCATCGTCTAGCTTTAGCGTTAACGGCTTTCCACTCTCACTCATATATTGATCTCCTGCATTCCAAAGCGCCCTCTTGGAAGGCGCTTCAGTAATGCTCTCATAAAGAACTTGGTTCCAGTCGGTCTCGCTGAACGAATCATTGCGAGGCTGGGGGATCATTTCGCTGTCCCGGCTATCCGGCGTTCGGATCGTGTGGCCCTTGTTAGGGCCAGAAGCGTCAAGCGCTTCGATGGAGCAAAGTTAACCATCGGTTTGTTTATCGGTCAATACCATCGGTTAATTATTTTTGCGTAGAGGCACCTTGCTATCAGTGCTTTAGATGAGATACTGTTCTTTTATCCAGTATTTAAGAATGGAGTTATGTAATGCCGAAGGCCGCTAGCCCAGTAGTTTCAGCCCAGGAGCGACTAGCAATCAGGATCTCGAACATGATCAATACGCCGAAAGCTCAAATGCAGCGGCGCGTAGTGATCCATAGACTGGATAGCGAGCCAGACGAGGCATGGGAAGGGGTGTTGGAAATGCTCAGGGAGACGCATGGACTAGAAATGATTTCTAGTGATGAGGATACGATAACGCTGGGATGGCGGTATGAGCTCGGATAACACTTGGATCGTAAATAAGGAAAAGATGGGTTTTTGTATGAAAAATTTAAATCAGCCTAAATAATGTAGGCTGATTTAAAGTGTCACTATCTATTACTCATGTAGCTTGTGGCCTAAATAATATAGTCCCCAAAAGGTTGCTAGTATTAACTGAAAAAACATAATTGCATAAATCAGTATAGAGGAGCAGATGAGGTAGAATCCAAAATTAATTTGATTTAACGTGTATTTGGATATGTCTATTCCGTAGCTTGTTAAAAATACGGAGAAGATGATTAGGACAATACTTTGGGCTGTAAGAAACGCAAATAGCATTGCGAGAAATCTTCTTCTGGTTAATCCCACCCAATTTTCTATTCCGCCATCCCTGACTATTACTTTTGGGGTCGGCTCAGGTAGCGCTTCGTCAATATCAGACCTTCCAAAAGTAGCTATAGCTGCTAGCGCTGCAATATAAAAGCCAGGAAGAGACTGTATAAAAGATAGTAATGCCTGTATAGCGCCGCCAGTCTTAATTATGTTAAGGATATCGCTGAAGTAATATGCGGAAGAAAAAGAAATTAATGCAAGGATTATCGGGTAAAGCCAGTCTACTACCCATTTATAAGGATGCCTAATTGAAAGGTAACTAAAAGGCCTAACCAATTGTCCTATAATCATTTTGAGGCACCTTATATATAGCTAACCATTTTCTTTATGATAAGCTCTTGTATCTCATCAAAGCTATTTGTTTTTATTAAACCCATATTGAGTGAGTGCTTCTTCACGTATGCTTCAGGAGCCTCAAGTATCCCGGTGTCCGAGAGCATGGTAGCGTCTTTCGTGTCGCCAGATTCTGTGACAAACTTCAGACGTATCTGCTTGTATTCTTGGTGCTGCTTGGTGATTGTATTTCTTATGCCGCGTAAGGCAGACATCGTATCGCCTATAAGATCAGCGCTAGGCTCAAGTGTTACAGTACGCTTTCTCTCTTTGACGAAGCCGCGTTCATCCCATGTTGCCCCAACGCCTGAGTAACTAACTAACTCAACAGAAGATAACTGACCGTTTTCTAAGTCTTTAACAAACTGGTCTGATGGGTGCCCTCGAAAAGTCACGTCATGTATATGATGAACCATCAAAGGATCGCCGTTTTTATCTACTGCTCTGTTAATATTAGGAATTTTGTAATTGTCTGCTAACTGTTTTTTGCAGTGCCGGATAATATGACCAATATAAGAATGTATTGTTGTGGCGTTTAGTCCTGATCCATATGCACTCTCGAATATGCACAAATACTGATTTTTTCCAATATATGCGTCAAGAAAAAGGATAATGTGAGCAGAGTATTCGCCACCGTGGTCGTTGGGTTTTTTATGTACTATGCGGCTTTTTGTCGTTGGGTCACTTGATACTGAATCTGGTGCAGACGGATCGCTCCTGTTGATAAGGAATATGGCTCTGTCCTTTTCCAGGCGGAAATCCTGTATGTAATTACTAGGCGAGTTGGCTGTGTATCCTTTGTGCAAAAAGTTGTCGCCTGCCAAGTAAAGATGAGATATATGAGATGCTATGTCTCTAAGTGATTTAGGGTGTGTGGAAAAGTCCGCTGTATTTCCTTTTGCCCGGCTTTGTCCTTTTGCAGAAAGTATGATGTCGTAAAAATATACTGTTCTTTTAGCCATTATATAAATCGCAGACTTATGGTTGGGTGTATAGTTATTTGCGTATTGCCAGTTTTCTGTTCAAAGATAACTCGCTTTTGCAAAGGATTTATAATTTCAAAACGCATGCAGTATTCATCATGCCTAATCAAACTCTATGAGCATTCCAAACTAGAAGCACGCGCGCTTGGATAAAAGTTTCATCCCGACGAATTGGTTTGTCTTTATGGAGTGGATTGTCTGAGATCATCTCAAAATGTTCAGAATCAGCGATCTCTAGGCGCTTGATGTAGAGCAGGCCTTGCCAGGAGAAGAGGTAGATACCGTCTCCAGTGAATTCACGCACACTGGCATCCACAATCAATGGATCCCGATGTCTAATGGTCGGCTCCATCGATTGTCCCCAGCCAGTAACGATCTTGAGGTGGTTCGGGTCGTCATAAGTCACCCCTAGCTCACGTAGGTGTGACTCGCTTACCCTCACATCTCTTAGGATCTCCGCGTAATCGGATGCGATCTGTCCGCCACCCATAGCAGCACGGACGTCGTAATGAGCAATATGGATCTCATCGCCAACCAGGCCGGGATTGATGATGTTGGCACTAATCACATCGCCAGATACAAGTTTGGTTTCCGCTGTCTCGGTTACAGCATCAGCAATCCGCTGTCTGGCCTCTTCTGAAAGATTTTTTCCATGCTTTGCCAGCATCTGGCTTACCAGATCAGCAGCTGAAGTAGCCTCCTGAGGTTCTTCTGGCTCTTCCAGGCCAGACCTCATTGCGGCAGACATTGCCCCTATTTCCTGAGCAAGTCTCGGGCTGAAATCAGCTACGTCTACCTGTAAAGCTTTAGCCAGAATCGCAGCAAATTTCGCGTTCAGCGGATTCAGGCCTTTGAAATAAAGGTTTACAGCAGGCGCAGACATGCCTGCCATTTCAGCCAGTTTCTTTTGGCTGAGCTTCAAGGGGCCTTTCTTTTTAAGGAAAAGCTCATGTGCCGCTTGGCATTCGGCCAATCGGTCGGGAGGAAGAGCACGCTTTTTGTTCATGGGCGCGATCATAAACCAATGGTTAAAAACTGGAAGAAACCATCGGTATTGCAAAAAAGCTAACCGATGGTTAATATTCTGGTATCTACACCAGAGGCACGACCATGAAAGAAAGCACTCTCGAATCCTTTGTGGCCGCGAAAGGACAGTCCGAAGCTGCAAGGCTTCTACGAGTGACCCCTCCGGCAATTCACAAAGCTATTTCTACCAAGCGGGACATCCGTGTTCTTGAGCTTCCCGATGGAAGTTTTCGAGCCGTTGAGTCACGCCCATTTCCATCCCAATCACCCAAATTTCAAGCCGCTTAACTGGCATCAGGAGCAGTACCAGCATGAGCTACGCAAACCCCGCAGACCGCCGTGACAACAGGCACAAGGTCAGCCTCAACAGCACGTTGAACAAAATCATCACTAAGTCAGCCGCTCGCGCTCGTAAGCAGAACGCCACCTTCTTGCTTGAGCTGATTGAGTGGGCAATCGAGAACGGCGCCGTTGAAGAAATCGTCGGTAACGACCTGTTGAGAGCCGACGAGTCTAGCGTGGCCTGAAGGGCCATAAGGGGCCCAAATGCTGTGCTTTGAAGACTTGAAGCCGGAAGCAAGAGCAGAGGTTGAGCGCTTGATGACGGCGAAAGGACAGAGCCTCGATGAGGCAATAGAAGAAATAGTAACAAGCGGGATAGCAATGGGCGGCCTGACCTTTGCGGGTCGTCCCAAAGCCAAGGTAACGCAGATCTTAGGACCACCCAAGGAGGTGGGCCAAAGAAGGGACAAAAAAGATACGAATTAGCCCTTTTACGGGCAAGAAAAAGCCGGTGGCTAGACCGGCTTCCTCAGTACCTCAAGTTCGAGACGAAGTATGAATAACGTAATCCAGCTTAGCAAGTCCCAGGGGTTTACCCGAATGGACAACGACCTATACGAAGCCCTGATTGGGGCTGACTTGTCCGGTCGTGAGCTTCGGGTAGCACTGGCTATCCACCGACTCACTATCGGCTTCAACACTCAAACGTCCCGTATTGCTGCTTCGGTTATCGCCAAGCTATCAGGCATTCATGCGGACAACGTATCCCGAATCATCTCTGAGCTTCTTCGTCAGCGTGTCATTTTCCGTACTGGTGGTAGCCGTAGTCCTATCGGTATCAGCCCAGTTTCTGAGTGGAAAATTGATGCTCAAAACGACGATAAATCGAATCTGACGAAATCCTGCGAAACTGTCGTATTTGACAGGTCGAGACTGTCGAAAACGACAGACTATAAAGACAGTAAAGACATAACTAACTCTAACGAGTTAGTAACGCCCGCAAAGTCATCGGTGATTTCAAAGCCGAAAGCCAAGACGGCAAAGCCAGCAACAGGCATCAAAAAACTCTTGGCTGATAACCCGCACGGCGCATCAGAAAAAATCCTCACTGAATACCTCGCTCTTCGCAAAGCTAAGCGCGCACCTATCACCGATACCGTGTGGGCTTCGATCAACACCGAGCTTGGAATCCTGGCCAGTCATGGACTATCCGCCGATGAATCCCTAGCGGTTGCAATCAAGGCGGCGTGGCAGGGTTTTGAGAGCGAGTGGGTATTAAACCGTATGCGCCGGTCAGCGCCTCTTGTTCGCCAATCCAATGAGCCCGACTTCGATAGCGTCGAGTGGGCTAATGATCTTGGAGAGTGGTGATGAAAAATGTTGTGGACATTACCAAGAGCCTGCCTGCGGTCATGGGAAAGGCGAAGCCTGAAGAAATTAAGCCAGCCCCGGCATTCATCGACGAAAAGAGCGCCCGCGTTGTGAACTCTCTCTTCCGTGAACTTCAGTCCATCTTTCCAGCGTGGCGTCAGGCTTGGCCCACTGACAAGGCACTGGATCACGCCAAGGCAACATGGACCAAGGGCTTTCGTGATGCCGGAATCACGAGCATAGAACAGATCAAGTTCGGTATTCAGGCCTGTCGGAGTCTGGGTACTGACTTTGCTCCAAGCGTTGGCAAATTTATCCAGATGTGCCAGCCAACGGCCGAGATGCTTGGCTTGCCATCTGCTGAAAAAGCCTATGCCGAGGCCTGCCGCAATGCTCACCCATCTGCTGACCGTCATTGGACCCATGCAGCCGTGATGCATGCCACCAACGAAACTGGCTTCTACAACCTGAACACGCTTAAGGAAGACGAGAGCCGCAAGCTTTTCATGCGCAACTACGAGATAGCCTGCCGCATGGTTGAAAAAGGTGAGCCGCTGAAGGAGATCCCGAAGGCGCTTCCAGCTGAGGTCAAGACGCCTGCTAACCCATCCATTGCACTGGCCGAGCTTAAGAAGATGCGCGAGATGGTTAGGGGAGGCCGGGCATGAGCAAGTTTATAGACAGCTTCCCTCTTATTACCGTCATTTGCTCGACGCTTCTACTGGTGTTCGTTGCTTTTAACCTGGGTGCAGACCTAGGTGCAATCAGATATGCCGCGACCCATAAGTGTGAGGTCCAGCCATGAACTGGAAGCAAGACGGCAAGTACGCCCTACGAGGCGAGCATGGCTACCAAATCGGCAAGTACATCGTAGATGGCAAGCCTCGCTATATAGCTTGGCTAGGCATGGAAGCTCTAGGTGAGCGCTGCGACACCGTGCAAGAGGCGAAGGAGCGCTGTGAGCGTCATCTGCAGATCATGGGGAGGGAAGCGGCATGAGCACGGTAATCAAGAGAGTAATAGGTGACGCTACCTTGTACTTGGGAGACTGCCTTGAGGTTCTTCCAATGCTTAGCGGTGTAGATGCGCTAATCACTGACCCCCCGTATGGAATTAATGAAAACAGTAAAAAGGTTGCCAGCCGCTCTAATACAGCCAAAGCCAAAGACTATGGCGTTTTTGATTGGGACAAGTCTGCCCCAACTGCAGAACTGATTGAGCTTATGCGCAGCAAGGCCAAGTGGCATGCCCTATTTGGAGGTAACTACTTTGACCTTCCGGCTACTAGCTGCTGGCTCGTTTGGGACAAGTTAAACACCGGTGATTTTGCGGACTGCGAATTAGCTTGGACCAATTGGCCTAAAGCCGTTCGGCGTATTCAGTGGCGTTGGAATGGGATGATTCGGCAGGGAAATGAAGAAAGATTCCACCCAACTCAAAAGCCACTGGCTGTTATGAAATGGGTAATCGATCTGTGCCCCTCAGCTCAAACAGTTCTAGATCCGTTCATGGGGTCAGGGACTACTGGTGTAGCAGCTATCCAGATGGGGCGGAAATTCATCGGGATAGAGCGAGATGAAAGGTACTTCGAAACGGCATGCAAGCGGATTGAAGAAGCTATGCGTCAGGTGGATATGTTCACGTGCCAAGCCCAAGAGTCGCCTGTAACGAATGATCTTTTCTCGGAGGGGGTCGCATGAGGACCTACACCTTCACCCTAGACCAGCTCAGAGAGTTTGCAGAAAGCCTGTTCGATGACGGCTACCGCTGCGCCTCTACTGTGAGCGAGCAGGGCGACCCCATGGACGTGTTCAGGACCGAGGCCTATTACCACACTCGCTGCCGTGAAGTGGAGCATCGTCTGTTCAGCGTGGGAGGTAAGCAATGACTAGGCCTTCATTCCCGTTGCGTAACGAAATGGACCGTCAGCGCGCTATCGCTCTGCTGCAAAAGGTTGATTTGTCAGCTGGCTGGACATGGAGCCTGAAGGAAGAGGCGCGTACAGACGCCCAGAACAGACGTATGTGGGCCATGTTGCGTGACATCTCTCGTCAGGTTGAGTGGTACGGCCAAAAGCTAGACGACACCGATTGGAAGCACATCTTCAGCGCCTCGGTACAAAAACAGCGTGCAGTCCCCGGCCTGGATGGTGGGTTCGTCGTGCTGGGCATCTCAACCAGCAAGCAAAGCAAGAAGTGGTTTAACGACATGTTTGAAGTAATGGAAGCCTTCGCCGCTGAGCATGGTGTGAGATTTACCACGGCTAACTATTGGGGGATCGCAGCTTGAAGATCGTATCCAAGAAACTGCGCGATTCAGCTCGGGACCAAGACTGCACTCTGCGCCTGGACGGGTGCCGCTTCAGTCCAGAGTTTACGGTGCTTTGCCACCTTCCAGTGGGCATGAAAGGGGTGGGCCTAAAGTCGCCTGACCTGTTTGCTGTATTTGGCTGTGACCATTGCCATGCGGTCATCGATGGGCGCGCCCAAGGGCATTACACCGAAGCGGATCTTCTCCGTGCGCTGGCTGAAACACAAATGATCTGGGTTCGCATGGGCCTATTGAAGATCCAAGGAGTAGCAGCATGACAGGGATCATTATCGACAACCGTAAGCCCACCGCCGTGGTAGTCACCCATGACGGTAAGAAGACGTTCGACACCTTTGCCGAGGCCTGTGCCTATGCCGACGAGATACGCGACAAGCGCATCCTGGTATGGCCGGACGATCAGACTTCGTTCCCCTTCGTCAATGCCTTCAATGAAGAGCGCATGGACCGTATAGGGCAGAACGGGCCAGATGGCTTGGCATACGATGGCGTTGGCAAGGAATGGCTAGAGCAGTACGGCTTGCTTGGAGACGCCAAATGACAACCCTCACGCTTCCTTGGCCGCCAAGCAATAACACCTACTACCGCAGGGTAGGGGCTAAGACGCTTATCAGTGAGAAGGGACGGCAGTACGCCAAGACGGTCTCCCAGCTCTGCCTGATATCCAAGGTTGCCAAGCGTGAAGGACGGCTGCAGGTGGTTATTACTGCCTGCCCACCTGATCGCCGGAAGCGTGACCTGGACAATCTTCTTAAAGGACTACTCGACGCGCTGACCCATGGCGGCGCCTGGCAGGACGACAGCCAGATCGATGATTTACGAATAGTACGCGGACCTATTCAGGTCGGCGGCACGGTATCGATTGAAATAGCGGAGATAACCCAATGCGCCTGAATGACCTGAAATCTGCTCGCACTGCCTGGCATCAGGCGTATTACAACGAATCTCACAGCACGACAGCACACACTGAGACCGTCGCCACCTTAGGCATGGTCTTTGGTGGCGGATGGACAGAAAAGAAGTTTCGAGAGATCGGGCCAGACGGCAAGCAAATCACCTTTAGCCAGTGGGTGTGGGTAGATAAGCCCATGGATACCCGTGTAGCGAAGCGTAAGAGCACAGGCGTAGCGATAGAGGGTGCCCTGCGTGGACGTATTCAGAGCGCAATCGGAACGCTCCCAGCGCATCTGAGAGCGTTTGGCAGCTTTATGTATAACCCGGTCAGCTATGACGATACAGATATTGCCGAAGCCGCCTCAGAAGTCGTGTTTCGGTTGGCCTATATGAAAGGCGAGCGGATGTATGCCAAGAAGATGGAGAAGGCCCGGTATGTAGCTGCTGGAGTGCTTCGCCGGTATCGCCAACGGCACCAGGGCGGGCAGAGTGAGGGAGTCGATCAGATAGGTACCTATCACAGTCTGGATAAGCCGGAGTTCTTTCGTTCTTGGGTGCTAGATGAGTACGGGGTAAAGCTAGATCCGCGCAACTGGGATCGGGAGTGGGAAGGGTTTATTCAGGCTTGTTTCGATGTCTGCAATGACTTGGATAAGGATGCTTTGTCGCCTGTGGCCCGTTGCATTGGGCTGATAAAAGAGGCTGCGTAAGATCCGATAAAATGCAATGTTATAATGTTTGACAAAATGTGCGGGAGGAGATACGATCTTTCCAAGATGTGATGAATCACTCAAAAGAAAGCCCCGCTATGTTTCGGGGCTTTTTTGTGTACGATTGATTTTTATCTGTCGGGCATGATCATGAAGTGGAAGCTGCAGGGTGTGAATTTCCGTTGTATGTATGCAGCTGCTGTATGTGTTGGGGTCATGACTGTTGATGCCGACTACACATATCTATGGGGTGGGGCGGCCGTTATCTTCGTTTGTCTTGGCCTCTTGTCTGCCCGAATTGTTAAGAGTGGAAGATAGGTTCTTATTCATGCCTTCCATAAGCTCATGGATTTGCTGTGTGGTGTATAGCTTTGCTTGGCTCAGTATGTGTTGACGCTGCTCTTCTTCAAGCTCCTGCTTAAGCTTGGCTTGTACTTCTTTGTCGCCCCGTTTAAGTAGAAAGCTGGTGTAATCAAGAAGAGCTTTGCCATACATGACCACGTTGAAAAACGATAAGCTGAAGTCTACGACCTCTAGTCTCGTAGGCTGGCCGCTTGAAGTGGCAAAGATAAACATTCTGAAGGAGAACCAAGCGATGACAATCACCATCACGGTGATGAGGGCTGTCTTGGCAATCCAGCTTATTACCATTGCCCTTTCAGCTGCTGTTGCCCTTGCCACAGCAAACATGAGCCCTACTAATGCAATGGTAATGCTGATGAATGGCGTAACAACGCTTGTTGTATGGCTAACGCTTTCCATAGTTAAAACTTCCCGTGAGGTAGATCGGTCGCACGAAAAGCCTATGGGAAATGCGTCACGCTGAGAAGCGCACGCCGCCTGGTTATCCAGGCACCGATTTAACGAGCCTCGCCAAGTGCGGGGCTTTTTATGACTAAAGCTTTAATAGCTCCTGCCGATAGCCCGTATCCAGGCGGTTGCCTCCTCTCCCGCTTGGCATTTATGGGGCTGCAGGATGCAGCTGCTGTAATCCCTACTTTAAGCCCAGCCTAACCGCTGGGTTTTTTTATGCCCAAATTTCCTGCAGTCCAAGCGCACACCCCACCGGGATTAGCTGCCTTGAGTGGTCAGGAATCGACAGGTCTGGATTGGCTGATGCCGGTCGCCTGTTTCATCAACGTCGCGAGACGTAGAGCGCTGGTCGACGCACTGACCACCTAATTCAAGCCCATCAACCGGAGAGGGCCAGATGTTCGAGTCCTTACCAACCGACCTTAAGGGCTGGCTAGGCTGGGTCGGTATGGCCGTTGTCACTGCCATCGTTTATTTCCCCAAGGTATGGGGAGAGAGGCGAGGTGATAACAAGGAAATCGACCGCCTATCAGCCGCACTATCTGAAGAACGCCAGGGCAGAAAGGATGCCGAAGCGAAAATACAGGAGTTGATGCTGCGTTTCTTTGAGCAGAACGCCACCAATGCGCGATTAGAAGAGCAGATGAAGCACTTGGGTGAGCAGAACGAAGAGCTCAGACAAGAAATCTCCCAGCTACGCGCAGAACTCCAGCAGGTACGCGGAAATGCCTGATTCAATGGCAAGAGAACAATCAAAGACCCGTCGCGCATGGGATAACCATGGTAGCTGGCTGTTGTTATTTATCGTTGCCATCTCGTGCTTTATGGGTGGCAGTACGTTCAATGCATCCAGTACCGGCCAGACGATCAAGATCATTACTGATTCGTACGAACGTCAGGATGCCGCTCGGATAGCCCGTATCCGTGAACTCACCGATCAGAACCTTGCGTTGACCAAGCAAGTGAGTGATCTAGCCCATACCACAGCAATGAAAGCTGACGAAGCAGCAGAAAAGGCTTCCAAGGCGCTCGATAAAGTCGCACCCCAGTAGAGGAACGTATGCCGCGTATCACCGCACAACAAGCAGGCGGTGAGAACGTCTGCGCCTTTTTGGATACCCTGGCTGCAAGTGAGATTGGCCCAAAGATGCTGGCCTTGTCTGACGACGGCTATAACGTTCTTGTAGGCTCCATGCCAAACAAGATGCTCCTGATGCGGGATTATTCGGATCATCCGAATGTTTACAATCAGGCAACCAACTCCACGGCTGCCGGTCGCTATCAAATCCTGTATCGCTACTGGCCCCACTATAAGGCTCTGCTCAAGCTGCCGGACTTCGGCCCGATCAGTCAGGACCTGTACGCCATCCAGCAATTCAGGGAGCAAAGGGCTCTTGATGACATCAAGGCCGGACGCTTCGCCTCTGCAATCGCTAAATGCCGAAATATCTGGGCAAGCCTTCCGGGCGCCGGGTACGGACAGCATGAGCACAACATTGACCACCTGCTAGCGGCCTTTGTGAAGGCTGGAGGCAAGGTAGCGTGACCATCATTCCTGAAGTCCTGATTAAGTGGGCACTGGCTATCGCTATAGCGCTTGGCTGCCTGTTTGGGGCTTACCGATATGGAGTGAACACCAC
>NZ_VLKY01000022.1 GCF_007830155.1 Pseudomonas duriflava
CCCGCGGCCCACTTTGCGCCCTACAAAACCCGCCTCTAGCATCTGGCGAGTCAGCGCCGCAGGACGATAGCGCGGCTCCTGGTAAAATTGGTTATAGATGGATTCGATCACCGGGTGCGAGACATCAAGTGCCGTCAGATCGAACAGCTCCAGCGGGCCCATGCGAAACCCAAGGCCATCACGCAGGATACGGTCGATTTCGCCGGGGTCCGCAACACCTTCCTTAAGGATTTGCAACGCTTCAGTGCTGAACGCCCGGCCAGTGTGGTTGATAATAAAACCCGGGGTGTCCTTGGCGCGAATACCGCGATGGCCCATACGCGCTGCCAACGCCTGCAGTCGATCGCCGACGTGTGGGTCGCTGGCCAGCCCGTCGATCACCTCCACCACTTTCATTAGCGGCACCGGGTTGAAGAAGTGGAACCCCGCCACCCGCTCAGGGTGCCGACATTTACGTGCAATGCTGGTCACTGACAACGACGAGGTATTGGTCGCCAGAATGCAGGCTTCGTCGACCACCACCTCGAGCTGTGTGAGTAACGCTTGCTTGGCGTCAAGGCACTCGATAATGGCCTCGACTACCAGGTCGACATCCTTTAGCTGATCGAGGTGGTCTGCAACTCGCAGCCTGCCTAACGTAGCCTGGACATCGGCTTCGAGGATCTTGCCTTTATCTGCCAGCTTGTCGAGGGTCATCTTGAGATTCTCAAGGGCGGCCTGCGCGGCACCGTCGCGGTTGTCGAACAGTAGGACCTCAATACCGGCTTGCGCCGCAATTTGAGCAATGCCGGTGCCCATGACACCTGCTCCGACCACAGCCATATGGTTGATCTCGCGTGTCATGTGTCACTCTCCCGAAAAGACGGCTTTACGTTTCTCCAGGAAGGCCTGAACGCCCTCCTTCTGGTCCTTGGAATCGAAAAGCAACTGGAATGCCTTTCGCTCCAATGTCAAGGCACTCTCCAGCGGTAGGTCAGCCCCTAGCAGCATTACCTCTTTGATTTGCGCGACCGCCAGCGGTGACAAGGCGGCGATTTCAGCAGCTAGCTCCAATGCGCGCGGTAGTGTGCGGTTGTCGTCTACCACTTCGCTGACCATGCCCATGGCCAACGCCTCGGGAGCTGTGACCAGGCAGCCGGTCAACGCGATCCGCATCGCCTGAAATTTCCCCACCGCGCGAATCAAACGTTGGGTACCACCGGCGCCCGGCATCAAGCCAAGTTTGACTTCGGGCTGGCCGAAATGGGCCGATTGCCCGGCGACGATGATGTCGCAATGCATGGCCAGTTCGCAGCCTCCACCCAGTGCGAAACCACAGACCGCAGCAATTATCGGCTTGGGACAACCTCCTATAGCGGCCCAGAGGTACTCAGTGTGCCGTCTATACATCTCTATCGGGCTTGCCTCGGCAAACTCGCGGATATCAGCACCGGCGACGAAGCACTGCTCACCTCCGGTAAGCACGATGGTACGAACTCTGTCATCAATGGCCACAGCACGAAAAACTTCAGCCAGTTGCTCACGCACTTCGCGATTAAGGGCGTTCTTAGCCTGGGGCCGGTCGATGCGTACAACAGCCACTGCGTCCTCGCGGATGTGCAGGTCCACTACGTGAAGCTGAGAGCTCATATCCACCTCTTGTTATATTTCACTATACGAAATTGGATACCGATTTATAAAATAATCATAGGAAAGCTTTTCAAGCTATGTAAACAAAAACCTCAAAATTTATATAAATCCCTTCAATTACAATGGGTTACGATATTTATAATAAATAGGTTGGAGTTATTAAATGCAGATATTATAATTTCACTATACGAAACTAAATTTTATTTCCTTGCGATAGTGAAATTGAGGTCCTACTATGAGCCGTAACAAGACAGACCCAACACCTCAAGACAACAGCAAGGCGTCTGGGGAAATTGGCTTGCCCAATATAGGAAGTCTGGATAGCGCGGATGCGATGAGCGAAGGAGAAGGCAGCGGTCAATTCGTGACAGCGTTAGCCCGGGGGCTTGAGCTGATGCGATGTTTTTCGCCTCGCGATAATGTGCTTGGCAATCAGGAACTGGCGCGTATGACCGGACTGCCCAAGCCGACCGTGACGCGCTTGACCAATACGTTAATGCGCTTGGGTTGTCTCAAGCGCGAGGTGCATTCGGGCAAGTACCAGCTGGATGTCGGTGTCCTCGGATTCGGATATGCCATGTTGTCAAATCTGGCGATTCGTACGGTGGCGCATCCGCTAATGGAGCAATTGGCGAACCATGCACAGGCAGCAGTTGCCATGGCTGCCCGGGATCGCTTGCAGATGGTCTATCTGGACGTAGTACAGGGTCAGGGCAACATGACCATGCGTCGTCAGATTGGTAGCTATTTGCCCATGGCGCAGAGCTCCGTAGGTCGGGCATGCCTGGCAGCAATGCCGGAAACTGAGCGCGAGTTTGTACTCGATCACATTCGCCTGCGCGAATCGGATCAATGGTCAGCCATTCGCAAGGGTCTGGACCGGGCATTTAGAGATTTCGCCGACTACGGCTTTTGCCTGTCGATCGGTGAGTGGCACCGCGACGTCAACTCCGTTGCTGTGCCGTTGCTGCATCCGCAATACGGTTTGCTGACATTCAACTGTGGTGGTCCGAGCTTTCAGCTATCACGTGAACAACTAATGGATGATATCGGGCCACGCCTGATCAACATGGTCAATAACATTGGTGCCGCTGCTCGCTAAGGCAACGGAGTAACGGCGCCCTGATAAACCGGCTCGCCTGAGAGCTATAGGAGCGCACATGATCCGTGATACTGAAACTTTGCAGATTTTGTTGGATTCGCTTCGCCAGTTCGTTGGCGAAGTATTAATACCTCGCGAGAACGAGGTTGCTGAAACTGACATGATCCCTGAAGACATCGTTGAACGGATGCGTGAAATGGGCCTGTTTGGCCTGACGCTGCCGGAAGAGTTTGGTGGCCTAGGCGTGACCATGGAAGAGGAAGTGAACATTGCTTTTGAACTGGGACGTACGTCACCAGCCTTTCGCTCCTATATCGGCACTAATAACGGTATCGGTTCCATCGGTATCTTGCTGGACGGTACGCCCGAGCAAAAGCATAACTACTTGCCCAAGCTGGCCAGCGGCAAACTACTCAGCGCTTTTTGCCTGACCGAACCGGACGCCGGCTCAGATGCCGCTTCGCTCAAGACCACGGCGCTGCGTAATGGTGAGCACTACATTCTCAATGGCACCAAGCGTTTTATCACCAATGCTCCACATGCCGGAATTTACACGGTTATGGCGCGCACCAACCCCGAGATCAAAGGCGCCGGCGGTATCAGTGCTTTTATTGTGGAGCGTGGCACTCCGGGCGTCTCTCTCGGCAAGCCTGACCACAAGATGGGTCACAAGGGTGCCCACACCTGCGACGTTATTTTTGAGAATGCGCAAGTACCAGCCAGTCAACTGATTGGCGGCATTGAAGGGGTCGGATTTAAGACTGCAATGAAAGTCTTGGACAAGGGCCGCTTGCATATCGCGGCACTTAGCATTGGCGCCGCTCAACGCATGCTCGACGATGCCTTGGGCTACGCACTTGAGCGTAAACAGTTCGGTAAACCTATCGCCGAATTCCAGCTTATCCAGGCCATGCTCGCTGACAGCAAGGCAGAGATCTATGCCGCCCGCTGCATGGTCCTGGACGCCGCTCGCCTGCGGGACAACGGGCATAACGTTAGTACCGAAGCCTCCTGCGCCAAGATGTTCTCAACCGAAATGTGCGGACGCGTTGCCGACCGCTGCGTACAGATCCATGGTGGTGCAGGTTACGTGAGCGAATACGCAATTGAGCGTTTTTATCGGGATGTCCGTCTGTTCCGTATCTATGAAGGCACTACGCAGATTCAACAATTGGTCATCGCCAAAAACATGATTCGCGACGCGCAGCGCTGAGGTTGCGATTATTCGCTCATCGCAGACACACCATCCAATAAATACAATAAGGTAACGCTATGGACACTGCTGTAGCAGCACGTGCAACATCGTATGCCAAATCCAATACCTGGGTAGTGGTCTTCATTTTCTGTTTTCTAGGTTTATTAGTCGACGGCGCCGATCTGATGCTACTGGCTTATAGCTTAAGTAGCCTTAAGGCAGAGTTCGGGCTCAGCAGCGTACAGGCAGGCAGCCTGGGTAGCTTTACCCTGGCTGGAATGGCTATCGGTGGTATCTACGGCGGCTGGGCATGCGATCGCTTTGGTCGGGTGAAAACCGTGGTCTGGAGCATCATGTTGTTTTCAGTAGGCACCGCTGTGTTGGGCCTTACCCATAGCTATTGGCAGTTTGCGATCACCCGGTTCCTCGCTTCGTTGGGCATTGGTGCCCTGTACGTTGCCTGCAACACGCTAATGTCGGAATATGTTCCCACCCGTTACCGCACAACAGTACTTGGCACTTTGCAGGCCGGTTGGTCGGTAGGCTATATCGTCGCCACCTTACTAGCTGGCTGGATAATACCCAACCATGGCTGGCGCTGGCTGTTCTACATGGCGCTGATTCCAGTACTTTTAGCAGTGGTAATGCAGCGCTTAGTGCCGGAACCTCAGGCATGGCTAAGTACACAAGCCGAGCGTGCTAAGGCAGGCATGATAGGCGTACGAGATCGTGCTACTGAAAAACGGCAAAGCATATTCAAACAAATCTTCGCTGATCCACAGGCTTGCAAGATGTTTGTCTTCTGGGCCATGACCGCAGGCTTTCTGCAGTTTGGTTACTATGGTGTTAACAACTGGATGCCATCTTACCTGGAAAGTGAATTAGGCATGAACCTCAAATCCATGACCAGCTATATGGTCGGAACCTATACGGCGATGATCCTTGGCAAGATTCTCGCTGGTCTGGCGGCTGATCGTATTGGGCGTCGGGCGGTGTTCGCCTTTGGCGCGTTGGGAACGGCGATATTCCTGCCGGTAATCGTGCTGTTCCACAGCCCAGATAGCATTTTGTGGATGTTGGTGCTGTTCGGCTTTCTTTACGGGATTCCCTATGGTGTGAATGCCACGTACATGACTGAAAGCTTCGAGGCCAGATTGCGCGGCTCTGCAGTCGGGGGCGCCTATAACATAGGCCGAGTCGGCGCGGCGGTAGCACCGGCGGCGATCGGTTTCCTCGCTTCGGATGGCTCGATTGGGCTGGGTTTTCTGGTGATGGGCGTGGCTTACTTCATCTGCGGGGTAATTCCAGCGCTGTTCATTCGGGATAAGCAGTTCGATCCGCAAAAGCAGTAACGTCTTCTACTTCCGATACGGCGATACACCTTGGCCAGTCACGCGTATCGCTGTATGTCTACTATTAAAGTTACCATTCGATGAAAAGACTCAGCCTTTGATCCGCGTCTCCCACTTATTGGACGTCAAACTCAATATCAAATGGCTGAATGTTGTCCGATAACATTCGATATTAACCAATCACTATAACGGCGTCGCTCAACACCTTAACCGAAAAGTGCTGCAAAGCATGTTTGAACACAACGGCTAGGGCTTTCCTCTATGGAGTAAGACTGTGCTGGATACCTAGCAAAACCGGCTCTCCTAGAAAGTCGTAAGGTCAGCTAGTCGTCTGTCTGCAACGGTGACGAACTGGCCGCGAATACCTGCGATTTGAGCGAGCCACACATGCTGTCTCCACTTATAGGCCACGCTTTTTAGGTCACGCTTTTATCAGCAGTCACCAGCAATACCAACATCTCCTTATGGTGAACCTGTGTTAAGCCTTGGAATATGGCTGGCCTTACGTCCAGATCGCCGTAACAGTCGTTGGACCTTAATACTTCTGCAGCAGTCATTTCCTGCTCAATGCATTGGGCTGGGGTAGACATCAGCTAACGAAGCTACAAACGGGTCACAAAGTAATCAGGAAGCTCCATTGTTGATGCTCTTTGAGCTCATTACCATGTCAATGGCAATTATTGGACAGTGAGGGAGCAAAATAATCCGCACGCTCTTTTCTCCCGATACTCCTTCGGCGTCATTGAGAGTTTCTCCTTAAACAGCCGGGTCATATGACTTTGATCAGCGAAGCCGCAGTCCATTGCCACAGCTTTAAGCGGCACGTTGTGCAAGGCCAGCAACCGCTCCGCTCTTTTCAAACGTTGCGCCTGCACGTATTGGTGCGGTGAAACACCAAAAATGGTTCCGAATACTCGGACGAAATGCGAGGGACTCAAACCGACAATAGCCGCCATGTCCTTGACTGATATCGTAGCGGCCAAGTGGGTGGTGATGTAGCGCTGCAGTGCATCAAGCTTGGCCTTCGAAATACATGATGCGGTTTTATCACGACCGATACACTTCATGTACCGCCGGATGAGATGAATGCACAGTTGGATTTCCAAAGCCTGTGCGTAAAAGCCACTACCCGGCTCATCGCTCAAACTTTCGGATTCGTAGCTCTCCATGAGCCTGGACAAAGCGGCGTCGTTGATAATTGGGTAGTGGTCAACAAAGATGCGGTCAATATCCTTTTGAAATATCTCGGCGGCAACCTTGGCCATCAACGATTGGGAAATGTAAATATGGCTGACTTCAATATCATTCATCCAATACCATCGGGATGACTCACCGCGGGTCAATATTGTGACATCGTCATCATGTACCGCGTTTTTTTGCCATTTTGAGCCGTTGTGAAATCCCAGATTAGATGTGCCTTTCTTCCATCGCACCAGCTCATAGTCGCGCATGCATGGAATATTCACTTCAGTCTTATAGAAGCGGTAGCCTCTGATCGACATACCCTTGCTCGGCGCGGTATCCACGGTTCCCTTTTCAACTACCTCGCCTGGTATGACATCAAGCATTTTTTCAGGCGGCAAAAGAGTAAGACTCATTACAACTCCTTTCTTATCAGCTAATTAGTGGAGTTTCTCCAAAACTTTCAGTCGCATGACACACTAACATGCGCAGAGTAGTGGCCTTAAAAGTAGCATATGCAGGTGAAAAGGCATGAGCCGCGGCCTTTCACGGTCCGCGGCTGGTCACCTGGTTTTATCTACCTTGGCAGCGTGGTCATTGGGATTGACTTTTTAGGTCGTCGAGCGAGGTCTTCGTCGGACGCCAGCGGCGAAAAGGCGTCTGGCGCTCGTACGCCTGCGCAGATGGATAAGACACCAATTCGATGGTACTGCCCCAAGGGGTCCTGGTATAGACATAGCGGTTGCCATGACCCGTATCTAAGCCCGGTAGATCATTGGGCTGACTTAGCAAAATACCACCGGCTTGCTTTAGACGATCCGCGGCCGCATCAATATCGTCCACATAAATGCAGATGTGCTGGATACCAAAATCACTCGGGACTACAGGTTGCGCCTGGGCCACGCCCGTGTAGGAAAACAGTTCCAGATTCGGGCCGTTGCCAAGCCTGAGCATGCGAATGACATTGATTACTGCGCCCGCTGGAATGCCCAACCCTGCTTCGACCCCGGGACCACCCAGGGGCTCGTCCAACATGTCATAGAGTTTTTGCGCACCAAAGGCTTCGACGAAAAATCGGGTGGCTTCCTCGATATCTGGAACGGTGATCCCTACATGTTCGATAGCGCGAACGTTCATAGTATTTCTCCAAGGCGGGCAGCAGTCCAAAAGCCCGATTGAGTGGCTTCATACATCCGGCCCCCTTGGGCTCGGGTACCAATGCTGAAAATTCGATAGTCGTCCACCAGACTCGCATGCAGAGTAGAGGCAATGCGAGCGGTGGCCATTATGACCTCACCGCTTTCCGGCAGGACGGCATGGGTAACAATGGCAACGTCAAGGTTGTGCAACAGCGCTGTGAGATGTTCCCGTTGCATATCATTGGTATCAAGGCCAACGTCGGCAGCTGGAGATAAGAGGCTGACCTGCTTGCCAGCTTCAGCGAGCCAGAGCGCAGCGAACAGGGCTACCTCAGTTTCACCATACACTGTTATTTCGTTAGCCATCGGCAGCCGCCCGTTGGACATCATCTCGACTACATCCACCCTTGAATCCCTAGGCTCGGTGCCGGTACCGAGCAATACCGTATCCCACATATACAGTTCCGCATCCTGGGCATCCGTACGAAGGTGCACCTTGACTCCCACGCGCTCCAGTTCGCTTTCGTAAAACCTGATCATGTTATTGACCTCCATGCGAAAAGGACTTGCTGCCGCCCAGGCGTGGAGCTGACCACCGAGCCGGCTGTCCCGCTCGAAAAGGGTGACATTGTGGCCTCTTTGCGCGGCCAGGATGGCTGCCTCACAACCTGACGGCCCGCCACCGATCACCAGTACCCGCTGAGAGTTCGCTGCTGGGCGGCGAGCTTGCTCCGCACGGCGTTCTTGGCCCAAGGCAGGATTGATTACACACTGGGTACCTTTACCGTTGAACATCCACCTCGATATACACTCATTGACGGCTAGACAACGGCGTACGCTTTGCGGCTGCCCACGTCGGGTTTTAGCCACAGTATCAGGGTCGGCTAGCCCCGATCGCCCTAGCGCAACAAAGTCCATTTCGCCTGCCGATACCGCCTGGGCCATCTCATCGAGCAGCCACGTCAAGCGTCCCACGCCGATAACAGGGATCGACACTCGTTGTTTCACGGCTTTGGCATAATTGACCAATGAACCTGGCGCTATCATGGGTAGCAGCGTCATTGCTGTATCATAATTGCCAGCGCTGACGTCCAGAGCGTCTACATAGGGTTCAAGCATTTCGCAAAATCTCAGGCCATCCTCCAGCGAAAGCCCACCTTCGTAAGGTTCTGTTACGCTCAGTCGGTATAGCACCGGGTAATTCGGGCCGACTTCGGCGCGAATAGCGCGAACCACCTCAAGGGCGAACCGTGCACGGTTTTCCAGCGAACCGCCCCAAAGGTCGGTGCGTTTGTTGGTAAAGGGCGAGAGGAACTGGCCCAGCAGATAGCCATGGGCCCCGTGCAGTTCTATAGCGTCAAAGCCGGCCGCCACCGCGCGGCGGGCCCCTTGTACGTACTTGTCTATCAAGCCTGGAATCTCGTGCTCCTCGATGGCGCGCGGTGGCGTGCCGAAGGCGCTGGTGATACCAGCAGTAGGCGCAAGCGGTGGCTCGTTGCGTTCGGTATTGCTTTGCGAATTCTGGCGACCGGTATGGTGTAGTTGCACAGCAATCTTTGCGCCTTCGCCATGTACGGCATCCACTAGATTACTAAGAGCGCCAATAAACCGGTCATGGTCAATACGCATGGGGTGACCAGCAGTACGCCCGACCTCCCAATCAATAGAGGTGTTCTCGGTAATGATCAACCCGACGCCTCCACGGGCGCGGGCACGGTGGTAATCGATGAGCTTATCGTCGACCTCGCCAAAGGTACTAGCGAACTGAGTAAAAATAGGAGCCTGCACGAAGCGATTACGCAGTTGCATCGTACCGATACGTCCGGGTTGGTAAAGCGCTGCGGCAGGCCCGTCGGACGTTACCAGGCTTCCCTTGTTTGAAGGGACCATACGCTATCTCCTCATGGTTGTTATTGTTTTTGAGGCTTGATCATGTGAGGCATAGCCTCAGCAGTATTGAATATTCATGGCGATACTTTGAACAAAATTACCTTCTGGATACCAATCCGCGAGAGGGGCCGAGATTGCCCAGCCCACTTGGGCGACTTGTTCAATGCGTGCAGAGGATTATCCAATACAGTGACTAGTGGCAGGCAACAAACTGACGTCTCACAACAAAAATAATATCCATGAGGAAGGACATGAAAGTACTCAATATCGGTGTCACACTGATCGTCTTGGCTGCCTTCACCGCTAATATCACCCTTGCTACGGAAAAACCTGAGATCAAGGCGAAGGTAGCGATGAAGGAGATTGCCTCCTGGGATGGCACGCCATACAAATCCTATCTCCAAGGCCAGCCGCAACTCACGATACTGGAAATCACGATTCCTCCCCATACGGCATTGCCCTGGCACCAGCATCCGATACCTAACGCGGCCTATGTAGTATCAGGGGAGCTAACGGTAGAAGACCGACTGTCAGGCAAGTCACTCAAGGTTAGCGCCGGGCAAGCTTTTGCTGAATCGGTGAACTCCAGTCATCGCGGGGTAACGGGCGATGAACAAGCGGTTGTGATCGTGACCTATTCCGGCGTCGAAGGTACCCCATTGTCCCTTCCTGACAAAGGCGAAAAGGTTGAATTCGAACACGTCGAATAAGTCGCTCTTTCGACACCTAAACCCGCCCACGGGTGTGGTCCGCGGCTCCGCCAAATGAAGGCTACACCTATCCTACTTCTACTGCATATATCCTGAAGGATATTCCCTCTGCATTGTGAATCACGCTACAGGCGCTGCCCCTTGGAGGTAAACTCGGACGTAGGAACGAGTTACTCGATTTGTTATCCCCGAAAGCCGTTGGTTGGCTTCAGGCAGGCAGCAACACCAGCATCATCACCGTGTACCGCTCGATGCCACCCTAGCAAAGTACGCTGCTGCGTCTCTTAGCTGCTGCGTCTCTTAAAAGTCACGCTCTGGGATCACCCGGGCCACTTTAAGCGGGCAAACTCTTTATCGCGCGGGCTTTCTGTACCATGCAAGGCCCTTTCTCTACCTGGCTATGCTTTTCCCTTCAAGGCTGTATTTCTTGCTTTAAGCAAGAATACTTCTTTAGCTCGATGAAGCTTACTCGAAAGTTTCCGTGTTAACGGGATAGAACCTCTGCGAGAATCATCACCAGTACGGCTGCCTTGGCGATACATTGGATCATTATGCTTTCCCTCAGCAAACAGGATCGTTCAGTTGATGGCATTCCAAAGGACCCGACGTCACGCACCGTCAGCACAGGGTAAAGTTGCTGTAAGCCTCGCACCGTTTGGGCGCATACCTCCCTGTAACAGAGCAACTTTTAGAACCAATCTCCTATTGGTTCTGTTCTCTGTGAACCAATATTCTTCGACAACAAGTATTTGGTCCTCAATGGGTAACGTAGGAGCCTAATGCTGCGCTGTTGGTGCTGTTTCTCAAGGCTACACACCTCTCCTACACAGTGAACCAATTAAAAATGGCACCTCCTTTGCACTCTGACAGAGGCACCTGCGTAACAGGCCATAAATGTGTGTTTAAGCAACTTCAGCCTTAGATACCGCGGTTACCGAGGACCAAGATGCAAAGGTTCGATGTCACGCCACCCGTAGATGCCTCAGCGAAACTCGCACTTGATGCGCTGCGCCAGCTCGTTGCGAAACATGCGTCTTTTCCGCAAGTCCCTTTGCCACCCGAACGCAATCTGGCCAGTGGGTTTGGTGTCAGTCGTCGCTCGGTGCGTCGTGCCCTGTCCATTCTCGAGGCCGAAGGGCAGATCTGGCGACGCCAGGGGAAAGGCACTTTTGTAGGTCCGACACCGCCCTGCTTAGCGATCAGCTTCACACGACTCTCGAATCGGACCAATTTTATCGAGGTTATGGAGGCCCGTCTGTATCTAGAGCCTACGCTGGCCTCACTTGCCGCGCTACGCGCCAGCAGCGAACAAATGGCCATGCTGCGGCGACTGGCGGAACGTACAACCGAACAACAAGGTGCCAGCAAGACCGATGCGCAGGCGCTGGAACGTTGGGACAGTGCTCTGCATCGAGGCATCGCCGAAGCCGCGGGCAACCGCCTGCTGCTGGATATCTATGAAATGCTCGATGCCATCCGCCTTGATCCCGTGTGGCGTGATCTGCGCCAACGCGCTCGCAACACCGACCGGCTGAACACATATAGCCATGACCACAACGACATTATCAGCGCCATCGAGGCGCGTGACCCGACCCGCGCGGCCTCCGCCATGCGCGGCCACCTGCGGGCGCTACAGCAGGCATTGGACAATGTCATTCACCAGGACCTAGAGAACAGCTTATGAGCGAAACCAGTCGCCCGGTCTTGAGCGTACGGAATCTCACGGTTCGCTTCGCAGGCGCTCCGGCTAATGTCGTCGACGGTCTTTCCTTTGGCATCGCACCGGGCAAAACCTTGGCGATTGTCGGCGAGTCCGGTTGCGGTAAGAGTGTAACATCCCTGGCGCTTATGGGCCTGCTGCCAGCGACGACCAATGTTCGGGCAAACGAATTAAGTTTTCTAGGCGAGCCGCTGCTGACTATGGACGACCGCCGACGCCTGGACATTCGCGGTAATCGGCTAGCCATGATCTTTCAGGAGCCGATGACTTCTCTCAATCCCGTCTTTACCATCGGCGAACAGATTGCCGAAAGCGTGATGCGACATCAGGGCAGGTCTGTAAAAGACTCCCGTCAACGCGCCCTGGAAATGCTGGAAAAAGTCCGTATCCCGGCCGCACCTCAGCGTCTCGACGCCTACCCGCATGAGTTGTCAGGCGGCATGCGCCAACGTGCAATGATCGCCATGGCACTCGCCAACGACCCGGCACTCATTATTGCCGACGAACCTACCACCGCGCTGGACGTCACCATTCAGGCTCAGATCCTCTCGCTCATCGCCAGCCTACAGGCCGAAACTGGTACCGCCATGATCCTCATCACCCACGATCTGGGCGTTGTGGCCGAGGTGGCAGATGATGTCGCGGTCATGTATGCCGGGCAGGTCATTGAAAGCGGTTCGGTCAGTGCGCTGTTCGATGATCCGCAACACCCCTATACCATTGGTCTTATGGGCTCGATGCCCTCGGTGGGACCACGTAAAGGCCGTCTGGCGACCATCGCCGGGCGCGTCCCGACGCCTGCCGAGATGCCTGGCGGCTGCCGCTTCGCCGGCCGCTGCCCGTTCACCACTGCGGCATGCCGGGAAGCCCGTCCGCCCTTGCGCGAACTGGCGCCGGGACACCGTGCCGCCTGTATCCGTGCTCCGCTGGAACAGCACGTTGGAGAATCCGCATGACCCTACCCGAAACGCCAATCCTGGAAGGGGTTCGCCTGACCAAGCACTTCTGCGCCGGCCAGGGTTTTCTGCAGCGTCGACAGGCACCCGTACAAGCGGTCAATGATGTTTCTCTCGCCATTCGCCGTGGCGAAACCCTCGCGCTGGTAGGCGAATCCGGTTCAGGCAAATCGACCCTGGGTCGTCTGCTGTTGAACCTGCTCACAGCGACCTCCGGTGACGTACTCTATGAGGGACGCAACCTCGGTAATCTGCCAAAGGAAAAGCTGCGTAAAGTTCGTCAGGAGCTGCAGATCATCTTTCAGGACCCCTTTGCGTCGCTGAATCCGCGCATGACGGTGGAATCCATCATTGGCGAGCCGATCTGGCTGCATACGGACCAGAGCCGCAGTGACCGCCAGGCCAAGGTCGCAGAATTGCTGCAAACGGTGGGTCTGGCGCCCGAGCACGGCAATCGCTATCCCCATGAATTCTCCGGGGGTCAGCGCCAGCGCATTGGCATCGCCCGGGCGCTTGCCTCCCATCCACGCCTCATTCTAGGCGATGAGCCCATGTCGGCCCTGGACGTCTCGGTCCAGGCGCAGGTCGTCAACCTGCTGGAAGACCTTAAGCACCAGTTCGGTCTGACCCTGCTCATCGTCGCCCACGGCCTCGCCGTGATCCGGCACATGAGTGACCGCGTCGCGGTGATGTATCTCGGCGAGGTAGTAGAATTGGCGCCCGTCGATGCCCTGTTCGAAACACCCTTTCATCCGTATACCCAGGCGCTCATAGCCGCCGTGCCGGTGAACCATCCGGCGCTGCGCCAGCCGCGCACAGTGTTGCGTGGTGACATGCCCAGCCCGGCCAATCCACCTTCCGGGTGCCGCTTTCATACTCGCTGTCCGCATGCTCGCTCCCTGTGCAAAGAGGTGAAGCCGGTATTCGAGATGGCCACGCCAGGTCGCCAGGCCGCTTGCCACTTCTGGAAGGAAATTGCCAACGCAGGCGGTGATCGCCTGTTCGCCGCGGCCCCCAGCACCGCTTTCGCTCAACGCCTGCATCTGTTCAAAACCTATTCGCCTGCATCCATGGAGACTCAGCCGTGATCCCAGTACGCCTGTTGACCGGAGCCCTGTTATTGACCCTAGGCACCTCTGCTGTGGCCGAAACCACCCTGCGTATCGGCATCCAGGACGACCCCGATGTGCTCGACCCGCATCGTTCACGTACCTATGCCGGGCGGCTCGTCTACGCCGCGCTCTGCGACAAGCTGGTGGATGTCACGCCCAAGCTGACCTACGATCCGGATCTGGCGACCAGCTGGAGCTGGAGCGACGACAACCAGACGCTGACCATGAAGCTGCGCGACGGCGTGACCTTCCATGACGGAGAACCCTTCAACGCTGAGGCAGTAAAGTACAATCTGGAACGCGCCCGCACCCTGCCCGACTCGTTGCGCAAGAGCGAGCTCGCCTCGGTGGACAACGTTGAGGTCGTCGGCCCGCTGACCGTGGCCATCCATGTCAAGCAGCCCGATGCGACGCTCATTTCACAGCTATCCGACCGGGCCGGCATGATGCTGTCGCCCAAGGCTGCCGAGGGCGATTTCGCTAGCCATCCGGTTTGCTCCGGTCCTTACAAATTCGACCAGCGCGTACAGCAGGATCGCATCGTGCTGAGCCGTTTCGACAATCACTGGAGCAAGGCCGCCTACCATTTCGACAAGGTGGTTTACCTGCCCATCCCGGATACCTCTGTACGCCTGGCGAACCTGCGCTCGGGCGATCTGGACATCATCGAGCGGGTTGCGCCCACTGACGTGAAGACCGCCAAGGCTGACAGCAACCTGCAGGTCTTCAACACCCCCGGCCTGGGCTACATGCAGCTGATTGTTAACGTGGCCAACGGCGAGAAAGCCAATAACCCAATGGGCCAGGACAAGCGCGTGCGCAAGGCCTTCGAACTGGCGATCGACCGGGAGGCCATCAATCAGGTGGTCTTCGAGGGACTCTACGCACCCAGTAACCAGCCCTTCCCTAAGGACAGCTCCTATTTCGACGAATCACTGCCGATGCCGGCGCGTGACGTCGAAAAAAGCAAGGCGCTGCTGGCCGAAGCGGGCGTGAAGATGCCAGTCAACGTACAGCTGACCGTGGCTAACAACCCCATCGCCCAGCAGGTCGGACAGATCATCCAAGCCATGACTTCCGAGGCTGGTTTCAATGTCAATCTAGTTGCTACCGAATACGCCACGCTGCTCAGCGAACAGCAGGCTGGCAACTTCCAGATCGGCATGAGCGCCTGGTCGGGCCGTCCGGACCCGGATGGCGACGTACATCAGTTTGTCACCTGCAAGGGCGCACAAAACGACGGTCATGCCTGCTTCCCGGAGCTAGATGAATTGCTCAACAAGGCCCGGACCGTCAATGACGAAGCCCAGCGGAAGGAACTGTACAGTAAGGCGCTGCGGATCATTGCCGACCAGGACGCGAACATCTACCTCTACTTCGATCCGCGCATCATCGCGATGAACAAAAAGGTGAGCGGATTCGTGCCCAATCCGGACGGCATTATCCGCCTGAAGGACGTCCAGTTCGCCCAGTGATTGCTGCGGCCTGCTCCCATAGGGTGGGCCGTTCCTGACGAGGTTTTATGCTGACATTCATCCTACGCCGTCTGCTCAGCGCTATCCCGACACTGATCCTGGTCTCGCTGTTCGTCTTCACGCTGCAGAAGCTGCTACCCGGCGATCCGGTGCTGGCGATGGCCGGTGAAGAACGTGACCCGGCGGTAGTCAATTACCTGCGCGAGAAATACCACCTGAACGACCCTATGCCAATTCAATACCTGAGTTGGGCCAAAGGCGCCCTGACAGGCGATCTGGGTATGTCCTTGCGGACCGAACAGCCGGTGTCTCAGCTGATCCTGTCGAAACTGCCGGTAACCATCGAACTGGCGGTCCTGGCGCTGCTGGTCGCTCTGCTGATCGGCATCCCGACCGGCATTGTTTCCGCCATCCGCAAAGGCACGGCACTGGACTACGGTGCGAATGTCGTGGCGCTATCCGGTATTTCTATTCCGAACTTTTGGCTCGGCATTGTGCTAATCATGATCTTTGCCGTGAAGCTACAATGGCTGCCTGCCTCCGGCTTCGTACCCTTTTCCGAAAGCCCGTCGCGTAATCTACAGACATTACTTCTGCCGGCGTTCGTCCTAGGTACGGGCCTAGCCGGCACCTTGATGCGTCATACCCGTGGCGCAATGCTCGAAGTGCTGCGCTCAGACTACGTACGCACGGCACGCGCTAAGGGCCTATTTCCCATGGCGGTGGTGCTTAAGCATGCGTTTCGTAACGCGCTGATGCCGATCGTGACCATGACCACACTGCTGTTTGGTGAACTGCTTGGCGGCGCCGTACTGACCGAGCAGGTATTTAGCATTCCCGGCTTCGGCAAGATGATCGTCGATGCAGTCTTCAATCGCGATTATTCCGTGGTCCAGGGTGTGGTGCTGTGCGTGGCGATCGGCTTCGTCCTGCTCAACCTCCTGGCCGATGTGCTCTATCGTCTGATCAACCCCCGCTTGAGGAATGCCGCATGACTGCCTTCGCTCCTGCCGCACCCGCAGCGGTCCAGCCGCGCCTGCGTTCGCGCTTTTTGCAGAAATTCATGGGCAACAAAGGCGCCCTAATCGGCGCAGCCATTTTGATCCTCTTTATACTGATCGCCCTGCTCGCTCCGTGGATAGCACCCGCCGACCCGTTGAAAGCCAACTTCCTATCGGTACGCAAAGCACCCTCAGCCGAGTTCTGGTTCGGCACCGATGAATTGGGACGGGACATTCTATCCCGTCTGATCTGGGGCGCACGCAGTTCGCTGCTGGCCGGTGGTGTCTCTGTCGCCATCGCTATGGCGATCGGTGTGCCACTAGGCCTTATAGCCGGTTATTTCGGCGGCAAGCTTGATGCACTGATCTCCCATGTGATGGAAGCGTTGCTGTCGTGCCCGTTCCTGGTGCTGGCCATAGCTCTAGGCGCGTTCCTCGGACCTAGCCTGACCAACGCCATGATTGCCATCGGCCTGTCCGCCATGCCGATTTTCGCCCGGCTCACACGAGGTCAGGTCTTATCGATCCGCCATGAAGACTACCTTGAAGGCGCACGGGCGATAGGCTTGCCGGACCGCTGGATCGTTCTGCGCTACGTGTTGCCGAACGTGCTACCACCGCTGGTGGTACAGGCGACCCTGACTATCGCGTCGGCGATCCTCGCAGAAGCCAGCTTGTCGTTCCTCGGCCTCGGCCAGCAACCGCCAGCACCGTCTTGGGGGTCGATGCTCAACACGGCGAAGAACTTTCTAGAGCAGGCACCTTGGATGTCCATCGTGCCCGGTATCGCGATTTATGTGACCGTATTGTGTTTCAACCTTGTGGGAGATGGTTTGCGCGATGCCCTCGACCCCAAATCCTAGAGCCCGTCCAAAGTCTTGTGCGCTAGAGACAAACAAGGCCTGGGCGGCTCCGCGACGATGCTTGAGAAAGCGAACCGAGCCAATAATCGAGTTTAAGAGCTGTAAATGAGCATTTCGACGGGGACGCCTAGCCCGGACTTGCGATCTAGAGCGTTTTCAGCGCCGTTTGGTCGATGCACAACAGACATTGAACAGACTCTTGGCCCTTTTCGTTTTACTCCTTCTTATTTTCAACTTGCCGCTAAAGGGAACCCTACCCATGCATGCTGATCTGGACTACAGCCAACCTTACGCCTCGGCCCGTTCTCCTGTTATGGGCCGCAACATGGTCGCCGCCTCTCAGCCACTGGCCGCCCAGGCCGGCCTCGACATGCTCCGCCAGGGCGGCAATGCCGTGGATGCAGCCATCGCCGCCGCTATGGTGCTGACCGTGGTTGAGCCCACTGGTTGCGGTATCGGCAGCGATGCCTTCGCCATCATCTGGGACGGCGAGAAGCTGCAGGGCCTCAATGCGTCCGGCCGTGCTCCAGCGGCCTGGACGCCCGAACACTTCGCCGGACAGACAGCCATACCTGAGCGCGGCTGGGGCGCGGTTACCGTTCCGGGCGCTGTCTCCGCGTGGGTCGCACTGTCCGAACACTATGGCAAGTTGCCGCTCACGACGATCGCCGCGCCCGCGATCCGCTATGCAAGTGAGGGATATCAGGTAACCCCAATCATCGCCGAGCTCTGGCGACGCGGCGCTCAACTGCTAAAGAACCAGCCCGGTTTCGCCGAATGCTTTCTTGCTACTGGGGCAGCGCCGAAGGCTGGACAAAAGGTGATGTTGCCCGACCATGCCAGGACGCTAGAGAGGATCGCCCAGACCAAGGGTGAAGCGTTCTACCGGGGTGAACTGGCCGAGGCGATGATCGCCCATGGCAACGCGAACGGCAGCGCAATGAGCCTGAATGACCTAGCTAGCCACACCGTTGACTGGATCGATACCCTTTCCGTCCCGTTTGCTGGCGCTACGGTTCACGAGCTGCCACCTAATGGCCAGGGCATCGCCACGCTGAGCGGCCTAGGCATTCTCGAAGCCCTAGGCATCGGCGATCATCCGGTCGACAGCATCGAGACCACTCATGCCGTGCTTGAAGCCATGAAGCTGGCGCTGGCGGACCTCAACCATCACATCACCGACCAGGACCACATGCGCGTCATGGCCGAACACCTGCTTGATCCGGCGTACTTGAAGGAGCGTGCCGAACTAATTGGTGAAACCGCAGGCGATCCGGGCCACGGCTCACCGAAGCCGGGCGGTACGGTGTACCTATCAGTGGCGGACGAAAACGGCATGATGGTGTCGTTCATCCAGTCCAACTACATGGGTTTCGGTTCGGGTGTAGTCGTGCCGGGTACTGGCATCAGCCTGCAGAATCGTGGCGCCGGGTTCTTGCTGGATCCCAGGCACGTCAATGTTGTCGCGCCGCGCAAGCGTCCGTTCCATACCATCATTCCAGGGTTCGTCATGAATAACGACGGCACACCGTTGATGTCCTTCGGCCTGATGGGCGGCCCGATGCAAGCCCAGGGGCATTTGCAGATGATGCTGCGCATCCTGCGCTATAAGCAGAACCCACAAGCCGCGGCGGACGCGCCTCGCTGGCGCATTGAGTCAGGGCGCAAGGTTGCAGTGGAGCGCAGTTTCAATCCGGAGGTGATCGAAGGACTAAAAGCCAAGGGGCACGATATCGAAGTACAAGCGCCCAGCGGTGTGTTTGCCTTTGGTGGCGCGCAGATCATTCTGCGTACCAAAGACGGCTACGTCGGCGGCTCCGATCCGCGCAAGGATGGATTGGTGGCAAGCTACTGATCCGCTGCGTGACGTAACTGCAGAGCACCGTATCCACGATCGACGCCATCCCTGGGCATTGAGCCCTATGGCGGCTGTAGCTACTCCTACCGGGCCTCGCCGGTCTTGGAAGTGAATGCCGCCACGATGGGCTCGGTATCCTCTGGACTATTTCGAGCCCAGGCGGACTTATCTCGTCTCAGCAGTAGCCTTTCTGCAGGCTAGCCGCGATGCATCTGGAATCCAGTGGCGGATCTGGAGCATCTTGAGTTCTCACGTCATCTCTACCAACGACTCGATCAGGAAATCCCGGAATACTGTAACCGCGACGGGTAGGACGCGCCCTGCCATACTCTGCAGCTCGATACGTCGGGCTTGCATTCCCTCATCGGCAATCGGTATCAGTTTGAGTTGATTATCCAGTACCCGGCGGTGCAAAGTCATGCGGCTTGCCAAGCTGATGCCACCTTCCTCCATGGCGAACCGGTACAGCGGCCCGATGGCCGAGCAGGTGAACACCGGTTCGAAATATAACCCTTGCGCGGCACAGGCGATATCGAACAGCTGGCGTATTGTGGTATCGCTCTGCGGCAAGGCAATGGGGTAGGCCTGCAGTTCGGCCAGGGTGACCACTTCACGCGTTGCCAGTGGATGACAGTTGGAAACAACGGCATGAATCGCTCCCGTGATGGTGTGTTTTACCTTGATCTCGCGCTCGGGGGATAGGCTGAACGTCAACGCCAAGTCCGCCTCGCCGATTCGGACCTTGCTCGTGGCATTCGCTGGCGCCGTGACCTCTAGCATGAAGCGGATACCTTGATAGCGCTTACGAAACGCTGCAATCGCCGCCGGCAGGAAGTCCAGGGCGAACCCTTCCGACGACACCAACCGAACCTGTCCCCGTTGCAGGCCATGCAGCTCCTTGATCTCCGAGACCACCTGTTCGGCATCCAGCTGCGCCTTGCGTGCGTGAGCTGCTAGCCTATGGCCCGCCTCGCTCAGGACCATGCCACACGCACGACGCTCAAAGAGCAGACAGTCAAGATCGCGCTCAAGCTTGGCAATCTGTCGACTGACAGCCGACGCCGCCACGTTGAGCCGCAAAGAAGCCTCACTGATCGAGCCGCAGCGTGCCACCTCAAGAAAATATCGCAGCGCCGTCGACTGCACACCGTAGAGCTGCATCTCGCCTCCTGACATGCCATTTCGGCAATGAAAGTTTCGAAATATTATTCTTGTGGCATTGCACGAAGCGCGTCTAGAGTTAGCTCAGCGAAAAATTAGAAACGTTGCCTCTTTTATTCTTTCGCATTGCGATCCTGCCTTTGATGACACCAATAACGCCAACGGAGACGACGGCATGGGATTCAAAGGTTTCGTCTGCAGCGCCGCGCTGCTCTCGCTTTTTCTGCAAACGTCCGCTCACGCCAGCAAGGCGGATGACACCCTAGTCTATGCCTCAGACAGTGAGCCAGAGAACATCAGCCCCTATCACAATGATGTTCGTGAAGGCGTCATTCTTGGCCGCCTGATCTAGGACACACTTATTTATCATGATCCCAACTCGGGCGAATACAAACCGATGCTAGCCAAGAGCTGGAAACAGGTCGACGACAAGACGATCGATTTCGAGCTTCACCATGGCGTGAAATTTCACGACGGCAACGAATTCACGGCCGATGACGCAGTGTTCACTCTCAACTGGGCCGTCTCCCCTGATTCTAAGGTAGTAACCCGGCAGAGCGTAGACTGGATCGAAAGCGCCGAAAAACTCGGCAGCTATTCGGTGCGCCTGCACATGAAGAAGCCTTTCCCGCCCGCGCTGGAATACCTGTCCAGCGTCGTGCCGATGTTTCCCAAGACCTATTTCGAAAAGGTAGGGCTAGCCGAGTTCGCCAAAAAGCCGATCGGAACCGGACCCTAGAAGGCCGTCTCGGTCACGCCTGGACAGGGCGTGACGATGGACAGGAATCCGAATTATTTCAAGGGCAGCCCCATATCAGCCATATCCGCTCCCGGGTCATCCCCGATCCGGAAACCCGTCTCGCCGAACTCATGACCGGCGGTATCGATTGGGCCTGGCAGATCGCTCCCGACCAGGCCGAACAGCTCAAGGCCGTGCCCAATCTAACGGTCAAGAGCAGCGGCACCATGCGTATCGGCTTTCTCATTCTAGATGCTCGCGGCACGTCCTCGCAGGATTCGCCGTTGGCCAACCTGAAAGTTCGCCAGGCGATCAACCGCGAGGGCTTGTCGTCACAGCTGGTGGGAGGCGAAAGCAAGCCGCTGTACGTCGCCTGCTACCGGGGCCAGTTCGGCTGCAACGAAATGGTGGCGACGAAGTATGGAATCACCAACCTTTTCGAAGAATCGTTACGGCCGTTTCCACGATAGTGATTTCCCGCTGATTTTTTAATGAGGTGTTGCAACGCTGCATGCCGGCCCGGTTAAGGGTAAAGGTTTCGCCGTCGACGCCAGCGCCATCAAGAGGGATGCCAGCCGGCAAAATGGAGTGGCGGGGGATGAGGTCGACTGACGCGATCCAGCGCTCAGAAGCCGCGCCGTGCGCGAGTACCTCGAAGTCATAGATGAAGAGGCGCTGGCTTCAGAAATACCTCTCGACTCCTTTTCCTTATGGCTATCGCCTTCTCCAGCACCTGAGCAAAGTTACCTTCCTAAGTATTTGCTGTCTCAATCAGGTTTACTTCCGCATCTGCCTCAAGGACATTACGGCAATCCGGGATTATTTCGATAGACGCATCATCACAGCATCCTTCAGCTCGCTTGATACGTTCTGTATCTTGGTTGGTGGCCCAGCTCTTTTTGTGGCCAGTCCTCCTATTCCCCTAGGTATTAGCTTCACATGCCACCAGGCAGACAACTTCAATGTTAACCCCGTCCGGATCAAGCACATATGCAGCATAGTAGTTGTCATGATAATGCGACCGAACACCCGGGACTCCGTTGCCCTCTCCTCCAGCCGCCACGGCTTCATGGTAGAAAGCATCGACGAGAGCTCGTTCCTGTACGGTGAAAGCGATATGATTACCCTTGCCGGGAATATCCCTGTCATGTACCCATAAACATGGATAACCCTTTCCAAATCCATGGCGAGTGCCTCCGTTACAGGTATTTGCAGGGGGCACGGTAATGATTCGCCTGACGCCCAACGGTGCTAGTGCTCGCTCGTAGAACTGGCGGGAAACCTCAGCGTCTTTAACGGAAAACTCGATATGATCAAGAATGCTCATGCTTGGCCTCTTTCTGCTTAATCTATTTGCAACATCAGGTGCGCACTGAGAATAACGGTGGGCGCAAGGGCACGACTGTTCGCCTGATTGGGCATGGAGGGCACGTGCATTAACGTCGAATGAGGCATGAGCATTTCCTGAACAGAGCTGAAATGGTTTAAGAGAGCCAAGCCGCAGACATGAGACGCCTGATTTACACCTGGGATGCGCCACCATCGGCAAATAATTCGACGCCATTGATATAGCTTGCGGCATCGCTGGCCAGAAACGCCACCGCGCGTCCTATTTCCTGAGGTTCGCCAATACGTCCAATCGTGCTCTTTTCACTAAGTGACTGGATCACCTGTTCGGCATTCTCTGACAGCATGTTTTTTAGCGACTCGGTATTTACCGGCCCCGGACTAAGCAAATTAATCCGAACGCCTGAACCCTTGATGTCCAGTATCCAGCTTCTGACCAGGGCTCGAAGGGCTGCCTTGGTTGCGCCATAAACGCTTAAACCTGAGCCAGGATTGATTGAGGCCGTAGAGCCTATGATGACAATGCTAGACCCTTTTGCCATCAGAGGCAGGGCTCCTTGCACAGTAAATGTTACGCCCTTTACGTTAGTATTAAATATTCGCTCGAAGCTGGCTTCGGTGATGGCTCCTAGCGAAGCTATTTCTCCCATCCCTGCATTGGCAACCAGGACATCTATACGACCATGAAGCGACTCAACCTCGCTAAATAGTCTTGCCAGATCCGATACGCACGAAACATCGGCTGCAATGGCCACAGTAGGGCTACCCAGGCTTGCTACAGCCTCGTCCAACTGATCATGTTGGCGCCCGGTAATAATTAGATGAGCCCCCTGCTCGGCCATCTCTCTCGCAATCGCCAGCCCCAGACCTGATGATCCACCGGTAACCAGAACAATCTTGTTTTTGAATTGCATAACGCAGTACCTCTGTAGGGATGGAAATACATAATTTATTTAGCAGACACTATATACAATTCAGGAATTACACAATTTATTTAGTGATTACTATATAAGGTGCTTGCTAGCGCCTTTTGATTGATCCCTTGTTTAGTGGTCGCTACACTGCATACTCTATCAATGAGGTCACCATGAACGATAAGCCCCGTAAGCGCCGTCCAGCCTTTGATCGCGATGCAGGAATCGCCATCGCCCAGGCGCTGTTCCATGAGCGCGGTTACGACGCTGTCAGCCTGACTGACTTGACCGAAGCCATGGATATAAAGCCCCCGAGTTTTTATGCTGCGTACGGTAGCAAGGCCGAATTGTTCGAGCGGGCCATGCTTCGCTACGCACGCGAAAATGCACTGCCGCTGGAGACACTATTAGCTCCTGATCGACCACCGGCTGAGGCGCTCAAGGCATTGCTAGTGGCGGCAGCCAAGCAATACGGACGGGATCGCCTATTGCGCGGCTGCATGATTACCGAGGGCCTGAGAGCCGATGATCATGTCGCGCGCAAAATGGCTGAAAGCCTTGCCAACAAAGGTCTCATGGCCATTCGCGCTTACCTTGAGCAAATTTACCCACAGGGCGCGCAAGAACTGGCTGATTATCTTTCCGTTACGCTGCGTGGACTATCGGCTGCGGCTTGTAATGGCCTGCCAACTAAGCGCCTTATAACTGTGGCAGAAACCGCTGGCCGATTGATCGCCCGTGAACTGGAAGCTCATGCGTTCAGTAAAGCCTCTTGAGTCAGACCAGGTGATAGATCACTCTATCGATCTTTAGAAGTCTGTAATCGTCGTTGCTGCAATGGTCTCGGCAAAGACCTTACCGAACAGCCGTGCGGGTGTTTCGAAGCCTGAACGTCGCTCACCATTCAGTACACGACGCGCAGCCTCCACAGCCACAAGCGGGGTATAAGAGTAACCATTAATGGTCTCTATAATTGAGCGAGTAACTGTACCGTCAGCGGCCATTACCTCAGCCACTGCACGAGCCCGGTGGGCATTGCGCTCCTGAACCGTAGGGCCATCAGGTAGCTGCGAGAGGTCTCCCGTAGGAAACGCATTGCCTGAGAGATGTACAAACATGGCGATATTAGGAATTCCCGTTGAATGCCAGCCCGTCACAAGATCACCAAAAGACAGGGGCAGGCATAAAACCGGTCCGTTGCCAAAATCAAAATGCCGTGGTTGCGCCTCAGGCGTTGGGATAAGCTGATTATTTACTCTGGCCAATAGCCCAGCCCCTAGGATCTCGCCAACACTCTTGGCTGAACCTCGGGACATGGAGCCCGGTACCTGAAGCGCAATGTGCAAGGACTGAGGTTGCTCTACGCGTTGTCTCACATGCATTGCCAGGCAATCAGTGGGCACGACGTCCCAGCCCACGCCGGGCAAGAGCATTACGTCTTTCATAGTGGCATCAGCGCTTAATTGCTCTGCGCGTCGGTAAACATTGATCTCTGCGGCGATATCCAGGTAATCAGTGCCTGTCTTTAGGCAAGCCTGCATTAATGGCTCTGCCGTTTGCGCAAAGGGACCTGCAACATTGAGCAACACGTCGATACCATCCAGGAAGTGCTCTGCTTGTGCATCGGCTTCAAATCCTCGCCATGGTACGTCAAGGTACTTAGCAAGGGAGGCAATTTCGGGCTTATTGCGGCCCGCTACTTCGAAGGTAAGCCCCAGAACCTTGGCTTGCTCCGCTGCCATTTGACCGGTATAGCCGCTAGCACCGTAGATAAGAAGGGTACTCATTGGCCGTGCTGCCAGTTCTTGTAGACAAACTCCAAACTGTAACCGTCAGGATCCAGCACATTGGCAGCGTAATAGTTTGGGTCATAGTGCAAACGTGCTCCCGGCGTGCCATTATCGACAGCACCATGGATTATTGCAGCGGCGTAGGAGGCTTCCACTTCGGTCTTACTGTGCGCTACAAAACCTACGTGCACGGTTTGTCCTTTAACAACGCCCTCTCGCAACCAGAAGAACATTCGGCCGTTGGCGCCAAACCCCTTGAGGTCAGGATGCCCTGACGGGCCATCCTTACCGTCATAGTCCAGGCGAGCGGTGATGCCCAACGGCATCAGGGCTGCCTCGTAAAAACGGATAGAGCGTGCAATGTCACTTACGGACAGGAAAATATGATCCAGCATGGCAAATCTCTCGAGTGTTAGATGATATAGCCGCCTGCAACTTCAATACTCTGGGCATTGATCCAAGCACTATCTTCCGACAGCAGCATGGCGATGACCCTTGCAACGTCCTCTGGCTCACCGACTCGGCCAAGCGCTGTCTGCGCTGCCAGCAGAGCCTCAAACTCATCATTTAGCCCTCCGCCAAGCTCAGTACGAATCGCACCTGGCGAAACCGAGTTGGCCCGTATCTGCCGTTCACCAAACTCCTTGGCCATGTAACGGGTGAGAACCTCCAGCCCACCCTTGAAGGCTGCGTAGGGCGCCACGCCGGCTGTCGCCACGCGAGTGGTGGCACTGGTCAGGTTGACGATACTTGCGCCCTCCTCCATCAATGAAAGCAACAATTGCGTGAGGAAAAAGGGACCTTTTAAATGAATATTAAGCAGGCCATCGAACTGCGACTCCGTCACTGATGCATAAGAAGTAAACTGACCATAGCCTGCGTTATTAACCAGACCACTAAGCCTGTCGATACCCCAGTTGGCCTGTAAGGTGAGTAATAGGGTTTCGCGAAAGCTCTGGAAACTACTGATCTCCGCCACGTCTAAATTAAGCGCTGCAGCTTTGCCTCCTGCCAGCTCAATACGGCGCACTACAGACTGTGCAGCCTGCGCATTACTCTTGTAAGTCAGGATGACGCCCATGCCTTGCCGGGCACAGTACTCGGCGGTGCAAGCTCCTATGCCACGGCTGCCGCCGGTAATCAAAATAACGCCCATAGGATGCTCCGTTGTCGATAAGAGGAGTAACCACAGTAGCCAAAACCCCTCTTACGGACTCAGCCGTTCCTACTCGAAACTTGCCTATTTCTGCTTTTCTCTTGCGCAAGGCACCCTATCGGGATCAGGATGTCTCTCATGAACAATCAACTCATTGAGCTACGTTCCTTGGCGTCCAAGGCTGAAAATCGTCGGACTGAAACCGGTATTCCCCGTGTGGCCATGGTTCAGGGTGAGATTCCAGAGCACATGCTGGCAGCTGTCTACGATCCGATGATCAATCTGATCCTGCAAGGCAGCAAATCGATGACCGTTGGCGAACATACACTTCAGTATGACCCGGCGACTTATTTCGTGATGTCTGTCGAACTGCCTGCCGTGGGGGCCGTTCATCCCGCACGTTCAGGCGAGCCCTATCTCGCCGTCAGTCTGACACTTGACCCGACGGTGCTCTCCACGCTGCTGATGGACCTGCCAATGTTTGTAGGGCATTCTCCAAAGGACGCAGGGTTTTCAGTGGCCGCCGTGACGCCTGAATTGATGGACGCCTGGGTGCGCATGCTGCGCTTGATGGAGCGTCCCGAGGAAATTGCAGCGCTCGCTCCTGTCTATGAGCGTGAGATCTTGTATCGTGTATTGCAGGGGCCTCACGGCTGGATGCTGCGAGCAATAGCAGCACCCGATACCGCCCTCGCTCGTGTAAGCCAGGCTATCCAATGGATCCGTCGAGACTTTGCCGAGCCTATTAGAGTTGAAACCCTTGCTCAACGGGCGGCAATGAGCGTGTCCGCCTTTCACCGCCACTTCAAAGCTGTGACCACATTAAGTCCGCTGCAATATCAAAAGCGGGTGCGGCTTTTACAGGCTAGAACACTTCTCTTAGCTGGAGCTAAAAACGTCACGGGCGCTGCTTTCGAAGTGGGCTATGAAAGCGCAACACAGTTTAGTCGTGATTACACGCGAGTATTTGGTCTTCCTCCGCTAAGGGATACCGCAAGGATTCAGGGTGAGACACGAGAACAAAAAAGTTAAAAATAATACAGCAGTAATTGCTCTACACACTTATCGCTAGCATGCCCTCGTCACGGCAAGCATCGCATCATTGACGCCAAACAGCTTCACACCCGTACCAAACAGCGTAAGAAAACGCCACACAGAAAGACAAGGAAGAATTGATCACCAGAATCGAAGCGCTGGTCAATGACGAGACCCGCAAGTTCAGGCGCATCCCCTGGGACCAAACACCTAGCATTACGGCTGAAGCTACTTAAAGGCGGCCTGACAGGATGTAATACCAATAGCGCCAAGCACCGCCAGGCACTGGATAAAGGCTGCAACCGAGAAAAATGCCAAAGTAGCCTGGTTGATCAAAGTTGCTCGAAGGCGATTAACCAACGCTATGCCTAGATTGCTCACAATACTTCTAAAGGAAAAGAGAAAATAGTGGTTGTCACCAGGTGTGAGCCCTACGGCGCACCGCCAATCGCGAAACGACAGCGAAGCGCCTGTAACGCGTCCGCTAGCCCCTCGCCCAGGTGGATGAAGCCAGCTCAAGGCAGTGTCTCGGCCCGCATTTTCAAACGCACCACTGCTTCACGTGCCAGCCAGCCGAGCTCGGCCATGTCAAGCCCGGGGATGCAGTCGTCCTCAACCACTCTGCGCCCACCTACCAGCAGCGCCTGCAGGCGGGCACGACCGCCGCTCGCAATGGGTCCGATGGCTGGTTCGTGCAGGCCAAAATAGCGCGGGTCGTCCAGCCGGTAGATCGCCAGATCCGCCGCCTGGCCAACGTCCAGCGTGCCGACCGCCTCGAGCCCAAGTACTCGTGCGCCTCCGGCGGTGCCCCAGCGCAGCACATCCTCGATGCTGGCAGCATCTGCACCGCCCTCGAACTCGCCGCCAGCATACCGCGGCTTAGCCTGCTCGCCCTTGCGCGCACGCTGCAGCAGCCAGGCCGCATGAGCTTCCGACAGCATATCTGCGGCCTCGTTGGAAGCAGCACCGTCTACCCCAAGCGAGACCGCGACGCCTGCCGCTTCCAGTGCCGGCAGGTCGGCGATACCGCTGCCCAGGCGGCCGTTGCTTTGCGGGCAACTGGCGATGCCAGTTCCAGTTTCGCCAAGCAGACGGATTTCCTCGGGGAGCAGCTTTACTAGGTGGGCGAACCACACGTCCGGACCGATCCAGTCCTGCTCGGCGCAGAATTGTACCGGCGTCATGCCGAACTTGCCGCGCGCCGTGTCCAAGTAGTCGACAGTTTCTGAAAGGTGGCTGTGCAGGCGGATACCCAGGTAGCGGGCGGTTTTTGCCGTCTCGCGTAGTTGCTCGGGGGTGGTTGAATGCAGCGCGGTGGTCGGTGCCATCACCACGCGGCGCCAGGCATTGCTGGCAGGATCATGATAGGCGGCAACCAGCCGCTCGACGTCGGCCAGGTAGTCGTCGAAACGCTCTGGGCGCAGCGCCTTCGGCAGTTCGGTTTCGAGCTGACGGGTCTGGGTGGCACCACCGCGGCAGAGTACGAAGCGCACGCCTAGGGCTTCGGCCTCCTCGAACAAGATGGCCGCGCTATCAAACGGCATGCCAGGGTAATACAGGTAATGATGGTCAGCGACAGTGCCGCAGCCCGAGCGGACCAGCTCAACCAGGCCGATGCGTGCGGCAAGGCGAAAGCTGTCCTCGTCAAAAGCCGCGCGAAAGCGGTAAGGCGTGGCCGCCAGCCAAGGCGTCAGTGTCTGATTCAGACCGCGTGGCTCGCCCTTGAGCAGTGATTGGAACAAGTGATGGTGGGTATTGACCCAGGCCGGGTAGATCACACAGTCGCGGGCGTCGATGACAGCTTCGTCCGCCTCCGGCTCCAGCGTGCCCAAAGCCGCGACGCGGCCATCGCGAATGCGGATGTCCGGCCCCGCGTGACGCGCCGCATCACCAGGCATACCAGTAAGGATGGCGCTGGCGCTGCGGATCAGCCAGTTGGTGTTTGTATGCATGGTGTCTCTATTCAGTTGGTGTTGGCTCGTGGTCGAAATCGCTTCTACAGGATTTGGAGTTCACGCTTTCAGCTTCCATTTTTCAGCTGCCCTACCGTCCTCCCTGCTCACTCTCGTGCCAATGCCCCAAGCTGACCCGCGCCAGCATGGCCATCAGGCTGAACAGCAGCACGCCGGCCAGCGCGATGAGAAAGAGCGCGGCGAACAAGCGAGGGATGTTCAGCTGGAAGCCGGCCTGCAGAATCTGGTACGCCAACCCGGCGCTCGTGCCGCCGGTGCCGGCGACGAACTCGGCAACCACTGCGCCAATTAGCGCCAGCCCAGAGGCGATGCGCAGGCCGCCGAAGAAATACGGCAAGGCGCTGGGAATGCGCAGCCGCAGCAGCGTCTGCCAGCGGCTGGCACGGTTCAGGCGAAACAGGTTGAGTAACCCTGGGTTGACACTGCGCAGGCCTAGTACCGTATTAGATATGATCGGAAAAATCGCCACCAGTGTCGCGCAGATGGTCAGCGCCAGCGTGGTGTTACTTACCCAGATGATAATCAGCGGCGCGATGGCCACTACCGGGGTCACCTGGAGCAGGATGGCGTAGGGAAACAGACTGGCCTCGATTACCCGGTTCTGTACGAACAGAAACGCGGCGATTACACCGAGTACCACTGCCAGGGTGAACGAGAGCAAGGTGATCTTTAGCGTGACCAGCAGCGCACCGAGCAGCATAGGTCCGTCTGTGATCAGCGCGCGGCCTATGTCCAGCGGCGTTGGTACCAAATAGGTTGGTACCTTCAGCGTTACGCACAGTACTTGCCAGAGGGCCAGCAGTATAAGGCCAACAAGGAACGGCGCAGCGATGCGCTGCACGTGCGGGTCGGCCATCAGGGGTCGAGCGGAGTTATTCATGGTCGTCACCTCTGAGGCCCTGGCTGGCATTGGCTTCGGCGAGTAGCGCAGAGAGCCTTGCGCACTGCTCGATAAAGGGGCCGGAAATACGGAAGGCCTCGTCGCGTTCCTTGGGGCCCTCGATTTTGACATCGGCCAGCACCCGTCCCGGTCGCGCGCCCATCACCACCACGCGCGAGGAGAGGAACACCGCCTCGTAGATACTGTGGGTAACAAACACTACGGTCAGGTCGCGCGACTGCCAGAGGTCACGCAGATCGCTGTCCAGGCGGTTGCGGGTAAACTCGTCGAGCGCGCCAAAGGGTTCGTCCATCAGCAGCAGGTTTGGCTGCACCACCAGGGCGCGGGCGATCGAGGCACGCATCTGCATGCCGCCGGACAGCTCGCGCGGATAGACGCCGCCGAATTTGCCTAGGCCGACCAGCGCCAGCGCAGCTTGCACTCGCACGTTACCCTCGTCCTTCGGTACGCCGGCCAGGTCCAGCGGCAGACGGGTATTGTCGGCGACCTTCGCCCACGGCATCAGGGTGGCTTCCTGAAATACCATGGCCATGCGCTGGCCAGGCTGGTCGGCGTCCAAATTGCCCTTGCCCCACCAGCGCATATGCCCGGCTGAAGGGGACTCCAGGCCGGCAAACATTTTTAGCAGCGTGCTCTTGCCGCAACCGGAAGGGCCAAGCAGCGAGACGAATTCGCCGCGCTCGATCGACAGCTTTAGGCGCTGCAGCGCCTGGGTGCCGTTGGGGTAGATTTTCTCCACCTGGTTAGCCAGCAATACCGGCAGCGTCGCCTCGCAGGGCGCTCCAGGCTCAGGCTGGACCGTATCTATGGAAAGAGTGTGCATCAGCATGGTGGCGTACTCCCGTTAGGTGCGCGATGGCCTGCTCAGCCTGCCGCGCGACTGACGATCTGCATGGATCGGTCCCGTTTCTGGCATATGTCAGACAGTCAGAAATACTTCGCTTTCGCCGTGTGTCTCCAGCAATGCCAGCAATTGCTTGCGGATAACCAGCCCCGGTTTGTCTGAGGGCATGTGGAATTCCCTCCGGCGGCGGGTATCAATGCAGGCGTCGTATTCGGTGGCTTCAAGAATCTCACGGTCTTCGGCGGTGATGGCGGCATCCCAATCGATCAGCTCCTGGGTCGAGCACTGTTCCTCGCAATCGTTGCGGTACAACCACTGCACCAGCATCAGGCGGCCGTCATCAATCGGCGTGGCACAGTTGTAGATGATGTGGTGGATGCCGCTGTCAGGGTACATGCAGCCGAAACGCCGCGAGAACGGCAGGTAGTAGCGGTTGATCAGATGCCGCCGGGTAACCGGCTCGGTGCTACCAGTAATACGGAAACTTGCCTCAGGATTACGGATCGGTACCACCGTCTCGGCCTCGAAGCCGTAGTCGGTCTCACGGAATTCGTATCTCGACGGCCTGGGCTGGTCGAACAGGCCGAAATTGGCCTTGTGCACAAAGGAGAAGTGCGAGTTGTCAAAGGAATTCTCCATCACCCGTAGCGGGCTGGTCTTCCATTCCTCGTAGAACTGAAAGATGCGCCGGTAGCCGGGCGCCCCGTCCTCGGGAAACTCCGGAATCGGTTGTAGCGGGTCGCCCAAGGCGACCCAGACGTAGCCGTAACGATCCTGGCAGTGAAAGCTCTCGACCCTGGCGCCCGGTGGAATCATGCCTTCAGGATTCTGAGGGATCTTCACGCATTTGCCGCTGCAGTCGTATTCCCAGCCGTGGTAGCCGCAGGCCAGATTTCCGCCTTCGCTGATGAAGCCCTTCGACAGCCTGGCGGTGCGGTGGCAGCAGCGGTCGCGCATCGCCACCGGGGTGCCGTCGGGCGCTTGCCACAGCACCAACGCCTCGCCGAGCAGGGTGAAAGACTGCGGGCCCTCGGCCAGTTTCGCAGTGGGCATCAACGCATACCAGAAGCGGCGCAGGACGGGTTGTTGGGTTACTAGCATGACTCTCTCCTCATTGATCGGGGGCGCGTACGAATCACGGTCGGGCTCAGGGCAGCACCTTGTTGGCGCCGTGGACGAAGCGCAGGTCATAGCCCTGCCTGAAATCCACGGCCTTGCCAAGCAGGCCGGCCTCGACCATGTAGTCGCGGGTCGACTGCCAACGCGCATCGGTCATGACGCCAATGCCAGAGGAGGCCGCGTCGCCACCGGTGACTAGTTGGAACTCCTTCATCCGCTCAATACCCCATGCGATCTGCGCATCTTCCATGTTTGGATTGTCCTGCTTGATTAACGCATTGCCCGGCGTCGGGTTCGCTAGGTAGCGCTTCCAACCTTCCATGGTTGCGTCATAGAAGCGCTGCAACACCTCGGGGCGCGACGGGTCACTAACGTCGAGCCATAAGGCGGGTAACCGTGGTCGGCGAACAGGTAGAAATTGGCCTCTACGCCCTGCTGGCGGGCTTGGAACAGCTCGGAACTGGCGTAGGCCTGTTGTGCTGTATTCGGGTCGGCGAAGAACGGCTGCAGGTTGAAGGTGTAGGGCCGGGTCTGGCTGTCCGACAGCCCATGCTTGGCCTTGAGCCAAGGCCACCAAGACGTCTGTCCAGAGGTAGCGACAAGGATGGTCTTGTCCTTTAGGCTGTCAAGGCCCTTGACGTCGGCGTGAGTCAGCAGCCCCTGCGGGTCGCCCTGGAAGCAGGCACCGATGGCCACCACCGGCAGGCCCTGCTCAAGGTTCTTCAGCACTTGGAAGTCGTAGCCGACAATCACGTCAGCCTTGCGTGCGACCAGCAGCTGCATACCGTTTACCTGCGGGCCACCCATTTTCAAAGTCACGTCCAGTCCGTGCCTGTCATAAATACCCTCGGCCACCGCCTGGTAGAAGCCGCCGTGCTCGGCCTGGGCATACCAGGAGGTGAGTAGCGTAAGCTTGTCGTTGGCCTGTACCGTGGCGGCCGCCAGCAGCGTGGCCGGTAGTATTGTCCAACGGGCCAGCGTCCACAGAACGGACACGAGGCGTCCCGATTTCATCGTTTTCATTGGATGTCTCCATGGGTAAGGCACGGTGAAGTCGCTAAGCGTCCAAAGCGTCGATCGACCGAAAGGGGTGAAACAGAATGGAGCGACTGCAGCCGATGTCTCGGCGCCGGACTATAGGAAGGAATGAGCGACGCATCTCTGCGCATGGCGGTAGACCTCTCCTGTCGAGCCCTGGGGGCATGAACAAAGCACCCTTAAATGGGGTGTGCGACTAATAGGTGGCCGCAAGAGCAATGTCCCGCGCCGGGGGCGCTAACCGCTTCTACTCATAGGATGATCAGGCAGGAACTGTGCCAGGTTATTATGGGCGTGCCCTTGGGACTTGCGCGATTTGATGCAAGCTGCATAGCTGACGTACCGGCCAGCTTTCGTGCATGAGTAGGCTTCTTGTTCGACTAGCCGTGCGACGCCCGGGGCCAGCAAAGAAGCGCTGCGTAGTTGGGCAGCCTAGCCCGCTCTGAAGCAGTTTTGGTGCACACTGGCCCACGGCGCTGGCCGATACGGGGACCGAGCGGAACTACACATCGCGGAGCCATAGATTATGAGGTATCTGGGAGGTGAAATTGCTGAACAACCCAAGCACTGACCAGTGCCTTATGAAAAATTACCCGCGCCTTCTTAGCTGTTTGCTTTAGTGGTCTCTGCCATCAACAACCTGACGAAATATACAAACTCAATGACCATTCTACCGTCGTGCTGCTGAGGCATCCTCCTCATCCGTACGAGGGAGCCTACACGCACGCGTACGAGGGTTATAGGGACGAGGCCTCTGTCCTCATGAGCGTAGTTATTCCTGTTCCTTCTACAACAGAAGAAAAAACAGGAATTGGTTGAGACAACTAGCTTTGTGTCTTCTCTGTCAATATCCGAAACAGAGGGAGTATCTGGATATCAGTTCAATGAAGGGCTAGCGCCTGCAATCGCCCAGGAAAACTTAACACAGTGTCCGTGATTAGTTAACTATTATAACTTGTACAGTTACCTTTTTTAGCGACATTGACTTACACTAGCCCAGCTGCCCATTATCTGCACGGAGCGGATCTTTCCTGGCTGATATCCATCGTGTTTACGGCATCGCTCTGTCTGTTACTTGCCAAGCGTGACACGGCTTACCAACGCCAAACAGACTTCGACTCAGTCCCACTGGGTCAACGCTCATTAAGTGATTGCTCATAAAAAACCGACTCAAGGTTGGTTTTTTTATTTCAAACACATGCGCAGCCGTAGGCTTTTTTCTCCATGCAGACTAATGTCCAGTTTTTGCTGTTCGACCTCTTTATCTACACGCAAACCGCGGGTCAGTAGGCTTTTAATCCTGAGCACGAGATTAAGGCGCTAGACGACGGTAAACAGGACGCTCTTGGCATGGATTAGGAGTTGGATTAAGAAGGTTTCGCCCGAACAACTGCGCAAGCGAATCGCTTGCCTTCCAGCAACTCCACTTCAACACTTTTTGGCTTTCGGTGTAATAAATCCAAGCTTTTGCTTTATTTGCAACGCTCCTCTACCTTTACAGGGTTCAGTATGTTGTGTTCATCGGTCGAATCCATGATCAAGAGCAGGCATCGGGCAGACTCAGTGCAATAACCGCTCTCGGCTGCTCTAGATATTAGCTGAATCAGTGTGCGGCTAAACGCGGACGCCTGAAACCCGGCGAGCGTTCTTTTTCTGCAGTATCATTGATGCTTCGTTGTATGCGTTCTGGAAGGGATCGCCGCTGATCCAAATTACTGCCTTGTCTTCGTCTTCATCGTGAAAAATCCCACGATAAGTGATCAGCAGGCCCATCATAAAGTCAGTGGCCGCGTCTTCCGCTTCCTCAGCGACTACCAGCTCCAACACTGGGTATTGCAGAAACACCAGACACATTGCTAGCAGGCTAATGCCTTCGCCAACTTTCATCGCCTGGAACAGGTCGTCGAAAAGAGCCGGGTCGAAACCGTTCTCTTCGATGTCTTTGAAGTCGAATGCACTTAAATCGATTTCGACATCATCGAACGGCTCGTTGATCTGCGGATTGGCTAGCACCGGATGTACGAAATTAGCATTAGATTTGCCCAAACGGTTTTGCTTGGCCTTGGCCCGCTGTGCGCGTTTTTGTTGTTTATCTGGGGAAGCCATGGAAGCAAGTTCCTTATGAAGGTAGCCATATTCATGGCCAAGGGTTATCGGGCATATAGTGTATTCAGTCTTGGTTGGGTTCGCAGACCAAAAGCAGCTTTAAATTATCGGCCATGTATCGCTCTGAACAGATCCAGTTGCTGACCCAGCGCAACGAATTGGCGGCGGCTGTTTCTCAGGCTTAGAGGATGCAGTATATTACCTGGCGGAAAAGTAGTGTGAGTCATACAACCTGTCTGGCAATAGACAACCTATGCCAGGGGGCTCGCTCAGTCGCTCAGGTATACCTCCTTGAGCGCATGGCTATTGACAGGCGCGTTGACGACCAACGGTCGAAACCCTGCCGATGAAGAGCCGGTTTTTCTTATGGAAGCAATGGACATTGCTTTTGCTTGTGTAAACTGCTGCAGGTCTCGCACTCTCCTCTCAGCCTCGGCAGTTGTTTTAACTAGAAGTAGCCCGGCTTCAAGCTTTAAGAGGTAGCCCATGACGACAATTGAGAATTGCCCTGCATGCGGCACTTGTGAGCTTGTACGTATGTATACCCTAAGCCTTCTATATTGTCCGGACTGCAATCTCTCGTTTGTATGGGTTTCTCATAGCTGACCCTGCCAAAGCATGCCTTTTATTTTCCAGCGTCATTTTTAGTCATGAACAGACTCCAAAGCTGAGAGCCAGAGGGTCAGCTTATTCCAGCTATAGTTGTATAGATTCTCTTAGACCTCTGCTACCCGACAGAACAAGGCATAAGTAAGCTTTTTTGATGCAAGAGTTAATGGTGCGATAACAGGTGCGCTTGATGAAAGACAATAGGCGAACGGCTTGGCGTCCCGTGAACAAGCCCCCTGAAACACCGGACATCGTTTTCCCCTTACCATAAGGGATAGGCAAACGGTCGTGTTTATGACTACCAACAAAGACAGACA
>NZ_VLKY01000023.1 GCF_007830155.1 Pseudomonas duriflava
CTGCAAGGCTCAGACGCGGGCCAAGGTTGAGCATCCGTTTCGGGTGATCAAGCGACAGTTTGGTTACGTGAAAGTACGCTTTCGTGGCCTGATGAAAAACACCGCTCAGCTGACCACGCTGTTCGCCTTGTCGAACCTGTGGATGGCTCGCCGACATTTGCTAACGAATGCAGGAGAGGTGCGCCTGTAAGGTGAGGAATTGCCCCGAGGAGGCTGTCGCGGCGACCAGAAACACCGACATGAGCAGACGATCCAATCATTTTTGATGGATTCGCCGCTTTCCAAATCGGCGGGGCTGAAGTCGGCGGGAAATATAGGGCTACTTCAGACCATCCTTAAACGTAACTTGTAAAAGAAAAACTCGGGAACCTCAAAGACTTTGTTTATGATAACATATAACATGATTAAATGCAGTGAGCATAACGTGTTATGTCTACCTGCAACTTAGCGCATTAGCTAGATAATAGCTATCAATATCTTTATTTGAACTTTGTATATCAGTTCTACCTGATATTTTAGCAAAACAAACAGACAAATAATTAATACTCAGCAAAATTAAAACAACAAAGCCTTACAACCAAATATTTTTAATACAAACAAAATACATTACCTTGCTAAATAATTATCGCCTAATTTTTTATAACAAAACTTTGACTATATGACTTTTGCGCACCAAGACTGAGCCTAATGCAGAAGTCACGTCTAAATCAAAACAAGCTTGTGTAGTAGAAAATCTAAACCCTACTGGTTGGTGTAAAGAGGCTACTATTTGCGGTTTTGCTGTGTTCTAAGCTTAGACTAGTAGTGCTCGTGTATACTATGGTATTCAAACTCGCTACGGTGAGCTTATGCTTGATTAACGACTCGAGAGGAGTATAATTTTGATTAGCCTACCCACATAACTTAAAATAATTTGTAGCTAACTTTAATAATTTCCCTATACGGCTCTTATATCTGCTTAATCGACCACCTATCTCCCACTGCTTGCTCCATATCATTTTTCGTGCAAGAAAACCCGCCAGCTTTGGATAAAGCTGCTAGCTAGAGCACTGTAGAGGCTGATTTTTTCAGTCTAAAATAAAACTGCAATCGCTTGAAGCGTATCAAACTTACGGAAGCGTCGACGTAATAATTAAGGATGTCAGGAAAAAGGGAAGAATTCGATGACGATACTAAAAAAGCGTAATAACGCCGTAGGACCATTGGTCAAAAATAAAAAGTCCAAGAGTAAGATGGCTACACCCGCCTTGTCAGTGCTCTCTATAGGCATAGGCTTGGCTACGGCCACACAATACTTTGCCCATGACTTTAATTACCAAACTACTCTTGGCGCTCACTTCAATTATATTTATTGGCCTTGGTCGATCCTGACTTGGGCCCATAAGTGGTACTCGCATTTGCCCGATGCATTTATGCGGGCTGGAAGTTTCGGCGTATTAGCTGCAGGTGCAGGTCTCGCTGGCGTAGCTATCTCAAAAGTAATGGACAGTAACAGCAGTAAGGCTAATCAATTCTTGCATGGCTCAGCACGATGGGCCGACCCAAAAGATATTCAAGAGGCCGGGTTATTGCCTCGTCGTAGATTCATGGATGTCGTTACCGGAAAGCCCCAGGCTAGCGCAAAGGGCGTTTATGTTGGTGGCTGGGAAGATAATAATGGGAACCTTCATTATCTCATGCACAATGGGCCAGAGCATATATTAACCTATGCTCCGACGCGATCCGGTAAGGGTGTAGGGTTAGTTATTCCAACGCTCCTATCGTGGGAGCACAGTACCGTTGTCACGGACCTCAAGGGTGAGCTCTGGGAGCTAACGGCAGGCTGGAGAAGAAAGTACGCGAAGAATAAGACGATCCGTTTTGAACCATCATCATCTGATGATGGTGCTGCTTGGAACCCTCTTGATGAAATCCGCCTTGGTACTCAATATGAAGTTGGCGACGTTCAAAATCTTGCGACTCTGATTGTTGATCCTGATGGCAAAGGGCTCGAGTCACACTGGCAAAAAACCGCTCAGGCTCTGCTTGTTGGGCTAATTCTCCATGTTCTTTATAAAGCAAAAAGGGAAGGAACTCCGGCAACACTACCTGAGGTGGATCGTTGTTTATCTGATCCAGATCGGCCCGCTGATGAATTATGGATAGAGATGACAGCTTATGGCCATATTAACGGACAAAACCACCCAGCAGTAGGATCCGCTGGACGTGACATGATGGACAGGCCTGAAGAAGAGGGTGGATCTGTACTCTCAACGGCTAAGTCATATCTAGCCCTCTATCGGGACCCAGTTGTAGCAGCTAACGTTTCTCGCTCTGACTTCCTAATCAAGGATCTGATGAACAACGACAATCCGGTCAGTTTATATGTTGTTACTCAGCCCAACGACAAAGCCCGCCTACGTCCGCTTGTCCGTGTACTGATGAACATGATTGTTCGTCTGTTAGCTGATAAGACTCAACTTACTTATAAGGATGGTCAGGCTAAAGGACTTTACAAGCACCGCTTGCTTGGCATGATTGATGAATTTCCATCTCTTGGAAAACTTGAGATCTTGCAGGAGTCGCTGGCATTCGTAGCAGGTTACGGAATCAAGTTCTATTTGATCTGCCAGGATATCAACCAGCTCAAGTCGAAAGAAACCGGATATGGACCTGATGAAACCATTACCTCTAACTGCCATATCCAAAATGCTTATCCGCCGAACCGCCCCGAGACAGCAGAACATTTATCACAGCTGACAGGTACAACTACCATTGTTAAAGAACAAATCACCACAAGCGGCAAGCGCCTTTCAGCTGTAATGGGGCAAGTATCTAGAACAATTCAAGAGACTCAACGAGCATTACTGACTCCAGATGAGTGTCTGAGAATGCCTGGCCCGCGCAAGAACGCAGCCGGCGAAATCGAAGAAGCAGGCGATATGGTTATCTACGTGGCAGGCTATCCAGCCATTTATGGCAAGCAGATTCTGTATTTTAAAGATCCTATATTTAATCAACGTGCAAAGATCCCTGCGCCGAAAAAGAGTGACCAAACTCGCCACACTATTCAGATTCGTGAAAAAGATTAGTGCCTTATGATCTTAGTCTCTGATCGCAAAGGTAAGCTACATAAGGCACTTATGCATATTGGTAAATGGACCGCTATTGCCGGAATTTCATTGCTTTTAGCGGTCGGTGCGCTCTATGCTTCCGGTGCAAGAATGAATACGACACATAGCATTCCTGTTGGCCTTTATTGGAAAAGCAATTTGCAAATAGCAAATGGCGTCTATGTCATGTTTTGTCCACCGCATAACGCGAATATCGAAGAAGCCAAGCAGCGCGGTTACATCAAAGCTGGCCCTTGCCCTGGAGGTTACGGCTATTTGATGAAGCGAATTTTAGCTAGTAGCGGTGATATAATTGATGTAACTGATGCTGGCGTTTCAGTTAATGGAAAAGCACTTCCTTACAGTACTCCTTTGGCGGCTGACAACCTTAATCAGCCCCTCCCCTATTTCCGGACCTCACACCAAATTTTAAGCGATGACGAGTTATTAGTTATGACAGACGTAAACAGCCGCTCATTTGATAGCCGTTACTTTGGTCCGATCAGTAAAAGTCAAGTCAGGGACGTGATTATTCCTTTATTAACTTGGTAAAAACATTATGGCCCTATAATTTTATATTATAAATTGGTAAAGCGTCTAAAGCAGACTCATACATTAGGGCTCAAGAAATGGCATAGTCAAATCAGAAAACACAATGTGTCATGGCGCTTTATTAAGATAATATTTTTCAAATTAATAAGATATGTTTCACATTTTTTGAAATTATCTGTTTTGGCTTAATCAGCTATTGGCTATTTTTTCATATAGGCAGATCACAGCCTATCAGTAAGCATAAGGCGTCACCAATCAAATCATGGCTACCCTAGTTATGGGCATGACAGAGCGCAGTATGAGTTATAGGCCTATTAAAACCTAAGACATCGGAAAGGAATTAGTTCAGGGGCGGCACGGAGATGCGGGATAGTAAGGATTTTTCTTTTCTGATAAATCTAGAAGGTAGCCTAAAAGTCACTTTACTCATTGGTAGTCGGATGATTGGTCAGATGAGTCAAGGGGGATAGGCAATTTCTAAATTTTTTGCCAGAGACAGCCTCAAAAAGGCATAGACTATCTTTGCGAAGCGAAAAATGCAGTCCCAAGCCCCTCTTTATAAAGCTTTTCCGGTCAAGTAATTCATGCTTGGAAAGAGAGGAGAGATTGCAAAGCACGACCGCTTACTGCTCAAAAAATATCCTTTAATAGCCAAGAGTTACGAGGTGAAATATCAGTGAGGTGTAGAAAAATTGAAGGGGAAGCTCATGTAACAACAGACTGAAAATACGCAGAGTAAAATAAAAATCAAGCGTTTTAATATAAGACGTTCAAGCGCTCTCTTAAACACTAACCGATAAAAGCGCTAAGATAACTCTTATCAAAACAAAATAACACCTTAGCAAGGAATATATACAACTCACAAGAGAAAAATAATAGTTTTATACAGATTAAAATCTTACCTAAACAGGAAATATGTAATAGAAGAGCTTTAACTATAAATTATAAATTTTTAGCCTAAACATAAGCTAATTTTTTGCCTACAATATTACCTAAAAACCACTAACTAGGCCAAGCAGCTTAACCTTATATCGCGAGAAGGTCTTGAATGAGCGTATCTAGTTCCAGGACAATTCTGCCTTGGGGGAGACAATATGTTACCTCTCTTGCGCTAGGGATGTTTATGTTCTTAGCGACTTATTCTTTTACGCTTCAAGCCGAGGAGTTTTCAATGAAATGGCCTTTTACAAAGAACAAGCAAGATCAGGTTAAAAAAACAGAGGTAGAATTGCCCAAAGGCGTTTTTCCACCTATGCCGGGTTACACCAATGGGGATCTCATCGCTGCTGCATGCAAACGTGTTGAGAAGCTAATGAAGGAGGAAGAAATAGATCCTACGCTAGCGCGTGAGTCACTCTTCGCACTAGCAGATCATCTCAACCAAGCATTTGAGACGGAAAATGTCGAATATCAAGTGTCGACTTGGTATCAAAAGCCTTATGACACTCCTAGCGGCCGTGTCGAGAGCGTTTCTTCGATGGCTGAGAGTTTTGGCGCATTAGCTATAAGGGCTGCAGGAGCCTCGCTCGCAGGATCCCCACTACTACATAAAGGTAAGCAATTTTGGGGGCCTTACATTAAGGCTGCAGGGGATGGCGTTTCTGATCTGATCATTACTCTAAATGAGCCAAGATCCTGACTTTTAAGTTTATTGGCTAATTTTAAGAATAAAATTATTCAAGGGAAGCGGTATTTATAGGGATGTAAAATGAGCGCTGATTTACACTTTACTGTGTATTTTGACGGAACAGGTAATAACAAGGATATTCATACACCTGAGGGTATGCAGACTAATGTTGCTCGACTCTACGAATTGGATACAGCCAAAGGCACTAACCTAGCACGCAATTCTGAGCATGCCCCCATACAGTACAACGCTTTAGAGCGCTCTGGAAAATCTGAAAAAGTTTACTTTGATGGAGTCGGCAGCCAAGCTGAGCGCACAGCAGTATCTTACCTAGAGGGCGGAACTGGGCTTGGTAGCCAGGAGCGGATTGAGCAGGCTTATAGCGCTATCGTAGCCTTTCATAATAAGTACCCAGATCAGAAGATCGACGTGAATATTGTTGGTTTCAGCCGCGGCGCGGCGCAGTCACGTGCGCTGGCCAATGAGCTCATTAACCGCGGGGTACCCAAACTCAACGAGGAAGGGATACCAACCGACCAATATCTGATTTTGCCTGGGCAGGCTCATGTTAACAAGCTGGGCATTTTCGATACTGTGGCGTCTTATGGCAGCGCTTTGGGCGATACACACCTGGGCAAAAACTTAGAAATTAGCGAGAACGTTGCATCTACCACCCATCTGGTGGCTATGAATGAATACCGGAGAACCTTCCGGCTAACCAGTGCGCTGCGCAGCGATAGCGATAACTCACGCATCGAGGAATTGAAATTTGCCGGCGCCCATTCCCAAGTGGGAGGAGGCTATCGTAACGACATATTAGCTGCTGGGCCATTAGCAGTAATGTACGAACGTTTGCAGGCTGCTGGCATCCAAATGGCGCCAATGCTGCAAGAAGATGTGCAACGAATAGAGCAATATAACGAGCTGATTAAAAGCCCGGCTAAAGTTCAAGATGCGCTAATCGATTCTCGGCTCCAGGCTGGCAATGAGGCTTTTACACGTAGTGTCGATGGTTCTTTCCAAAAGATTGACAACTCGCCTTTTATATTAGAAAAAGGCACTGTTAATTTTTTTTCCCGTCAAAATCGTCCTTTTGACCATGAAGTAAATGGACGAGGCGTTATCTTTGAAAACGACGATAGCTTAAGTAAGAGTTTGCTTGTACGGAATTTCGAAAGGTTCGGCGCTCAACTTAAAGATCTAGGAAATAAAGCCTTATCGGCTGCGTCTCGCTACATTGGTCACGAGAGCAAGAAAGAGGCATATGATAGCACCGAGAAATCCTTATCGATGCAAAAGTCTAACCTTATAGCCGCATCGCACGAACAAGTCTCTGGGTTATCCAACAATCTAAAAGTTTCACGTCCCAGTGCTAGTTATATAGAGGGACTTAAGCTGCAGCCGGTACCAGTACCGCAGACATTGACGTCACTCTTACAGCCAGACCTGCAGTCACAACCGCCTAATAAGAAAAGCATGAAGTCTGGCGGGGCGGTAAAAGTTGAAGTTTTTGATGGGGTGCTCGAAATTTCCCAAGCGACCTCGAGCATTGGCAACAGCCAGCATACCGGTTGGGTAACGATGGCTTCGCTTCCAGCGGCGGGACTGCCTAATGGTGTTTATCCGCTGAGTGATGCTATCGATCCGGCTAAAAAAGTTCATCCGCAGTCGTTTGGTGGGCAAATATTGCACGTTGACCAAACTCATGTTTATCAGTTCGGGCCAAAGGGCATCTTGCAACACGACCGCAAAATCTTTGACCAAGCCCTAACCGGTGAAGAGCCGGCTGTAGGCAAATGCTATGCAGTCTCCTACAGCCGTGGTGTAGGCAAAGTAAAAGGTGAAATTACTCTTGAGGAAAGTGCCAAGCTACAGGCTAAAAAGGCACGCTCGCTTTAAAGGAACAGCGCGAATTTTCTCATCCCACCAGGCTTTTTCTGAAGTATCGTCTTGCTACTCTGTGATCTCTTCTGCAAGCGGAGATCACAGATTACAGAGTGCGTGAGACTTTAATTTATTTAAAACGTTAAATTTTTAAAGCGCTCCTTCAAAAGCCCCGGAAACTTATCAAACCACGCCTGATTTAAGGGCGAAGGATGCGGAAGCGGGTATAGCTTGAAAACATGCCCCTCCCCCTCTTCTGTCATCAGCGTGACCTCAGTATGGCTGGTAAAGCGCTCTTCGCTTTTCCAGAAGGCTTCCAGACGTTGCTTTTCTTCTTTGGTCTGGTCGATGGCAAACCAGAGGAAGGCTTCGCGGCCAAAGGTGATGATGGTGCGGCCATGCCACTGTTCGATAAGCAGCTGCCGCATTAGGGGATGGAAGCGTTTCTTGATCTTTTCAGACCACGCTTTATTACCAATGGGCTTGTACGGCACGGTATTGGCCCAAAAAAACTCTTGGCTGAGCGAGCGGCTCGCATCGAAGTCTGGCATGGGCTTGCCATGGAGGTGTTCGTATATAACCTTCCGAGCAATCTGTCCGCCTGCACCGATGAAGGGTTCGCCATATTTGACTTCGTCCCGCCCGGGATCGCGACCAAAGAAGCCGATAGGTGCATCCTTACGACCCAAGCCGATGATAGGGTCTAGCGGGTCCTTGTGGTATCGCGCATAGACGTCAGCATCAATGCCTTCGATAGTGCTGGCAATATCGCGAAAGGCTTGCTGCATCTGAGGATCAAGGGGCATAGGTTATCCTGCCGGCTATGGTCTTATTTCATGTGACCGGTAAGCAAGGCAAAGGATTCAGCGTAAAGACCAGGCTTCGCTCTGCTGCTCTATTCTTTTTAATCACCTTGATAGCCGTCTTACTCCGACCAGGTGTCCATTCAGAGGGATGCAATGGGGTACACTCCCCCGCCTCACTTCTATAGGGATAGCCACACATGTTGATCAAGGCGCTGCGTATTGGCCTGGGCCAAACCATTGTCGGGCTGGATTTACTGACACGTCCTCGTAAGCTCAAGCGGAGCCCTGAGGCACAAAAGCAAGTAGAAGAACAGACCGCTGCTCTTGCGCTGTATCAGTTCCAGGCCTGCCCCTTTTGCGTAAAGACCCGCCGGGCCATGCACAAGCTAAACCTGCCGATCGTGACGCGTGATGTGAAGAAGAATCCTGAACACCGTGAAGCGCTATTGGCAGGCGGTGGCCGCATCAAGGTGCCGTGCTTGCGGATCGAGGAAGAAGGCCGTGTAGCCTGGATGTATGAGTCCAGAGACATCATTGCTTACTTGAACAAGCGCTTCGCACCTGCAGCCGATACGGGCCGCGTCTAAAGTAGACGCTCTGGTCGTAGGAGTATTTAGATAAACAAAAGGCGTCATCACTTGCTGAAGGGGTGATGCCTGCTTTGGTTTTGCAAAGGGCGCAATGCGCTTTGCTTATTGCGCCTTAGGCCTCTGCTTTATAAATCGGCCTCTTCAACCTTCCTGACTTTAGTGGCATCTAGGGTATATGACGCTTCAGCAAGATCATTTTCAGTCTTTTCAATTTTGAGCGGTCCTATTACCCAGTACGGCTCATAAATGTCGGGTAGCGGAATGCCTTTAGGGTAACGCACCAGGATGATCTGGTTCGGCGGGGGTGGCGGAACATGAATACAGGCGCCCGGATAAGGCACTAGAAAGAATTCCACAAAATCCCCTTTGGCATTGCTTTCCAGAGGAACCGGATAGCCACCAAGGCGAATCGTTTTACCGTTTAGTGCTGCCACGGTGCGCGTGGAGTGCATCACTTCAGGCAGGCTGTTGTCTTTCTGCTTGAGTCCACCCAGGTTGTTGAAACCGCCGGGGGCTTCGGGTGTGTCATGGGTGATTTCGGGCATGTCTTCCAATGCCTTGCGATCAGCCATTGGCATCAAGGCAAGCCAATCTGTTTCGGGTGGTTCACCCTTTTGGGCATAAGCGGAAGAACAGGAGAGCACAATCAGCAGAATAGCGAGAAATCGGTAGCGCATGGTTGACCATTCGAGCGGTTGGGTCTTACTAGTGTGAGGCTTTCAGACCTCGAACCCAACCGCTCGTGGGCAAGAATTGATCAGCGACGCTTGGTCACCATAGCCCAGATCAAGAGTACGATAACCGCACCGACGACCGCCCCGATAAAGCCGGCGCCTTCACCTGCACGATAGATGCCCAGTGCCTGACCACCATAGGTAGCCACCAGCGAGCCGACGATACCCAGGACGATAGTCATGATCCAGCCCATGCTGTCATCGCCAGGTTTCAGGAAGCGTGCGATCAAGCCAACGATGAGGCCAATGATGATGGTTCCGATGATGCCCATGAATCTTTCCTCTCTGTAGTTTGCTTGCTACGGCATGTGCCGCTTGCTTATTCGGACAGTAAGAAAAACGCAGGGGTTCACAGGATTTTTTAGAATGTATCGCTAGGTAAGCCTTCTCGCAGGAGAAGGCTTACCGTTTGATCATATTTTGATCAGCGATTCAACCTGGCTGATGCGGGCTTTAAGGGTACCGCTGTCGGCACACCGCAAAGTCGCATGGCCCACTTTACGGCCGACCTTAAAGGCCTTGCCATAATGGTGCAGATGGCAGTTGTCGATCGCGACAACCTGATTGACGTCAGGTACTTCACCAATGAAATTGAGCATGGCGCTCTCACCTACTTTGGCTGTCGAGCCTAGGGGCAGGCCGGCAATGGCGCGCAGGTGATTCTCGAACTGGCTGCTTTCGCTGCCTTCGATAGTCCAATGACCGGAGTTATGCACCCGCGGAGCAATCTCGTTGGCCTTCAGGCCACCATCAACTTCAAAGAACTCAAAGGCGAGCACACCGACATAATCGAGCTTTTCGAGCACACGGCCGACATAATCTTCTGCTAGCGCTTGCAGAGGATGGTTGGTACTGGCGATGGACAGCCGCAGGATACCGCTTTCATGGGTATTGTGTACCAGCGGGTAGAAACGGGTTTCGCCATCGCGGGCGCGCACAGCAATCAACGAGACCTCACCGGTGAACGGTACGAAGCCTTCCAGGATGCAGGGTACGCTACCCAGTTCGGCAAAAGCGCCTTCGACATCTGCCTGACTGCGCAGGACCTTTTGACCTTTGCCGTCATAGCCCAGCGTACGGGTTTTCATCACGGCGGGCAGACCGATCGCAGCCACGGCAGCATCGAGATCCGCTTGGGATTGAATATCCGCGAACTCAGGTGTCGGGATACCGAGCTCTTTGAACATGGACTTCTCGAACCAGCGGTCACGGGCGATGCGCAAGGCTTCGGCCGAGGGATAGACCGGGACGAACTGAGAGAGAAAGGCCACCGTTTCCGCTGGGACACTCTCAAACTCGAAGGTCACCAGATCGACTTCATCCGCTAATTGACGAAGATGATCTGAGTCGCCGTAATCCGCTCGGATGTGCTCACCCAGTGGGGCGGCACAGGCATCCGGTGCCGGATCAAGAAAGGCGAAGTTCATACCCAGCGGTGTACCCGCCAATGCCAGCATACGGCCTAACTGGCCGCCACCGATGACACCGATCTTCATCAGGCTTCCCTCGGATCCGGATTATCCAACACAGTACGTGTTTGCTCATCGCGAAAGCGATTCAGCGCCGCATGGTATTCAGGGTATTTACCGCCCAGGATGCTGGCAGACAACAGCGCTGCGTTGATCGCACCAGCCTTGCCAATCGCCAGGGTGGCAACCGGTACGCCAGCTGGCATCTGCACGATGGATAGCAGCGAATCCACGCCTGACAGCATGGAGGATTGCACCGGAACGCCGAGTACCGGCAGATGCGTTTTCGCCGCACACATGCCTGGTAGGTGGGCCGCGCCGCCTGCACCGGCAATAATCACTTCAATGCCGCGTCCCGCCGCTTCTTCAGCGTACTGGAACAGCAGATCAGGCGTACGGTGGGCGGAGACCACCTTGACTTCAAAGGGAATGCCCAGCTTTTCCAGCATGTCGGCGGTGTGGCTCAAGGTAGACCAGTCGGACTTGGAGCCCATGATCACGCCTACGAGTGCGCTCATCGTCGTGCCTCTTGTCAGGCGCCCGCAGGCGCGTCAGAAACCAACAAGCCACGCCGGAAGGACCGCACGTGGCTTGTGAATATAGCCGGTAGCATGACCGGCCAAGGGCCACACAGTATAACCCAAAGCCTGTGCAGTCGAGGAGCTTGAGTGACCGCTTGTCTATGTCTGAATCCTACAACCAGTTTGCCATGCACAGGCTCTACCTTGGGATCTTCCCGCATGGCTCTAGAACAGGATCAGGCCAACCCTGTCCCGGCTCCCGCTTCGAGCTTGCGCCAGAGTAGACGCACTGCCGCCTTTCGTACCAGTGAACAACGGTAAAGCCGGATTTCCAAGGGAACTTGCCACTGTTCGCCACCACAAGGCACAAGCTCACCACGCGCCAGCTCTGCAGTTACGCTGAGCTGTGGAACCCAGGCAATTCCTAACCCTTGCAGGGCCATGCTTTTCAGACTGTCCGCCATGGCCGTTTCGTAAAGCGTGGTATAGCGCAGCTTGCGCTGACGAAGCAGCAGGTTGACCGAGCGCCCCAGAAACGCGCCGGTACTGTAAGCCAATAACGGGACGCTTTGGCCGCTGTCCAGATCAAACAACGGCTCCCCCTGTTCGTTGGCGGCACAGATAGGCAGCATCGATGTCGTGCCCAAGTGAATAGACGGGAATATTTCAGGGTCCAGTTGCAACGCAGCATCTGGGTCATAGAATGCCATCATCAGGTCGCATCCTCCCTCCCGCAGGGCATGCACAGCCTCACCGACGTTGGTTGCTATAAGGCGGCTGGCAATGTTCAGCCCTTCGCTACGCAGGCGGGCAATCCAGGCCGGGAAAAAGCCCAGCGCCAGAGAGTGTGCAGCAGCAAACTGAAGCACCTCGCCCTGCCCGCCTTCAAGGTGATGAAGATGACGCACTACTTCGCCAATCTGTTCGACCACACTGCGCGCCGTGACCAGAAACAACTGGCCTGACTCGGTCAGCGCTACCGGGGTACGGGAACGATCGATCAAGGTAAGCCCCAGAACCTGCTCCAGGCTACGAATGCGGCGGCTGAAGGCTGGCTGAGTTACAAAGCGACGATCCGCCGCTTGAGAGAAGCTATGGGTGGCAGCCAGGGCGATGAAATCTTCCAGCCATTTCAATTCGAGGTTCATAGCAGCGATTCGGTAGGGAGACGGGGTATATACGCTCGGTCAGGACAAAGCGTCACATCGATCATTATGCCGTTTTGGCATGGGCAACCCACATACAGCATTGGTCACCGCTGGGCTGAAGCCCTTAATTTATAGCGCATCCGGCTTTTGCCACTCACCAGGAAGTGATTCCCTGTCATGTCCGAATCTGCATCCACCCGCCTCGAAAAAGATCTGCTCGGCATTCTCGACGTGCCTGCCGATGCCTACTATGGCATCCAGACTTTGCGCGCCGTTAACAACTTTCGCCTCTCTGGCGTCACGCTGGCGCATTACCCCAAGCTGATCGTGGCCTTGGCTATGGTGAAGCAGGCGGCTGCCGAAGCGAATTACCGCCTGGGCTACTTGTCCTGTCAAAAATACGAAGCCATTGTCATGGCGTGCACCAAGATCATCAATGGCGAGTACCACGACCAGTTCGTAGTGGACATGATCCAGGGCGGCGCAGGCACCTCGACCAACATGAATGCCAACGAGGTCATCGCTAACGTCGCACTGGAAGTACTCGGCCATACCAAGGGTGAATATCAGTACCTACACCCGAATAACGATGTAAACATGGCGCAGTCCACCAATGACGCCTACCCCACGGCTATCCGCCTGGGCTTGTTGCTGGGTCATGACAGCTTGCTGTCCAGCCTGGAAAGCCTGGTAGAGTCGCTGTCCGGCAAAGCGGTGGAATTTGCCGGCGTGCTCAAGATGGGCCGTACCCAATTGCAGGATGCCGTGCCGATGACGCTTGGCCAGGAGTTCCGCGCCTTTGCCACGACCTTAGGCGAGGACCTGGGTAAGCTCAAGACCATTGCGCCCGATCTGCTGACTGAAGTAAACCTGGGCGGCACAGCCATCGGTACCGGCATCAATGCCGATCCGGGCTATCAGACCCTGGCGGTCCGCAGCCTGGCGGAAATCAGTGGGCAACCCCTCAAGCCAGCGGCCGACCTGATCGAAGCGACATCCGACATGGGCGCCTTCGTGCTGTTTTCCGGCATGCTCAAGCGTCTGGCTGTGAAGCTATCCAAGATTTGCAACGACCTGCGCCTGCTCTCCAGCGGCCCGCGTACCGGGATCAATGAGATCAACCTGCCGCCGCGCCAGCCGGGTAGCTCAATCATGCCGGGCAAGGTTAACCCGGTAATCCCGGAAGCGGTAAATCAGGTGGCGTTCGAAGTGATCGGTAACGACCTTGCGCTGACGCTGGCAGCCGAAGGTGGACAGCTCCAGCTCAACGTGATGGAGCCATTGATCGCGTACAAGATCTTCGACTCGATCCGCCTGCTCAAGCGTGCCATGGATATGTTGCGCGAGCACTGCATTGACGGCATCACCGCTAACGTAGACCGCTGCCGCGAGTTGGTAGAGCACTCGATTGGCCTGGTGACGGCACTCAATCCGTATATCGGCTATGAGAACTCGACCCGTATCGCCCGTACCGCCCTGGAAACCGGTCGTGGTGTACTGGAACTAGTCCGTGAGGAAAACCTGCTCGACGAAATGACGCTGGCCGACATCCTGCGCCCAGAGCACATGATCGCGCCACGCCTGGCCCCGAAAACGCTTAAAGCCTAAACCGGCGCTCTTCGCACCCTCTCGCGAGGAGCCTTTTTTGGCGAGTGCCCTTGGGTACTCGCTTTTTTTTGCCCGCCTTATACCGAGCACCGCCAAGCCCGCCGAAGCGTAGTAAGCGCTTCAATAATCTGCTTTTCCGTGATCGAGGCAAAACCTAGTACCAGACCGGCACGCTCATCTCCAGACATCCTGGTGTCGGGCAGCCAGTAGTCGCTGAGTGGATTGATCTCTATCCCTACCGCACGGGCTTGCTCAATCAATTCCTCCTCCCTCACGACACTGTTCAGCCGTACGCACGCATGCAGACCGGCTACAAGGGAGGGAAGCGGTGCTATATCAGCTGGCCAATCCTGGATTAAGGCATTGCGCCGCGCACGGGCAGCCCGACGCATGCGGCGGATATGCCGCTGAAAGTGTCCCTCGGCAATGAAGTCGGCCATGACGGCCTGGGTACTTACCTCAAGATGACGTACGTCCAGAGCCTGTTGATGTGCGAAGCGCTCGGCCAGGCCCGGAGGCACAACCAGATAGCCCAGGCGCAGCCCTGGGAACGCGATTTTGCTGAAGGTCCCGACATAAAACACACGTCCCTGACGGTCGAGCGCGGCCAGAGGTGCCAGGGGCGTGCCGCTGTAGCGATATTCGCCGTCGTAGTCATCCTCAATAATCCAGCCATTAGTGGCCGCTGCCCACTCTAAAAGCTGCAAGCGCCTCGGCAGTGACAACGTTACTCCGGTGGGATACTGGTGCGAAGGTGTTACATAAACGAGGCGGCAAGCCGGCCAGGCTACCAGCGCCTCTACCTTGAGTCCTTCCATGTCTACTGGAACGCCGCATAACCGGATGCCGCGTGAGGCAAAGGCTTTGCCCACCGCACGATAACCGGGATTTTCAATGCCCACCGAGTCTCCCGGCTGTAGGAGTACCGTAGCGCAGAGATTGATGGCCTGCTGTGCACCGCTGGTCACGATGATCTGTTCGGCCGAACAGGACAGGCCGCGCGCACTGCGCAGATAAACAGCAATCCATTCGCGCAAGCGCCGATTTCCGGCCGGGTCGGCATAGCCCAGAGAGTCCAGCGAAGCACGCCGCCAAAAGCGGGCCTGAAGCCGTGCCCAGGTATCGAAGGGAAAGAGATCGAAGGCCGGTACGCCGACTCGAAAAGCGCGTGGTGTACCTTGAGGCGGTGGCGACAGAAATGGGGCCTCAAGCTGCGTCCCGTGAAGCCTTGAAACAGGCTCAGCGCCAGCAGGCGGTGTTGTATCCAAGGCTATCTGGATGGGAGCGGCCACATAGGTCCCATCTCCTACCCGACTCTCGATAAAGCCTTCCGCATAGAGTTGGTCAAATGCTCTGATCACGGTATTACGCGAAACGCCTAGCTGGCGTGCCAGATCACGTGTAGCCGGCAGCCGGGTCTGGTGGGCCAGCTGTCCATCCAGAATGCGGAGGCGCAGCGCCTGATACAGCTGCTGCGTCAGTCCTTGCTCGGGATTAAGGTGGATACCAGAGAAATCGAATGGCAAGCCAGGAAGTAATGACATAGGCGTTGCGTTATTGGACCCATGAAACTAGTGGTTAATGGATCTTATAACGATCCAATGCAGACTCTAGCATGACGCTCATCCTTGCCCGAGAGCGCGTTCATGTACACACCTTCTGCGTTTCGCCCCACCAATGAACAACTCAAAGCCTTGATGCAGGCTACAGGTCTGGCCGTGGTTGTAACTCACGATGAGCAGGGTTTTGAGGCTACCCACCTGCCACTGCTTTTTCAGGCTGACGAAGGCCCCTACGGCACCCTCTATGGGCATTTTGCCAAGGCCAATCCGCACTGGTCGCGCTTACGCGATGCGCCTGAAAATCTAGTGATCTTTGCGGGTCCCGATGCGTACGTCAGCCCGTCTTATTACCCCAGCAAGGCGCAGCATGGCCGTGTCGTACCGACCTGGAATTATGTAGCAGTACATGCCTATGGACCTGCCGAAATAGTGGAGGAGCCGGCTCAGCTCCGCAGCATGCTGGCCTATTTAAGCAGCCGGCATGAGCAAGACCGCCCAGTGCCTTGGCACCTGGACGATGCGCCAGCGGATTACCTCGACGGCTTGCTCAAGGGCATCGTGGGTTTTCGTCTGACCATTGCCCGCCTGGAAGGCCAATGGAAACTCAGCCAGAACCGCTCAGCGGAGGACCGTGCCGGAGTACGTACGGGGCTGGCCTCTCATCCCGGTCATGAAGATATCGTTCAGCACATGACCTACTTGTAACCTTCAGCCCTGAAAAGATTCCCATGAGTGAATTACAGATGATCGCTGCCACTAACCATGCTGTCTGGCGTTCCCTGTGGCAGCGCTATCTTGCGTTTTACCAAACCACCTTGCCTGATGACATCCTGTCCCTGACTTGGCAGCGCCTGCTGGACCCTGCCGAACCCATGCAAGCTGCCCTGGCCTGGCAAGACGGCCACGCGGTGGGCTTGGTGCACTGGATCTACCACCGCTCCTGCTGGACGGCAGGGCACTATTGTTACCTGCAGGATCTCTTCGTGCAGGAAGAGGTGCGCGGCCAGGGCGTCGGGCGAGAGCTGATCAGCTATGTTCAGGCCGCAGCCCGCGCAAAAGCCTGTTCACGCGTGTATTGGCTGACTCATGAGAGTAATCATGACGCCCAACGGCTTTATGATCAGGTAGCCGAACGCTCAGGGTTTATCCAATTCCGTCAATCTCTTCTCTGACGTCCGGAAGCCATGCCATGACAAATACCACTGCACTCTTACACTGGCGCCCCGTACCGTTACCCGAGCCTAAGACGTTGGAGGGTTATTACATTTGCCTGGAGCCACTCGACGCCCAGCGCCAGGGCGATGACTTTTGGATAACCCTGCACGGCCCGAAGGCCGACCCAGACTTGTGGGACTTTCTGCCCTATGGTCCCTTTTCTAGTCGCGAGGCATTCAATACCTGGTTGACAGGCCATGCCGCCAGTACCGATCCCCTGTTCTTTGCTGTCATCGACTCGCGTAGCGGCCAAGCCCAAGGGCTCTTGAGCCTTATGAGCATTGTGCCGGAACACGGCAGCATCGAAATTGGCCATGTTATATTCGGTCGCGCCATGCAGCGTACCCCTCGAGCGACCGAGGCGGTCTATCTTCTAGCCAGAGAAGCCTTCGCGCTGGGCTATCGTCGCCTCGAGTGGAAGTGCGATGACCGAAACGAACGCTCACGCCGGGCTGCCAAGCGCTTTGGCTTTAGCTATGAGGGCCTGTTCCGCCAGCATCGGGTGGTCAAAAACCAGAGTAGGAACACCGCTTGGTTTTCCTTGCTGGACAAGGAGTGGCCTGAGTGTCGACAGGCGTTCGAGACGTGGTTAAGCCCTGATAATTTCGATGCCCACAGTAACCAGCAGCAACGCCTGAAGGTGCTGCGCATGCATTATCGTAGGTAAACACCGTGCGCCATGGCCTCTCTCCATAGGCTGGAACCTTTACCCCGCAAGGCTGAACGTGCCCAAACCCGAGCCAGGACCAATATCAAGTTTAGAGCCTGAGATCACCCCATCCGAAACAGCTGATCGGTAATGGTTGTTTGCATCAGGCGCTGGCGCAAATCCGTATCCAGCGCTGGGTCGTCCGTGTGATACAGACCTATCTTCCGGTAGGCCTCGCCCTTTCGAATGGTTGGTCCCAGGTATTCCCATATGACTCGGGTACACGCGATCTCACGCCCATCGGATGCCGAAACGCCGAGCTTCATTCCGTTCAAGCGGCCGATCCGGCTTTGCGAGCTGGGAATGAGCACCGTCTGGGACAGCTCATTACACGTTAGCGACTCGTAATCATTCAGGAACAAGCGGTTCTGCAGGCTTAGGGCGATCCCCTGGTAACGAAAGCGCACCGACGGGCCTTTTCGCTCACGGGAGCGTAACCGTTCGAACCGAACGTAGCGGTAGCTGCCTTCCGTCTCGTGCAACCACACCAGACCGCACAAAATCTGACCGGGCGTTGAGAGCGAATAGTAGTACTCATGATAGTAACCGACGTACGGCGACAGATCCGGCGAGGCCAGGCTTTGCAAATGATTCAAGAGCCGGGGCATGGGCGTGTCGTCAGCCCCTTCGCGTAGGCGGGTACTGCCAATCAGATGGGCAAACTCAGCAGGCGGCCGCTCGATTTCATATTCCTCGACACCAAAGAAATCGCAGATACGCTTGAGGTTGTACGGCGTAGGACGGCTCTGTCCGCCCAAGTATTTATTAAATTGGGCCCGGTTTATACCCAACTGCCGGCACACCTCGGCAATCGAACGGTAGTGGCGACAGAGCTGATGCAAATTAGCGGGAAGATGGTTGTCCATGTACAGCACGAGAGACAAAGCGCGCAATACTAGCATCAACTCGCGCCATTTTTTAGCAATTCGCGAAATTGTTCTGGTAGAAGACTTCGCCAACCATGCCCGGCTGTATTAAATGCCGGTTACAACTTCATTCAATTTTTTGATTGAAAATAAGAATTGGGGATCGAGAGATGCTTGAGTTATTGAACGACTTTCTATGGGGAAAACTGCTCATTGTCGGCCTGATCGGCTTGGGTCTTATTTTCACAGTTGCCTCGGGATTCGTGCAGTTCCGCTACCTGGGTAGCATGTTCAGCATTCTGGGCGAAGCCTTCCAACGCAAGCCGGGACAACTGAGTTCGTTTCAGGCGCTTATGCTCAGCGTGGCAGGACGAGTAGGCGCCGGTAATATCGCCGGTGTGGCTGTGGCGATTATGCTGGGCGGTCCAGGTGCGGTCTTCTGGATGTGGGTCGTAGCCCTGCTGGGCATGGCAACCAGTTACTTCGAATGCGCTCTGGCGCAACTGTATAAGCGCCGTGACGGTGAAGGCCTGTACCGCGGCGGTCCGGCCTTTTATATCCAGCATGGCTTGGGCCAGCGTTGGATGGCGGTGCTGTTTTCCATTCTGCTCTTGGTCACGTTTGGTCTGGGCTTCAATGCGCTGCAGTCGTTCACCATCGCCACGTCGCTCTCCGACTCGTTCGGTCTGCCAACTCTGGTCACCGGCCTGGGCTTCACCGTTGTTCTTGCCTTGATTATTTTTGGCGGCGTGATCCGAATTGCCAAAGTTGCGGATGTGGTCGTCCCTATCATGGCCTTGTCTTACATTGTCATCGCTCTGTGCGTGATCGTTCTGCACATCGACCGCGTGCCTGAAGCCTTTGCCCTGATCTTCCGCAGCGCCTTTGGCCTGGAACCGGCTTTTGCTGGCGGCATCGGCGCTGCATTGATGATGGGCGTAAAGCGTGGCCTGTTCTCCAACGAGGCGGGACTAGGCAGCGCGCCTAACGTAGCAGCAGTAGCCGAGGTTTCCCATCCGGCTACCCAGGGTGTCGTACAGTCGTTCAGTGTGTTCATCGATACGCTGATCATCTGTACCTCAACGGCCATGATCATTCTACTGTCGGGCGTATTCCAGGCCGGCATGGACATGCCGGGCGTGATTCTGACTCAAACGGCCCTCGCCTCCACCGTTGGGGAGTGGGGCCGCTTCTTTATCAGCCTGGCGCTGTTGCTGTTCGCGTTCACTACGATCATCTACAACTACTACCTGGGTGAAAATGCTCTGAGCTTCTTTACCAAGAGCCGTGTAGCGGTACTGGTCTATCGCCTGCTGGTTGTAGCACTGGTCATCTGGGGCTCGCAACAGGATCTGAGCACAGTGTTCGGCTTTGCTGACCTCACCATGGGTCTGCTGGCTGTCGTCAACCTGATTGCCCTTGCTCTGCTGCTCAAGATCGGCCTGCGTGTAATGCGCGACTATGACCGTCAGCGCCGTGCGGGCATAAAGCAGCCTGTGTTCGATCCGTCTAAGTTTGCGGACCTGGATCTGGACCCAACTGTATGGAAAACCGTGCCGGCACCTACCCAGGAAAAGGTAAAGAAATGACCACGTCTCCACGTCTCATGGTGCTGTATACCGGAGGTACGATCGGTATGCAGGCCACCGAACAGGGGCTTTCGCCTGCGTCCGGTTTCGACGTGCGGATGCGGCATTTTCTGAGCCAGAAGCCGGGGCGGGCACTACCGGAATGGCACTTCCGCGAACTCCTGCCGCTCATGGACAGCGCCAACATGACGCCGGCCTACTGGCTAAAGTTGAGCGCCGCCATCCTCGAAGCCGCTGATCAGGGATATACGGGCGTGCTGGTCCTACATGGGACCGACACGCTGGCCTATACCGCGGCGGCGATGAGTTTTCACCTGCTCGGCCTGAATATTCCCGTCATCCTGACCGGCTCCATGCTGCCGCCAGGTGTGGCGGATACTGACGCCTGGGAGAACCTGGACGGCGCACTGCAGACTCTGGCAGCCGGTGCGCCTGCAGGTGTGCACGTGTACTTTCACGGTGAACTGCTGCACGGTGCCCGCTGCAGCAAAATCCGTAGCGCCGGACGCCATCCGTTTCAGTGCCTGACGCGCCAGCGCAGCACTACGGGACGTGTGTCTCTGCCCGCCACGTTACTGGCGCGACAGTCTAAAGCCGTCGCCGATGTTGCGGTCCTGCCCTTGTTTCCAGGCATTTCGGCTCGCCATGTACAAGCCATGGTGGCCGCCGGCGTGCGGGGATTGGTGCTGGAATGCTATGGCAGCGGAACGGGCCCGAGCGATGACGAAGCCTTTCTGGCCAGTCTGCGAGGGGCTCACAGCCAAGGCCTTGTGATCGTGGCGGTAACGCAGTGCCACGAAGGCGGTGTCGAGCTGGATATCTACGAGGCCGGTAGCCGGCTTCGTACGGTTGGCGTGGTATCCGGAGGCGGCATGACGCGTGAGGCCGCGCTGGCCAAGCTACAGGTACTGCTGGGCCTCGGGTTGTCACAAATGGATATAGCCTACTGGCTGGAGCAGGATCTATGTGGCGAGCGAGGCCACTGATTGCTACGCCATACCGCTCAAACAAAAAGGGCTTCTGCTTAAAACAGAAGCCCTTTTTTTGGCCGGTGTATTTAGCACCCAGTCAGTTGGTTTACCGGCCGCTCACCAGGAAAGAACACTGGCCGTAACCGCACGCCTACACTGTTGCCAATGAAAGCTGCCACCAGCCATACCCAGCCATGCAGGCTACCCGAGGCGATCCCACTAAAATACGCCCCGATGTTGCAGCCGTACGCCAGGCGTGCGCCGTAGCCCAGCAGCAGACCACCAATAACCGCCGCCATTAGCGAGCGCGCCGGAATCTTCAGGCTAGGCGCGAAGCGACCTGCCAGCCCGGCAGCTATCAGCGCCCCCAGAATGATTCCTATATTCATGACGCTGGTAATATCGAACCAGACCGGCTGGCTCAGCGCCTTGGCATTGGCCGGGAGCTGCCAGAAATCCCAGCTGGCCACATCGACTCCAAGCAGTTGCGCACCTTTCGCACCCCATACGGCAAACGCAGACGTGATTCCCCACGGGCGCCCCGCCAGAGCCAGGGTGCAGAAATTGAGAATCGCTAGAGCAATTGCCCCCCAGACCAGGGGCCACGGTCCGCGCAGGAAGCGGGCTACCCCCTGATGCTCGCTCGGGGCTGTTGCCTCCAGGCTGCCATAGCGACGACGCTCCAGCTTCACGGTTACGGCAGCAATCGTTGCAAACAACGCCAGGCTCACAACAATACCGGGTACAACACCCAGACTGCTCACCAGAGAGATTTTAGGTAGAGACGGTAGGGCAAACCACCAGCCCAAATGATGCGTGGCGATAACCGAGCCCACTACGAAAAACAGCAAGGTCACCAGCATCCGAGCATTACCACCACCCACTGTAAACAGCGTGCCCGAGGCACAACCGCCGCCCAATTGCATACCGATTCCAAACAGGAACGCACCGATTACAACAGATGTTCCGGCAGGTGATACCAACCCTGTTACCGGCTGACCAAACAATGTGCCCGCACCCAATGCTGGAAAGAACAACAGCACGGCAATGGCCAACATAAGCATCTGGGCGCGCAGGCCCGCGCCGCGTCGGTCCCGGATAAAAACGCGCCAAGCCGACGTAAAGCCGAACGCAGCATGATAAAGCGTTAGTCCGAGCGCACCGCCTACAAGAAAGAGCAACGCCTGACGACCGCTCACTGCCATATCCAGCAGAATGGCTCCCAACACCAGCAACCCCAGCGCAACAGTCGGTGTTGTAACAGGGCGAGGTGCCACTGAAGAAGAAAGCGTAAGACTCATGATTGATCCTGACTCATTTAAAGACCAACCATTTTAGTAGGAAATAAGCGTGCTAACTAATGATAAAACGTCGCATGCTTATGCGTTTACGTTACAAAAAGCCTATCAACCGCTTATCTACCCTCCTAGATAGCTGTGAACTAGTTCACTAAGAGAAAGTCTTTAATGCCCATGTGGCCTATGGCCATCGAATTTACTGTTGAAGGCGCACGGATGAGCCTTGCTAAGGCAGCGTGTGGCGCAAAGACAGGTAACTGCAGTTCTTCTTTAGCGCAGGCGTCATTATGTCAGCATCCCATGATCTTCATCATCAGATCGAAACCAACCTGGTCCGCTCGTCGCGCGTGCTGACATTCAGCCCTACCCTTGAAGCGCGCTACCAAAAGGACATCGATAAAAAGCGCAAACTGCATATCTCCCGCTCGCACCTGGCCGGTTTCCTGGCCTACAACAGCTTTCTGATCTGTGAATGGTTCCTTCTGGACGCGCTGTTCATGCAGGCCCTGCTTTGGCACATGCTGGCAGCCATACCAACCTTGATCAGTCTGTACTGGGTCAAACAAGCCGCTTCGCCACGCAGCCGCGAGCGCTACGCAGCTGTTCCCTGCCTGGCTGGCCTGTTCGCGGCGCTGGTCATCCTCTTCATGGTCCCGCCGATGGACCGCCTGCTAGGCCTGTTCTCCTTACCGTTGATGATTGTCTATGCCAATAACACCGTAGCGTTGCCGTTCCGGATCGCGCTGCCGTTCAACGCTATCGTCGTACCCGTTGTCATCGCATGCACCTTCGTCATGCAAATGGCCCCGGACAAGGCGCTTTATATCAGCTGCATCGCCACGGTTACGGCCATTTATTCCCTGCTCTCCAACTACTGGCTGGAGCGCTCCGAACGACATGCCTACCTGCTAAACCTCAAGGAAGCACTGCGCATCCAGGCCCTTGCCCATTCCAATCGAACCCTACAGACCTTGTCGGATACCGACCCTCTAACAGGTGTCGCCAATCGCCGATACTTTGTTACCGCTTTCGACGAATTCTGGACGCGTTTCCAAGCCAACGGCAAGCCGTTCGCTCTACTCATGCTGGATGTTGACTATTTCAAACCATTCAACGACCAGTATGGCCATCCTGCAGGCGACAACTGTCTGCAACGTGTCGTCCTGGGGCTACGTGACCAGCTGCGTGATGAAAACCTGCTGGCCCGTTACGGTGGTGAAGAATTCGCTATTTTGCTGCCCTACTGTACCCAGGAGCAGGCCCGGAGTATTGCCGAACGGCTTCGCGCAGCTGTAGAGGAACTGGCGATTCCGCATCTGGCACGGGGCGACGAAGGCAAAGTCGTCACAGTCAGTATCGGCGTTGCCACCTGCGCCACGGATGCCATGCCGTCAACACGCGAGGCGCTTATCGAAGCAGCCGACCGAGCGCTGTATCAGGCCAAGCACAACGGCCGTAATCAGGTCATGGCTGCTCAAGAGACAGACAGCCACGTGATAATCGCTCACCCGCTGCATACTCCGGTGCCGGATATAAAACCAGCGGACCTACGCCAAGCCCTGCATGAACACCGTTTACAGCTTTACTATCAATCCATCCATCGCTGCCCGAGCAATACTCCGGTCGGCTGCGAAGCCTTGCTGCGCTGGCACGACCCGGTCCACGGTGTGGTATCACCCGAGCTGTTCATCCCCTTGGCCGAGCGCAGTGGTTTGATCATCGAACTAGGCGACTGGGTATTACGCAAGGCCTGCCAGCAGGCCTGCCAGTGGAGCGAGCCGCTATTCGTCGCGGTGAATGTATCGCCCTTGCAATTCGCTGACCCTCACCTGGCTGATCGTATCGGCGCTATCCTTACGGAAACCGGTCTTGCACCTAACCGCCTCGTACTTGAGCTGACTGAGGGCGTGCCGCTGAATATCACCCAACAAGTACGTCTGTCCTTCCGCCAATTAAGGGCAATGGGCATTCATCTCTCCCTGGATGACTATTGCACAGGCTACGCTAACGTTGCCTACTTGCTGGGACTGGAATTCGACTCGATCAAGATTGATCGGTCCGTCCTGCTCATGAATGAACCCGACAAGCGCAAGGTGCTACTCCGTGCCCTGCTCGATATGAGCCGTGCGTTCAATGTAAAAGTTATTGCCGAAGGTATTGAGACTCAGGAGCAATTGGATCTCCTGAATGAACTAGACTGCGATTTCGCTCAGGGTTTTCTCATGGCGCGCCCCGTACCGGCAGAGCACCTCCGGCACATCGAGCACATTAAAATGGAGCGAGCCGCGTGTATCGGTTAGCAATACACGCGGCTCGAACCGTCAGTCTTCGATTTCGATCAGAACCTCGCCCGGGTTGATCCGATCCCCTTTCACCACATGAACGGCCTTGACCGTACCGGCGATAGATGCCTGGATCTCCGTTTCCATCTTCATCGCTTCAGTGATCAACACCGCGTGACCGGCCTTGACGGTGTCGCCCTCCTTAACCAGCACATCAACGATATTTCCCGGCATGGTAGTACTGACATCGCCCGGCGCGCTGGCCTGACGACGTTTGCCATCCCCACCGGAGACGTAGCTGTTGAGCGGTTCAAAAACTACTTCTTCCGGCATCCCGTCAATGGACAGATAGAAATGCCGCTTGCCTTCGCCCTTGAGTCCTATGCCCGTAATGTCTACACGGTAGCTTTCCCCGTGCACATCAATAACAAACTCGGTCGGTACACCCTCACGGGCCAAGGCGGTGCCGCTACCATCTGGAATCGGTAACAACGCTTCAGGCTGCAGCGTACCGGCAGCGCGCTCCGCCAGAAACGTGCGGCTAATATCCGGAAACATGGCATAGGTCAGTACATCCTCTTCGCTCCTGGCCAGCTCGCCTACTTCCTTACGCAGGTTATCAAGCTCAGGCTTCAGCAGATCGGCCGGGCGTACCTCGATTACATCCTCATTCCCGATGGCCCGCTTGCGCAGCAGCTCGCAGACCTTACCGGGCGCCTTGCCATAGCGGCCTTGAAGATACAGCTTCACCTCGTTGGTGATTGTCTTGTACCGCTCGCCGGCAAGCACGTTAAAAAATGCCTGTGTGCCGACAATCTGCGACGTTGGCGTTACCAGCGGAGGAAAGCCCAAATCTTCACGGACGCGGGGAATCTCAGCCAACACTTCGCTCATACGGTTGAGTGCACCTTGCTCACGCAATTGGTTGGCTAGGTTGGAAATCATCCCTCCCGGTACCTGGTTGACCTGAACGCGGGTATCGACCCCGGTGAACTCGCTTTCAAACTGGTGATATTTCTTGCGCACCGCGTGGAAATACAGGCCGATCTCCTGCAACAGCTCCAGGTCCAGCCCAGTGTCATAAGGCGTATTCCGTAGCGCGGCGACCATGGATTCGGTCCCTGGGTGGCTGGTCCCCCAAGCCAGGCTGGAAATGGCCGTATCGATATGATCAGCGCCGTTTTCTACCGCCTTGAGCTGGCACATGGCGGCCACCCCGGCGGTATCGTGGGAGTGGATAAACACCGGCAGGTCCAGCGCTTCCTTCAATGCCTTGACCAGCTCACCAGTGGCATACGGGGTCAGCAGACCGGCCATGTCCTTGATCGCAATCGAGTCCACACCCATGCCCGCCATGGCTCGCCCCATCGCGACAAAGGCTTCGACGGTATGCACCGGGCTCGTCGTATAAGCGATAGTGCCCTGAGCATGCTTGCCGCTCTTCTTCACCGCTTTGATAGCAGTTTCCAGATTACGCACATCGTTCATCGCATCGAAGATACGGAACACATCGATACCGTTTTCCGCTGCCTTGGCAACAAACGCCTCTACCACATCGTCGCTATAGTGCCGGTAACCGAGCAGATTCTGCCCGCGCAGGAGCATTTGCAAACGTGTATTCGGGAGGGCGGCACGCAAAGCGCGGAGACGCTCCCAAGGGTCTTCCTTAAGAAAACGCACGCATGCGTCAAAAGTCGCGCCTCCCCAAACTTCCAACGACCAATACCCTACCCGGTCCAGCTTGTCGCAAATGGGCAGCATGTCTTCCGTGCGCATGCGCGTCGCCAATAGGGATTGATGGGCGTCACGCAGGACGGTATCGGTAACGAAGATTTTCTTGGACATTCTTGTTTTCCTCACAGGCCGGCGTGGGCGGCAATGGCGGCCGCGATGGCCAGGGCCAGTTGTTCGGGCTTGCGCTTGACAGAGTACTGCGTCAGTTCAGGGTGGCTTTCCACAAAACTGGTATTGAATCGTCCGCTGCGAAATTCTGGATTACGCAGAATCGCCTGGTAATACGGTGCAGTAGTCTTTACCCCTTGCACGCGCATGTCATCCAGGGCACGCAGGCCACGGTCCAGCGCTTCCTCCCAGCTCAATGCCCAAACGATGAGCTTTAGGCACATGGAGTCGTAGAAGGGAGGAATTACATAGCCGGTATAGATCGCCGTGTCAGTTCTTACCCCCGGCCCGCCCGGCGCGTAATAACGAGTGATCTTGCCGAAACTGGGTAGGAAATTATTTTTTGGATCTTCCGCATTGATACGAAACTGCAGAGCGAAGCCCCGGTGGATGATGTCCTCTTGCTTCACCGACAGGGTTTGTCCGGAGGCAATGCGGATTTGCTCACGAACAATATCAATTCCGGTAATTTCCTCGGTGATCGTATGCTCCACTTGCACCCGCGTATTCATCTCCATGAAATACACTTCGCCCTCGGCAAGCAAGAACTCCACAGTGCCTGCATTCTCATAGCCCACCGCTTTAGCTGCCCGTACGGCCAGATCGCCTACATAAGCGCGCTGCTCAGGCGTTAATTGCGGGCTAGGTGCGATTTCAATGAGCTTCTGGTTACGGCGCTGGATCGAGCAGTCCCGCTCGAACAAATGCACAGTGTTGCCGAAACTGTCCGCCAGGATCTGCGCTTCAATGTGCTTTGGGTTGACGATGTACTTCTCTAAGAACACTTCAGCGCTACCAAAAGCCTTGGTCGCCTCGGAGATAACTCGCGGATAGGCCTGCTCCAGCTCTTCGCGACTGTTGCAGCGGCGAATCCCTCGGCCGCCACCGCCTGAGGTCGCCTTAAGCATCACAGGGTAACCGATACGCTCAGCCTCACGCAGAGCCTCGTCCAGATCGGCCACGTTACCCTCAGTACCCGGCGTACAGGGTACCCCTGCTGCAATCATGCTACGACGTGCCTCGGTCTTGTCACCCATTCGGCGAATAACCTCAGCGCTTGGCCCGATAAATTTGATCCCACGTTGAGCGCAAATTTCGGCCAGCTCAGCATTCTCGGACAAAAATCCGTATCCCGGATGCAACGCATCGCAACCTGTTTCAACCGCTAGGTTCACAAGTTTACGAGGGTTCAGATAGCCTTCGAGCGGGTCGCTACCGATACCATAGGCTTCATCGGCTCGCTTCACATGCAACGCATGACGATCGGCCTCGGAATAGATGGCCACTGACCGGATACCCATCTCAGCACAGGCGCGTACGATGCGCACTGCGATTTCGCCGCGGTTGGCGATGAGAATTTTCTTGATCACACGTAGACCTCTTTGACGAGGGTGAATGAACTCTGACAGGCGTTTTTATTTTTCCCACCTGGAAAACCTACGCGCCCTAGATGATTATGGAAAATCAATATTAATTAGCGTATCTATAAGGGATAACTTATACATAAAAAGAGAAGCGTTCATAAATGCGTAAGCCGCTATTGCGTATGACCTTACGCCAGCTACAGGTATTTGAAGCCGTTTGCGAAACGCGCTCTTACAGCCGCGCAGCCGATGTCATGGCTTTGACCCAGCCAGCGGTCAGCCTACAAATTCGTCAACTTGAGGAACTGGTGGGCCAGCCTCTTTTCGAGTACAGCGGTAGAAAACTCTACCTAACCGAGGCTGCTGAAGCCTTGCAACGCGCCGGTCAGGATATATTTGGCCGCTTGAATAGCCTCGATATGCAGCTGTCCAACCTACTCGGCGCGCTGCATGGCCAACTTAGATTAGGTGTCGAGACTAGTGCGCAGTACTTGGCGCCTCATTTGTTCGCCATATTTAAACGGCAACATCCAGAGGTCAATGTGCATCTTTGCGTAGGCAATCATGCTCAAATGCTCAAGCGACTATCGGAGAACCGCGACGAGATAGTGCTCATGTCGCTTGTACCGCCCGACAGAGACCTAGAATTCCTACCGTTTCTCAACAACGCTATCGTTGCAGTCGCACCGCCTGAGCATCCGCTTTGCCAGAGCAAAAATTTGCTTCTGAAAGACCTTGAAAGCTATCCGCTTCTGATACGCGAATCGGGTTCTAGCACCCGTCAGGCCTGTGATGACTATTTCAAGCAAAAGCGCACCCATTTTACCCACGTTCAGGAGATGACTTCATTAGAAGCCCTCCGCGAAGGCGTGATTGCCGGACTCGGCCTGGCTTTGCTTCCTCGCCTGTCCATTCAGCGTGAGCTAGGGGCGGGGCTCTTGCACGAGCTGCCTGTACACGAATTACCGCTTTATCGCAGCTGGTGTGCGGTACACCTGCGCGGGCGCCACCTGTCACCCGTCGCCCAAGCGTTCTTCACATTCATACGCGAAGAACGCGCCCTGATTTCGGCTCTAGCAGAACGGCTCAGTGGGCAGCAGAGTGTGCAGCAGGCGTGAACGCAGCAGGAGCTAGCAGTTCGGAATAATCCATCAACTCCTGCTCCAGGCGAAGTCGTTCGTTACGGTCCTCAATGGCACGCCGAAACGCCATACGGCGCTGATCTGCCAGTCGCCGACGAGTCTTGGCATCGAGACTTTCATTGTCCATAAGCATGGCCATCTCATTTCTCCAAGTGAAGAGGGAGACTTAACCATGCGCGGACAATATGACGATTTGGCGAACACTGAATGAAGCTTAGAGGACAGCAGCCGAAGGGTTATCAGCTCTTCAATGCGTATCACGCTCGTCATGATGCCTCACACTTTTGGCTGACAGCCGCAAGCTACGTAGGCTTCGCTTCACGCCCTTGAGGTGATTGACCAGCGTTGGGCCGCGAGACATTGCAACTCCCATGGCAAGCACATCAATAACAACCAGATGCGCAATCCGTGAGGTCAGGGGCGTGTAAATTTCGGTATCTTCCGGCACATCAATGACCAGACTGACGTCGGCCAACTCAGTCAACGGCGTTTGCCCAGGGCAGATAGTGATCAATTTGGCACCACTATCACGCACCAGATTGGCGGTGATCAACAGATCCTTTGAGCGTCCAGATTGAGAGATACAAATAGCTGCATCGTCTGGTGTCAACGTAGCCGCCGACATAGCCTGCATATGTGGATCAGAATAAGCGAACGCGCTTAAAAGCAGGCGGAAGAACTTGTGCTGCGCATCGGTCGCTACAGCCCCAGAAGCACCGAAGCCATAAAACATGACCCGTTTAGCCTTGGAAATATGTTCAATGGCCTGCTCTAACGCCTGCATATCCAGACGCTCGCGAATATCCATCAACGTATGTAGCGTGGTGTCGAAGATTTTCAAACTGAAATCTACGACTGAGTCGTCTTCATGAATCGCAAACTGCCCGAAACTAGCCCCTGAAGCGAGACTCTGGGCCAGACGCAACTTCAAATCCTGAAAGCCATCGCAGCCAATAGCACGACAAAAACGAATGATCGTAGGTTCGCTAACTCCTACTTCATGTGCCAAATCCGCCATTGAACTGTGCATGACAGAGGCTGGATCGACCATGACATGCTCGGCCACCTTGAGCTCAGACTTACGCAGCAAATGGCGTGACTGGGCGATATGTTGCATCAAGTTCACAGGCGGCATACTCAGTAGATAGTGGTTAGGAAATCATGTAGTGAGACGTCTTTATACTACATGAACGCCAACTGGTTCATTAATAAGTCTTTTTTGCCTTGTCAAATGAAGCCTCGGCATACAACTCAATAGCGCAACTTTTGGCGCACTAGCTGACTTAAAGATTGCTAATACGGCATATACTGAGGCCTTCAGCGGCTGCGCAAAATTCACCTGACATCTGAGCAGAAAGCTGCACACTTTAATGTGACCGCTCACGCAAAGATAAATCATCAAAAACCGTTATATTTTATAACCGACTGATTTTAAAGGAATTTAATAAATTGGCACGCCTCTTGTAATCATTCTGGCATCCGGGCCAAGTGGCCCTCTAGTCAGGCAAGGAGAGCATTATGCCAACACCCGCGTATCTATCCCTCGAAGGCACTAAACAAGGTCTGATCACCGCTGGCACATTCACGGAAGATTCGGTCGGTAATATTTTCCAGGAAGGTCATGAAGATCAGATCCTGGTTCAGGCCTTCAATCACCAAGTCATCATTCCCCGCGACCCGCAGTCTGGTCAGCCAACAGGACAGCGTGTACACAAGCCGCTGATGATTACCAAGGTATTCGACAAATCGTCTCCGCTGATTTTTAATGCCCTGACCTCTGGCGAACGCTTAAATAAGTGCCGTCTTGAGTGGTACCGTACTTCGGCTACCGGCACTCAAGAGCATTACTTCACTATCGAACTGGAAGACGCCATCATCGTCGACGTGCAGTCCGACCTAGACTAGACCTTAAGGCCCTGCTGCATTAGCGTGCCTTTCTTGCCCTTTCGCCCAACGGCAACGCGTCCGAGGTCGGCTCTACCAGATTGGCCAATGATCCAGCGCTTTGGCGTACGCCTTGAAACCCGTACTGCACGACTTCGAGCAGTACGCCTGAGTATGAAAGTCGCATTTAGGATGCGACGCCAAGCCAGACCTGGAGGATATGATTACCCGGGCCGCTACAAGGCAAAAAAACACTGTACGTCCGAAGCTGAGGCCAAGGCCAATAACGATCTTACTATTGGGCAAAACCAGCATATTAAGCTTGGTACAGCCCAACTCAATTAACGTTGACTAGGAAATTTATCTTTTTAGCGACCCAGAAGTTGTTTTAGAAGCGGGAAGCGGGAAGCGGGCTGACCTTTAGCCTGGGCAGCAGGTTTGTACGGCTTGAGAGCAGTGGTATTAACGTTGTTGGCCCAACTCTAGGCACTACTGTTAAAGCAGAGGCCCTATCACCAATCCATAGCCAGCCCATTAACTCTTAAGATCAAGTCCTGGCACTGCAATAGAGACTTAGCCAAAACGTTGGTATAGCCATGCTGTCTGGCTTGGAACCTGCTCCAAATTTGGCCGCCCTTGCCGCTCAGTTCTGGGCTCTGAAAAGACAAAACCCCCGGGCCGTTAGGCCTGGGGGTTTTGGGTATAGGTGCTTGACGATGACCTACTCTCACATGGGGAGGCCCCACACTACCATCGGCGATGCTTTGTTTCACTTCTGAGTTCGGAATGGGATCAGGTGGTTCCAGAGCTCTATAGTCGTCAAGCAATTCGGGTGAGGAATCGCTGTTACTCGCTTCCTCGAATGGGTATGTGATCAGGTAATTGCGGGTTCGCAAGCTTTCGGCTTTAGGCGTCTTCCCGTAGGCAATCTTTACAGATTGTTTGGGTG
>NZ_VLKY01000024.1 GCF_007830155.1 Pseudomonas duriflava
GCAAGCCACTCCAGGCGCTTGATATAGGTATCGGGGCGGAAGTTGCCCTGCACATCGAAATCGGTCACCGGAAAAGACAGCAATCCGGATGAGAGGGTGTGCTTGAGTTCTTGTGGCGTCATTGTGTATGTATCCTGGCCTGACGGCATCTAGGCGATTGTTATTCTGGTTTTAGCCTAACCTGACGTCAGTCATCATACAAGTGGGGTGCTTAAAATTATTTGCTCTTCATTTGTCTTTTTATCCGTAAGCATTAATGACCTTTATAAGGCGCTCCCGGCTGTTGGTTAAATGCAGGCGCATGGCAGCCGCCGCGCCGATAGCATCTTGCCGAGCAATGGCGTTATAGATGTCTTCATGTTCAGCATCGCGCCGCTTCAGATATAGCTGCGAGAGAGGGCTATTACTGAAGGCGTTGTTAAGTCGAATGCGTGGGACTAATTCCTGCCCTAGGCTACTCATGATGCTAGTGAGGTAGCGATTTCCCGTGGCCTGCGAAATGACCAAATGAAACTCCATATCCAAATCTGCCAAAGAAACCTCCCTGGCGGTTTGCTCTTGCATCTGATCAAGAAGACGTCGTAATTGCCCAAGCTGGGCAGGAGTGCGACGTTGAGCGGCAAGGGCGGCAGCTTCAGACTCAAGGCTGACGCGTACCTCGATGACTGAGATCACATCGTCAAGCGTTTCGACGGCTACGCCATCCAAGAACGTGGAAAGCGTAGTGGAGGGTTGGCACACAAACGTACCGATTCCTTGTCGCGTGGTAACTTTGCCACTGGCCTGCAGATTTGAAAGAGCCTCACGCACTACGGTTCGACTAACGCCGTGAGCCTTGATGATTTGTGCCTCAGAAGGGAGCTTGGCGCCTGGTGCAAGCGTTCCGTTGCGGATTTGTGCTTCCAGTAGGTCGGCTAATTCTTGAGACAGATTTTTGGTTCTTCTAAGCGGAGGCTGGCTACTTGACGCTTGCATGGACGTGTACCGATGAGACTACAGCTAGAGGGTAGCCTGTATGATGTCTGACAGGTCCTAGGTTGTAAATATCGAGTCGACTAACAAATCTTAGGTTTCTGTAAGGTTAGCCAAGCAGCCTGGTCATTTTAAGGCTGGGGTATCGCTATCGCTTCAGACTGGTTCGACGAATCGCATTTCGGGTGATCTGCCCATAAGTAGGGCCTCATTGGCAATAGCGCAGTGCCGCAAATAGTCCCATAACAGTGTCATGCGTTTGAGCGTACGCAGATCTTCCTGGCAGTACATCCAAAAATGTCGAGTGACCTGAATCTCGTTAGGTAGCAAAACCTGTAGACGTGGGTCGGGGGCTGCAAGAAAGCAGGGCAGGATAGCTAAAGCCTGGCCTTGCAGCGCCGCCGTGTAGTGCGCGATCACACTGGTACTGCGCAGGCGGGTTCTGACATTAGGCACTAACGGCTCAAGATAGAGGAGCTCCGGACTAAAGGCTAGATCATCTACATACGTGATAAATGTGTGCTGAGCTAAATCAGCCAGAGTCTGGACGGGTGGATGATGGTGCAGATATTCGGCGGTGGCATAGAGCTGCAACCGATAGTCACATAACTTAGTGCATACGTAAGGCCCCCGCTCTGGGCGCTCCAGACTAATAGCAATATCCGCCTCACGTTTAGAGAGACTGACGAAGTGGGGCACTGGTAAGACATCAACCAGGATATTGGGATAAGCCTCCTGGAAGCGACTCAGTTGAGGAGCGATGAAAAAATTTCCAAAACCCTCAGTAGAGCCGATCCGTACGTGTCCAGATAAAGAAAGCCCAGCGTCAGCTACTTCTTCACAGGCCGCTTGCAAGGTACTTTCGATGGCCTCTGCATAAGTCAAAAGCCGCTGACCCTCAAGGGTCATTACAAAACCACTTGTCCTTGATTTTTCGAACAATAGGGCGCCCAGGCTTTGTTCCAGTATCCGGATACGCCGGGAGACGGTGGTGTAATCGACCGCCAGCCGCCGAGCAGCGCTGGTGGCTTTACGAGTACGGGCTACCTCTAAAAAGAATTTCAAATCATCCCAATTGAGGCGGCTTGGAGACATGACATTTTTTTGCATATCTAATCGGCTTTTTTATGCATTCTTATCAGATGTTTGCATACCTATACTGTATAAGAGCCACAACCGCTACGGTTCTTACAGTTCTTGTGTGCTCATATGATTCGTAGCGAAGGGGCGTCCTAAAAGCCATATAACAATAAATAGAGGCACCTATGGAGCAGGCTTACCGCCATGACCATCGCCTTATCTTGAGTAACCTCGATCTGACCAGGACGGAGGTTCGCGATGAACGCTCCCTCGCATGAAGCTGAGGCCGGGATTCAGCAGGTAAAACTGCTCATCGAAGGCGAATGGAAAGCCTCGACCACGCAAGAATGGCGAGACGTTATTAACCCGGCCACCCAGCAGGTGCTGGCCCGTGTACCTTTTGCCACGCCAGAAGAAGTCGAGTCTGCCATCACCGCAGCACAACGCGCTTTTCCAGCCTGGCGGAAGACACCGATTGGTGCGCGCATGCGCATCATGCTGGCTTTTCAGGCGCTGATCCGCGAAAACCTGCCACGTATTGCCCAAACTCTCAGTGCCGAACAAGGCAAGACCTTGGCGGATGCCGAAGGCGATATTTTTCGTGGGCTGGAAGTGGTCGAGCATGCCTGCTCCATCGGCTCCTTGCAGATGGGAGAGTTCGCTGAAAATGTGGCTAATGAGGTAGACACCTACACCTTACGCCAGCCTATTGGGGTCTGCGCAGGAATCACTCCGTTCAACTTTCCGGCCATGATTCCCCTCTGGATGTTTCCCATGGCAATCGTATGCGGGAACACCTTCGTCCTAAAACCATCGGAGCAGGACCCTCTTTCCACAATGCAGCTTGTTGAGCTGGCACTTGAAGCAGGCGTTCCGCCTGGCGTTCTCAATGTTGTCCATGGCGGTAAGGACGTTGTCGATGCCTTGTGTACGCACTCTGATATAAAAGCCGTGTCGTTTGTTGGATCGACAGCCGTGGGTACGCATGTTTATGACTTGGCCGGGCGGCACGGGAAACGGGTGCAGGCCATGATGGGAGCGAAAAACCATGCTGTGGTGTTACCCGATGCTAACCGTGAACAGACCTTGAATGCGTTGGTAGGTGCTGCCTTTGGTGCAGCAGGACAGCGCTGCATGGCAACTTCAGTGGTTGTGCTGGTAGGCAAAACGCGTGAATGGCTACCCGAACTGAAAGAGCGTGCGGCACGGCTGAAGGTGAACGCAGGCTGTGAGCCGGGCACAGACATTGGCCCGCTTATTTCCAAGCGTGCCAGGCAGCGTGTACTGGATTTGATCGAAAGCGGTATTTTCGAGGGAGCTACCTTGCTATTGGACGGCCGTGATGTGCAGGTGCCTGGCTATGAGCAAGGCAACTTTGTAGGGCCGACGCTGTTCTCCAGTGTCACCACAAACATGCGCATCTACACCGAAGAAATCTTCGGTCCGGTTCTATTGGCCATCGAAGTGGAAACACTGGATGAAGCTATCGAATTGGTGAATCGCAATCCTTTCGGCAATGGCACAGGGCTGTTCACTCAAAGCGGCGCGGCTGCTCGTAAATTCCAGAGTGAGATTGACGTTGGACAGGTGGGTATCAATATCCCGATTCCAGTGCCGGTACCCTTTTTTAGTTTCACGGGCTCACGAGGCTCGAAGCTGGGTGATCTGGGGCCTTATGGTAAGCAGGTCGTTCAATTCTATACACAGACCAAGACGGTAACCGCACGCTGGTTTGACGATGCAAGTGTTAGTGAAGGCGTGAACACGACCATTACTTTGCGGTGATTATCGCTGCGTTCTGCAGGCGAGGCACGCTAGAAGGAGAGCTACGATGCGTATCGGCTTTATCGGCTTGGGTAATATGGGTGCACCCATGGCCCACAATCTGCTAAAGGCAGGCCATGAACTGACCGTTTTTGATGTAAACGAGAGGGCTGTGATCGCGTTGGGCGAGGCGGGTGCTCAACCGGCAGCTTCACCACAAGACGCCGTACAGACATGCGACCTGGTGATTACCATGTTGCCTGCGGCAGCGCATGTACGCACTGTTTATCTAGGCGAACAGGGGGTATTGACTGGCATTCGTCCTGGCGTTCTGCTCATCGATAGCAGCACTATCGATCCGCAAACTGCTCGTGAAGTAGCAGCCGCGGCTGCAGAGCAGGGGTTAAGCATGGCGGACGCGCCGGTTTCTGGCGGGACCGGTGGCGCTCAAGCTGGCACGTTGACGTTTATGGTCGGCGCCTCGGCTGAACTGTTCGACCGTATACAGCCCGTATTGGCCTGTATGGGGAAAAATATCGTTCATTGCGGAGAATTAGGCACCGGGCAAATCGCCAAAATCTGCAACAATCTGCTGCTGGGCATTAGTATGATCGGCGTAGCCGAGGCCATGGCTCTAGGCGACGCCTTGGGTATTGATACCAAGATCTTGGCTGGCATTATCAATACCTCAACCGGGCGCTGCTGGAGCTCGGATACTTATAACCCTTGGCCGGGTATCATCGAAACTGCGCCATCTGCGCGCGGTTATACAGGCGGTTTTGGTGCCGATCTTATGCTTAAGGATTTGGGGCTCGCTACCGAGGCCGCCAAGCAGGCCAGGCAGCCTGTGTTGCTTGGCGCTCTGGCGCAACAGCTCTATCAGTCCATGAGTCAAAGAGGCGACGGAGGAAAGGATTTCTCAGGTATCGTCAACCTGTACCGCAAGCCTGAAGTCTAACTACTATCATCGGCGCAGTAAGCGTAGCGCGCTGCGCCTCTTACAAGCATTGATAGTTATCCATAAGGCCGGGTCAGCAACCTGGCCGCCCTCCATGTAAACTAGGCATTCGCACATTGCCGGATGCATGACATGAAAGACCAACTCCTTGAACTGATCACCAAAATAAGCTCGGGCTGCCTGAGTGATGAGGAGATTGAGCGAATCGCCACCGAGGCTGCACAGGCCTACGCTGATCCAGAAGCCTTTCTGGCAGCCAATCCAGATATCAACTATGACGACACCTTTCCTATTCCGTTGGGTGAGTGGGTTGTGATTGGCAGTCTGCCGGAAACCGTACTGTTCCAGGCTGATACCTATGCTGACCTGTTCCAGCAGATCGTGGATTCTTTTGGCAAAGATGTATCTTTCAATATCAAGCCCAAGCAACTGGTCAAAGTCGAACCGTTGAAAGCATTGAATCGCATTCAGGTGCAGTTGAGCAGTATGTACCCTGAAAAGGGCGGTTATGTATTGATGGACTTCAGCGACCCGCTGGATGACGAATTGCAAGCCGTGCTGGTCTATACCTCCGATGTGGATCGTGTGCAGGCGTTGTGTGATGAGCTGGAAATCTATGCTGCACCGGCCTACGAGTCGCTAAAGGAAGTACTGGGGCAGTAACTGCCTTTGGTAACGGCAGTGCGACAAGTGAAACAAGCCGGCGGGTTGCCGGCTCTATGGTATGAGAACGGCAACGGTCGTTTTGTATTTGAGGGTTCCTGTCATGAAAGCCATGGCCAAACATATACTGGTCAAGACGGAAGAAGAGGCTGCTGGCCTCAGGCAACGTTTGGATAAGGGCGAGGCATTCGACGTATTGGCAAAGAAGTTTTCCACCTGCCCCTCTGGCAAGCGTGGCGGAGACTTGGGAGAAGTACGGCCCGGGCAACTGGTTCGTGTTATCGATCAGGTTATTTTCAAGAAGCCTGTCGGTGTAATTCATGGGCCAGTAAAAAGTAAATTCGGCTATCACCTGGTCAAAGTCTATTACCGGGATTGATCGTCCCTTAGAGCCCCATCAGGGCGACCACCAGTTGAGCACGAGGACCGTTTTGTTAGAGATCTACTCAAAACAGAAATGTTTACGATTGCCTAACGGGAGGTCCTGATGGGAAATGTATCCCGCTGGCAATCACCTGTGTTTCGAATGAAACTTCTTGCGGGTTGCCTGCTGCTGTTGGCTGCCGTTCTATTCTCTATAGCGACATTTCTACAGGATACGCATCCTGCCTGGGGATATGTGGCGGCTTTTTCCGAAGCGGCGATGGTAGGTGCGATCGCCGACTGGTTTGCTGTGACCGCCTTGTTCCAGCGTCCCCTAGGGTTACCGATTCCGCACACGGGTATTATCCCGCGTAACAAGGTAGAGATTGGCAAAAAGCTGTCTGATTTCATTGTTACGCATTTCCTGTCTACGCCTCAGGTTATGGCCAAGATTCAGGAGTTCGACACGGCTCGCCGATTGGCCGGTTGGTTGCGCCAGCCCACTAATGCCGAAGCGCTGGGAATTCACCTCGTAGGTATTGCCCGCTTCGGTATTGATGCCCTACGTGATGAGCGTGTTCAGCAATTCATTCAACGTACCGCGACTGAGCGACTGAAAGAGATAGATTTGGCTTGGGTAAGCGGCCAGCTCCTCGATGTGATGACGGCTGACCGGCGCCATCAGGCTATGCTGGACGATGTTTTAAAAAGCATTGCTCGCTTGATGAAGGATGAAGCAACACAGGCCATGATCGCCCGGGCAATTTCATCCGAGCTCAGTGCGTTGCGTTACCTGCGCCTTGACGAGTATGCCGGACGCTGGTCTGCCGAAAAGGTGGTCCAACGAATTTCCGATCTGATCAGTGAGATCAGTGAGGATAAGGACCACGAGCTGCGGGCTCGCTTTGATACCTATGTGGCAGAATTTATCGTCAATTTGAAGAGTGATCCCGCTTTTCGCCTGAAAGGCGAGCAGGTCCGGGCGCAATTACTGGAGCATCCGGCGATTGCAGGTTACTTACATGATTTATGGAACGATCTGATCGACTGGTTACAGAACGACCTTGCGCGAGAGGATTCCACGATTCGGCACCGCCTGGTCAAGCTAACGCGGCGCCTGGGTGCTGCCTTGGCAGCCGATAAAGAGATGCGTCACTGGGTCAATGATCAAGTATTGGCCGTTGCTCCACCGCTGATCGAGCGCTACCGCCGACGGATCGGTGATTACATCGCCAAACGGGTCGAGGAGTGGGATACCGCTGAACTGGTCGAGCAGATCGAGCGCAGCGTAGGGAAGGATCTGCAATTCATCCGTATTAACGGCACACTGGTGGGTGGGCTCGTAGGCCTAGTGCTTTACACGTTAAGCCATCTTCTAATGGGGCGCTGAAACGGCGCCTGCAAAAATCGCAGGCGCCGTTTCAGAATTAGAGCAGGGTAAACTGCTGTTCCTTCACATTCGCTGAATCCAGCCCGATGTAGACGTTAAAGTCGCCGGGCTCGGAGTGGTATTGCAGATCGGAGTGATAGAACTTCAGGTCATCGTCCGTGATTGTGAACTCGATTTCTTGTTGCTTCCCTGGCTGCAGCATGACTTTCTTGAAATGCTTCAATTCCTTGACGGGGCGGCTGACCGAGGCGACCACGTCGCGTAGATACAGCTGAACCACCGTCTCGCCCGCCCGCTTTCCAGTGTTCTTGACTGTTACGCGCGCCGTAAGCTGACCGTTCTTGCTCAGGGACGGGCTAGACAATGCGATATCGGATACTGTGAACGTGGTGTAACTCAGCCCATAGCCAAATGGAAAAAGCGGACCATTGGCTTCGTCGAAGTAGCGTGACGTGTACTTGCCTGGGTCCAGAGGGTTGAAAGGCCGCCCTGTGTTCAGGTGGTTGTAATACATCGGCACTTGGCCCACTGACCGAGGAAACGTCATAGGAAGCTTTCCGGAGGGGTTGTAGTCACCAAACAGGACATCCGCCACGGCATTGCCGCCTTCGGTGCCGCTGAACCAAGTCTCGAGCATGGCGTCAGCCTGTTGGTTTTCCCATTCCAGGGCAAGCGGTCTGCCATTCATCAGGACCAGTACGAGCGGCTTGCCGGTCGCTTTGAGGGCTTTTAGCAGGTCTCGTTGACTGGTAGGAATAGTGATATCGGCCCGGCTTGAGGCTTCGTGTGCCATGCCTTGGGATTCGCCGACGACCGCGACGATAACATCAGCGTGCTTGGCCACCTCGACGGCCTCCTCAATCATGTCTTCGGCAGAGCGATGATCGATATCGACGCTGGGGTCGTACGAGTTCAGGTAGGCCAGCACGCTTGAATCGTTGGTGACGTTGGTACCCTTGGCATACAGTAGCTTCGCTTTGCCCGCCGTTGCTCGTTCCAGCCCTTGGTAGACGGAAACCGCTTGTGCCGTCACGCCAGCGGCCGACCAGTTACCCATAATGTCGCGCTGGCTCTTCGCCATAGGGCCGATTACGGCCAGAGTGCCTTGTTTTTTCAAGGGGAGGAGGTCGCGCTCATTTTTCAGCAACACCATGCTCTTACGCGCCACGCTGCGGGAGGCGTCGCGGTGCAGTCTGCTCTCGGCATTTGTATCGAACGATGGATCGTCGGCTTTGCCCAGATAGGCATAGGGATCCTTGAACAAGCCCAAGTCATATTTGGCAGCCAGTACATGTCGGCATGCCTCATCGATATCGGCAGGCGTGATTGCTTTTTCTTTCAACAGAACAGGCAGCTCCTTGCCATACAAGTCATCATGCATGTTCAGGTCAACGCCCGCCCGGATAGCCAGCAGGGCTGCATCATGCCCATTTTGGGCGACCCCGTGCTTAATCAACTCGTTAACTGCACCATGATCGCTGATAGTCATACCTTTGAACTGCCACTGCTCGCGAAGCACATCTTTGAGTAGCCATTTATTGGCAGTAGAAGGTATGCCATTGATCGCGTTCAAGGACACCATAACGCTACCCGCGCCTGCATTGACCGCTGCCTGATAAGGTGGCAGATAGTCCTGGAACATCCGCTGCGGGCTCATATCGACCGTGTTGTAATCACGCCCGCCCTCGACGGCACCGTAGAGGGCGAAGTGCTTGAGGCTGGCCATGATCGTATCCGGAGCGGACAGATCCTTACCCTGGTAGGCTTTTACCAGAACCTCTGCAATGCGTGAGGTCAGGTAGACGTCCTCGCCAAAGGTTTCGGAAACACGGCCCCAACGGGGCTCCCGAGTGATATCCACTGTTGGCGAAAAGGTTAGATTCAAGCCGTCGGCTGCCGCTTCCTGAGCTGAGATGCGACCGCTCAGGGCGATAGCATCTAGATCCCAGCTAGACGCCATACCCAGACTGATTGGGAAGACGGTGCGATGTCCATGAATAACGTCATAGGCATACAGCAACGGAATGTGCAGTCGGCTGTGCTCGACCGCTTGGACCTGCATTTGTCGGATATCGGGTCGAGTAACCGTATTAAACATGGCCCCTACTTTGCCTGCACGTATATCGGCCATGATGGCTTCTTTCGTGTAGTCAGGTCCCACACTGACCAAATTAAGTTGCCCGATCTTTTCTTCGAGCGTCATCCGCTTCATCAGATCTTTAATAAAAGCGGCTTTCTCATGTTCCTTGTCTAACAGCGCAGTGCTATCCCCAGCCAACGCGTTAGCGCATATTAGCGCCAACGCGTTCCCCACCACATACAGCGTTTTCAACGTGACACCTCAAGGATGCTTTTTTTTAATGTGAGTGCCGACGAAGCGGCAAGCGGCCGCAGTGTGGCACAGCAGTCCAAGAGATGCGTGAAAATTTCATAAGTAGAAAACAGGCCGGCCGAAAGCGTAGCCGACACACCGATCGGCAAGAAACAAGCCATAGAACAGACAAAAAATCAGAACGTAGGAGGCGGCAGAATATTCAAGCCTTTTGAGGCAGGGACATAGGAGGTGATGTTCCTGGAGCAGATCGCTTTATACTGTACTCCATTCGGTACCCTGCCTCTTCAGGCAGGTGGGCCTACATGACTAGGAGTAACAGTGCGAACCGGTATCTATGTCGACTCTGACAACATCAGCTCCAGTGGCGGCAGTTACATGCGCTACGAGACTTTGCGACGCTTTTACGAAGCGTCGAGTACAGTAATGATTGCGCGGGCCTACCATGCCTTCGATGAGGTACTGGCAGAAGAGAAGCCGGAGTATGCCAACTGGCATGCAGCTCATGTATCACGGATACAGGGGGCAGGCTTTCGTCTGTTCATCAAGCCCGTGAAACGCTACACGAACGACACGGGCACATCCCGTAAAGGAAATGTTGATGTCGAGTTGACGGTTGAAGTGCTTACTCAGGCCGACAAACTCGACCGGGTAGTTCTTGTGACCGGCGACGGAGACTTTGTGGCGTTGGTTCACGCGCTACAAAGTAAAGGAATACGTGTAGAGGTTATAGCATTCAAGAATGTTTCTAGCGATTTGGTACAGAGTGCCGACGTGTTTCTTAATGGCTACCTTGTTCCCGATATTCTGGCAGGCGAGGCACAGCCCCGTGACCGCGTCATTCAGATCATGAGTGTCGACCTCAACGCACAAAAGGCATTTTATACTCACCTTACCCAAGCACCCGCCACGTTCTCTCCCGATGATCCGGCCTGGGTCAGAGGCGAGATTAAACTTACTAAGTCAATGATCGACTCTCGTAACTTCCGGCCAGGAAAAATCCTGGCTTGGCGTGGACGCAATGCAGATGAGCAGGCGTTCGAGGTGTTGGCCTCACAAAGAGTATAAGCATTAGCTTTCACTACTGATAAGGCAGGAGATGAAAGCAATGGAATTAAAAGTCGGGCTTGAGAAACTTGATTTAAAAGCAGGTTTTTCAAAGAAATTTATTCATAAATGCGATTTACATCGAACTAACTGAATAAATAGGGGTCTGTGCGGAACCTAGTAAGCTGCAGTTGGGCATAAAGTTATGCAACACCTACGTTACGAAGCCATTTGCGCAAAAATCAGATATGCCCTGGCGCCGTTGCGGTGCTCCTTTATTCAAGGAGAAACCTACCGCTCGTTTTCTTTTACGGTGATGGATCGCTCGAATGCCGTTCTGTTCCGCTCTGGTGAGTTGAATATCGCCTTACATAGCAGTCCTATTACCTTGCATCACTACCTAAAAGACGTTCGTGAAAGGCTGACAGCAGGAGGCGCTGCGCTTTCAGAGTGGCAGGATTGCATTACTCTAGAGAAATTGGCCTCATGGCGTAAACGAGTGTTGCCCAAGCATCAGCCGCAATTCAAGTCTGCTACGTCGGGAGCGGGGCGCTAGCGATCTTCCCGCTGGCCATCGGAAAATGGGCCACCATCCAGATGAGGCGCGTTCGAATAGGCTTCTGGCAGAGATTCGCTTTGAGCAGGCCTGCTCTGGGCACGGTGGGATTTCGGCTCGGCTAGAATTGCTTTAACCGAATCGATAAGGTTGTCGAGATCCTGGCCGATCTCACCCAGTCGTGTGAGAAGATCGCGAGCCTTTTGCGCAGACTCAGGTACTGTACTACCATCCAACGCCAGGGCAAGCCTGCAGATTTCGCTGACTTGCCTTGAAAAAGCGGCAGGCTCTATAGCCTCGATCATAGTATCTATTCTCACGTCCATGTGATCTTTGTCGCTTCGCGTCGAGCTCACTAAGCACTTCCATAGCAGAAACAGCTGCTGACTATTAGAGCATACGGCCTTATTAATGGCTATTTGCCTTTAATGTCATTTTGATATAGGTCAACGAAAGGCTCATCGCTCATACCGAATGCAGCACACATAGTTGGTGGTGTTTGTACACGCTAGTGGGATCTGCTGAGGGGAGTCTAATAGGAAGAGTAAGAGTCGTTCAGCTTTTGTTTTGGTTCATTGATTTATTTTGATCATGCAATCTCATCACCTCCTATGAGCTTAGTCAGCACTAGATGAACCGCATTACTGACAACCCCGCCTATGGCGGGGTTTTTTATTGCCTGATCATATTTTGAGTAATAACAACACGTTTATAAGGTGTTAAGGCGCCCGGGAGGTAACTGACACAGGTGAGGTACGGAGGCGGCCTAGGGCACGCTTGAGGCCCAGGGCAGGCGACTCGATGATATGCCATGAAAAGATGGCAAGACCCAGACTCGTCAGATAGCTAATGACCACGAACGCCTTGAACGTTAATGCTTCGCCTAGCCAGAGCACGATCAATTGCTGTATGGGAAAGCTGAAAATATAAAGGCCATACGAGAAATCACCGTATCGACCAAAAGACGAGACGAGGGGCAGCCGAACATAAGCCAGGTAGATGACCAAATAGGGCAAGGTAAGGGCTAGCACATAGTAGCTTATTTCATGAGTAGCAGTTGCTGCGACCAAGGCAAGCAGAAACAGAGCGATTGGCCCACGCCAGGGAATCAAATCTCTAAGTAGATACAGTAAGGCTCCGGCAAAAAAGAACATACCTAGGCGGGCGAGTTTTTGAACGATCAGGCTGCTTATGTTCCATTCTGGAAGCAAAACGAGATGGACTAAGTAAAGCGCAGCCCAAATGAGCGCAACTGTGCTCTTGCGTAATGCACCTAGAAGGCCTAAAGCCAGAACGCAGGCGTACATGAATACTTCATAGGGCAGTGTCCAGACCGAGCCGTTTACGGTATCTGGAAACGGATTATTGGCAAACACACCGGGTAGGTGGAAATGAGTCATCAACAGAATGTTGGAAACATAATGTAAGGTCTGCCTGTTGTAGAAGTACTCATTCAGGCTTCGATCCGTTGCCAGCGAACCGACGACTAGAACGGTTAACAGGACTGATACGATCAAAGCAGGAAAGATACGTAAGGCTCGTTTCAGTGCAAATTCCAGCACATTGCTTTTTTTCAGCCATGAGTGTGTGATCAGAAAGCCGCTCATGATGAAAAATATATTGACGGCAATATCAGCCATGTCCGTATAGCCGGTCCAATTCAATAGCGGTTCACGGTGTATGTTGCCGCCCAGCCAGAAACAATGACCGATTACTACAACTGAGGCTGCCATAAAACGTAGGAAATCGAAGTTGTTACCGGTTCGGGTAAGGCGTGTCACGCTCATGTGCTTGTCCTTAACAGGGTCGCTTTTCCGTTCCTGATTGAGTGTTTTTAGTTGGCTGTAGTCCGCGCCAGGGTACGGGCCGTTTCCAAGTAGCGGGGGATGTGTGCCGTTTCAAGTTCAATAGCTTCAAGAGCATCCTGTGCCGTAATGCGAGCTTCGACATAAGCTTTTATTTCTTGACGAAAGCGCTGCACTGAAAAGCGCTCGGCATTGTCGCGGCATGCCTTAGGTGTGATACGTGTTTGCAAGAGTTCAAACAGGCCTACCGCTTCCTGAAGGGATTCCGCTGTTTGATCCCGATAGAACACCCCCGTAGGAACAGGGCTTTCGAGTCCCCTGATAGTCTCCAGTACGCCTCCCTTGCCATAGGCAATAACCGGCGTACCACATGCCTGCGCCTCGATGGGTGTAATGCCAAAGTCTTCCTCTGCAGCAAACACAAATGCTTTGGCGCGCTGCATATGGTCAATCAATGTCTCGGAAGATTGATAACCCAATAGGGTCACGTTAGGCCCAGCCACTTCCTTTACCTTTGCATGCTCAGGACCTGTTCCAATGACGACTAATCGTTTGTCCGGCATAGCGTTAAAGGCTTCTACAATCATCGGGATTTTTTTATAGGGAACCATACGGGACGCCGTTAGATAGAAGTCTTCCTTTTGTTCCTGGGCCGTAAAACGAGTGGTATCTACAGGCGGGTAGATCACTTTTGCATTCCGTCTGTATGTCTTCTGGATACGACGCGCAATGAAATGAGAGTTAGCGATGAACTCATCTACACCGGCCGCGGTGCGCTGATCCCAGATTCGCATGTAATGCAGAATCATACGGGCGACCTTGCTTTTAAGGCCTTTGGTCAATCCAATCTCTTTAAGGTACTGGTGCTGTAGGTCCCAGGCGTAACGCATTGGAGAGTGCACGTAACTGATGTGCAACTGATCTGGGCCGGTGAGAACGCCTTTAGCAACGGCATGGCTGCTAGAGATGACTAGGTCGTAGGCTGAGAGGTCCAGCTGCTCGATAGCATGGGGCATAAGCGGCAGATAACTTTGATAGCGGGATTTCGCTTTGGGCAAGTGTTGGATGAACGTGGTGGTATTGCGCTTGCCGCCCAGATGGGTCCTGTCCTGATCGGAAAGGAAATCAATCACGGAGAACAGATCGGCGTCCGGCCAGATTGTGATGAGCTCAGCCAGTACACGCTCTGCGCCTGAATAGGTCACCAACCAGTCACTGACGATTGCAATTTTCATGATGAACGTTCCTTGGACAAAAAAACGAGGGATAACCGGGACTTCACTAAACGCGTGCCTAGGCTGTAAAAGAGGCTGTAAAGAAGCTGCCTAATAAGGCAATTGATTCACCGGATAAGGATTCTGATCTGCCAACGTCAGCGCTACGTCTGGCGAGGTATCGTGCCAGCAGCGATTAGCTAAAGAGCTATGCTGGCAGGTGTGTTTCTCCTGGTAGGAGATATTTACAGTTCCAACTTTTGCGCAGGAGGTAGCTGAGCCGGGATGCTCAGTTTTCGGCCCAAGCCAATGAAGGGGCGCTCAATGTGTTGAAAACACAGGTGTGCCAAGAGCAAGGTCGCCAGCGTAGCGGCAAGCGCAAGCCCTAAAGGTGGTAGAGCGAAGAAGGGTTGGCGGCCAAGCCAGTCTGCTAGCAGGGCAATAGAGGGATGAAGCAGGTAGACCGAATAACTGATTGTTCCCAGCCAGACCAGCCAGTAGCTCTCAAGCCGTATTCGGGTCGTGAGCAGAAGAAAAGTAAGAAAGGCCAGGGCATAGGTAAACAGGTAGCGAGTCCAGGTTTCGCCGTTGCCCATATCGGTTGAATAGCCTGCGATAAACGTTGGAGGCAGAAGCACTGCGTAAGCCAGCAACAGCATCACGATTGGGCGACGGGAAGCGCGGCTCGACAAGGTCAGGAGCGTGTCACGCCAGAGCGAACCAAAGAACATGAGGGATAAGGCAAGCGGGAAGGCTACCGGTAGCTTTTGATCCAGCCAGCCTCTAGCGACTCCCATCGCTAGCGCCAAAACCAGCATGGTTACGGCACAGCCGAAGCGGACAGTAACTGAATGCAGCAAGCCTGCGATAAACAACATCAGGCATAAGGCATAGAAGCCAAGCTCGATAAATAGCGTCCAGTACAGGCCTATAACATCTGGAATGCCCAACACTGTTTGAACCATGGTCAGATTAGCCACGATATGCGGCCACCCGGGGATCGGTTGTCCGGTAATGCGAGTGGCTGCCAGAAACAGCAGAAGGGATAACCAGTAGGCTGGGTAGAGTCGAAAGAAGCGGGAGACGAGAAAGCGGCGAACGGCGCTGGGTTGGTGCTTAAGGCTAAAGGGAATAACAAAGCCGCTGATCATAAAAAACCAAAGTACGCCTAGTTTTCCCGGATCGATAAGATGTTCCAGTACCCAATACTCACCCAGCAAGGGTACGAATAAATGTTGAAAAACGACTAGCAACGCGGCGATACCGCGCAGCGCATCGATATAGTCGAGTCGGTTCATAAGACGTCCTTGTTATCGGCGAAAGCGACAGGGCCTAGCCCTTCAAGGCTAAATGGCGCTCTTGAGGGCCTGGGTAGAGACCGAAAGGGTGTGATCGATCAGCTGGGAAATTCGTTCTGCCGAGTCCTCCCAGCTATAGCGACGAACATTTTCAAGACCGCGTTCCCGCAATATGTCTTGACATGAAACATCGTCCAGAATGCGCCGCATAGCGCTGGTCATATCTTCTATATTTAATGGATCGAAATAGAGGGCGCTGTCGCCTAGGACTTCGGGAATGGATGCCGCACGCGAGGCTATAACAGGGCAACCGCATGCCTGTGCTTCGAGAGGTGGTATGCCGAAGCCTTCATAAAGTGATGGGAAAACGAACGCGGTGGCGTACTGATACTGTTGAATTAGAGCCTTGTCACTCAACCGACCAAGGAAGCGGACGCGAGTATCCGTCTGCGTCAGTTGGCTTACGCTAGAGCTCGAAAAAATGGGGTGGGTTTTACCCACAATACGCAACTCGATTTTACGGGTGGGCTCAAGCGCCAGGAAGGCCTGAACCATGCGTTCAAAGTTCTTATGGTAGATCGGCGATGACACGGCTAATAGATAAGGTACCCGATTGGGTGACAAATCAGGTGCAGGCTTGAATCCTGTGTCAACGGCATTCGGTACCACCGCAATGTCATCAAGGTTGCGGCCATAAAAACCAGCGATTTCTTGCCGTGAAAATTCGCTGACTGTAATAAGGGTGCGTGTCCGTTTGAGCATGAGAGGAGTCAACAGGCGATACACCAGGCGAAAGGACAGCGAGTAGCTTTGCGGGTAGCGAATGTAGTTGATGTCATGGTGGGTAGAGAGCTGGTTGCCGTAAAGTACTGGCGCAGTACTGCCCAGCGACAGCAGCAGCGGAGATTTTTGCCGGGCCAAATACAGTGGCAGGTCAAGCTGCTCCCATAGGGTGCCGGTTTGTCGGCCAAGTATATGTACTTTGAGGGCGCGTCCTATGTCAGGCCGCAGAATCCCGGGTGGCGAAACGAAGCGAATGTCACCCCTCAGGCGGCTCAGCTCAAGCGAGATGCACTCGGCAAAGCGTTGAACTCCTGTTAGAGGCTGGGTCAGGAAACGGGCATTCACGACGATCATGTAAAGTCCTTTTTGAAATGACAGCAGTGACTAACGTACGTTGACGGGAAAGCCGCCCTGAGTACGAATAAGCTGGGGAAACGGCCCGATGGTTAGTTGTGTTGCGCAAGGTAAGGAGGGAGCATCAGGGCACTGCCACTGGGCTGTAGGGATAAGTGTCGATCCGTCCTGTTCGGTATCGATGATGTCCAAGGCACCGGCGTCGGATCGTTCAGTCTCGAGAGTGATCTGGGTATTTTTGCCTGACGTCCAGGCTGCCAACACTTCATCGTTTCCATAAGTGAAGCGCAGTAGATAGGTATCAGGATTCAACGCGGTGACACGACCTTCAAACGTGTAATCGCTTACGATCCTGGAGATCGACGCCAGGGTTCTGTAGGCTGGTTTGGGTTCGAACTGATTATCGAGCAGACCGAAATTATGTTCCTGTTCGTGTTTGTCGGTGCCGTCGTTTTTAAAGTCGTACCACCACATGCCCTTGATAGACGGGAGCGTGCGGGCCAGCAGGAAAGAGCGCACAAGATAAGCCGCTTGTTGCCTTTCATCGATGCCGCAAGGGCCGCGGTGTGCTGGCCAGGCCATTTCAGTCAGATATAGGGGGACCGGGCGCCCTGCGCGACTCGTGATGCTCTGATCAACCTGGCGCATCCATTCGATCCAGGCTTCCGGTGTGGTTTGGGCCGGTCGTCGACAGTGGACATAAGGATGTAGGGACAAGCCGTCAACCGACTCCAATATGCCATTGTCAATCATCCGCTCAACAAACCCAGACTCAATGCCAAGCGTTGTAACGGCGCCGGCAATCACCTTGGCTCTGGGGTCTCGCTTGCGGATCTGCCTAGCCGATTTTTCGACCAGGCTGACATAATCTCGAGTAAAAATGGGGTCCTTGGGATTCTCGACATCCCATTCGTTCCAGATCTCATAGAAGTCAACGTCGTTAACGAATGAGCGAGCAATAAAGTCTACGTACCGTACGAACCGATCCTGCATGTTAGGTGAGCGAGGCTTGGCGCCGTTGCCGTAATATTCATTGCCATAGCCCAGGATGAGCATCATGCCGAGCTGCTGCTTGAGCGCAGCTTCACGGTACGCACGCCAGGTTGGGTCCATTACCAGTACACCCGGGGTTTTCTCGGCCACGGACCAGAAGGCGTCTGCCCGCATGGCAGTAATATGCGCGTCCTTAATAAGCTGCATAGCGCTGTCCGGGTTAGCGGGGTGCCAGGCATTCAGGAAGTGGGTTATTACACCAACGATAAAGCGGTTCTCTGAAGTTGGCCCCTCGGAGTCGGCCGCAGCGACTTGCAAACTTGCCCAGCAGAGTCCTACAAGCAATATGCGCATGAGCATGATCGAGACCTCCTGTTTCGATGAAATCCTTCCTGGCAGTAACAGCCGTATGGGCTGCTAGGCCTAGCGCTGGTGTGATTGGCGTAAGGACACGAGCCAGCCATCTACGGGGATCGGGCCTGGCGCAGGTCGATGCAGAACATGAGAAATGGCCATGCCCAGGAACAAGGTTGCTATCGTGACTTCCATGATGTCGGTTGCCCATCCGATAAGGCAGATGCAGAACGTCGCTGCGAGTAGGGCGTAGGACAGGGGAGTGCGTAACTGGCGTAGGCGGACCAATAGAAAGAACCACAGCGTATAGAGAAACAGTCCAGGCAGACCAAGGGTAGCCCAGACATAGAGAGCGGTATTGTCCGACACGCCCAGCACGTCCAGCCCGTCCATTGGGAAAGCCGAGCCGCTACCTCCCACTGCACCGAACCCAGCCCCGACATAGGCCCAGCCTTCTTCATAGAGAAACCGGATATATACCGGCCATGTGTTGATTAGCCGATCATAAAACGACCCGAGCGGGTTATCGGCTGCATTGGCCAGATGTACGTTGAAGCGAACGATCAGACCAATCACTGGCAGAGCGATACCCATGAACACTGCCAGGACATAAGCGATCAGGCTAGGTAGGGTATAAGCGGAAACCAGTAGCATTAACGAGGTCAGCGTAAAGGCTGCGGCAGTCGACTTATTGGTACTGAGAACAATGGCGTAGAGCGCTACCATGAACAGGGTCAGCTTGAGCAGATGCGAGCGCAGGAATGCATTCAAGTAAAGGGCATAAAGACCAATCATCATTGCTAGGGCCGTGGATAGTCGGGCAAACCCAGCGGGCCGATCAAAAGAGTCGGCGGCCCAAGCGCGATTGGCACTCAGTTCAGTATCACCCAGTGAATAGCTGTAACCTTTCCACGGGACGGAGGTAAACAGATCCAGCGCCAGACCGATCAGCGAGGCGGTCAGGCACAACAGCACCACTTTGCATAGAAAGGCACTCCGTTGCTCTAGGTGTCGGCCACATATCAGCCCGAACAACAACGGCAGGTAAATAAACACGGTAAAGCCAATATTGCCTGGACTTGCGCCATGCACCATGGCAACCATACTGGAAACCATTAGAAACATCAGCGTCAACCAGAGCGCCTTATGGGTTTTGAATGAGCCGAGCTCCCAAGCAATAGCCGCGAGGCAGGCTAATTTAGGCAAATAAAGCAATGCGGCCAACCCGGCAATATCGCTGTAATACCGTAAGGCGCCAGAAAATGTCTCGATGATTAAAAGGCTAGTAGCGATCCATGCCATGACGCTGGCCTTGCTCAAGGCGGGTCGATAGTGCAGCCGATACGTAGGTAGCGATACGGTATCGTTCATGCGCGGGCTTTCCGTTTGGCAACTGTCTGGCGAATGATCGTTTCGTATTCGTCGAGCATGCGGTCCTGACCCAGCAGAGCAGATACAGAAGAGCGGGCCTGATAGGCGAGCCGCTCGCGCAAGGGCTTGTCATCATGTAGGGTTCGTAGCGCTACACCGAGCGATTCTGGCTGTGCTGGCGAGCACAGTAAGCCGTTGAATCGATCTTGAATGATCTCGGAAAGACCTCCCATACGCGTGGCAATCACCGGAACCCCATGGGCGCAGGCCTCCACGGCTACCATGCCAAAGGGCTCGGCCCAGCGTGAGGGAACAACAGCCACATCGATAGCACTGTAAAAGGTCTGTGGGCTCTGATAGCCGATGAAGCGGACCCGTGATGGATCAGCCAAACGCTTGAGATGCGCTACATAGTCAAGCTGACCACGTCCTGCGATATAAAGCATGGCGTGCATGCCTTTTTGAGCCTGAAATTCCTCGATCAGCCAGGCGACCCCTTTGTTATCTGAAAGCGTGCCCATGTAGCCAAAGCGTAAAGGCGCATTTGGCAAACGTTCGCAGCGAAAGGTGGGTTTGGGTACCACGCTACAGTTGTAAATGACATGTGAAGTCGCCAGGCCAAAGTAGCCATTGGCGGTCAGCTTGTCCAAGAGGAAGCGGCTTACACCGATTACGGCATCCACCTGCTGCGAGGCTTGAGGATGTGGTTGGCGCAAGGTCTGACATTGCCCGCAGCGCTGCGGGCAGGTCTTGCCTTGATTAAACATTGTGCTGCGTGGGCACAGCAAATACATATCGTGTAGAACCTGAACGATGGGCAGGTCCGCCGCCTTGACTTCATCCCATGCCGAGACCGACCAGCCGGACAGGTTATGGCATATCACAATATCAGGGCATTCACGGGCGATGACTTCACGAACGTAACGGCGCATCCGGGCGTTGTAGCGATCGACAATATGCCAAGCCAGACGGGTAAAGCGACCCGGGCGTTCCTGTGTGTGGTGCCAATACAGATTAGACAGCCCTGCCCGGTAGACCGGCACGCCATTGACCCTGTCCAGGCGTAATCCTTTCTCCGGCCCCGTGGCCAGTACCATCACGTCCATACCTCGTTTTTGCAGGCCCTCAACGGTTTGCTGCAGGATGATCTCCGCACCGCCGCCGATATGAGGGTCGTACAGGGAGTTAAGGAAGAGGGCTCTCATAGTGGAAACGTCTTGCTCATGCCCAAGGCGCCCGATTCACCATCCTGGATGGCCTGTTTTAAAAGGGCCAATCGAGCGGTCTTGGCATTTCGATGGGCAAAATAATGTAATAGAGAGAAAAAAACCGAGCGATTCAACCGGTAGACCCAGGAAGACGTCGCCCAGACGTTTTTGTCGAACCAGGCCTGGTTGCGAGCAGCATAATAAGCACGGAAATCGGAACCGCCTGCCAGGTAGGTTTCGAAAATGTTGCGTGTCCTGGCTTTGGTATTCCAGGAGTTTTCCAGCTCTTCAATCACGGCTTCGGTCAGCAAGTGCAGACTACCGCCCATGGCCGTAATCCGGCGGGTGTATTCAGTGTCGTCGACATAGAGCACCAGGTCGCGTAAAGGAACGCCGATTCGCTCGTAGAGGCTGCGGTGCGCCAACATACCGCCATAAGGGGCAAACGGCAGGCTCACGATTTTGGAGGGTTTGCCGTGCGGTTTACCCCAGGGGAGACGGCGCCAGATCTTGTAGGGGATCTGCCTTACATGGAAGCCGAAGTAGCTTGAACGGGGTTGAACTATGTAGCGCAGGGGAACACCCTGGGCAATGTCTTCCTGTTGTGTTGGCCGAAAGCCAAGAACGGCCACATTGTTCCGGCCTTGACGCTGACTGAGTTCCTCCAGATGGCGATGCAAAAGATGCACGGCCTGCGGTGTGGGAGCGTTATCATCGTCCATCATCCAAAAATAAGTAGCGTCTGTACGTAAGGCTGCTTCGATGGCAACAGCATAACCGTTGGCGGAACCGGTATTAGCCTTAAGAGAAATCAGCATAACCTGATCGTGCCAGCGCTCGGTAAGTTGCTGCAACGGTGCGCTAGACGCATTGCTAACGATGATCACCCGATCGATCTGCTCATAGGCCAGGGAGCGCTCAACCAACTGTTCCAAGTAATCCATGCGGTTACCATAGGTCACGGTCAGTACGGTGGTTTTACCTGTCATATCCTTACCTTTTTCGGCGTAACGAATGAGCGTCAGAGCGGGCCGAAAGGGCCGCTCTGTCTCGATAGGCAAACGAAGAGACGCGCTTAATTCATCCTGGAAAGACACTTCATGGGTACAGTGACCTTCTGTTCACGCTGCAACAGGTTCAAAAGAATCACGGCACGCGCTTCACCGTCAGATGCCAGGAAAATAGCCTCCAGCTCGGCGAAACTACCTTGGTTGATGCGTACCCGTTCCCCTTCACAAAATAAGGGCGCTGGCGTTTTGTTTTCTTGCGAAAGTCGCTGCTGAATCTCTTCAATGATCGAGTCGCGAACGGGAACAGGATACTCGCCAAAACTGACGATACGGCTTACGCCCCGTGTCGAGCGGATCGGATACCAGTTGTCACTAAGACGATCTAGGCGAATAAACAGATAACCTGGAAAAAGAGGCTCTTCGATAGCGTCTGGTCGCCCCCGGTGCAGGCGCTGGACCTTACGTAGCGGGCGGTAGCAGTCGAAGTGTTGTCGTTGCAGATGTTCCTCAGCCCTGCTGTCCTGGCGGGGTTTGGTCTGGATAAGGTACCACTGTGGTTTGGGCTTAAGGCTAGCGCCTGAAAGTAAGGTTGATGTGCACGAAGGAGTAACGGGATTCATAGATGAGCTCCATCTCATATTATCGATAGCTGTGATGTGCAGGCTTGTCCGGAACACGAGCCGGTAGCCTGTCTGCTTTCTATCGTTTCCGTGGCGCAATACGACTTGGTACAGGAACCTCTATTACGCTCTCCCTTATTCCTTGGGAGCGGTTCCAGACGCTCTGTTACCGCAGAACTGCAACGATTTGGTTAGGGGTTAATTCACTTCTGAATGCCTTGGCTCTTTTTCAGGAGCGGTATTCGTAATAGGCATAAATGCCATCGTCCTCGGACGAGACCGAGGCCTTGCGTTGGACGGCGTTAAAGATCACGCCCTTGACAGCAATACCGTTCTGCAGGAAGCGACGGCGTGCATTCTCGATAGCTTTGGGCGTGCTCTGGGCAAAGCGAGCTACCAGCAAGGTCGTACCTGCCAGACGTCCGACGAGCGAGGCGTCGGTTACTGCCAGGATCGGCGGGGTATCGATAATGACCAGATCGTACCGCCGGCCTAACTCCGTCAGCAGACGTGTGAAATTCAGATGAGTCAGCAGCTCGGAAGGATTGGGTGCTACCTGCCCACAAGGCAAAAGATCAAGGTTCTTGACGCCAGTGCGATAAATCGCTTCGGTGGTATCGATACGCGCCGTCAAGACTTCGGACAGGCCGTATTTCGGCTCCAGCCCAAACAATTTATGCAAATAACCCTTGCGCATATCAGCGTCGATCAACAACACGTTTTGCCCGGTTTGAGCCACAACTGCAGCTAGGTTGCTAGAGACGAACGATTTGCCAACACCCGGGGTAGGGCTCGAAATCATGAGTAGGTTGTTCTTGGCTTCAAGCATGGCAAAGTGCAGGCTTGAGCGCAGGCTGCGGATCGCCTCGACTGACAGGTTCGTTGAATCCGAAACGGCCAACAAACATAGCTTTTTGTCGGCTGGTCGATTACGCCGTCTGGTACGCCGGTCGAGTCTCTCTTGGTCCTTGCTGAACGGAATAGCCGCGTAGACCGGTAGGCCGAGTTGCTCAATCGTATCGGCACTCTCTACGCCGCGGTTGAACGCCTGGCGAATAAAGACCAGGCCGATCGCCAGAAACGCACCTAAAATCGTTGCCAGTAGAACAATCAGCGTCCGCATGGTAGCGGGCTCATCTACGTTAGCATCGGCAAGATCGATCAGACGAACGTTACCAATGGTACCCGCGCGAATGATGTCCTGTTCCTGCGCCTGGTTGAGCAGGAACGTATACGTTTGGGTAGTCACGCGTAGATCCCGATTGAGCCGCAGCAGCTCCTGCTGCGTGCTAGGTAAGGACTCAACCTTTTTCTGCAGTGATTTCTTTTCCTGATCGAGTTGGGCCATCTGACCCATGAGCGTGCGATAGCTAGGGTGATCTTTGGTAAAGAGACGGTCGTATTCAGTCTGTTTCAGCTTCAACTCGGACAGCCGTGTTTCCAGGCCGACAATCTTGTCCAATACGTTCTTCGTCTCGATGCTGATATCGGCTGATTGAACATGGGTCTGAAATTCGTTGAGAGCAACTTCAGCCTGCTCGAGCGATTTTTTTACAGTGGGAAGTTGTGCTTGCAGAAACTCAAGGCGTTGAGCTGCTTCGGCGGAGCTGCGCTCCACATTCTGGCGCACGTACAGCTGACTGATTTCATTGAGAACATGCTTGGCTTTGAGCGGGTCCTCGTCTGCGAGGGACAGGTAAATAATCCCTGATTCCTTGCCCGCTTCGCTGGCCTTTAGGTGATTCTGATAGGCGAGGGCTGTAGTCAAGACGCGATTGCGAGTGACCTTGAATTCGGTTCCTGGGCGAGCATGAATTTCGGCAACCTGCACCTTGAATCCGTTCTGGGCGATAGGTTGTCCAACTTGACCGCTCAATAGATAGCGATTGTCCGGGTCCATCAAAGTAAAGGCCCCGTTTTCGCCTGCGATAAGTCGGAGCTTCTCGCCCAGGTAGTCATCCGGCACGTCGAATTGAAAAATATTTAGCCGCTCCCCGCCCCAGGCATAGCGATTAAGACCTATAAGCGGTTCTGCTAGCTCATCCGGGTTGGTAGGTTCGAAAGTACGGTAGAGATAATGACCAAATAGTGGGAAATATTTCGGCTGCGTTTCGATGTTTAACTTGAGGTTCTCTACAACTTTGTCCAGTACGGCGCGTGATTTAATCAGCTCGATTTCCGTCACAGCCTGGGATGCAATAGGTGATTTACTGATCATCTCAGTCATGGCAGTCAAAGCTGACTTCTTAGGCTCGATCTGAATCATGGCTGTGGCGATGTAGGCAGGTGTAGACAAGATAGCGAACGCCAGGCCGAGCGCCGCAAAGAGCACGGTGATACTGCCGATCAGCCACTTGTGATCCAGCAACAGGTGCGCAATGCCCATCAAGTCGATTGCGTTGTCCTCTTTAGGCTCGAACGACGTACGCGACATAGCAGTCATGGATCCTTCCTCTCATGCATTCAAGTTGACAGCCGCAGGCTATGGCTGCCGAAGTAGCAGCGATAAGCCTGATAAACCAATAAAGCGGCGGCTAGACGCCGGGTCGAACACGATGTGCGTACAGGCGCCAAAGCCCGTCCCGTCCCGTACCGACGACAAGCAGGAGGGTCGTCAGCCCGCTGAGTCCTAGAACGGTAAACGTAGCCAGCCGTCCTTCAGGTGCCAGAAGGGCGAAAAGCACGTGACTGATCGAAAGGCCGAGTATCGTTGCGATCAGAATCTGTACTATGTCGGTACACCAAGCCTTGTGAATGCCGGGGGCAAAACGTCCATGGACGATAGGTGGCCAGATCACAAAGGCAATCGCACGTAATCCAAACCAGGCGAGGGCTGTGCCATAGACACCGAACCCGTAAGCGGCGAGCAGGATGACGGGTATTGATATGGCAGCTGAAACCAGGCTGTACACTATATGCAGTCGTAAGAGGCCATAGGCATATTGCAAGTAGAACTGAAATCCGCTCAGAGCGAGCAGGCCACTGCCCAAGGCATACCAGAAGAGAATGGATTGGCTCCAGTGTGCTGAGGTCTCGTCGCCGGTCCAGGCGAGAACTAGCGGATACCCATGCAAGGCGATAAGTGCCGACAGCGGAATAAGCAGGGAAGCAGCGGCCCGTGAGGCATTGAGATACAACTGCTGTACTTCATGTGTCCGGTTTTGAGCAACCAGAACGGTCAGGCGTGGCAGTAAGGCCTGAACCAGAGGGTTAGCCAGCGTAATAATGCCGGTGGAAATCAGAGCCACCAGGGAAAAATAGCCGTACTCCTTAAGCAACAATACCTTTGATAGCACCATTTTATCGAGCTGAGTAAGTGCGATCCACAGAACTGAGGTGAATGACATACTGGCAGCAAACGGTACAATAGGCTTGATCCGATGCCAGTTGAAGCCGCTCAAAAGTGTAGGCGGAGGCAATAGGACATAGGCTTTCATCGCGAAGATCAGCGTTTCCAGTACGCCCACAGCTACTTGGAATAGGAAAAAATCTAGAGGTGACTGGGACCACATACTGACCAGCAGCAAGCCACCCAGGTAGCGAATCGTCGCGATGAGCACATTAGCCGCATTCAACCAACCATGCTGTTCCTTGCCCTGAATACCACTTTTATAAAGCGTCGCCAGTAGACGCAGGGCTACCATCAGACCCATCAGGCTTATGCATGTCGCGACGTCTTGGGCAGGGATGTCTCGCGGGTTCAGCCAGTGGTTAGCCATCCAGACGGCACCTGTATGGATAGCGAAGCAGGCCAGTAGCGATAACGGTACGAAGATAAACTCCATCGAGCGCAGCAGATGCCCGCTGGCATAGTCAAGCTGATTCTCTTGCGGGCTACGCTGTCGCGCTACTTCTCGTATGAGCGAGGCAGAGATGCCAACATCAAGCAGTTGCAACCAGGTTTGCAATACGGTGAAAAAGCCGATCAGGCCATAGGCTTCGGCGCCCAGGTAACTTAGATAGAAGGGCATGATCAAAATACCGATCAACATCCCATAGGCCTGACCCAGATAATTCAACACGGTATTACGCAACAATGACGCACGTGGCAGCGTTGTGGGACCAGTCTGCATGAGCCCTATCCTGTAAAAATGTAAGCGGCGCGGGCAAGCGCAGTCTTTATCTTGCGTGAGGAGAGCCGGAGGTCTACCAACAGTGTCAGTTCGTTGATAACACCGGGTAGATTGCTTGCCGTATATGTATACAGGTGAAAGCAAGCATTCCCGCTCCGATTAGTTCATGGTGACTGGGTTGGGCATGTTCGTCCTGCGGCGAGCACGGCGTTGATTGAGCATCAGGATTAAACGTGTTGAAAGGCTTCCAGCATGCGGGTCGCCATAGTGGAACAAGGCTGTAGCTCGACGCAGGTCTGGATGGCAAGGCTCGTTGGCATGCAGTGAACGGTAGCCCCAAAAGAAATAGGCATTACCAGGAATGAGTTGCAGCTTAAGTGGCTTGAGAAGTGAGTGCTTGATCCCTTTGGTGATCAGGCTTCGACTGAGTCGGTTCTGAAGCAAGCATTTCTCCAGCACATTAAGGCCTACGAGGCGTCGAACGCGACGTAGATTAGGAAAGACAAGCAGATCCCCATTACCGCTTTCCTCATCGGGAATTTCAATAGGGATAAGGACGGTTAGTAGCGTCGCGTCATAATGGAAACAATTGGACTCCTTACTGCCCATATTGCCTTGGACACAGCGTAATACTTGGTAAACAGTGGGTGAATGTGCTGTGTTACCCGAACCATGAAGGTGTATGGCATGTAATAGCTCGTTGAACTCTGGAGCGCTACCCAGCATGTCCAATACAGTCCCTTTAACGGCGTCTTTGCCATGAAAGGCAAAGTAGCGTCCGGACTGTTTAATGGCATGCTCTTCAACAAATGCTCGGGCTTGAGCCAGCTGGGCCTCATCTAAATAGTTTTCAAGGCAAGCATAGCCTTGTGTATTAATCATCGAGGCTAGTTGTACAGCTTCTTGATCGGCGATACGCCTGAAAGACGCGAGCATACTTTTCTCCTAATTAACGACTTATGCCGTAAGCGCATTTGTTCCATCAAATACTCAGAGTAAAGCTACCGCACGGCCATGGAATGGCGCAGCTTGATCTAAGAGATAACGTTTTAGTTAAGTTCTATTTAATCAGTAAATTAAATTTATATAGCGCATGGCTACCGCACGGGTTTAGCTAAACCCGGTCACTAAATAAATAATTTTAAAAACTCGGTGTAGAAAGCCGAAAAGCGCACCGAGAGATAAAGGGATCGAGCAGGCGGGAAGTACCTAAGGTCTTCCTTAACCTCTGATGTCCAATGGAAGGCATTTGGCCTTCTGAGCGTGATGATCATCAAGAAAAATCAGATTGTCAATATAATTTGTCAGAAATTCACAATTTGCGTCATTCCCACTTTTTAATCATTTAACTTATTGATTTAAAAAGTAAAAATAAGATTTTCAGTCTAGTTTCGTGTGCAGGCGTGGGCGGGCTTTCTGCATGTAATACGATCTGATTTTTATTTATTTTAACTAAATCAAAGACTTATATATGCCTTAAGGGAAGTGGTGTTTTTGGGGAGCGATGGCTTGCTTAATGAAGTTTGAAGGCGTTCAGGAAAGGCTATTTCTGAAGTAATAATGAAATATGAAACTAGGTTGTAGAGACTGAGCGGTTGTTATATTTTAATTAGGCAGCTGTGTTTAAGAGAGGGCTTTACGCTATTTTAGTCTTTAGTCTTTAGTCTTTAGTCTTTAGTCTTTTATTCTGATGCTACTGTTTTCTGCGGTTATAAGTTGCTGGGAATGCTGAACTATTCGACACGTACTATGAGCAAAACTGGCGCTTAACGCTCAAGGAAGATTTCTCATAGAACTCATGGAGCAGACAAGATGGAGAACGGAATTCTACAGAGTGAAATGCCATTCAATATGGCAACGATATTCTCAGCCCCCGTAAGTGAGTGCTGGTATGTCGTCTATCCCCATGGGGGCATTGTATGCGAGTTCGATAGCGAGCAAGAAGCACGTGCAGAAGCGGAAAACTATAATGGCGTTTATTCCCGTACATTTAACGTTGTCGCTCATCGAAGCTTCCAATGCTTTACAGAAAAATAAGACTAAAGCAAAGGTCAGCCCTAAACAAACGAGTCCGTAGAAATAGCTGGCTCATAGAGCTTGCGGGTAGTCTCGGCCATGTCCGGCTCGGTACTGCTAGGGGGAAATACAATTTAAAGACTCCCCCGGAAGCCTACAGATAAAGCGAGCAAGCAGCATCAAAGTTATTCTGGGTATTAACAGATATGACCTGGTCCTGGCTCTGGCAGCGCGATAATGCGGCTATGTCATAGTTGGGGCTGGCTTCGCAAAGGAACGTTTGATGTTTCGCTCTCGTTTCACTATGCCCCTTCTTCTTATTGCTTTACATATTTTTGTAGGTGTAACGCTGATCCCTTATCTCCCGATAGATGCGGTTGGGCAGATTATAGTGGTCCTCTTTCTAGTGGCTTCGTGTTGTCTAGTGCCGCAAGGGTTCCGATCGCGCCGTCTTCACCAACCTTTGCTGGTGTGGGCAGGTCTTCTCGCCATGGGAATTTTTTCTAGCCTGGCTGTTTTCTCTCTGGTACGAGTACTTGTGCTGTTGGTCATTGGCTTGCTCTTGGCGGAAGTGCCTCCAGCCTGGTTGTCAGGATCAGCTATCATAGTCGTCGCAGTCGTTGTCTTGATAACCATGATCGGCCTTATTAATGCGCGTCGAGTCGCTCGGGTGGTCTCTATAGACATGCCTATTAGGAACCTGCCGGATGGATTGAAAGATTTCACAATCGTCCAGATCAGTGACATCCATGTGGGGCCAACTATTAAGTATGGTTACATCCAAAAAATAGTCGAGCGTGTTAACGGTCTATCCCCGGATCTAATCGCTATAACTGGCGATCTGGTAGATGGTACTGTTGAGCAGTTGTCTACCCATACCGCTCCGCTCGGGCAGCTTAAGGCCCGCTATGGTACTTATGTGGTTACTGGTAACCATGAGTACTACTCAGGTGCGCTGGCATGGATTGCTGAGTTCAAGCGAATAGGTCTTACAGTGTTATTGAATGAGCACGTACGGATAGCTCATGGAAAGGCCGAGCTAGTTTTAGGTGGCATAACGGATTATTCCGCAGGGATGTATGTGCCTATGCACCGAAGCGACCCAGCCGCCGCAATAGCTGGCGCACCGCCTTTAACGCCTAAGATACTGCTTGCTCATCAACCGCGTTCTGCTAGAGCGGCGGAAGAGGCCGGGTTCGACGCACAATTGTCAGGCCATACTCATGGCGGGCAATTCTGGCCGTGGATGCATTTTGTACGGCTGCAACAGCCATGGGTAGCCGGTATGCATCAATTGGGACAGATGAACATCTATATTAGTCGAGGTACGGGTTATTGGGGGCCGCCTATACGCTTTGGCGCACCCTCGGAAATCACCCGTATTCGTTTGGTTAAAGCCGCCGAGTGAGAATTCTTTTAATCAAGCCTTAGCTGAAGCGGTGCGCGTCGCTTGATCTAGGCATAGCAATAAGCCGGAAAAACCGACGAAGAAAAGGATTAACCACGAGAGTTTCTGGCCTATCCATATCAAGATGTTACCCAATGCACCCGTGTTGCCAAGCGCAATTTGATGCGTCTTAAAAGGATCAATGAAGCCAAGCGTGCCAGCTAGAGCAAAAAGCCCAGAGGTCAAAAAGGCTAGGGCATACCCATACTGTTGCCAAACTGATGAGTTGAATAGTTTGCTCATTAGGTCAACCTTAAATATCTATGTATTAATACCTGAGGCAGTAGCGCGGTCAGGCTTGTCTAAGAATCTTCTTTAAGCTTTCGGGGAAATGTGCATAAGCCTGCTCTGAGCGCGGCAGTTTTATGCCGCTGCGTGAGTGCTGTCAGTCAGGCTGTATTACTAGTTTTACGACGTGATTACAGTTTTCTTGAGTAATACGCTTTGAAGCCAAAGCAAAACGCTTTGAGAAAGAGTGCCGGTCGTTTTCAAACCGGTGGGAGGGGTAACGTACTGTAAGTTAGAAATGATACCCCTCGAGCAGAATGCTGGATACAGTTACTCCATTGAAGAAGTTTATGAAGCTAACAGAATTTCTTTAGAGGTGAAGCCTCAACCTGGAGCGGCTTAGGGTAAGATCACACCTAGCGCGATATTATTGAGGGCGATTCATTCTGAACAGGCTGTCCTGGCTAATTTCAAAGTAGTCTGCAGGGCCGCCACCGCGCAAAATAGGCCTTGCCTGAGCGGTCTGGTAGACACCGTCTACAAGTAGGGCGGTGTCGATGTGAACGCCTACTACCTCTCCCAGTACAAGCCATGTATTTAAATTATCGCCTGACGCCGTTTGCAACTGAATTAGTTGGGTCAGCTTGCATTCAAAAGAAACGGGAGTCTCCGCCACTCGCGGCACCGAGACGATAGTAGAGGCGGCTGGAGTCAAATCGGCTAGGTCAAATTCATTAACTTCAGGGGAGACTGCTGCGCAGGTCGTGTTCATCTTTTCGGCCAAGGGGCGGGTTGCAAGATTCCAGCAAAACTCACCAGTCTTTTGAATGTTCCGTACGCTGTCTTTATAGCCAATACTGGCGAAGCCGACGATAGGCGGCACATAGTTAAATGCATTAAAGAAGCTGTACGGTGCAAGGTTAAGTTGCCCTTGGTCGTTATGAGACGAAATCCAGCCGATAGGGCGTGGTCCTACTATGGCATTGAACGGGTCGTGGGGTAAGTTATGACCGCGGATGGGTTCGTAGAAATGAAATGTCTGAGGCATTAAAATCTTCTCCGTAAAAATAGTCATTGTGAAAAACGGCTTTCCCGCTGCTATCAGCACCTAAATAATCCAGACTCTTAAGGTTACGACTTTGATAGCCGTTTGGAGTTTGCCTCAATTTAACGCTTGACGTCCTGCCTGAGGGGCCTATAATGCGCCCACTTCCCTGCTGGGGTGGTTGGAAAAAACCTTGTAAATCAATAGCTTATCTAACTAGTCTAGCAGGCAGGTCCGTCTGGCGGGCCAGCCGGGAAGGCGGGTAGCGGTTGACAAGCCCCTGGGTTTGTGTAGAATACGCCTCCCGCTGCCAAGACGAGAGATCGCCCTGGCAGGCTGACAAGGTTTCCGGAAGACAAAATGATCTGAAAGAAATGCTTGACAGAACATGAGGTTAGCGTAGAATGCGCGCCTCGGTTGAGACAAGGTTCTCAGCCAACCGCTCTTTAACAAGTTGAATCAAGCAATTCGTGTGGGTGCTTGTGCTGTAAGACTGATGG
>NZ_VLKY01000025.1 GCF_007830155.1 Pseudomonas duriflava
AGGACCCTGAGCCGCGTACTTGACGATGAACAGAATGCGCGCCTGTGTTTCCCGGGCATCGAAACGATCCCGGATCAGTGCAGCATAGTCCTGCTCGCTCCCTTCCCAGCCGGCCGGAGGCGCAAAAACGCCTCGTGTGGCCGAACCCGGAGTGGTATCGAGCAGATCAACAGGCAGATGTGGATTGGAGTGCATGGCTTAACCTCCTACTACGCTGCGAAGAAGCGCCAGGCTCGGGAAACCCGAAATGCCCTGACGAATCATCACATCGTTCCAATCAATTCCTTTACTGCCGGAAGGGATTGGCGCGGTAGGAAGTATCACGATCACCCTGATACCCTGCTGCTGCAGACGCAGCTTGAGCCTCATGGCCGCCGATTCACCCGTGCATGATCTGTCCTTGTCGGCCCAGACCAGTACCGTATGAACCCCTGCTGGCGGGGTAAAGCCTTCAAGCAGTGTTGCATTAACCGTGCTCCAGGTAGCAATACCTGTTGCGCGGTACGCCGAGAGCGCTGTTTCCAGCCCTTCGGCAACGCCAAGCACTCCATCAACCGGAGTACCCATCTGGATCGCCGCACCTCTGATCGATTTCCCCTCGGGGACCGGCATCATCTTGCGCGGACTTTCCACGTCAGCCTTGCTACCCGTACTGCTCAGGTAGGTTCGGTGAAGGGTCAGGATCTCACCCCGGTTATCTACAATGGCGCAGACAATGGCCGGAAACTTACCTATCTCAGCGATGGTTTCCCGCTCTTCACCTGTCTCCATATCGATTTCCGTCACCTCAGCCCAGTAAGGAAAGGCGTGATGGAAACGTACGCAGTCATTGTCCAGCCAGTCAGCGCCACCTCGCGGCAACACCTTGCGCGCCTGCAAATACAACCGTGCAGGTTCAGCCAGGACTGAGGTCAATGGCAGCGACTCACGCCAGTGGCGCTCGACGTTTACGCTCTTACGATCAGCCATTGAGGCCTTCGCAGGCTGACTCCGGACCAGTGCAAGCTTGGGTTTTTCCGGCTCAATAATGATGGCCGGTGTCACCGGTGGAGCTTTCACAGGTTCAGGTTCAGGCTGAGGTTCATGCTCAATCACCTCGTACCCAAAGCGCTCAGCCAGATCAGCCTCGCAGCTGACTTCCTCTGCCTGTCTTGCCTTGAGTGCCTCGGCGCGCGCCTTCAGATCAATGGGACCACGACGACCGGGTTTAACCAGTCGCGCCCACTCATCATTGCTCGCCTCTTTCACAGCCGCTTCACGAACCACAGCAGTTTCCTGTACGGCCCGTGGAGCAGTGGTGTCCTCTACTGCGCTTTCCCGCGGACGGGACTGGGCAGGACGAGGACGATTTTCAGACGTCTCACGACGTTGATACCGTGGGGGTTCAGGATCAACCCCAAGGAACTCGGCAACCTCAACAAGCGCTTCCGGAAAATCAATGCTCTTCACAAAGCAGAGCAATGAAAACCCATCACCAAAGGGACCGCAGCTGTTGCAGATCGCGCCGCCTCGGACGTTGAAGTCCTTGAACAGACGAAATCCATCACGGCCACCATGGACCGGGCAAGGCACATGACGACCCAGTCTGGAGATGGCGCGTTCCAGATCAGGCGCCAGGGCCTGCATGATGCCTACCCATCCATAAGCCGACGCCTGATCCTTGACCTTCCTGCTGTCGTAGAACCTGCGGGGCTGTGTTGCTGTATTACTGTTCATAGGCTCACCTTCTTAGTTGGATTGTGTTGGCCCCAACCAGAAAGGGAGCCTTCCCCATAAGGGGGAAGCCCCCTTATGGGTGGGTAGTTGACGTGGCTAACGAGCGGCCACGGATTGCAACCGCATGGCGAATTCACGCAGTAACAGCTCAGCCTTCCCAAGGGTCAGCTCGCCTGCATTCAAACGACGGATCAGGTCGACCTTGTACATACCGATCGCCCAGCTACGTGTACGGCTCAGGGTCTCAAGAGCACCCCTTGCCACCGCGCAGTAACCTTCCATGATCAGGTTTTCCAGTACCTTTTCAGGAGACTCCCAGGTCATGTGGGCCTTGAGTCCGTTTCTGTCAAAGTACTGCGCTCGGTACATACCCGGTGTGGAAGCATCAGCCATGATGAGCGCATAACTCTTCATGCCCGGATGCTCCAGCTCCAGCCCCAGCAACTGCCCGCCTGCATCCTGCAGGACCTGATGCCAGTGCCGATTCCACTTCACAGCGTTGGGCATCAGGTGCTGGATGAGCCAGGTATTCTGGTCACCCTCCCTGAGTTCCTGCTGTAGCCATGCAAAGTGCGGATGGTCGCTTGTGTGGTTCATGTCGCTTCTCCAAAAAGAAGGGGCACGAACCCCCAGGGGGCTGTGCCCCATGGGGTATAAGCGGTATCGCTACCGCACCAGTCGTTGAACACGAACCCTTAACGCCTCTGGATCACATCCGCTTTCCTGCGCGCAGACGGTGAAACAGAAGGGAGTCAGGTGATCGTCTTCAACCCACTCGATCCATTCGTCTCGGGTGGAATTACAGGTTTTCGTCGAAGCCAGTGCATGCAGGGCGTACTGAAGCATCCGCTGCCGGAGCAGGCTGATTTCTTCATCGGTCCACTGGATGCGACTCGCCTCCTCCGAGGAGGCGTCGAGTAGCTCTTCAAAAAACAGGAGATCCAGGCACAGCTGCAACTCATTGAAGCGTGCAAGGGCTCGTCTCATGGCGTGCTGCTCCAAATGAAGGGCAGCACGACCCCAAAGGGGCATGTCTGCCCCAGGGGGTTATTGAAATCACACGGCAACACCAGTCAACGCATCACTCATCAACTGGAATAGCGTGTGCTTAAGGTCATTTACGCTTTCGATCTGAATCGATGACGCAAACAACCCTGCTACCGCTGCACCACTGCCTACACCGATACCAACCATCTCGATACCGCTGCGCTGGCAGCGCTGCACGACCTGCTGGCAGGTCCCGACGTTATCGGGTTCGCCATCCGTTACCACCAACACCATTTTGCGTTGCTCTCGGGTCTTGCTCAGCTCGAAAGCCGAGTACCAGATCGCTTCGGTCATCGGTGTACAGCCCATCGGTGAGAAACAGAACCGACCCGCATTCCGGCTGACCTTCTGGCCATGCTTCACCACACTCCAGACGGGCTGGCGGCTGTTTTTGCAGAAGAACGTTACCGCCGGGTTTACCCCGTTGATCTTCTCCAACCCCAGCGCCAGTGCCATGGCCGCATCACGAGCAACCTGATAGACGTGCTGACCGGAGGGCATGAGCGTCGCCATGGACGAACTCATATCCACCAGCACATGAACCGCTGTATCAGGATGCTTTCGCTGAGCACTACGCCGAAACACGCGCGTATCACCACTGACGAGCCGATGGAGCCGGTTCGTGTCCAGATGCCTGCCATGACGCCCCGGTGCATACCCGTTGCGCTGGCTGGCCTGAACCAGGCCCATGAGTTGCGACTGAATCCGACTGGACGCAGACGCCACCTGCTTTATCAACATCTCCCCAGACGCCTGATGATTCATCGCCTCAAGCGCAGTAGGGACGTTGATAACAGACGCACTACGATCAGCACCGGAGTTGAGGTCAGCCCGAAGGGCCTCTGTCTTGTCCTTGAGATGATCGTCTGCCTCTGCATCAAGGATCTGCTGCATGACACCGGGATTGCTGGTATCTGCATCATCACCTCCAGCCGAAGCGCTACCCGCGGCAGTGCCCTGGCCGGAACCCTGAGCACTGGAACCGCCTGAGTCAGTGCCCTGAGCATTTCCAGCATCAGCATCAGCATCAGCATCAGCATCAGCATCAGCATCGCCGCCATCAGAGTCCTGGCCACCCGCATCTCCTGAGCCAGCCTGCGGCTGAGTCGGGTCCTGCGGGGACGGCTGGCTCTGAGGAACCGGCTTTGGCTTCTTCTGCTCCTTCTGGGCTTCCTCTTTAACCATCCTGAGGACTTCCCGTGAGAGCACCAGCGCATCGGCCGTACTTTTCAGCTGCCCTGCGCGCCCCAGCAAGACCGCCAGACGAACCTGCACACCTTTCGGAATGACCTGTTCGTAGACGGCTGTTGTGGCAACCAGCGTGTCCTCGATAGCGTGCTGCCCTACCACCTTGCATTGCAGGAAGTACAGACAGTACGCCTCAAGTAGCCCGGCAGGATGAGTATCTCTTGTCGGGATCTGATAGTGACCCTGAGCAACCATGTACGCCGCTACAGCATTAAGCGTTCTGGCTGCACCGGGATAGAGCTTGATTATCTCGCGCTCGATCCGGCAGTCTTCAAAGATGTTGAGCATCGCGCCCAGAAAAGCTGAACGCGCTACCTCATCCTTTCCAACCCCAAAGTCAGTAAACCTGACGTGCGCCGCTTCATGTGTGAGGTAGCCCCAGAGAGCATCCCCAAACCTGTCGCCTTGTACGTTAGGTACCACAATGGTCTGGCCGTCAGTCATCGCCTGCTGGCCACCCACGATCACCTTTACACCAAACTTCTCGCCATACGCGGCAGCCACGATAGGCAGTGCCGCAAAAATGGTCTGGGAAGCCGGGCAGGATGCAGTTGCAGTCATGTCACACCTCATTTTTCAGAAAAGGAGGACAGACCATCCCCAGTAGCGGGAATGGCCCGCCATGGGGGGAGAGAAACAGCTACTAGAGGTAGTAGTTGTCCTCAGGCTCAGGCATTTCGAACGCCGGAGCATTCGAAGGCAGAGCCTGTGTTACCGGTTGTGCCACGTCCTTGACCGATGACTCGGTAAGGGGTGATGCAACCGTGGGTGAAACAGCCGAGGAATCTGCCGGAGCAGGTACCGCAGGTGTCTTTACGGCCCTGTCAAAGAACGAATCCATGTCATGGAAGAGCTCGTCCAGATCAAAGGTCTGTTGAGCGGGTTGAGCTATCTGACGCGCCGGCTGGACCGGAGCAGCAGAGGCCTGTACCGCTGGTGGAGCAGAAACGGCCTGAGTCATGGGCGCGGGAAACGCCATGTCAAAGGTATCGTCGTCGGGCTGTGCAGCAGGATTGCCGTCTGCAAAGTCCTTCATCTGGGCCTGATCACGCAGGATCGTGACGACCGAGTGGATCTGAAAGAAGAATGGTGCACCGATAGGACCTCCATCAGCGTGCTGATCGTAGCCATCAACGGTTTCCCTGAGCAGATTTACTACAGGCTCGAAAGCCCGGTTCAGAAAGCTCAATCCATCCACCTTGTCAGCCAGGCTTTCCAGACGCTTGCGAGTACGAACACTGATCTCAGCCTTACCACGAAGGTACTTCTGGTAGAACTCGTCCGCTTCTGTTTCGATTTCCCGAAACAGTTGACCCGCAAGGCCTTTGGTCTGGTCGGCCAGACGCTTTTCAGCGTTTGGCTCGCCGGACACCGGCTGGATATGAAACACCTGATAATTGAAACCCAGGCGCGCCTCTACGCTATTGCGGTCCAGAACGCCGTTACGAATAGCCTCTTCGTAGCCAACGTTGTTCGCAATCCAGTTCTGGATAGAACTGTCGTAGTTATCCAAAAAAGCCTGCTTTTCCTGCTCGAAGGTGAGTCGAGCCGTTTCAAGCTTGCCCAGTATTTCCGAAAGCTTGCTGCGAGGAACGGCCCATCCAGTGAGGAAGGGGAGTCCATAGCCCTCCAGCATCCGGCGTGTCGCACCGCGAAGCGAGCGAAACACCTTGAGCGATGCCGGATCGCAGATCGTCTTGTTACCCAGCTGAGCCACACGGTCAGGGGGTAGCTCGCCGCCTTCACCCAACTTGATATCCTTGTCTTCCAGGCGAACCTGTCCGCTCCAGATATCGTAGTCAGCGTTTACAACGACCAGCTCTTGCAGTAATGCCTTGTCAACGGTCATGGATATATCCTCGGAAGAACCGCAGACATATCCAGCCCATACGGGACAGATATGCCCCGGCAGGGTTGAGTTGAAGGTGTCGCCAAAAGGTCTTGCTAAAGGGTGTCGCTAATCTTGCATCGTTAGGAGGTATGCAGCCTCTTTTCGCTCCACAGGGGAGTGAAACCGTACTTTCCGCAGCGTCCTTCACTGCCATGCATGAAGCTACATGCTCAGCAGGGTCAGGACGCTCTGGAAAGGCGAGCAAAGCTCGCCTACTGCACTAGTTCAGGTAAAAGGACTCCGGCTCAGCCGAGGCGTGTTCAAGAGGGGCCAATACCGACGCTTCCACAACACTTTTGGGCGCCAGCTCCTCACGAACCGTGACTCGAACGCGATCCGAGGTCTTTTTCCGGTACTTCTCGAAATCCACCATCTGTTGTACAGCGGGATTGGCATCGATCGCCTTCCTGTAGTCGATCTGGCCCTGAACCTTGAAGCGGGTGATCTGAACACCGGCATAGTCGGCCTTCATGAAGTCACTCATCATCTCGGTCATGGTTTCAAGATGCTTGTCCTGCCGGGCTTCAAGGTCCTTTATCTGAGCCTTGAGTCCAGCAATACGCGCCTCATACAACCGATAATGTTCCGACTCGTAGATCCAGCGGGTGGCTTCCTCACCTAACGGCAGATAGAAGTCCTTTTCCGGATCCTTGGGCGGTTCATTACGCAGGCTTACGTCCTGCCAGAAGCCTTGAGCCTCGGTCATGAGCTGCGCGAGCAGGTCACGATCAAGGGGGATCTCAAAGATCTGCAGCGGATCATTGCCGTGCCAGAAGACCAGCCAACCGCGGCGGGACCCTGCACACAAGATCTGGTGCTGCACCTGACAGTAGTAGAGCTGGTACGCCTCCGATCTGGTACCGAGCCGGCAGACCTCCTCCCACGTCTTGTCGGAAGGACACTTGAGCTCGACCGGTTCACCGGCGTTATTCAGACCGTCCAGGGAGGCTCGTAGGAGCATGTTCCTGTCCGACTCGACACATACCGGCAACAGCATGTCCCCGGTGTGGTCCTCAAAGGCCTTTCGGGCGTCATCCTCGTGTTTGATGCCATAGCGCACCAGAGGATTACCGGACAGGTCCACTTCTTCACAGTACCCAACCTTCTCGGCCCACAAACGCCAGCGGGTCTTGTAGGGGCTACGTCCCAGAAGAATGCAGGCGTCGGTTGCGGTAATACCGCTCTTACGCCAGTTAAGCCATTCATCAGAGCCTTGCGACAGATTGATGATGTTGTAGCCCATGTGCTCTACCTCTTTTTAGTGATACGAAAAAAAGGGGGAGCACCCCATAGGGGAATACTCCCCCAGTGGGTGGGTTTACTTACTCAGGTATCACGGGATATAGGCGCCTTCGGCGTCTTCCAGTGAGTCCTTCATGTCAGCGAAGAGCCCGGCAAATTCCGAGTCCTGCTCTGACGTTTCCTGAGCCGTCTGATCCATCTCAAACTCAGCCTCGTAGGCATCGTCATCAAAGGATTCCTCTGGCTCCGTGGTCACATCCTCGGCAGACACAGGGTCGGCCTCGGCTATGGCTTCGGTTGCACTGCATAGTTCAGCCTCACGCAGGCGGTTGATGGCGTATTCACGCTCAGCCCCTGAGAAACGCTTACCTAGCCACTCATAAGCGCTCTGCCAGGCATTTACCGGCTTGGCGCGCTCGATCAGGCGATCAACAACAATCCCGATATTCAAGCACTGCCCAGTGGACAGAGTTGGTTCGGCTGTTGCCCTGGCTTCTCCATCAACGACTCGACTGACCTTGTTGCTGATGTCGACTTCGCTGATACGTTCGGCCTCGTCCTGATCAAAGATCCCGACAAACCCAAACGCAAGCCGTGCACACTGGATCATGGCCTTATGACGATGCATCCGCTTGGGGTGCGTACGCCAGGGCCCGTCGATGTTGCGATAGACCTCATCCAGATACTCACGAACAATCGTGGGATGTTCCTTGTCCCGGCGATACATCACGCACTCGATCCATTCATGAGCATCCACTTTCGCACCATCAGGCCTCACCATGGACGCGGAGTAGTTGAACGTCATGCCCTGATACTCAGGGTGTGAGTTCACGATCCGGGACCAGCCATCTACACCCACAACCGGAACAATCCCGTTGTTACGGTCCGGAAAGGCATAGATCTCCTTGGTGAAGGGGTTTAGCTGGTACTGCTCAGCCACAATCATGAGCGCCATCATCTGCTCATTGGTTGGACCTGAACCGTTCCGCTGCTTGAAGGCTGTCGCTTTCAAGGTAGTCATCAGTTTCGCTTCATCTACGCCATATCGTTCAGCCACACGCGTAAGCAATTTCTTGCCTTTGGCTTCGGACAGGTTTTCAACGTTTTGAACTGTTTGTGTTGCCATTTCAGTGCTCTCCATACAAAAAAGACAGAGGCACCGCCCCTGACAAGGGAAGTACCCCTGCCGGGAATCGCCAATGACGGCGATGGTTAAGTCACGCTATTCAGTCCTAGAACAAATGACTGATTTCTTCCCTGATCTCGGGACACACGCAGATCATGCCTTGCTGTGGCCGTTTCAAGACGAGGTGAACAACCGCAGCTGGGTATCTCAGCCCGAAGAGGCATGACCTGACGCTGATCTGGCCTGAGATAAAGGCACTCAGGACATTCCAGCGGTGGCGAGCCTTGAAGCCTAGCGGCCTTGCCTTCCAGACGATTACCCGATCCGGTGAGCCAAAGCTCATATCCAGTTCAGTCTGTTCGCTCATGTCTCACCTCACTTAAAAAGAAGGGAGTACCTACCCAAAGGGGTGGGTACCCCAGTTGGGAATCGCTGCGGGCAGCGATGGTTAAAAGTAGAAGTCCTCTCCAGCCACACTTTCAAGCTGAGCGGCCCATACCGACTTATCCAGACCCAGGGTCATGGCATCGGCAATGAATCCATCCAGCACAGCAGGATCAGGACAGTTCAGACTTATGAAGCGGGTCAGGGCCATGTAGCTCGCCTCGATCACTTCAAAGTCAGCGGTAGCACTGAGCAAAACCTCCAGCGGATAGCCTGCCTGCCCTACATCCCGCACCGCCTTGAGCAGGAGTAGAAGCGGACGATAGACGCCATCATCCAGATAGATTTCACCTGAACCAGTCAAGCTCTCAGGGCAGAAGTTGTTGTCTCCAGCCCCAGGGCTACCCAGTATTGCCCGTGTAATGCAGGCCTTTTCCAGATCATCCCGATACAGCAGATGAGGCTCAAAGGGCCTTGCAATACCCAGTAACTCCAGGGAATCCATAAACGAGTCGCAGAAGAGCTGTGCGACAACGGGTACGTCATGTTGTGGGACGGACTTTCCAAGCATCCAGTTGACAGTGCATGAGCGTTCGGAGGTTGCACTTACCACAGAGGTATCCTCCTTAGGCCCATTCGCTGCCAAAGACATCTGATGCTATCTGGGTGATCGCCGTTGCTTCTTCGGGCTTGGCTCGACGCAGGAGCGCCATTTCAAGACCGTACTTCAAAGCAGTGGGATGTCCCTTGAACATGCAGGTAAGCGTGGCCCAGCGCTTTAATGTCCGGGTGGACATCGTGACGCTAATACTGCCGCCCTGACCGTCTTCGCCCTTGAACAACTGGCGAACATGCTGAGCTACGTTGATCATGCCGTTGCGCAGGATGGCCGGAAGCTTGGGGAATGCTGCCTCAAGAATGAGGGCATCCACAGCTTCGTCATAATCCACGACAGCAACACGATAACGGTCCATTGACGCGATGTTTTGCATGGAGATGCCCTGGTACAGGCCCGAGGCGTCACCTTGTCCAACAGAGTTACCCGTAGCCACCACCCTGAACATCGGATGGGGTTTGATGATCTCGCCGGCGTTCTGAGCGATCACCAGAGGGCGATCTTCCAGAATGTCGTTAAGACCTGATAACTCCGAAGGGTCCATCATGTCGATTTCATTGATCAGGAGCACATGCCCATGCTTCATGGCCAGAGCCAGAGGCCCGTGCATGAACTGCATGGTGGGTGCTGCGCCAGGTGTCGCGCTCACCAGAGCGTGATGCCCGATCAGATCAGACAGCTCCATACGACCATGAGCTGTTACCTGCTGAACCGGCCAGTTAAGCCGACCCAGGATCTCGGTGATACCACTGGTCTTGCCGGAGCCCGTAGGACCGGTGACGTAGTAGGCATCGCCATCAGGTCGGTGCAGAAATGCCCGAAACTCGATTACAAATTCCTTGCGGAACACATAGGACGAGGTGATCTCGGGGATGAACGGGTTGGTGGTATCCGCAAAGCCCATGATCGTCGCATTATCACGCACTTCGATATTGAACGTGGACGCCAGCGGAAACTTAACCAGACCGTTGTTTGTTGCTTGCATGGTGAGACTCCAGAAAACGGGCACACCAGCTCCTTGGGGAGTCAGGTGACGCCCCGAGGGGTTGAAGGGAAACGCTAAAGGGTGGTGCTAAAAGAGATTTCTAATCTTGCATCGTTGGGAGGTATGCAGCCTCTTCTTTACTCACGGGGAGTAAAAAACCGGATCACGCAAAGGCACTGGAGGCCAGTACGCTTGGGAGATCAGGTTTACGAGATGCAGATAATGCAGAAAAGCCGCTGGGCCTTGGAGGGGTATCGTCTGATCCGTCACCCCAGGGGGATGAACAGATCAGCGCGATACCGGAGGAGACATTACACAGAGATCAAGAGACCCCGGCGCAAGTAGGTAGGCTTCTCGTAGGGGTCCCAGTTCATGCCCTCTTCAGAGAAACAGGGCGTTGCGACCGCTTCTAGGACATCAGCCGGAGCTGGTGCCGCAGGAGACTTCACCTTACGAGTGAGCAGGTGCCGGACTAAAGCCCAGCTCCTCTTACCGATAACACATGCCAGTTTACGACTAGGCTTACCCAGCCGTCGCAGTCCGAGAGCGATGCCTTCTTCAAGTGTCCGGGTCAGCCATACGCAGTACTTGACGAGCAAGTAAGCCACACCAAAACCTATACCCAGAATGAACACTACAGCGCCTACAAACAATGCGAGATGAATCATTGAAAACATGGTGAGCATCCTTCAGTGAAGGGGGTACTCACCAGTGTCTGGGAGTGGTCCCCCAGATTGGGAATATTGCTTAAGGCTTTAAGTGGTAGCAGCCACTATCAGTTCGCAGAGCGAGTGATAGATTTACAGTAGCGTATTTTTTGAAAGGCAAAAGCTGTGGTTGATACCCGCGCGGGCACGAACGTGCAGAAAGTTTAAAAAAGTTGAGTGCAAACCTTGGACAGTACAGATCCAAATCAGCCGGAGCATCTTCATGACAGGCAGGCAAAAAAAACCGCCCAGAGGGCGGTTTTTTGGTAGTGCTTATTAACCTAGAAAGTACAGTCCGGTAATGGTCAGAACAGCTGTAGTCGCGACTGATCCGATGGTTACGGCAATTTCTTTCCAGGATAATTCTGAAGCTTTTTCATATCGCTTCAAAAACTCAGCATGTTGCTGTTGATGCTGTTTTATTTGTTCAGAAGCACTGATCATGATTCAAGCCCCTATCGGCTATACCTGTTTAAAAGAATACTCGAAGTCCAAATACCTGCAAAGTGGCAAGTGGACCGGTTGTCACTTAAAAGGCAAGGCGCCAGACAAGAACAATCAGAGCCAGGACAGCACCACATAGACCGCCCATAACAGCGACCTTGTGCCATCGAGTCTCTTCTTTTAGCTTCAGGATCTCTGCCTCTAGCTTAAGCTTTTCAGTAGCAAGCTTTATTCCTTCATTGCTTACATTAACCAGGTACTGCTCTGTTTCCCGGTTAAGTCTGGAGGTTTGTGCGTTGAGCTGCTCGACCTCCGCTTTCAACTTCTTGATCTCATACATTAACTTCAATTGAGCCAAGGTGCGCTCATCTGGATTCGTATCCTTCATGGTAAGAATCTCCATGATCTCTGGGCGCACCTATCCCCGGACGGGGCAGTGACGCCCCGAGGGGTTGTTAAAAAACATCGAAAGGATGTCGCTAATTTTGCATCGTTAGGAGGTATGCAGCCTCTTTTCACTCCACAGGGGAGAGAAACCGATTAACCAAAGTTTCGGAGCAACAATCCAGCTCAACGGCGCTTGGCTAATCGGTTTTAGGAGGGCATGGAAAACCCGGACGCATAGGAAAAAGCGCGGGCTGGTGGTGCGCTAACGTTGAGCACAATGCTCACGTGGTACTGCTTAAAGGATGCTGAAGCTTAACGTGGTAGCTGCCACATGAAGGCAAGAGTAGCGTATTTTTCTGTGTTGAACAGCGGTGGTTGATACCCGCGCGGGCACCAAAGCAGACAAAGCTAGCAGGTACACTCAAGAACGTGCAGCACAGTGAGTGTTAGCACGGCGGTACCGGAAAGCGATCCGACGACCAGTGCAATCTCCTTCCAGCTTAATGTAGAAGCTCTTTCACACTGCTTTAGGAACTCAGCATGCTGTTTTTGCTGTTCTTCACGCAGCTGGGCCAGATACATTTGGGACTCTTCTACGGTTCTCATAGCTCAGGCTCCCCGTTGGAATGGCTCAAATCAAATTACTTCAAAATCCTATTGATGCAAGCGTGGCAAGGTGCGATCAAGCGGACTTGCATCCAGAGGTTCGTGGGGTACGGTAGTAGTGAAACTACAGGTTCACCGCTTCACGAGGACTTCCACATGCAAGATCCAGCTATCCCAGACACAGAACGCTGGCCCACCACTGTCGAGTCAGCCGTCGAGCAGCTCCTGGCCATGCTCAGTGAAGAATCCAAGAGTACCGTTCGCGAAATGCCGGAAGAAGAGCTGATCCATTGCCACTATGGGTTGGGCATGGCCATCCGCAACGAGTTTGGCCTCTGGAAGGGAAACAAGAAGCTTCTTGAGGCTGCCTGTCCAGCGGGAGGACACCCTGATGATGTCTCGATGGTTATCATTCGGGCGCTATGGGTTTGGCTTCGTTCAAAGCAGGTCATAGAAGGGGTCTACCAGACCCTGCATTAACGTGTAGCTAATGCGTGACAAGTCCAAGACGGCTGATCTGTCAAACCGAATTTTCGGAAATATTTGACCCTAAAACCCGTGGTTGGTACCCGCGCGGGTATCAACCACGGGGCTTTGGAAGGCATTTCCTGTAGTACGGTGGACCCTGCACTTATCACAGATAGGGTTGCCTTATGAACGACATGACTATTCCTCCAGGTTCCTCACAGGAGCCGTCAGGAAAAAAAACCATTCAGCTCACCCGCACATCGGTTTCACCGAGCAGCCACTCCCGGCCAGTGCTGCGCAAGTCCATTGAGGTTGCCTCTGATCAGGCGCAAAAGATCTTTGAACGCACCTTTAGCCGTATGGCGTATTCCTGCTTTTCCATCGAAGTGATCCTGCAGATCATTGGCGAGGAGAACTCGGTCGACAAGGCGCTCTCGACCATCAGCAAGCTCATCAGGAATACCGAGGACCTGATCGACAAGCAGATTGCCCAGATTACCGAACTCAACAAGAAGCATGAGCTTGACGAGAACTCCGGTTACTCGAACCCGGCCATTTACCACGCCGACATCACCAGTCCCCTGGCCATGCAGTACGTCAAGCTTCTGCTCAAGTTTGATCACATGATCAAGATGATTGATGTGCTCTGGATGAATGGCTATCTGGAGTCACGCCAGCGCGCGAAAGCCTTGCATGACTGGCGCAACAGCATCAATCGCCTCTCCAGTCGCATCATTAGCATCGAGAAAAACGCCCGCATTGCAGCGCATCGCAGGGGCAAGCAGGAAGAAGTCGACCAGACCGTACCTACCCGAGTTGACGAAAATGATGTTGCAGCCTCGCTCAACGAGGCCAGGAACCCTCAGGACAGCATTGAGGACGCCGGTGCACTGCCTCAAGCTGAGGACCAGCCCGAGCCGAGCGATAAACGAAAGCCCAAGGGCAAGCCTGATTCTGAGGACGATCTGACAGAACCGGTTCCGGTTTAGGCGAGACCCATGAAGAGTGTCTATATTGAGCGGCTTAGGTCGCTCTTTTTTTGGCGCCAATACTTGCTCACAGGACATCTACTGGTAGTTTCAAGGGAACGGGGGAGAACAGCCATGAACACATCAAAGATTGCATCTGTACTGCTGACCGCGGCCATCATGACCGGATGCGCCAGCACTTCTTCAGAACCCACCGGCAGTTATGCCAGGCAGGTAGCAACCGCAGGCGGATTACGTCTTGAGGATCAGAAGGTACCCAAGGCCCAGTACGACGCCTCGTTGAGTTCTGTTACCGACGCTGGCCTTAACACAAGCGTGCTGGCCTCCTCCCATGGCTTCAATATGAATGGCGGGGCAGCTTTGGGTGTGGGCCTTGCAGCTTGGTTGCTAACCCCTACTCCTTTAGAAAAGAAGGATGCTGTAATTGCTTTTGCGCCAATGCATGAATCTGACAAGACAGAAGCTGGAAGAGGATTCGCCAACGCTTTAGCTGCAGCCTATAAGCAAGCTTTTGAAGATATGGATGGTTTCACTTCTACCGAAATATTTCATGTAAGCAATGCTTTAGGTGACGCATTTATCGTAGGTGGCAAAGGACCTGGATGCCCTAATACAGAGCTGGGATGCTCTTATATTGCCAGTGTAATAAAACCTGAAGCAGTCTCGGCTCCTTCGGTTCTGTTCTCACAATCGAAACAAGTTTATCGATTTAGTGCGAAGGATGGTGTTCTATCCGGCGAGGACCATACAGAAGGCAAATTCGATAAGTCAGCCTTTTTACTTAACGTCAGTAAACATCTCCCTGATTGGGCATATGTCTACGCCGCACCAGTACCTAAGGTTTCACCACCCATGATCTTCCATAAAGGGGAAGTTCATTACTTTGTCGTGCCTGATGCTTGAGTGAGGCTCAGTCCATGACAGCGAAGTCACAAGAAAAGGATGAGCTTCAGGAAGCGATCGAGGCGCTGGCCAGACTGCGAGTCAGAGGACCGGCCCTGCTTAAGTTCCAACAGCAAACCGTATCCCTTGACCCTCATGATCCAGACTTGCAAAAGAATCTGATTGCGCACCTCGGCACAAAGGCCAGACGGCTGATCAACTTTACGGTTGGCCAGTGCTACACCGAGCATGGATTTCCGATCTTTGTTGCCGCCAATCACCGTAAGTGCGTGTTTGGACGCAAGTCCCTCGCGCCTGATCAGATCATTTCGGTCGAGGTTATCGAGACGTTAACCGACGAAGACAGGCAGCTGTTTCCGTGGGAGGAGCTTCAGAGCAGCACGCTGTTTATGGTGGCGGTCAAGCTTGTCACCGCCTACCGCCCCGCGCTGTACCTGTACCTAAACCTCAACAAGCCGATCTCAAGGGATACAGGCATGTATCAGGATGCACTAGCCAGAGCACAAGCCCTGTGCGCTGCTATCCAGAGGTTCAAGGATTTAAACCGGGTTTAATGGGGTATCAATAGAAAGGGACCTAATAGGTCCCCTTTCTTCGTACCGCCAGTTGTACTGTTTAATTCTACAGCCCTCCGGGTGCAGCCATCGCATCCGTTGCTCGTTTGGCCGCCCCCTGCAGATCTACTTCATTCGTTGCGCGAACGGTACGGTCTACGCTGTTTTCACGAAGCTGATCAGTATTCAGGAGACTGCCCTGCCCTGTCAGTGTTTCCAGTGTGACGTTTTCAGTGGTCGGGTAGAGGTTGTGCAGGTTCAGGAGGTCCACCCACTCGGTAAGGTCAATGGTGTCCCAGTTGAGCTGGCCAATCTCGTCAATCGTAAGCCCACCACACTCCGGCTCCTCAGCGTCACCCCAGTCCTTACCCAGTTGAGGCCTAGCCTGCTCCTGAATGATTCGGGACAGGGGTGAGTTGAAGCAGCAATAGGACTCACGCTTCTCAACGCAGACGCCTGCAACCTTGGTTTTGCAGTAGTCGCCTACCTTATGGCAGTTGCCCAGTTCACGCTGAGCATTGAGTTCAAATTCCTCCTGCTCACACTCCCAGATCATCTCAATGATAACCATGGCAACAACATAGTAGGTGTACATGGTCATTAGGAAACCAAGCGCGCTAGCAGCGCCATTAACAGCAGTTTCGGCTTGGCGCTCTATGACTTTATCAGCGGCCTCGCTTGCGGCAGCTCCGGCAGCTCCAGTTGAGCCTTGCTCGACAGCAGTTCCCATCGCTTTTTTGAATAATGTGCTCAGCTGCTTCTTCAACTCATCCTTTACTACAGTTACAGCTTTGTCCTTAAGCCCTACTATCCCGTCAAAGAATGAAGTAAACGGTTTGGTGATGGGCTGGAAGGTGTTAACCACGGGGTTACGCAAGGTGGCGTAGCTGCTCTGGATGGTTCCTAGTGCGCTCCCACTATCAATGCTCATGATTGCCGAGTCGATTTTGGGTACCGCCAAGACCAATGTCAGATAATCGCCTACCGAGACGTTGGTTGGCTGCTCGCAGCAGTCCACCGAGCCACCGATAGCTTTCTTGCACTCTCCCGGTTCGGCCTTGAAGATCTCGCATTCAACGTTTGTCGTGGCATCGGCCTCGGCGCAGGCCAGGTCCTCGCCCATGAACTGCGCCGCCTGAAGAAGCGAAGCTGCCTTGTCGAAGTCCTGACTCACCTCACGCGTGATTCCAATACACTCCGCGCCCATGCAGCTCACCGAGCGCTGGCAGGCCTCGGGATTATCCACGCACCCAGGAAACGCTTCAGCCAGATCTACCTTAAGCTTGCAGGCGATGTTGGACGAGGCGGCGCCGCAGTCATAGGTCTCGGTAAAGCGAATGCACTCGCCGGTCTCGGTGGCCTCGCTGCACACCGATTTCACCAGTCCGCACTGGGGATTGTCTGCCAGAGGGGTACAGGTGTCCTCGTAGCCGTCAATGGATTTACTGGCATCGATTGTGGCGGTCATGCTACGGCACATGGGCGAGATACCCGAAAGCCCGGTACTGGGGAAATCACTCTCGCATACCCTGACGCCGTTCTCGGTCATGCATCCCGCCCCATCCAGCGTGGGCATCTCGGTGCAACTGTAGGAGACGTCGCTGTAGTACTTGGTTGCCTCCTTGGTACGCGCCAGGCAGTCCGCCGGATCCCAGCCGTTGTCCTTTACCGCCCTGGATGAGTCGTAGTTGATGCGGATACGCCCATAGCCTTCCCCTTCGCCGGTAACCGAGACGCGGATCTTGAAGCGCACAATGGCGCCCGCCTTGACGTTCCTGAACAGGCTGGTGACATCGACCAGAGGATTGGCGGTCCAGCTCTTGTTCAGCTCACAGGCACCAGCGGTTTCGGGCGGGAAGTTATTGTTGGGCCCCTGCCAGATAAGTTGTTCATTACCGGCGGGGCCTACCCAGACCTGCATGTAGTCATCCCATTTGGCATATTCCAGCTGGGCGCTGATTACCGCCTCGGGATTGGTTACGGTGACTTCGGTGTACTGCTCCTTGATCGAACAGTTGCCGGACCAGTAGTTGTCACCGACCTCGCCTATCCACAGCTGCATGCAGCCTGCGCCACAGGAGTTGAGGTTGGCGGGTCCTGCATGGTGCTCGATCACGCCCACGGTATAGTCATGGTCCGCCTCGCACTGCCCGTTGGGCATGTTGGGCCGGGTGCACTGCTGGAGCTTGTTGGTGCTGGCGGTAGGGTCGGTGCCCTCATCACAGTCTGGAAACAAGCCGTCATCACTGTCGGTGGCCGTATACAGCTGGTTGGTCTGCGTCATCATGGGATCATTGGTCAGATCCATCTTGCCCACTGCGCGGGCACCCTGCACCACCTCAAAGGCCTGCCCCTGCAGGGACAGCTCACCGCTGTCCTGCTCGGACCTGAGCGTGCTCAGGGCTTCCGTACCAGCCGAGTTCATGGCATCGCCGTCGTTGTAGAGCTGCTGAAGGTCGGTAGGGTCCGCGGCATGCGGAAAGTACTTGTTTACCTCATCGCCAGTACCACCCGGAAACAGCTCATTGACGGTAAGGGAGGTGTTGGCGCCCGGTAGCGTGAGAGTCCCATCCTCGCTGTAGGTAGCCAGGTCAGAAGGGTTAGGCGTGATCTCTTTGCCAAATTCCTGTGCTGCTTTGCCAACCGCTGCCATGTCCGCCGCCTGCGCATACTTCTGGTCAATTGGCATCCACAGCATCAGCCCGGTCATGGCCAGCGCCGTCGTTCGATAGAGGAGCCCTGTTCTGTTCATTGTCTACCGCTCCCCTATTGAGTCATGCAGCAGTCTTTCCAGCGCCAGATCGTGTAGATCGGGTCCTGTCCTTCGGCTGGAATGGTTCTGGCCTGCCCCCAGATCAGCGTGGACTCGCCAATCTTGTGGCCCTTCTTGGTTTCGGGCAGTGGATGAAGGATGGAAAGCTTGTACTGGCTCTTGGGAAGCGTTGGTGTGATCTCACCGCCACACATGGCCGCGTCGCCCATGGTCCCGTAGGCAAGCCCGCGACGGTGCAGCGCCGCCAGTACACGCGCGCTCAGGAGGGAGCTACCCTTGATCACGCCGCGATTGCCCGGCACGCTGCCGACCAGCGGGTACAAGGTGCCCCAGCTGCCCGCGCACCAGAACATGCTTTCAATGGGGTTGCCGGTAGCAGACGCCACGGCATCAGCGCTACAGGCGGCTGCGGCAATCGGGTTGGCAACGGCGGCCGCTTCAGGGTTGGCGAAAAAGGCCAGCTCAGCGTTGTTCCAGGTCGGGTCCAGCTCGGACATATACATGACGTCCAGGTCCATGTAGCCGTCGTTCTGGCACCAGCCCGAGGTGAAGAGATCCAGAATCACCAGCAGCGGAAAGGCGTAGTAGTGGTAGTGCATGAACATGCCGTCCTGCTTGCCGCCACTGCCATACCCATGCGTGCCCTGAAAGGTGCGATCAAAGGGAAAGCGCACGCCGTTAAGCACCGAAGAGCAGCCCGGTACGCGCTGGAATTCCACCAGACGCGCCGGCTCCCACATGCCCGAACTGATACCGGGGCGCGGGACGTTGTTGGTATCCCAGCACATGCAGGCCGACTTGGTGCTGGCACCATCCGGTACACCGCTGGTTTCGCCCGAGATAGAGACGCCCGCTACCCGCAGGGGAAACAGGCAGTCCCAGCAGATATCGGTAATCAGCTTGGGACCAATCACATCACCGCTGTAGCAGCCCACCGCAGCATTGGTTGAGGAAGAAAGCCCTATACAAAGCCAGAATGCGAGCATGGATAAAAGATGAGAGATATGCCTGTTCATAGCGCGCTCCCGTCTTTGGCCGTCAGCTCCTTTACCACAAACACCTTGCCGTCACTGGTCACGATGCTGGGGGTATGCTCGATCTCGAAGCGCTCGATGATTTCCTTGGTCACCAGGTACACCGGGGCTTCGAAACGGTTGGAGAGGTTGGTATAGCCCTCCCAGCCCTGCGCCTTGTCCATCTGGGTGGCCAGATAGGTCAGCTGCCGGATGTTTGGCTGTTTGGCCAGCTCCGGCAGAACACGGTCAAGGATCTTCATCTGGCCCGGTACTGACGGATCAAAGATTACCAGCGCCTGCGTAAAGGGCACCTGATCCAGTGGGTTGAGTACCGTACCGGCTTTCATCAGGACCTTGCCGTCTGCGCCAGTCAGATCCTGCAGCACGGTCACGCTGGGATCGATGGTGCGGGTACGAGAGTGTGAGGCAGGCGGAATGTAGTTGAACTGCTGCTTTTGCCAGAACCGTCCGACGGCAGCCTGTTTTTTGGCTTCCCAGTCCACCGAGGCCACCCGCTCCTGCATCATCTGGATCAGGTCCTGCTCGGCAATTTCCATTACCGGACCCCGGCGGCCCTGGTCGCCCTTCTTACCCTCGGCGACCTGCTTTTCCAGCCACTCGGGTGAACTCAAGCCTTCTACCCGCGCCAGCTCATGCCTGTCGGTGAATTGAGTGTCGTTGCCCTGATCCATCGTAACCAGCGTTGGCACTTCAGCTACCTTGAAGTCCCGGTACAGGGTGGGATCGATCACGAGGTTGGGCAGCGGGTCGTATTCAGCAAGGAGATGCTGGTAGTGCTTCATCCCCTCGTCCAGCTTCATGCCTTCCGGAACACCTCGAAATACCAGCACCACGTCCTGGCGCTCGGAGGCCATCGTGAATATTTCCTTGAGCGCCGCCTTGCCCAGGGAGAGCGAGACAAACAGAAGCGTTTGGTGATGGGCATAGGTCTCGTTCTTGCGCGCTTCCATTTTGGCCGCCCGTAGCGTGGGATTGGTTTCCTCCATTGAGCGCACCAGCTCGGTGGCCTCTCCCATGGCCTTGTCCATGCTGGAATTGGCCATGGACTTGAGATCAATGGCTGCGCCGGCACCCTGCTTGATGGCCTCTCCCTGCTCCACAATGGCCTGATCCTCAGCAGTCAGCGCCGTACTGCCCAGATGAGTACTGCCCACCACCGCGCTCTTGTCGGTGTCCTGTCGGGGTGTCAGGAAGGTACGCAGATCCCGGCCCTGCTCGATTTCCGGTGGCATGTTTGCAAGATCAGGAAGGTCAGCGCCAGAGGCGGCCTGCGCCGCCCCCAGCACCAGTGAAAGAGCCAGTGCGGCCCTAGAAAAGGGGATACGAGCGTCCAATGATCTGCTCCTTGGTCACGGTTCCCCAGTAGCGGGAGTCAAAGGAAAGCGGGGCATCCCCCATGAACCAGTAGGCGTTGGGACCCAGCGTGCCCTTGCCTACGAACGATGAGCGTGAACGCCCGAGCTTGTCGGCATGCACCAGGCCCACGGCCACGATTTCGCCGTTGACCTTGACCTGCTCCTTGAGGTTGATCTCGACCTGATCCTTGGGCACGCCACGCAGGTACTTCACCAGCCGGTGCTCGGGGGTATAGATGCCGGGGATGGCCTTGGGGTGAAAGGCGTAGAGCTTGCCTTTTTCCATGCCCTTGTCGCCGCGATCGATCAGGTAAAAGCTGTAGCCCTTGATGCTGATGACCTGCTGAGGATCGTAGGCAAAGGTAAAGCGGGAAAAGAACATGGCCCCGCTGCCCACGATCAGCGCCGTGGTCAGGGCCATCTTGACCGTGAAGCGGCCCCAGGACTCCTTTTTGTTGACGATACGATCAAACCTTCTCATGACGGTCCCCTCCCGATAAGTCAGCGGGGAACTGCCCAAGGACCGCACGATCCCGTACATCCTGTACAGGGCTGTTATCTGCCTTATCCCTTAGCTTTAAGGTGATACGGCAGTTGGCCAGAATGATCTGGGCAAGCTGTTCACGCATGGCAGCGTTGTTTCGGTAACTCATGGCTGAGTCCTCGCAGGGGCTGACAGGGGATTAAGAGCGGGAACGCCAGCTGACGAACCACTGGCGGATGGGCCAGACGCCGTCAGCTGCTCAACAGGCAGATACAGATCATCAGGGGCATTCAGCACAGCACGGGCATCCAGCACCGTGACGCCCTGCGCCTTGAGTTCAAGCACGCGCCGATTGGTGTTGGCCATGATCTGCGCCACCTGCTCGGCAGATGCCCCTTCCCGGCTATAGCGCTGCGCCAGCGCCACAAAATCCACAACGACAAAGGACTGCTGAGTTGTCTCAAGGGCCACGACGCGCTTGAAGAGAATGCCGCAGATAATGAACAGGCCAATCACTGCCACCAGCATGAGCATCTGCAAGGTCGTCATCGAGCTTTGCTCAAGGGGAACATGGCTTGAGGGTTTGGCCGATGAGCCTGTACCTTCCGGCTCTGTAGAAGGTGATTTATCTGCTACTGGTTGCTCTCTGTGAGAAGGCTGGACAGGGCTATCCGCAATCGGGGGTGCTATTGACTGACTCATGGAGTGACCTCCTCTTCAGCGGTGGCGGTGGTTGGCGTGGATACAGGCTTTGCCGCAGAGGCTTCGGCGGTAGCCTCCGGCTCCTCGGGGAGCGTAAGTGGCACCAGTCGGGGTCCCGTCTGAGGCGCGCTGTCCCTGGGACGATTACTGCGCAGCAGGCGGGTATGGGAATCCGCAAGCTCGATGGCTTCCTCATCCACCTTGCTGGCAAGTTCGCCCCGATCGCGCATGACGGCATAGATGGCGTCGGTAACGCTCAGCCCCATTGCCCGGTAGCGGTCGATCTGGCCAACGTCATTGGGATCGGTGGAGTACAGGAGTTTCTGGAACGGCCCCACGATCAACCGACCTACGCCTACGCCTGTCTTGCTGCGTATAAAGATCTCCGAATACACGCCGGCTACGGTGTGTACGGTCTTGAGCAAACTGAATCCACCCTCGGAAAGGGTCAGCCTGCCAGAGCGTCTGACCGATTCCACCGTCTCGCTGGTCTGCCCCAGCAGGAACATAAAGGCACTGTTCTCGGCAATGGAACGGCCTACCGGATTCTCATAGAGGTCATTGATGGACTGCGTGGCGATCAGCACCGAGCCCTGGTACTTACGGAACTTGCGGTAGGCATGCTCCATGAACACCGAGGTATCGCCTTCCTTGAGCAGGTCCCAGGCTTCATCGATAAAAACGATTTTCTTGACGTTGCGATCGCCGTGGTACACCGCCTGCTGGATCTGGTAGATCAGCTGGAGCAGTACGATCTGGCGCAGGTGCTTGCGGCCCTGCAGCTCATCCAGCTCAAGAACCGTGAACTGGTTAGTGAACTGCATGTTGTTCCTGCCGTGAAAGTACTTGCCGTAGCTGCCGTCTTTGGTAAACACATACAGCTGGCTGCCCACATCCTTCACGCGCTGGTCAGGATGGGCAAGGCAGGCCTCTGCAATGTCGTCCACCAGCATCGCATTGCCCTTATGCCTCCAGATGTTTGCCATCAGCCGGCGCGTCTCAGCAATCTGGAACTCCTCAAGGTTGCCCTTGGGCGAAGCCATGGCCATGACCTGCGAGACCAGCGCATCCTCATCTTCCTCGTAGTCCACTACGATATCGAAGGGGTTCAGGCATATCGTCGAGGATTCGCCAAACTGGACGTAGGAGCCCTCCAGCGTGTCGCAAAGCTTCTCGTAGGACCTACCCGCATCGATCACCCAGACGTGCGCACCTTCGCTCATGTAGGCAGTGAGGAATTCGTTGGCAAAAAACGACTTGCCCGAACCGGACTCAGCCGCAATCACACCGTTCTTGTTGGTCTCCGAGTCATGCAGCGACAGCGACATGAATTGGCCGTTACGCGAGACAAGCCCGACATGGGGTGTTCCGGTACCCTTCCACTCACCAAAGAGCGGCAAGAGGACCGTGGCATGCTCGGAGGTCAGGGTCTTGTAGCGGTTCAGCTCCACCACAGCCTTGTGGTCGGCGCCAAAGGGCAGCGAATTGATGAGCATGGGCATCTGGATAAACTTGTCCTGCATCATCGTGAACTTGCTTTCTGCCCAGATATCCTGAAAGGCGGTCGCCGCCGCTTCCACGCGCTTGAGGGTTGGCGCAAAAATCATGACCGAGTAGTTCATGCGCAAGGGGCGATTACCCGCCGACATGGATTTTTCCAGCGTGTCGAAACTCTCCTTTTTCTCTCCCAGTACTGGCACGATCTTGAGCAGCGGCCCAAAGGCCTGATTCACCGTCAGGGTGCGCTTGCGATCCAGGTTCTTCTTTTGCTTTTGCGCGTTGGGGTAGTACACATTGCAGCAGATGGCGTAGTTTTCCTTGATCGACTGTCCCTGCCCGCTCAGGTCCCCGACATAGCCGATGGCGTCACCAAAAAACATGGTCTTGGGCAGGCGCTTGGCCGACAGGATCTTGGCGTAGGTGTCGCCCATGCGCAGATGGGTCTTTTTCACCTCAACGTCAGTGTCGTAGTCAAAGATCTGCTCATTGATGGGCGAGGTCTCATCCCATGTCTCCTCACCCAGGCGCCAGCTGGAGCGCTCGCCCCAGTTAAGCAGGGTGGTCATGGTGCGTTTGAGCAGGTCGGCGTCAAGCTTGCGCGGCGCAAAGCCGATATTGTTGAGGGAGGACTCCAGCTTTTCCGCTGCCGTAAACAGCTCCTCCAGTTCTTTCTTGCCGGGCAGGCGATCCTTGATCGGGATCTTGAGGGTAATCACCAGCTTCTGGTCATGAATAACGCCGTTGTTGAAGTAGCCCTTGCGGCCACGGGAGATCATGGGCTCACGGGTGTGGTGATTAAGAAAGCTGACGCGGTTCTTGACGATCTCGCTCAGGAGCGGGTGATGGAAGTTTTCCCGCAGCTGCTCCATTGACCCCAGTGACGCCTCGATCTCCGGCGACAGGAACAGCAGAAACGAGATAATCGTGTCGTTGGGAAAGGCCTGATTGAGCATGTTGTTGATGCGATCCTGCAGACCCTGGTCCGCCCCCGGCAGCGGACGGCACATAAAGCCAACCCCAATGGTGCCGTCGTTGTTGAAGAAGTACTCCTTTTCCTCGTCATAGGCGATCACCGGTGAGAGCTGGGAGGCCCTGACCTCGCGCGGAATAATGCCCTCGGCGTACTCTTCTCTTACGCTGATAAACTCCATTACTGATCCCCCTTGCCACTAAGCCATGCTTCGAAGTTTTTTGGGCGCCCACGCGAAACCCGGCCGTCATCGCTGATGAGGTACGGAATACCGTCCACACCAAGCAGGTTGGCGGTTACCAGGGACTTGGCGTATTTCTCTTCGGGGCACTTGTTGAGCGTTTCGAGCTGCTCGATGGTGCCGTTCAGAAGCGCATCGAGTTGCTGGCGCTCATCCCTTGCGCAGGCCAGACGCTTGATCAGGCGGTTGGACTCATCGCCCAGCGCGGGGACCGGCACAAACACAAAGGTAAATTCGTTGGTGTACTGGTTGGCTTCATTGGCCAGTGCATGGCAGTAGGAGCACTGTGGATCGGTAAAGAACACCACTTCCTTTGCGCCATGGCCCATGCGTATGGAAAGCAGGTCATCCACCTTGACGCCCATCTTCGAGAGCAGGATGCGCGAGGAGGATTCCTGCGCCTGAGCAATGGTGTCGATGTGGCTCTGCAGCCAGGTGTCGTAGACCTCACCCCTGAAGACATACCGCCCGTTGCCGCTGATAATTCGGGGAGGACTACCGCGAAGGGTGAATCTGTCCTCTATGGGCGATTGCCAGATCAGCGATCCGAGTCGTAAGTGGCAGTCCCCTCACCTACCTCTATCCACTGCTCCTCGGGCATACCGGGTTTGCAGATCGACAGGCTGACCGACTGGCCATCGGCAGGCTCGGCCGGAAGGATTGCTGCATGTCGCCAAGGCGTGTAATCCGGCGGACGGATGTAGGAGCTTGCGCTTCGGTGAAACTCCCAGAGGCCATGCTTGCCGGCATTGCCAACAGCCTTCTCCAGCGTATAAGTCACACCACCTTGCAATCGGATGACGAGCATTGGCGCGTTCCTGAAAAGGGAGAGTGTACCGAGTTAGGGTGTGTTCAGGGGGATTGATCAGCGTCTTGAGTTATGACGGGCGCTATAGCAAAAGGCTTACACACCAACAGGAAAAGCAGCTCTTTCTCCAGCAGCGGCAGATCACTAATCTATGCGCATTGGATAGAGCGCAGGACGCGCTCAGTCAGGTCAAGGACGATGACCATGCCAGGATGGCAGCTCGATACGGATATTGAGCATGGTCAGCAAAAACCCGCTTCGGCGGGTTTTTTGTTTCTTAAATAAAAGCCAAGCTGCAGGCTCTGCCAACTACTGTACTGGCTGATAGCTAACTTATTCAAATGACCAAGATGCTTCGCATAATGCGTATTGTGTTAAATGACCGCTATCGGCCGATTCTGTTGAAAAAGTTAGTCATGGTTTGAGCAGCAGAAAAGTGCGCGTCCGAGATTGAAATCTGCACTTTCGGCAGAGGCTTCCAGACGCAGATTTCACGTAGCAGCGTGTAAAAAAGGCGTTTTCACCGTTCAATGATCAGGCCGTTTCGGATGACCGATTTTTCAACAGAATCGGCCAATAGCTGCCTGTCGGATGTATCTAGAAAATGCGGGGGATTAACATCACTGGGTTGTAGAGCAGGCGAATAGCATTTTCACTAGACCGCTGTACACTCGGCAGCCTCAAGAAGCACTACTTACCACTTGCCTGCCGTAAGGTCTGTCGTTAGCCGGATTTTTTGGGAGGCACGCAGTCATGACAACTCAATCTAGCTCAATACAGTACGCTTACGCCCTAAATGGCCAAGGCACACTCACGCACATTAGCGATGCCCTGCGCTCACACACTTACACCTGCCCAGGTTGCAAAAGCCCCCTCACACCGGTGCTAGGCGAAATCAACGCTAAGCACTTTCGTCACTCGGAAGAATGCTGCGCCCTCGAAACCTACCTTCACAAGTGCGGCAAAGAAGCATTCTTCTATCGCTACCAACAAGCTCTCAGCCGTGCGGTGCCAATTAGCTTAGAGTTAGAGCGAAGGGTTTCCTGCAATGGAGCTCGTTTAGCCTTAGTCAGAGACAAAACAAGTCAGTGCCTAGAATCAGTGCCCGCACGCTACAACATGACTAAATTTTTCGATCTGGCAGAGCTGGAAAAACGCGATAAGACTACCGGGCTGCAACCAGACGTGATGTTGCGTGATACAGCAGGCAAAAGGCGCTGTTATATAGAGATCTGTGTTACGCACCCCTGTTCTCAAGAGAAGATTGATACCGGCATCCCCATACTTGAGTTTAAGGTTCAATCTGCTGCTGACATCCAGATGTTGCTTAGCGGGTCATATTCAACCAAGGATAAGCGCCTAAACGCATTCAACTGGCGTCCGCCATCACAAGTAGTGGATAGCTGTAGCGGTCCCTGCTCAGTTGGTAACGTAGGGATGTCTGTCTGGAGCCTGAGTGATTCCGGCCGACTAAACGAGCAAATAATGCCTCTCGCTGAAGTTGACTTATTAACCAGCTCATACGTTAACACATGGCCTAGGTCGCTCGAGGGGGCTGAGCTGGCGGAGAACCTACGAACTTTTATCCGTCATGCCGATCCTCATGCGCTATTTCCTAACTGCATTACGTGCCAACAAGCTAGCCGATGGGAGGACGGCTATCTGCAATGTCGCAGTAAAGCAAAACAGGTTCCTTATACTGAAGCGCGTCAGTGCGCCAGTTACAAGGTTGATGCATGACCAAAAGGCTAACTTGGGAGCAAAAAAGTATTGTCAGCCATGACATCGGACATGCGCTGGTTAAAGCCGTACCTGGTAGCGGGAAAACAACCACCCTCGTAAAGCGCGTTGAACGGCTGGTCAAGTCGGGGACTGACCCTCGATCCATTCTGATCCTTATGTACAACAAGTCTGCGCAGCTAAGCTTCACCGAGAAGTTGAAGACGGCACTAAAGTCGACTGTCATTCCAGAAGTTCGTACATTCCACGGTTTGGCTTTGAAGATCGTTGGTTACGGAGAGCGTCAACAGATAATCAGGAAGAAAGACCTCCTTACTCCGGGCGACTACCGCTATGAGCAACTGGTTAAGCAGGCTTACCGCCATGGTTTTGGCCATGAGGCGAGTTACATTTCCCCCAATGAAATTGAAAACTTCGAGCTGTTTATCGCTCGCTGTCGGGCGGCGGTTGTAACGCCAGTTGATGCAGCTACAGATCCTACTTTCAGCAACATAAAACGGGAGTTTATTCGCGCCTATAGCCGCTATTGCGAGTTACTAGAGGAAAACAGTCTGCGAACCCTTGATGACTGTTTGATTGAGGCTGTCTCAGTGTTGCGTAATGACACCAGCTCTGGAGCCCACTTCAAACACATCATTGTGGATGAATATCAGGATGTTAACCTGATACAGCATGACATGACTCGCTTGCTATCTAAATCAGATACGTCAGTTATGGCTGTTGGTGATATCAACCAGTGTATATACGAGTGGCGCGGTGCTCGACCAGACTTCATCGGTGGTCTGTTCGAGAAGCATTACCAAAATACAAAAGTGTTTCAGCTTTCATGCACGTTCCGATTTGGGCATGAGCTTTCCTTGATGGCCAACTCGGTAATTCGGCGAAACTCTACGAAGCTGACTAGTCTCTGTGTCAGTCATCCGAGCGCCCCAAAAACAGAGGTGAGATTGCACTTTGATAACTGCTTATCCGAAGTGCTATCAAACCTTTCGGTAAATCGTGGCACACAAGCCATCCTGTCTCGGACCAAGGCGAATCTTGCCGAGGCCGAACTAGCTTTACGCCTGTGCGGACTCCCTTATCGCTATCTCAATGGTTCACCTTCATTACACACCCGTACTGAAATCGGTATGTTGGTGGTAGGCGTATTGTTGTGCGTTTACGGCAATTTGCAACAGCTCGAGAACTACCCCAACAAACAGGATATGGTCTACGGCTTCTTAAAAGAGGCTGGTTTCAATTGGCAGCAGGGGCAACTCAAAACTGCACTTAATTTTTTGATGGCTCCCTATGCCGATCTATGGTCTGTTCTGGGGAAACTATTCGAAGGCTCATCCTACCAAAAGGATCGACTGGAAAGGCTCGCCACAATCTGCCAGAAAGATGGAGAGAAAACGCCTGCTTTTGATGTATTGAGGCGTCTGAGTATGGCAGGTTTCACAGATTGTATCGGTTCAGGGGGAGTAAAACGCATTGATTCAAACGATCTAAAACGGGGAGTTGTGAGAATTGAAGCGCTACTAGAATCGAGCAAAATCGACTCCCGCACGTTTTTAAATCTTATCCTGAATCCAGTAGAAACTTCGGCTGACCGCGAACCCTTCATCCTTTCAACATTGCATGGTTCCAAAGGTCTAGAGTGGGATAACGTGGTGCTGATCGGTCTGAATGAGAAAGAGTTTCCTGGCGGCAAGTCCGATGATGTTTATAACGTGCACACATCGATGCATAACCCTCCGACCGAGGAAGAAATTGAGGAAGAGCGTCGGTTGTTTTATGTCGGAATCACTCGCACAAAACAGCAGCTTCATATGGTTGCCCCTCTTGATGAAGGGCTAACTTTGTGGCTTAACAAGCGTTGGGATAGCTCCCCGACGAAGTCACCTATAGCTACTCGGTTCGTCTATGAGGCTGGATGTACTGCTTGTGCGGTTACCAGTGATGCGATCTATAACAACGCAGCAGAAAAGCAGACGCCAGAATTCAGCAAATTTCACCAATGTTATCTAAGAGATCTTAAGCGGCTAAAAGCCTAAGCCCCAGAAACCGTTTGTATTCTGGACTGCCCCCGGTGCGACAGACATTCCCAGCCTATATTTCTGGCCGATCCTCACCCTTCGCGAACGGCAGCTATGGGTCGATTCTGTTGAAAAAGTCGGTTTTCCAGAACGACCCATATCGTAATCTGTAAAAATGCCATTTTTGCGTGCTGCTACGTGTCAACAGAATCGGCCGATAGCGGTCACTCAAGCTACAAGGGTAAATACAAATAATTACTAGGCCGCTGTAACGCCAAGGGCGCTCGTCTTTACGAGAGGATACAGATATTGATTGATCGAGCAGAGACGGCGGAGGCCGGAATGAAGCAGCGCTGCGTTGAAATTTCTGAGTTACAGCTAATAGTGAACAGAGGACGCTGATTGGCGCCTTGGAACACCGTTTGTCGACACTTGAATCTATCGAAGGTGCCTCGCATACAACACAGGCGCGCATGTTACGGTATAAGCATCATGTCTGGTAAGAAGTCGTTTTCATCTTTACGTGACAGGATGTCCCCTGAGTCGAAAGCACGCAGTGCTGAAAAGGCTGCTGCGTTACGCGCAGAGATGGACCTGTCCGAAATCCGCCGTGCTCGTAAGCTCTCTCAAGAGCAGCTTGCTGAAATACTACATGTGAGCCAGGGAAGCGTCGCTAAACTCGAAAAGCGAACGGATATGTATATCAGCTCCATGCGCCGCTTTATTGAGGCAATGGGGGGCGAGTTGGAAGTAACGACCAAATTTGCAGATCACACTGTACGGATTAGCCAGTTTTCTGATCTGTAGAGGAACCTAAAAGCTTAGTTCACATAACCAGAGGCACCAGATTGGTTGAAACTATTCTGCCGGTACGCTCAGGCCAACCGTAAGGCGCGCGAGTACCATAGGCATAAGCCGTGGTGTCCTTCTGCGTCCAACAGAGGTGCCTCCCTAGCGGGAGCTATACAGTTGATGGTGACTACGGACATTGAAGCGCTGCGATGCCCTGCTTTGGGTTGCAGGGCGTAGTGTTCAGAGAAGGAGGGAGCGCAGTGAGGAGTATCAATGAGGTGTTCCAGCGCTGGAAGGTGACACTGGAGCGGCGTTACGGGGATGGTTTTCCAGCGGAGTTCGTAGACACAGCTCATGAAAACCTGCTGGCTGCCTACGCGAGCTTCCATGCCAGTGGGTGTGCGGACTCTAAATTCCTTAGAGAGTTGTGTTCTTCCGACGTCAACAAGTCTGCTCAACGCTTAGGCGAGATACTCTTGTTTGAGCGCCTGAAGCATGCAGGATATGACCCCAAGCCTTCGCATAATGGCTGGGGGCCAGACTTCCTCGTCCAACAGGATGGAAAGAAAATCTGTCTTGAGCTAATCACCCCGTCGACGGGTGATGACTTAAAAATCAATAGGTTATTTTCATCTCATAAACCGTTGGAACCTTGCCCACACGCCGCAATTGAACTGCGGCAACGGACGCTGCTGAGAATGACTGCTGCGATCGCGGAAAAACTCGGCAAATACGAAGGGTACTTGAGTGATGGAGTTGTCAGCTCCCAGGATGTGCTTGTTATCGTAGTGAACGATGCGCTCCTTTGTCCTGACACATTCTTTTACGGAGTGAGTCACAACGCGGATTCTGGGGTAGGTGGCCAGTCGCTTGCTGAGCATGCTGTTTATGGTTTCGGGCACTCTGTTTGGGAACCGGACAACGAGGGTACCAACTACATTCTGAGAAGTACTTTCAGGGAATTCGTGGATAACCGGCCGGAACCTAAACGGGACGGTAGTGCTCGTGGGCCAGTACCTGTGAGCCTATTTAAAACCCCCGATCAGCAAGAGGCCGCCGAAATCGCTCAGCGCGCATCGGTAATTTCTGCGGTGCTGCAAGTGACACTGAGGGAGGACTACGGCGTACTGATGCTTTTACGCGAGAAGGCAGAGACTGAGGAACGACTCATTGAAGGTCAACTGCGTCCAGGCGTCCTTGCTGTCAATCCGCGAGCAGTAAATCCTTTATACGTGCCCCTTCAGCATGGGCTGATGAAAATGGTCGATGCTCCACCTCTTTCATTAAAGGAGGCATGGGACCTGAAAAATCGTGAGTTGAAAATGATTTTAGGTGAAGGCTACAAAGAACAGCCTTTCCCCCATTGAGCCACAATCATACTCGCCGGGACGTCGGCATCGGCATCGGCATCGGCATCGGCATCGGCATCGGCATCGGCATCGGCATCGGCATCGGCATCGGCATCGGCATCGGCATCGGCGCTGAGTCTATGAAGCCTCTATGTCCTTTCAAGCGGGTAGGCCCGTCAGATAGCGCGGGAATCGCAACTTAAGCCATTTTGCATAATGGGTATGATCCGTATGCCTATCTCAAGGATGTGCTGACGCTGCTACCGACGCAGCGGGCCAGGGAGATTGAGCGATTGTAGCCGCATCAATGGGTGCCGGCCTGACTTACGTAAGGTGAGTTG
>NZ_VLKY01000026.1 GCF_007830155.1 Pseudomonas duriflava
TGCCCGGGTTCGGACAAGATGCGAATATGCCCCTTCGTCTGTTTGACATAGCCATACACCATGGAAAGCCCTAGGCCTGTTCCCTGCCCGATAGGTTTAGTCGTAAAAAATGGCTCGAATACTTTATCGATAATATCGGCAGGTATTCCTACCCCGGTGTCAGTCACGCAGAGAACTATATATTCGCCCTCTTTTAGGTCACCTGTTTCCTGAGTAAGACTATTGAGCTGTAACCGTGACGTAATAATGGTAATAGAGCCGCCGCTTGGCATGGCATCTCGTGCATTGATAACCAGATTGATCAGGACATTCTCAAGCTGATTACGATCCGTCCATACAAGGCATAAGCCTGTCTCTAATGTTGTAAGCAAGGCAATAGAAGGCCCTGCCGCCTGATGCAGCAGATCCTCAAGCGAGGCAACTAATTGATTAAGATCCACCGCTTTGAGATCAAGCGTTTGTTGCCTGGAAAAGATTAACAGTCGCTGGGTCAGTGCGGCGGCGCGCTGCGCTGATGTAGTCGCAGCTCCCATATAGCGCTCAAGCCTACTGGTACGCCCTGCCTCAAGGTGCTTTTGCATCAGGTCCAGGCTACCAATCACACCGGTCAGAAGATTATTGAAGTCATGAGCAATGCCTCCGGTAAGTTTCCCCACAGCCTCCATTTTCTGAGCCTGATGTAACTGTTCGGCAAGCTGCCGCTGTTCGGTAATGTCCCGCCCTACTGTATAGACGAAGCCTTGCTCAGGCACCGACGTCCAAGAGGTGAGCCGGTAGGAGCCATTCTTATGGCGAAGGCGCATCTCAAAACCTGTCTGATGCTGGTCCTTTTCCAGGTTGGCCATTTTAAGTGTTGTCTTGGCTATATCGTCCGGATGCAGGAGGGTCAAATAGTTGGTACCTACGAACTCCTCTTCCGTCCAGCCCAAGATACGAGTACACGCCTCGTTAACAGCAACAAGCCCACCGTCAAGACGTATTACGGCCATCATGTCATTGGAAAGATGCCACATACGGTCACGCTCACGGGTGCGGTTGGCCACTTGCCACTCAAGTTCTTCTTGTGAGCGTGTCAGAATTTCACGAGCTTCAACAATAGTCTGAATGTCAGTCAGGCTGACAAACCAGCGTGTTATTTCCCCATTGTTATATAGAGCCTGTGCTCTGGACAAAAACCAATGATATTGACCTGAACGATGCTTTAAGCGGAACTCACATCGAATAGCTGCCCCTGTAGCCAGGCTGTGCTGCCATATTTTCCAAATACGACCTTTGTCATCCGGGTGAAGTAGATCTAACCAGCGGTGACCTTGTGCTTGATCACTTGTCATGCCCGTGTAGTCATACCATCGCTCATTAAAATAATCAGCGTAACCGTCAGGTCTTGCTCCCCAGATAATGTGTTCAATCGAATTTGTTATAGCCTTAAGCCTGGCCTCGCTCTCAGCAAGTGCCTCCTCAGTAAGTTTGCGCTGAGTAATATCCATAAACAGCACAGCCAGGCAGTCCTCAGCAACTCTTTGCGCTCTGGCTTCAAACCAACGCTGACCTAACGCGGCAATTCTTATTTCGAAAGGCGAAAGCCTGGTCTTTTCAAGTAAGTCGATATGCGCCTGGATCAACTCCTCATAAGCCCCGGGAATGATTTCACGTATGGTATGTCCTATCACTTCAGTGGTTATGGGAAGGCCAGTGTTCTGCCAGAAGGCTGGGTTAGCCTGCAGGTAGCGGAAGTCATGAATTTGCCCAGACTCATCTCGTACGGCTTCAACCTGATAGAAACCCTCCTGCATACCGTCAACCAAGTCGCGGGAGCGCACCTGGAGTTTTCGGGCGGCCACTGCAGCCTGTTTAAGTTCAGTGATGTCATAGCAGACGCCTACATAACAGGTACGCGAGGCCTGATCTTGAACAAAAGCTCCACGCCAGGCTAACCAGCGCTCCTGATCGTTATCTGCACAAGCGATACGTGACTCAAGGTACATACGCGTATGATTGGCAAGCGCTCTTACAGCAGTAACAAAACGCTCTTTGTCCTCAGGATGTATAAGCTCTTCAAGCCTAGCGATGGAAAATGACGCTTGAACAGGCAGCCTCCATAGCCGACAAAACTCTGCGGAAACCTCAAATTGATCTAGAGCAGGAAGCCATTCAAATGTACCAATGTTTCCGGCCTGCTGAGCTAAACGAAGGCGCTCCCCGGCTAGCCACTCGTCCGTACGATCTCTAATGATTCTAGAATAGCCAAGAAGCGCCTCTCCTTTATGCAGTGCCGTTAATTCACTACCAGCCCAGAAAAAACTACCATCCCGCTTAAGTTGCCAACCTTTACTCTCATGACGCCCTTGGGCAGACCAGTTATCTGAAGTGAAATAAAGACTGTAATGCGTTCCCATTGCTTCTTCTGCACTCCAGCCAAGCAAGCTTTCTGCTGCCGGATTCCAGACTACGATTACACCTGAAGGGTTTGTCACAATCACGCCGTAATCAGTAGAGCTGTTAACAACAAGCTCTATAAGTACCTGCGTTGATGGATTCTCAATACCTTCAGGTTCAGGGTCTGGCATGGGCGGATATCCAACAGTTATAGGTGTTATTTGTATACTAGCTGGCACTATGCCTTCTTTTATCAGCATAGAGCAGAATCTGATGGGTCGCACCGTTATCAATAAGGAGCCAGGCCGTTTAAGTGGTAACTACATATTTATCTATACGCCTTGTCCTATGATGCTATAAAGCTATTATCGAGACGCCTAACGTAGCATTGCCTAAGAATAAAAACGTATGAGCAGAGACCTGTATTTTCCAACTAAAGCTGCCAAGCAATCCTGGTATCACTTGATGCTTGCTATTGAGCAGTCCTCTTCGGCTGAAGTCGTCGAGCTTCATGTAAGCCGGGCTGGGGTCTATGCCAGGGCTCTACTTGATGTTGATCTACTGGATCATGATGAGTACATCTCTTATAGCTCAGCTATAAAAAGAGCCAGGGCCAGAGCACTTCAAATACTGACCACACACGTTGCTGGAGAGGAAAATAAAAAGGATTTCTTGCCTGATAATGAGGCAAACAGGAGTTCGACGGCCTGATTCCAGCGCTCAAGATTCGCAAGATCGATGTGATCCTGTCTTCGCTGTCCGTTACTGATGAGCGCAAGCGCTCGGTAGACTTTACCAACCGGTACTACCGCATCCTGGCGCGGCTGGTTATGAAGCGTGACGTTTCCTACAGCGGCCCGGAAAGCCTCAAGGGGAAGCGCGTTGGGGTACAGCGAGCCACTAATTTTGAACATTATGTCACCGCCAACTTCGAGCCGGCCGGCGCAACTATTATTCGCTATGCCTCACAGAGCGCAGCCTTTCTAGATCTTGTGTCTGGCCGTCTGGATGCCCCGATGGCAAGCTCGGTCACGCTTGATGAGGGCTTTCTTAAGACTGAGCAGGGTAAGGGCTTTGCCTTGGTTGGTTTAACGTTCACACAAGAGCAATACTTCGGCACAGGTGTAGCAATCGCCGTACGCAACGGTGATGACAGGCATCTGGACATGCTCAACAATGCCATTGCCGCATTACGGGCAGATGGCCGTTACGATGCTATCCAAAAGAAATACTTTGACTTTAATATCTACGGCGACTGACGCACCCTGCCGCAAGTCTCCAGATGTTACCGGACTGCTCCTTGAGCAGCCCGGTAACAAAGGGCCAAGCATCCTATACCCAGACTTCCTACCCTCCTACCCTAGGTCTTATTTCAACTGCTCTTTGGCCGTTAGGACCTCTACAGCGCTATGCGGGCAGCCATTCTCACCAGACTAAGGTCCGTACCTGCCTTTGCCATGAGCGAGATACCCAAGGGAGCCCCATCCTTTGTAGCCAGCGGCAGGGTAACCTGAGGCGTGCTACACAACACGGCGATTGACAGTAATCGATGCGACAGTTGGCGTGTGGCTTCTATTTCCTGCTCATGGGCCGTTAGCAGAGGAGCGATGTCCGGAACCGTAGGCAGCACCAGTATTCGATTACCAAGCAAGGTGCTTACTGCCTGGCGAAAATGTTCTCGGAAGATTCTGGCTTCGCTTACCTGGCTATCGGTCACCCCGCATGACCATTGAAAGCGCTCGGCAACGTCCGGCCCAAAGACGGGCGAATAGCGCTGGATAAACCCACCCTGGGCTTCCCAGGCCTCGCGGCCCTGAATATAGCGAAAGGGCCAGTAGGCATCCTCAAGCGATGGAAACGACTGTCCGAGGGGGATAAGGGCGCCATAGACTGAACTGATCTGCTCGAGCGCAGGTGCCAGCGCATCACGAGCTGCAACGGGCAGCAAATCGAACAGCTCCTGCGCAATCACCAGTTCCGGGTCCTCAAGCGGTTGCGGTTCCTCACCCAGCAAACACCTGCCCACCGCCTCGAATACCCTGGCATCACGCGCGAAGTAACCGCAGGTATCCAGGCTTTCACACAGTGGCTGGCATCGCTCCAGCGAGACCCGCCCGTGCGTGGGGCGAATACCAAAAAGCCCGCAATAGCTGGCCGGCGTACGGACCGAGCCGCCCGTATCGGTACCTAACGCAAAATCGCATAAACCGCTCGAAACCGCTGATGCCGATCCACTGGAGGAGCCTCCGGGAATGCGATCGGGTGCAGCGCCATTTAACGGCGTGCCGAAATGAGCATTCTTGCCACTCATGGAAAAGGCCATTTCGTTGGTATGGGCCTTGCCAATAAAGCGGGCACCCGCATCCAGCAACCGCTGCACCGTTGGTGCGGTGTGGGTCTTGATTCCAGACATGGCCAGGATAAGGGGATTGCCGCCGCCGGTGGGGTAGCCTGCAACATCAAACAGGTCCTTTACCGCAAACGTCAGACCGTCAAGCGGGCCACTTTCGGCATAGGCGACATCCACCCAGGGGTAGGGCATCAGGGCGTTGGGAGAGGAAGACGACATAATGAAAGCTCCTTAGGCGGACTCGGGAAAGCGATGGCAACTGACGTAATGTTCTGGAGAAACCGCAACCCGCCCAGGAAAACTTTTTTTACAGGCCTCGCTGGCATATTTGCATCGTGCGGCAAAGGCGCATCCTTCAGGCAGGCGGCTCAGGTCGGGGGGCGACCCGGGAATGGTTTCCAACCGGCTGCCCTTGCTCAAGCCGCCCTCCGGACGGCTACTGAGCAGTGCGACGGTGTAGGGATGGCAGGGGTTAGCTAGTAGTGTTGCAAGGGGTGCCTCTTCAACGATACGGCCTCCATACATCACGGCCACACGGTCCGCGATCTCCACAGCCGCACCAATATCATGAGTGACGAAAATGATGGATAACCCCATTTCACGTTGCAGCTCACGCAGCAGGAGAAGGATCTGAATCTGCACGGTGGCATCCAGGGCCGTAGTGGGCTCGTCCGCCAGAAGCAGGCGTGGTTTGCACGCCAGGGCCAGTGCAATCATCGCGCGCTGGCGCATGCCTCCTGACATCTCGTGAGGGTAGGCCTCCAGACGTTGTTCTGGGCTAGGAATGCGGACACTGCGCAAGGCCTCTAGCGCAACTGCACGAGCGTCCTTGCGGGATAGCCTGCAATGCCGGCGAACGCTTTCGATAATCTGCTCACCTACCGTATAAACAGGATCAAAGGCCAGCAGCGGTTCCTGAAAGATCATCGACGTAACGGATCCCCTAAACGCACTCAAGGTGCTAGAGGACATGGTCATGACATCGGCACCGTCAATCTCGATACGCCCCTTGATGGCTGTAGTTTTTTCAGGGTGCAGGCGCATCAGCGAGCGCAATGTGACACTCTTGCCCGAGCCGGACTCACCAATCAACGCCACCGATTCGCCCCTGGCAACTGTCAGGCTGACGCCATTTACCGCAGAAATAATTTTACTGGCGCTATGAAAATGTACAGAGAGGTCCCTGACAGACACTATCGGTTGTGGTACATGAAGATTCATGGGGTATGCCTCATGGACTGGTCGCCACGTGGGCTACGGGAATGGCCGCTACTGGGAATACTCATCAGGCAAGCGGCTTCATGATGCTCACCGGTCGGAAACAGCAATGGCTTACTGATCCGGCAGGCCGCCTCGGCATGGGGGCACCGAGTGTGAAACCGGCAGCCAGACGGGGGATCAATCGGACTTGGCGGGTCTCCTGTCAGCGGCGATGCCAGCGTGCGCTGCGCTGGATCCATCGAAGGCATTGAGCTCAGCAGGGCGCGGGTATAGGGGTGCGCCGCGCGGGTAAATAAGGCTTCTGCCGGCCCAATCTCTACCACTTCGCCCAGATACATTACCAGTATGCGATCTGACATGTAGCGCACGACGTGCAGATCATGGCTGATGAACACATAGGTCAGGTCCAGGCTTTTCTTGAGGTCCAGCAGCAGATTCAGCACCTGAGCCTCGACTGATTTATCAAGTGCCGATACCGCCTCGTCAAGAACAACCAGCCTTGGCTCCAGCGCCAGGGCACGGGCAATGTTGACTCGCTGGCGTTGCCCCCCGGAGAGCTCGTGCGGATAACGCCCAGCAAAACGGACTGGTTCAAGGCCGACCTTGGCCAGCAACTCCCTTGCGCGTGCCAGCGCTACAGCAGGGGACAGGCCGTGCACCCTGGGACCAAAGGCTATTGACTGTTCAATGGTAAGCCTGGGGTTTAGGGAGGAATAGCTGTCCTGGAAAACCATTTGTACCTGGCGGCGAAAATCCCGCAGAGGCAGCTGATGCGAGTTGACTTCAGCCGCGTCGAAAATCAGTTCGCCTCGGTCCTGGGTAATCAACTGCATCAACACGCGGGCTGTAGTGGACTTGCCACACCCAGACTCACCTACGACGCCTAGTGTTTCGCCTTTCTGGACGGTAAAGGAGATGTTATCAACCGCGCGCACAACGGCCTTCTTGCCAAGCGGCCCCTTGACGGGAAAGTGCTTGACCAGCGAGCTAACCTTGAGCAGCGGTTGTGCAGGCCCGCCCAGATCAGGTGTCACGAGTGCATTCATGGTCAGCTCCTGATGGCCATGGCGGCCCGCAGGCGGTCGGCCAGGATATTGAAGGAAATGGACGTCATAAAGATCATCAGTCCCGGCAGGGCAGCCACCCAGGGCTGCGTGTAGATGGCGGTTCGCAAGGTGTTGAGCATGAGCCCCCACTCGGGCTCTGGTGGGCGAACACCCAGACCCAGAAACGACAGACCTGAGGCCAGAATCATGCAGACCGAAATCAGGCCTGTGGCAAACACGAAGATCGGTCCTAGCACGTTACCCAGCACTTGGGTACGAATGATGGTAAAAGCGCTCGCACCAGACGCCCGTGCGGCTTCGATGTAATCGCGACTGCGTACCTGGGTGGTGACACTTTCGGCGACGCGGGCAATCTGGGGGACGAAAACCAGTGTGAGGGACAGCAGGGCGTTGTCGATTCCTGCCCCCAGGGCGCCTGACAGCGCGATGGCTAAAAGCACAGACGGAAAGGCATAAAATATGTCCACTGTTCGCATGATCAGGGCATTGGCTAGCCCTCCCGCATAGCCAGCAAAAATGCCCACTGCGCTGCCGATAAAAAACGCCAGGATTACCGGTGTAATGCCCATGAATAAGGACAGGCGTGCCCCTAGCATCAGCCGGGAGAGCATGTCTCGCCCCAGCTCGTCGCTTCCCAGCGGAAAGCCCTCGGTGCCGATGGGCCTTAGTCGTTTGAACATCGAGGTGCCGTAAGGGTCACCAAGGGTCAGGTACTGGCCCAGCAAGGCAAGCAGTACCAGCGCGAGGATGATGCCTCCCACAAGCAAGGCAACCTTGTCACGGGCCAGGCGACGTCCAACGGATGTCCAGTAGCCCGGTGACGTTTCTATAGGCACCATCTGGGCAGGAGAGGGGATGTTAGTCAGGCTCATGTTCATTGCATCATGCCCTCTTGATACGGGGGTCGAGTAACGTCTGCAGGATGTCCACCAGCAGATTGAGCACGACGAAAAACAATGCCAGCACCCAGATGGTGCCCTGCAACAGCGGCAGGTCGCGCTGGAAGATGGCTGAGTTCAATAGCAGGCCTGTGCCAGGCCAGGCGAAAACAGTTTCTACCAGAATCGAGCCTCCCATGAGATAGCCCAGCTGCAGCCCCATGACAGCCAGCGCGGTCGGCGCAGCATTCTTGACCACGTGGCGGAAAATGCCGGACTCGCCCAGGCCCTTGGCACGAAGGCCAACAATAAATTCCTGGGCCAGCGTTTCGGCTACCAGGGCCCGAACCGTTCTGGCGATGATACCGGTCGGTATCACCGAGAGGGTTATGGCCGGCAGGATCATGAACTGGACATGTGCCCAGTCCCACGCCCAGCCGCTGGCACCTACCGGGCCACCGCCGGTGGCCGGCAAAAGGTAGAGCTGAGTGGAAAAGACAATCACCAGCAGCATGCCAAGCCAGTAGTGCGGTACGCTGACGCCAAAGACCGAGAATACCGAGGCGAGCCTGTCAAGCCAGGTGTCCTGGAAGTAACCGGCAACAAAACCAAACAGGCATCCAAAGAAGAAGCCAATAAGCGTGGCCAGAAAGGCCAGCCGCAGCGAATTGATCGCAGCTGTCATCACCTCGGAGAATACTGGCCGGCTGGTGGCTATCGAAGTGCCCAGGTCCCCCTGCACGGCATGCCATAGCCATTTCATAAACTGTGCCGGGAGCGGCTGATCAAAGCCGTAGGCTGTAATCATCTGCGCACGAAGTTCCTGTGAAGCATCAGGGGGCAGGACCGAGACCAGTGGGTCACCAGGAGCAATCTGGACCAGCATAAAGCAGACCAGTGCGACGCCTAGCATGATGGGAATGGCCAGCAACAGCCGGCGGAGGATATAGGCACCCATACGGCGTTACTCCATGGACATAGTGGCAAGATCGATAAACCAGCTTTGCGGCTGAACGACCCCCTTGATCCTGGGTGACATTGCCCGCGGCCCTACATCGTGTGCCACCCAAAGGAAGGGCGCTGCATCTACCAGGGCTGCGTGCAACTGCGCAGCGGCAGCGTCCATCTCGTTGGGGTCGAAGGCGTTACGCGCCTTGGTAATCAGCGCGTCCATTTTCGGATCGCTGAAATAGCCCCAGTTATTGGATACCGGAGGAAACGCCTTGGAGCTGGCAAAGCGCACCATGCCAAAGTAGGGATCCATTACTGCAGCGCTAACGTTGATGGCATTCGCGCCGTTAGCCGCCGGGTCCTTCGCCCCGAGACGCCAGTTGGTAAAGAGCGTATTCCACTCGGTCACGTCCAGCTCGACATCGAAATAGCACTGCTTGAGGCTCTGCTGGATATACTCATTCATCGGCAGCGGCTGCATCTGTCCCGAGCCAGACGCTGAGGTTTGCACCTTGACCTTGACCGGCGTGGCCTCGCTGTAGCCGGCCCTGGTCATGAGCGCCCGAGCCTGGTCAGGATCATAACTGATCTTGAATTCAGGATTGCCTCGCCAGGGCGAGCCTTGCTCATAGGTGCCGGTTGCCTCTTCCATATAGCCGCCCAGGTACTCCTTGAGCTCGGCACGGTTAAGGCAAAGATTAGCCGCATGACGTACATCCTTGTTTAGCCAGGGCGAGCCCTCGACAAAGGAGAATTGCCATGGCCAGAGGTGCGGCTGTGCGTTGGCGTAAAGCTTGAAACCGCGGCTCTTGATCTGGTCAATGGCATCGGGCGCAGGGGCTTCTATCCAGTCCACCTGCCCGGAGAGCAGGGCGGCGGTCCGTGCATTGGCTTCTGGCAGTGGCAAGAGCACCACGTGGTCGATCTTTGGGACGCGGCTGGGGTTCCAGTAATCAGGGTTTCTGGCAAGCGTCAGTTGCTGGCGCGGGACAAGCTTTTCTACCTTGAACGGGCCACTGCCAACCGCATGCGAGGCAAAATTCGACCAGGCCTGTTTGCTACGTTCAGCGGCGTCTGTTACCGAAGCGGGTACGGCATCAAAGTCATTTTGCCAGGCCGTTGGCGAGACAATAAATAAATTCGTCAGGTTATAGGGCAGAAACGCATCGGGCTCGGATGTAGTCAGCACAACCGTATGATCATCTATCTTTTCGGCCGATCTTAGGGTGGGCATGCGTGACACCGTGTTGCCTACCTGTGCCGGGGCGTACTGCCTGGCATTCTTGTCCAGCACCTTTTGGACGTTCCAGACAATGGCGTCGGCGTTTACGGATGTACCGTCATGAAACTTTACTCCCTCACGTAACGTAAACGTCCATTTAGTACGATCATCCGGGCTGACTGCCCACCGGGTGGCAAGGCCCGGCATCAGTGCAGCTGGCTTTTCGCCCTGCGAAAGGTCCCATTCGATCAGCGCATCATAGATAGGAATTCCTGTAAAACGGTTGCCCTCGTAGCCCTGGTCGGGCTGGCCGAAGGTCAGGGGGATATCGCCTGCCGTCATGCCGATACGAAGGGTAGTGTCCGCAGCCACTGCGCCGCTGAAGAGAGCAATTGTCGCGGTGAGGGCAAACGAGGTTTTCATACGACCCGTAAAACCTAAGAAGGCTGAACACATGAGATCGAATCCTTGCTGCTAAGGTTGGGGCAGTTCATCCCGCACAGCGGGCAAGAGGGCCATGATCATGGGCCTGTCACGCTGCCGGGTTAGCCCGGCTTATAGGAGGCAGTGCACGGTAGGAAGGAAGTCCGACCTGGCGAGTAAGCGCTACTGGGATGGCACGACGGGGGACAGATACGTAGGCTGGGCGCAACTGGCCATTTCCAGCATCGCGCTCAGCAGCACGTTGCAGCCCGCGGCCAAGTGTTCGGGCTGGGCATTTTCAATCTCGTTGTGACTGATTCCGTTTTCACAGGGCACAAAGATCATGGCGGCAGGGCCTAGCGCGGCTACGAATATGGCGTCGTGGCCCGCTCCACTGACGATATCTTGATGGCTGTATCCATAGTGCTGCGCTCCTCTGCGAACAGCATTTACACAACTGGCTTCAAAATGCAGAGGGGGGAAATCCGCTGTTGGCGTTAGGGTATAGCTCAGCCCATGGCGCTGGCAGGCGGCCTTTATCGCCTCGGTCGTCTCGGCCACCATGGCGTCGAGATGAGCGCTATCCAGATGGCGAAAATCCATCGTCATGTGAACCTGCCCAGGAATGACATTACGCGACGCAGGGTAAACCTCCAGGCATCCGACGGTACCGCACGCATGGGGGAGATGCTGGTGTGCGACACGGTTAACCGCTTGCACGACAGCAGCTGCTCCAACAAGCGCGTCCTTACGTAGATGCATGGGCGTAGGACCTGCGTGGGACTCGACACCGGTGAGGGTAAGGTCAAACCATTTTTGCCCCAGGCAGCCTGTTACGACGCCAATGGTCTTGCCCTGGTCTTCCAGGATCGGACCCTGTTCAATATGCGCTTCAAAATAGGCGCCTACCGGATGACCTGTAGGGGTCCGTGGGCCGGCGTAGCCAATGGCTTCCAGTGCTTGTTTGACGCTGATGCCACTGGCGTCGCGCTGGGTATAGATCTCTTCTAGGGACAACTTTCCAGCAAACACCCCAGACCCCATCATGCAGGGGGGAAAGCGTGATCCTTCCTCGTTGGTCCAGACAACGACCTCAAGTGGCGCCTCGGTTTCGATACCGTGGTCATTGAGCGTACGAATGACCTCCAGGCCCGCCAAAACGCCAAAGCAGCCATCGAACTTGCCTCCTGTGGGCTGGGTATCGATATGGCTACCCGTCATGACCGGAGCAAGACCTGGATTACGGCCTGGTCGCCGGGCGAAAAGATTACCCATGGCGTCGCACGTGACGACGCATCCGGCTGCTTTGCACCATTGGATGAACAGGTCACGGGCCTGGCGATCAAGGTCAGTCAGTGCCAGTCGACACACGCCACCTCTAGGCGTGGCGCCTATCTGGGCAAGTTCCATCAGCGAGAGCCACAGGCGCTCGCCATCGATCTGGGGCAACAAGGGTTCGTGCGCACGTGATGCAAGAGACATGAGCGTCCTCTCTGGTTGAGTATTCATGTTCCGGCAGTCGAAAAAGGATCAACACATCGTTGCGCTCTAGGGCGCCTTAGACAATCTGACCTACCCGTGCAAAGTCCAGAAGAACATGGCGAGCCATCTCGCCCTCCAGCGCCGTCATGTGATGCTCGGCATCACACATGTGCTCGTGCATCAGCTGGCGAACAGCCGCCTCATCCTTGGCCCTCCAGGCCCGAAGGAGCGCCTGGTGATAATTTACATTTGATTCCCCAAACGCATCACGACTAGGCAGGTAGGCTTTTTTCAAGACCACCAGATCACGAAGCATGTCGTTCATAAAGCGTGACATAAAGCCCAGCAGAGGGTTGGCGCACCGCTCAGCCAACAGGTTATGGAACTCAATCTCTGCAATTCGCTGAGCACGTTGTTGAGCCTCGCTTGTAAGCGGCAGGCTACAAAATTCGATGTTTCGCTCCAGCTCGTTGAAGTCCTCCTCGCTTAGCCGACCTATAACCGCCACGGCAATCTCGACCTCTATGATCTTGCGCAACTGGTAGACCTGCGCACCGTCAACATGATTGAAGTGAAGGTAATTACGAAGCGCTCGACTGGCCGGCTCCATATCCACTTCACAGAGGTAGGCGCCACCACCTGGGCCTGTTCGCATGATGATAAGACCTTCTACCTCCAATGCCTTTAGCGCCTCTCTAACCGTTCCCTTGGCACAACCAAAACGTTCCATTAACTCCTTTTCCTGAGGTAAGCGATCACCAGGCTTGAGCTGCTCCATAACAATAGAGCGCTTTACGTCTTCGACAATAAGATCAGATAGCTTTTGTCTTCTACGAACTGGCGGCTTCATGATTTATCATATTTATACATATAAATTGACATTAGAAGGCGTTAAGGCTGGAGTCAATTCATCTGTATTGGCTACGTCGTTTCTACATTAGCAGTGTCGTTTTCAGAGCCTAGGCTTTAAAGGTTCATCCCATCTTTATGGGGCCTGCCAATACCAAATGGTCCTCTGGGTAAGGACACTTCAGTTTTCGCCTGTATAGAGTTTGCTTAGGCGCCTGGCACACTAGCTTTCTGCTTCGAGCACATACAAGCGGCGATAGAACTGGCTTCGATTTACACTGTTGAGCTTACAAGCCTCCGCAGCGGCTATGCCTTTGATCAGAAAATCTTCCAGAGCCCGGATGATGCGATCCCTCCGTATGAATGCTCCCTCCAACAGCAGGTCGAAATGCTCATGCTCAACTGATCCGGGCTTTAAAAAAACAACGTACGCATACGCATGAGGTTTGCCTTGTTTTCTCCATATCGTGTTTTCTCATAAGTAGCTAATGCCTGATCAAGGTGTTCTGGTACCTAGTGTTGCGGGCTGTTTTAATAAATCAATTCTACATTGCCTTTTCAAGCTTAAGTTACCTTAAATGATAACAGTTATTAAGCATGATCTAAGTTTATGCTTGGCTGATTTACTTGGCTGGTTTAGAAGTGCAGCCCAGTCACGATGGCTTGAGTATCAGGTATAACTTACAAGTAAATCTGAATTTTTAGAGTCTCTCTACCTGACGTGGTTGGCTGTTACTGGTCATTGCGGCTATTGGACGTACTCTGTATTTGCAGGGGTAGGCACCGTTACGCCCAAAAAGCGAGATGGCATGATTGAGTCGCTGCGCGTGCTCAAGGTTTGCCGTAAAACCGCCATTTAAGTCCACCACGTGACATTGCAATACATCCAGAACACTATTGTTTGTGCGCCTGATGAGCTTCGAGAGCCACTACACAAGTTGACATGCATGCAACTAATTCGCACGCTGGGCAAGCGTTATCTAGAGTTATACGGTGAAATTGCCGAGCTGGATGTCATGATTGCAGCCCTGGTTGACGAACTCGCCCTGGGGTTGATTCCCGCAATGTAATCGGTTACGAAACGGCTGCCCAGCTTCTGCTGACATCGAGAATAACAGTGATCGCTTTCGGTCAGAGTCCAGCTTCGCAGCCCTATATGGTGTTAGCCTTGTCCAGGCTTCTTCAGGAAAGGTTAGCCGCCATCGCCTTAATCGAAAGGGTGACCGTGCCGCCAATAGTGCATTAGATATCATTGCGATTAGTCGGCTTCGGGCAAATGCTGCGAACGCAGGCTTATGCTATCAGACGCATCACTGAAGGCCAGTCAAAACTGGAGGTGATCCGGTGCCTCAAGCGCTACATTGTGCGAGAGGTATACGGCATCATCCAAAGCCGTAATCGCATCACCAACCAATCCTCAATTGCTAGTTAACACTTAGAGGGACGTCCAAGGCAGCCCATATGGGAGCTGGAGCTTCCGTTAGCGCCTGTCGCGATACCGCTTCGAGCAAAGCATGAGCCGTCCCGAAACTCCCATGACAATACTCCGATGTAGCGGCTGTTTCGCAGCCTGAAGACCGAGTGGATACTTAGTGTGGGCTACATGAATGCATCGTTGGCCCAACAAGATATCAGGCGGTGCCTGATGCAACGGTACATTTCGCATCAGTTTAACCAAGGGCTACTGCCTGCGGTGGCCGAAAAACTTAATATAGTGTCCGGGATTAGTTGACCACTACATTCACCTCGAGACAAATAGCTAGCTCAAGCGCTCCATATAAGGCGGCAGGTCTGGCTCGGGTAAAACAGACAATACTTTAAGTCGTTGTAAGGTTCGCTCGCGTGCTCGTAAGAGATGATTACGCAGGTTGAGGGCAGCTGAGTCCACTCTATCTTGAAGTAAAGCTTCAATAATAAGCCGATGTTCGAGCAACATGGTGTCATCAGCTTCTACATATAGCGTCTGGCGGAAGATACGACTGACATTCAAAGCACTTTGACTTTGCTGAATTAAGACAGCCATTTTTTGATTACGTAATCCGATCAAACAATCAACATGCAAATCGTATTCGACACGCTCTATTAGCTGACGTAGGGCAGGACCATGCTCGTTTTGTGCCTGGATAATACGCTGATGCATTATAGCCAATGTATCACGCGGTATAGCTGAAGCATTTTGTCGTAAGGCTTCAGGTTCCAGCAGCGCACGCAATTCGTAATCCTCTACGATGGCTTGGGCCGTTAGAGGCCCGGCTAACCATTGCGCGTATGGCTCCTTTTCTACCAGTCCGCGGTCACGCAAGCGCATCAACGCTTCGCGTACTACATTCCGACTTATCCCTAGATAGTCAGCGGCTTGTTGCTCATCAAGGCGATAGTGGCCAAAAAGGACAACATCGCTAACAGTTGCAGCAATTTCATCAAACACCCGTTCAGCCAAAGGACGAGTATCGATTAGTTCCTCAGTAGACTCGAGCCCAAGTACTTGCCGCGTCAAAGGCAACCGCAAAGGTATAAGCTCAATTGCTTGTGGATTAACAAGATACCCTCGACCGCTAAAACGACAAATGAGCCCTTCCTCATAAAGCAACGTTAGCGCTTGGCGTACAGGCACCCGACTTGTACCAAATAGCTGAGACAGAGGGGCCTCAACCAGAACTAATCCGGGCCTTAGGCGCCCATCTAGGATGGCCTCTCTTAAGGCGTTGCGGATCATTCCGTAGCGCGCCGCTGTACGAGCATCTTCAGAAATCTGGTTTTCTTCTACCGACATCGACATTGTTCTCAAGGCTGAACAGGAATTATCTCACAGCTCTATAGGCAACAGCCGTGTACCCCTTTGCTGCACCGGTTTGGGGCCCTTAAACAGGAAATGTAACGATTTTGCACAAAAATGGATATTTATAAATATATCCAATAAAGGGTTATGTGTCTGAACAAGTGCCACTGACTTGAATGCAAGCTGCATAAGAGTGGGTTGCGTGAAACGATCCATCATCAATTTCAAAAGTGGCACGATGACTGCTAGATAAAACGTACTAAAACTAAATATGTACATTTTATGGAGCATTCATGGTCAAAATGGATTGCCGAGACGGCTTGGCATTAGCCGAGGCGTATGCTGCTGGAGCAAGTGATCCGGTACAAGTTTTCGAGTCCGCTCTCGCCAATACGAGTCAGACCCCGCATGCGTTCATCTCACTTATCGAAAGTCGCGGTCGGCGTGAAGCAGAGGCTTCCTATGCCCGATGGAAGGCAGGTCAGCCGTTGTCGTCTTTGGATGGCGTACCGATTGCTTGGAAAGACCTTTTTGATATCGCCGGTACGGTAACTACTGCAGGTGCCGAAATTCGCCGTAGTGCTAGACCTGCGACTCGTGATGCTGCAATAGTGCAGTGCCTAGCGCGAGCAGGCATGGTCACCTTTGGCAAGACCAATCTTAGCGAATTTGCCTACTCAGGCCTTGGTCTGAATCCTCATTTCGGAACGCCGAAAAATGTACATGCGGCTAGTGAGGCACGAATTCCGGGTGGTTCTTCATCTGGATCCGGGGTCGTAGTCGCAGCGGGTATCGTGCCGATTGCCATGGGGACAGATACGGCTGGCTCGATTCGCATTCCCGCTGCGCTCAATGGTGTCGTAGGCTACCGGAGCAGCCGTAGTCGTTACCCTCTGGACGGAGTGTTTCCGCTTGGCCGGTCACTCGATACTTCAGGACCATTGACCCGCAGCGTGCGTGACGCAATTGCACTTGATTGTTTATTAACGGGCCGCTCCCTTGTGCTACAACTTGGCTCCATGCAAGGCCTGCGGTTACGTATTGATCCAGAAACCTTGAACGATCTGCGCATAGAGCAGGCCGTACGGGACAATTTTGAACATAGTCTGGAGGTCCTCGCCCGAAATGGGGTCCGGATTGAGCGCCGGTCGCTCAAAGCCTGGCAGGATACCTTGAGCCTAATTGAATGCGATGGTTGGCTAGGAGCGGCTGAAGCGTTCACCCTTCATGAAGAACTCCTCAACAGCCCTGAGGCCGAGCAGCTGGATCCGCGTGTACGCACACGGCTGGAAAAGTCTCGGTATTTTCCAGCAAGTCGGCAAATCCGTCTCGAGATCGCCCGGGAGGCTCTTCAAACTCGAATCGCAGCTGAACTCGATGGTGCTTTGCTAGTTACACCGACCGTAAGCCATGTGGCGCCATTACTAACGTCCCTAGAGGCTGATGATGATCATTTCGCCGCAATCAATCTAGCCACGCTTCGGCTGACCATGCCTGGCAGTCTGCTTGATATGCCCAGCGTCACATTACCCAATGGCTTTGATACCCAAGGCTTGCCGACAGGCCTGCAGCTTTCACTTCCTAAGGGAGCAGACGAAGCCTTGTTACGTATCGCTTTAGCGGTTGAAGCCCAGCTGAACACGCACTAATCCCATTTTTACGAGACGAGCGTGGGGCCCGGCCCTGCTTATCTCTGCTAACTCCGGGTTAGGAGGTCTTCTCAAATGGCAAAGGAAATATTGGTCTCGATTGGTGTGGACGTAGACGCCGTAGCAGGCTGGCTGGGCTCATACGGCGGCGAAGATTCGCCGGATGATATCTCGCGCGGTTTATTTGCCGGTGAGGTAGGAACACCGCGTTTGCTCAAGCTGTTCAAGAAATATGATCTGCGCACCACGTGGTTCATTCCAGGGCATTCGGCCGAAACCTTTCCCGAACAGATGAAAGCAGTAGCTGAGGCCGGCCACGAAATCGGTATTCACGGTTATAGCCATGAAAACCCTATTGCCATGACGCCCGAACAGGAAGAGGCCGTGCTTGACAAGAGTATCGAGCTTATTACTCGGTTGGCTGGCAAGCGACCGACAGGTTATGTCGCGCCCTGGTGGGAGTTCAGCCGGGTTACTAACGAACTGCTGCTTAAAAAAGGCATTAAGTACGACCACAGTCTAATGCACAACGACTTTATGCCCTATTACGTCCGGGTAGGCGACAGCTGGACCAAGATCGACTATAGCGCGGAGCCGGAGAGCTGGATGAAGCCTCTGGTGCGTGGTCAGGAAACCGACCTGGTGGAGATTCCTGCCAACTGGTACCTCGACGATCTGCCGCCCATGATGTTTATCAAAAAGTCCCCAAACAGTCATGGTTTCGTAAACCCCCGACATATTGAAGAAATGTGGCGTGATCAGTTCGATTGGGTCTATCGCGAAATGGACTACGCCGTATTTCCCATCACTATCCATCCGGATGTTTCTGGACGACCACAGGTACTGCTAATGCTTGAGCGCCTGATTGAGCATTTCAAAGGGCATGCAGGGGTTCGCTTCGTAACCATGGATGAAATAGCAGATGACTTTATCAAGCGCCAACCGCGCCAAGGCTGACCTTTTTCCTTCTTTTGAGTAAACCGACATGAATGTACATGCCGATACCATGTTTCACTCAACGCCTGCATCTGCCTGGAAACCACAGCATCTAACCTCGGGGGATGTGAAGTACGCTACCTGGATTGCTTTTTTTGCCTGGGTATTTGCCGTCTACGATTTCATCTTGTTTGGCACCTTACTGCCGGTTATGGGTAGTCACTACACATGGAGTGAAGCTGAACAGGCCGGGATAGCGACCTGGGTGGCGGTAGGGGGGGCCGTGGTAGCATTCGCCATCGGTCCGGTCGTGGACCGTATTGGTCGGCGAGGCGGCATTATGCTTACCATTGGTGGCGCTGCACTGTGCTCATTGTTAACTGCAGTCTGTGCAGGAATGGGCAAGGGAGCGCTGATTGGCGTGCGTTCCGTGGCAGGGTTGGGCTATGCGGAAGAAGGCGTCAATGCTACCTATCTAACTGAAATATATGCGGCTTCGGATGATCCCAAGCTCATCAAGCGTCGAGGTTTCATATACAGCCTTGTACAAAGTGGCTGGCCGGTAGGCGCACTGATCGCTGCCGGGTTGACGGCAGTATTGCTGCCTTCCATTGGATGGCAGGGATGTTTTGTATTCGCTGCCGTACCCGCCTTCGTCATTGCTGTGCTTGCCCGCAAACTCAAGGAAAGCCCGCAATTCCAGGTGCACTTGCGTATAGCTCAATTACGTAGAGCAGGACAGGACAGCGAAGCACGAAGCTTGGCGCGTGAATACCATATTGATTATGACGAACATGCCAAGGCTGGTGTAGCTGCAGCTTTTCGCGGTGCAGCACTGCGTCCGACTGTAGTCTTGAGTTTGGCTATTCTGCTCAACTGGTCGGCTATTCAGGTATTTAGCGTGCTTGGCACCTCGGTGATTGTCAGCGTTCATCACCTGTCGTTCGAAAACTCACTATGGATACTGGTGCTTTCCAATCTAGTGGGTTTCATTGGCTATCTTTTCCACGGCTGGCTAGGGGATCGTATCGGTCGGCGTAATACAGTAGCCCTAGGTTGGATGTGTGGCGGCCTGGCATTTGCTGCGATGTTACAGGCACCGAGCGAGCTGGTGCCTGTGGTGGCACTGTATAGCCTTGGTTTGTTTTTTCTGACAGGGCCTTATTCGGCCATGCTGTTTTTCATGGGCGAGAGCTTTCCAACGAGCATTCGTGCTACGGGTGGTGCCATTGTACATGCCATGGGTCCGGTGGGGGCAATCCTGGCTGGGCTGGGGATCACGAGTGTTCTGGGTACAGGCGGACAATGGCACAGCGCTGCGCTGTGGTTCGGTGCGCTGCCCTGTTTTCTTTCTGGTGTCGTGATGTGGGCTGCCCGCCACGTTGAGCCCACTAGTGTCAAATAGTCCGGAGCGGCCATGACTTCTGATTCTTCTCTTCCCGTTGCCCTGATCACTGGTGCTGCTAGCGGCATTGGCCAGGCACTAGCCATTGCCTATGCCCAACACGGCGTCCGCGTCGTTGGTGGCTACTTTACGGGCGATACCCATGACCATACGGTTACGGAACGCTTGGTTTCTGAAGCCGGCGGTAACTGTCTAATGATGCCGGTTGATGTTACCGATAGCGATTCGGTCGAAGCTGCTGCTAGCGCCGCCGTCGACTACTTTGGTCGCTTGGATTACGCCATCGCTAACGCAGGCCTCTTGCGTGCGTCGCCTTTATTGGAGATGACCGACACGCGCTGGAACGAGATGCTCAATGTTGATCTTACCGGCGTAATGCGCACATTCCGTGCGGCATCCCGGCATATGGGCGAAGGTGCTGCAATGGTTGCCATCTCATCCATTGCTGGAGGTGTTTATGGCTGGCAGGAGCATGCGCATTATGCTGCCGCCAAGGCTGGTGTACCCGGACTGTGCCGTTCACTAGCCGTTGAGCTGGCGCCACGTGGCATACGTTGTAATGCAGTTATTCCAGGGCTGATCGAAACACCGCAATCGCTAGATGCCAGGAACTCGCTCGGACCAGAAGGGTTGGCCAAAGCCGCCCGCGTCATTCCTCTCGGGCGTGTTGGGCGAGCCGATGAAGTCGCCAAGCTGGTGCGCTACCTGACCAGTACCGACGCAAGCTACATCACAGGTCAGAGCATCATTATTGATGGTGGCCTGACTGTGCGCTGGCCTGAGTAATAACCATGCAAGGAAGTCCCATGATATTTTCTCTTAAAGGTCGCCGTGCGTTGGTAACCGGTGCCGCTAGTGGTATCGGGGCAGCTATTGCTCAAGCCTATGCCAATGCTGGCGCACAGCTAATTCTGGCTGATCGTGATGCAACGCGGCTGAGTACTGCAGCTGATACGTGTCGAGCGCTTGGTGCTGAAGTTGTAGAGTGTGTGGCTGATGTTGGCTGTCACGAAGGTGCCCAAGCGGGTATCGATACATGTATCGAGGCTTTTGGCGGCATTGATATCCTGGTTAATAATGCTGGCATGTTGACTCAAGCGGCTTGCGTGGATCTTACGCAAGCCATGTGGGACGACATGCTGCGAGTTGACCTGACTAGCGTATTTGTTGCCAGTCAGCGTGCCTTACCCCATATGCTGGGTCAGCGCTGGGGACGTATCATCAACATTGCGTCACAATTAGGTATCAAGGGCGGTGCAGAGCTAACGCATTACGCAGCGGCTAAAGCCGGTGTTATTGGCTTCACCAAGTCGCTAGCACTGGAAGTCGGTAAGAGCAATGTGCTGGTTAATGCTATCGCCCCTGGACCAATTGAAACCCCTCTAGTGGACGGCATCAGTCAGGACTGGAAGATTGCCAAAGCCAAGGAGTTGCCGTTAGGCCGTTTTGGGCGGCCCGACGAGGTGGCGCCTGTGGCAGTTCTCCTAGCGTCCGACCCTGGCGGCAACCTCTTTGTTGGCCAGACATTAGGACCGAATTCAGGTGATGTAATGCCTTAGCTCTTTGAGTAATGGTGTTGTGCCCAATACCATCTTGCCCTGTACTTGATGGCAGGATGGCCTGACAGTCTTGTTCGTACAGCATAGATCCAGGTTGCCTGTGATCTTGCTGTCAACAAGCCCTATAGCACTTGAGGATCGTACATGTGTGGACTCTGTGGCCTGCTGGGCGAGGACGCTCACTGGACCGACCCCTTAGGTAATGATCTGCCCAGACGCCGTGAGCGGCTGCGCCGCATCAAGGCGATCAATCTAGTTATCGCGCCCTTTCGTTTAAGTGTGGCGGATTTCCAAGGCGCTTCCTATCTCGTTCAAGGGCCAACCGGCCGACAGGAAATGGCTAATGGACTAGAGCAGCTCTGGCATCAGGCTGAGTCTATTCTCGGACGCGCACTGGACCCGCTAGACACCCAACTACTTGATCATCTTGAGGCCCAGCCATGAGCTTGCTGGTTAATGTCATCACCGGCTTTCTTGGCAGCGGTAAGACAACGTTGCTCAAACGTCTGCTAGCCAATGAGCAATTGGGCGACACGGCATTACTGATCAACGAGTTTGGTGAAGTTGGCATTGATAATCTGCTAGTGGAAGAGGTTGCGCCAGGAACTGTCTTATTACCTGGCGGTTGCGTCTGCTGCACAGTGCGTGGGGACCTCAAGGATGCGCTTCTTGGCCTACATGACAGACGTAGTCGAGGCGAGATTCCAGCATTTCGCCGCGTTCTGCTGGAGACCACTGGCTTGGCCGATCCTGCTCCTATCCTGGCGACTCTAAATCAAGACCTGCAGCTACGTAGACGCTTCCATTTAGGTTTGCTAGTTACCGTTGTAGATGCGCAGCATGCCGAAAGTCAGGCACGCCTGCATCCCGAGTGGCTAGGGCAAGTCACTGCAGCTGATCGCCTGTTAATTAGTAAGGCCGATGTTGTGTCAATGGCTGTTGTAAATGACTTGAAAGAACGGCTCAATTTGCTTAATCCTTCTGCTTCTCAGGCCATGGTTACTGATATAACCAGTGGTGATGACCTACTACTTGGCGAAGGTGTTCAGGGCGCTCAAGCGGTAGAGGAGGTGAGACGTTGGAAACTGTTCGCTCCGGTCAGGGAGAGTCGGCATAGTATTGCCCAAGTTTGCTGCCTGGAGTTCGATAAGCCTTTAAACTGGATTGCCTTCGGAGTCTGGCTATCCATGCTGTTAAGATGCCATGGCGAACGTATCCTGCGAGTCAAGGGCATTCTCGACGTGATTGATTCTCCACAACCAATCGTTATACATGGAGTGCAGCATTGTCTGCATACGCCAGTCCATCTCTCGACATGGCCGGAAGGACCGCAATACTCACGGGTGGTATTCATCGTTCGCGATCTTGACATCGATCTGTTACGTCGATCGTTTAACGCTTTTTTGCGACGGTTAGGGCAGGTGGCATGACTACGCCTATCACGTTGCGAGTGCTCGGGACGTCTGTTACGTTGTTGGAATCTATCCGCTGCCGTGCGGAGGATGAGTTAGGCATCCGGCTGGTCTATCAGATCCATGATGTACAAACTGCCCAGCGGATCGCTGTTATGCAGCCCGACAGCTATGATCTCTATGATCAATGGTTTCACAATGTAGATTTTGTTTGGCCTGCACGTGCAATTCAGCCTATTGATACACGCCGTATAGCGCTGTGGGAAGAAATCAACGATCTTCCTAAGCGTGGTCGTTTGCAGCCCACGGATCGGCTGGCCGCAGGTAGCCTGCCATGCGATAGACTCTTCGTACAATATGACGGCAGTTTAGGTAGCCAGCCTACCGAGCATATCAGTATGCTGCCGCTAACTCATAACGCTGACAGTTTTGTCTATCGCCCTGAGCGGCTCCCGAATTCGCTGAGCCAGGAACAGGAGAGTTGGGCCTGGTTGATTGACGAACAATGGTGTGGGCATATTGCTTTGCAGAGCGATGCGGCCATCGGGGCGTTAGACGCGGCCTTGGCTCTGCAAGCAGCTGGTCTTACGCAGTTCAATGATATTGGTAACTTGCGTCTGAGTGAAATTGACCAACTGGCAGAGCTTCTAATTCAAAAGCAGCGTCATGGCCATTTTGCTGCCTTTTGGTCCGACGACCGCCATGCGGGCGAATTGATGCTCAATCCTAATATCGACATCCAGAGTCTTTGGTCGCCCATGCTGATGCAATTGCATCGCGCCGGTATTCAGTATCGGGTTGCTGTGCCGAAAGAAGGTTATCGCGCTTGGTTTGGTGGGCTATCTCTCTCTCGCTGCGCTGAAGGTCTCGTACGCGATGCTGCCTATGCGTATCTAAACTGGTGGTTATCCGGCTGGCCTGGGGCAGTGATGGCTCGCCAGGGCTTCTACATCTCTAACCCCCCACGTGCTCGTGATCACCTGACGCCCGCCGAATGGGATTATTGGTACGCTGGCAAGCCCGCCCGTGAAGAACTCCCCGGCAGTGATGGACTCCCTCTGATCGACCTTGGCGCTAGTCGTGAAGGTGGCTCGTATGCCGAGCGTATGGGACATATTGGCGTTTGGAACTCAGTCATGGACGAGCACAACTACCTGGTACGGCGCTGGAGTGACTTTTTACGTTCAAACCCGAGGGGTTCTAGTTTCCCATCTGTTCAAACGTTATAAGTTCAGCCTACATAGTAAAGCGGCAAAAGTATCTTCGATCACAACATCAGGGGCGGCCTTAACGCGCTTAGCGCCGCGAGCTACTAGACCATCCTCCGATAGAGGTCTATACCATAGACCCTTTCTCTCCTCTCTCCGGGACCTAACCCTGTTATTCCTGCCATAGATCATGGCAGCTACGCCAGCATTGATACTAGGTTATAGGTCCTCAGCCTGATCGTAAATGACTATGCACAATCTATAATCTCATTTACTAGGTCCATGCAATATCCCAACACAGGCGACCGGTCCCCGAGGCGTCGGCTAATAATGATAGGGGAGACTGCATCCTTCTCGGACAGCGGCACATAAGTGATATCTGTGTGGTGCAGTCTTTGTACTGAAGAAGGTACTAACGTAATACCGATCCCAGCAGCGACCAGTCCGATAGCAGTCTGTAGTTCGTTAGCTAACTGTGTGACTCGTATGTTCAAACCATGACGAGCGAACAAGGCCAGCACATGATCCGCATAACTAGGACGTGGATTGCCTGGATAAAGGATAAACGGTTCCTGAGCAAGCATTGCCAGGCTTAGCGTCCCTTGTAAAAGGGGGTGGCCACTGGGTAAAGCAGCAACCAAAGGGTCATTTCGTATCACCTTTTGCTCAATAGCAGGGTCTTCAATATGAATACGCCCAAAGCCAATATCAATACGGCCAGCCTTGAGTGCCTCGACCTGTTGCAGGGTGGTCATTTCCGACAGGCCTAGTTCAATATCCACATCACTCCTGAGGCGGCGAATCAAATCAGGCAGAGCCCCATAAAGGGTGGAGGGAGCAAATCCTATTCCAAACCAGCGCCTTTCGCTTTGGCCAATACGTCGAGTGCTATCGCAGACATGTTCGAGCTGCTGCAAAAGCTGAGTCGAATGCTCATAGAAAAATCGGCCAGCCTCAGTCAGGCGCAATGGCCGTGCCCGCTCGATCAGTGAGACACCAAGCAGGTCTTCCAACTGTTGAATCTGTCGGCTCAAAGGCGGCTGCGCAATGTGCAGCCGTTCCGCAGCGCGGGTGAAGTTCAGGGTTTCTGCAACCACTTGAAAATAACGTAAATGCCTCAGCTCCATGATACCTCCTAAGTATCGAACTAGATCGAATTCATATTGGACGCTAAATTTATCGCAGTTCAAGATCATCCAAAACAAGTCTAAACTTTTTGGATATCGAATAATGGAACGCGCGATAGAAAGTCTTGATGCAATCCTGATTGATCTTCCTACCATTCGGCCTCACAAGCTGGCCATGCACACCATGAAGGGACAAACGCTGGTTATTGTTCGTTTGCGGTGTCGTGATGGTATCGAAGGGCTCGGTGAGGCTACGACTATTGGCGGGCTCAGTTATGGTATGGAGAGCCCTGAAAGTATCAAGCAGAACCTTGATACTTACTTTGCACCGCTGCTAATCGGTCAGGATGCTGGCAATATTAACGCCATCATGCACCGCATTGAGCGCTCCGTTCGTGGCAATACCTTTGCCAAGTCTGCAGTCGAGACGGCTTTGCTGGATGCTCAAGGTAAACGCTTAGGTATTCCAATAAGCGAGGTCTTGGGCGGCCGCCTCCGGGATCGGCTGTCAGTGGCCTGGACCTTGGCCAGTGGCGATACAGGCAAGGATATTGAAGAAGCTGAGCACATGCTGGAGATACGCCGCCACCGTATTTTCAAACTCAAGATTGGTGCAGGTGAGGTTCACAAGGATATTGCTCACGTAGCTGCAATCAAGCGAGCCCTTGGGGATCGCGCCAGCGTCCGAGTGGATGTGAACCAAGCCTGGAGTGAGTCCGTTGCGATTACTGCCTGCAAGGCGTTGGGCGACGCTGGCATCGATCTTGTTGAGCAACCGATTCCACGACATGATCCATTGGCGCTAGCGCGTGTCAGTGCCCGAAGTCCTATTCCAATCATGGCTGACGAAGCGATTGAGAGCGTTGAAGATGCATTCGGGCTAGCACGAAGTGCTGCTGCACCCATTTTTGCCCTAAAGATTGCTAAGAACGGGGGCCCGCGTGCTGTGCTACGTACTGCGGCTATCGCGCAGGCAGCGGGCATAGGCCTCTACGGAGGCACTATGCTAGAGGGCGGAATAGGCACAATGGCTTCGGCTCAAGCATTCGTTACTCTTCCACAGCTCAGCTGGGATACGGAGCTCTTCGGACCTTTATTATTAACAGAAGAAATTCTGGCGACCCCCTTGATATATCAAGACTTCCACTTAGAGGTTCCCAATCTTCCTGGCCTTGGCCTGACCCTAGACGAAGAGCGCTTTGCGTATTTCCGTCGTGATCGATCCCATACCACTGTTTCCCTGCGCTAAATGGAGGAGAGTGCCATGCTGTTCCACGTAAAAATGACTGTAAAACTACCTAACGACATGGATCCATCCAAAGCTGCACAGCTAAAGGCAGATGAAAAAGAGCTGGCTCAGCGCCTGCAGCAGGAAGGCAAGTGGCGGCATCTCTGGCGCATTGCTGGACACTATGCCAATTACAGCGTATTCGACGTCGCAAGCGTTGAGGAGCTGCACGACACGCTCATGCAGCTGCCGCTGTTTCCTTACATGGATATTGAGATTGACGGGCTGTGCCGTCATCCCTCATCAATCCACGGCGACGATCGCTAAAAGCATTAAATGGCTAATCTTTTTAACAAGAACAATATGAGGTGAATAACATGACCGTGAAGATTTCGGATACTGCAGAAATCCAATCCTTCTTTGAGAAAGCAGCCGGTTACGATAATGACAACGGTAGTCCCCGTCTAAAGCGCATCATGGTGCGCGTCCTTCAGGAAACAGCAAAGATCATTGAAGATCTTGATATCACTGATGATGAGTTTTGGACGGCAGTTGATTACCTGAACCGATTAGGTGCCCGTGGTGAGGCAGGTTTGCTGGTGGCTGGCCTGGGCATAGAACACTTTCTTGATCTACTCAATGATGCTAGAGATGAGGCACTTGGCCTCGCTGGCGGGACACCCCGTACTATTGAGGGGCCATTGTATGTAGCTGGTGCGCCCATTGTTCAGGGTGAAGCACGAATGGACGATGGAAGTGAAGACGATATAGCCACTGTAATGTTTCTTGAAGGTACTGTCCTAGATTTAGATGGCAAACCAATTCCAGGTGCTACGGTCGATCTTTGGCATGCAAATACCAAAGGTAACTATTCTTACTTTGACCAAACTCAGAGTGAATATAACCTACGCAGACGCATCCTTACTGACGCTAACGGCCGCTACCGTGCTCGAAGCATTGTTCCAAGTGGCTATGGTTGTGATCCCAAGGGACCAACCCAAGAATGCCTCGATCAACTCGGTCGTCATGGTCAACGTCCAGCGCATATTCATTTCTTTATCTCAGCCCCTGGCTATCGTCATCTAACCACACAGATAAACCTGTCTGATGATAAATACCTATGGGATGACTTTGCCTATGCTACCCGAGAGGGCTTAATCGGCGAGATCCGGTTTGTTGAAGATGAAGCAGCAGCTGCCAGCCGAGGGATCAAGGGGCGCTTCGCAGAGCTTGAATTCAACTTCCAGCTTCAGAAAGCAACCGAGCCTAACTTGGAAAAGCGGAGCCAGCGCCCGCGCGCGCTGCAAACCGTATAAAGTCTATTAAAGCGGTAGACTACAGCAGATTACACCTGCTGTAGTCTTGTCCTAGACACAGCACATTCCTGAAACCATTTCACTTATCAGGAAGAGTCAGCTTCCGTCAGAGGATGAAAATAACAGCGGAGCACCGATGAAAAGATCTGATATGACGCAACCAGTAAGAACGTAACGATCACAAAATAAAAATCGTCACTCCTCATAATGCTCAATAGGAGCTTCAGCACTTATACAAGAATATCTGACTATTTCCGATTAGAATATTAATCGGAAATAGTCAGATATTCCTGAGCCGCTTCGCCTAATCCCTAAAAAATCAAATCGGTAAGGATCCTTTAACGACTCACGTACTAGGTCTGACTGTACCTTGGGTAAACTTCGCTTGAAATTAGTAATAGCCTGGCCAAAACGCTCATACAGATTGGTTTCGATCTGCATCGCCAGGGTATCTACATGACGAGTTATGCTTAATGGACATAAAGGCACACCAACGCCCGGCCTCATTGGTCTTGAATTTGTCCAGGAGCGTGAGCTGGTGGTCCCAAGGTAATTGTGCAAGCACTTCTTGCACGAAATGGTTTATCTGGCCAGGCCTGAGCGAAGGTCCGCATGTATTTGAGATTGCGTGGCGAAAAAACCTTCATCTCTAGAAATGTATTGCGTAAATCATATGCTAAGCGGTCAATGACCTTAGCGCCCAGCCTTCGTTAGCCTGACGCTCAAGGATCTCGCAGCCGAATCAGTCATTGGGAATTCCTAATCAGTCGAATAAGGCGCTCTCGACTTGTAATACTAAGCTATCTTAGGACACCCATTCGGGATGAGAGAAATCACAAGGTATCAAGAATTCCTTGATAGAAGCGCAATCCTGACTTCGCATAACAATGATTATGTTAAATATTAAGTAACCACAAGGATACAATAGAAGTACGAGTTTCTATTTTGACCTATAGATTAGGCCACAACTATGTGCAATCCCAACGTAATAAACATAATAGAAGCAGTTCATCTATAGAAGAAGATCTAGGCAAGGGTGTTGAGGCCTGCTGAGTATCAAGCTAATGACTTAACAGATTGTTTAGCAGATGTTCGGTAACGTAGTACTACATGGGCAAATAAGCCAAAGATCAGACCCCAGAATGCTGCTGATAGCCCTAAGAAAGACATCCCTGACGCCGTAACAAGAAACGTGATCAGAGCCGCTTCCCTATCAGCAGGATCATCCATGGCACTGCTGAGAGAACTGCCAATGGCCGAGAGCAAGGCCAGTCCCGCCAGGGTAGCAATCATCGCTTTGGGAAAAGCACCAAACAACGACACTACAGTTGTCCCGAAAATGCCCAGCACCAGATACAACACCCCGCCCGACACACCTGCTATATAACGGCGTGACGGTTCGATATGCGCCTCGCGACCAGTACAGATCGCGGCGGTAATGGCGGCCAGGTTAAGCCCATGGCAGGCAAAGGGTGCTAGCAGCAAGGACGTGGCGGCACTGCCTGCGATGATCGGCCTCGCCGGGGTTTGGTAGCCGTCGTTACGCAATACAGCCATACCTGGTAAAAACTGCCCGCTCAACGCTACCAATACCAAAGGCAAGGCGATATTTAGGGTAGCCTGCCATGTGAAGGTAGGTGCGGTGAATACCGGTACAGCTAGGTCCAGCACCAGTGCCTGAGGGTTGAACTCACCGGTGATCAATACCGTGATAGTGCCAACCACCAGCACAGCGGGTACGGCATAGCGCGGCAATAAACGGCGCCCAAGCAGGTAAGTGACAAACATAGTCACTACCAGCAGCGGCTGAGTCTTGACTGAGCGAAACAGTTCAACGCCGAAACTGAACAAAATACCGGCCAGCATGGCGGCGGAAATGGCGGCTGGTAACCGACTGACGATGCGGTCGAACGAGCCGGACAACCCCACAATCAAAATGAGCGTATTGGCTACCAGGTACGCTCCTATGGCCTCGTTGAAGCTGACCGTAGGCAATAAGGAGACCAACAAGGCCGAGCCTGGGGCCGACCAGGCGATAATGACCGGCACCCGGTAATACAAGCTCAGCACAATGCCCAACACTCCACTACCCAGCGAGATCGCCAACACCCAGGACGACAGCACATCAGCCCCAAGACCAGCACTGTGAGCGGCCTGAAATACAATTACCAGGGGACCAGCGTAGGAGATGACCGTAGCGATGAGGCCTGCCACGAGGGCCGACACAGAGCAGTCCTTGAGTAGTGAACTCATGATACCTCGCAAGGCGGTTCGAATAACGAAGCAGACTGCCGATGCGTAGGAGGCACCGGCAGCCTGGAGGTCAGGTACGTGAATCAGCCAGGCTCGGTTTGGCTATGGGTGGCATAGCTCGCGGTTCACGCTGCAAGAACACAAAGCACATGGCCAATGCTGCGATGGCGCCGGGAACGGCAAAGACTATGAAGTTGTAGTGCAATGGCAATTCCATCCCTACCAGCGCACCGCCCAGAAGCGGACCGACGATCGCTCCTATGCGCCCGATGCCTGAAGCCCAACCAAGTCCTGTAGAGCGGATCGTTAACGGATAGAACTGTGCAACGCAGGCATAAGCCAGGATTTGCGTACCAATGGTTGTCGCCCCGGCAATAGCGATCAGTCCATAGAGCACGCCGGTCGGGCTCTTGAATCCGAGCAGGCTGATGGATATGGCTGCAATTACAAAAAAGGTTACCAGTACCCGCTGCAGATTCATCCGGTCACCCAACCAGCCGCCGCCTACAGCACCAAAGATAGCTCCGACATTGAGTACCAGCAGAAACGCAAGGCTTGAGCTCAGTCCATATCCGGCACTGTTCATTAGCTTAGGCAGCCAGGAGTTAAGCGCATAAACCATCAACAGACAGCAAAAGAACGCAATCCAAAGCATGACGGTGCTGACTGCCCGGCCATCCCTAAACAACTCGAACACTGGAGTGCCCTGACTTTTACCGATCGGCATCTGGAACTGATCATCCAAGGCCGGGACATAGCGAGGCTCAATGCGATGCAGGATATGCGCAGCGGTGTCGGTACGCCCCTGCCGCAGCAGAAAGCCTACCGACTCTGGCAGAAAGCGCAGAATCAGCGGTAACAGCAGCAAAGGAATGATGGCGATGTAAAACACTATCTGCCAACCAAAACGCGGTAGTAGCACGATGCCTAATCCAGCCGACAGCATGCCGCCCACCGAATAGCCGCTGAACATGATCGCTACCAACGTGCTGCGCAGCCGCTTGGGTGAGTACTCTGTCATTAGCGCTACTACGTTTGGCATTACACCGCCGATACCCAACCCGGCAATGAAGCGGCAGATCCCAAACTCCAGCGGGTTACGTGCAAAACCATTAAGAACAGTAAAGCCGCTGAACAGGATCACACACGTCATGATCGATCGTTTTCGTCCGATCCGATCGGACAACGGCCCGAATATAAGGGCACCAAACATCATCCCAAACAGCGCATAACTGCCTAGCGACCCGGCCTGCAGCGGCGTGAGCCCCCACTCCTTCATCAGAACTGGCAGCACGACTCCATAGATTACCAAGTCGTAGCCATCAAAGATGATGATCAGAGCGCACCAGAACAATACCCGCCAGTGAAAGCGACCAAAGCGTGCATTATCAAGAAGCGGTTGTACAGCGATCGTACTCATAGCGAACTCCTTTTATTCTTTTTGTCGGAAGCGATGTCGCGGAGTGCTGGATCGAACCCTAACCGAGGTCGCCTCCACCCACCGGCAAAGTGACACCGGTGATATAAGAGGCTTCGTCCGAAGCCAGGAACAAAATCACTGCAGCCTGCTCGTCGAGCGTGCCGTAACGCTTCATGAGGCTGCTCTGTACCGTCTGATCGACAATCTGCTGATACCACGCTTGTTCTTGCGTGCTCATGGGATTGGTATTGCGAGGAACACGCCGGGGCGGCGCTTCGGTGCCACCGGGCGCGACGGCGTTGATACGGAT
>NZ_VLKY01000027.1 GCF_007830155.1 Pseudomonas duriflava
AATAAAGCTCCGACAGACGCAGCCCTTGAGCGTCCTTAGCGGACAGTTGCGGCTCACTGACTTTCCAGTCGATACCCAAGTCAGGATCGTTCCAGATCAAACAGCCTTCATCGGTGGGGTCGTAATAATCAGTGCACTTATATTCAAAGTCAGCCGTCTCGGACAGCACTACAAATCCATGCGCCAAACCCGGCGGAATCCAAAGCTGTCGCTTATTGTCTTCAGAAAGAACTTCCGCAACCCAACGCCCGAAAGTCGGCGAGCCCTGACGAATGTCTACCGCAACATCCAACACTTCGCCTCGAACACACCTAACCAACTTGCCTTGAGGGCGGCTACGCTGGAAATGCAAACCGCGCAAGACGCCTCGGCAAGAGCGTGAATGGTTATCTTGAACGAAAGGTAGTGTTATCCCTGCCTTCTCTGCATAACGCTCCGCCTGGAACGTTTCCAAGAAAAACCCCCGCGCATCACCGAAGATACGCGGTTGAATGAGCTTTACGTCATCAATGACCGTATCGATCACTTCCATTAACGCGCTCCTGCAATCAGACGTGCCAGATATTGGCCATAGCCCGTTTTACTGAGCGCCTCCGCCTGCAAGGCGACCTGTTCTGTGGTTACCCAGCCTTTTTGCAAAGCGATTTCTTCAAGGCAGGCCACTTTTAACCCCTGGCGCTTTTCAATGGTCTGCACAAAATGCCCCGCTTCCAGCAAGGCATCATGTGTGCCGGTATCGAGCCAGGCGAAACCACGTCCTAATACCGACACGTTCAAATCGCCGCGACGCAGGTATTCATTGTTCACATCGGTAATCTCAAGCTCACCCCGCGGTGAAGGCTTGATATTAGCAGCGATATCCAGAACGTCATTGTCGTAGAAGTAAAGGCCAGTTACCGCATAGTTTGACCTGGGCTTCTTCGGCTTTTCTTCTATGCTTAACGCCTTGCCACTCTCATCGAAGTCCACCACACCGAAACGCTCGGGGTCAGCTACATAGTAACCAAATACAGTAGCGCCTTTTTCGCGCTGGGCGGCTTGAGCTAGACTTTGTGTAAAGTGTTGACCATAAAAGATGTTATCGCCTAGCACCAGACAAACATTGTCTTCACCAACAAACTCAGCGCCGATAATGAAAGCTTGCGCCAATCCATCTGGGCTAGGCTGTTCGGCATAACTTAGCTCAATGCCAAATTGGCTGCCATCACCCAACATACGCTTGAAGCCTGGTAGATCGGTTGGTGTAGAAATGATCAACACTTCACGAATACCCGCCAGCATTAGCACAGATAGCGGATAATAAATCATTGGCTTGTCGTATACCGGCAAAGACTGCTTGGATACGCCTAGGGTAATAGGATGTAAACGTGTCCCGGAACCGCCCGCTAGTAGAATTCCTTTGTACTTTTTCATAGAACATCCCTCTCAGCCAATTTAGGGGTTAGCGACACACATACAACGAGCTCGAACACCATTACTTAAACAGCCTCGCCCAAACGCTCCAGGCGATATTCCCCCGATAGCACACGCTGCCACCAGTCACGATTACTCAGATACCACTCGACCGTCTTACGTAAACCAGTTTCAAAGCTTTCCTGCGGAACCCAGCCCAGCTCGGTAGCAATCTTGCTGGCATCGATGGCATAACGAAGATCATGCCCTGGACGATCCTTTACAAAGGTAATCAGATCGCGGTACTGCTTTACGCCGGCTGGCTTGTTAGGCGCTAGCTCTTCAAGAAGCGAACAGATCGTTTCTACCACTTCAAGGTTACGCTTTTCATTATGCCCACCAATATTATAGGTCTCGCCTACCTGGCCTTTAGTGACCACGGTATAGAGGGCACGGGCATGATCCTCAACAAACAACCAATCACGGATTTGCGAGCCGTCACCATAAACCGGCAGAGACTTGCCGTGCATGGCGTTTAGAATGACGTGAGGGATTAGCTTTTCAGGAAAATGGAACGGGCCATAGTTGTTAGAGCAGTTCGTAATAAGTACTGGCAGGCCATAAGTACGGCCCCAGGCACGAACTAAGTGATCACTACCAGCCTTGCTGGCTGAATAAGGCGAACTGGGCGCATAAGGCGTGGTTTCGGTAAAGAGATCATCTGTACCGTGTAGGTCGCCAAATACCTCGTCCGTAGAAATATGGTGGAAGCGGAAAGCTTCTTTAGCTTCAGCCTCCAGCCCCAACCAGTAGGAGCGGGCTACTTCAAGCAGAGTCCCTGTACCCAAAACATTGGTACGAATGAACTCGGCAGGACCTTCGATTGAACGATCGACATGCGACTCGGCAGCCAGATGCATGACGGCTTGGGGCTTGAAGGTAGAAAATACCTTTTCAAGCGCAGCCTTATCGCAGATATCGACTTGGTGAAACTCATAACGGTCAGAAGAGGCAACCTCGTTCAGCGACTCCAGGTTGCCCGCGTAGGTCAGCTTATCAACATTTGCAACCTGACACTCAGTCTCATTAATCAAAAAACGGACCACTGCAGAACCAATGAAACCCGCACCACCTGTTACCAGAACTTTCATCCTGAACCTGCCTGATAGTTAACGTCCCGCACTATAGCTCCGTAAGAGAACTACTTGGCAGTCGAAATACATGGGAAGCTTGCAAGGCTCGACGCGGCGAAGCCTGCAAGTGTCATCAAATCACAGCAACGACGTACTGCATGACTCGTCACTGCTTTGCGACGAAGACTGGAGTTAAACAGTTTTCCCCTTGAAAAGTTCCAAGCATAGAAATCACTAGAGCTTTTGTGTGGACAGGATCAAAGAACATCAACCTTATCTCATCGACGCTGATACAAATGAATCCAGTCTACGATTTCGCCTTCCGGAACATAGCCGTCTACTGTCTCGCGCAAAAGTTGTCTTAACCGAGCATAATCCTCGGCATATAGGCATTCTAAAAGTTCTTGCAATGCACCTCGATAGCGTTCCCAAGGCAAGTAGCTTTCATCAGCTCGCATAATCATAGGGTGCTCTGTCGGACTCACGTTGTTACCGATTAGTAATTCCTCGTAAAGCTTTTCTCCAGGTCTGAGCCCGGTGAAAACGATCTCAATATCGCCATAGAGATTACTTTCGGAACGCACCGTCATGCCTGACAAATTGATCATCTTTTCAGCCAGCTCTACTATCCGAACCGGCTCGCCCATGTCGAGTACGAAGACGTCACCACCCTCCCCCATTGACCCTGCCTGGATGACAAGTTGCGCCGCCTCGGGGATCGTCATAAAAAAGCGCGTGATGTTGGGATGAGTGACTGTAACCGGTCCGCCATGCTTAATTTGCTGGCGAAACAATGGGATTACCGAGCCTGATGATCCCAAGACATTGCCAAATCTCACCATAGTAAAGCGCGTCTTGTTGACGTGGTGAACTGTAGACTCCCCCCCCAAGAACACCGGTGCTTGCTCTCGACTTAAAGCTTGTAGAATCATTTCGGCAAGACGCTTAGTGCCGCCCATAATGTTGGCTGGACGGACAGCTTTATCAGTCGAGATAAGTACAAAGTTGTGCACACCCGCCTGAATTGCTGCCTGGGCAGCATATAAAGTACCCATTACATTATTCAGAAAACCTTCCGCAATATTGTGCTCAACCATCGGTACATGTTTATAGGCCGCAGCGTGGTAGATAGTATCAACGCTCCAAGTCCGAAAGACGTGCAAGAGGTGCTCACCGTTACGAATGGTTCCCAGGATAGGAATTAAAATGACAGGAAGTGATTCTCTCTGGATACGCTGTTCGAGTTCGGCATGGATACTGTATAGATTGAACTCTGATTGCTCGAAAAGGAGAAGTGTTTGTGGAGTTGTACCAATGATTTGGCGACATAGCTCTGACCCTATAGACCCACCCGCGCCGGTAACCAGAACGACTTTGCCTCGTATACAACGATCAAACAGCTCCTGCTTGGGCTTGACCGAGTCACGCCCAAGCAAGTCAGCAATGTCAACTTCCTGAATGTCCTCAACCCTCACCCGACCGTTAGCTAAATCAGCGACGCTGGGTACGCTGCGGACGTGCAATGGAAAAGCCTTTAGAAGCTCTAAGATCTCGCGTCGACGCCGGCGACTGGCCGAGGGAACTGCCAAGAGGATCTCTTCAGCCCCGGTAACATCAATCATCTGTTGAATATGCTTAGGCGAATATACCTGGATACCAGCGATTACCCGATTGGCAATCGTCTTATCGTCATCAATAAACGCCACTGGGCGCATTGTACGCCCCATGCGTAGGGCTGCCACCAGTTGGTTACCAGCAGATCCAGCCCCATACACCGCCACTCGAATTAAGCTGTCCTGCTGTTTGATGAACGGCACTGCTGTATACCAGTTACCAAGAAAGTACTGCCGCAGCGCAAGACGCAGGCCCCCAACGAACAAAAGGCCCAATATCCAATAATTAAAAATCATGGATCGCGGCACAATTTCTGGCAAGTCGCGGTACCAATAAATAATTAAAGACAAGATTAGAACAGATAGAGTTACCGCTTTGGCAATGGCCAACAGGGCATCATTACCTAGGTAACGCATAACCGCTCGATACATTCCGAACCGGATGAACAGAGGGATAGATACCAGAGGAGTCACAATGAATAGCCAGGCATGCCCCCCAAAGGGCTCAATCATTTCGACCGAACCCAGACGTATATAAAAGGCCAGCCAAAGCGCCAACCAAATCAGCACACAGTCTACGCTTACCTGGATCAGGCGTTTCGTGCGGCGACTCAATCTCACCAAACGCTCACGCATGCTCCGTCCTTATCCTATGATTATCGACACAATCAGTCAGGACTACAGCTCTCTGACTCCAGCCTTAAATATTACTGCCAAGACGCACAAAGGGACATATGCTAGAAAAAGCCCCAAAAAGCCCGGCAGATATCCGCAGGCGACTAACAGTGCGCAAGGCAATAACCAAAATAAATTGAGAGCCGCAACGCCTAACGTCACAACCTTATGGCTACTGAATCGTCGCGAGGCCCACTGATAAGCATGACTACGATGGGCTTCGTAAAGTTTTTCTCCATTCAACAGGCGCCGGATCAGTGTCCAGGTCGCATCAACCACGAAAACGCCAAGCAGTATCAGCCAACTCCAGAATAGCTTGGGATTAACCCAGGCAGCCTGAAGGGATAGCAACCCAAACACAATACCCAGGAATCCACTACCAGCATCCCCCATGAATATCCGTGCCGGCGGCATGTTCCACAATAGGAATCCCAAGACGGTACTACTTAGCAGGACAGGCACCCAGGCCGCTATAGGGGCGCCTGTAAGGACATATAGAAACGCGCCACCAAGCGCCACACTGATTGCCTCAAGACCTGCAATGCCATCGATGCCATCCATAAAGTTATATAGATTAAGCAGCCAAACCAAATAAAAGACCGCTAGCACTTGCATGACTATGCCCGTGCCTAAGTAAAAAGATCCTAATTCGAGTGGAGCCAGACCGCCGAGCCAATAAAGCCCCCAACCCGCCGCGGCGAAATGGCCTAGTAGGCGCCAACGAGCAGCGATGTGCTGATGATCATCCAAAAAGCCAATGACCGCGACGAGACCGCCACCGCCCATGAGAGCAAGCATGAACGATAAGCTTATCATTCCCTCCTGATACAGACCGGCAATAGCCAGGAGAAACACTGCGACAATAGCCATCCCACCGCCCCGAGGCGTAGGCACAGCATGGGAACTACGAGCATTAGGCGTATCTATAATCCGATTGGACAGCGCATAGCGACGCAAAGCAGCCGTACCAAGCCAAGAAACGATAGCAACAATTGGCAATATCAGTAACAACATCTTATTGTCTGGCTTCGAGGTAGGCTCGTGCGACCCGGCTCAGCGATTTTCGGGCTTGCATAGGTGGTGTCCATCCCAACGTGTCATGGGTATGCTCAAGATCAACCTGCAGAGAACTGCATAAGCGAACGGCCATGTCCTCATATCCGCAAGCGCGCGCCAGTCCGATCAACCAGCGCTCTGACACAGGAATCAGGCGTGCAGGGCGAGACATACTATTCGCTAGAATCTGCAGCAGCTCGGTCGTAGAGAAATCTTCGCCGTCACTTACTAGAAATATTTGGCCCGGCGCTGCCGGATGCGTTCTGCAGACATCAATCAAGTCAAGCAGATTCTCTAGCGCCACGAGACTCCGTCGGTTATGAATAGCGCCCAGGGGGAGAGGGATACCTGCAGCGACCCACTTCAGCATGTTACGGAAATTCGCCTTTACGCCAGGCCCATAAATTAAGGGAGGGCGAATAATAACCACTTCCAGACCGGTACGCTCAGCCAGACGAAGTAGTTCAAACTCAGCCTGCTGCTTAGTACGCGCATAGGCATCGGAGGGGCATGGCGTGTCGGTAGCTCTAAAAGGAACGCCTGGCTGGGTAAAATCGCCATTCACTTTGATGCTACTCAGAAAGATAAAGCGCTTTACACCGCTAGCGACAGCTTGGCACGCTAAGTTTAGCGTGCCAGCCACATTGACCCGGTGAAACTCTACTTCAGATCCTTCAGAGGACCCCCGCATAATATGCACTCGCGCTGCAACGTGTACAACGGTATCAATGCCGTCAAAAGCCCCGTCCCAAACGGTCTCACCATGAATATCACGAACCCATTCATCAAAACCAGGATTCGCAGCCCGGCGCACCACCATACGTACGGGAATTCGTTGTCTGAGCAGGCTATTGACAAGCGCTTTCCCCACGAACCCGCTGGCACCGGTGACCAAAACGCCTTCACGCCTCGTTATCACTGCTTCTTGTTGCACTCAGCATACTCACTACTGCCATATGACACAGCATCTTACACGACTACTTATTTATTTGATCCAGACAGGCCTATTCAATACAAAGACAAAGCATATGTTTAAAACGTAAAAAACCGGCCATTAGGGCCGGTTTTTCTACTGTCGAACATTGAATCTAAGCATTCTTTACCGAAGGCCTAATAACGGGCTTTGTCGAAGCCAGCTTTTCCACCCGATACATTGATGAGAATAAATTAGGCTGCGCAACGGGCTTTAGCAGCAGAGCCACTACCCAACTAACCATCAGGCTCACCGCCGCCAGCAGGGAGTTTTCGAACTGCATAAAAGTGAAGCAGGCAGCGATACCGAGCCAAATAAACAGGTAATGACGCATGATGACATCCTCACTGACGTGGACTACGAGGTCATAGGGACCAGCTGTGAGGATTCTTATCTAAAGAAAGAGACATGTCCAACAAAACTATAAAAAAAACCTTGAAATTTTATAATTGTCAAGCTTATGGCACCACAAGGAAATACGCCAAAATTTAGGCAGCCTTATAACACCAGAAATATTGAAGCCACCTTCAAAAAAGAATAGGTAGTAAAACCAAGATAACTCAAGATGAAAGCTTTATACTTTACTAAATAAAAAGAAGAAATTTCAGAGCTCATTGACACGGTCTCTTAGCTCCTTCCCAGGCTTAAAGTGTGGAACATATTTACCATCAAGTGTCACCGATTCGCCCGTTTTAGGATTACGTCCAGTGCGCGGCGAGCGGTAATGTAGCGAGAAACTACCAAAACCACGTATTTCTATACGCTCTCCAGCTGAGAGAGCTTGAGCCATTTGCTCGAGCATGGTTTTAATAGCTAGCTCTACATCTTTAGATGAAAGCTGCCCCTGACCCGCTACGATACGTTCGATCAACTCCGACTTGGTCATAAAATTTTTCCTTTTTTTTCAAGCGGCTAGATCACTTTCCCTTTCTTTTAGCATGACCGCTTGGCTTTGAAAAGGTAAAATCAGTAAAAGTCAATAGAAAAGCTCGTCACAACTATTCGTTTAGACATTAAGACGAAGGGCATATGCACGGTTAAAAGACATAAAAAAGGGCGACCGAAGTCGCCCTTTTTTGGACACCAGAGTTATTAGCCCTGGTTTTCCATTTGTGCCTTGATCAGGTCACCAATGGTAGTCGGGCCAGCGCTTGGCTCCGACTTAGTGCTACGCAGAGAGGACATCGCTTCCTTCTCATCATCAACGTCCTTGGACTTGACGGAGAGGCTGATGACACGGCTCTTACGATCGATGCTGATGATCTTGGCTTCTACTTCGTCGCCTTCCTTCAGAACGTTGCGCGCGTCTTCAACGCGATCACGGCTGATTTCAGAGGCCTTCAGAACGCCTTCGATCTCGTGGGCCAAAGTGATGATGGCGCCTTTGGCGTCAACTTCCTTGACAGTACCACGAACAATGCTGCCCTTCTCATTCAAAGCGGCATAGCTGGAGAACGGATCGTCTTCCAGTTGCTTGATGCCCAAGGAGATGCGCTCGCGCTCAGGATCAACGGACAGGATAACAGTATCCAGCTCGTCGCCCTTCTTAAAGCGACGTACCGCTTCTTCGCCCGGCTCGTTCCAGGAAATGTCAGACAGGTGAACCAGACCGTCGATACCGCCATCCAGACCGATGAAGATACCGAAGTCAGTAATGGACTTGATGGTACCGGAGATGCGATCGCCCTTGTTGAACTGACCGGAGAACTCTTCCCACGGATTCGGACGGCACTGCTTGATACCCAAGGAGATACGACGACGCTCTTCGTCGATATCCAGAACCATAACTTCCACTTCGTCGCCGACCTGGACGACCTTGGACGGGTGGATGTTCTTGTTGGTCCAATCCATTTCGGATACGTGCACCAGACCTTCAACGCCCTCTTCCAGCTCAGCGAAGCAGCCGTAGTCGGTCAGGTTGGTAACACGAGCCTGAACACGAGTACCTTCTGGGTAACGCGCCTTGATAGCAACCCATGGGTCTTCGCCCAGCTGCTTCAGACCCAGAGAAACGCGGTTACGCTCACGGTCAAACTTCAGAACCTTAACATCGATCTCGTCGCCAACATTGACGATCTCGGAAGGATGCTTGATACGCTTCCACGCCATGTCAGTGATGTGCAGCAGGCCATCTACGCCGCCCAGATCAACGAACGCACCGTAATCGGTGAGGTTCTTGACGATACCGCGAACCTGCTGACCTTCCTGCAGGGATTCCAGCAGCGCTTCACGCTCGGCACTGTTTTCAGCCTCAAGCACACTACGACGGGAAACAACTACGTTGTTGCGCTTCTGATCAAGCTTGATGACCTTGAACTCGAGCTCTTTGCCTTCCAGGTGAGCCGTGTCACGTACAGGACGGACATCAACCAAGGAACCCGGCAGGAACGCACGGATGCCGCTAACATCAACGGTGAAACCACCCTTGACCTTACCGTTGATAACGCCTTTGACCACTTCGTCAGCGTTGAATGCAGCTTCCAGGACCAGCCAGGACTCAGCACGCTTGGCTTTCTCGCGAGACACTTTGGTTTCGCCGAAACCGTCTTCCACGGCATCGAGAGCCACATGGACTTGGTCGCCCACGTTGATGGTCAGCTCGCCTTGTTCGTTGTAGAACTGCTCGAGCGGAACGAGACCCTCAGATTTCAGGCCAGTGTCGACAACTACCCAGTCACCATCGATGGAAACCACAGTACCTGTGATGATGGCACCCGGCTGCATGTCGAGGGATTTCAGACTTTCTTCAAAGAGTTCTGCGAAGCTTTCGCTCATGTTTATACCTGTAGTGTTGGGCACACGATGCGCCCGGTCTACCGCATTACCAGCCAATGCGGGGTTCGTTGTAAAAATCCAGCAAACGGGTTGGGACTGGTCCCCGCCTGCCTTCACCAGATATCCAAAAGGGTTATCTGGCTATCATCCCGCCAGGTCGCGTTGAGCAGCCAAGTCAAGGATGTGGTCGAGCACGTGTTCAATCGATAGATCCGTAGAATCCAGCACAATCGCGTCATCTGCTGGCTTAAGAGGAGCAACGGCACGCTGTGTATCACGCTCGTCGCGCTCACGGATCTCTTCGAGAAGGGCGGATAAACTAACACTTTCCCCCTTTTTCTTCAACTGAAGGTAGCGCCGTTTAGCACGCTCCTCCGTGCTAGCGGTCAGAAAAACCTTCAGTTCGGCATCCGGGAAAACCACCGTCCCCATATCGCGGCCGTCCGCTACAAGTCCAGGCGCCTCACGAAAAGCCTTTTGCCGCTGGAGCAAAGCATCACGAACAGCAGGCAATATGGCGACCTGAGAAGCACCCGCTCCAATATCTTCAGTACGGATGAAATCGGTAACATCCTCACCTTCAAGAATGATTCGCTGACCATGCTCATGCCCTACCTGAAATTGAACATCCAAATAGGCTGCCAAGGCTTTCAGCGACTCCTCATTAGTAAGGTCGACTCCATGATTACGCGCAGCGAATGCCAATAGTCGATACAAGGCTCCGGAGTCCAATAGATTCCACCCCAGGCGCCGCGAAAGAAGCGCTGCAATCGTGCCTTTTCCCGAGCCTCCAGGTCCATCAATGGTAATAACCGGAGCAGTACTCATCATGCGATAGCCTCTTCTTTAACTCGGATGCCCGCCTGGGCGGCCAGACTCAAGAACGTCGGAAAAGATGTCGCAACATTGGCGCAATCATGGATGCGAATCGGAGCGCTTGCCCGCAGAGAAGCGACACTAAACGCCATTGCAATTCGGTGGTCGCCATGGCTTTCCACCTCACCACCTCCCATTGGCCCGCCTTCAATGACGATACCATCTGGCGTAGGCTCAGCCTGTACGCCCAAAATTTTCAAACCGTCAGCCATCACTTGAATGCGATCTGACTCCTTGACACGCAACTCCTCAGCGCCCCGCAGAACCGTACGCCCTTTAGCGCAGGTAGCCGCTACAAACAGTACAGGGAACTCATCAATTGCCAGCGGCACGAGCTCTTCAGGAATTTCGATACCGGTAAGCGGTGCCGAGCGCACACGCAGGTCTGCCACCGGCTCCCCCCCTACCTCACGCTGGTTCTCTGATGTGATATCAGCTCCCATGAGGCGCAAGATATCAATCACACCCGTACGGGTCGGATTGATGCCAACATGCTCAAGAACCAGTTCCGAGTTTTCGGCAATGCTACCTGCCACCAGAAAGAAGGCTGCCGAAGAGATATCCGCGGGCACTTCGATATGCGTAGCTGTCAGGCGATGCCCAGAGGAAACCTTTGCTGTACTGCCCTCAACACTGACAGGGTAACCGAAACCACGCAGCATGCGCTCCGTATGATCGCGAGTTGGAGCCGGCTCGGTTACTGAGGTTTCGCCTTTTGCATACAGGCCCGCAAGCAGCAGACAGGACTTAACCTGCGCACTAGCCATGGGCATGTCATAGTGGATTCCTTTTAGGGATTGTCCACCCCGAATAATCAGCGGGGGACGTCCCTCCTCTGCCGTCTCGATCACTGCTCCCATCTCACGCAGCGGCTTAGCGACACGATTCATAGGACGCTTGGAAAGCGAGGCGTCACCGGTGAGCGTAGTATCAAACGGTTGAGCCGCCAGCAAGCCGGAAAGTAGCCGCATGGAGGTGCCTGAGTTACCCAGATACAAAGGCCCTGGCGGTGGCTTAAGACCATTCAGACCAACGCCATGAATGGTGACACGCCCCTGGTTGGGGCCCTCAATCACGACTCCCATATCACGAAACGCTTGTAGGGTTGCCAGCGCATCCTCACCCTCAAGAAAACCCTCTACCTCAGTTGTGCCTTCAGCCAAGGAGCCCAACATAATCGAGCGATGGGAAATGGATTTGTCGCCTGGAACACGGATGCGCCCGGACAGGCTGCCGCCAGGGCTGGCAATGTAGGTCAAGTCTTTAGTTTGCATAGGGTCCACATAGGCCCGGCGGGCCAGAATTTTGCCGAAATGCTCGCGGGCAGCGCGGGCGCGAGTAAACACGCCCAGCAATTGATGCCCATCCTCAGTAACAACAGCCTGGCGCAGCGCATCCAGGTCGTCGCGAAAAGTATCCAATGTGTGCAGGACTGCTTCACGATTGGCCAGGAAGATATCGTGCCACATGACCGGATCACTACCGGCGATACGGGTAAAATCCCGGAAACCGCCCGCAGCGTAGCGAAAGATCTCCAGATTTTCACTGCGTTTGGCCAAGGATTCAACCAAGGTAAAGGCCAATAGATGCGGAAGATGACTTGTGGCCGCCAAGACCTCGTCGTGATGCTCAATGCTCATGTACTCAACATCTGCATCGAGGGCTCGCCACAATTTATCTATCAAGACTAGCGCTTGCTCGTCGATAGCATCAAAGGGGGTCAAAATGACCTTGTGCCGCCTAAAGAGCTTACTATTGGCGGCGGTGACACCGCTCTTTTCAGACCCCGCAATGGGATGACCTGGCACAAAGCGCAGCGGCCTCCCAACAAAGGCTCTTTGCGCAGCTCTCGCAACATTGCCCTTGGCACTACCTACATCTGTTAATACAGCCTGTCCCAAGTCCAAGGTTGAAAGCTCTTCCAACACCTTTTCCATTGCCAGGATCGGAACTGCCAGCTGAACGACATCCGCCCCCAGACACGCGTTAGCCAAATGCTCTTCGCAACGATCTACAACTCCCAGCTCGACCGCCTGGCGCCGAGTATCAGGGTTTCGGTCTACGCCTATTACCTCACGGCATAGTCCGCTTTCCTTGATCCCCTTAGCGAACGATCCACCGATCAAACCCAACCCGACAACAACAAGCCGCCCAATCAAGGGCGTCTTTTTAAATTCAGCCACGAGAAAGCACCTTGGCAAGCGCCTCTAGGCAAAGCGTATTTTCTTCAGCAGTACCAATAGAAATACGCAAAAAGGTGGGCAAACCATAGCCCGCGACTGGGCGCACAATGACACCTTGCTGAAGAAGAGCCTGGTAAATCGGCGCTGCCTCTTGAGCAAAGTCAACAGCAATAAAATTGCCCTTGGACGGAATCCAGCTTAACCCAAGCTTACGAAATCCCTCCTCCAACTGAGCCATTCCATGGTCGTTGGCGTGCCGACTCTGAATCAAATAATCGGTATCGCTCATTGCTGCACGAGCCGCTGCCAAGGCCAAGCTATTTACGTTGAACGGCTGACGCACACGATTGAGCACATCGGCAATAGTTACCGATGAGATAGCATAACCAACACGCAAAGAGGCGAGCCCATATGCTTTAGAGAACGTACGTGAAATCAGCAGATTAGGATGAGCCGCCAGGTAAGCCATACCGTCCGGAAGGTCATTGCCTTCTGCATATTCGATATAGGCCTCATCCAGCACTACCAATATGTGCTCCGGCACTGCCTGTAAAAACTTTGCAAGTGCTTCAGGACCAAACCAAGTACCGGTTGGGTTGTTGGGATTGGCCAGAAAAACAATACGGGTAGACTGATCAATGGCGCCAAGCATAGCATCCAGATCATGCCCCCAAGACTTGGCAGGCACAGCACGGCCTTCCGCACCGATAGCCTGGGTTACTAGCGGATAAACAGCAAAAGCATACTGACTGAATACGGCATTGAGGCCAGGCGCCAGATAAGCACGCGCCACTAGCTCCAGAATATCATTGGAGCCATTGCCCAACGTAATCTGGCTGGCCTGAATGCCATAGTGCTCGGCCAGTGCCCGCTTGAGCTCGAACCCATTGCCATCCGGATAACGAGTAAGCTCTTTCAGCTCGGCCTGGATAGCCTCGATAACCTTTAGGCTAGGGCCCAACGGGTTTTCGTTGCTCGCCAGCTTGACGATACGCGCCGGGTCTAAATCCAGCTCACGCGCAAGCTCATCGACCGGTTTTCCCGGAACATAGGGAGACAGTTTTTGCACGCCTGGCAAGGCTTGCGCAAGAAAATCGCAGCTCATCGTTACCTCGTGGATTGGCCGAAACTATCGGCACCTCTAAACGAATGGGCGCAATGGTAGAACATGCCGGCGCAGGAACCCAGCCCAAGATGCATATGTTTAGCTGAACGACGCTTTAGCTGGCTCGGCTCCACTTGCCTAATAAACATTGCTTACAGGCAAACCTGCCGCACATGTTATTCAGTGCAATAAAGATCCGGAGACAGGAGATTTCCAGCAGAGACGGCCTTTCAGCCCTAAGACTTAAGAAAGGCAACAGGCTGGCTGCCACGACTATCTGCCGTGGCAGCCTATGATTAGGCCATGCTAGCGAACAGCTTTTCCCATTCCTTTGTTTCTTTTTTGGAAACCCCGCCCAGTAGCTCAATAGCTTGGCGCAAACGGAAACGCGTAAGATCTGGCCCAATAATCTCCATGGCATCTAATACCGAGACCGAACTGGCTTGCCCAGTAATGGCAGCAAACATCAGCGGCATAACATCTCTCAGCTTGAGCGACAAATGCTCCGCCACAGCCTGGATGCAACCAGTAATGCGGTCTTTTTCCCACTGTCGTAACGCTTCTAGCTTCCACAAGACAAGCTGCATAACCTGTCGAACCTGCTCGGCAGAAAGCTTCTTGTGCGCGAACAACTCGGCATTCAAGGGCAGCGCACCCGAAAAGAAAAAGCCCGCCAGTGGTGCAATTTGACTAAACGTTTCGACTCGCCCCTGAACATGAGGAGCAATTTTCATCAGGTAGTCAGGGTTGAGCGCCCATGCCTGCACTTCTTGAGCAAAAGCCTCGACACTTAATTCCCGAATCCATTGTCCATTCAACCAGGACAACTTCTCGATATCGAAAATCGGCCCGCCAAGCGAGACACGATTGATATCGAAATGCTCGATCATTTCTTCCAAAGTGAACTTTTCACGCTCATCCGGCATGGACCAGCCCATACGCCCCAGGTAGTTCAGCATCGCCTGAGGCAAGTAACCCATGCGCTGATAAAACGTCACGGACGTAGGATTCTTACGCTTGGATAATTTGCTTTTGTCCGGGTTGCGTAGCAACGGCATGTAGCACAGCGCTGGCTGCTCCCAACCGAAGTACTCGTACAGCTTGATCAGCTTAGGGGCGGAAGGCAGCCATTCTTCACCACGCAAGACATGCGTAATACCCATCAGATGATCGTCGACGACATTAGCCAGGAAGTAAGTTGGCAGACCGTCAGCTTTCATCAGAACTTGCATGTCCATACGATCCCACGGGATCTCGACATCCCCTCGCAGCATGTCTGGCACGACACAGACACCTTCAGTCGGCACCTTCATGCGTACGACATGAGATTCCCCCGCTGCGATACGACGCTGGGCTTCGGCCGGCTCAAGATGCATACAGTGGCCGTCGTAGCGTGGGGTTTCTTTACGAGCCGTCTGTTCGGCGCGCACTTGATCCAGACGCTCGGCCGAGCAAAAACAGGGAAATGCATGCCCTTTGCTTACCAATTCATCCGAATACTTCTTATAAATTTCCCTACGCTCGCTCTGGCGGTAGGGCCCATGCGGACCACCTACATCAGGACCTTCGTCCCACTCGATACCCAACCAGCGCAATGCTTCGTAGATCTGCTCTTCAGACTCACGCGTGGATCGTAGCTGATCCGTATCCTCGATACGCAGAATGAACTGGCCGCCATGTTGACGAGCAAAGCAGAGATTGAACAAGGCAATGTAGGCGGTACCGACATGCGGATCGCCTGTAGGCGACGGCGCGATGCGCGTGCGAACAGTGGTCATGGGGACTCTCAAGACAGAACAAGACAAAAGGTGATGGTAGCAGTGGGCGTACCCTGCCTTCCAGCGTCGAGACGGATCGGCCTGGCCTCAACGAACAGCCAAACTGATTTACCGAAGGCTTAAGCAGCAACCAATCGCTCTCGCAGCGCCTGAATTTCATCACGAAGCTGTGCCGCTGCCTCGAATTCAAGGTCGCGAGCCAACTTGAGCATACGTTCCTCAAGCTGTCCTATCCGCTTCGTAATATCGGCTGGCGTGCGTAGCTCCGTTTCGTAACGTGCACTGTCCTCTGCCGCCTTGGTTGCACGCCGCTTACCACGCGCCCCTGGCACTGCTGCACCTTCAAGAATGTCACGAATGTCCTTCTTGACGCCTGTAGGGACGATACCGTGCTTTTCATTGAAAGCTAGCTGCTTGGCCCGTCGACGGTCGGTCTCATCAATGGCTCGCTTCATGGAGCCAGTCATCGCATCGGCATAAAGGATTGCCTTGCCGTTAAGGTTACGTGCTGCACGGCCAATGGTCTGAATCAGCGAACGCTCCGAGCGCAGGAATCCTTCCTTGTCGGCATCCAGAATAGCTACGAGCGACACCTCAGGCATGTCGAGACCTTCCCGGAGCAGGTTGATACCAACCAGCACGTCAAATGTGCCCAGGCGTAAGTCACGGATGATTTCAACCCGCTCCACCGTATCGATATCTGAGTGCAGATAACGTACACGAACACCATGGTCCGCCAAGTAATCAGTCAGGTCTTCAGCCATGCGCTTGGTTAATGTAGTAACCAGAACACGCTCGTCCTTTTTGACCCTAAGACGAATCTCGGACAACAGGTCATCTACCTGGGTCGTCGCCGGCCTTATTTCAATCTCGGGATCGACCAGCCCTGTAGGCCGGACGACTTGCTCGATTACACGCCCTGCATGAGCTTCTTCATAAGGCCCAGGCGTCGCCGAAACAAAAATTGTCTGCGGACTGCCTGCTTCCCACTCTTCAAAGCGCAGTGGACGATTATCCAATGCTGAAGGTAGCCGAAAGCCGTAATCGACCAAGGTTTCCTTACGTGAGCGGTCACCTTTGAACATGGCCCCGATTTGCGGAACGGTTACGTGAGACTCATCAATGACCAACAGGGCGTCAGCCGGAAGATAATCATATAACGTTGGTGGCGGCTCGCCCGGAGCACGCCCGGACAAGTAGCGTGAATAATTTTCGATGCCGTTGCAGTAGCCCAGCTCCATGATCATCTCAAGATCGAAGCGTGTCCGCTGCTCAAGCCGCTGAGCTTCAAGCAGTTTGTTTTCAGCACGAAACTGCTCAAGGCGCTGTTTGAGTTCGACCTTGATATGCTCCATTGCATCGAGCAACGTATCGCGAGGCGTTGCGTAGTGTGTCTTGGGGTAAAAGGTAAAGCGCGGCAGCTTCCGGATTACCTCTCCTGTAAGCGGATCAAAGGCCGACAAACTTTCCACTTCGTCATCAAACAACTCAACGCGAATAGCCTCCAGGTCAGACTCAGCTGGATAGATATCGATCACATCGCCACGTACACGAAACGTTGCACGAGTGAACTCCATATCGTTGCGGGTGTACTGGAGCTCGGTCAAGCGGCGCAGCAAGGTGCGCTGATCGATACGGTCGCCTCGATCAAGATGCAGGACCATCTTGAGATAGGCCTTTGGATCCCCCAGACCATAGATCGACGATACCGAAGCCACAATGATTGCATCGCGACGCTCCAACAAAGCCTTGGTGGCTGAAAGGCGCATCTGTTCGATGTGATCATTGATGGACGAATCCTTCTCGATGAAGGTATCCGAGGACGGCACATAGGCTTCCGGCTGGTAGTAATCGTAATAGGAGACGAAGTACTCCACCGCGTTATGCGGGAAGAACGCCTTGAACTCACCGTATAACTGAGCCGCCAATGTTTTGTTGGGTGCCAGCACAATCGTCGGTCGCTGGATTTGAGCTATGACATTAGCGATGCTGAACGTCTTGCCCGATCCTGTCACCCCGAGCAGCGTCTGGTGCGACAGACCGGCATTGATACCCTCGACCATCTGGCGAATCGCTTCAGGCTGATCACCGGCCGGGGTATAACGGGTAGACAACTGAAATGCTGACATGAGCATCCTCAAGGAAGAAGGTGCAAGGAGCCTTCCTGCCCGAGATGCACCACAAAAATCATCATGGTCCGGCGCAACAACGCCCGACGCGTCGACGGGCCGCCCAGCCCGTCGAGACTGAACATTAAATACGTCCTGCCTCGCCGTTTTTCAAGTAGTAGACATTCGTCCAAGAAGCGATATTTAGGTCGCCCCCTCTGCTAATGCCCGCTATACTACTTCCCCGCTTGCGTACTTCGGCAAACGGGCCTTGTGCGCACTCAGCTTACCTCTTTTTCCTCACTTCGAGCTTACGCACAATGAGTTTGTTCTCTGCCGTCGAAATGGCTGCCCGCGATCCTATCCTGGGCCTCAATGAAGCCTTCAATGCTGATGCCCGCCCTACCAAAGTCAATCTTGGGGTCGGTGTCTATTACGACGAACAGGGCCGTATTCCCCTGCTCCGCGCCGTTGAGGAAGCTGAAAAAAAACGCATCTCCGTTCGTGCCCCGCGCGGCTACCTACCTATCGACGGCATTGCTGCGTATGACGAAGCGGTACAAACGCTGCTGTTTGGAGCTACCTCCCCGCTGATCAACGAAGGCCGAGTCGCAACGGTTCAAGCTCTAGGCGGCACAGGCGCACTCAAGATAGGTGCCGATTTTCTCAAGCGTCTTCTGCCAGATGCCGTAGTAGCCATCAGCGACCCCAGCTGGGAAAATCATCGCGCACTTTTCGAAGCCGCTGGCTTCCCGGTGCAGAATTATCGCTACTACCATGCCGCGACCAACGGCCTTAATCGCGGCGGCCTGCTAGAAGACCTCAACGCGCTGCCTCAACGCTCTATCGTGGTTCTGCACGCTTGCTGCCACAATCCAACAGGTGTTGATCTACAACCTGAGGATTGGAAAGAGGTACTGAACGTTATTAAAGAGCGCGATCACGTACCCTTTCTGGACATCGCCTACCAAGGGTTTGGTGACGGCATCGAGGAAGATGCAACGGCTGTGCGCCTGTTTGCCGAATCCGGACTAACCTTTTTTGTCTCGAGCTCGTTCTCGAAGTCATTTTCTCTATACGGTGAACGTGTCGGCGCACTTTCCATTGTAACAGCCGACCGTGAAGAAACGGCTCGCGTCCTGTCTCAGGTCAAGCGTGTAGTACGCACCAACTATTCCAACCCTCCTACTCATGGAGCCACTATTGTCGCCACTGTACTGCGCGACGAAACACTGCGGGCTATGTGGGAGTCGGAACTGGCAGAAATGCGCGAGCGCATCCGCAATATGCGTCATGCTCTAGTGGAAGGGCTTGCGGCAGCGGGCGCTACACGCGACTTCAGCTTTGTTAAGGATCAGCGCGGCATGTTCTCTTATTCCGGACTGACAACTGACCAAGTCGAGCGCTTGAAAAACGAGTTTGGTATTTACGCTGTTGGTACTGGCCGAATCTGCGTAGCTGCGCTGAACAAGACAAATTTAGATAGCGTGATTACAGCCATCGCCCGCGTGCTCTAAGCGCGTTTAAAATGCAAGGAGAAGTGTTGACTTCTCCTTAGCTATCAGTAAGATACGTCTCGTTGTTCCGCGATAGCTCAGTCGGTAGAGCAAATGACTGTTAATCATTGGGTCCCTGGTTCGAGTCCAGGTCGCGGAGCCAAATTTTAAGCCCAGCCTAACGCTGGGCTTTTTCATTTCAGCGTCATCCTTTCTGCTGCTCTCGAATAAGTGCTTGTAGAATGGGCCCACTCCCATACTGAAGAATAGATATAGAAAATCTATGGCTTCAAGGCGTACCGACCTCTTCTTTTAATGTACCATTCGCGGCTTTTTAAGGGTCAGAATGGCATTCAACGCTAGCGTTCTGACCTGTGTTTTCATCGATTCGCGGCGCAATACGCGAACATCTTGGTCTGGCTGATAGCCGGACCTTCGCTGCTCTGTTGGACCCTGAACATGACTGCCTTTTCCTCACCCCGTGAACACTCGCCCGCCAATCGAGAAATTCCTTCCGCATCAGAATGTCCTACCGCCTCATCCGCTGGCCTGCAGCGAACACTGAAGCCTCGTCACCTCAATATGATTGCTATTGGCGGCTCCATTGGTACCGGACTGTTCGTGGCCTCGGGCGCCACGATTGCCAGTGCCGGGCCTGGTGGCGCTTTATTGGCCTACGCCTTGATCGGTCTAATGGTGTATTTTTTGATGACGAGCCTAGGGGAAATGGCAGCTTACATGCCGGTTTCAGGCTCATTCAGCACATACGGCAGTCGTTTCGTCGAAGACGGGTTCGGCTTCGCGCTAGGATGGAACTACTGGTACAACTGGGCTGTTACCATCGCAGCCGAGCTAGTGGCAGCACAGCTGGTCATGAGCTTCTGGTTTCCCGATGTGCCCGGTATTGTCTGGAGCGCTGGCTTCCTGACCCTAATGTTCTTGTTGAATGTTTTTTCAGCCCGCGGCTTTGGTGAAAGCGAATTCTGGTTTGCCCTTATCAAGGTACTCACCGTGGTCGTATTCATTGGGATAGGCCTAGCCAGCATCTTAGGTATCATGCAGGGAATCGAAGCGCCTGGCATGACGAACTTCACCTCTGGCGATGCTCCTTTCGTGGGAGGACTTCAAGCGATGGTTGGCGTAGCCATGATTGCGGGCTTCTCCTTTCAGGGTACCGAGCTTATTGGCGTAGCCGCTGGCGAATCAGAAAATCCTCGCAAGAACATCCCAATCGCTATTCGCCAGGTTTTCTGGCGCATTCTGATGTTCTATATTCTGGCCATTTTCATTATTGGCCTGCTGATTCCTTACACAGATCCTCGTCTGCTACAAAACGAGGCTACCGATATCAGCGTCTCGCCCTTTACCCTGCTGTTCGAGCGTGCAGGCTTTGCAGCAGCGGCCGCCGTCATGAATGCCGTTATCCTATCCGCCGTGTTGTCTGCTGGCACTTCCGGCATGTATGCCTCGACCCGAATGCTGTTCAGCCTCGCTCAGCAAGGTAAGGCACCCAAGCTGTTTGCCCGGGTTTCAGCGAACGGCGTACCTCGTAATGCACTTTATGCCACAACGTTGGTAGGAGCATTGTGCTTCCTAACCACTTTCGTGGGCGATAAGCAGCTTTATACATGGCTACTTAATACATCCGGTATGTGCGGCTTTATCGCCTGGCTAGGTATTGCCATATCACATTACCGCTTTCGTAAAGGATATCTGGCCCAAGGCGGCCGCCTGGAAGACCTTCCCTATCGAGCCATGTGGTTTCCGATTGGTCCTTTGCTGGCGTTCGGTCTTTGCCTATTCATTACGCTGGGTCAGAATTATTCAGCGTTGATTGGCGAGCGGATCGACTGGGTAGGTCTCGTCGCTACTTACATCAGTCTGCCGCTTTTCCTGGCCATCTGGCTGGGCTACCGTTTTAAGCACGGCAGTCGCCTGGTGCGGTATGAGGCTATGGACCTGACATCCGACAAAAGTTAACTATCAAGCCCTGCCCCGGCGCCTTAAATAAGCCGGGGTAGCCGCTTAACTGGCATATAGAAGCGCTTCGATGTCGATACCCGCTTCACGCATCTGGGCCAATTTATAACGAAGCGTACGAGCGCTGATGCCCAACCGATCAGCAGCTTCCTTACGGCGTCCACGCTCGGCACGTAAGGTTTCCATAATCAATTCGTACTCGTGACGGCGCAAGTCTTCGCCAAGCACTGGAGCAGATACGCTATCAGAGGATTCTATAGGCTTCAGCGGTACTGCTCGTATAGCAGCAGAATGCAAGGAATCGACTCCCACAAGGCCCGACGCCAGCTCCAGGCAGAAGTCTCCCGGCTCAATCACGCCGCCCTGCTGAAGGATCAATGCGCGCTGAATGGCATTATCCAATTCACGCACATTCCCTGGCCAGGCGTGCTGTTGCAGCAGCGCAATAGCCGACGCGGAGAATACTGGTACGGATTGACGCATCTTCTGCGCATGGGCATTCAGGAGTCGCTTGGCTAGCGGCAGTATATCGGCTCGCCGTTCCCGAAGCGGCTTCCACGCCAGCGGAAAAACCGACAACCGATAATAGAGATCCTCCCGGAAACGCCCTGCCGTCACCTCGGCTCCCAAATCGCGGTTAGTCGTGGCCAAGACTCGAATATCCAAGGATATCGGTTTACGTGCCCCTACCCGCTCCACTTCCCGCTCCTGAAGAACGCGCAGTAGCTTAGCTTGCAGCCCTAGCGGCATTTCGGATATTTCATCGAGCAGAATCGTACCGCCATGTGCCAATTCGAACTTTCCGGGCTGAGCCGCTATCGCACCAGTAAAAGAGCCTTTTTCATGGCCAAACAGAGTCGCCTCAAGCATGTTGTCCGGAATGGCAGCGCAGTTGATAGCCACGAAAGGCCCCGCTGCCCTCTTCGACTGCTGATGAATATAGCGTGCCAATACTTCTTTGCCGGTGCCCGACTCGCCCGAAATTAATACTGTCGAATCGCTTTGGGCTACGCGAGCAGCCAAAGCAAGCAATTGCCGACTTGCAGGCTCTTCGGCAACCGGGCCTTCGCCGCCTGCTAAATCCTGATCTACCGTGTGACGTGCTACTACCGCCAACAAGGTGCTTGGCTCGAACGGTTTGACCAAATAATCGGAAGCCCCCTGTCGCATTGCCTCCACAGCACGCTCTATAGAGCCAAAGGCGGTCATCAACAGAACAGGTATCTGCCACTGTTTCTGCCGAATACAGGTCAGTAATTGATGGCCGTCCATGCCCGCCATGTTCACATCACTCAGGACAAGCGCATATGTATTTTGGCTGAGCGCTGCTAATGCCGCCTCGGCGCTGTCCACAGCCTCACAGGCGAAGCCGCCTAACTCCAGTGTATCGAGCAGAGCCTCGCGCAAGGCGAAATCGTCTTCGACCAGTAGAATCCGTTCTTTCATGCGGAACCCTCCTCGTCCCACTGGACCAGCGGCAAGGTAACGGTGGCGCAAGTGCCCCGCCCCCGTCGCGAGCGAATCAATAAATCGCCTTGATGCGCACGCGCCACAATCCTGGCAATAGCTATACCTAAGCCCGTTCCGGTGGGTTTAGTCGTAAAAAACGGTTCTCCTAGCCGAGCCAAGGTTTCTTCATCCATGCCTGGGCCACTATCACTAACAGACAGATGCAGCCGCTCCCCGCGGGTATAAGCATGCACCTTGAAGCGCGCCTCTTTTCCGGCAGCCTGAACGGCATTTTCGATAAGATTAAAAATAGCCCCGACCAGGGTGTCACGGTTACACAGCAGTACACCACTGGCAGCATCACATTGCCATCGGACCATAACACCATCGACATGAGTTATGGCCGCCTGCTTAATGGCTTCAAACAACTGACGCGGAGATAGTTGATCCTGCAGGGGCAAATCACCTCGAGCAAAAACCAGCATGCTCTGGAGCTGACGCTCAAGCTCATGCAAGCGCTCCTTCAATCGACTGGCAAAGCGCTGCTGCTGCTCAAATGGCAAGGGCTGGTCAGTAAGATGCCCGGCGTATAACATGGCTGCCGATAGCGGCGTACGAATCTGATGCGCCAGCGAAGCCATCATACGCCCCATGGACGACAATCGCTCATGGCGTGCCAGCTGTTCCTGCAGGCGGCGCGTCTCGGTCATGTCATTGAGCATGACCAGCTGGCCAGCCTCGTGATCCAGTGAGCGGGTCGCAATAGATACCCGGCGGCCGTCCCTTAGCGAAACCTCGTGGCCGTCATCCTGACGCGGAGCAAAACAGTGCTCGATAACATGCCGCCAAGGCTGCCCCACGAGAGGCTTACCTAACAAGGCGATAGCTGCTGGGTTGGCCTCTCGTACAAAGCCATGCCCATCGATAATAACGATGCCGGCTGGCAGAATATCCAGAAGACTTTGTAGACGACTCGCCAGACGCTCACGCTCGCCCAACTCGCGTATGCGCTGAGCGCTTTCGCGAGCTAACTCGCCCTTGAGTACGCCCAAGTGCGCCTCCAAGCCTTCTAGCGCTTCGTCATCCAGAGTGAAGTTGTGCTCGTAAGCGACAGGAGCCCGCTCCAGCAGGCTAATAAGGTCGTCAAGCTTGGCATCGGGACCAAACGAAGGTGGAGCTGAAGTCATGAGCGCTCTCGTCGAGACAAAAATTCGTCATTGAATGAGAGCTAGCAAGGCTCATGCCGCTAAGCGGATAAACTTACCGAACGGGCAGATGACTATTCATCCGCCAGCTCATCCTCCCGGCGTCCCATGCCGTATTTACGCATTTTCTCCACCAAGGTAGTTCGGCGGATACGCAAGCGCTCAGCGGCACGCGCTACGATTCCCCCAGCGTCATCCAACGCTTGCTGAATGAGGCTCTGCTCAAGATTGGCCAGGTAATCCTTGAGATCAAGCCCTTCACTGGGTAACAGTGCCGACGAGCTGGAGCTTGGCAAACTGCCGCCGCCACTAACACTCGCCACGGCTTCTCGCTCCTCCAACTCTTCGCGCAGCGATGCCGTCAGCGCATCGTTTTCATCGTCAACATAACGGAATTTATGCGGCAGCTCGGCCACCCCGATCACACCATAGGGATGCATGATCGCCAGCCGCTCGACCAGATTGGCCAGCTCACGCACGTTACCCGGCCAGCTGTGTCGACAGAGGGACATAATAGCTGCAGCGTTAAAACGTATGGAGCCACGCTTCTCGTGCTCCATACGTGAAATTAGCTCATTGATGAGCAGCGGAATGTCCTCAGCCCGATCACGCAACGGCGGCATGTCGATGGGAAACACATTGAGCCGGTAATATAAATCCTCCCGGAAGGAGCCCTGCTCGATCATTTTCTCAAGATTCTTGTGCGTCGCTGCGATGATCCGTACATCTACGCTCTGCGTCTTATTACTGCCTACGCGCTCATAGGTACGCTCCTGCAAGACACGCAGCAGTTTGACCTGCATATTCAGCGGCATATCGCCGATTTCATCCAAAAACAGCGTCCCGGTATTCGCCAGCTCGAAGCGGCCGGCCCGGCTGGTAATTGCTCCGGTAAAAGCACCCTTCTCATGACCGAAAAGCTCGCTTTCTAGCAGCTCCGCCGGAATGGCACCGCAATTGACCGGCACAAATGGCCCTTCGCGACGTTTGGAATGAAAATGCAGATTACGCGCGACGACTTCCTTGCCGGTGCCGGACTCCCCCAGGATAAGAACGCTAGCCTCGGTATCGGCTACTTGCTGCATCATCTTGCGTACGCCCTGAATGGCACGGCTGGTGCCTACCAGGCTACGAAACAGATTAGGCTCGCGTTGCCGCCCACGCCCGCGGGCTTGGTCGTACATTTCGCGATAGACCTGAGCACGGTGAAGAGAATCGAGCAATTGGTTGTAGCTGACCGGCACCTCTAGGGTGGACAGGATGCGCCGACGAATTTCGTCTGGCCACTCACTGTAAGACTGTGCGCCCAAGAGCAGAATGGGAAGGACCTCATCCCAAGTACCCAACTGCTTGAGCAACTCGACGGCCCCACCCTGCGCATCAACTCGACCCAGCAGAACGCAGAGAATGGATCTGCTGCTTTCCAGCGACTCCACAGACACCTGCCATTCCTTACTGCTGGTAGAAGCGATGTGCTCCTCACCCAGGAAATTCAGAATGACGGTAAGGTCATGGCGACGGCTGGCGTCATCTTCAATTAGGAGGATCTTCGTTTCACGCCACATCTTCGATTGTTCCCTTCCGCCGATGACCACTAAAGGCATTGCCCCCTAGTAAAGTCAAAACAGTGAGAAGAGTCAATTTTATGACGTGCTTTATTGTAAGAAATTTGGTTAGCCCACTGATTAAATCAATTAGCCATAGAGCTGATATACCTTAGCACCTTTAGTTGAGCGCCTCATGCTTACCAACTCGTCTCTAGCGGCATCCCGCCTCTCTTGGCAAGCTTCTATAATCGAAGCGTAAAGTTGGAATAGTTGAGTCAGAATAGCTCTTAAAACATTCTTATCAGTGGTTGAACTAAGCGCTGCCTTTTCAACATAATTACGACAGACTTGATCTAGCTCAGCAATTCTCTCCCAGTCGTGATGAACAAAGGCAACAGCCAGCTCATCTCTTACAGACTCTAGCTGCTCTAACGCCGATTTTTTCCCAAAAATATTCATCAGCGACTCCCAAATTAAGGGGCTATGGCATCCCAGCCTAACTTTAATTCTCTAAGCAAGCCCGCGACCTCATCGACTAATTTTATATCATTAGTACGGTTAGCCTTGCTTAATTGAACAATCATATAATCATATAGGCGGTCTAAATTGACGGCTATATCGCTACCCTTGCTGTGGTCAAGCGCCTCACGCAAGCCACCGATAATGCCAATAGCTTTGCCAATAACCTCTCCCTTTAAAGCGATCTGATTATGTTCAATGGCACCACGCGCTTGCGCTAAACGCGTTAAACCACCCTCCATAAGCATCTGAATTAAACGATGCGGGTCAGCTGCCAATACCTGAGCTTGAACATTGACCGTCTGGTATTGCTTAAGGGCTGTATTCGGGCTCATAAAATTCCAGGACTGTTGAATTAATCATCCAGTTTATCGGCTGAAAACAGAAAACTTTAAGTACACACAATACAAGCTTAATGTTTTTATCGAACCACTTCAAAAATTGAAATGCCCTGCAGGTAGCCGTACGAAAGCGCGATTTACTATCACTTACAGCTAAGCAAAACGTATCCTAAAACCACCCCTCAACACGAGTTAGGTAGTTAGCTATTAATGCTAGACAAAGTAGCCAACAACGAACTGCTCGTGTTACTCATTTGCCCTACCAATGCATCCATAGCATTAAACTGTTTAAGCAGACGCTCTTCGAGAGCGGCAGCACGAGCTTCCTGCTGAATCTTTTGCTCATCGACCTGCCTTAAAGTTGTCTGCAGCCCATTGACTCGTTGCTCCAGCAAACCGCCACTCTTAACATAACCATCAATACTGTTGGACAAGCGCTGCATTAGTCCATTCGTACCGGCCAGAAAGGAACCTACAGAATCATAATTATCACTTAATGCACTTGATAGCTTTTCATCATCTATTGCAAGCTTGCCATCTTTTTGAGTAGTAACACCTAAATCCGCCAGAACACGAAATGGGCCTTCTACTTGTGACGTCAGCTCACCACGGATTTTACTAAGCAAGCTACGTACGCTAGAATCACCTACTAAGTTACCCGTTTGCGGCTGCTTTCCGTCTCCAACAGCAATAACACTAGTCAAAGTGTTAGTTGTCGAAATCAGCTTATTATAGCTATCAACAAAACTTTTTATTTTTTCCTTAACGCCTGTCGTGTTTTCCCCCACCGTAACGGTTACATTTTGATTGCTTTCGGCCTTAACCAAATTAAACACTACACCCTCAACAACACCAGCAACCTCATTACTAGCACTGCTAAGCTCTAATCCATCAACTTTGAACTTTGCGTCCACTGCTAACTGCAAAGTTGTGGTTACCTTACGACTTCCATCAACTGAATCAGCTAAAGCCTCTAAACCCGCATTGCTAGTAGTCAGCGTAAGGTCATTACCCGTACCACCTTTATCGGAGGACAAAACTAAACGCGATTTATTAGTACTTGGATCAGTAACTATATTGGCAGTTACGCCATTACTCTTTAATTGTGAATTAATATTGTCTCGAATATCTTTGAGACTAGCCCCGTCTGCTACAGAAACATTATAACTATCACTTCCACGACCTATTACTAACGTACCACCTTGACTAAAGGTAGCCGACGAATCACCTGCTATAGCTCCAGAAGAAATTTTGCTGCTAGATGCCAATTGAATTACTTCAAGAGAATAAACGCCAGCTGCAGCCGTCGTGCTTGTAGTAGCGGTAACGCGTGCTGAATCTGAAGATGTAGCCGTTCTTTGATTAAACAAATCTATATCGTTTAAATTTTTGAGAGATGTTTGGAATTCGCTCAAGGAACTTTTAAGTGTACCTAACGAAGATATCTTGGCCGTAGTTGCTGTTTCCAAGCGACTTAGTTGAGCATCCTTAGGGGCTCGATCAGCACTAACCAAAGCCGAAACGATAGATTGGATATCCAGCCCAGAGTTAAAGCCTGATCCTAAAGTAATATTTGCCATATTTACTTCCTCACTTAAATGCCAAAAAATGGTGTTTGCTTTATCTAAAAGCAAACACCATGCCTAACCTTATGCCTCAGCCTTAAACAATAAGCCCCGCATTTCTTTTATATTTTCGGCCACTCTTAATGCTTCTTCAGAAGGTATTTGGCGAATCAAATCACCCGATGCTCTGTCGATAACCTTTACAACGATTTGCTCAGTAGATTCATCAAGTGAGAAATTAATATTTCGACCGACAGAACTAGCAAACGCATTCATTTCACTCGTTGCGCTCTTAAGCTGCTCAAGCGTAGGGGCTGTCGGACTAGTTCCTGTTTGAGCCACACCAGCCTGCGCAACAACTGAACCACTCACTGTGCTAGTGACGTTTTGGGAATGGTTAACTGTTGAAACTGCTGTCGTTTTTTGGGACCAATCTGCTATCGCATTTATATCCATAACAGTTCTCCACAACAAAAAAGGAGGAAGGGCTAGCCCCTTCCTCCCGTCAACTCATGCTGACTACCTTACGCCGCCTTAGCGGAGCAAGCTAAGTACAGCCTGCGGAAGCTGGTTGGCCTGGGCCAGAATTGAAGTACCAGCCTGTTGCAGAATCTGGTTCTTGGTCATGTTTGCCGTTTCAGTGGCAAAGTCTGTGTCCTGGATTCGGCTCTTAGCAGCAGATACGTTTTCTGTGATGTTTTGCAGGTTACCGATGGTGTTGTCGAAACGGTTCTGCACAGCACCCAGGTGAGCACGCTGCTGGTCAATATTCTTGATCGCCTGGTCAATTACCAGCACCGCAGTCTGCGAGCCCTTCACCGAAGTCAGATCAATAGCGCTCAGCTTGTCTTCGTTAACCGCGGTGTCTGCTGTGTAGGCACCAGCAGTAATACCCGCTACTGCACCACTTACAGCCAGCGCTGTCAGCTCGTTAGTACCATCAGCTTTCTGCTGGGAGATAACCTTTAGCGAACCGTCGGATTCGACATAAGCGCCCACCCCAACGTTGGCATCGTTAACCGCCGTAGCAACGGCCTTGGTGTAGTCTGCACCGGTGGTGCCGCTGGCAATAGTCACATCAACGCTAAAGTTATTACCATTTACCGTGCCGGAAACAGTAATCGTACCTGAAGCAGTAGCTGCACCAGTACCAGAAGAAACGCAACCTTCGAAATACTTGCCCTTGAGTGAGTCAGTGCTCATCTCGTCGATCTTCACGCTGATCATTTCGTTGGCCGCACTGCCGACCTGGAAAGTTGTAGTCCCAAACGAGCCGTCGAGCAGCTTCTTGCCACCAAAGGTAGTGGTGTTGGAGATACGGTCAACTTCCTTTTTCAGTTCGGTCACTTCGTTGTTTAGAGCCTTTCGCTCGTCATCGCTGTTGGAACCGTTGGCCGACTGCAGAGCCAGGTCACGCATACGCTGCAGCAGAGAGGTAGACTGCTGAAGAGCACCTTCTGCGGTCTGTGCCATGGAGATGCCGTCGTTGGAGTTCTTGACGGCTACGTTCAGGCCGTTGACCTGAGAGGTCAAACGGTTGGCAATCTGCAGACCTGCCGCGTCGTCCTTGGCGCTGTTGATGCGCGAGCCAGTGGACAAGCGCTGCAACGTAGTTTCCATCGATTTGGAAGAAGCGTTCAGGTTACGCTGAGTGTTCAGCGAGGCTACGTTAGTGTTAACTGTTAAAGCCATGATGTTGTCCTCCGACGGACATAATTTGTTTGCCTGACTTGCGACCCGGCCTGACAACCAATGAGTTCGCGTTCATTTACTGTTTCGGCGTTTTCACTGGAAGCTTTAGGGGGTCAATCAAATTTTTTATCTTTTGACTTGACAGGTAAGCAATCAAGATCCACCTCAAAGGCCTACCCTCCTATCCAGTACCTTTAATATCGGACGGCTTGCCTAA
>NZ_VLKY01000028.1 GCF_007830155.1 Pseudomonas duriflava
TGCCCGGGTTCGGACAAGATGCGAATATGCCCCTTCGTCTGTTTGACATAGCCATACACCATGGAAAGCCCTAGGCCTGTTCCCTGCCCGATAGGTTTAGTCGTAAAAAATGGCTCGAATACTTTATCGATAATATCGGCAGGTATTCCTACCCCGGTGTCAGTCACGCAGAGAACTATATATTCGCCCTCTTTTAGGTCACCTGTTTCCTGAGTAAGACTATTGAGCTGTAACCGTGACGTAATAATGGTAATAGAGCCGCCGCTTGGCATGGCATCTCGTGCATTGATAACCAGATTGATCAGGACATTCTCAAGCTGATTACGATCCGTCCATACAAGGCATAAGCCTGTCTCTAATGTTGTAAGCAAGGCAATAGAAGGCCCTGCCGCCTGATGCAGCAGATCCTCAAGCGAGGCAACTAATTGATTAAGATCCACCGCTTTGAGATCAAGCGTTTGTTGCCTGGAAAAGATTAACAGTCGCTGGGTCAGTGCGGCGGCGCGCTGCGCTGATGTAGTCGCAGCTCCCATATAGCGCTCAAGCCTACTGGTACGCCCTGCCTCAAGGTGCTTTTGCATCAGGTCCAGGCTACCAATCACACCGGTCAGAAGATTATTGAAGTCATGAGCAATGCCTCCGGTAAGTTTCCCCACAGCCTCCATTTTCTGAGCCTGATGTAACTGTTCGGCAAGCTGCCGCTGTTCGGTAATGTCCCGCCCTACTGTATAGACGAAGCCTTGCTCAGGCACCGACGTCCAAGAGGTGAGCCGGTAGGAGCCATTCTTATGGCGAAGGCGCATCTCAAAACCTGTCTGATGCTGGTCCTTTTCCAGGTTGGCCATTTTAAGTGTTGTCTTGGCTATATCGTCCGGATGCAGGAGGGTCAAATAGTTGGTACCTACGAACTCCTCTTCCGTCCAGCCCAAGATACGAGTACACGCCTCGTTAACAGCAACAAGCCCACCGTCAAGACGTATTACGGCCATCATGTCATTGGAAAGATGCCACATACGGTCACGCTCACGGGTGCGGTTGGCCACTTGCCACTCAAGTTCTTCTTGTGAGCGTGTCAGAATTTCACGAGCTTCAACAATAGTTTGAATGTCAGTCAGACTGCCAAACCAGCGCGTTATTTTTTCATTCCGATATAACGCCTGCGCTCTGGACAAAAACCAGTGATATTGACCTAAACGATGCTTTAAGCGGAACTCACATCGAACAGGCGCTCCTGTAGCCAGGCTGTGCTGCCATATTTTCCAGATACGACTTTTATCATCTGGGTGGAGTAGCTCTGACCAACGGTGACCTTGTGCTTGATCATCCGCCATACCGGTGTATTCATACCATCGCTCATTAAAATAATCAGCGTAACCGTCAGGCCTTGCTCCCCAGATAATCTGTTCAATCGAGTTTGTTGTAGCCTTAAGCCTGGCCTCGCTATCAGCCAACGCCTCCTCAGTGAGTTTGCGCTGAGTAATATCCATAAACAGCACAGCCAGGCAGTCATCAGCAACTCTTCGCGCTCTGGCTTCAAACCAGCGTTGATCTAAGGCAATCACCCTTATTTCGAAAGGCGAAAGCCTGGTCTCTTCAAGCAAGTCGATATGAGCCTGGACTAACTCTTCGTGGGCCTCAGGAATGATTTCACGTATGGTACGGCCTACCACTTCGGTGGTTATGGGAATGCCAGTGTTCTGCCAGAAGGCTGGGTTAGCCTGCACGTAGCGGAAGTCACAAATCTGTCCAGACCTATCTCGCAGGGCTTCAACCTGATAGAAGCCCTCCTGCATACCGTCAACCAGATCGCGCGAGCGCACCTGGAGTTTTCGGGCAGCTATTGCAGCCTGTTTAAGTTCAGTAATGTCATAGCACACGCCTAGATAACAAGTACGCAACGCTTGATCTTGAACAAAGGCTCCACGCCAGGCTAGCCAGCGCTCCTGCCCGTTATCTGAGTAATCGACACGCGACTCAAGATATACGTGTGCATGCTTGGTAAACGTTTCTAAAGCAGTAACAAAGCGCTCCCTGTCTTCAGCATGTGTAAGCTCTTCAAGCCTGCCAATAGAAAGCGACGGCTGAACAGGCAGCCGCCAAAGCCGACAAAACTCTGCGGAAACCTGAAACTGGTCTAGAGCAGGAAGCCATTCAAATGTACCGCTGCTGCCAGCCTTCTGAGCTAAACAAAGGCGCTCCCCGGCTAGCCAATCGTCCGTACGATCTTTAATGATTCTAGAATAGCCAAGAAGCGCCCCATTCTTCTGCAGTACTGTTAATTCACTGCTAGCCCAAAAAGGACTGCCGTCACGCTTGAGTTGCCAGCCTTCACTTGTAAGACGCCCTAGCTCAAGGACGTCTTGCATCTCTTGTCCTGGCCAGTTCTCTGACGTGAAATAAAGACTGTAATGCGCTCCTATTGCTTCTTCTGCACTCCAGCCAAGCAAACTTTCTGCTGCCGGATTCCAGACTACGATCACACCTGAAGGATTTGCCACAATCACGGCAAGGTCAGCAGAGCTGTTAACAACCAGTTCCATGAGCGCTTGAGTTGATAGCGTCTCAATACCTTCAGGTTCGGGGTCTGGCATGAACAGATGCCTCAAGAAAAGATGAAAGTTATTTTTATAAGAGCTGGCACTATGCCTTCTTTCATCAGCATAGAACAGATTTTGAAAGTGGCACTGCTATCCAATAAGAAGCCAGACCGTTTAAGCCGGTAACTACAAATTTGCCTATACGCCTCGCCCTATGCTGCTATAAAGCTATTATCGAGACGCCTACTGTAGCACTGTCTAAGAATAAAAACGTATGAGCAGAGACCTGTACTTTCCAACTAGCGCCGCCAAGCAATCCTGGTATCACTTGATACTTGCTATCGAGCAGTACTCTTACAGCCTGGTCACCCATCAGAGGTAATTCTAAACAGTAGACTATGTCAGTATGCAGGTCGAAAGGGAGCAGAGATTGACCTCCTGAATGCGACTTGTTACTAAGACTAAAAGAATGACAAGAACATATCAGTGGCCAGCAAACGATTCGTTCGTCGGCCCAATGAGAACTGTTTGAAGTCTAGGGTTGCCCAATCAATTAAGGCGGCTTAAGCGGCATTAACCTAGATTATTCAGAGGAACGGTTATGAGCGATCTTGAACTCACTGCACGCATTATCCATTCCCTTATGCAAGAGCTACGCGCAGCTGAAAATAACGGTAGCCAGCAATTGATCGTAAAGCAGCTGCATCGCTTAACTGATCATTTGACTCGAGAAAATCGTCAGGAGATAAGCCGTATCCTAGCAAAGACAGACGCTCATGCTGCGTAGGACTATTGGTAGCGTTCCATTAGTAGCCATAAGAACTTGGACTATGGCTACTATGCTTATGGCTTCGTTTTAAAGAACATACATGTAATAAATTCGGAGCTAGCATACAGTCCGCTTGTAGTGATCTCAAAAGTCGCAGTATCGACAGATCCTCTTCTGCTCTTATAGCGTTTTCATAGCTTCATAAGCCAAACATCAGCAAAGGCTATGACCCTCTGACAGATGGCATTTCTTTCGCCAATCAGTTCCTTTAGTTCATCTACTCCATGCCGATAGAGCATGTCTTAAAACTGCATAACCAGGCTTTTTTAACAACAATCTCTAAGCCGGATGCACATGACATACTAGCGGATGAATGTATGAAAACCTGGTTTTTAAATCTTTCTGTCACCCAAAAATTAGGGCTTGGATTTGGCATTGTAATGGTGCTTTCCATGCAACTCGCCTGGACCAGTTGGAACAGCTTGGGAGGTCTTATCCAGCGCTCCGACTGGATGACCGATATAACAAAACTCAACAACTCGTTTACTGACCTTAGAATCGCCCGCCTGCAGTACATGATTGCAAAGGCTGACGAGACCAGCACCACTCGTGTCAAAAATGCTCTCGAGCGATATATGCAAGAGCAGCAAAAGGTACTTGAGAAATTCAAGAACCCAGCCAACATGGCTAATCTGAAACGCCAGAAAGAGGTAAACGAGCAGTACAAGCAGTCACTTTCAGTTATGGAAAATGGCTATGCCGTAGCAAACAAGACCAAACTGGATATGCAGAGCGAATCAGCCCAGGCGCAAGCGTTGGTTGATGTCCTGCTCAAGAGTATTGCTCAGTTGCCAGTGTATGATGAGAGTCGCTACGAAAAACTCTATAGTCTCTCGCAAACACGTGAAAACCTCTTGCATATCAGGCATCTGGTAAACGTGTTTACAGAAAATGTGAGTGCTAAAAATGAAAAAGCGCTGGCACTTGAATTTAGTGAAACGCTAACAGCCCTGGCAACACTGGGCAGCCATTATGCTGCCAGTCAGCCCAGCACGTTGCAAGAGCTAAACACGGTTATAGACCATTATAAGGAAACAGTCGCAGCCTATAAAAAAGCCACCAGCGACATCGCCAAGGCCCGTAAGGAAATGACCGAACAGGGTTATGAGCTCATCAAAATCAGCGATGCCTTATACACGTTTCAGACAGATAGGCTGGCTGCAGAAAGTTATCAGAGCCGTATTTTCCAGATCAGCAGTACGTTGCTTGTGATCGTATGCGGAATACTAGCCGCCTGGATTATTACACGTCAGATTACCCGTCCGCTCAAAGAAGCCTTGGTTGAAGTAGAACGTATTGCCTCAGGCGATCTGACCGCTAAGCGCCTGGTCAGCCGCCGCGACGAGATTGGTGTGCTGCAACACGGTATTGCGCAGATGGGCACGACCTTACGTGAGCTGATTACCAGTATTCATGAGGGTGTGACACAAATCACCAGGTCTGCTGAAAGCCTGTCCGCTGTGACTGCACAGACCAGTGCAGGCGCTTATGCTCAAAAAGGCGAGACCGATCAGGTCGCTACGGCTATGCATGAGATGTCCGCTACTGTTCAGGACGTAGCTCGCAATGCCGGAGAGGCCTCTCAGGCGGCCAACGAGGCCGATGAGCAGGCTCGCCAGGGCGATAATGTTGTCCGCAAAGCTATTTCCCAGATCGAGAGCCTGGCCAGCGAGGTCAATCGTTCGACCGAAGCCATGGCCGCTCTGCAAGAGGAAAGCGCCAAGATTGTAAGCGTTATGGATGTTATTAAATCAGTTGCAGACCAGACCAACCTGCTTGCACTTAATGCAGCTATCGAGGCAGCCCGTGCGGGTGAGGCTGGCCGCGGCTTTGCAGTGGTCGCTGATGAAGTTCGTAGTCTGGCTCAGCGCACTCAGCAATCCGCTGTAGAAATAGAGGTGCTGGTGGCCGGCTTGCAACAAGGAACACAGCAAGTTGCTACGATCATGTCCAGCAGCCGCACGCTTACCCAGGCCAGTGTAGAACTCTCACAGAGGGCTGGTGGCTCGTTAGAAAAGATTACTCGCTCCGTTGGCAACATACAGTCGATGAACCTGCAAATTGCTGCCGCGGCTGAACAGCAAAGCGCGGTTACCGAAGAGATCAACCGCAGTGTTATTTCTGTGCGAGAAGTTTCTGATCAGACAGTATCTGCCAGCGAAAAAACCTCAAACTCTAGTATGGAGTTGATGCAGTTGGGCCATGAGCTCCAAAACCTGGTAAATCGCTTTCGCGTATAACACGCCTCTGGATAGGTCCAGCACCTGAAATGCCACAGGTCATTTACACAACATGAACCTGTGGCAGAACTGGCGCTACAACACGTTTGGCTACGGGTAGAAAAGGCCTAAGCAAAGTAGGCTACTTTAGCTTACTTACCCTCTGCTCAACCCAAGCTAAGGCATCGGCTTCAGCTTTGTACTTAGGAGAAACAGCTTGCTTTCCGATAAACACAGCCCAATATATTTTTCCTCGCAAGGTATCAGACTTTACGACGAAGAAATCCATAGCCGTCCTTAGTTCATCTATTAAAATTCATGATTGGATATCTATCGATACAGGCCACAGAATACTAGTTACGAGTTAACAAAATAAAGACAAGTAATCTTAAATAAATTTATTGTTATGAAAAAATAAAGCTTGGTCTTTATGTAAATTTCTTAAAAACGCTTATACTGTCGAATGTGTTTTGCATAGCCAGCATAAAGCGGATCTCAGCTATAATGCTATGGAGTTGAGCCCAATCAACAATATCCGCACGCTTAATTATCTTAAATACACGCACTCCAGTCTTATTATCTAAGACAAACAGCTTAAGCTCACTTCCCTCTAAACCCTCGACATCACCAGATAAAAATTTGCACTGAATCTCGGCGCCGATTAACTCTGCTAGAAGGTCTTCGTAACGCGCCATTGGTTTACACCTGCTTGAAAGAACGTGAGGCCGTCATGATATACAGCCAGACATGTCATTAATGCTCTTTATCCTTACTTTATGGCAACCCATAAAATATAAATTAAATGAAATTTCAGAAAATGATTATGAGGATAAAGGAACCAGCCGTAATTGAGAGTTAAATTAAATAACTACGGCTGGCCCTGTAGGTAACACAACACAAATCACCACTTAATAAAACGCTAGTAATGCTATAAAACGCTAGGTTGGTTGATAGGACAGTACATCAAGAGGTACTCACATGCACTAAACTCAGGAAGCAACAGGTGCATCCCTTATATTTAGATATAGCCTATCTCACTCTATGTACAAGACCGTTCGTCAATCCAAACACAAGGTTTCTTAATCTTTTAGTACAGCGGTTCGGTTAGGTAAAGAAAGCTACCATGTCGCTGACAGCAGAGCGGTCTAAATGACGAAAGCATTCTTTAAGCCTGTTCAAAAGCCAAAGCTTTAGACACATGCATTAACTCATTCAATTGCTTTACATCCATGGGCCGGGCTAGATAATATCCTTGAGCCTGCTTACACCCCAGCTGAGCCAGCATATAGAGCTGATCTGGGGTTTCCACGCCTTCAGCGGTTATCACAAGTGACAACGCCCGACCCAAACCAATAATGGCCTCAATAATAGGACGGCCTTCTGCTGACTCGCATAAAGCTTTAATAAAGCTTTGGTCAATCTTAAGCCCATCGAGGGGATAACGATGTAGGTAGCTTAGAGAAGAATACCCAGTTCCAAAGTCGTCCATGGATAGTTGTACACCCAGCTGCTTAAGGCCCTTCATCAAGATCAACGCCTCCTCGGCGTTATCCAGCATAACGCCCTCGGTTATTTCAAGCTCCAACCGTTGGGGGGAAAGCCCTGTTTCCTGCAATACAGCCTTAACCCGCTCAACCAGATCATTGCGCTTGAATTCAACGGCCGATAGGTTGACTGAAACAAAAACGCTGTTATCCCAACTGGCCGCTTCAAGACAGGCTTGTCGAAGAATCCAATCGCTCAACGGAACAATCAGGCCGGTTTCCTCAGCAATAGATATAAACTGGGCAGGGTTTATATAGCCACGGATCGGATGTTGCCAACGGACCAGGGCCTCTGCTCCCACCAAATGCATGCCCTCTATGGCATAACGGGGCTGAAATTCCAGGCGAAGCTCATCACGCTGCAAGGCCAGCTTGAGGTCACTTTCAATCTGGCGTTGAATCAACAGTCGGGTATTCATCTCTTCAGTATAGAATTGCCAGCTATTACGGCCTGCTGCTTTGGCTTCGCACAGGGCAATGTCGGCAAAGCGAAGAATCTCATCGGCGCGATTGCTATCCCGGGGCGCTGACGCCATACCAATGCTGCAGCCAACACTAACCTCATGCCCTGCGATAGGAATGTTTTGACCGATACTTTCAATCAAACGCTCGCATAGCTTCTCGATAGCAGGTCTACTAGCCAAGCCATCAACTATCAGAACAAACTCATCGCCCCCTAAGCGCGCAATAAAGTCAGAGCCCTGTAAAAACGTGCTTAAGCGAGAAGCTATCTCCATCAATACACGATCACCGGCAGCATGGCCCAAGCTGTCGTTTATTAGCTTGAAACCATCCAAATCCAGGCAAAAGATTTGTAGTGGAAATTCCAGAGAAGGTCTGGCATTAAGCCTGGCTTGCAGAGTCCGGTACATAGCGCGACGGTTAGGCAGTCCAGTAAGCGAATCTTCCATCGCTTCGCGCTCTTGCCTTTTCATCATGACTGTTAAAGCCTTGTTAGCGTGCTCTAGTTCGCTTGTGCGCTCATGGATCTGCTGTTCAAGACGTTGATGCAAGGCGAGCAGCGACTCTTCAGCCTCCTTACGGGCCTGAATGTTCTGGATTACGCAGATAAAGTCTTCAGCGTTATGTGGGTAGGTCTGTTTAGTTACTGAAACCTTGACCCAGACCGTCTTGCCCTCTTTATGCCGATAACGCTTTTCCAATTGATAATGTTTGATTTCGCCTGTTTTCAACTGGCTAAACAGCTGGAGATTTGCGCGCAAGTCTTCAGGAAAGGTGATATCCCAAAAGCTCAGTCTGGTTAGCTCTTGATGACTATAGCCAACAAGAGCACAAAACGAACCGTTTACCTCTAGCCACATTCCTTGAGATGAAATAAGTGCGATACCAGCGCCTGCATGCTCGAATATAGCCCGGAAGCGAGCTTCACTTGATTTGAGCTTTCTGTCTGATTTTACAATCTGTCTTTCTGAAAGCAGGCATACCTCTCGAAGCTGAATTTCGCGCATAACAATGCTGGCAAGATCCTGAAGGATTTGCAGTTCAGCATGGCTCAGATACCGAGGCCGGGTATCAATGGCACATAGCGTACCCAAGGCATATCCCTCTCGAGTGCGTAAAGGCACCCCTGCATAAAAGCGTATATCCGGCGAGCCTGTAACTAACGGGTTGTCTCTGAAGCGATCGTCCTGCAGGGCATTGGCCACTATCATGACTTCGCTTTGCTTAATGGCATGAGCGCAGAAGGAATACTCGCGAGGTGTTTCCTTAGTTGGAAGCCCTATACAGGACTTGAACCATTGCCGATGGGTATCCACCAGCGAAACCAGAGCGATGGGCACCTGGAGCGCCTTTGCAAGCAAACGCGTAACGCGATCAAAGACGTCCTCAGGATTGGTATCCAGAAGATTAAGCGCATGCAGCAAGGCTATGCGCTCCGACTCGACATCAGTCGGGCCGGTTTCACTTTGATAAGTAGACATGATGTGATTTTAGTTGCGAGCGGATGTGGTTCTGCGCTTAACACGTCCTATCATTTAATAGCCAATCGAATGGCTAAAAACATAATCAGGCGCTAAGAGTTACCCAAATGAATTATGAGCTATGTATCGGCACCGATTGAGAATGCTTAAGAGGAGTGCCTAACGCTCTGCTATATCTTTCACTTTGATTAGCGGAATGCAGAAAAAGCAAAAGCGAGGAGTGCGATGCCCACCGGTAAAGCAGCACTATGTTTTACATTTTCATAAAGAAATAAAGGGGGTTGCCGATACGAGAGATAATATCCTTGGAGGGGTAATCCCTCATCCATGGAGTGGGATCGTTTTATGTCCTTTCGTAATCTTAGGGTTTCCCAACGGTCTGCGCTTGGGTTTGGCCTGATCGGGCTAATTGTCTTGATACTTGGTGTATTTTCGCTCAAGCAGATGGCTGACATCAGGGAGCGGTCCTCTGAGGTCGGTACCGGATGGATGCCTAGCATTGTTGCTCTGGGTGATCTGAGCGATAACATAATGCGCACGCGTATCTTTGCGCTACGTCTGGTGCTCATTAATGATTCTGATGTGGATCAGTCTACTCGTGAGTCTTGAATAGTTTCCGTACAGAGCTTGAGGGTCTTGAAGAAAAGTATAGTAAAACAGTCGTAAACAACGAAGAGCAAAGCCTATACGACAACTATCTCCACACCAGACTTAACTATTATCAAGTCCTCGATCAGATTATTGAATTGGAAAGGCAAGGTAAAACCGAGGAAGCCGTAAAAGTAGTAAGTGAAAAGCTAAACGTGGGCGGCAATGAGCTTAGGCAAAAGCTAAAAGCCCTTATTGATTTCAACAACCGAGGCGCCGCTACTGCATCAGCAAGCGCTGCACAGACTTACCAATCAACCCTGGCTGTGATGATTGGAGGAATCCTGATTGCTACCCTGCTGACTGCCATACTGGCTTATGTATTTACCCGTAGTATCGTACAGCCCTTGCAGGAAGCCGTACGGGTGGCTCAGACAGTGGCAGGTGGCGATCTTACCCAGGTGATTAGGGTTGAAGGCAAGGATGAACCAGCGCTGTTAATGGACGCTCTCCATAGCATGCAAGACAGTCTGCGCACCACCATTTTGCATATTGCCGACTCCTCCAGTCAGCTTGCCTCCGCCTCGGAAGAACTGCATGCCGTAACAGAAGATGCGAGCAAAGGCCTCAATAGGCAGAACCATGAAATTGAGCAAGCCGCTACAGCCGTAAACGAGATGACGGCGGCCGTAGATGAAGTCACTCAAAATGCAGTAACTACAGCTGAAGCTTCGAAAGAGTCAGATAAGACAGCTCGCCAGGGAAGAGACCAGGTCGTCAAAGCCGTTGAGTCTATTACTAGCCTTTCCACTGATATTACCTCCACCTCCCGTGAAGTCGAACAGCTAGCAGGTCAGGTCCAAGAAATCAGCAAAATGGTGGATGTTATCCGCAGCGTTGCAGAACAAACCAATCTACTTGCTTTGAACGCAGCCATTGAGGCAGCCCGGGCAGGGGAAGCAGGACGTGGGTTTGCTGTAGTCGCAGATGAGGTAAGAGCCCTTGCTCATCGGACCCAGACGTCTACACATGATATTGAACAGATGATTGCTGGTATTCAGCAGGGATCTGAGCGGGCCGTAAGCTCGATGCGCGCGAGTAATGAGCGTGCCCACACAACCCTTGAAGTTGCCCGTACGGCCGGCGATGCCCTGGAAAGTATAACCGCGGCCATGGGCAGCATCAGCGAGCGCAATCTAGTGATTGCAAGTGCTTCCGAAGAGCAGGCTCAGGTAGCTCGTGAAGTTGATCGAAACCTGGTCAATATCCGCGACCTGTCTATTCAAAGTGCAGCAGGCGCCGAACAAACCAGCGCAGCCAGTCAGGAGCTGTCACGTCTGGCAATCGACCTCACTACCCTGGTTGCACGCTTCAAGGTATGAGCATCCTCTTAAAGACAATATAAATCGCTTAATAGGGAGCTTATTGCTCTTGCAAGTAGTAACGCTCTACCGCCTTCTGACAGAGAGCTTACCTGCTCGCTTTTGTATCGCTTGCTCATGGAGGAGTCTGAAAGCCTGTCTTCAACGTGTCAGGCAACAGTCCTGACGGTTATGGCTATGCTGGTCAAGGATGATTTGGATCGTTCAGAGGAGGCTGCCAGCGTTGCAACTCAAGAGATTCTTAAACGGCTCATGCGCTAGCAGGTTTTAGTTTTTTAGGCACGACGCGGATAGAGCTCAAGAGATGGTTAGCTGAGCCGATCTGATAGCAATGCGGCATTATGATTTCTAGTGCGCTAAAGGCCAGGATACGTTAGCTGATGACCTCTTTATCCAAAACCAGACGCCTGTCGCCAAAGCGTCTTCAACAGCTCACTGTGCTTTTCGTGGCTCTGGTAGGCATCGCTATCCTTGGCCTGTATGCCTGGCACATGGCTGCTAACCGACAGCTCAGCCTGGAGGTAGGTCAGGCCAAAGCCTCAAGCCTGGCCAGGGTTGCTGCGCGAGAGATCGAAGCAGGTCTTGTAGGGGCTGATCTGATTGCAGCCGAGGGTGTAAAACGCATAGAGCAAGCCGGTCAGGATCAGGTCCGGTTAGAAAAAGCCTATCACTGGCTTCAAAGCCGTGTAGCTGCTCTACCCTACCTTCACGATGTGCGTGTTTACGATAAGGACGGTCGCCTCTTGATGGCGTCTCCCACAGCTTCGGCTGATTTGGGTGCGCCTGACTCCAGAGCTTTCAAGCATCACGCCATGCACAGGGATGAAGAAAGCCTTATCGGCTCTGTTATTAGTGACCCCTTGGCCAAAAGCGTGAAAACAACTGTCTCTAGGCGTATCAACTCTAAGACTGGTCAATTTGCAGGGGCGGTCCTGGTTAAGGTTCAGATAGACGCCCTGGCTCAGTTTAGCGCTGAATATGCTATCGACGCGGCAGCTGTTGAGCTTTTTCTGTTTGAAGGCAAAGGCCCGGTCGTCTCTTTGGCTTGGCCAGCGGTTGAATTAGAGGCTAGCCGTACAGGCCCAGCTAGCCATGAAGGCCAGCTATACGCTACTAGTCCATTGCACCGTTATCCTCTTGTTGTAAGGATAACCTTACCCAAACAGGCCGTATTGGCGCAGTGGCAGCGCGAGCTGTACCGCTCAGGTCTTGTTATTGCCTTGGTTATCATAGGCTTGGGTGTTTTCGGTTGGGTTCTGATACGCCAGGTCCAAGCGTTAGTTAGTGCAAAGCAGGCGCTTAGACAGGCGCATGATGCCCTGGAAAAGCTGGCCTTGCACGATGCCTTGACCGGCCTTGCCAATCGTCGTCAGCTTGAGGTGCTCCTGCCTGCCGAAATAGGCCGTGCCTGCCGGAATGCGCTGCCTCTGGCGGTAGTTATGCTTGATATCGACCACTTCAAGCGCTACAACGATCTTTACGGGCACCCTGCTGGAGATGAGTGTCTCAGGGCTGTAGCACAGGCTGTAAAGACAGCTATCAAGCGAGCAGGCGATCTGGCCGTACGGTATGGGGGTGAAGAAATCCTGGTACTGCTGCCAGGTACTGATGAAGCCGGCGCCTATCAGGTTGCTGAAAAAATCCTACAAACTATACGTGCCTTAGCAATAGAGCATAGCGGTAACACTAGCGGCATTGTAACTGCCAGTGCAGGTGTTTATGCCTGTTTTCCCAAACGAGACGACGTGACGCCTCAGGCGCTTATCAAGGCCGCTGACCAGGCGTTGTATATTGCCAAGTTTAGCGGGCGCAATAAGGTGCATTCAGGCCTTATAAACAAGATCAGCAATCTCATTCAGCGTAGCGCTGCCTGATTAGCCTATTCGCAGCCCTTCAATAACAACTGCGCTGTCAAAAGGAATTGCCTGGCTCTCCTGATTGCATAGCATAAATTCCCATTTGTCCTGCAGCACTGTTTGTACCTTGGGTAACGGTGAGAGGGGTATAAACCCTACACTAATCATGCGTACCATCTGAATGCCATCAAATCCCTCATCAGCAGACTCCACTAATACCTGATGGTCTGGTGGAAAGGTGCTTAACACCTCAATCAGCTCGGCAATGGTCATTGCTCTAATCTCTTCTGTTAAGCAACGGCTCTGCTTGTTTCAAAACCGCTGGGCTCTTGGAGCACTGTGTGTTCGGCTTGTTTTTTCTAAAAGAATTGGTAGACAGGCCCTAATCGTCCGGGCTAATGAGTCCTGTACGAATAGCGTACAACACGAGGGATGGCACATCATGCAGGTTAAGCCTGTCCATGATCTGCGACCGATGCGTCTCTACAGTTTTTATACTGATTCTCAAGCCATCAGCAATCATTCGGGTTGAACAGCCACGTACGAGCAGACGCAAGATTTCGATTTGCCTAGGGGTAAGCTCGGAAGCCTTTTCGGCTTTTAAGGGCACCTCAGGGGTAATGGCTGACTGGATTACCACCTGCGAAATACCTGGACTCAAATAGGACTCCTGGCGAGACAACGCTCGCAAGGCCAGTTCCAGCTCCTCAGCAGCGGCATCTTTAAGTAGGTAACCTTTAGCGCCTAATTTTAATGCAGCCAAAACATAGTCCGCCGTGACATGCATGGACAGCATAAGGATCTGCACATGAGGAAACGCTGCGCACCAAGCCTGCAGCGCGTCCAGCCCACTCATGCGCTTCATATTGATATCAAGCAGCAGGATATCGGGACTAACCTCGCTTAATATGCGCTCAACGTCCTTGCCATCCTGACCTTCAGCCACGACCTTATAGCCTGACACATCCTCAACCAGAGCCCTTAGTCCTGCTCTCACTAGTGCATGGTCGTCTACCAGAGCCACCTGCTTATCCACTTGTACCAGGATCCTTTATGCCGCCAGAGTTGGGCCAGAGAAGAAAAACGGCTGCCGCAGCAAAAAAGCCTGGAGTGGAGCGCTGCGACAGCCCAAGACTACCTAACAGTAAATCCCCTACTGCTCTAATCAGGACTGCTCACGGTTGAAAGAAGTTGCATCGTCAACGTCCGGTTTACACTGCCGCTAATTAACCTTAGGAGCTTTAGCGGGCATTGGCCGTCCCAAATAGAATCCCTGAGCCTGGTTGCATTTAAGCCGGATCAATAGGTCGAGTTGTTCCTGGGTTTCGACACCTTCAGCGGTAATCGTGAGCGAAAGCGCCTTTCCCAGGCCAATGATGGCCTCGATGATCGCCTCACCGCTGGCCGATGAGTCCATGGCGGCAATAAAGCTGCGGTCAATCTTGATGCCATCGAAAGGATAGGTATGGATGTAGCTAAGCGAGGAGTAGCCTGTGCCAAAATCGTCCATGGCCAGCCTGACGCCCAGCGCCTTAAGCGCCGTCATAACCGCCAGGGCATCATTGGTATTGTCCAGCATAACGCTTTCGGTAATCTCAAGCTCCAGCCGCTCAGGTGAGAGCTGGGTCTCTGCCAGCGCGGCACGTACCCGAGAGACCAGATCGCTACGCTTGAACTCGATAGGAGAAAGATTGACCGAGACAAAGGTATTATCCTTCCACTTTATTGCCTCCAAGCATGCCTGGCGCAGCACCCAGTCACTAAGCGGCACAATGAGCCCAGCCTCTTCGGCAATAGAAATAAAGCAATCCGGGCTTAAATACCCGCGGACAGGATGCTGCCAGCGTACCAGCGCTTCGGCTCCCATAAGAAGACCACTCTGTACCTCATAACGAGGCTGAAATTCCAGGCGCAGCTCATCTCGTCGTAGCGCAAGCCTAAGATCGGTTTCAAGCTGTCGCCGGATCAGGAGGCGACTGCTCATTCGCTCTGTATAGAACTGCCAGGTGTTACGACCTGCCGCCTTGGCCTCATAAAGCGCGATATCGGCAAAGCGCAGCAAATCATCGGCCTGACAACTATTTTCAGGCGCAGAGACGATTCCAATACTGCAACCAACACTAACCTCATGTTTGTTGATGACTACAGGCTTGCGCAGGCTTGTCAGCAATCGCTCACACAGCTTTTCAATAAGGGCTTTACCTGGTAGCCCACTGGCCACGATAACAAACTCATCGCCGCCAATACGGGCAACCAAGTCATCCTCACGCATGCATTCTTTTAGCCGGTGGGAGATTTCAAGCAGCATTTGATCGCCAGCAGCGTGGCCCAGGGTATCGTTAATCGGCTTAAAGCCATCCAGATCAAGATAAAGCAGCCACAGCGGATCCTCTCTGGAAGGATTAGCCTCTAGCCTGCTCCTGAGAAAGCTATACATGACACGCCGGTTGGCCAGTCCGGTCAGCGCATCCTCCTGGGCATCCTGCAAGCGCTTTCTTTCCTGGAGCTTACGCTGGGTGATGTCCTGCAGAAACGCAGTAAAGATGGTGCGCTCCTCAATCTGTATGGCCGTGACGCGTAGCTCGATGGGAATCAGCGCGTTGTCCTTGCGTAGCGCAAAGCGCTCAAGCACTCTGCCAACCGTGTTGCTTTGCCCTGTAGCAAGATAGTTTTTTAAATCCTCCCGGTAGGTTTCACGCAGGGCCGGCGGGATTATTAAATCCTCTATAAGCGTGCCAATCGCTTCCTCTCGGCTCCACAGGAAAACCTCTTCGGCCTTTCGATTCCAGGCCGTAACAGTGCCGACCTCATCGGTACAGATATAGACGTCACTGGTGTTTTCCAGGATTGCACTAAGTTCAGCCTCCCGCTTGTGCAGGTTCTGGACATGCGCCTGGGCCTCTTTTCTTAACAAATCCTTTCTGACAAGAAGGGCTTCCTTATCAACCAGCATTTTTTGCAGCTGCGTATTTAGACCTTGCAGGGTGTTCTGCATACGCATATCAAGGATGGCCCGCCCAAACGTGTGAGCTGATTCTATTTCGGCCTCGGACCAGGGTTTGGCCTGATAGCGCACCGTTTCCTTCCAGTCGTCAAACGACTTTCGCGGCGTTAGCTGTCCTGGTACCGCCCCTGGCTCTGCAGGCTTATGCGGATTGCCGGCCCAGTTTATCGTCTCAAGGTATTCAGCCCGAAACCACAGCAGTACAAACGGCGCTTTATGCGAGACCACCACCGCCAGTAGACCACTAGCCTGAGCAGCATAAGCTCTGGCAGGTCTATAGTGGTCTGAAAGGTTTTTAGTCGCAAATATGGTAGGTACATAGGCGTCGATAAGCCACTCGACTAGCGCCTGGGTCTGGTCTTTAGAGGGTGTACTACCCATCAAGGTCAGCTTGCCGTGAAGCAGAAGGGCGGCGCCGTCTGCCTGGACAAGATGCTGAACCTCTTTCAGATAATGTTGAACGCTTTCATCCGTAGCGGCCGATCCTGCCAGTTTCTTGAGCAGCTCCTCTCGTGCACGAGCTAAATGCTGTGCCTGGGTATTGACTGCTGTCTCTATACGCGTCTCTATCAGTTGCGCAAGGGTTTGGGCCAGCAGCTTGCAGGCCTCGCGTATTTCATAGGGCACTAACCTGGCAGACGTATGGTGGCAGGAAACGAGGCCCCATAACTGCTCATCCACAATAATAGAAACAGACATGGAGGCTACAACATTCAGGTTTTTGAGATACTGAAGATGGATAGGCGAAACGCTACGCAAGCTGCAATCGCTCATATCCAGGGGCTGGCCTGTACCGGGATTGAGTTCGGGAATGAGTGGAGCAGGGGTGTATCCTCCATCGGGGATTACCCGGATAGGGCTCTTAAGATAAAGCGCACGCGCCTGTCTGGGAATGTCAGAAGCGGGATAGTGATGGTTGAGAAGGGCATCAAGGCTGTCAATCTTGTCTTCAGCCGCGACGAGCCCTGTTTCATCCTCCAGAAAGCGGTAGATCATTACCCGATCAAACCCCGTCAGCTGGCGAAACTCCTGAGCGGCACTTTTGAGCAGGCCTTGCAGGTTGGTTGTGGCGCTCCAGGCCGTCGTGATGCGACGAATTTTGCCAACGCCTTGCGCAGCGGTTAGCGGATGCGCAGAGGAAGGCTCAATCTCCAAAAGCAGCACACCACTACAAACATGTGCGGTCAGATCCATTTTCTTGTCAGGCATACCTGGCATGGCTAGTGAGCCCAGATACACGGGCTCAGCTGAATCAGGCTCAACCAGTAAAAGAGAGGAGGCGGCTTCAGCTCCCAGAGCCGTAGCGACAGGCTGTCCCAGCAAATCATCAGGAACCCTGGATAAGAACCGTAAGGTATCACCGGCGACCTGTTGAATAACCTGCATGTGAGGGTCGACTGCCAGCAAAACACCGTGTGGCTGAACTGATCCAGGAATATGAATCGGTTCTTTATCACACTGGGAAAGATCAAGAGGCTGGGTCGTTTGATCCATAACAAAAGGTACGCCTGATGGCTGGTGTACGGGTAAAGCAACAGCCTCACATACACCAGGCTGCGGCTTCGCTTGCTCTAGGTCTGAGTCAAGACGCCACCATTGGTTCGCCATAGGCTGCAAAACTTCTATGCTTCTTTAGCAAGGCTGCTGTTTTAACAAAACATTAAGAGCAGAGATGTTTGGATAGATAAGGCAAACTTGTCAGCCGTGCGTCTGTGTCAATCACCTTGACCAGAAGGCAGTGCTTTTCCGTTTGCTAGGCTGGGTGTACGAGGAGAGAGATGGGTATAACAATAGAAAAGCGCTTTCTTGAAGCTGACTGGGTTGTCAGACTCAATCATATGAAAGTGGCATTTTCAACTGAAGCGCAGGCACGGGCCTATGCGGATCGGTTGCATGCTCGATTAAGTGCCACTCATACAGCTCTCATAGGGGGATATGAAGCATGAGCTAAACAAACCCTCAGAAAACAGGAATAGCCTGATCAATTCTGACGGTTCCGCCTGTTAGCCTCTTCAGCTATGCGGCGAGCCCTTTTCTCTAGGGAACTTGAGCTACTCGTCTTTTTTGTAAACCCAGCCTTTGTGCATAAAAAGAAAATAAACAGGCCAGTAAAAATTGAAAGTGCTACTACCCAAGTGTTATAGGCCGCAACGCTGGGAATACTCACAATCAAAAGCCATGGCAGGAGCACTACGGCAATCAATATAAGAACGAGTAGAATGGCAAAGCGCATCTTGTCTTCCGGGCAAAGCGAGCATTTTACCATGTGCCCTATATCCAAGCCGAGTTAATGGATAGAGGCAAGCCACAGAGGCAAACAAGGTAAATACAGATTAACGGGGTAGAACTCCTATGCCACTACTCAAATACTCATCCAGACTGCTCCAGCATAGCCAGTTGCAAAGAGAACGTGCAATCCGGGACGATAGTGACGTGCTAGTTGAGCCAGCCAATGGTCCTGCAGGTATTGGCAGGATAAGAGTCTGTCGTTACGCCAGGGTACGATTGTCGATGCCACCCTATCCATGCCCCAACCCAACGAGAATGTCGAGCTGATTACTACCCGCTCCAGATGTGCCATCCTAGAGACAATGCTGCTTCAAACCATATACCTGGACAAGACAGTAAAGTGATGTAGCGTCAGGCCTTTACCAGGCAACACTTATCGGCGAGGCGGAGCGTTCCCGGGTAGCCGACAGGTCCGGAGAAAGGCTTAAGGCCAATTTGAGTATGAGTCAGACCATCCGTAAAACACTAGCGAGTACATTCTTACTATCGCTATGGAACACAGCTCATCTTGAAGCCGGCCACGTTGCTCATATGCCATGTCCAGCCCCTCGATGCCATTGCAAGGTACGTCATTGACGTAACAAGGCCATTCAATAGATCCGCTGGTAATTCCTGTCCCAGCTATAACCATACTACTTTGTGGGAGCATGAATGTCTTAGTTGTCGAGCCAACAGGGGGTTCCGTTCGATTTAACGATTGAAGTATCCGTAGCTATGGATAAGGTTAATATCTACCTTTTCTTGACTTAGATGTTTATCTAGATAGCAGGATCATGATCAGGTACAAGACGAATCTCTACACGACACCCAACGGCTTTAGCTGCATTGGAGAGAGTGGCAATCGTCATTCCAGGGTCACGCTCATCAAGGGCGCGATCGACTAGAGTTCTGCTGGTATGCATACGCTCGGCAAGTGCCTTTTTAGTAATATTTTGCTCTTTCATGGCTTCGGTTAGCTGCCATGCAATAACACGCTTGAGGGCGGTAGCAGAGACTTCCTCAAAAATGCCTTGCTCAGACAAGAAATCATCAAAATCAGAACCGATATGCTTGTTCATTCAAGCCTCCTCACAATAGAGATTTCCTTTGTTTGGCTGTAGCTAGATCAGATTTAGGTGTCTTCTCTGATTTCTTTATAAAGGCAACCAGCCAGAGCGTCCTGTCGATGAAGTAAGCTGTCGTTAGACATATCGATACCTGCAGGTGAAACTCGAAGAGTTAGTCATACGGTGGTTTCTGCTGTGAAATCATGACAGGGGCCTGCCAGGTGATAGCATCGTTTGCCTGCCAGTTTGGCTTGATACATGGCCTTGTCTGCAGAAGCCAATAGGTTTTCAGCTGTAACTCCATACGTTGAGAAAGCAATACCGATGCTGGCACCTAATGCGCCCTTGGGTACTCCTTCCAGTGGCGGTGAAGCCTCAAGACTATCAATCAATCGCTGTGCTACACGTGCCGCGCCTTGTTCGTTCTGATTTGAGGTTACAACAACAAACTCATCTCCGCCCAGGCGTGCAAGGAAGTCCGACTCCCTTAGTTTGGATTTGAACAGACTGCAGACCCAGCACAATGCTGTATCGCCGGCGTCATGTCCCAGGGTATCGTTAACTACCGAGAAACCATCAAGATCGATATAGAGCAAAGCGATAGAATCGTCGTGCCGAGCAGCCGTTGCCAGGCTTGCGTCCAGCCAGGAGCTAAGAAAACGGCGGTTAGGTAAACCTGTTAGAGGATCATGCGTGGCCTCAATCGAAAGCTTTGTGGCCATGTCTTTCAAGGCCCGATTAACCAGGCGAATATTCCAGAAGGCTAACGCAACCATGATAGCGATCACGAGGAGCCAGGAGACAAATAATCTTTGAGTCAACTGAGTACGGTTTTGCGCCTCGTGAAGTAACTTTTCATGTACCGTTCGATAGTGGTTTACATGACTCATGACAAGATCGTGAATCCTGATCATATGGTCTTGTCCTGCGTTTGAATTGACTATCTCCAGCGCAGCACTAAGTTTCCCCTGTCTTCGTAACGTAATCGTTTTCTCAAGCTCTGCCTGTTTGAGTTGTATTAGCGTACCCAAGTCGTCAGGTAAGTTCTGATCTGCATAGATATCAGCCCTTATAAGCATGGATAGCTCTTCAAATGAGGCCTTGAGTGCGTTTCGTCCTTTCTCGAAGGGCTCCAGATAACTTGCATGGCCCGTCAAAAGATAACCCCGCTGGCCTGTTTCCATCGCTTCGATATTCTCATAGAGGTCACGAAGTGAACGGGTAGTGGCCTGGGTTCTATCTTCCTCCAATCGCTGCGCTATGAGAATCTGTGACTCATTTATAAAGGCAACGCCGCCTAGAATGGCAAAGAGCAGGCTTGTAATCAGAGCGACAAGACTGGGGCGAATATTTGACTGGGTTTGAGAGGGCATGCTTTAAGCATTTTAGTATGTGTGGTGAATAGGCTAGTGGATCTCCTTAAAGCAAGTGAGATCCACTACTAAACCAAGGGTTCGGCTATGCAGCTGTCAATGACCGAGTTTAAAATTTCGGACCATTGCATTAAGGTCTACTGCTAGGCGTGAAAGCTCCTGGGTGGCTACATAGGTTTGCTCGGCGCCGGCGGCAGTTTGCACAGACAGTTCGCGAATACTGACGAGGCTCCGGTCTACTTCACGAGTCATGTGCGCCTGTTGCTCTGACGCGCTGGCAATAAACAAATTACGGTCGTTGATATCAGCAACCGTAGAGGTAATGGAGATCAAGGCACTACCTGCTGCGTTGGCCTTGTCAAGTGTGCTTTGGGCTCGCTCGACACTGCGTTGCAAGGCTTCTACAGTCTGACCTGTGCCCTGATTAACACTGCCAACTATGGACTCAATTTGCCGTGTCGATTCGTCTGTTCGTTGAGCCAGAGCACGTACTTCATCGGCGACTACAGCAAATCCTCGACCTGCTTCACCGGCGCGAGCTGCTTCGATGGCTGCATTCAAAGCCAATAGATTAGTTTGTTCAGCTACCCCCCGAATAACATCCAGGATCTTACTGATATTAATCGTCTCCCTAGCCAGCGTCTCAGCGCGGTCAGACGCACTCAAAACATCGCCTGTCAGGGCCTGAATAGAGGAGATGGCATCAGATAACTGGACTCGGCCCTCTTGAGCGGCCCGGCTTGATGCCATAGAGGCTTCGGATGTGGATACTGCACTGCTAGCCACTTGCTCAACAGCTGAGGTCATCTCGTTAACGGCCGTAACGGCCTGCGCGATCCGATCGTTCTGCTGATGCAAACCCCGCTTACTGTCCTCCATTACCGCACTCATTTCCTCGGCGGAAGTGGATAGCTGCTGGGCTGAGTCGCTGATATGACCAATTGTCTGTTTCAGGTTCGATTGCATGGCGGCAAGTGCCTGAAGCAGCTCAGCGGCCTCATCCCGACCTTCTGACTTGATGGGATGGCTTAGATCACCGCTGGCGATATACCTGGCAAGTTCCAGCGCCTGGCCTATAGGCTTGATAATACTGGAGGCTAGAAGCAGGGCCAGTACAACTGTTGCAGTCAATGCGATTGCAACAGCCATAAAGATAACCAGTTGAGCCTGGCTGTAGATGCTCGCAGCGTCTTGGCCCATCTTATTAGCCTCTTCATGGTTTATCTTCTGCAAAAGCATACTGACGTCATTAACTGCGATACCACGCGGAGCCAATCCAGTATTGATCAGGGCGGAGCCTTCATCAGGCTTGCCTTGAGCGAAAAGAGCTTGTACCTGAGCCAGAATGCTCATGTACTCATTAAATACCGTTTCAAGCTTTGAGATCGCCTCTTGCTCTTCATCACTTGAAATCAAGCGTTGATAATCACGAAATGAGGCATGAACCTGAGCGCTAAGCTTGCCTATCATCTCATTGGCTTTATCTTGCACAGCCTTGTCCGGATTTGCAGCGAGCCGCAAAACCTCAACACGCATCCGTGTAATGCTCAGTGCAATCTCATCAGCCTTGGCGAGGCTAGGCATTGAGTCAGATTCAATAATCTGGCCTGCGCTCCGGATATCGGCCATTTGCTTTAGATTGAAGCCACCTAATAGTATGAGCAAAAAGGCAACGATGCCAAAGGTGGCTAATGTGCGATGAGAAATTTTTAGCGCTCTAAACATGATTGACCCAAGAAAGTGTGGAGATAGCCAGAGCAGACATAACTGTGGCGAGAGCTATAAATGATGACTCATGGGTGCATATCGGATTTAATCGATATTTCTTTAGACTAACTAAAGTTATATGAAAAGAATAAAGACTGATCCATTCCTTCTGGATAACTATTTACCGATGGATTAAGCGCAAATCAATCAGGGCTTTTACTAGGGAAACGCCTGATTCAATCCATCCGCACGATTACCTATCCTCAATGGTTACAATAGAAACCTTAACTCTCTGTTAGGTTATCTTTCTCTTTAGATCGATTCGTAGGCTCTGCTATTTGAACTTAAATGATAGCTTTAGCGCCCAGCGAAGCATGAGGATTTAGATTCTAAAGTAGCTCAAATCTCGGCCGACGCTTACTCGACATCATTATTTCCATAAGGTTAGCCGCATCTGTTTATTGTTGCCTTGAAGTTCGCACACAGTGACACACTAGACATAGAGCGTTGGCCTTATATTGCTTTGCTTACTTGAATCGCCATGTCTAAATACCGAAACGAAACCCGCTCGGCTGATGGAGAGTCGGAGCGCCTGGCGCTATTACGTTCCCTTACTCTCCTGGATACTGCTCCTGAGCAGGTCTTTGACCCTATCACTCGCCTGTTGGCCAGGACACTGCTGTACGCTGAAATCCATCCAGACCATGGAATCACTCGAAACCGGACTGACGACGGCTGGTATGTAGCTCCAATCAGGAGCGGAGAGTCTCCCAAGGCCTTTTTCGATGCGGCATACTCACACGCCCCCAACGCCAGCTACGCAGCTGCCAAGGCTTACAACGATGCCTTGCGCCCATATACCGATGCAGTACGCCACTATGGAAACCAGCGTAGTGATAAAGGCCGTCCTGACCTACCTGTTGGAATCACGCTGGCCACACGCACCAAGCTCAATCGGGGCGGCAAGGGTTCACAGTTGCTCTACAGCTTCAAAGTGACGCCTCTGAGAGGAAAGCCGGTTAATGTCTACATTAGTACCGCCAATACCTGGGAGCTTAATTTTGCCAAGGCACTGGAGAGGGCTGTAGCAATCAGAGAAAAGAGCAGGGAGGCGTTATTGAAGCGTGCTCACACGAATATTGCCCGCGTTTTTGAACAAGCACAGAGTTAGTGGCAAACGAGCAAGATTTAACTACTTCGTTGTGATTCGGTATGACACGCGCCAGCACACGTTTTCTTCAATGATAAGCTAGTGCATGGATGCACAGTTTTTGTAGCCTAAACCCCCGTAAATACTGGAAAAAAGTGCAATCTAGAGCTAGAGTCACCTTGTGAGCTATAGCTTTGGGTTAGAGGTAAGGTATGAAACTTGAAGATCGCATGAACCGCTCAATCAAACAGCGCACAAGCGTGGTCATCTTGCGCTCAGACTTTGCCCATATGGCGAGTGACTCTCAAATAGGCCGAGTATTGGCTCGCTTCGTTGCGGAAGGAAAGCTCATCCGTGTCAGTAAAGGTGCATTTGCCAAAACACGTATCAATAAGTTTACCGGCAAGCCTACCCCTGCCGGTACTCTGGAGACGATTGCAGCTGAGCTTTTTCGCAAACTCAATATCTCTGTAAAACCAAGCTACCTGGTGGTGGAATACAACAGCGGAAAATCAACTCAAATTCCGATGGCAACAACTGTGAATACGGGACGTCGACGTATTTCGCGAAAGGTTACGGTAGGAAACAGCACGTTGACCTATGAAAAAAATTCCAGACGAGCTTAGGTCTGATATCGAAGATGCTGCTACAGCAGGACTGCTAGGCAACCTGCCCGCTGTCGTTGCTGAAAAAGATCAGCACATTACCGACGCACTTCGCTCTTTAGCTCAAATGCAAGTAGTGCATACAGCACGACAAAGGAATCGCCGTAAGGAAGATCTGGCACCAGAATCGATCGACGTTGCTACGCGATTAGTTTTTGCTGGTGGGACCTGCCTTTCGAAAGCTCATAGTCTAATCGAGCGCATGTCTGAAGATATTGACATTAAGGTCATATTGGATGATGTACCGGAAGGCTATGTCTTGCCCAATGGAATAGGAAGTCGGGGCCGTCTAAAGGATTTGCAGCAAGAGGTTGAGCGGCGCTTGACAGAAATGGGCTTTGAGTACGTAGTCCATGATGATGAGGATAACCCAGTCTCGCGTGACAGCAGACGCTACTACTGTCTGCTGGTTTCGTATAATGCACATTTTCAGGATGTGTCTGGCGTACTGCGCCCCCAACTCAAGCTTGAACTGATTCACCGCCCCCCGATACTAGCCGCAGAGATGCGCGAGATGGGATATATGCTTGACCAATTTATCCCTCGGCAAGCGGCCCTCCGTTTCTCCATGCCATGCATCACGGTAGCAGAGACTTTAGCTGAGAAAGTGCTGTCGCTATTGCGGCGCTGTGCCTGGAACTGGGATGGGTATCAACGCGGTGAGTTTGATACAGCATTAGTGCGTCACGTCTACGATGTCTGGCGTATTACTATTAGTCAGCCTGATGCCATCGATCCCGCCTGCCAGATCTTTGCGCAATTGGTCGATAAGGATGTAATGGAGTTCAAGGGACAGCATCCGGAATTTGACAAAGATCCCTATACGGTACTTCGGCGTAGCTTGGCCGCAGCAGCCAACCATGAGGAGCTGAAAGCGAATTTCGAGCAGCGCCTGAAGCCGTTGCTTTATACAAACGATAAGCCGGATTTCCAACCTTGTTATGCCGCCTTCGCTGCTGTTGCAGAACGAATGCTGAATATAGGACAAGTCAATGGAAACTAAGGTAGAACAATGGGGATAGTAGTCTCTAAATCTGATGTAGCCATGCTATTAAAAAAGATTTTCCTCAGCTTACTGCCTTAATTTGAAGCTGATTTGCCTGGTAACCCTCGGTATGCCTACCGATGCACTTCGCATAACATAAATTATGTTAAATAACTAATTTCCAGATGACTCTGCCTTGCCAGCCTACAGCGCTACAGCGATCATCAAATCTGCCATACCGATCAGAACTATAGAGCCCAGTCCTGCCGCCATCGCTACCCAGTAGCTGACCTCTTTCTTAACGCGAAACACATATCGAAGAACCTTACGGCCTAGCCATACGACCTCAGCACCATCATCCATGCCTTTCCATCCGGCTTGGTTTTTAATGAACTGTCTTCAAACCTGAGCGCTGGCTGTACAGCCGTGCCTCAGCCTGGTCCGTGCTTTCGCCTGTTCTTTGCATGTGCTCGGATAGTTCCTCAACATCAAATCCAACCTGATCACGCTTGGCATTGTTGACGTCAGCCATGACACGCTCTGCATTACGCGACCATTCGCTGACAAGGTTCTGCGTATGCATCATGTCCTCTTTAACCCATGCTCGTGGATCTGTGCTCTCTGTAGTCAAGAGTCCTAGCGTGTGGCCTACGGCAGGCAACAGAGTCATATAGAGCGTGACCCAGCAGATGGGCTCCATCGGTTCGGTCGGATCAATCAGGGCATTGTGCAGATATGGCGCTGGACTTGTCTCATCCAGCTCGTTAGCTATCTCAATGATCAGATCGACGATTTCCTCTTCCTGAATTTCTAGACCATCCAGCTTGAGCGCCATATGCAGAAGGTGGATCAGCTCAAACAGCGTATTTACTCTGGAGTGGTTCTGATCGGGTGATATTGATGTCATGGCTTACCCTTTGTTTGTTTGAGGCAACAGCATAAAAAACCGCCCGAAGGCGGTTCGTCTGCACCAGAGCTCATTGAGCTATCCTCTCAAGCCTCGTTCTGGAGACGGCTTTCAATATACATGCGTCCAAATCGCCAATGATCAATGGGTCTGCAAACACACCTTTGACGGCTATTTACTCGGGCGCGCAACGCCAGCTGCCGGCCATTAAGAGCGCGGTAGCCTTTTAATATGAATTTCCTCCGCCCCAGCTGGTTGGTGCAGGCTTCCAGAAACAGCATTATTGCGACTGGCGTGCTCAAGCCATTCTGAAAAACAGAGCCTTGT
>NZ_VLKY01000029.1 GCF_007830155.1 Pseudomonas duriflava
GGTGTGTAGACGTGACGTTTGACCTTTAACCGTACGATGCCCTGAGCACGTAGGCAGCGTCTAATCGTAGCGGAACACACCTGTAGCCCGCTCTGGCGGTAGAGTTCGTTAGCGATCTCATCGAGCGATGCCTGTGGATGCTCAGCCACGATTTTGAGCAATACTTGAATATGGGTAGGCTTGAATGCTGGAAGGCGACCACCTCGATTGACCGTGGCTGAGGCTTCTTTAATCCTGTTATGTTTAGTCATAAACAGACCCCAAAGGCTTGAAACCAGAGGGTCAGGTTACTCCAGGTATATTTTGTCTACACCCTCTAAGACCCTTAAGGTTCGAGTTCGAGACAAGCATGCGCGCTGCTTCGAGAAATGGCGCGCAGCGTGAATTTTGTCTGGAACTACCTAAACGAATTGAGCGCTCGCTCAATCCGGGAGCACGGGTTTTTTCTGTCAGCCTACGATATCCAGAAGTACACTGACGGCTGCGCCAGAGAATTGGGCCTGCACAGCCAGACAGTGCAGTGCAGTGCGTGAGCAAGGAATACGTCACCCGCCGTAAGCAGTTCAAGAGGTCTCGGCTCAACTGGCGCAAATCAGGCGGTGCCCGTGGCTCCCTGGGTTGGATTCCGTTCAAGACCGGAGCCGCGAGATGTAAGCAGGGACAGATCTACCACAACGGCCACTACTTCAAGGTCTGGGACAGCTACGGCCTAAGCCAGTACCCGTTCCGCTCCGGCAGTTTCAGCTGCTCTTCTAAATTCCGTTGTTGACAGACTGGATCGTGTATTCGTCCTCGCACAAACTCACCAGTAACCAGTAGGGAGGCACGCTGCTTATCGTCATTGCTATCGGATCTGGTTTTTTGCTAGCCTCGCTTTCGGCTTACGGGCAGATTTTGGGTCGCGCATCGCGATCAGTGAAAAAATGGTCCGAAAGGATTGCCCTTGGTGGAGACTCATCGATTCTCTACGGTCCTGGCAGTGCCTAGGAGTGCCCGTAAGCCGTCTAACTTTCTGAACATTAGTAGACGATGGTAAAAATAAGTACTCTACGTGCGATAAAGACTAAGCCAGAGCTTGCATTGCTCATGGGGGTTAATGCATCACACCTTACTAATGTTCTATACAGGATGAAGCCTGAAAATCTGTACAAGAGCTTTACGATAGCCAAAAAAAGTGGCGGCGTTCGTACTATACACGCTCCAGTTGATGAGCTTAAATCTATACAAACGGCCCTATCTATCTTGCTACAAGATTGCGTTCAAGAAATCAACAAGTCTAAAGGGGATAAGTTCACCTCAACGTTGTCGCATGGATTTGTTCGAGAACGCTCGATTCTTACAAATGCGGTTATGCATTTGAGTCAAAAAAATGTTTTAAATATTGACCTGAAAGACTTTTTTGAAAGTTTTAACTTTGGTCGAGTGCGAGGTTTTTTTATCGCAAACAAAAACTTTCAATTAGATCCAGCAGTGGCTACTGTCATCGCGCAAATCGCGTGTTATGACAATAAGCTACCTCAAGGTAGCCCGTGCTCTCCTGTTATCACAAATTTAATCACGCACTCGCTTGACATCAGATTGGCTTCTCTAGCCAAAGAGAATTCTTGTACCTATAGCAGGTATGCTGACGATATAACGATCTCGACTAGGAAAAAGGAGTTCCCCTCTAACTTGATGACTGATGGGCAGCAAGGGTATAGCCCTGGCAAAAGGTTGCAGTCTGAAATCAAACGAGCTGGGTTTGAGATTAATAGGTCGAAGACGAGAATTCAATATAAAGATTCACGTCAAGATGTTACTGGATTAATTGTTAATACAAAGCTCGCCGTTAAAAAGGAGTATTGGCGAACTGTCAGGTCTCAGTGCCATTCACTATTTCAAACTGGTGCCTTTAAGGAGAACGCGTCGGGCACTCCCGAAGAAGGCAATATTTTTGCCCTTGAGGGACGACTAAACTTCATCGATCAAATTGATTTATTTAATCGAAAGAGAAATAAGACGGCGCCAGCTCTTGATCATGACTCTTCTCAGAAAAAATACAATACACGAAGGTTGTTGAGTAACCGCGAGCGCACATTCAGTAGGTTTTTGTACTATAAGTTATTCTATGGCAACGCTAAGCCAACTATTGTTTGTGAAGGCAAAACCGACAATATATATCTTAAGTCAGCCATAGGTCGACTAGCAGGCGCTTACCCTAATTTGGCGAAGCCAAAGTCTGGGAATGATCCATACGAGCTACTGGTGCGGTTTGTTAAATATACTGAGCGTACTAGGTTCTTGCTTGAGTTGTCAGGTGGCACGCCCTATTTAAAAGAATTTATTTTGGGCTTCGATGAGCATTTCAAATACTACAAGGCGCCAGCTCCGAAGCAGCCAGTCATCCTTGTATTTGACAATGATGATGGCTTCGGAAAAATTGAAGGAGTTTTGAAGGGCAAAAAATACAGCCCTACTATCTTTCCTACAACGCTACCGACCGACGCTTTCAGAAAGGCAGAATTTATTCATGTAGCTCATAATTTATATATTGTGCTGACGCCATTAAAAGAGAAAGGGGAGCATACTTCAATCGAAGATCTCTTTCCGCAGGCTGTCAGGGATATAAAGTTAGGCGGGAAAAAGTTTAACAAAGAAAATGAGATTGATATTGATATCGAGTATGGCAAAGAGTACTTTGCAAAAAAGGTCGTTTTGCCAAACAAAAATGATATCGATTTCTCAGGGTTCAATATTATTCTAACTAGGATGGTGCAGTGTATAGAACACTTCGCTACCCTTACCCTCACGAAACCATAGTTGACCTTCTGGCTCTATTTACGTGAATTACGCCCTGATCGCCCCAAGCAATCCTGCGGCTGGGTCAAAGTCATGGATGAAACGCAAGCCGCAATGGCTTAGTGGCTTAGTGGCTTAGTGGCTTAGTGGCTAGAGCGACAGCCACCGACCGGTATCTGGTATTTCGGAAGGGCTGAAAAGTGGAAAAAGTGACAGATCTATTTTCTGAGTAGACCGGCCGCTTCTGTTGAAAAAGTCGGTTCTTCCAGACTGCCCGCATACTAACCGCTGAAAACGCCCTTATTGCGCGCAGCTATGCGAAATCTGCCCCCGGAATCCTCTGCTCAATATAAAGATTTCAATCTCAAGCGCGTAATTTTCTACCATGGAAACCATGGCCGACTTTTTCAATAGAATTGGCCGCTAGCGGCCATGCAGTGCAGGTAGTTACAAGTAATCCAAGCATTTACTTGGACATGATTAAGGTCTACGTAACAGCTCTTATGATCAGGACTTTCCTACCTCAATTACCTGAGGATGAAGTAAGCGCATAGGTGGTTGGCCTATAGCTTTTTGAAGGCCAAAACAAACAGCCAGCGCAGGGTTGGTTCTGGCAATGACGGAGAAGCTTCATGTAGCTCTATCCAATAGCCCTCACCTAAGGGCGCTACTCTTCATCAAACAGTTTGCCTTGGAGATAGATCTTTTCAAGAAACCGGGTTCTCTCGGACGTCATCTTGCCTAGACATATCTCCCGGTCCTCGTTGCGTGATAGGCCTCCACTCATCAAGGTGTAGTAGGCCTCGCAATTTTCGTCTCTAAACTTCAACCAAGCTCGTTGGCTTTGCCTTAGACTCTGGCTAAGCTCTTCTTTGGGTACGAGTCCGTCATCAAATCCGCCCGAGTCAATCTTGTGCATGATGTCGCGATAGGTTCTATTGAGTTTCGCGTCAACTGACTCCGCTGGGTCAGACGTGACACAGGGCTGCTTGCATTGCTCCTGCGCTTGAGCCTGAAAAACGATGCCCGCTATAGCGATCAGGGCCAGAAGGGCCTGCTTTACCCGTATGAATCGATGCGTTATCACTTGCAGTTTCCTGCCTTACGATACCCGGCCGCCTGCGCCTCAGCCTCAGAGTTGAACGATACCTGATTCTTGGCTGAGACCTTGGTATAGCTTGGGCATCCCTGAGGCAGGTGATAGATGTGGCTATTTTTGTTGCCAATAATGGTCACAGACGATACAGAGCTACTAGTAGTAGCCGGCTGAGCGGACCTCGAATTTCGTGCCGGAATCGGGCTGACGATACCCTCCCCTACCGGCTTGTACCCCAAGGTCCACTGGCGCTCACCGGTTACGAACGGGTTGTGGTGGCCCATCACTGCGGCAATACGGTTGTCTCGCTCCTTTTCCCAGGCGGTAACGGGATGCTGTTTGTCCCAGGCCATGAGGAGCTGCTGTTGCTGGCGCGACATGGACAGGTCATAGCGATCGTACATGTAGAACGTTACCCGAGCCGTCAGGCCCTTGACCTCATCGCGGGGCTCGGCTGAGCGGCCGGCAAAGTCAACTTTCGTCTTGCACTGCCCATACTGCGGTGACACACCGCTCACCATGCCGTACGGGTAGTTGCTTCGATCGTCATTAACCTCGCCTACCGAGGGATAGAGATTGAAGATATCCGCTTCCATGGCCCGAAAGACCGGATCGTCCGCAACACAGTTCTTGCGCCCGCCGTTCTGCCAGCACTGGCGCTGGTGACCAAAGATCCAGGCGGGGACGATATGCTCCCACTCGATGCGCTCGGCCCGGTTCTGCTGTGAACGCGTCTGGTAGCCACAGGACGCCAGGTCAATGCGTCCACCCGACTTGCCGGCCCAGGCCCAGTGACAGCCGCAATACAGCTCACCCTGCGTACTGCTACCCTGGTCGAAATAGACCTTTTGCTTGGCCACAACCTTGGCCTCGGTAAAGGTAGCGGGTGGTGCGGCCTGAACGGCAAAGGATATGAGCAGAGCAAGGGAGAACAGAACTTTTTTCATTGCAATACAAGGGCAAACGAGACGGACCGGCATTATAGAGGGTGGTCAGGGATTATGCTGGCGGGAAGGTCTCTCGGCGATCATCAGTTTTGCGTGAGATACCCCGTACTTCTAAGTGCGGGGAGGGATAGCGCGGCGCGCAAAGCGTGCCCTTTTATCGCTTCCTGCTGATGACCAATTTCTATCTCACATCAAGTTTTGTATGTTGTAAGGCATGACTAAACGCGCCTACCAATACCGGTTCTACCCAACGCTTGAACAAGCAGAGCTGCTTGCAAAGACGTTTGGCTGCGTGCGTTTGGTCTATAACACCCTGCTGCGCTGGCGCACCGATGCGTTCCATAAGGAACAGCAGAAAATCGGCTACTCTGCGCTGTCAGCTGATCGGGCTGTCTCGCTCGGTACTGCGCTATCAACCCCGCTCCAGCGAGCAAAACATCAGGCTGCAAACCCAACTCGTGGAGCTGGCACAGAGGCGTCGGCGCTTTGGCTATCGGCGCCTGCATATCCTGCTGCGGCGGGCTGGCATGCAGGTCAACCACAAGCGGATCTATCGCCTGTACCGGGCTGACGGTTTGATGGTGCAGCGCCGGAGGCGCCGCCACGGTGTCGCCGTAGAGCGCGAGCGACTGAGTCTGCCGAGCGCGCCGAATCAGGTGTGGTCGATGGACTTCGTCTTCGATGCACTCAGTACGGGGCGGAGGATCAAATGTCTGACGGTGGTCGATGATTTCACCAAGGAGGCGGTGGGTACCCTTGTGGATCACGGTATCAGCGGCTTTCGCGTTACTCACGCATTGGATGAAATGGCCCGATTCCGCGGTTACCTCAAGGCAATCCGCACCGACCAAGGCCCCGAATTCACCGGCAAGGCACTTGATCAATGGGCCTATCAGCGTGACGTCAAGCTGAAGCTGATTCAGCCTGGCAAGCCCACACAGAATGCGTTCATCGAATCATTCAACGGCAAGTTTCGGGATGAATGCCTGAACGAGCACTGGTTCTGCTCATTGGCCGAGGCCAGAATCCGCATCGCGGCCTGGCGAAGGGACTACAACGAACACCGACCGCACAGCGCTATCGGTAATCACACCCCGGCAGAGTTCGCTGCGCATTGGCGAGCGAGCCAGCACCAATCGCAACATGAAATATTAATATCAACCCCAGGGCCTACTAAATAGGCAGCGGTACTAAAACTGGGGGCAGGTCACGTCCATTGTTTAATACTTTGTGACTCATGTTATTTTTCCTTAACAAGATATAAGCTTTTGATAAAATTGGTTAGAGTAAGCAGTAGCCATTTAACTTATGGTATCTATCTTTTATGGTTATGTATAAGAAAGTCTTAATAAAATTGGGTTAAATCATTCTTGTTAGGTATATATAAAGAGATTTTGCAGGTGATCAATAAAGCTTATACCAGCGTATGAGATATGATTACAGAGACGCCTGAAGAGACTAAGAAGATGAACCTCAACCTTAAAGTTACCCTTTAAGGTGTTTTATATGACACGATCAACCAGTGACGCAGGGCGTCGTACAGCGTATGCATCTTAACAAACCAACATCAGCTTGCCCGGGATAATCATGTTCAGATACCGGCATAGGAGTCCGTCGCGACGGTCGTCAAGTACATTCCCGATACTGCCACACAGCACGGTGCTTATGCCCCGTGATAGCCCAACAAGCCGCGTCTTACGGGCTTCTCCTGATGGTGACCAGAGAAATCCAAGCTCGTCTTCTTTCCAGCGAACCCTTGGCTCGACTAGTTCGCTCACGGCTAAGTACCCAAGGGCTGGTAATTGCTGAGGTAAGCCTTCATGAACTAACACCTCGCTGGGATCGATCAAAGGTAGTCGTCATGCACCCACGGTCCAGGAGCGAGCACGAACTCAGCTGGGAAAGCTCGGCGCAAAAATCCGTACGCAGGCAACCTCCCATGGCACTATTGTGTTAGTTATCTGAGGAGGAAATGTCCAGTTTCATAGTACTTCTTGGTAAGAACATACGCCCGGTTAGCTTGCTGCCAGTCGCCGTATGGCTGCATCGGCCCGTCTGAGGCGAGCCGATGCGCTTATCTTTAATCAACCGCCGCGACAATGGCTATCTCTACCAGTAATTCCGGCGCAGCCAGCTTCGACTCGACAGTAGCCCGTGCGGGTGCCTCTCCTTCTGGCGCCCAGGCATCCCACACTTCGTTCATACCTGCGAAATCAGCCTGAATATTCGACAGCCAGACCTGTGCGCTAAGAATGCGGGTCTTATCCAGACCAACCTTGGCCAGGTAGTTGTCAATCTTCTGCAGTACCTGTTCTGTCTGACCTTTGATGTCCTGCGTACGGTCGCTGGCGGTTTGCCCGCCGATAAAGGTAATGCCGCCCTTGTATTGCACGACGCGGCTCATGCGCTGGTTGGTTTCGACTCGAGTGATTGGTTGCATGAAGGCTCCTTGGATGCCATAAGGATGGAAGAATCGAGATTGAAGCGATCGATAGCGAATGCCGCCAAGTCAATTGATGAAGACTCGCCCAGTACCAATTGCGCGACGCGCTCTCCGGTACCAAGGCTCATTTGAAAGCCACTACCGCAGTAGCCGAACGAATAGGTCAATCCACTCGCACGGAGGCTGTGCGAAATAACCGGCAGATCGTCCTGAGTGAAGGCTTCGATACCTGCCCAGGCGCGGTTAATACCAAGGTGCTTCAAATGCGGAAAAAGATCGGTCACGGTTAGCGCACTGGTGATGAGACGTGTGATATCGACCTCGCCGTGCCGAGTATCAAAATCCAGATCGCCGATGAGCTTTCCGCCAATAACAACCGTACCGTTATCAAACTGCTTGAACGACAACGCGCGCCCAGTCGCCCCAAGCACCTGCTTGCAAAAGGGTGCAACTCGGTGGGTTACCATGAGCATCAAGCCTTGCGGATAGGTGGGAACGGGCTCGCCTATGTCAGCGGCAAGACGTCCCGCCCACGCACCGGCAGTTACAATAAGGTGGTCCGCCTCGAACCGCCCTTTCGGCGTGCTGACGTGCCAACGCGAAGCCTTTTGGGTAATGGCAAGCGCCGGCGTTTGCTCATGCACCACCACGCCTAGCCGTTGCGCAGCCCTCCGAACAGCCGTCACGACGCGATACGGTACCGCATAGCCATCATCCGCTACCCAGATACCACCAACGACATGTGGAGCCACCGTGGGGAGTAGCTCAAAGACTTCCGCTCGGTCGATAAGAACCTCATGAGTAAATCCATTCGCCTGCAATTCGGCGACGCGCATTTGACATTGCGCAAGCTCCGCCTCGCTCTCGGCAAGCTTCAACTGTCCGCTTGCAACGAAGCTCGCGTCGTCACCCAGCAGTTCCGGCAGGTTGTGCCAGATTTCGCGGGATGCCAGCGACAATGGAATCTCCGCCAGATGGCGGCCGAGTGTCCGCACTCCACCCGCATTTACACCCGAGGCATGGCGGCCAGCATAGTCGGCCTCCAGGACAGTCACCTTTATGCCCCGACGAGCAAGATGAAACGCTGTACTCAAACCATGCAGGCCAGCGCCGATGACGAGCACGTCGGAGGTCGTGTCAGCCACTGGCCAGCTCCCCGAGTGTGATCGGCTTGATGGGGGGACGGATGCGGAAATATCCCACCTCATCCGGCGACAGGCCTCGTGTCTTGGCAATGATTTCAGTAACGGTCAATCCGCACATCCGCCCCTGGCAGGGCCCCATGCCGCAGCGACCAAACGATTTTGCCTGGTTCGGTCCACTACACCCCAGCTCGACGAAACGCCGGATATCACCCGCCGTCACTTCTTCGCAGCGGCAGATAGTGACATCATCACGTGGCGGAATACGGTTCTCGTCTCGCGGACGATACAGCGCGTCAAGGAACGGGCGAATACGCAGGTTTTTTTCAAGTTGATCCCGCAGTGGCGCTGCCCTGCTGTCACGCTGCGCTGGCGTAATACGCCCCAGGTCCCGCGCAAGTCCAAGGGCAGCTAGCTGCCCTTGAAGCGCAGCGACCTGTGCGCCACCAATTCCCGTCCCATCACCCGCCGCCGATATGAACGGCACATCCAGTCGGCCCCAATGGTCGGTCTCGGGGACAAAGCACAGTTGTGCATCATCCCACCGGTGCTGTGCCCTAAGCGCCTGTGTAAATTGGATGTTTGGAACCACGCCCTGATGAAGCAGGACCGTGCTGGCCGGCAAACGGTGCTGCTGTCCATCAACGACAAAGCTAAGAGCTTGTACCTGCGCCTCACCCTCGATCTGCAAACCCTCAGCACCGGTATAGTGCGGTACTTCGTTTTTGCGTAGCGCCCGCAGCAGCGAGATGCCTTTACGCAAATAGGGCCAGGCGCGAAGCGCCTTCAGCAAATGTCCGCGGGCACGCCAGTAGTCCTCCCGGCGGCTGGTGTCTACCAAAGCACTGATCTCGATACCGGCTCGCAGGTACTGCCAGCCGAGCAGGTAAAGCAGTGGGCCACACCCGGCCAGAACAACTGGCCCCTGGGGTCCAATACCTGCGGTCTTGAGCAGAATCTGTGCGGCACCCGCCGTCATCACGCCGGGCAATGTCCAGCCAGGAATGGGAAAGGGTCGCTCCATCGCCCCGGTCGCCAGGAGTACAGTTTTGGCAGCGAACGAGCGTACCCGACCGTCTTTCAGGTAATGCACCTGTCGCTCTCGCGTCACCTGCCACACGGATGCGCCAGTCTCGTGGCGCACCGTTGAACCTTTTAATGCGTCCGTCAACGGGACTCCATCCCCATAATCCGTGCCTAGCATTTCGCGCCGAGCGGGTGAGGCGCTGGCGATCCCGCGATAGATCTGTCCACCGGCGGCGACCTGCTCGTCCAGCAATACGACAGAAATACCAAGCTCGGCCAAGGTTCGCGCACCTGCCATCCCGGCAGGTCCTGCACCAATAACCACAACATCGATCGGTTCAAGATTCATGGCTGCACCTCCATCACGACTGGTTCGGACGCTGTGAACGGCAGATCCCGTGCGCCTTGCTGCGAACGAATACGCATGCCATCGGCCACCTCGATCAGACAACTCTGGCGACTCGGCACCCCATTGATTTCGACCAAGCACTCAAAGCACACACCCATCATGCAGTACGGCGCACGCGCCTCACCGCTGACAGGAGACGTACGAAAATACCGTACGCCCGCGAGTAACAGCGCGGCGGCAACAGTAAGCCCGCTCGGTACTTGTAACGGCTGATCATCGAACGTTACGGTGATGAGCCGGCTGCCATCGACATCGACACGGCGGAACAAGGAATCAGTGGGCATGGGAAAACACCTCCCCCGTGAGAAAACGTTCGCCAGCAAACACCGCCAGCTCTTCCGGTCGTTCACCGCCCCGAATCCATGGAGCCATGCGTGTCGCGTGCGCGGCAGCAAGCGTCACGCCGCTGTGACAGGTGACGACGAACGCCCCAGGATGCGAATCGGACTGTTGATAGATGGGGTAGCCATCCGGGCTCATCACCCGCAATGCGCCCCAGGCGCGAACCAGACGGACACCCGCGAGAAGCGGGAACGTAGTAACCCCACGCTGCGCGATCTTTGCGAGCACGTCGGTAGTTGTCAGGTCATTGAAACCGACCTCTTCCATTGAGTCGCCCAGCTGTACGGTGCCCTCGTCCGTTTGCCGGACATTGATCGTCGGATAGTCAAGAAAGGACTGGACGCGCTCGCTGACCAGGACCTGGCCTCGGTTTGGTGCGACTGGCGCATGCAACCCCACTTGCTCGGCCAATGCCCGGTTTCCCAGGCCAGCGGCGAGAACAATGCGTGGCGCGGTAAACCGACGCTGTGATGTGACCACGGCAAATTCACCGGGCAGAAACTCAATACGCTCCACGGACATTCGCCCCAGCACAGTCGCGCCGTGGTAACGCGAGCCTGCATGCAGTGCTCGCAGTAGTTTCAAGGGATTTACATGGCCATCCATGGGAGTGTAGCTGGCACCCACGACCTTGGGCCCTATACCTGGCAACCGCGCGTTCAGGTCAGCCTGGTCGAGCATCTCGAACGGGTAATCACCCAGCTTGGCCTGCATGCCTGCCAGGCGCGACTGCCGCTCTGCCAACTCGTTATCGGAAAAGCACATGTGGAACCCGCCGGGCTGTTTGAGGCGTACGTCGACGTCCGTTTCCCTCAACAATCCTTCGGCCAGGCCAGGCCAGGCCAGAGCTGATAACCGAGTCCAACGCGAGTATTCCAAACGGTCGAACCCTTTGCCCTGTACCCACACCAGACCAAAGTTGCCGCGTGACGCCCTGAACGCATCATCGCCCTGATCCAGTACCAGCGTACTTGTGCCAGCCTTCGCCAAGCCATAGGCCACCGCCATGCCAACCAAACCTCCGCCAACGACGATCACATCCGCAGAGGTGGGGATAGTGTTCGTCATTGCTTCTCTCCAATCAGCACGCGATCCAGACCGACCAGACGGTCGAGAAACACCATCACCGCCAGCGTGCCGACAATCAGCACAGTCGAGACCGCCGTGATCAGAGGATCGATGGTCTGGGAAATCTGGTTGTACATCGCGACCGGCAGCGTCGTAGTTCCCGGCGTGGCGACGAATACCGTCATGGTCAGCTCGTCGAAACTCTGGATGAACGCTAACAGCCACCCCCCGATCACACCGGTACGAATGCGCGGCAGGATCACTCGCCAGAACACTGTGAACCGCCCTGCTCCCAGCGACAGCGCCGCCTGCTCGACATCGCGCTCAAGGCCAATGGTCGAAGCCAAGGTCAGGCGCAAGGCATAGGGCAGTACGACAATTACATGTGTAACGCTCAGCGCCCATAAAGACCCGCCAATCTGCGCCAGTGAAAAGAAGCGTAGAAAGGCAATGCCCAATACCACGGAAGGAATCATTAATGGTGATAGCAGGAACCCTGTTATCACGCCGCGACCTGGAAAGTTGTATCGGCTGATCGCCAGCGCCGCAGGAACTGCCAGCAGCGTGGCAAAAGTGGCGGAGACCAGCCCCAGCTTTAGCGATAGCCAGAACGCATCGACCATCTCCTGGTTCTCCCACAGCGCATGAAACCAGCGCAGGGATAAGCCATCGGTCGGCAAGGAGATGTATCCCTCACCCGTGAAAGAAACTGCCATCACTACTACCAATGGCGCAACGATGAAGGCAATGAAGAGCGTATGAAATGCGAGCGAGAAAAATCCGTTGCGATACATGGCAATCACTCGAAGACGTGTTTGAAACGGCGCTCAGCCAGCCGGCTGCAGCCCACCACGATCACCAGATTGGCAATCAGCAACAGCACCGCAATTGCAGCACCCAGCGGCCAGTTCAGCGAACCGAGGAATTCATCATAGGCCGCTGTCGCCACCACTTTGAGACGACGTCCTCCAATGATCGCAGGCGTGGCGAAAGCCGAGGCAGCCAAGGCAAAGACGATGATCGAGCCCGAAAGAATCCCCGGCATAATCTGCGGCAACACTACCCGGCGGAATGTGGTCATGCGGGACGCGCCCAACGACAACCCCGCCTGCTCTACCTGCACGTCGAGCTTTTGCAGGCTGGCCCAAACCGCAATCACCATGAAGGGCACCAGTACGTGGGTCAGCACGAGCACGACACCAAACTGGGTGAACATCATCCGAATAGGAAACTCTGTGATGCCGAGCGCCTGTAGCACTTGATTGATCAAGCCGTTGTTGCCCAGCAGGATCGCCCAGCCAAGGGTTCGCACCACAACCGAGATCAGTAGCGGCCCCAGCACGACCAGCAGGAACAGGGAGCGCCACGGGCTATGCATGCGCGCAATGATGAGAGTTTCCGGTACGCCAAGCAGCACGCAGAAGAGCGTCACCGCCAATGCCATTCCGCCAGTACGCAGGAAAATCTCGTGGAAGTAGTCATCGCTAAAGACTTCCAGGTAGTTGGCAAACGTATAAACAGGAATCACACCCTTGGTATCGCTGAACAGGTTTAGTGATAGCATCCCGGTCAACACCAGGGGCGCAGCCAATAGCGTGACGAAGACAAGCATCGCGGGCCCGGTTAGCAGCCAGGGCGAGCTGCCGATGCGCTCAGCGTCATACGTGGCCATGGGCGACCTCCTGCTCTAACAGCCGCAGGTCGTCATCGAGCCAGGTCAGGCCTACTTCTTCACCTTCCATCGGCGGCGGAGCACCAAAGTTCGGTTGCGTAACGTTTACCGGGCCCAGCGGGCTTTCGATTCCAATCAGCCAAAGGTTGCCAAGGAACACCCGCATACGCACGGTGCCGCGCAAACGTGCTTCGGTGGGCTCGGCCAGACGGATTTTCTCGGGCCGAAGGTAGACATTTACATTCCCGTCGAATTGATGCCCCTCGTGCGGAACGTGAAACATCAGGTTGTCCACCTTCACCTCATAGCAGCGAGGCTTGCGGGTATGAATCGCTCCAGCGAAGGCATTGGTCTTGCCCAGAAAGCTCGAGGCAAACGGCGACTGTGGCCGTTCGTAGGTCTCGAATGGAGAACCGATCTGCACAATGCGTCCGCCGTGCATCACGGCGATGCGATCGCTCATGGTCATCGCCTCCACCTGGTCGTGTGTCACGAGGATGGTGGTGATGCCAAGGTCACGCTGGATGGCGCGCAACTCAATGTGCATGTCTTCGCGCAGTTTGGCGTCGAGGTTGGACATTGGCTCGTCCAGTAACAACAGATCCGGACGGATCGCCAGCGCACGGGCAATCGCAACGCGTTGCCGTTGGCCACCAGACAGGGCCTTGGGGTAACGCGCGCCGAGACCGTGCAGGCGAACCATGTCAAGCGCGGACTGTACGCGCCCTACCCGCTCGCTGCGAGGAACACCTCGCATCTCCAGCCCAAAACTGACGTTCTCCGCAACCGTCATATGCGGAAACAACGCATAGCTCTGGAACACGATTCCGAGCCCGCGCTTTTCCGGGCGGACATGGGTGATGTCCCGGCCGTCCAGAACGATACGTCCGGCCGTGGGCTGAACGAAGCCTGCGATGCTTTGCAAGGTAGTGGTTTTGCCGCAGCCGGAGGGCCCAAGTAGTGAAAGGAACTCGCCCTTTTCCACTGAAAGGTCCAGGCCGGCAATGGCGGTAAAGTCGCCATAAGTCTTGACGATGCCATCGAGGGTCAGAAAAGTCATGCATGCCTCCAGGGCGACAGACGCGTTCGCGATTGATCAACGTCGCTATTCGGAAAGGGTTCGAACGCCCGCCGTCATGGCTCCATCCATGACCGTCAGGCACATCGACTCAGCGCTCGATCGTGCGATTCCAGCGTGTCGTCCACTCGGAACGCTTCTGGTTGATCGTGTCCCAATCAACCTTGATCAGGCTATCGACCTTCTCTTGTCCATAAGGCATGCGGGCGGCAAGTTCAGGCGGAAGCTCGACGGTCCGGTTCACCGGCGCGAAGCCATTACTCTCCGACTGGATCCTCTGCACTTCAGGGGACAGCACGTACTGGATAAACTTCTGCGAAAGCTCTGATTGCGCGTTCGCCGTCACGGAACAGCCCGCGATCTGCAGCGCTACCGCCCCTTCTTTGGGGTAGATGAACTTGAGTGGGAAGCCGGTGTTCTGAAGCGCAACCGCCCGGCCGCTGCCGTACACCGCCATGATCACATCACCGTTTTGCATCATACCGTCCATCTCACCAGGGGCACTGACCCAGGCCAGGACATTTGGCGCGATGTCCTCTTCGAACACCTTAAAGCCTGGATCAATGTTCTTCTCGCTGCCGCCATTCAGGCGTGCCATTTCGATCAAGGAATGCAAGCCGTAGGTATTGGAGATTGGTGGCATACCCAGCAGCTGCTGGTACTGGGGGTTCTTGAGATCGTTCCAAGAGGTCGGCGCTGCCCAGCCGCGCTTCTTAAAGGCTTCCTCGTTGTAACCAATACCTGTTGCGACCATGCCAAGTGCAGTCGCCTCAGGACTCAACCGGGCCAACGGATACAAATTCTTGTAGACGGGTGCATCGGTCAGCTTTTCGCAAAAGCCCAATTGCAGGGCCTGGTACATCGGGCCATCGTCCATCATGGCAACGTTGATCTGCTGACGCCCCTTCTGCGCTTGCAGTTTGGCCAACGTTTCCGTTGAGTTGCCGGAGACGTAGACCACCTTCACCCCGTGAGCCTTTTCGAATTCGGGAATGACGCGAGTCTTGTACATCTGCTCGGTGGAACCGCCAACACCTGCGACGTAGAGTGTGGTTTCGCCTTGAGCGGAAAATGAGAAACTGGCTGTGGCCAACAGCAGCGCGGATAGACCATAGCGTAAGGAAATCGATGAGGTGAGAATAGAATGCGGGCTAGTCACGGGTAATACTCCCTTATTTGCGTAGCGGCAGATCTAGAACTTCATGGGTCACGACAAGAAGGTCGATGCATCTGCTTCCGAAGACTTCGCTATTACACCTTTCGGAAACGCTTTCTTTTTATAAGGCCATTTAGCCTGGCATCGAGTATTGTCGCTACAAACCCATAAGGTCAAATACGGATGTATGGGTTAGGTATTCATATTTGATATGAAGGCTCGCCATGAATCTAAGGCAGATCGAAGCATTCCGTAGCGTTATGCGCCTGGGCTCCATGACTGCGGCAGCCGAAGCGCTGTACACGTCGCAACCCAACGTCAGCCGCTTGATCGCGCAACTTGAGTTGAGTACAGGACTCAAGCTGTTTGATCGCGCGGGTGTGCGGCTTATACCAACAAAGGAAGGCAGCGCTTTCTTTCAAGAGATAGAGCGCGCTTACGTCGGGCTGGACAGCCTGCGTCAATCCGCAAAGAACATTCGCAATCTTGGTACAGGCCGTTTACGTATCGCTGCAGTCCCTTCGACTGGGCTTACGCTAATACCCCACGTCATTAAACACTTCGTTGAAACACACCCCGAGTTGACCGTATCGCTGCATATGAATGCCTCACCCACGGTCGTGCAATGGGTACAATCACAGTTCTGCGACCTCGGAGTAGTGGTCCAGCCAAGCGATGCCAGTCCCTTAGAGACATTTCTCATCACTCAGCTGCAAGCCGTTTGCGTATTGCCGCCTGGACATCGCCTAGCCGCGCAGGAACTTATAACGGCACAGGATCTCCACGGTGAGGATTTCGTGTCGCTTTGTCATGGCGATGGTACACGCGAGCAGATGGACAAGGTCTTCGAACACGCCGGCGTCGAACGGAAGCTGGTGGTGGAAGGCCAATACAGCGCCATTAATTGCGAGATGGTTGCCTCTGGAATGGGGGCAGCACTGGTGAGTCCGAACGTTGCACAAGACTTTTTACACAAGGGCATCACCATCCACCGCTTCGAACCTGAGCTGTTATTTCCGGTTTACGTCGTCGCCCCTGCGGTATCAGGCCAGACGCCACTAGCGAGGCAGTTTATCCAGGCGCTGCGCGAGCATTACGCGACTGAGTTCCCGCGATAGGCCGTGCGTAAATACGTTTGGTTTATATAGAGGTAGCGGGCCATGTCGCGACTCGTGGACATGGCCCGCTCTATGAACCTAAGGCTGGCCCGTGGGGCCGAGGCGCTGCTTGAACGATTCGACAAGCATGGTATTTCCGACATCATTCGGATCGACCGGCAGAATGTTTTTAAAAAGCGCTTTGGCTTCTTCCAACCTATCAGCGGTGTCTGGCCTGGGGCTATAGGAGGCGGCGCTTCTAATGAGCGCTCTTCATGCATTATGTTGAAATCGAGATCTATACTAGGGTTCGCTAAATAAAACACTGTGTGCTCATCGATACCCTCCTATGCTTAAACGTGCCGGGGGCAGTCCAGCATTGGTATAGCGGCTATGAAGCGACATTGGAATGAGGTGATTTGATGAAGCGGCTCTAGATCAACCTACCTCAGAAGCCTGCCTAAACGTTCACAGACAAAAGGCGTGTCTTTCCCTACAGATGGACTAACGCTACCCGTATAAATATGTGACACTGTTCACAGTGTTAAAGCCCATGATGATTTATCAGCCCTGCCCTCGAGCAGGGCTTTTTTTGCTTAAAAGACTTATCGGCCGCTTGAGATAAATCTTTAAGCAGTCCTACAACCAGCTTATGAAAAGCATGTTGTAGTGGTCTAATGATTCCGGAAACCCATTTAGGCGAGTATCCTCTCCATGAGAGGTGTCTGATGATCAAGCAACGTCGTTCCTTTACGCCTGGGTTCAAACGCGAGGCCGCAGGCCTCGTGCTCGATCAAGGCTATAGCCATATCGAAGCCAGTGCTCGCTTGGGGGTGGTCGAGTCCGCATTGCGTCGCTGGGTTAGTCAACTCCAGCAGGAGCGCAACGGCGTAATTCCATAGAGCAAGGCACTGACGCCTGAGCAGCAGCAAATTCAGGAACTGGAAGCTCGAATCGCTCGCCTTGAATGGAGAAATCCATTTTAAAAAGGCTACCGCGCTCTTGATGGCCGAGGAGCACGAGCGCTCGCGTTGATTGATCAACTGCGCTCCGATGAGCCTGTTGGTCTCACGCAACGTTTGATGAGGGTTATCGCGAACATTCGCGATAGTCGCCTCTTCGTAAGTAGGGAACACTCCGGTAGCACGCGACACGCTAACGCGGCAGCGTCTGAAGTGGTGATCCCTCGTATCCGCTCATGACGACATCCGCCTTACTCGTTCCGGTAACTGGAGAGGCTTCACCATGAGCACCGATTCACTTCGATCCGCTGATTACGGTCAGCCCGTATCCGAATTAGGCCTCCTGCTGGAGGTGGGTTAGTAAATGGCGCAGGGCCTTGGCTAAAGATCAGCTGGATAGATCCTGGCTCAGGATCTTACCGTAAAGCACGCACCTGGAAACAGGCAACAACCACACTGGCATTAGCTTGTTTTGAGCCAGCGCTTCGCTAAGCAATTGATCTAACCCGCTTTTATCTCGATAACCCTATAGACAGCAAAGCCTTTTGCACCAGCTTTACCCTATAGGCATGAATAGATTCGATACTTTTATTATAGGGTATTGCAAGCTTTTTACTTGCATGACCGGGTTGAGCTAGGCAAAAATGCCTAAAGCTATAAAGCTCTCATTACCTCAAGGACTCTCATGGACGCTTTGGCACTTTCTCAGGTCGATAATGTGGAAGCCTACCCCTATACTGACTTTTCGACGTTGCAGTTCCCTCCACAATTTGCAGCCGATTGCCTTGGCATCAGTCCTCAGACCTTAAAAAACATCGAGAAAGAGAACAATCTGCAGATCGGACGTATAGCGCGTGGCTCCGTAGAAGTACGAAGCTATACCTTGAGTGACCTGTTCCAGATTGCTGCTATCCGTCGGCAGAACGGACAAACCAAAGGTTTTGTCCGGCCGGTCACCATTTGTGATTATGTACAAAAAGGCGGAACCGCCAAAACCACCACAACCTGTAACCTTGCGATTCTTTTTAGCCTGATGGGGCTGCGTACCCTGGTCATTGATAATGATCCCCAAGGGGACGCCAGTTCAATGTTTGGCTATGATCCAGACCTGACTGCCGAAGAATTGGAAGAAATCGGGGTGCCAGCTGAACGGGCTGTTAATGGTCACCTGGGTAACCTCATGCGTCTGGGCAATGCCTACCAGCCTATGACCCTAGATGAAGTCATCAAAAAACCGTTTGGTGAACATGGTCCTCACCTGATTCCAGCAGAGGACTCGCTGGACGACCTGGACGTAGTACTGCGTAACGCGCAGGGATCGGACTTTCGCTATTCCCTCTTTATCTCATCCGCTCGTAACGGTGAGTATCCCCATTGTGATCTCTCCAAATACGACGTGATCATTATGGATAATGCGCCTTCAGGCACCATGCTCTCGCGTAACTCCATGGTTGCGGCCGATGTTCTGATCTGTCCCGTGCGTATGGACAAGTTTTCGTTCCGCGCACTGTCTCGTCTTGCATTCAAGCTGGCCGAGTTCAAAAAGGACTTCAAGCGAGCGCCAGAAATCATTGCCATCCCCACCATGTACATCCGCAACAGACCTCGTATCCAAGCAAACCTTGCCCGTCTTGCTCAGCTGTTCCCAAGCAAGGTAACCGAGCAGCCGCTCTATCTTTCGGAAGACTATTCGAAAAGTCTTGAGGATGGCGTTCCGCTTTCATTGTGGCGTCCTGCTACCGACAATTCCCTGGGCGCCATGCGCCTGGTCTTTAGTGAGATCACAGGCCGTATCAGAAAAGTGCTGGAGCAGGCTAAATGAAATCGACACGTCGACTAGGCCAGGATGGCCCACCCATGAGTCCCACGCGAGTCGTACCGCTTGTTGAAGCGGATCTTTCTCGCTCCCAGGAGGATATTCTCAAGGAGTTGGGACTGCTAAGTGCCAAGAGCGATATTCCTGCCGAGGCTTCTGTTCCAGCACCAAGCCCCGATGCTGGCCTTGAGCGAAAGATCACCCACATCCCCTTCGAGCCCCCCGCTACACTCGATACCCAGGGAGCCACCCTGGCACTTCTGCCCATCGAGCTTATCGATCCGGGCCGCTATCAGCCTCGCCTTCGCTTCGATGAAGAGGCTATCAGTCTTCTTGCGTCGACCATCGAGCGCGCCCAGGGACTTACCAATCCGATCATTGTACGGCCCATAGAAGGGGGCCGTTATGAGCTGATCGGGGGCGAGCGCCGGCTGCGAGCGCACAAGCTGCTGGGCAAGACCTATATATTCTCGCTCATACGTGAGTACTCCGATGAAGAGGCCGCCATCCTGTCATGTACCGACAATGATGCCCGCGAGGATCTGTCTGACTATGAACGGGGCCGGGGCTACAAGCAGTTACTGGAGTCAGGGGTCGTAAAACACCAGACCCAGCTGTCTCAGCGCGTGGGTAAAAGTATGTCGACGATCAGTCGCTGCCTGGCCTATTTCAAGCTTCCGGCTGAAGTCATCGCCATGCTTGATCTTGACCCCTTGCTGGTCGGCAACAAACTTGTCAGTGATTTTGTCCGCTTTACCGACCAGGGCCATCAAGCCCTTGTAATCGAAGCCGTCCGCAAGATCTCTAAAGGCACTTCACAGGAAGCTGCGCTGCAGTGGCTTAAGGCAGAGGTTACAAGAACCCTGCATCCCAAGGTGCCCAAGGCCTCCATGTCCTTGTCCTATAAGGGCAAGGCCTCGCTTAACGCTCAGATCGACGGACAGAAGATTATCCTGACCTGCGCCAAGGATATTTCTCCTGATGAGTTGCTTCAGCTCTTTCGCGATTTTGTTGAAAGCAAGTAACTGATTGATATCTCTAACCTTTCACGGTGAAAAATTTCACCGTGAAGGCTTTTCTCTTCTCTTTTTACTTTTTCTCTTTGCCCTGTTGCGCTGCTCTTCTACCGGTTTTTTCTTGACCCAGGTGCCGAGTGCGCCTTTTTTTCTTTTCTGTCCAGGCGCCCTGAAGGTTAACCTCCTCCCTTTTCTTATGCTGATTTTTCACGGTGAAAACTCAGCATGCTTTTTTATCCAGCTGGGCTACACCAGGTTTTCACCGTGAAAACCTCTTTTTATATCCATGGATCAGGCAGGCCTCCGAGCTTAACTCTCCTCCTGGAAAAGTCCGCCAATGTTATTCAGCACATAATCCCTACACTAGCTAGATGTCTTAAGAGCTGCACTGCTTATGGCTAGTTTCAGGTGCTCACGCAACAATGCGATTGGCTCCAAACTTGGGATGAGCCCTTCTTAAGCCTTCGCTCGTAGATATTTTCACGGTGAAAAGCGATACACCTTCCATTAACCCCTAGAACAGCCCATGCTTTTCATGAAACGCTCATGAGCGTCTAAAAGGATAAGCGAAGCATTCTTTGTTGACAGGACACGGCAGAGACCAAGACAGCTCCTGAATCTTTTCACCGTGAAAAGTAGCCCTGAAGACGCTGGAACGAAAGGGCTGCATCTCTCAAGGAATGCCTCGGCTAAGGGTAAAGGGCATCGCGAAGACAGGATGTCGAAGAGGGCTCCGAGTCTTTAGTCTGAACCTGGCTGAGAAACTAAAGGCGTTGTTTATCTAGGTCCAGGTAGACAAGCTAGCACAACCGCGGCCTCCTCCATCAACCAGCTTGGGAGCAGACTTATAAAGATTTGGCTGGGGTAGGCATCCTGCTGCGCAAGCACTGCAGCTGTTTTGCAACACCAGGAGACTGGCTTGCCTTTAGGGTAACTTGGCTTTCTCTCCGGTTAAATACCGAGCAGGGCTAGCCCCTCGTCCAGCCGCCTCGACATGGCCTCTTTGGCCTGAGAGCTCTGCCAGTACTACAGTCTGCGTCTTACTACACGGTTTTCACCGTGAAAACTTCACCTTGCCGCAAGGCTTCTCGTGTACTCCTTTAGGCCAAGGGATTTAATAGTAGCCGAAAGCTCGTAAGAACCCTGGCTGTAGCTCTTGGAAAGCCTCGCCTAGTCACGATCTACTCTACGGTAACTTCCCAGGTACTGTTAGCTGAGACTCGATCCGGAGCAGTGTATAGGCTGCAAAGTTAGTCATCACACTTTGTGATTTTTCACGGTGAAAACCTGAAAGATCAAGGGTTGGTAATGACCAGAAGCTCTGGTGTGTCTTTGGCAAAACCACACGGCGGCTCAAGAGCTACTCAAAGATCGTACGTCAGCATAGGTCATAAGGCGTAGCGCTGCCTGAAAGATAAGGCCAACCAAGTAGACGGCTCATTAGGCTGCTTTGCAAAGCGCAAGCATAAGGCTTTGAGACCCAATACTGGCCACTGAAGTCGCAAGATTAAGGTGCTTGGGATTTCAGCGCGCACGATCACTGGAAAACGGGGGTTATCAGGCATTATGGCTATCTAGATTACTTTTGCTTCAATTCTATTCTGGCTGCATAGGGAATGTAACAGCAATTGGGACATCTGCGCCAATTGCTGGCTAGTAAGTAAAGTAGAAAGTCATAATAGGCAATGCATTACCTTTAGCCCTCTACAGGCCAGCTGAAAAGCTTTGCAGCCCTCTGGTTAATACCCACACATGCAGTACAGACTGGAATAAAACGCCTTCAAAAAACCAGCTTGTTTGTCATACCAAGCCACACGCCATGCTCAGCCAGACATTTATCCCAGTAGCTTCCAACATAACGGGTAATAATCAGGTAACTATACCCCTCATGTAACCTTTACAGGCGTTCAAAGAAGGACCATGAACACAAGAATTGGCATATCGGCGCTCTAATCACTGTAATTTGGTAATCTATAGACCCATTATAGCTACTATATTACCTTTTAAGCAGAGCCAACATGATAAAGGGGATTTTGGGATATCAGCGGCTATTAGGTAATGCAAAAGCCCTAGTTGCTCCTATTACTACTTTCAAGACGCACCTGAGACCAGGGGCTAGTGGCGTTTGGTGCACAAGATGAGCCCATACATACCCAGTTCCCCCAATGCTGGGCTGTCTCTGGCAAATCAGCGCTCAAACAGTAATACAAAGAGCACAAGTGCCGCATAGAATACCTTATACTGCCAGGGTAGCGAGCCGCCTGCACAGCCAGGCGTTTCATTGGGTTAGTCGCCTTTGTCAGAGGACAATGGTGCAAGCGAGTAGACAGGTGTCATGAGTAATTCGGCGGTCATTCCAAGAAGTCGTCAATGCGCTGCAGCCAGAACCATGCTGGGCTGGCACCAGACGATGCTTGCAGAAAGGGCAGGGCTTTCTGCCAAGGCGTTATCTTTCTTCGAGACAGGAAAGACCAGTGCCAGAGACTCAACGCTCACAGCAGTAGAGGAGGCTTTCAAGAACGCCGGGGTACTGCTCCGGGATGATGGAGGAATAGGGCTGCAGCCTTCAGTCCAGATTCCTAGAGGCCGCCAGTATGCTGCCGCACGGGTACTTCTTGGCTGGAGCCGGGAAGAGCTTTCCGAACGTACCAATGTGTCGGCCAAGGCAATCGCCTTGTTTGAGCAGGGCAAATCGACCCCTCGCGGAGCCTCTCTGGACGCTTTTGATGCGGCCTTCTATCTGGAAGGGGTTACGCTACCGGAAAACGGTGAAATCCTGGTAGAGGCACAAGAAGAACCGCTGGAGGCATCGGCGTGAACAAGGACACCGCACCTCGTCCCGCTAGCAGCCGATTAAAGGCCCTCCTGCAAAAACGTGAAGCCGAAGCCAAGGCGCGGCAGGAGGTCGTTGAGAAGGCCAGCGAAGAGGTCAAGGACATTCAAGCGGAGGTGGCAAGCCAGGGGGCGCTCAACCTGCAGCTGCCGCTTTTTCCTGAATACGCCTCGGCAATGCCTCACCACTGGACCCGTACCACGCTTTTCGCCAGTATCGCGCGCGGCAAGCGCAAGTTACATCACCGTCAGCAGCTGGCCAGCCGTACAGACTTCACGATCCTGTACACCGGACAGCAGCTGGACATGGCCGACAACGATGTGTTTCTCCATGCCCTACAGCTTGCGCAAAACCAGGACGCCGGGCAGGTTATCCATTTTATCCGGTCAAAGTTTCTTGAAGGCATAGGCCGAACCGCCAGTGGCCAGAATACCTATGCCTGGCTTGAGAACAGCCTGCGTCGTCTGGCAGAGGCTACCCTGTTTATCGAAAGCGACCAGGGCCAGGGGCTAATGGTACGCCTGATCAAGGATATGGCCTGGAACAAGAAACAGGACGAATACTGGCTTGCCCTGGATCCGCATATCGTCAAGTTTTTCCAGCAAAGCCAGATTGCCTATATCGATTTTGAGGTCCGCAAGAAACTCAAATATGCCCTGTCCAAATGGCTGCAAAATTACGCGTGCGGCCACAGAGCCGGCGAACACCATTTCGTATCCATCGAAAACCTGATGCACTGGAGCGGCAGCACAGGACGTGTGCGGGATTTTGCCGAACACAAGGAAAGAGGGCTCAGGGTCGCCCTGGCTGAACTGGAGAGCCACGGCGTCATTCGCGACTGGGAAATTTATGAGCGCCCCAATGGGCGAAAAAAGCAGCTCATGGTCAAGTGGTTCCGCCCGCAGAAAGTCAAGGAGCTCTCTCAGGAAAGTAGCTGACCCTCTTATCCACAGGGGTTGGGATAACGTCGCGTATCCTATTGGGATAACGGCGCATCCATTTGGGATAACAACGCAGTTTTTTGGGATATCGTCGCGGCTGCCTGGGATAACGGCGCACTTGTTTGGGATATCAGCGCAACGCTATTTGCTATCTCATTGAATATTAAAGAAATTTTTATAGATGCTTGAGACTTAAACTGCTTTTAAACAGCTCTTAAACCTTTATTTAAATAAGCGGTTAACCGATTTTTCTTTTTAGTAAAACAGAGCAGAGCAGAGCATGATGGGCTCCGTCTGAAAGGTCTTGCTAGAGGATCAGTAGCGGATAACAGCGACCTAGCACATGGGCAGGTGTAGTGGTCTAATACTTCCGGACACCCAGTTAGGCGAGAATGCTCGCCATAGAGAGGTGTCTGATGACCCAACAACGTCGTTCCTATTCCGCTGAATTCAAACGCGAGGCCGTAGGCCTTGTGCTCGATCAAGGCTATAGCCATATCGAAGCCAGTCGCTCGCTTGGGGTGGTCGAGTCCGCGTTGTGTCGCTGGGTTAGTCAACACCAGCAGGAGCGCAACGGCGTTACTCCGCAGAGCAAGGCACTGACGCCTGTGCAGCTGAAGATTCAGGAACTGGAAGCCAGGATCAACAGGCCGGAACGGGAGAAATCCATTTTAAAAAAGGCTACCGAACTCTTGATGTCGGAAGAGCACGAGCGCACGCGCTGATTGATCAGCTGAGCGCCCAAGGCCAGTCGATTGGCTTTGCACAGTCTTTGACATTACTCGCTCGTGTTACGCCTCAGGCGCCGAACTCCGGACGTTGAGCGGCTTTGGTTGCGCAGTCGGGTCAAGGAACTGTTTACGAAAAGTCGAAGCGCCGTCGGTAGCCACAGCATCGTGTCGATGATGCAGGAGGACGGTGAGCAAATCGGGCGGTTCAAGGTACGTGGCCTGAGCGGTATAGATCAGGGCCAGAAAAGGGCGGCTATCACACGGCCGGGATAGCTCGGGTCGCTTATGCCTAGCAGCTCATAGCCAGAAACGTTCTCGCAGGTGGGCGGTAGCCAATGCTTGTTGCTGATACCCGCGCGGGTAGGGGGTATGCGGATTGAACATGCCTATTTTGATTGTTGAATGCATAAACCCATTTGCTGGCAATGCGGCAAGCAGCTTTGCCAGGAGCAAACCTGTTGGCTTTAATAGGTAACGACCACGTTACTATGAAAGATATGAAAGAAAGGATGTCACGGTGCGCTTTATTGATGCGGTTTTGTCCCTGGCACTGATAGCTGAAATTCACGGAACGGATCGAGCAGTAGCTGAGGCGGCCAAACGATTTTCAAAACAGCTGCCCAGGCGTTATCGGCAGT
>NZ_VLKY01000030.1 GCF_007830155.1 Pseudomonas duriflava
TGCCCAGAACAGGCCGGATATACGAATGCAACCGCGCTGACGACAGGATCGAAAAAGCTATCCTCACTGCTTGTGGGGAGAGTCCATATACCATTTGTTAGGGCTCTACTTCGGCACATGATCGAGCCATGCCCTCAATCTCGTTATTAGCTCAGAGGTACCGGATACGAAACCATCCTCACTGCGAAAACGGTCGATTTGAAGGTCACCGCGGATTTCCTCGAACTGCTGGATTAGATGGTAAGGCATTGCCTCAAGAGCGGACCCAGCATTAACAACCAAGCATTCCAGCGCCAGGAGCTCTAGGTTTCCCTGCTCATATGCTGAAATGCCGTTCTCGATAGAAGCGACTAAAGATCGGTTCGACACGTTTGTGCCCTAACGTATGGTTAAGGGGCGGGCTTTAGCCCGTCCCAGTGAGCACAGCGAACGGTTTGAACCACTTGTTAGAGGCAACCGAGAGGTTCGTACACTACCTCGAAATCAGAGCCAAGCTCTGCTTGTAGTTCCACTGATAAAGCTAATGCCATTTGGTCAAAACTTGCATATTCATCCGCACTCCAGGGGCCGGGGTCAGGCGGATACTCCCAATTCAAGGCGGTATCATGCAACTGTGAAAGGTTATTTAGTTTCTCGCGTGATAGCTCACTAATAGGTAGCAGTTCTTCTACGGGGCCGACATCGAATTTCTTTGAAGCTGCCTCGTTACCGCACCATAAAGTTCCGCCGCCCCATTCAAACATCAACCTGATGCGATAAACGCCTGACATGGATGTAGCCTCTAACGTTTGGTTAAGGGGCGGGCTTTAGCCCGTCCCAGTGAGCGAAGCGAGCGATTTGAACCACTAGTTAGAAGCCATTCACCTGTGGAAAAATGCCTTAATATCTTTTGAGGCTTTCTCCATTACTCCACTTTCTAAATTCAAAACTACTTGAGCCTCCCAAGGTTCTGCTCCTTCATATTGGGAGAACATAAGCTTAACTGCTATGTGGCCTTTTTTATCTGATGTGCATGTAATTGAAAGCTCTTGTTCAATTGATGCCCAGTTTATCTCGCCGTCCCAACCTTTCCATTCTTTGGCCATGTACGCAAATAAATCTACTAGCAAGTTACAGTCGGTGTAGCCCCAGACACGCTTGAAAAAGAAGACGTCATGGCTTTTGTATGCTGCAGTAAAATAGTCGTCTTCGATGTTTGATAACACCAATTGTGCGGCTGTATCTGCTGACTTAATGATGACTTCATTCATTGCTATGGCTTCTAACGTATGGTTAAGGGGCGGGCTTTAGCCCGTCCCAGTGAGCGAAGCGAACGATTTGAACCGCTAGTTAGGGGGCTGTTGCCGCAATTCATGACGAATAGTTAGACACTGCCTTCGCGCTCAATGACAAGAACCCTCGCCTCACCGATAGGGTGTGCCACGTGCTCTGTGCCGACGGCAGCATAGAACACGTCACCGCTCTCAAGGAGCGCACTTTGCTCTGCTCCTGTCTCGTCTCGGAAGTGCATCTCTACGCGCCCGGCCAAGACGGCGAAAACTTCCTCACCGTCATTGATGTGCCATTTATACGGCTGGTCTGTCCAATGGAGGCGGGTAGTAACACCGCCCATGTTGGCGATATCGACGGCGCCCCAGGGGCGATCGGCTTTGAACGTGCTGCCGCGGAATACTTTCATGCCGTGTAGTGCCTAACGTTTGGTTAAGGGGCGGGCTTTAGCCCGTCCTAGCGAGCGAAGTGAGCGACTTGAACCACTAGTTAGATTTTTGGGAATGCTACGCCGTTTTTGATGAAATTTTCCATTGAATTGGCTCCGCGCTCTTTAAGCCCAGCATCCTGCATTGCTGCGTACCATTTAATCAAAGCCTCTTTCATGGCGGAAAAATCGCTCTTTGAAGCCTGGCCGACATGCTCAATCCATAACTCAATTTCTTTTGTAGTAACTTCGCTCTTTCCCGCGAGAAGCTTTGCTATTTGGACGAGTGATTGAGAGAGTTTTTCGTCGATGATGTTGCTAGGCATCGACCAATTTTTATTACCCAAACAATCCGTATAAAAGCCAAGCTGTTTTAGCTGATCAAGGATAAATGGATGCTCTGCATCTTCATCGAAGAGAGGGCGCAGATCTTCTAGCTTCCTTGCCCCTTTTATTGCGAGCTCAGGAAGCAACCACTGAACGTTCTTGCGAGTATGAGAGCGATAATTTTTCCAGCTTGCTTTGATTTCTTCTGCGGTAGTAGCCGTAGAAAGCTGGCGTAGGATTGAAACCTTTCCGGACTCCTCGATAGACAGAGCTGCGAGGGATGCTGCAGTTGGAAAGCTTCCGGTCTTCAGCAATTTCTCAGCATCGTTTGCTAGACGCAGGGCGTTGGCGTTGGCCGCGTTCATGCCAGCTGCAATTTCTGAGGCAGATAATTTGCCTTGATATGCATCGAGTTTCTTTTTGATTGGCATAAAAATCTAACGTTTGGTTAAGGGGCGGGCGTTAGCCCGTCCCAGCGAACGGAGTGGAGCGGCTTGAACCGCTTGTTAGGCAGCGGAGCAAACCGAGCCTCGCTGGCTGATACCGCACAGTGGCCGAATGGCTTCGAGGCTTCAAGCCAGTAGGTGATGACTGATTCACAACGCTGCATGCTTCTGGTCGCCGGACTCGGAGCCAAGGCAAGCACAGACGACGCGCAAATTGGCAATGCGACGGTTGAGTAGTGAAAGCGTTATGAGCGGCGGCAATACAAACTTCCATGTATGTACGAGCCAAAAAAGAAATGACGCCTAACGTTTGGTTAAGGGGCGGGCTTCAGCCCGTCCCAGCGAACAAAGTGAGCGGCTTGAACCACCAGTTAGGGGCATAGCGCTGCACTTAATATGGCTCGTTACTTTGTTAAGTTGTACCAGATGTAGAAGGCAGAAGTAATAGCCATAGACAACCATGCGGACTGCTCGATGCGCTTTATCACCTGTACTGACCTATGCAGCTCAGCTGGGATTTCCTGTGCATTGGCTGTGAGCCAGCGTAGATGCTTACCATACGAGCCAAATTTCTCTGATGGTATTTCATGGCGAAATGTAATTGCAGTATTGGATTTAAGAGTCGCTATCGCTCTACGTGTTAAAAACAAAGTAAGAGTTTGGACAGTAAAACAATAGACCAGAAAAACAATTGCAAGCCAAGCCAGTATCATGTGCATTTGAATAGTTTCTTGGTTGACCCTAACGTTTGGTTAAGGGGCGGGCTTTAGCCCGTCCCGAGTGAGCGAAGCGAACGACTTGAACCACTAGTTAGGTTGCTCTCTGGAGTAGGTAACATACTCCGCGCTGCCCTCATTGGCCCACATTAGTCGCTAGCAGTCGGGGCAGACATAGATGCTCCCCGATGCTGAATACAAAGCATCGAGCTTTTCTGCACTACCAAGGCCAGAGGTGCTGATTGAGTCAAACTCTTCGTCTCGAATCGTTATCCAGCCGGCATCTGGGATTTGCGAGAGGTTATGAACATAGCTGCATGGGCATGCAAGTTTCGGCATGAGCTACCTAACTATTATTAGACGTCATGTGACGGATAACACGCTGGACGAGTTTGACGCATAACCTTCCTTGTCATCTTCATTTTCCCTATCTAGGCTGGGCGTTTCAGAGGGGCACTGACTGTATAAGGGAGTTATACACCATGGACGGAAGGCCACGGCTGCTGGATCAGGTGCGGGAGCAGATAAGGCTTAAACACTACTCGATCCGAACGGAGCGTGTCTATTGCGAGTGGGTCAAGCGATTCATTCGGTTTCATGATTATCGACATCCGGTCGAAATGGGAGCGCCGGAGGTTGAGTCGTTTTTATCGCATCTGGCGGTTAATAAAGATGTAGCGGCATCAACCCAGAATCAGGCGCTGGCTGCGCTTTTATTCCTTTATAAAGAAGTGCTGCGGCAGGATCTGCCCTGGCTAGGTGAGGTAGTGCGTGCTAAAAAGCCGAGCCGGTTACCTGTGGTATTGTCGATAAAGGAAGTACAAGCGATTCTGGCAAATCTTGAGGAAGAGCCTTGGCTTATAGCAAGCCTGTTATATGGAACGGGCATGCGTCTGATGGAGGCTGTCCGGCTGCGCGTCAAGGATATTGACTTTGGCAGACGGGAAATCGTGATCCGCGACGGAAAGGGTAAGAAGGATCGAGTAACTGTATTGCCTATGCGCTTGGTTGAGCCGCTTAAAGTCCAGCTCGCTCATGTCAGGCATTTGCATCAGCATGAAATGGCGCAGGGGCGTGGTGACGTTTATTTGCCTGATGCCTTGGCACGCAAGTATCCAAAGGCTCCTTGGGAGTGGGGATGGCAATATGTGTTTCCTGCTTCGAGTTTATCCGTTGACCCTCGCAGCGGTGCCGTCAGGCGGCATCACTTCAATGAGCAGAAGCTACAACGTGCCTTCAAACGGGCTGTTCAGGTGGCAGGAGTCGTCAAGCTGGCTACGCCCCATACGCTACGCCACAGCTTTGCAACGCACCTGTTGGAGAGCGGTCAGGATATTCGGACAGTGCAAGAGTTGCTTGGCCACTCTGATGTGAAAACCACCATGATTTACACCCATGTGCTTAATCGGGGTAGGTTGGCGGTATTAAGCCCGCTGGATCGTGTTTGAAGCGCTACCGCCCGGCAATGATGCTGGGCGGTAAAAGATTATTCCTCGGACTCGGCACGGATGGCCGAAAGGCACTTGAGTTGGCACCCGGCTACCAGCCAGCTGTCTTCCGAGGCATTGTATTGAGCTTCCATCACGCTGTTGTAGCTGAACTGCCAGCGCTTGCGTTCGCGTCCATCGAGCGCTTCGATACTTAGGACGGTCTCTTCGCTTTCAAAGGACTCATCCGCTTCGGCAGCCGCGTCGGCTTGGTCGAGAAGTTCATCGTTTAGGATGAAGTCAGCAGCATACAAGCCCTCGATTTCGAGCATGTCGGCGAGTTCAAGTTGGTCAAGCAGGTAAGGCGTTTCGGTGGACATAAGGTGGTTTCAAAAAAGTAAAAGATAGGTGGGCTACGCTATTGGCTAACCCACCGTATGCAACAATTTAGTTGTCGTAACCCAGGTTAGGGGCTAGCCAACGTTCAGTGACAGCAAGGTCCTGACCTTTACGTTGGGTATAGCTTTCCACCTGATCCTTGTCGATCTTGCCAACGGCAAAGTACTGCGCTTCCGGATGGGCAAAGTACCAGCCGCTCACAGCCGCTGCCGGGAACATGGCGTAGTGCTCTGTCAGGAATACACCGCTGCGGCCCGCCTGATTGAACTGCGCTTCTGGGTCGAGCAGGGCAAAGAGGGTGCCTTTTTCGGTGTGGTCCGGGCAGGCTGGATAGCCAGGGGCCGGGCGGATGCCCTTGTAGCGCTCCCGGATTAGCTCTTCGTTAGACAGCTGCTCGTCGCTCGCATAGCCCCAGTACTCTTTACGAACGCGCTCGTGCAGCCACTCGGCACAGGCTTCGGCCAGACGATCTGCAAGTGCCTTGACCATAATGGCGTTGTAGTCATCGCCCTTGGTTTCGTAGCTTTTTGCCAGCTCTTCTGCGCCAATACCGGCAGTGGTGATAAAGCCGCCCATGTAGTCGGTTATGCCCGTTTCCTTGGGGGCCACAAAATCGGCCAGGGAGAAGTTGGGCTTGCCGTCTGGCTTGATAGTCTGCTGGCGCAGGTGGTGCAAGGTCGCCAGGGTTTCGCCGGATTCGCCATAAACTTCCAAGTCGTCGTCATGCACTTGATTGGCCGGCCAGAAGCCGAACACTGCGCGGGCCTTGATGAGCTTTTCGTCAATCAGCTTTTTCAGCATGGCCTGAGCATCGTTGAACAGGGCAGTGGCGGCTTCGCCTACTACTTCATCGGTCAGGATACGTGGGTATTTACCAGCAAGGTCCCAGGAGATAAAGAACGGTGTCCAGTCGATGTATTCGGCAAGAACGGCAAGGTCAATGTCTTCTAGTACTCTGGTGCCGGTAAAGCTGGGTTTAGGAGCCTGATAGCCGAGCCAATTGAAGGCAGGTTTGTTGGCGACTGCTTTTTCATAGCTTAACCGTTCGGTACGCGCGCTGCGGTTGGCGGTGCGCTCACGTACTTCCACATAGTCGATGCGGGTCTTTTCTACGAAACCGGCCTTGAGCTCTTTAGAGAGGAGCTGAGTTGCCACGCCCACAGCGCGGGAGGCGTCAGTCACGTATACCACGGCATCGTTGCTGTACTGGGGTTCGATCTTGACCGCTGTGTGAGCTTTAGACGTAGTGGCGCCACCGATCATTAGCGGCAGTTTAAAGCCCTGGCGCTGCATTTCCTTGGCTACATGGACCATCTCGTCCAATGAGGGAGTGATCAAACCAGAGAGGCCGATGATGTCGCACTTCTGCTCGATAGCGGTCTGCAGGATCTTTTCCGCTGGAACCATTACGCCCAGGTCAACAATGTCATAGCCATTACAGCCCAGCACCACGCCCACAATGTTCTTGCCAATGTCGTGCACATCGCCTTTTACAGTGGCCATTAGGATCTTGCCCTTCGCCTCGGGCTTATCGCCTTTCTCGGCTTCGATGAAGGGAATCAAATGTGCCACAGCCTGTTTCATTACGCGGGCAGATTTGACCACTTGCGGCAGGAACATCTTGCCGGAGCCGAACAGATCGCCGACAACGTTCATGCCAGACATCAACGGGCCTTCAATGACCTCAATGGGGCGAGTGCACTGCTGGCGCGCTTCTTCAGTATCCTCAACGATAAAGGTTGTTATACCTTTGACCAGGGCATGCTCAAGGCGCTTACCGACTGGATAGCTACGCCACTCTTCAGTTTCGACTTCCTTGACGGAGCCGTCGCCTTTGTACTTGTCGGCAATAGCCAACAAGGCTTCGGTGCCGTTAGGCGTGCGGTTAAGGACGACGTCCTCCACCTTTTCACGTAGCTCTTTTGGAATCTCGTCGTAGATTTCCAGCTGTCCGGCGTTGACGATGCCCATCGTCAAGCCGTTCTTGATGGCGTAGTACAGGAAGACCGAGTGAATGGCTTCGCGCACTGGGTTGTTGCCGCGGAACGAGAAGGACACGTTGGATACGCCGCCGGAGGAGAGGGCGTAGGGCAGGTTGTCCCGGATAAAGGCGCAGGCGTTAATGAAATCTACTGCGTAGTTGTTGTGCTCCTCGATGCCGGTCGCGACCGCGAAGATGTTCGGGTCGAAGATGATGTCTTCCGGGGGGAAGCCCACCTGGTTAACCAGGATGTCGTAGGAACGAGCGCAGATTTCATTCTTGCGCGCTTCGGTATCTGCTTGGCCGTCTTCATCAAAGGCCATTACGACCACAGCCGCGCCGTAGCGCTTGCACAGGCGAGCGTGGTAGATGAACGCCTCGACGCCTTCCTTCATGGAGATCGAGTTGACGATGCCCTTGCCCTGGATGCATTTCAGCCCCGCTTCGATCACTTCCCACTTAGAGGAGTCAATCATGATCGGGACGCGGGAGATGTCCGGCTCGGAGGCAATCAGGTTCAGGAAGGTGACCATGGCCGCCTTCGAGTCTAGCATTCCCTCGTCCATGTTGATGTCGATTACCTGGGCACCAGCTTCGACCTGCTGGCGTGCTACATCCAGGGCTTCCGCATAGTTCTCTTCACGGATCAGACGGGCAAACTTTGCCGAGCCGGTAATGTTAGTGCGCTCGCCTACGTTCACGAACAGGGAGTTGCGGTCGATGGTGAACGGCTCAAGGCCGGACAGTCGACAGGCGCGAGGGATGTCAGGAATAGCGCGCGGCTTGTATTTGGCTACCGCTTCGGCAATCGCCTGGATATGGCCTGGCGTAGTGCCGCAGCAGCCGCCAACGATATTCAGGAAGCCACTGGCAGCAAACTCCTCGACAACCTCGGCCATTTGGGCGGGCGTTTCATCATACTCGCCAAACGCGTTGGGTAGGCCTGCGTTCGGGTGGGCAGAGACATAGGTCTCGGCCTTGGCTGACAGTTCCTCTACATAAGGACGAAGTTCCTTGGCGCCCAGCGCACAGTTCAGGCCGACCGAAATGGGTTTGGCATGGCGCACTGAGTTCCAGAAGGCTTCGGTAGTCTGGCCAGACAGGGTCCGACCGGAGGCATCGGTAATTGTGCCGGAGATCATAATCGGCAACTCGAAGCCGACCTCCTCGAAAACACCTTGCACGGCAAAGATGGCTGCCTTGGCATTCAGGGTATCGAAGATCGTCTCGATCAGAATCAGGTCAGCGCCGCCTTGGATCAGGCCGCGGGTCGCTTCGGTATAGTTTTCTACCAGCTCGTCAAACGTGACGTTACGATAGCCAGGATTGTTGACATCGGGAGAAATGGAGCAGGTACGACTGGTCGGGCCGAGTACGCCAGCAACGAAACGAGGTTTATCTGGCGTTTCCGCAGTCTTTGCGTCAGCGACTTGACGTGCAAGACGCGCACCTTCGACGTTCAGCTCATAAACCAGCGCCTCCATGCCATAGTCGGCCTGGGAAACCTGAGTGGCATTGAACGTATTGGTTTCGAGAATATCGGCACCGGCGTCCAGGTAGGCTTTCTCAATAGCCTGGATGACATCCGGGCGCGTCAGCAGCAATAGGTCATTATTGCCTTTGACGTCGCTGGGCCAGTCGGCAAAGCGCTCGCCGCGGTAATCCGCTTCTTCCAGCCGGTAGCTCTGGATCATAGTACCCATGCCGCCGTCCAGGATCAGAATGCGCTCCTTGAGTGCGGAGTGGAGTGCGGCAAGACGTGTGGCGCGATCGTTCATGGGCGATATCCGATAACAGCGACAGAAACAGGAGATGATAGCAAAGCCTCTACATGGCACGAAGCCTGCTTTGATCATCTACTGTATTAGAAATGCTCATGTATCCGACATGGCTAATTAACGCGAGTATCCATCGTGAGTGCTATTCCGCTACTGGTTTGTGACGACTCCGCTATGGCACGCAAGCAATTGATCCGTGCCTTGCCGCCTGAATGGTCGGTTGCTATCACTCAGGCGACTAACGGCCGTGAAGCACTTGAGGCTATACGGCAGGGGCTCGGCCAGGTTGTTCTGCTTGATCTGACCATGCCCGTCATGGATGGATACGAAACACTTGTGGCATTGAAAGAGGAGGGGCTCGCCTGCCGGGTTATCGTGGTATCGGGTGATGTGCAGGATGAGGCTATCCGGCGTGTACTCGAACTGGGTGCGTTGGCTTTTCTCAAGAAACCTGCTGATGCAGATCAGCTGCGCGAATTATTACTGTCGTATGGACTGATGAATAGGCAGGCGGGCAGGCAGGTTGTTGAGCGGCCCGACCCAAGCGTCAGCTTTCGCGACGCCTTTCGTGAAGTAGTCAACATTTCTATTGGCCGTGCAGCGGCCCTTCTGGCCAAAGTGCTCAATGTCTTCGTTCGGTTACCGATCCCCAACGTCAATATTCTTGAGGTGGGTGAGCTGCACATGGCTCTGGCCGATATCCAGCGAGGGAGCCGTGTTACAGCGGTCTGCCAGGGCTTTATTGGTAACGGCATTGCTGGTGAGGCGCTGCTGATTTTTCATGATTCCGAAGCCAAGGATATGGCTTTACTGCTCCGCCAGGAGGAACTGGGAGATCACGATCCGGTAGAGATGCAGCTGGATTTGGCCAGCATCTTGATCGGTGCCTGCCTGAGTGGTTTTTCCGAGCAGTTGGATGTGCGTTTCTCCCAGGGGCACCCCATGATTCTCGGGCAGCACACACCCTTGGAAAGCCTGATTAAGATCAACCGGGATCGCTGGAGCAAGACCTTGGCGGTCGAAGTCAGTTACAGCCTGGAAGGTCATCGTATTCATTTCGATCTGCTACTGCTGTTTACCGAGGACTCGGTCAAGCGGCTTACCAGCAAGGTCAATTACCTGATGGATTAAGACATGGCGATCGAGCTTGACGACCTTCACTGGATGCTGGATATCGTCCAACACATCGATGTTGGTGTGCTGGTGATCAATCGTGCCTATGAAGTGGAGATCTGGAACAGCTTCATGGAGAACCACTCTGGCGTCCTTCCTAGTGAAGCGCAGGGCCGGCAATTATTTGATCTGTTTCCCGATATGGACAGGGACTGGTTTCGCTACAAAGTGGAAAGCGTCGCCATGTTGGGTACTCCCATGTTCACAATCTGGGAGCAACGGCCATATTTGATAAGGTTCAAGAACTACCAGCCCATTACCGGGATGGAAGATCACATGTTCCAGAATGTCACCATTTTGCCGTTGCACGATACTCGCGGAAACGTTGGGCATATCGGCGTTATTATTTATGACGTAACGCGTGTAGCCACTAATACGCGTCAATTGCAGTCTGTTAATTCTCAGCTCGAAGAGCTGTCTCGGACGGATCGCCTGACCGGGCTTTTTAACCGTGGGTTCTGGGAAGAATGCCTCACGCATGAATTTGCCCGGCATCAGCGCTATCGGTGCAATGTAAGTCTGGTCATGATTGATATAGACCATTTCAAAAAGATCAACGATACCTATGGTCACCCAGGTGGTGACAAGGTAATTCAGGCCCTGGCCGCGCTTATTGGTCGCCAGGTTAGAACTACGGACCGGGCAGGGCGCTACGGCGGGGAGGAGTTCGTCGTACTAACGACTGAAACGCCTTGCAGTGGGGCTCAAGTCTTCGCCGAGCGGCTACGCCAGCAGGTCGAATTGCTGACGGTGGAGCACGAGGAGCACACGATTCGCTTTACCGTCAGCGTAGGTGTTGCAGAGTCAGATCTGAGTCAGCCGCTCGATACTTACGGAGCTCTGATTGAATGTGCCGATCAGGCGCTTTATCAGTCTAAGCACAATGGACGTAACCAGGTTACCGTTTATTCGAAGGGGTAAAAGTCATACGTGCAAAGCTCGGTTGTCCGGGCTTTGCACGAGAGGCCCGGCGGTTTAGTCGAGGCCTTGTAATAGACCGGCCATGTCGTCTGCATGCTCTTCTTCCTGAGCAAGAATATCCTCGAAGATCCGGCGCGTTGTAGGGTCTTTGTCGCCGATGTACTGGGTGATTTCTCGGTAACTGTCGATGGCGATGCGTTCAGCGATCAGGTCTTCCTTGATCATGTCACGCAAGTCGCTTCCCTCGGAGTATTGGGCGTGGGAGCGCGTAATCAGGCCTTCGGGGTTAAAGTCCGGCTCACCGCCTAACTGGACGATACGGGCCGCCAGACGGTCGGCATGCTCTTGCTCTTCCTTTGCATGCTCCTGAAATTCGGCAGCGGCTACGCTGGCCTTGATGCCAGTGGCCATGAAAAAGTGGCGTTTGTAACGCAAAGTGCAGACGATTTCGGTAGCCAGCGCCTCGTTCAGCAGTTTGATGATTGTTTCGCGGTCAGCGGTGTAACCTTCAGTGATCGAGCCGTCTTCGATGTGTTGGCGAGCTCGTTGGCGAATGGTTTCGATGTCGGTAAGAAAAGGTTGGGAGCTGTGCATGGCGTAGGTCCTCATCTGGCGTGATCCATATACCCTCTGATGGGGCTTCCGGTAAGGATGTGAGTCCTGGCCTTTGCAAAAGTTTGATTAAACAGCGGCTCGCCTGGTCGACAAGGGAAACCTTGGGGCCATTTATCCTACTAAACTAGTAAGGCTTTATCCGTCGACCGCTCTGGCGTACACTGAGTCCAGGTAAGCGAGGAGTTAAAATGAGCGCTATCACTATTACTGAAGCTGCCCAGGATTACCTGGCCGGCCTGTTGGAAAAGCAGAACACGCCCGGTATCGGCATTCGGGTCTTTATCACTCAGCCTGGTACTCAATACGCGGAAACGTGCATTGCCTATTGCAAGCCTGGTGAGCAGAAGCCGGAAGATACGGCACTGGGCCTCAAGGATTTTACTGCCTGGATCGATGCGATCAGCGAGCCGTTCCTTGAAGATGCCATCGTGGACTATGCCGTTGATCGCATGGGTGGCCAGCTGACGATCAAGGCGCCCAATGCCAAGGTGCCAATGGTCAACGAGGACAGCCCGCTGAACGAGCGTATCAACTATTACCTGCAGACCGAGATCAATCCAGGGCTTGCCAGCCATGGCGGGATGGTCAGTCTTGTGGATGTGGTTGATGATGGTATCGCCGTTCTGAAGTTCGGCGGTGGCTGCCAGGGCTGCGGTCAAGTTGATATGACCTTGAAGGACGGGGTGGAGCGGACCCTGATCGAGCGTATTCCAGAGCTCAAGGGCGTTCGCGACGTAACTGACCATACCAATCGAGAAAACGCGTACTACTAAGTGCGTAGCAGTACTGGAAAGGCGGCCATGAGCCGCCTTTTTTATTTATGATTGAGCAGGATCGGCCTGTCGATAGAGGGTATTGCCGCAGCGACTACAGAACGCAGCCTCGACTTCGTGAGTCTCCTTGCCGCACGTCGTGCAGCTTTTATGCACCGCACTATCAATTCTTAAGGCATTGGATAGCTCGGCTGTGAAAATACCGGTTGGCACAGCAATAATCGAATAGCCGAAAATCATCACGAGGCTTGCGATTCCCTGGCCAAAGGGTGTCTTGGGCGTTATGTCGCCAAAACCTACCGTTGTCAGTGTGACGATGGCCCAGTAGATGCTCTTGGGTATGCTGGTAAAGCCGTTGGCAGGGCCCTCTACAACATACATGAGCGAGCCGAAGAGCGTTACCAGGGTAAGAACACTTAGCAAAAATACCGTGATCTTCTGGCGGCTACTGCGTAAGGCAGTGATTAGGAAATTGGCCTGTTTAAGATACTGCCGCAGCTTGAGAATACGAAACACCCGCAACAGGCGGAGAACTCGGATGATGAGCAGGTATTGGGCGGATGGAAGGAAAAGGGCAATCAGGCTTGGCAAAATGGCCAGTAAATCGACGATGCCAAAAAAGCTGAACGCATATTTCAGTGGCCTTCGAGAGCTGTATAAGCGCAGCAGGTATTCGATACCGAAAAGAATAGTAAACGTCCATTCCAAGATAGAGAGCTCTTGGCGGTACTGCTCACGGAACATTTCCACGCTGTCGAGCATGACGACAACCAGGCTGGCGAGGATGGCAAACAGCAGCGCTTCGTCGAACCAGCGGCCAGCTGCCGTATCGGCTCGGAAAATGATGATTTCGATACGGCGACGCAAGCGCTTCGCATGGATCATGGCATAGGCTCCCTCAAGTGATAAAATCGATCCCTTGTGCCTGTCTGCCTCCTGACAGCGCACACGTAGGATGGGTAGATGCGGTTAAAATCGATCAAGCTCGCGGGTTTCAAGTCTTTTGTTGACCCGACGACAGTTAATTTTCCCACTAATATGTCGGCCGTGGTTGGGCCGAATGGCTGCGGCAAGTCGAATATCATCGATGCCGTACGCTGGGTCATGGGCGAAAGTTCGGCCAAGAACCTGCGCGGCGAGTCGATGACCGATGTCATTTTTAATGGCTCCAACAGCCGTAAGCCGGTTACCCAGGCCTCGATCGAGTTGATCTTTGATAACTCGGACAACTCGTTAGTGGGCGAGTATGCCAGCTATGCCGAAATTTCCATTCGCCGCCGAGTGACGCGGGATGCGCAAAATACCTATTTCCTCAATGGCACCAAATGTCGTCGCCGTGACATTACCGATATCTTTCTGGGCACAGGGCTAGGCCCACGAAGCTATTCGATCATCGAACAGGGCATGATCTCCAAGCTTATTGAGGCGCGTCCGGAAGACTTGCGTAATTACATTGAGGAAGCGGCGGGCATCTCCAAGTACAAGGAGCGTCGACGGGAAACCGAAAACCGCATACGGCGCACTCAGGAAAACCTGGCACGGCTGACCGATCTGCGTGAAGAGCTGGAGCGTCAGCTAGAACGTTTGCATCGTCAGGCTCAGGCGGCCGAACGGTACCAGGCGTTCAAGGCCGAGGAGCGTCAGTTGAAGGCGCAACTGGGGGCCTTGCGCTGGCGTGAGCTTGATGAACAGGTCCGACAGCGTGAGAGGGTCATTGGCGGTCAGGACGTAGCTCTGGAGGCGTTAATAGCCGAACAGCGCAGCGCCGATGCCAGTATTGAGCGCCTGCGTGACAGTCATCATGAATTATCCGAGCGGTTTAATCAGATTCAGGGCCGCTTTTATGCCGTAGGCGGCGATATCGCACGAATCGAGCAGAGCATCCAGCATGGCCAGCAACGGCTGCGCCAGCTCCAGGATGACTTGCGTGAGGCCGAGCGTGCTCGGCAGGAAACCGAATCCCATTTGGGGCATGACCAAACCCTACTGGCGACCCTGGCTGAAGAGTTGGCCATGCTGGAGCCTGAGCAGGCACTTAGCGCTACCTTGGCGGATGAATCGGCTGCGGCATTGGAAGAGGCTGAGTCAGCAATGCTGGGCTGGCAGCAGGAGTGGGACAGCTTCAACCAGCGCAGCGCAGCTCCCCAGCGGGAGGCCGATGTTCAGCAGTCGCGTATTCGTCATCTGGAGCAGAGCCTGGAGCGGTTGGTCGAGCGTGAGCGTCGTCTGCATGATGAACTGGCACAGCTGGTTTCCGACCCGGGCGATGCCGCCTTGCTGGAACTCTCTGAAGCACTGGCGATTATCGAGCTGACCATGGACGAGTCGCTTGCCGAGGAAGCGAGCATTATCGAGCGCCTCGGTGCGAGTCGTGATGAACTCCAGCACATGACGGCCCGTCACGTACAGGCGCAGGGCGATATCCAGCGGCTTGAAGGGCGTATTGCCTCGCTCGAGGCCTTGCAGCAGGCAGCACTGGACCCTGGGAAGGGTGTTAGCGAATGGATACATAGGCATGATTTGCATGAGCGCCCACGTCTGGCAGAAGGTATACGCGTCGAGCCGGGCTGGGAAATAGCGGTTGAGACGGTACTGGGCGCTGATCTTCAGGCCGTATGCCTGGACGAGATAGACGATCTGGACTTTTCAGTGTTCGAGCACGGCGAGCTGCGCTTGGCCTTTTCAAACAAAGGCGAAGCGGTAAGTGCTGGAAGTTTGCTCGATAAGGTCGAGGCCTCACAGGATCTTTCTCCCTGGCTGGGCCAGGTGTTTCCGGTCGAAGATCTGGCCGAGGCTTTGGCGAAGCGGAGTACGCTGGGCGAAGGTCAGAGTGTAGTCAGTCGGGACGGGTATTGGATTTCACGTCACTTTTTACGTGTGCGGCGTGCCAGCGATGCCGAGAGCGGTCTACTGGCTCGGAGTCAGGAACTCGAGCGTCTGCAAGCTGAACATCAACACCTTTCGGAAGTGCGCCTTGAACTGGAGGATGCGCTGCAAAAACAACAGCACGCAGTGTCTCAGGGGGAGGGGGCCAGGGAGACCGTGCGCAGGCGTCTTCAGGATGATGGCCGGCGTCAGGGCGAGATCAAGGCACAGCTATCAGCGCAGCAGGCAAAAGCCGAACAGCTTGCGTTGCGACGCCAGCGCCTGGAAGAGGAGCAAGCGGAGCTAGCGGAACAAAAGGTTATCGAGCATGAGCAAATCGGTGAGTCACGACTGACCCTGCAGGATGCTCTCGATGCCATGGCTGCCGATACCGAACAGCGTGAGCGGCTTTTAGCCAGGCGCGAGTCGTTGCGAGAGCGGCTCGACCGTATTCGCCAGGAGACCCGGTTGCATAAGGAGCGGGCCCATCAGCTGGCCGTACGGCTTGGCTCCTTGAGAGCACAGCATGACTCTACCCAGCAGGCTCTTGAGCGTCTCATGCTTCAGGCTGCTCGCCTGGATGAGCGGCGGGAACAGCTCAGTCTCAATCTTGAAGAGGGTTCGGCACCACTGGATGAATTGCGCATAAAGCTTGAGGCCTTGCTTGAGCAGCGCCTGAATGTGGATGAAGAGTTGCGTGGCGCGCGACTGGCTTTGGAAGAGGCTGATCGTGAACTGCGCGAGTCCGAGCGCCGTCGTACCCAGGCCGAACAGCAGGCTCATGTACTGCGTACTCAGGTAGAACAGCAACGGCTGGAGTGGCAGGGGCTGTCAGTACGCCGAAAGACGCTGCAGGAGCAGTTGCTGGCAGAAGGTTATGATCTGGATGTTGTTTTAGCGGGTGTGCCGGATGACGCAACCGAGGCGGGCTGGGAGGCTCAACTGGAGGCGCTGGCGGCCCGGATTCAGCGTTTGGGGCCAATCAATCTGGCAGCAATCGAGGAGTACCAGCAACAGTCTGAGCGTAAACGTTATCTTGATGCGCAGAATGCAGATCTGGTTGAGGCCCTGGAAACACTGGAAAATGTCATTCGCAAGATTGACCGAGAAACGCGTAATCGTTTCAAGGAAACCTTCGACCAGATTAACCAGGGCTTACAGGCTTTGTTTCCAAAAGTTTTTGGAGGAGGGCACGCTTATCTGGAACTTACCGGAGAAGATTTACTCGATACCGGGGTTGCGATCATGGCGCGTCCACCTGGCAAGAAAAATAGCACCATCCATTTGTTGTCCGGAGGTGAAAAAGCCTTAACCGCCATTGCATTGGTTTTTGCGATTTTTCAACTTAATCCGGCACCGTTTTGCATGCTAGATGAGGTGGATGCCCCTTTGGATGATGCAAACGTTGGTCGCTACGCCCGGCTGGTGAAAGAAATGTCGGAAAAGGTGCAGTTTATCTATATCACCCATAACAAGATCGCCATGGAAATGGCCGATCAATTAATGGGCGTCACAATGCATGAGCCGGGTTGCTCACGTTTAGTGGCGGTGGATGTAGAAGAAGCTGTAGCTTTGGCTGAGGCATAAAGCGACAGACGGTGTAAAGTTAAATGCGGGCGTGCTAGTTTATGCCCGTTTTTGGGCGTTTGGCACTTTGCCAGTCGAAGGACGGCAGGCGGCAGGCGCGAAGTTGATTATTGACAGAGGTATGCGTCTTACATGGATATCGGTCTGCGCGAATGGCTGATCATCATCGGCATCATCGTTATCGCCGGCATACTCTTCGATGGCTGGCGACGGATGAGCGGTAAGGGGAAGCTGAAATTTCGCCTGGATAACAGCCTCTCAGGTCAGTCCGATGAGGGTGGCAGCTCTGAACTGCTTGGTCCCTCTCGTGTCATCGATCCTCGAGAACCGTCCTTTGATGACGATGAGAAAGAGGCGCCACGCTCCAATGGCCGTTCGCGCAAGCGTCGTGAGGAGCCGGTGGCGGAAGAGGTTATGGTGGGTGACCCGGAGCCTGAACTCAGTGCTCTGGATGTCGAAGACGATCTGCCTACCCGTGGTCGCGGCAAGAATCGTAAGGAAATGCGTGAAAAGGCAGCCGAGCCTGCTGTTTCCGAGGCAGCTCCAAAAGAACGCAAGGAGCTGCCTCCTGTTGAGGAAGTGCTTGTCATTAACGTGATTTCGCGTGATGAAAGCGGCTTTCGTGGCCCGGCTCTGTTACAAAATATTCTTGAGAGCGGGCTGCGCTTTGGCGATATGGACATCTTCCATCGGCACGAAAGTATGTCGGGTAATGGGGAGGTCCTGTTTTCCATGGCTAATGCTGTGCGCCCTGGTACGTTTGATCTCGATGCAATCGATGACTTCCGTACGCCGGCGGTGAGCTTCTTTTTAGGGCTGCCGGGGCCGCGTCATCCCAAGCAGGCTTTCGAGGTGATGGTGGCAGCTGCCCGCAAGCTGGCCTCCGAGCTCAATGGTGAGCTCAAGGATGAACAGCGCAGCGTAATGACCGCCCAGACGATCGAGCATTATCGTCAGCGTATTATCGACTTCGAGCGTAAGAGCCTGACTCAGAAACGCTGAGCCGATTTCAGAGTCGATTCAAGAGCAGCGTATGCTGCTCTTTTTGTTTCTGCCCCGCTTGCATTAGCTAGTTTCGGGGTGTTGGAGAGAGACCCGCATGACCCAAGCCCAAGATGCCGCAGAGCGCATTGCTGCGTTACGCAGTGAAATCGATGCGCATAACTATCGTTACTATGTTCTGGACGAGCCGAGTGTTCCTGACGCGGAATATGATCGGTTGTTTCGTGAGCTGAAAGCGCTCGAGGCCGAACACCCTGAGCTGATCACGCCGGACTCGCCCACGCAGCGAGTCAGTGGCTCGGCTCTCGCTGCCTTCGGAACCATCCGGCATGAAGTGCCCATGCTCAGCTTGGGAAATGCCTTCGAGGAGCAGGATCTGCTGGACTTCGATCGTCGTGTCCGGGACGGGCTGGCCGATGAGTTGGGCGGTGCAGGGCATGACTTGTTTGGCGATGCGGTTTCCATCGAGTACACCTGCGAGCCTAAGCTGGATGGCCTCGCGGTCAGTCTTTTATACGAGCATGGTGTGTTGGTCCGTGGTGCGACCCGAGGTGATGGCACTACCGGCGAAGACATCAGTGCCAATGTTCGGACCATCCGTAATGTGCCACTTAAGCTGCATGGTGCAGGATGGCCTGAGGTTTTGGAGGTTCGCGGAGAGGTCTTCATGTCCAAGGCCGGCTTCGAGGCGCTGAATGCCCGGGCGATGGAGGTTGGCGGTAAGACCTTTGCTAATCCACGCAATGCAGCTGCAGGTAGCCTGCGCCAGCTCGATTCGAAAATTACTGCCAGCCGTCCGCTAGAGTTCTGTGCTTATGGTTATGGGCGTGTTGAAGGCGGGAGCCTGCCAGGAACCCAATACGAGATCCTGCAGGCGCTCCGGGTGTGGGGCATTCCTATCAGTCGTGAGTTGAAGTTGGCGGCCAGTGTTCAAGATTGCCGTTCGTATTATCAGGACATCGGCGCGCGGCGTGATGCCCTGGCCTACGAGATTGACGGTGTTGTGTTCAAGGTTAACCGCATCGATTGGCAGCGCGAATTAGGGTTTCGGGCACGCGAACCTCGCTGGGCTATCGCTCACAAATTCCCTGCGCGTGAAGAGCTGACGGAACTGGTCAATGTCGAATTCCAGGTAGGCCGTACTGGCGCCATTACTCCTGTGGCGCGTCTTAAGCCCGTTCAGGTCGGTGGCGTGACGGTAACCAATGCTACGTTGCACAATATGGATGAAGTAGCGCGTCTGGGCTTGATGATTGGCGATACCGTGGTCATCCGGCGAGCCGGTGATGTTATCCCCCAGGTCATGCAGGTCGTACCTGAGCGTCGCCCTGGCGATGCGCAACCGGTACGTGTACCAGAGCATTGCCCTGTATGTGGCTCTGAGGTGGAACGTACGCAATTGATCAAGCGTGGTAAAGGACGCGAATCGGTCAGTGCGGGGGCGGTGTATCGCTGCGTTGGACGCTTGGTTTGTCAGGCACAACTTAAACAATCAATTATCCATTTCGCTTCACGCCGCGCCATGGAAATTGATGGTCTGGGCGACAAGATCGTCGAGCAATTGGTAGATCGTGGCTTGGTTAAATCGCCAGCGGACCTCTATGCACTGACCTACGATCAGGTGGTGCAATTGGAAGGGTTCGCAGAGGTTTCGACCAATAACCTGCTCAACGCTATTGCGGCGAGCCGAGCGCCTACACTGGCCCGCTTCATTTTCGCCCTGGGTATTCCTGATGTAGGGGAGGAAACGGCCAAGCTGCTGGCAAGGACGCTCGGTAGCCTTGAGCGGGTTCAAAGGGCGCTACCGGAAGTGCTGACTTACTTGCCGGACATCGGTCATGAAGTTGCTTATGAAATCCATAACTTCTTTGAAGAAGAACATAACCAGGATGTCATAGCACAGTTGCTTGGCAATGGAGTTCAGATCCAGGAAGACGGTGGCTTGCATCCAGAGTTCGCGGCTTATGCTACGTTCCCAGACTTCATCGACAAGCTAAGCATTCCTTATGTCGCTGCAACGGGGGCCAAAAACCTAGCTACCCATTTTAAGACAGTTGAGGCGCTGATTTCTGCTGATTGGCTCGACCTAAGCGCTATGAAGGGGCTTAATGAGCGCGCTAAGAAGGCCGTTCGTGACTATTTCAGCGATACGCTCCATGCCGAGCGGGCTCGCGCCATCGAGGCCCAGTTGCGTGAATTTGGCATGCATTGGGAGAGCGAGAAGCAGCAGGTCGAAGGATTACCGCTGGCTGGCCAGACGTGGGTATTGACCGGAACGCTGGAAGCCATGAGTCGGGATGTTGCCAAGGGAAAGCTGGAGTTCCTGGGCGCCAAGGTAGCGGGATCCGTCTCGGCCAAAACCAGTTGTGTTGTGGCTGGGCCGGGTGCGGGCTCTAAGCTGGCCAAGGCGAGCGAACTGGGTGTTGCCGTGCTCGATGAACAAGCCTTTCTGGAGCAGCTTGCAGGCTATGGCATAAGCCTCTAGCAAATACGGCCGCAGCATCCTATCTAGGCGCTGCGGTCAAACGTTTCGCTAAATGACTGAAAAGGTTGTAAGTTTCGCTCAAGCAGGTAGAATAGCGCGCCTCACCCTTTGGTGAGTTCGTTATGGTGGTCCTACCGGTCCCCCCGCAACGATCAGCCGTGAACCCGGTCAGGTCCGGAAGGAAGCAGCCGTAGCGGTGACATCGTGTGCCGGGGTGTGGCTGGTGGGGCCACCTCCAATCTCCTAACTTATTGATTTACAATAAGTTTTCCCTAAGAAATTCCTAGAGTGGTACAGCGCCGTAGGACACCCAAGTGGGCATCCGCGAGACCATCGTATCCGCTTTGCTAGATTTTTGTCAGCCTCTATCCGTACTCCATTAGCGCGTAGCTCTACAGCTCTTATAGGTTTTGTGATGCTGATATCACTTTGCAATTAGCGCAGCTCCGGAGCGGAGAATGGAGAGAACATTTTTAAGATGCAGGGCTCATACGAGGCGATGTCTTTTTGATATCAACTCCTGGTGCAAAGTGTTTTGGCTCTACTCCTGACTGCCGCTCAGTTCAGTCCCCTTTCCACGGTTAATGGCTGGCGGCAGTGTCCCTCTCTGATATAGCTTTGGCTTCTAAGGGCATGCCTTCAGGACCCCTTGTTGATCCTATGGCTTCGTCACCTAAGCATATGGGTCGACCCAGGCATGCTCTATCCATTCCTCATCATCGGCAATTTCGTCAATGCGCTCCAAATTCTCAGGCATGGACTTGAGAAGAAAAGGCAGGGCTAGTTTCAGTGCCTCTAAGTAACGGCGCGCCTGTCGCTCTTCTAGCAGCAGGAGAGAGCTAATGCATTGGGTGCTCAGTACAGGTAGGTGAATGAGAAGTTTAATCAGCTTCCTCACGGATAAAGGGAT
>NZ_VLKY01000031.1 GCF_007830155.1 Pseudomonas duriflava
CAAGCGGAAGGACAGCTTGAACGCACGCTGGGCAATGCCTTGATGCAGATAGGTCACGCTGTCGGTGTTCTTCTCACGACGGCCACCCCGTACGGTCAGCACGCCCCGCTCGACTTCGAGCTCAAGGTCGTCTTCCTGCAGGCCGGCGGCTGCAATCACGATGCGGTATTGGTCATCGCCGTGCTTTTCAACGTTGTAGGGTGGATACGAGCTGCCCGATTCATTACGCAACGCAGCCTCGAACAGATCGTTGAAACGATCGAATCCAATGGAATGACGGAACAGCGGAGCAAGGGATAAATTAGTCATGATGAAATCTCCTGAGAGTCAGCAAGTTTTCCTGGCGGGACCCGATTTCGGCCTCCCGCATTCATCCAGATAAAGACACCCTATTCCGTTTCAAGAACCTTGCCGACAAACGGTACAGGCTGCTTAAATGCTATAAAATTCGTAATTACGGTAGGCGTAGCCAATGCGTCACTTTTATATGACGATCTAAAGACAGAATTTCACAGGAACGAGATATACGTCTCATTTTAAAAGCCAAGCGAAAGCTACCCTTCTAAAGACGAACAAGGATGCCCGGTTCGAACATTGCAGTCGCTTGGGAGGTAAATACAGGATTCTCAAGCAAAAATGATCCCTGCCCCTTGATTCTTCCGTTCATACAAAAGGTATGAACATCAGCTAAGCGCCGTTCTGATAGTGAATGGCAAAATTTGATGCTGGAAGAGAGGAATTACCTAAAGGATTTAGAATTCACCTAAATCTCAGCCATATCGCCAAACATTTCATCGTTTGACGTTCCGCTAAAAGGTTTCCAGCTTCCAGCGTATTGGCAAACGGGTCGAGCGGCGCTCCCCTTTTGCACTCTTATTTTGAGAATTCGACATGGCCAAGAACAACACTGTGTTACGTCGTACTGAAGAAGTTTTTTTTGAAGACCGTAAGAAAAACGAACTAGTCATCATTCCCCATAGCGCAGAAGAAAGAGCCGAAGTAGAAGCCTTACTTGAACGCCTTTCCCGGGCTTCGCTGCGCGTTATTCACCGTAACGGCCAAAAAGCGACATTAATGATTTTGCAGGGATGGAAATCCAATCCCAAGAAGATAACAGCCAATTTCACGCCGGGCGTTATCGATGTGCTGGGTCGAGACCTAGAACCCAAGGACATTATCTTAATGGCTTTGGAAAAAGCGACTTAAATAAAGGGCAATACCGCCTTTAGCTTTATTTCAACATACCCTCTCTCGGCGCAATTCGGCGAGGAGCTCATCTGCCTCGTCTTGCAATTGAGACCGAGCGCGCTTGGCTGCGTCACGCGCATGAGTTTCTTGAAGATTACTCAGATTCACATCCACATTGAGCAGAACGGCCGACAGCCCCGCTTGTAGTAATAACGCTCCAGAAAGGATATCGCTACGAACAGGCTCTACCGTCAGCGGTAAAGCCTGTTTGGCTAAGCGTACTCCTTCCAAACAAGCCTTGGCTGTGGCAAGCGGAACCTCTACTACTTGCTGAGTGGCATTCTTGACCTCCTTTTGAGGTTCGTCTTTCTCTTTCATAACATTCATATACGTCTTGAAGGCTTTAATGTCGGCATCGGCATATGCGCCTAACTTTATTAGCAAGTTTTCAGCCCTTTCAATTAAACGGGCTCTCTCTAAGTCTGGCTGCTTCGACTCAGTGATCCTCAGTGCCATGAGAATAAGGGCAAGCCCTAGATCGGCAGCGACAACAGCCGCAGCACCACAACTAGGTGTAGCGGTATTGGCTGCTGTCGCCTCTCTAAAATCTGCCAAAGTCATAGGCCAGATGCTTGGAGCTCCACTCATGTTAGTCATCTCTATATGATGTCAGGGCTCTTTAATAGACAAGGCGAGCATCCTAATGATGCCCTTGTAGCGAGTTGGATAGAAAAGAAGCTGTGCTTTACAAGATATATGCAAATACATATATTCGAATTTCCATATATTTATAGCTATGGATAGAACATGAGTGAATCACTGGCGCCTCCCCTGCTCTTCAAATGCCTGGCCGATGAAACCCGGCTGCGGATGACGCTTCTTATCGCGCGTGAACAAGAACTATGTGTTTGTGAACTGGCCTGTGCTTTGAATGAAAGCCAGCCAAAGGTATCCCGGCACCTGGCACAACTGCGCAGCTGTGGGTTACTCGAAGATCGCCGCCAGGGCCAATGGGTGTATTACCGCATTCATCCGGACCTGCCCACCTGGATTACAACGACGCTCCTTGGGGTGCTGAACGCTAATACCGCCTGGCTAACTGATGATGCGAGGCGACTCGAACAAATGGGTGATCGTCCTACCCGCAAGACCCTGTGTTGCTAACCGCCTTTTACTCCTAGTCGACTTCTATCATGCTGACTGCTTTTCTAATTTTTCTATTCACTATCGTTCTTGTCATCTGGCAACCCAAGGGGCTTGGCGTAGGCTGGAGTGCTTCTTTTGGTGCTCTGCTGGCCCTCGCCTTCGGCGTGGTCAACCTGAGCGATATTCCTGTCGTCTGGCATATCGTTTGGAATGCCACTGCGACATTCATCGCCATTATTATTATCAGCCTGTTATTAGATGAGGCCGGCTTTTTCGAATGGGCCGCCTTGCATGTGGCACGTTGGGGCGGTGGCCAGGGCCGAAAGCTCTATGCGTTCATCATTCTGCTAGGCGCCGCCGTTTCGGCCTTGTTTGCCAATGATGGCGCAGCACTTATCCTGACGCCCATTGTTATTGCCATGCTCCTGGCGTTGCGCTTTTCCCCAGCGGCAACCCTCGCGTTTGTCATGGGAGCCGGTTTTATCGCTGATACTGCAAGCCTGCCTTTAGTAGTATCCAACTTGGTTAACATCGTCTCGGCAGATTACTTTGGAATCAGCTTCAACGAATATGCTGCCATTATGGTGCCCGTTAACATAGCTAGCATTGTGGCCACTCTGATCATGCTTCTTTGGTTCTTCCGGCGAGATATCCCGGCCAGCTACGACATGAGTCAGCTTAAGGATCCCAAGGAAGCTATTCGCGATCATGCAACGTTCAAGGCTGGGTGGTGGGTATTGGCTCTGTTGCTAGTGGGTTTTTTCGTTATCGAGCCTATGGGTGTGCCAATCAGCGTTATTTCTGCAGCATGCGCATTGCTCTTATTCGTGATCGCGGCAAGAGGCCATGTAATCAGTACCCGCAAGGTGCTAAAGGAAGCGCCCTGGCAAGTCGTCATTTTCTCCTTGGGTATGTATCTCGTGGTTTACGGTCTGCGAAATGCTGGATTGACCGACTATATGACCCAAGCGCTCAATTATTGCGCCAGCCATGGGCTCTGGGCCGCAACGTTGGGCACCGGCATCATGACCGCCGTGCTCTCCTCGATCATGAATAATATGCCTACCGTGCTTATCGGTGCCTTGTCTATTCATGGCAGCGAGGCCTCTGGGGTAATTCAACAAGCCATGATTTATGCCAATGTCATTGGCAGTGATCTTGGTCCCAAAATTACACCTATTGGTAGCCTGGCTACACTGCTCTGGCTCCATGTCCTGGCCCGAAAGAACATCACGATTACGTGGGGATACTATTTCAGGGTCGGTGTTGTCCTGACCTTACCTGTATTGCTTGCCACACTGGCAGCTCTCGCCTTACGGCTGAGTCTTTAACTACTACCAGGAAGCCCTCCATGAAAGTCCTGTTCATGTGTACGCATAACCGCTGCCGCAGCATTCTGTCGGAAGCCATGTTCAACCACTTCGCGCCAGAAGGTTTCGAGGCGGTTAGCTCTGGTAGCCAACCTAGCGGGCAAGTTAGTCCATTGACATTAGAAGCCTTAAATAGGGCTGGTATTACTACGAAAGGACTATATAGCAAGTCGTCGGATGTCTTTGCCGACTTGCCCCCAGACATAGTGATCACTGTTTGTGACCGCGCTGCCGGCGAGGCTTGTCCTGTGTATTTCGGTCCAGCGATTAAAGCTCACTGGGGACTGGAAGACCCTTCTGCGCTGCAAGCCAGTGACGATGAAGTCAAGAAAGCTTTCGAATCCACGCTAAAGATCATAGAGCGACGCGTTCATGCGTTTTTGGCACTCCCTTTTAAGCAGTTAAATCCTGATGAATTAAAAGCGGCTCTCGCTGATATAGGCCGTTTATAGGAGGAAACCTCTTGAACAACCTACCTAATCTTGAAGATCCATTGGTAGACATCCCTACTCTGGACCAACTTACGACCGTAACGGTCTCTAACCATAAGCCGAGGATTCTGCTCCTTCATGGCTCCAACCGTGAACGCTCTTTTAGCCGTCTGCTAGTACAGGAAGCGGCCCGTCTGCTGGAGCTCTTTGGCGCCGAAACGCGAATCTTTGATCCATCCGGCCTTCCACTGCCGGACGATGCCCCTGATACCCATGCGAAGGTAGTCGAGCTACGCGAATTAATGATGTGGTCTGAGGGCCAGGTGTGGTGCTCACCGGAGCGTCATGGCTCAATGAGTGCGGTCTTCAAAGCACAAATAGACTGGGTACCCTTGACCATGGGCGCCATACGGCCCACTCAAGGCAAAACGCTGGCTGTCATGCAGGTTTGTGGGGGGTCGCAGTCGTTCAATGCCGTCAACCAACTACGCGTGCTCGGACGTTGGATGCGAATGTTCACTATTCCCAATCAGTCTTCGGTGCCCAAAGCCTTTTTGGAGTTCGATGAAAACGGTCGCATGAAGCCTTCTTCCTATTACGACCGCCTGGTAGATGTCATGGAGGAGCTAATGAAGTTCACGCTACTTCTGCGTGACCGCCAGGATTACCTGGTAGACCGATATTCAGAGCGTAAGGAGTCGGCTGAAGAGCTTTCCAGGCGCGTCAACCAGCGCTCTCTATAACTCTATGAGCAGGTTCGGATAGCGTCAGAGGTTATGCCGCACAAAGCGTCTTAATCCAGTCTTTGCAATACGTCTGTTTTCAATCAGGCACGGCGCCACACAACACCTTACCTATTTTGATCCTTTGATCTTCCGTCGCGTGTTTGATAAGCACGCGACCTCCTCGCTACGTTTTTTAATTACTTACCTACTTATCAGGGCCTTACCGGCTCAACGAAGTTTAGAGTTCCAAAATCGGCAGAGTAGGCTTTCTAGTTCTTAGTTGGGCTTTGGCTGATTATCCAAAAGGCTTCAAGGCTTCGCGCCATGGTGTTAGATCAAACAAAGCCAAGCAGCTGTAGTCCAACACTTATCTGCGAAACGTTTCTACGAGTGAGCTCTCGTAGAAATGAACAGGCCCAGCAAATAAAAAAGGGACTGCATGACTGTTCAAAACTCTATTGGTACTGACCTCTATGCATGTGAAAAAGAGCTAATCCATATCCCAGGCGCTATACAGCCGCATGGATATTTCATAGCTTTTCAAAAGACAGATCTACGTGTTCACTCTATTAGCGCTAATGTCGAGGATTTGCTGAAGCAACCTGCCGACAAGATACTTGCCCATACATTGCAAGAGGTTCTGCCTGCAGCCCAAGCAAGTCTAGTCCAGGCGGCTTTAAGCCGGCCCGATCCTCATGAAGCCAATCCTTTGCCACTCACCTTGTCTGGACAAAGACTGGATGGAATATTACGGCTACAGAACAATTTAGTTTTTCTGGAATTAGAAACTCCGCAGCCCGACGCAACCAGTGATACTTACTCCTTGGCTGGCACCTTTGAGCGACTGCAAAAAGCCCGAACGCTAGATGCCCTACTGGACGTAACCGTTAAAGAGATCCGTGCCCTTACCCAGTTTGATCGTGTGGTGATTTATCGCTTCGATGATGAGGGTGATGGTCAGGTCATTGCCGAAGCACGTGATAAAGAAATGGACCCTTACCTGGGGCTGTACTTTCCAGCAACTGATATTCCTGCCCAAGCCCGGACGCTTTATACCCGCAGTAAGATCAGAAGCATTCCCGAGGCACGCTATATTCCTGTTCCACTGCTCTCATCCGAGCCCGAAGCGCTAGACTTGACTATGTCGATCCTGCGTAGCGTATCGCCTATGCATCGGGAATACATCAACCATCAAGGCTTGCGTGCCTCAATGAGCGTCTCACTGATGCAGGGCGATAACCTCTGGGGTCTGATCAGTTGCGGTCATCGCGCGCCTCATTACCTATCCTACCGTACACGTTCGATCTGCCACTCGATTGGCGAACTCCTCTCACTTCAAATAACGGCACTACTCGATAACGAAGCCCAGCATCAGCGTGAATCGAAGCGGTCCTTGCTAACCTGCCTAGCCAAGGCCATGCGCCAGGAAAATAGCGGTGTTCTAGAAGGTCTCGCCCGTGAAGAAAAAGCCCTCTTAGAGATAGCTGATGCTACAGGCGCTGCCATTCTTGTGGACAATCGAATCATCACGGTCGGTAAATGCCCATCCGAAACAGATATCCAGGGGTTAGACACATGGGTTTCTTCACGCCTGAATTACAAAGGGATGTTCCATACGCGCTGCCTGCCCGCCGAGTATCCGTCCATGGCGGACCATGCAGCAGCCAGTGGCTTGCTGGTATTGTCACTACCTAGACCTACAACCAATCGTGTGTTTTGGTTCAGGCCAGAACTGATTCAAACCATCAACTGGAGCGGCAACCCACACAAACCTCTGGAAATTGATCCGTCGACCGGTCAGCTACGCCCACATCCACGGCGCAGCTTTGCACTCTGGCAGGAACGCGTACGAGGTCGTTCTCAGCGTTGGCGCGCCGGCGAACTCTATGCCGTCTGTGACTTGAGACGCTACGCCATCGAAATCGATTTGGCCCGCCAAGTGGTACGTGAGCGCGAGGCTGTACGGGCGCGTGATGAGATAGTGGGAATCGTCTCGCATGACCTGCGTAATCCGATGACCATTGTCATGATGCAAGCAGGAGTCATGCAGCGTGTCCTGGCGGGTGATCAGCGGGAATCCTCCCGACGCTTGTCTTCATCGCTACAGATTATCCAGAGCGCCACGGCTCGCATGAGCAGCCTGATCGGAGATTTGCTCGACACTTCGAAGATCGAAGCAGGACGTTTTCAGGTAACGCTACAGCCACAAGAAGCGGCCCCCCTGGTACAACAGGCAATTTTGCTGCAAAATTCACTGGCAGAGAGTAAATGCATTTCTCTGATAGAACGAGCGGAATCCGGGCTGATCGTGCAGGCTGATGCTGAGCGGCTGTTCCAAGTTCTTTCCAACCTAATTGGTAATGCCATCAAGTTTACGTCCAATGGAGGCAACATTGAGGTTGTAGTCCAGCTACGTGAGCGTGATGTGTTATTTGAAATTCGAGATACCGGTATCGGTATTCCGCCTGATGTTCTTCCTCATATATTTGATCGCTATTGGCATACTGGGGAGGGTAATCCGACAGGTAGCGGTTTAGGCCTTTTTATCAGTAAAGGCATAATCGAAGCGCATGGAGGAAGAATCTGGGCAAATAGCCAACAAGGCCAGGGCAGCACTTTTGCCTTTACCTTGCCTCTCTTACGAGCGGAAGAACCGTGATAGCTTGAATAATCACTCTGCCGTTACGGCCCGACGGTCTCTCTTACTGACCTCCTGTCAGGTATGATGCCGCCCCGTTTTTCTCTTAAGGAGCGTACTGTGGCAAGTAATATTGAGCAGTTCGATGATCTGGTCGGCCGAATTTTTGGCGAGCTGTACGAGTCCTTTCCGCTTACCCGCCATATTTTTTGCTCGGAGCTGCAAAAGCATATTGCAGCCTCAAATTTGAGTGAAGTGGATGACTACGATCCGTGTTCGGATGAGTCGCGATTCTTCATGGCATCCATAAAATGGCTAGGTAATGCCGGCTTTATTGAACACGGTCTTATTTCTCAGGGCTCGGCGCTGGACTGTGTCCTGACCGCAAAAGGGTTGGAAGCTCTCAAGGCGACTCCAACGTGTCTTGAAGGCTCACTAGGTGACCGATTACTCAAAGCAGCCGAGGCCGGGCATATTAGTGAATTACGCGAGTTGACTGGAAAAGCACTGAGCTATGGCGTATCACTCGCTACGACCGGAGCGGTCAAGTAAACCGTCGGCCTTGAGTAATCACCTCATCAAGTCCTTAACTGAACCGATAAGCGGTTCTGCCAGAAAAAATTCTTATCAGCGGTCTGGTTTATACAGGCCGCACGCTAATGTTAAGGCCTGTTATAACGCTGATTAGACAACCTGTAAGTAAAAGCGCTTTAGCATCCTTTGGCCTCCTATACATGCCAAGAGAACCACTTTTGTTACATAGCGCTAGCGCTCTACTCTTTGTTTCAAGGGTATTACACGACCAACGGACTCATGCCCTCTACTGACCTGCCGATAATTCCTTTTGAATCTATAAGAATGGCATAGCGCCATACGGGTCGACCGGCCCGGCAGTCTGTAATACAGAGGGAGCGGCAACCCCATGGCATTATTTAACCTTCCTGCCCACTTGCGCAAGACTCGTGAAGAGCAAGCTTGCCTGATGATTGATCGCTGGGTTTCACGTCGCACCCGATTCCATACTGGCTTTGCCAGCGGCCTCATTCAAATGGCATATACGCTGGGTGATATCGATGAGCAGTGCTATCGTGATTATCATCGCCGCTTAGATGAACTTCATACCCGCCTTTAACACAATCAAATGTGTTATCTAAGAAATCACATGGGCCTTTCATGTCCATGGAAGACCCTTTCTTATTCCTTTCTCCTTATATCTTCAGACTATCGAAACGCTGGCAGAAAGCGGCTCGTCAGCGCTATGAAACTCGCTCTCTGGAACAGGTTCAAACGGTAGGCAAGGATCATATTTTCCCTACGCAAAAAAAACGATGAAAGGTCGTGCGTTCTTTGTCGAAAACGTTGAGTTTGAAGGCTTTGACCCTATATAGGGGTTGTGTCTGGGCATAGCGTAAATGCTGTGTTTGAGCTCCGGAAACGGGCCTGCTCGCTGATCGAATCCTTCCCTCTCATCCTGTTTTTTTCGACTCTTTTGAACTGCATCAGCCGTGCTGAAAAGCGCGCTGCGGAGAAAACGCTATGAAAATGTCTGAAAGTATCGACGCGCTGGCCAAAGCCTTGGCAGCAGCTCAAGCGGAAATCGAGAACGCGACCAAAGGCAGCATTAATCCGCATTTTCGAAACAAATATGCTGACTTGGCCGAAATCCTAAATACGGCACGCCCGGTTCTGAGTAAACACGGTATCTCCGTTGTACAAATGCCTGGCTTCGAAGACGGTAAAGTAAGTGTTGAGACGGTGCTTATGCATGAGTCTGGCCAATGGATTAGCAACACCCTACTTGGCCCCTGCGCAAAACTCGACCCCCAAGGTGTAGGTAGTGCAATTACCTATTACCGGCGTTATTCCCTTGCAGCCTTTGCCGGGATTGCTCAAGAAGACGATGACGCTAACGAAGCCAGCCAACCGGGAGCCAACAACCGACAGTCTGCACCGCAATATATCAACAAGGTGCAACAGAACCGCCTTGAGGCCGTTCTGAATACGTGCAGTCCGGCGGTACAGAAAAAGTTCGAGAGTGACTATCCCGACGCAAGCAAGGTTACGATTGATGTTTTTGAAGGGATCGTTAATAGCCTGGAAGCTGCAGCCAAGAAATACCAAGAGCGCAAAAACCAGGATTATGCAGCATGATCCTGGCCGATTTAAATTCTTTACCCGCAGCCGAGCGTTGCTCGGCCATAGCGGGCCTGTTTAGCAGGTATGCTCTGAGATATGCGTTTTCTTCGCCTAGAAAAGTGACGCATAAGACACGACTTTGTTAGCCTGAACAAATACTATTCTTTAGTCGTTTCTATTCATCATCTCCAGCAATCCACTATCCACCCCCCTCTGTTTGTCCAAATAAAGGCTTCTGCGACATTTTTACATAGCTATCCCTACGCATTTTGATGATCTAGACCGCACAATACGGATATCTTGCGTAAGGATGTTTATATGGTTAGTAATAACTCTTCTTCGGGCTCGCTCAAGCGTGGCCTGCAGAACCGTCATATTCAATTAATTGCCCTAGGTGGCGCCATTGGTACTGGGCTATTCCTAGGGTCAGCTGGCGTCATGCAATCAGCCGGGCCCTCTATGATACTGGGCTATGCTTTTGCAGGATTCATCGCTTTCCTAATCATGCGCCAGCTAGGCGAGATGATTGTCGAGGAACCCGTTGCTGGCTCGTTCAGTCATTTTGCCCACAGTTACTGGGGCGGCTTTGCTGGCTTTCTTTCTGGCTGGAATTGTTGGGTACTCTATATTCTGGTAGGCATGTCAGAACTGACGGCCGTAGGCAAGTATGTTCATTACTGGTGGCCTGAGATCCCCACATGGGTCAGTGCTGCCGTTTTCTTCCTGTTGGTTAATGCCATTAACTTGGCTAACGTCAGGCTTTTTGGTGAAGCTGAGTTCTGGTTTGCCTTGATTAAAGTCGTAGCGATTATTGCGATGATCGCGCTTGGCAGTTACTTGCTATTAGGTGGTGCAGACGACTCCCAAGCTACCATTACAAACTTGTGGTCTCATGGCGGCTTCTTTCCACATGGAATTCAGGGCTTGGTGATGGCTATGGCGATCATCATGTTTTCCTTTGGCGGACTGGAGATGCTGGGCTTTACCGCCGCTGAAGCAGCTGAACCCAAAAAAATCATTCCCAAGGCTATCAACCAAGTCATCTACCGTATCCTGATTTTCTATGTGGGCGCACTGATCATTTTGTTGTCCCTCAAGCCGTGGGATACGCTGGTTCAAACGCTTAATGCCTCAGGCGATGCTTATAGCGGTAGCCCATTCGTTCAAATTTTCTCTCTAATCGGTAGCGACACCGCTGCTCACCTACTGAATTTTGTGGTACTAACCGCTGCCCTTTCGGTTTATAACAGCGGCTGTTACTGCAACGGACGCATGTTGCTAGGCTTGGCCGAGCAAGGCGATGCACCACGCGTATTTGCCAAAGTAGATAAGCGGGGAGTTCCGTTATATTCATTGCTTTTTGGGGCTGGTATTACACTACTGGCAGTAGTGGTGAATTACCTGATCCCCCAACAGGCATTGGAATTATTGATGTCGCTCGTTGTAGCAGCACTGGTCATCAACTGGGCCATGATCAGCCTGACGCACCTTAAATTCCGCGCTCATCTCAAGCGCCAAAGCATTACACCGAGCTTTGCAGCGTTCTGGCATCCCGCAGGAAATTATCTTTGCCTGGCTTTCGTGCTCTTCATCTTAGGCACAATGCTGCTTATTCCTGGTATTAAGGTCTCCGTGTACGCCATACCCGTCTGGCTGGTAATTATATGGGTGTGCTATCGCCTGAAACGCCAACCAAAAGCCTCCAGCAACTCTGTCATCACGGCTACGCGAGCTGACTAGCGTGCGCTCCATCCTCTTTGCATAAAGCGTGAAGAGTCTTCTTGTTTATGTTGCCCACGATGCCGTCTGTTCTTAAGCAGACGGCAATTTTTTCTGCTAAAAGAAACTAGGCCATTAAGAGGAAAGGATTATGGATCTAGGAATCGCAGGACGCTGGGCGATAGTCTGCGCCGCCAGTAAGGGACTAGGTAAAGGCTGCGCTACAGCGCTGGCACGTGAAGGCGTCAATCTGGTAATCAATGCCCGAGGAATTGATACTTTGGAGGAAACGGCAGTCTATTTGCGTACCTTGCATCCTGCCATTGAGGTACGGTGCGTCGCCGGAGATGTTAGCCGTGACGATATACGCCATGCATTGCTGATAGCTTGCCCGCAAGTAGACATTTTAGTGAACAATGCTGGCGGCCCCCCTCCGGGTGACTTTCGTAATTGGACGCGTGAGGACTGGCTTAACGCTATCGAAATAAACATGCTGACGCCTATCGAGCTGATCAAGGCAACAGTAGACGGCATGGCCGAGCGTGGGTTTGGCCGGGTGGTCACTATCACTTCATCCGCGGTGAAGGCCCCTATTGATATTTTAGGCCTTTCCAACGGAGCCCGCTCGGGACTAACGGGGTTCGTTGCAGGGCTTGCACGACAGCCGCGCCTGGCTGAGCAAAACGTAACACTCAATAATCTGCTGCCAGGTTCGTTCGATACAGAGCGTTTGCAGAAGACTATACAGTCAAGTAGCCAAGCGACAGGCAAAAGCCAGGAAGCTATTGCTGATCAACGCTTGCAGGGGATTCCTGCCAGACGGTTCGGAACAGCCGAAGAATTCGGCGCAGTCTGCGCATTTTTGTGTAGCGTTCACGCCAGTTATATGACCGGACAAAACGTGCTACTGGACGGCGGAGCTTACCCAGGAACGTTTTAATAGACGTCAGACCTGAAAAGCAGATGAGACGTCATCAGGTAACCCTTGGCCGTTTTTTAATCTTATGAGATCAGATCAGATAACCACCATCAACATTGAGGCACACCCCGGTGGTGTAGCTGCTGGCAGGCGACACCAGATACAGTACCGCGCCCGCCATTTCATCCGGCTCGGCAACCCGGCCAAGAGGAATATGCTCAAGTACTTTCTTAAGCACGGAGGGGTTCTGCACCAAAGCCGAGGCAAATCGGGTATCCGTCGCGCCGGGTAGCAAGGCATTCACACGGATTCCCTGAGGTGCGCACTCCTGTGCAAAAGCCTTAGTCATGGAAATGACGGCAGCCTTGGTAATAGAATAAATCCCCTGAAAGAGCCCTGGCGTGACGCCATTAACAGAGGCGACATTCACAATTGAGCCACCTCCGTTTGTGGACATAAGTTTCACAGCGCGACATGACATAAAGAAATAGCCACGAATGTTCACATCTACTGTTTTTTCGAATGCGCTTAAATCCGTATCGGCGATAGGTCCAAAATAGGGGTTGGTTGCCGCATTGTTCACAAGGATATCGAGGCGGCCGTATCGCTCTGCGATAGCATCGAACACATGTTCAATCTCCTCTATCTCTCCGATGTGACAAGCCATAGCCTCTGCAGAACCGCCTGCAGCCCTAATCGTCTCGACTACCGCCTGGCAGCTTTTTGCCTTACGACTCGAGACAATTACATGGGCCCCATGGATTGCTAGGCAACGGGCGACTTCTTCGCCAATACCTCGGCTGGCTCCACTCACAAGAGCTATTTTACCCGAAAGATCGAATAGGTCTGTCGCAGCCATGCCTGTACTCCTGAGATGTTGTTATTAGGAATAACGTGGAGGTGCCTTTCATATACCAGACGAGAAAAGGATAGATCGTAGCCCAGACTATTTGTCAGACAGATACAGGGTTCGCGCCAGTTGAGCATCGCTGGAAAAATGCTTTGAATAGTCCCAGTCAGCTATGCCTCGAGCATTTCCTATTAGATCACGCCCATTTCTTGCCAAGCAGCTAACTGCTCAGGGCTAGCGCCCAATAAAACAGTTAATATTTCTTTAGTATGGGCGCCTAACAATGGCGGCGCACGATGGTAAGTGACAGGTGTTTCGGATAGACGTAATGGGCTGGCCACCTGAGGCACGGTTTCTGTCAGGGGATGCGCCAAGTCAACTCGCAAGCCACGCGCCAAAACCTGAGCATCGGCAAAGACCTGTGCCAAGTCGTTTACCGGCCCACAGGGCACTCCCACCCGCTCCAGCAAGGCTATCCACTCCCCTGTTGTTTTGAAAACCGTCACCTGCCGGATCAAGGGAATTAGCTCGGCGCGATACTTGACTCGCGCCTGATTCGTAGCAAAGCGAATGTCCTGTCCCCACTCCATTTTTCCAGCTACTTCGCAAAATTTACGAAACTGGCTATCGTTTCCGATCGTAAGGATGATGTCACTATCGGCCGTGGGAAAATCCTGATATGGCACTATGTTGGGATGCGCATTTCCCAATCGCCGTGGTGACTGTCCGCTGATCAGGTAATTCATGGCCTGGTTGGCCAGACAAGCCACTTGAACGTCCAGCAGTGCCATATCAATGTACTGGCCAGTGCCTGTTTTCTCACGGTGCTGCAAGGCTGCTAGAACTGCTACCGTTGCATACAATCCGGTAAGGATATCCACTAGCGCCACCCCCACTTTGACCGGACCGGCTCCCTCTTCGTTTTCGCTACGCCCAGTCAGACTCATCAAGCCTCCTAGAGCTTGGATCATAAAGTCATATCCGGCCCGCTGGGCGTAGGGGCCACTCTGGCCAAAGCCAGTAATCGAACAATAGATCAAGCGCGGATTGACTTTCTTTAGCGAGGCATAGTCCAGTCCGTAAGCCGCAAGACCTCCTACTTTGAAGTTTTCCAGCACAATGTCAGATTGAGCCACCAGTTCACGTATGATGCGTTGCCCCTCAGCCAGGGTAAAGTCTACTGTGATTGACCGTTTGTTACGGTTGGCCGACAGGTAATATGCAGACTCAGCTGTAGGGTTACCCGCTACGTCCTGCAAAAACGGCGGTCCCCATTGACGGGTATCATCACCACTCCCAGGCCGCTCGACCTTGATCACATCAGCCCCTAGGTCACCGAAAATTTGCCCGGCCCAAGGGCCAGCAAGCACGCGAGATAGATCAAGTACGCGCAGGCCAGAAAGCGCTCCAGGCATATAAGCTCCTTTTCTTTATCAGCAGGCAGCCAGGTAGTCATGAGGTGCTGCACTGGATTGTTCAGAAGAAGGCCTGGATACCCGTTTGTGCACGGCCAAGGATCAGCGCATGGACATCATGTGTACCTTCATAGGTATTTACCACCTCTAGGTTAACCAGATGCCGCGCCACACCAAATTCGTCGCTGATGCCATTACCACCCAGCATGTCACGAGCCATACGCGCAATGTCCAATGCCTTGCCGCAACTGTTGCGCTTCATAATCGAGGTAATCTCTACCGCTGCAGTCCCCTCATCCTTCATGCGCCCTAAGCGCAAACACCCTTGCAATGCCAAGGTAATCTCGGTCTGCATGTCGGCCAGCTTCTTTTGAATAAGTTGGTTGGCTGCGAGCGGACGACCAAACTGCTGCCGATCTAGCGTGTACTGACGTGCGGTATGCCAGCAGAACTCCGCAGCCCCCAATGCGCCCCAACTGATGCCATAGCGGGCCGAATTGAGACATGTAAAAGGCCCCTTGAGACCTCGCACCATAGGAAAGGCGTTCTCTTCAGGCACAAATACATTGTCCATAACGATCTCACCGGTGATCGATGCACGCAGCCCTACCTTGCCATGGATGACCGGTGCTGAGAGGCCTTTCCACCCTTTTTCCAGAACGAAACCGCGGATATCTCCTGCATCATCCTTGGCCCAAACTAGGAATACGTCGGCAATCGGGCTGTTGGTAATCCACATTTTGCTACCAGATAGCCTATAACCGCCCTCAACAGTCTTCGCCCTGGTGACCATTGCCCCTGGATCTGAACCGTGATTTGGTTCAGTAAGGCCAAAGCAGCCGATCCACTCACCAGTGGCTAATTTTGGTAGGTATTTCTGTTTCTGGGCCTCGGTACCAAACTCATGGATCGGTACCATAACCAATGAAGACTGTACGCTCATCATCGAGCGATACCCAGAGTCGATGCGTTCAACCTCACGGGCAATCAACCCATAGCACACATGATTAAGTCCACTTCCTCCATACTCCGTAGGAATCGTGGCCCCAAGAAGCCCTGTCTCCCCCATTTCGCGAAAGATTAGTGGATCAGTCTGTTCATGCCGAAAGGCCTCTAGTACTCGAGGTGCCAGTTTATCTTGAGCGAAATGCGCAGCGGTCTCACGTACCATGCGCTCTTCTTCGGTGAGCTGCTGGTCGAGCAGAAGCGGGTCTTCCCAGTTAAATTGCGCCTTGCTTGTCATTGGTATTCCTCAAGTGCCTAAGATTCGCAGCGAGTACAGAATGCTTAAAATCCTAAAGGGAGGATCAAGAGGCTAACAACCGATGATTGCGCATACTATTGTGCATGAAACGCACTTCGGCCCATGATAACTAGTCTTCTACGAGCTTTTTAATGAGCATGAGGTAATTGTGCGTCGAAAAATTCCTAGCACCCAAGCACTGATTGCCTTTGAATCGGCGGCGCGTCATCAGAGCTTTACCAAAGCTGCAGAGGAACTAGCCCTGACCCAAAGCGCTATTTGCCGCCAGGTAGCGGGGCTAGAAGATTTCCTGGGAATTGAGCTGTTTCGTCGTTCTCGTCGAGGGGTTAAGCTGACCGAAGCCGGATTGTCTTACAGTCGTCAGGTCGCGATCCAACTCGATGCGGTAGAGCGCGACGCGCTCTCCATGATGAGTAAGCACGGCACTGGCCGTTTGGAATTGGCCGTCGTGCCGACCTTTGGCACTCAATGGCTTCTGCCACGTCTTAAATTATTTCAAGCGCTGCATCCAGAGGTCACAGTAAACCTTACCAACCGCACTCGACCGTTCCTTTTTGCAAATAGTGATTTCGATGCAGCACTATACTTTGGCGATGGCGATTGGTCTGGCACCCAGACGTATTTCTTGATGCATGAGCATTCCATGCCCGTATGTAGCCCTGGCCTGTTGGCAGGGCGTAAAGTACTCAATGCAGCAGACATCGCTCAGATGCCGCTACTACAACAGACGACACGGCCTTATGCTTGGCGACATTGGTTTAACTCTCTAGACATGTCCGTTCCACATGATATGGCAGGGCCTCGCTATGAGCTGTTCTCCATGTTGGCCCAAGCGGCTATACACGACATGGGTGTAGCACTCATTCCGCCCTTTTTGATTCAACGAGAACTAGCAGAGGGCCGTTTGGTCATTGTCAAACATCATAGCTTTACAAGCGACCGCGCCTATTACTTGGTTATTCCCGAACGCAAGGTAGTCTCTGCCACATTGCTAGTTTTTCGTGACTGGCTGACAAACGAGGCGCGAACCTATCGTGAACGAGAGCGCCTGACCTGAGCCAATATCCGTCCTGTGTCTCGACGACGTGAGCTCTTTATGATCGTCTTACTACTGACTTGTAGAGGGAAACCAAGTGAGCATTTAGTCGTGTTATCGCAACAGGCATGCAGAAGAAAAACATCTCCTTTTGATATCCGTTTTGGAGCACCCAACATTTCTTTTATGTGATGAAATTGTCTGCCCTACATAAGGATAATGATTGACCTTAAGCCCGGCAGCCCCAAATAGGGTCTCATGGATTGGTCAAGTTGGATTACTACTTAGCCAGATACTTCGTCCCGGCAAGTTTCATTGCTAAACGCAGCGCCCCTGTACCGCTTACGGCCTGGGTACAACCCGCACGCTGATTGATAATCGCCTCGCTTTGCTCCCCCAGTACCAAATGCAGAAGGCGGCTTCCAAAAGAGACATCACCATGGCCACCGATATAAGTTTTAGTCAGCTCTTCCCCTAACAGACATTGCTCGGCCTGCTTAACCGCTCTGCAGAATAGGCGTCTGGCCTTGAGAGTTTTTGTAGACGCCTATGCCTAGCTCCAGCTTGACCGGATTAGAGTCACATCTTAGGCAGTCCCATGACCGGATCATTAGAGCTACCCAATCAACTGATTAAACAGCTCACTTACGCCCCTCCGCTGACGCTGCTACCGTATCGGTACGAGCAGCCATAATAAAATCATTACGGTGCAATCCTTTTATCGAATGACTCCACCAAGTTACGGTCACCTTGCCCCACTCGGTCAAGAGGCCTGGATGATGTCCTTCTTCCTCAGCAATAGCGCCTACGGCACTGGTAAAAGCCAGGGCATGTCGAAAATTCTTGAACAGAAACGTCCTCTCTAATTGCATGATGCCGTCGCGAATCTCAATGTTCCAATCAGGAATTTCGAGAATTAGCTCAGCCAGCTCCTCATCCGAAACCTTTGGCGCATTGGCACTGCATGCTTCGCAATGAGTCTGTGTTAATGCCTTCATTTCTTTCTCCTTGTTATGGTCAATTATGCAGCCTTGATTGGAAAACGAGGTTTGTGCAGGCCCAGCCGCATCGCCTCATGAACCATACTCATTACATCTTCATGGGCAACCTGAAACAGGCGCTTGAGCTCAGGCAATACAAAATAGACTGGCTGCAAAATATCGATGCGATATGGCGTGCGCATGGCTTCGATGGGATCAAACGGAAGATGATCTGGCTCACCAGATAATGCATATATGGTTTCTTTGGGTGACGATAAAATTCCACCGCCATAAATCCTACGGCCCAAAGGCGTATCGATCAGACCAAACTCGATAGTCATCCAGTAAAACCTAGCCAGAAAGATCCGCTCTTCTTTGGTGGCTGACAGTCCTAATAAACCGTAAATATGGGTGAATTCGGCAAAAAAGGGATTTGTCAGCAAAGGACAATGCCCAAACACCTCATGAAAAATGTCTGGTTCCTGAAGATAATCAAGCTCAGCCGGCGTACGAATAAACGTAGCTACAGGGAACTGCTTGTTTGCCAGTAGCTGAAAGAAGGTCTCGAATGGAATCAATGCAGGTACTTAAGTTACTCGCCAACGTGTAGAGTGCTCCAGCACTCGGTTAACTTCAGCAAGTTGCGGGATACGATCACAAGAAAGACTCAACTGTTCAAGACCGTCTAAGTAATCTTGACAAGCCCTTCCTTGGATAATCTTAAGCTGGGTGGATGAAGTGCCGGGCATAGCCTTAGCGAAATATATCGATGAGCTTGACCTGCCTAATTTAGTCCGGACCAACAAGGCACGCCTAAATGGTTTACGTATCCAAATTAAGGGCGATGTGTTTCTAAGTGATATTACGCCTTTGCAAACAGGTCATGATGATAGTGAGGCCCTTGCAGGTGCTGTCCTTACCCTACATCGGGCCGATCAGGTCGGCGAGCGCATTTACCACGTTCGCAAACAAGAAATGCGCGGCTTCGACAGTATTTTTCAAAGCTCCAGAATTATGGCCTCAGTCATCAGCGAGGCCCGCCGCATGGCCCCACTAGATGCCCCCTTTTAATTACAGGCGAGACGGGTACCGGTAAAGAGCTATTAGCACGCGCCTGCCATCTGGCCAGCCCTCGTGGAAAAGCCCCTTTCATGGCATTAAATTGTGGAGGCCTATCCGAGTCCAGAGCAGAGATAGAGCTATTCGGCTATACCGCCGGCGCCTTTGAAGGCGCTCGCCCCGAGGGCAAACTAGGATTACTGGAACTCACTGCTGGGGGTACGCTGTTTCTTGATGAAGTTGGAGAGATGAGCTTACGCCTGCAGGCTAAATTAATACGCTTTCTACAAAACGGTGGCTTCCGCCGAGTCGGCAGTGAAGAAGAAGTCTATCTAGACGTTCGGGTAATATGCGCAACGCAGCAAGACCTTTCAGAACTATGTACTCATGGAGAATTCAGGCAAGACCTTTATCATCGTTTAAATGTATTGTCTCTTCATATTCTGCCATTGCGGGAGTGCCTGGATGGGCTACCACTTTTAATTGAACATTTCTTAGATCAAGCCAGCCGCCAAATTGGCTGTCCTTTGAAAACACTTACACCTAAAGCATTCGAGCAACTATATAACTATCATTGGCCTAGTAATGTTCGTCAGCTTGAGAACGTACTATACCAAGCCGTGTCCTTAGCTCAAGACGCCATGGTTAAACCCGAACATATTCGCCTTCCCCATTATGGAACACCGCAGCCTTTAAAAGATTTTTCGCTTGAAGGCGGGCTTGACGAAATCATAGGACGTTTCGAAAAAGCCGTACTTGAACAACTTACCAAGGACTATCCAAGTAGCCGTCTTCTTGGCAAGCGCCTCGGGGTATCCCATACAACAATCGCAAACAAGCTACGACACTACCAGATAAGGCAATAGCAGAACAAGAAACAGGTTGGCCGTCTTTGCCGCGCTGCTCTGGGCTCTGAAAAAGACAAAACCCCCGGACCGCTAGGCCTGGGGGTTTTGGGTATAGGTGCTTGACGATGACCTACTCTCACATGGGGAGGCCCCACACTACCATCGGCGATGCTTTGTTTCACTTCTGAGTTCGGAATGGGATCAGGTGGTTCCAGAGCTCTATAGTCGTCAAGCAATTCGGGTGAGGAATCGCTATTACCCGCTTCCTCGAATGGGTATGTGATCAGGTAATTGCGGGTTCGCAAGCTTTCGGCTTTAGGCGTCTTCCCGTAGGCAATCTTTACAGATTGTTTGGGTGTTATATGGTCAAGCCTCACGGGCAATTAGTATCGGTTAGCTCAACGCCTCACAG
>NZ_VLKY01000032.1 GCF_007830155.1 Pseudomonas duriflava
CTCGAAGGTCAAAGCTTGTATGACTTTGTATGGCATGAGGATATAGAAAAAACCCGGCAGGCTATTCTTCGGGCAGCCTCAAGCGATCATTTAACAAGCTTTGAGCACCGCTACCGTCACAGAGACGGGACCCCTCGCTGGATTTCCTGGCATTCTTCAGTTGAAGGCGACAGCTGCTATTTTTACGGCAGGCATATTACGGCGGAAAAGGAGCAGCAGCAGGCGTTATGGCAAGCCGAAGAACAGCTTCGGCAGGCCCAGAAGATGGAGGCAGTGGGTCAGTTAACCGGTGGCATCGCTCATGACTTCAACAATCTACTTGCTGGCATTATTGGCTCTTTAGAGTTATTAAAAAAGCATGTCTCCTATGGACGCACCGATAAGCTTGAGCGCTATGCAGACAAAACAGATCGCATCGGCGCCAGCTTTCTGATATGCAGCAGTTCTAGCCACACACTCATTCAGGAAGGTGATAACAGCATTCGTTCGGGCAATGATCGTAAGGGCATCATCAGATCGGGCCGCACGAGCTGCATGGATCTTCTTGACAGTCTCCTCAAAAGTAATAAGGACAGGCGACCTCTCGTTATATTGCGCAGGAAGATGAGTATCCTCTAACGTCAAGGCCGCAACGCCTGCATTTTGTAACTCCACTACAGTGCGCATGACGTTAAGCGCATTACCATAACCGTGGTCGGCGTCCGCAATGACTGGAATTTGTGCTTCTCGTCCAACCCGGCAGGCTTGCTCTGCAAGCTCACTTAGCGACATAAGAGAGATATCTAGCGCGCCCAACATTTGTAGGGAAGCAACTGAGCCGCCCAGAATAGCCACTTCAAATCCTAAATTCTCTGCCATACACACTGACATAGGATCGAATACGGAAGCTGCGAGCTTGCAGGAGTTAGCATAAAGAAGCCGATCAAAAGCCTTACGCAGATCATGGTGGAGCTTAAAGGTCATGGTGTAGCTCCGTCACGTCTAGACGGCGCGTCAATTGCTCAACGCGCCTTATCAGCTCATCTAGGGTCAGGAATTTTTAGGATGTATAGGGATTACTCGCGTCTATTCCTAGACTGCAAAGCGCTTGACCTTGAGCTTCGCTGCCTTGGTAATCGCTATCTCCTGTCTAGCTTTGGCAACGTCGAATGAATTGTCCCATTTAGCGATAGCAATGGTTCCGATCCCGTTTCCAATAAGGTTTGTAACCGCCCGTGCTTCGTTGAGAAAACGATCAATTCCTAGAAGCAGTACGAGCCCCACCAATGGAATCGAGTGGATTGTGGTTAATGTTGCAGCCAAGGTGATGAAGCCTGCACCAGCGACACCCGCCGAGCCTTTTGAGGTCAGTAACAAAACACCAAGGAGCACTGCTTGATCCATCAGGGTCAGGTGTGTGTTGGTTGCCTGTGCAACAAACACGGCAGCCATGGTGAGATAGATGCATGTACCGTCAGCATTAAAGGTGTAACCTGTAGGCAGAACCATGCCCACAACAGACTTTTCACACCCAAGCTTTTCAAGCTTAACCATCATCCTTGGAAGTACTGCTTCGGTGGAGCATGTGCCCAAGGTAATGAGAATTTCGTCCTTGAAATAACGCAAAAACTGCATCAAGGGTAAGCCAGACCATCTTGCTACCGCACCGAGCACAACAAATACGAAGAGCAGGGTCGTCAAGTAGAGTGCGACAAGCAATTGCCCCAAGGAGAGGAGAGTACCAATACCGTATTTACCAATGGTAAATGCCATCCCGGCTCCCGCTCCGATCGGCGCTAGACGCATTACCATCGCAACTATCTTGAACAATCCCTGCAGAAAGAGATCGATCATTGAAATCAGCGGCTTACTCACATCCCCCATTTGAACAAGCGCTACTCCCATTAACACGGAGAGAAGAATCACTTGCAACATTGATCCTTTCGCAAAGGCATCAATAAAGGTGGTCGGAATGATATTCATAAAGAAATCTATCGTTCCACCTTGTTCATGGGCAATCTGGTTGTATTTATTGATTGCACTACCATCCAAGGTGGCTGTATTGATGTTCATCCCAACGCCTGGCTTGACGATGTTGACCACAACCAAACCAATGACCAGCGCAATCGTAGAAAGCACCTCAAAGTAAATCAGAGCCTTTCCGCCAATGCGGCCAACTTCCTTGATGCTACCCATCTTGGCGATACCAACAACAACCGTACCAAAAATAATGGGCGCCAAGAGCATCTTGATAAGCTTGATAAAACCATCCGCAAGCGGTTGAAGCCTGGCGCCATATTCGGGCTGTACATAGCCGAACAGGCCGCCAATGATGATACCAATTAGAACTTGGACATAGAGCTGGCTGTACCAGCGAGACTTCGCGATTTCCACAGAATGCACCTCATTTTATTCTTATGATGGGCTGTGTGGTCAGGCCTCTTAAGGGCGCCTGAGTTTGCTGCCTCCCAATAGAGGCAGCAAAGGCACAGTGATCAGCTTTCGCCTAGTTCACGCATAACGGCATAGAGAGCCGATTTGGCTTCAAACCCAACGCCTGGGATATCCGGTAAACCAACATAGCTATTCTCGACACGAATGCCATCGGCAAAGCCACCAAACGGCTGGAACACATCAGGATAGGATTCGTTGCCGCCCAAATGTAGGCCTGCTGCAATGTTCAAAGACATCTGGTGACCGCCGTGAGGAACAACCCGGCGAGATGACCAGCCTAGCTCTTTCATGACGTCCAAGGTACGCATGTATTCAACCAGCCCGTAGGAAAGCGCACAGTCAAATTGAACATAGTCACGATCAGGGCGCATACCGCCATGGCGCAATAGGTTACGTGCATCCTGATGGGAGAACAGGTTTTCCCCTGTTGCCATTGGAAGATCATAGTGATTGGCAAGCTCTGCCTGCAGCGTATAATCTAAAGGATCACCTGCTTCTTCATACCAAAACAGGTTGTACTTGCTTATAGCCTCAGCATAGGCAATCGAGGTTTTAAGATCGAAACGGCCATTGGCATCTACTGCCAAGCGGCGACCATCGCCCACTACCTCTAGTACCGCTTCGATGCGACGAATGTCCTCGTCCAGCGGCACTGCCCCAATTTTCATTTTCACAACATCGTATCCGCGATCCAGATATCCCTGCATCTCGGCCTTGAGCTTGGTCTGGTCCTTGCCCGGATAGTAATAGCCGCCTGCGGCATAAACCCAAACTTTATCATCTGCTAAACCGTTACGATAACGATCAGCCAGTAGTCGATACAGAGGCTTGCCTTCTATCTTGGCTACGGCGTCCCATACAGCCATGTCGATTGTACCTACAGCAACCGAGCGTTCACCGTGTCCCCCTGGTTTCTCATTGGTCATCAGGGTCTTCCAGATGGCAAACGGGTCGAGGTTGTTGTTCTCCTGGTCAATCAATGATTCTGGGTCCGCTTCAGCGATTCGTGCCAGGAAACGATCACGCATCAGAGCACCCTGGCCGTAGCGCCCATTTGAGTTGAAACCGTAACCAACAACCGGCTTGCCGTCACGAATAACATCAGTGATGACCGCTACTACAGAGCAAGTCATCTTGGAGAAATCGATGTAAGCGTTAGCAATCGGGGATGCAATAGAAACAGTTTTTTCACGAATTTCAACGATGCGCATGGCGCGGTCCTCTTGTTGTGAAGCTTTAAACTAAGCTTCATTTTTTCACCTGCCTAATGCTGTTATTGAAGTAAGCGATGCCGAAATGGCATTACCTCTTGAAGGATCGGCTAGTTACATTCGGCTAGCGTGCGCCCTCCTGTTTAACTGGAGCCTAGTGGAGTAGCATGCTATAAATCCTCTGGATTCATGCTTAAACGGCATAGTTTATGGAACTGGTCTGGCTAGAAGACTTTATAGCTCTTGCAGAACAAGGCGGGTTCATCCGCGCGGCTCAGGCACGTCACGTGACCCAACCTGCGTTTAGCCGCCGAATACGTGCGTTGGAGGAATGGATAGGCGTAGAGTTGTTCAAGCGGACGGCCCAAGGTGCCACGCTGACGCCTGCAGGTGAGCACATCCTAAACAGTGTTCAGGATGCAGCCTTACGTTTGTACCGAATTCGAGATGAAGCACGTGAAATTGCTGGCACGGCTGCAAAAAGCCTTCGTTTTTCCGCGACTCATTCTCTTTCGTTTACCTTTTTCCCAAAATGGATTCGTCAATTAGGGCGAGGTGCGCCCATCGAAGCCGTTCGTTTACTTTCGGACAGCATGGCAGAGTGCGAGCGCATGCTGGTTCATGGGCAAGCCCAGTTTCTCTTAAGCCATCGTCATCCCGATGTACCTACTCTTTTACCTACTGGCCAATTCATTAGCAAAGCCGTTGGACAAGATACTCTTGTACCCTTGATGGGCGCAGAAGCAAATATTGAGGCGGACATCGAAACGCTTCCCTATCTAGCCTATACAAAAGAATCCGGCCTTGGTCGCATTTTAGAGCATCAATTAAGAGATAAAGCTGAATACCTGCATCTTCGGCCGTTCTTTAGTAGTCATCTAGCTGCAGTCTTGACGTCTATGGCTCTTGAGAATAAGGGGGTCGCTTGGCTACCAAACAGCTTGACCGAACAAGAGCAAGCTGAAGGTAACCTCATTCGAGCCCTGGATGAAAGCTGGGATATCCCATTACAGATACACCTGACCCGCCCAGTTGCACCGCTTCCATCATTTGCTGAGGCCTTTTGGCAAGACGTCAGTCATTCCTTTCAGCAATAAATACCTAAGGAAACTCAGATCAAGTCAGCAAGGACAGTCGATTGGCGACCGAATCGATTTTTAACCCGGTCTTCGGCGACAATCTTCACTAGAAACCCGGCTTTTGGCCGGGTTTCTGCATTTTATAGACGCACCTCTCCTGCATCGGTCAGCAAATGTCGGCGGGCCATCCACAGGTTCGACAGGGCGAACAGCGTGACCAACTGAGCGGTGTTCTTGGCCAGGCCCCGGAAGCGCACCTTGATATAGCCGAACTGCCGCTTGATCACCCGGAAAGGGTGCTCGACTTTGGATCGTACCTGCGCCTTGGCCTTGTAAAGGGCGCTGCGCTTGCTCAACTGCTTGTAAGTGCTGCGCCGGGCCGCGATCTGCCAGATGACCTGGCGACCTTCATGCTCGGCACGCTTCTCCACGCCGGTGTAGCCCGCATCGGCACAGACCACGTTCTCCTCCCCGTGCAGGAGTTTGTCGACCTGGGTGACATCCGCCACATTGGCCGCAGTCCCCACGACGCTGTGCACCAGGCCAGACTCGGCATCGGCACCGATATGCGCCTTCATGCCGAAGAAGTACTGATTGCCCTTCTTCGTCTGGTGCATCTCAGGATCGCGTTTGCCTTCTTTGTTCTTGGTTGAGCTGGGCGCATGGATGATGGTCGCATCAACGATAGTGCCCTGGCGTAGCGACAGCCCGCGTTCGCTCAAGTGGCCATTGATTACAGCCAGGATGCCCGTCGCCAGTTCGTGCTGCTCCAGCAGGTGGCGGAAGTTCATGATCGTGGTGTCTTCCGGAATACTGCCTTGGGTCAGCGACAGCTTGGCGAACTGGCGCAGCGAGGTGATCTCGTACAGCGCTTCCTCCATGGCCGGATCGCTCAGGGCGAACCAGTTCTGCAACAGGTGAATGCGCAGCATGGTTTCCAGGGGATACGGCGGACGGCCATTTCCAGCCTTTGGGTAGAACGGCTCGATCAGTGCCAGGAGACCAGCCCACGGCACCACCTGCTCCATTTCTACCAGAAAACGTTCGCGCCGGGTCTGTTTGCGTTTGCCGGCGTACTCGGCATCGGAAAAGCTCATCTGGGTCATACGGCGGCGCTCGGGTTTAGCAGAGGTGGCATTTCATCAGATCGGCCGGGACTTTTCCGGAGTTTCCTAAAGTGACTAGATTGATTTTTATTAGTAAAGCTTTAAGTTTTCTCGTTTACTTAAAGTTGCGTTTGAGATTTATTTTGCACGAAAGATATTTGCATCTAACCCTAATCGACTCATCTTGTTATATAAGCCCCCACGAGAGATCTTTAGCTGTTTCGCAGCTAACCGGATATTGCCCTGAGTATTCTTGAGAGCTGTTAGAATCGCATTCATTTCATGAGAACTTAAATCCACCTCTAGCGAGTCGTCAAGCACAGGTCGGTAGAATCCTTGGGTCATTTCGACTGGCAGATCTTCTGGTTGAATCAGTTTTTCTGTAGTCAGGTTCACCGCGCGTTCAATGATATTTTCCAGCTCACGTACATTGCCAGGCCAGATATAGGATAAAAGCCTGTTTAAAGCTGCGGGAGATATTCCTTGTATTGGCTTACGCAATGACTGTGCACAACGATCAAGAAAATGCTGTGCGAGTTGATGAATGTCCTCATGACGCATGCGCAGCGGTGGAACTGTTAAGGTCAATACATTAAGACGGTAGTAGAGATCTTCACGAAAAGCACCATTGGTAACGGCTTGGCTGAGGTTACGGTGAGTAGCCGCAATAATACGTACGTCTACCCGCTGTGATTTTTTCGCCCCTACCCGAGTGACTTCGCCTTCCTGCAATACTCGAAGCAAACTGACCTGAGCGTCAAAAGACATATCCCCGATTTCGTCGAGAAAGATTGTTCCCCCATCCGCCAGTTCGAACTTACCTGCTGACCCTCCTCGGGCTGATCCGGTAAAAGCCCCTTCCACATAGCCGAACAGTTCGCTTTGTACAAGGTCACGAGGAATAGCACCGCAGTTTACTGCGACAAAAGGTCCACGAGCGCGCTTGCTAGCATTGTGAATAGCTTGAGCGAACAACTCCTTACCCGTACCGCTTTCACCTAGAATTAACGTTGTCGAGTCGCTTCGACTTGCAATCCGTGCCAGACGCAAAGCATCTTGCATAACGCGAGATGAACCAAGGATAGTTTCGAAAGTATAGCTAGCCTGCGTACCAATAATGCGACGTGTAATCTCATGGATTCGTCGGTTCTCACGCAAGGACACTATGCGCCCTCCCTGCTCAAGGGGACAGATGGACGCCAGGCAATTCAGGTAGGTACCGTCATGCAGCTGGAAAGTACAATCCAGATCATATACTCCTTTACCGTCCGCACAGAACAGAAGTTCTGTAGTTAACTCGCTGCGCCCGAGGCTTTGGAAAGATGAACCAAGTAGATTCTTCTCAACCCTAAGGATCTGTCGTGCATAACGATTAAGAGCTTTAATTGAACCCCTATCATCGAGTAAAACCAAACCTTCATTAAGCACCTCAAGAACTGTCTGCTGCTCTTCTAGGAGGTTTTGCAGAGCCAGCTGGCGCGATACAGCTTCGGCCGCGGCCTGAACGGTACCTAGCGTATGAAAATGGAACCAGCCTGGCTCTGCCGTCAGGGTAAGAATGGCTATGGTTCGCCCATTTGCATCTCGGATCGGCGCTGCCGCACAATGCATAAGACGGCTGCGCAGGCGCGCTTCAAAATTCTCTTCCGATAACAGATATACGAGACGGTCTTTGGCAATCGTCAAGCCTGTGCAATTAGTGCCTTGAATAGCTTCTACCAGTTGACTGCCAACAGGTGTCAGGTCCATACCACAGTAATACAGCGTCGTCCCGTCAGCATCAGTCAAATTGACATGACCTCTAGGGTTATATGCCAATAGCTCCTCCATGACGTTTGCCGCCGTTTCAATCAGTAAATGATTGTGTTCCAACTTAGCCGTCAGTGTTTCAGCCTCAACAAAACGATATTCAACGTTATTGGGGTCTAGTCCCAAATCGATACTTCGCAGCCATGAATCCCATACCACTTGTCTGACCCCAGCCGGACGGTGCCGTAGTCCTTTAAGGCAAGCCTGCCAAGCCCACTCTAGATCGGGTATCGGCCCAATGCTCAGAGAGCCGGGGTTTAAAGATGTCAGGTAATCAAGATCTTCTTGAGCGCACGCCATGTTCCTATAAGCTGTCATTGCTAGGTATCACCTATGTCTATTTTTTATACATGCCAGTATAGACATGTCATCTATTTAGACAATTCTTATATTGATTGATTATCTAAAGCCCTTTTAAATCAATTACTTAATTAATTGGCATATAGCTTGCTATATCTTGTTTAAGCAACTGGGCTTAACATTTGTTACTAGCGTTCAAACAACAAAAATAAGGTCCTCAGATGAGCTACAAACTATATAACTTGCCTCTTATTTTAAGAATTTGCGCTATCGCCTCATTGGGCGGTTTTATTCTTGGATACGACGCGTCGGTTATCTCAGGCGCTATCGAGCCGTTGGCTGACTACTTTCAACTCTCTCCTGCTCAAAGTGGTTGGGCTGTCTCTAACGTTATTTTTGGCTGCATTATTGGCGCATATGGGGTGGGCTTTTTGGCTAACCGTATTGGGCGCCAGAAAACACTAATCGTTGCAGCCATTCTTTTCTTAATCTCAGCGGTAGGCTCAGCCCTTTCGACTACTTTCTTTTGGTTTGTCGCTTATCGAATGCTGGGTGGCTTGGCTGTTGGCATGGCCTCTACAGCAACCCCTCTTTATACGGCAGAAATATCACCTAAGGAGTATCGCGGTCGAATGCTGGGCTTACAGCAATTAATCATGGTTGCGGGCCAGGTTTTGGTTTACGTAATCAATTTTCTTATTGCCTATGGCATGAGTAATGAGTGGCTGATCGATAAAGGCTGGCGCTGGATGCTGGGCTCCGAGGCTGTGCCTTGTATAGTTTTTCTAGCGTTGGTTGCTTTTCTGCCAGAGTCGCCTCGCTGGCAGATTATGACTGGTCGTAGCGACAAAGCCTTATCAACGCTTACACGACTTTCCACTGCCGAGCACGCTAATGTTCTGCTCAATGAAATAAATACTTCCATTGCCGAAGAAAAGGACATTGAACGTCAAGCAAAAAGAACTCGTTTACTGAGCAACCCCAAATTGATGTATATCTTGCTGATAGGGTGCAGTATTGCTGTTCTGCAACAGTTGTTTGGCATCAATATATTGATGTATTACGCGCCCTCGCTTCTGCAGGCCATGAAAGTGAGCACTCAGGATGCTCTTCTGCAAACAATTTTCATTGGCTCAGCTAACTTTATCGGCATTCTGTTAGCGATTCGCTACGTTGATCAGATTGGACGTGTGCCTTTACTGCGCTGGGGCGCATTTGGCTGTTTCGCCACCATGTTGATTACTGCCTGTGCCATCTGGAGCGGACATCAAGGTGTGCTGCCCGTCATTGGACTCACTGCTTTTGTTCTCGTGTTTGGCTTCTCATGGAGTCTGGGCGCCTGGCTGTTAATCTCGGAAATGTTCCCCAACCGCATGCGTGCTGTAGCCATGGGTATGTCGTTCAGCACCATGTACGTTGCGAATTTTCTAGTTGCTCAGACCTTTCCAGTCTTCAACCGCAATCCTTATCTGCTAGAACATTTTAATGGTGCCTTTCCACTCTTGATCTGTGCTGCCTTCTGTTTGGTGGGCTTCTGGTTTGTTCACCGCTTTCTTCCTGAAACCAAGGGCGTGGCCTTGGAAAAGATCGAGCCCGTGATGCTTTCCAAATCTCGCCGCTTCGGCCCATCCGGGCCTTGCCTTGGGCACGGGAATAAAAAACTTACTTTCAAAACACAGTCCTGACTTTAAGCCACAACAACAAGGAGTCACCTCATGAAAGAAGCTAAAATGATTCGCTTAGGACTTATTGGCGCAGGCCGCATGGGCAGTTTCCATGCGCAGACAGCTGCTCGACATATTCCTGGTGCTTGCTTGGCAGCAATAGCCGATCCGACACAGGGTCAGGCCGCCCTTCTCGCTGAAAAGTTGGGAGTTCAAAAGGTCTACATCGATCCTCAGCAATTATTGGATGACCCGGACATCGACGGCGTACTTATCGCTTCGCCTGCTCGCACACATGCCGAACTAGTAATCAGCGCAGCTCAAGCCGGCAAAGGTATCTTTTGCGAGAAGCCTATGGCTATAACGTTGGAAGAACTCGATCAAGCTATTGACGCCGCTGATAAAGCAGGAGTGACGCTTCAGGTTGGCTTCAATCGTCGTTTTGCCAAAGGCTTTCAGACAGCTCATCAAGATGTGGTTGCAGGACGCATCGGTACGCCTCAACTGCTACGCTCACTAACACGTGACCCTGCCTTAACCAATCCCGCAGGTGTGCCTCAGTGGGTGATTTTTTTGGAGACCTTGATTCATGATTTTGATGCTCTGAACTATCTGAATCCAGGTGCCAAGGCGATAGAAGTCTATGCCATGGCCGATGCATTAGTTGCGCCTGCATACAAAGACAAAGGCTTACTTGATACAGCCATTGTGACGATCCGCTTTAACAATGGCGCACTCGCTACGGCAGAAGCTAATTTCCAGGCCGTCTATGGCTACGATGTTCGAGGCGAGGTTTTTGGCAGTGCCGGCATGCTGACTATGGGCGGGATAGCCCAGTCTGATCTTGTCCGCTATGTAGCGGACGGTATCCAGACAGACACCATGCGAATGGATACCGATCTGCTTCGGGATGCCTATATTGCCGAACTCAATCATTTTGTTGACTGCTTGCGTACCGGTGAAACGCCTCTTGCCACAGGCAAAGATGCTCGCGCGGCGCTTGTTATTGCTCGTGCATGCATCGAGTCGGTTCAACAAGGCAAGCCTGTCCGCTTGTAAGGAGCGCAAGCATGAATACTATAGCTTTCAAACTGGCCGTTAGCGCTGAAATGGTGTTCTTGGATTTACCGTTTGTAGAGCGTGTTCGTCGTATTCACGAATTGGGCTTTAGTGCAGAGATCTGGAACTGGACTCAAAAGGATATCCCCGCTCTAGTAGCCACGGGCGCGGATTTTACTTCAATGACAGGATATATTTCAGGAGGTCTGATTGACTCTGATGAAATATCGTCCCTGCTTAACAGCGCACGAGAATCGCTGACTATTGCCGAGCAGTTGGGTTGTCCATGTCTTAATTTGCATGGAGCCGGCCTGGACAGTAAGGGCCTACCGGTCAGACCCATTACGCAAACTAGCGGGCGTATGTGGCTCAGTGCATGTAAAACATTGGAAAAAATCGCAAGACTGGGAGAAGAAGCCGGAAAAGTGTTTTTGCTAGAAAACCTTAATACACAGGTAGATCATCCTGGGACTCCTTTTGCTCGTGCCGAAGATACGCTTTCGCTGGTTGAAGCGGTTGGCAGCCCCTATTTGAAAATGAATCTTGATCTTTATCATGCCCAAATAGGTGAGGGAAACCTGATTGAGCTTATCCAGCGTGCAGGCCCCGCTATTGGAGAAGTTCAAGTAGCAGACGTACCAGGCCGGATGGAACCGGGAACAGGTGAGATTAATTACCCTGCCATAGCCAGAGCGCTGTATCAGATGGGGTATACCGGCGTTGTGGGGCTGGAGGGATGGGCTTCAGGCGACCCTGAGCTGGCGCTTGAACGCTTCCGACAGGCTTTTGCTCCAATATCGTAGTGAGCTCAGCCGCCTAAGTGAAGATATCTACACCCTAATAGGGATCTATTGGCTTTCTCGCTGGGCTTCTTGCAGCGAGAAAGCCAAGGGCTTTCATTTTATAAAAACAAAAGGAAACATCATGTCTCGCTGCAGGATCTTCTTTGCTTCTTTGCTTCTATTGTTCAGCCAGCTGACGCTAGCTGACTACCGTATTGGAATAAGTATTGCCCAAGTCGACGACAACTTTATGACCTATGTGCGTCGAGGACTGGAAGACGCTGCGAAAAAGGAAAACATTCAGGTCCAGTTTGAAGATGCGCAAGGTGACGTGGTTCGTCAGCTTAATCAAATTCAAAACTTTTTAAGCCAAAAGGTAGATGCGGTGATCGTACTGCCTGTTGATACAGCTGCCACGGCCAACATTACTCGTGCAGCTGTAAAAGCTAAAACTCCACTGGTTTATGTCAATCGTCGACCGGATGAGCATCCCCTTCCCAAGGGAGTAGTGGCTGTAGCTTCTGATGACATGCAGGCAGGGCAACTACAAATGCGCTACCTTGCGGAAAAGATGGGCGGAAAAGGCAACCTCGCGATTATCATGGGAGATCTGGTCCATAACGCGACGCATGGACGTACCGAAGGCGTTAAGCAGGTACTCAAGGAGTATCCTGATATTAAGATTGTGGAAGAGCAAACGGCTGACTGGCAACGCAGCAAAGGAATGGACCTTACCAGCAACTGGACCCTAGCTGGAGTCAACTTCGATGCCGTCGTGGCAAACAACGATGAAATGGCCATCGGCGCGGCCATGGCCTTGCAGCAACTTGGAAAACCTAAAGGCTCAACTCCTATTGTTGGGGTCGATGGCTTGCCTGACGGTCTTGCCGCTATCAAGCGCGGTATGCTGGCAGCTACTGTATTTCAAGATCCTTGGGGGCAAGCGACTAGCGCTATGCAATCCGCCATTAAAATGATCAACGGAGAGTCTGTTGAAACTAATGTGTGGGTTCCTTACCAGTTAGTATTACCTGACCAAGTAGCTGTTTTTGAAAAACGCTTTAGGTGAGACATGGAGGGAGCTTGTTTCACTCCTCCCGCAGCTTTAGAGGGTGTAGGCAAATACAATGCTTACACCCTTTCACTAATGAAACAGGCGTTGGTTTACTATTGGGTGAGTGCTTAGGATCTTGTGGGGTTGCAGAAGGCACAAACACATGACTACCTATCCCAACCAGAAGACATTGAACCTGAATTATCTGCCTGTTTGGCCAAAGTAACCTTTTTTTGACCATGAGGGTGACGCGATACAGTCGGACGTACGTATCTCGCAACAACGAAAGAGGCCATGGATGCCCATGGCCTACCACGGGTCAGGCAGACTTAAGCGAGGCCATATCAATGACGAAACGGTACTTCACGTCGCTCTTGAGCATGCGCTCGTAGGCTTCGTTGATGTTCTGAATGTCAATCATCTCGATATCCGAGACGATATTGTGCTCGGCACAGAAATCGAGCATCTCTTGAGTCTCTGCGATACCGCCAATAAGCGAGCCAGCCAGACGACGACGCTTGAAAATGAGGTTGAATACACTTGGCGATGGGTGGGGGGACTCGGGCGCGCCCACCAATGTCATGGTCGCGTCGCGCTTGAGCAGGGATAGAAACGCGTCGAGATCATGTGGGGCCGCAACGGTATTCAGGATGAAATCGAAGCTGTTCACGTGCGCTTCCATCTCCTCCTTATTTTTCGATACCACGACTTCGCTAGCACCCAGGCGCAGGGCATCTTCTTTCTTACCCGGTGAGGTGGTGAACAGAACCACATGGGCGCCCATGGCGTTAGCGATCTTAACGGCCATGTGACCCAGACCACCGAGACCGACCACGCCGACTTTCTGACCAGGCCCGACCTTCCACTGACGCAGCGGCGAATATGTCGTGATACCTGCGCACAGCAGCGGCGCAACAGCGGCAAGATCGCCTTCGCCATGAGAAATGCGCAAAGCGAATTTCTCGTTCACCACGATGTTGTCCGAGTAACCCCCGAACGTATTCTCGCTGCCGCCTAAAACATTTCCGTTGTAGGTGCCGACGAAACCGTTCTCGCAGTATTGCTCCAGGCCTTCGCCGCAGGACGGGCAGCTCTGGCAGCTATCGACCATACAGCCGACGCCGGCGAGGTCGCCGACCTTGAAGGCTTTGACCGAATCGCCTACAGCTGTAACGCGCCCGACAATCTCATGGCCTGGGACGGAGGGGTATATCGTGTTGTTCCATTCATTACGGGCGGTATGCAGATCCGAATGGCAGACGCCGCAATAGAGGATCTCGATTTTGACGTCGTTCAGTCCTACAGCGCGGCGTGTGAATGAATAGGGTGCGAGCGGTGCGCTCGGGTCAAGGGCGGCATAGCCGGTGGCGTTGTTCATGAAGGGTGTTCCTTTCAGTTAGACGCAATGGATGGATGCATTGAAATCGGGACGGTCTCGCAAGACCGGTCCCCAATTTCCAAAGACAGTGCTCTGTTCAAACCGCCCATCGATGTACAGATGGGCGGTGCTACTGGGATTCACCGGTGGCTACCCTCCCTCCTTCACGAGGCGGTAGCCAACGTCCAGTCAGAAGCCTTCCAGCACAATCTTGCCCTTTGCCTTTCCAATTTCGAGCAGCGCATGGGCACGACGAAGATTCTCGGCGCTGATACGCCCATAGTTGTCGCCAACGGTGGTGCGCAGGACGCCCGCATCAATCTGCCGCGCAACTTCATTGAGGATGTTGTGCTGCTCCTGCATGTCCTCTGTCTCGTACAGCGAGCGGGTGTACATCAGCTCCCAGTGCAGCGACAGGCTCTTTCGCTTCAGCGGTACGACGTCCAGGGTCGCCGGATCATCGATCAGTCCAAGCCTGCCCTGCGGCTTCAGCGACTCGATGATTTGCTCGTAGTGCCGGTCGGTCTGGGTCAGGCTTGCGACATAGTTGACTTCCGGGATACCGATGCGCTTGAGCTCGTCGCTGAGCGGCTTGGTGTGGTCGATGACATGATGCGCGCCAAGCTCGGTGACCCAAGCTTGAGTCTCGGGGCGCGAAGCCGTACCAATGATGGTCAAGCCGGTGAACTGCCGCGCCAGCTGAGTCAGGATCGAACCCACCCCACCTGCCGCTCCAATGATCAACAGTGTTTCGCCCCGGTCGGAGGTATCGCGTGCAACACCGAGGCGATCAAAGAGCAACTCCCAAGCAGTCAGGGACGTCAGGGGCAGTGCCGCAGCCTGGGCGAACTCCAGCGACTGTGGCATCGATCCGACAATGCGCTCATCTACCAGCTGCAACTCACTGTTGCTGCCCGGGCGGATCAGCGACCCGGCGTACCAGACCTTGTCACCGGGCTTGAACAGCGTTACGTCGGAGCCGACCGACTTGACCACGCCGGCCGCGTCCCAGCCAAGTATGCGCGGCTGGCTTTCGTCCGCGTGCGGTACGTAGCCCTGCCGCACTTTGGTATCGACGGGGTTGACCGATACGGCCTTGACTTCTACCAGCAGGTCGCGCGGCCCCGGCACTGGCTCGGGTAGATCAATCTCCACGAGAGAGTCAGGATTCTCAACAGGCAGACATTTGAAGTGTGCAATCGCTTTCATTCGGAGCTCCTCAGGAGACGCGGTACATTTTCGTGACGGAGAATTTTTCAGCAGCGCGCTCGATGACTGGCAGCGCCGCCTGGAAGTGCGGAGTCGCTTCGTGCGCGGTCAGCGCCGCTTCGTCCCGCCACTGCTCGACCATGTGAAAGGTGCCAGCCTGCTCGGCATCTTTGTGAAAGTCATATTGAATACAGTCCGCTTCGGCTCGACTTGGGCCCTGTAGCCCCTGCAGCGTCTGCTGGAGTTCGGCTTCGAAGCCGGCCTTGGCGACCTGCGTGGCAACCAGTGTGAGAGGGGTGGTCATCAAACCTCCTGTCTGTGTGCGATAAAAACAGAGAACGCATCGGCTGGGACGGATGATCGAAGATGTCCAAGCCAGCCATGCAGCGATGAAGCTAAACCTGCGTTACAGCGCGACAACAATCTTGCCCACCTGGGCATTGGACTCCATATAGCGGTGAGCCTCGGCCATCTCGTCGAAGCTGAATGTACGGTCGATTACCGGTCGCAGCTGTCCGCCGGCGAGCCCTTCGTTGATGAAGTGCTTGGCCCGTTCGAGTTTTTCCTGATCTTCGGTGATCTCGAAAAGCTGATAACCGCGCAGCGTCAGATGCTTGCCGAGCAGGTCCATGACCGACACCGGGATATCCCGAGTGTCCAAAGCGCCGTACTGGAAGAAGATGCCGTGCTTTGATAACGCCTTGAGCACCAGGGCCACTTCGGGCCCGCCAACCGGATCGAACGCCATGCGAGCACCCTGGCCCCCGGTGATAGCCATGACCTCGGCCACCATGTCTTGCTCTTGAGTCGCTATGACGGCCGCCGCCCCTGCCTGAAGCAAGGCCTCACGCTTGTCGCTGGTGCGGGTCAGCGCCACGGGGATGGCGCCTACCATGTTCGCAATCTGAATCGCGGCCAGCCCCACGCTGCTGGATGCAGCACGAATCAGCACCGCCTCGCCCGCCTGCAGCCCACCGAGTTCGATCAGAGCGCCATAGGCCGTGACAAACTTCATCCAGGTTGCCGCTGCTTCGACGAAAGAAAGCGCCTCCGGGTGCTTAACCACCGCATGTGCCGGTGCGTTGACCAACTCTCCATACAAACCATATTCGGCAAAGGAGAAAGCCGGCACTACGCTGACGACATCGCCAGGGGCGAAACCGACCACATCGGAACCAACGGCCGACACTGTTCCGGCCGCCTCATAGCCCAACATGGCGGGAAAATTCGGTTCGATAACGTACTGGCCTGTGCGGTACATCACCTCGGCGCGGTTGATGCCGAGCGCCTTGACGCGAATTTGAACTTCGTTCGGGCCGGGGGCGGGCACCTCGACCTCGTCGATCTGGAGAACCTCGGGGCCACCTGTGCGATGAAAGCGTATGACGCGAGACATAGCGTAATCCTCAGCTAATGGTTACGAAGAGGCCGAGCCATGGACGGCTCAGCCAGGCAGCCACCAGAGCTCAAAGGCGCTGGTGCAGCGGACGATTAGCTGCCACTCAGGGCCGCTGTCGCCCCGACGGGATCACTTGTAGCGTTCCAGCCAGTGGGCATAGGGCGCCGGCAATGTCCAGGACGCACGTTCCACATCCAGCTCCTTGGCGGCGAAGTATGACCAGTTCGGGTTGCCCAGATGCGCTCGGCCAATCATCGCCAGATCCAGCTGCCCGCTGCTGACCGCTTCTTCAGCGACGCTTGGGGTGCCGAAGCCCCATGCCGAGGCCACCGGTATCCCCGCCTCGCGCCCTACACGCTGGGCAACTTCGCCCATGAAGCCGGGCGCCCACGGGATGTTGGTCTCAGGAATGGTAAAGCCGATACTGACGCTCAGCAGGTCCAGTCCTCCGTTCTTGAAACGACGTGTCAGTTCGATCGCCTCGGACAAGGTCTGTTCGTCCCGGCCATCGTATTCGATGACACCCAGACGAGCGGTCAGTGGCAGGTGCTCCGGCCAAACCTCGCGAACCGCCGCCAGCGTTTCCAGAAGGAAGCGGCTGCGGTTGTCGAAACTGCCGCCATAGGCGTCATCACGACGGTTGGAGTGATCGGAGAGGAATGACTGGGCCAGATAGCCATGGGCGAAATGCAGCTCCAGCCACTCGAAGCCAGCGTCACGTGCACGGCGAGCGGCGGAAACGAAATCCTCACGCACCCGGGCAATGTCTTCCAGCGTCATGGCTTTCGGCTGCTTACCGAGGTGGTCACCAAAGGCAACGGCCGAAGGGGCAATGGTCTGCCAGCCACGCGAGTCATCCTCAGCGATATGGTCATCGCCTTCCCAAGGGCGGTTGGCGCTCGCCTTGCGCCCAGCGTGGGCAATCTGGAGCCCGGGCACGGCGCCGGCGGCCTTGATCGACTGCACCACCGGCACGAAGGCCTGGGCCAGCTCATCATTCCAGATACCCGCGCAGCCGGGCGTGATTCGCCCTTCGGGCGCGACTGCGGTTGCCTCGACAATCACCAGCCCCGCTCCGCCCCGCGCAAGGGAGGCGTAGTGCACGCTGTGCCAATCGTTGATCAGGCCATCGTCGGCCGAGTACATGCACATGGGGGGAATCGCGATCCGGTTTCGAAGCGTGACGTCTTTGAGCGTGAAAGGTTGAAACAGCGCACCCATTAAAATTTCTCCGGGGCTTGGTATTACTTAAATTCGATAATATTCGAACTATGGGCCATAGAGCAAACCCGTGTATGATTCGTTCATGCGCACCTTCAAACATCCCCCTCTTAGCGAATTCGTTCTTGAGCGTCTGCTGTACGCCTTGAGCGATCCGGTGCGCCTGGAGATCGTTCGGCGTCTCGCAGAGCTTGGCGAGGCCAGCTGTGGCGAGCTTGACGGTGGCCGTCCAAAGTCGACCATGTCCCATCACTTCCGGGTGCTGCGAGACGCGGGTTTGGTTCAAACCCAGACCATCGGCACCACCCACATGAACGCGTTGCGCCGGGATGATTTGAACAATCGATTCCCAGGCCTGTTGGAAACGATCCTTTCCCAGCATGACTGATGCTGGGTTGTACGATACGCAGTGACGTTACCGCCAACCCGTCTCCATGCTGGTCTGCCTCAGTTAGCCAACCGGCTAGCGATCTAACCCTCTCGATCTGTCAGACAGCAACACGCTGCGCGTATGACGGCTGCAAATGCAGGGCGCTCAAGCAGAGCACGCCTCAAGCCTTGATCAACAGACAACCCCGCGTTCTGCTGTTTCCTTAGACACTAAGCCACTGCTCTGACGCTACGGCTACCGAGCCAAGAAGTTGCTTGGCCACCGTTACATGTTATGATATCTAGATATTGACATTTACCGATATCCAATAGAGGATGCCAGCCTCTAACGGTCACTGCGAGCCCCGACGACTTCGCCGAAAGGCCGGGACAGTGATTCATCTATGCGTCGAGGCTGTCCTCATCGCTAATATTCATAATTTGAGATATCCAAATATTACATTATGAACCATAAAGCACTTTTTACCCCGACTTCGCTTGGCACCCTCACTCTGCCCAACCGCATCGTACTGCCTCCGCTGACTCGCTCGCGCAGCTCGCAGCCAGGCAACATTCCTAACGCGCTCATGGCAACCTATTACCGGCAAAGAGCCGGTGCTGGCTTCATGGTGACGGAAGGCACCCAGATCGAGCCGCGAGGCCAGGGGTATGCCTGGACACCCGGCATTCACAGTCCGGAGCAGATCGAAGGCTGGAAAGCCGTCACCCAGGCGGTGCATGCCGAGGGCGGTGTGATCTTTGCGCAGTTGTGGCACGTCGGGCGTGTGTCCCACACCTCGTTACAACCCGCCGGTGCCGAGCCCGTCGCGCCATCCGCCATCCCGGCAACCAACGTCAAGGTATTCGTCGAGACCGGACCCGGCGAAGGGATGCTGGCTGATCCGTCCACCCCGAGAGCGCTCTCCAATGACGAGGTGAAAGCGCTTGTGCAGCTTTACGCCCAAGCTGCGCGCAACGCGCTGGAGGCGGGTTTTGACGGTGTCGAGATCCATTGCGCTAATGGCTATCTGGTCAACCAATTTATCTCGGCGCATACCAATGTCCGAACGGACGAATACGGCGGATCGCTACTCAATCGGCTGCGCTTTCTGCGCGAGGTAACACAGGCTGTCGCCGATGCCGTTGGCCCTGAGCGGCTGGGCATTCGCTTTGCGCCACTGTTTGCCAGCACGGATGAGGAGCGCGTCTATCTCGGACTCGTCGAAGAGAACCCTCACGAGACCTATATAGAAGCCGTGAAAATTCTGGAGGAGATCGGCGTCGCTTATCTGTCTCTGGCCGAGGCCGACTGGGACAGCGCGCCCGAGCTGCCCGACAGCTTCAGGAAGGCCGTCCGTGCGGCGTTTAGCGGCAAGATTATTTACGCAGGTAGATACACTCCGGAGCGCGCCGTAGAGGCAATCGAAGCCGGTTGGGCAGACTTGATCGCTTTCGGTCGGGCGTTTATTGCTAACCCCGACCTGCCGGTGCGTTTCGCCAACGGTTGGCAGCTGAACGCTCTCGACCCGAGCAGCATGTACGGCGGCACGGAAAAGGGCTACATCGACTACCCAGCCCACACAGGCTGAATCGCTCGCTGCGTGCACTGTAACCCAGGGCACGCAGCGATTCGGCGCAAAGTATCGTAAGATCGCGAAAACCCATTACCCGCTGCGAATATGACCATAGACGTTAGTGAAGCGCTGAAGGCGTTGGACAACCCTACCCGGTTAGCCATTCTTACCT
>NZ_VLKY01000033.1 GCF_007830155.1 Pseudomonas duriflava
ATCTTCCAAATGGCTATGTTAGAATCTGCGCTGTATTGCCTGAGTCAAAAGCGTTCATAGTTCGAAAATGGGAAGAGAATGCCCGTAAAAAGCTCAACGCTAAAGACCGTTCGTGATAGCTAGTTTTCACGCTAAGATTTGATTTAGCCGCTAAATTTGTAACGCCTAGCAGGATCGCTGGGCTAGCTGTACTTTTTCAAAATCTGCATACAAGGATGTTTTACGCAGTGTCCTCTACTACTTTCCCTCCGTACTCTATAAATCAAAACCACGTCATAAAATCCGTGCAAGCTTTCGGTTGTACGTTTTTTATTTCTGAATATCGTATTAATTGGAAGGATATACCGAAAGGTTCCCTTCTTGGCCGATAGACTGTCGGTATCAATGCGATGGAGTTTACAAATGGATGATCGAGATCTGACTGAAGGTCAGCGCCGTGCGCGTAAAGCATTAGCCGATGAGGCAGGACCTTTAATTGTTGACGCGTTGAACGATCCAAAAACGATTGAAGTGATGCTGAACCCTGATGGAAAGCTCTTTAAAGAGCGTCTGGGTGAGCCAAAAACTCATATCGGCAATATCGGCCCTCACCAAGCGTTCTCTATTCTGTCTAGGGTCGCCGGTTATCTTCAGAAAGAAATTACCCGCTCGTCTCCAACACTGGAAGGCGAGTGGCCTCTGGATAACAGCCGCTTCGCTGGCATGATTCCTCCAGTAGTCCAGGCCTCATGTTTTGCTATTCGTAAAAAAGCCATAAGAGTCTTCACGCTTGATGACTACATTGAGCAAGGCGTAATGACGCTTGCTCAAGTTGAGTACATTCGAAAAGCGTTACGCGAACATAAAAACATCATCATTTCTGGCGGTACTTCTTCCGGCAAGACCACTGCCGTAAACGCTGTTATTCAAGAAAAGGCGCTCATATTCCCTAGCGAACGGGTATATGTGATCGAAGATACCGGTGAGTTACAAATCAAAAGTGACAATTACGTTCAGACGCATACCAGCGATGACGTATCTATGACTGCGCTTTTGAAGATTGCATTGCGCTTTGCGCCTGACTGCATACTGGTTGGTGAGGTGCGCGGCCCCGAGGCTCTGGACCTGCTTGATGCGTGGAATACGGGGCATCCTGGCGGTGTTTGTACGCTTCATGCGAACTCTGGAAGTGAAGCGTTACCGCGCCTTGTTTCGCTTGTTTCCCGCCATCCATACGCTCCCCGCGATATAGAGCCTTTGGTAGCTAATGCTGCCCAAGTCATCGTCCACATCGCTAAGACTCCTCAAGGGCGTCGAGTACAAGAAATCCTCGAAGTCACTGGTTATGAGAGCGGTCAGTTTCATTATAGGGCGGTGTGCTGATGAGCCAAGCACATACACGTATCTGCTTTGAAGCCCGGCTTTCTACGCACGCGGCAAGCGGTGCGCTAACTAATTTGGCAGCGTTGGGCATGAAACACCCTCGCTCGTCAAAGGGCAGTGAGTCGCTAGGCAAGGCGGCTCCGGTAGTTGCTCACATTGCCAGCACTCCTGACAGGCCTAGTGTACCGGATACCTCACAGGTCGCCGGCTCCGCGAGGGCTGTTTCATTTTTTAAAATCATCTAAGGATCTCTTCTGATGCAAGCAATCGCCTCACAAGGTTTTAACATCAACCGCAGTGTCTTGAGCTACCTAGGCCTATTTCTCATTGTCGCTGTAGTCATGAGTGTTCCTGAACATGCCTACGCGTCAGTCGGAACGGGCGGCAGTTTGCCTTATGAAAGCTGGCTAACAAGCTTACGGAATTCAGTTACGGGTCCTGTAGCGTTCACGCTGTCAATTATCGGTATTGTTGTGGCAGGTGGGGTTCTGATTTTTGGTGGTGACTTGAATGGTTTCTTCCGTACGCTGATTTTCCTTGTACTAGTAATGGCTCTGATTGTTGGGGCAAACAACGTCATGAGTGGCCTGTTTGGACAGGGCGCTGAAATTGCTTCTGTTACTAGCTGCCTTCAGGTAGCAACCAGGACTGCGTGAAATGGAAGACATTCGCAAGATTTCTATACGTCGCGTCGGTAACCGGAACAGCTTATTCATGGGTGGGGATCGTGAATTAGTGATGTTTTCCGGCGTAGCTGCTTTTGCACTGATATTCAGTGCTCAAGAGCTGCGGGCGACTGTAGTCGGAATTTTGCTATGGATCGGAGCGTTAATAACGCTCCGAATCATGGCAAAGGCGGACCCAAAAATGCGTCATGTCTACCTTCGCCATCGCCGCTACAAAAGCTATTACCCAGCGCGTTCTACTCCGTTCCGAATCAATCCCACTAGCCAAGGGAAACAATACAAATGATGGAGTTAATTACATATGCCATCGCCGCCCTGGGCGCAGTAATGATTCTTGTGCTTTACCTCAATATTTACCGGGTAAAGCGCGAGGAAAGTCTAAAAAAACATCGTTCAACAGACGCTGGACTGTCAGATCTCTTGGTTCATGCTGCTGTTGTAGACGATGGTGTAATTGTCGGTAAAAACGGCTCACTCATGGCTGCTTGGCTCTACAAAGGTGATGACAACGCATCTAGTACAGCACACCAGCGTGAGATTGTATCCGCTCGCATTAACCAAGCCTTCGCTGGCCTTGGTAATGGCTGGATGATTCATGTTGATGCTGTACGTCGTGATGCGCCGAAATACATCGAGCGTGGCCGCTCAAAGTTTGGAGATCCCCTAACCGAGGCGATAGACGAGGAACGCCGTAAGCTCTTTGAGTCATTAGACACAATGTACGAAGGTTACTTTGTGCTGACAGTGACCTATTTCCCGCCTGTCCTGGCTCAGCAAAAATTTGTTGAGATGATGTTTGATGACGACGCTCCGAAGTTGGATCGCAAGAGCCGAACTCATCAGATTATCGAGACGTTTAAGCGTGACATTAGGAATATGGAAGGTAGTTTGTCATCTGTCCTGAAAATGACACGCTTAAATCGGAGTGATATAGAGCAAGAAGATGGCCGTAAATTATCTTATGACGACTTTCTGTCATGGCTACAGTTTTGCGTAACTGGCATTCAACAGCCGGTCATTCTTCCTTCGAACCCGATGTACCTTGACTGCATTATTGGTGGAAAAGAATTCTTCGGCGGTGTTATTCCACGAGTAGGGCGTAACTATATCCAGGTTGTTGCTATAGAAGGATTTCCACTGGAGGGATATCCCGGCATTTTATCAGCCTTAGCTGAGCAACCTTGTGAATATCGCTGGTCTTCACGCTTTATTTTCATGGACACCCATGAAGCATTAAGGCACTTAGAGAAGTTTCGTAAAAAATGGCGTCAACAAGTACGAGGCTTTTTTGAGCAAGTCTTTAACACGAACTCTGGCAATATCAACCAAGACGCCCTTTCGATGGTCCAGGACGCCAATGATGCTATTGCTGAAGTTAATAGTGGCCTTATTGCGCAAGGATATTACACAAGCGTCGTTGTGATCATGGATGAAGACCGGATGCGATGCGAGGCGTCTGCTCGTTCAATCCAAAAAGCAATAGAACGGATTGGTTTTGCTGCTCGTATTGAAACGATAAATTCTATCGATGCCTATCTTGGTAGTATTCCAGGCCACGGAGTTGAGAACGTTCGTCGTCCCTTAATTAATACGATGAACCTAGCGGACCTTTTACCAACCAGTACGATCTGGACTGGCAGTGCAGAAGCACCATGCCCCATGTATCCGCCTCAGTCCCCGCCACTAATGCACTGTGTAACTCACGGAGCTACACCTTTCCGGTTAAATCTGCATGTACGAGATCTAGGCCACACGTTCCTTTTTGGCCCTCCTGGATCTGGTAAGTCCACATTGCTTGCAATCCTGGCCGCACAGCTTCGCCGTTATCCTGAAATGTCCATCTTTGCTTTTGACAAGGGCATGTCCTTATATCCTCTGACCGCAGGTATTAATGCCACGACTGAAGGCCGGACAGGAAAGCATTTCATGGTAGCCGGTGACGATGAAAAATTATCGTTTGCCCCTCTTCAATTTCTAGCGACTAAAAGCGACCGCGCTTGGGCGATGGAGTGGATCGAAACCATTCTGGTACTCAACAAAGTAGAAGTTGATCCCGAACGGCGGAAGGCGATTGCGACTGCGGTTATGTCACTTTACCGCTCATCACAAGAAGGCAAAAAGAATACAACCTTAAGTGACTTCTGCTATGTGTGCCAAGACGAACAGATCCGCTTAACACTCCAGCCATATACTGTAGATGGCAACATGGGGCATTTGCTTGATGCTACCGAGGACGGACTATCACTAACTGATTTCACAGTTTTTGAAATTGAAGAGCTAATGAACATGGGCCAAAAATTTGCGCTCCCTGTTTTGCTCTATCTGTTCCGTCGAATCGAACGCTCTCTAAGAGGGCAGCCAGCAGCAATCATCCTAGACGAAGCATGGTTGATGTTGGGGCATCCAGAGTTCAGAGAAAAGATTCGTGAATGGCTGAAAGTTCTGCGTAAAGCTAACTGCATTCTTATCTTAGCAACTCAAAGCCTTTCTGATGCGGCTAACTCTGGAATCCTGGATGTTCTGGTTGAAGCTACTGCAACTAAGATTTTCCTTGCTAACCCATTTGCCCGTGATGAAGAAACTTCCAAGCTTTATACCCGTATGGGCCTGAACGCTCGGCAGATCGAAATCGTAGCAACGGCAGTAGCTAAGCGGCATTACTACGTTACGTCCGAAAACGGTCGTCGCCTCTTTGATCTTGCTCTGGGGGCTTGCCCCATGTCCTTAGCCTTTGTCGGTGTTTCGGACAAAGACTCAATAGCCATGATTAAAAATCTTGAACGTAAATATGGCTACGCATGGGTAGATCACTGGCTGGAAAGCAAAAGACTTCAGCCTCTTAATCTAGGAGTTGCCGCATGAGTAACTGGAAGCGTTTTTTCTTCAAGCAACAACCACAAAGCACGGATCCTTTGGATCCGCGACGCGGTGAGCCGCTAGTGGGTGGCCGCCGTCAAGGTGAGAGCGAAAATCCTTACCTGGCTGCTAGGCGTACCTGGAATGACCACGTTGGTAGCGTTGTAGCGTCACGAATGGCATGGCAGGTTATGGGACTCCTTTGCTTGATGATCTCCCTCGCGGCGGTTGGTGGATTGATATATATCGGAAGCCAAAGCAAGTTCATCCCGTACATCGTTCAAACTGACAAGTTAGGCGCAGCCGTTGCGTTCGGTCGTGCTGACCAAACTTCCACTGTCGATCAGCGAGTCATTCAAGCCCGTATCGCCAGTTTTATTGCTGATGCGCGTCTTGTGACGCCTGACATTAGCTTGCAGCGTGCCGCTGTATTTCGTGTGTACGCCGTGCTGTCTTCTAATGATGCCGCAACAAAGAAAATGAATGAGTGGCTAAACGGCACACCGGAGTCGCGGCCTTTCACCCGCGCAGAAACTGAGACGGTCAGCGTCGAAATCAAATCTGTTCTTCAACAAACACCAGAGACGTACCAAGTCGATTGGGAAGAAACGACTCGGGACCGCTCGGGTTCACTGAAAAAAGCTCCTGAACTGTGGCGAGCCATGGTGACGGTGTATCAGGCCGAAACCAACCCAGCCGTTTCCGAACAAGAACTGATGATGAATCCGATTCGGCTATTCGTCCGCGATTTTTCCTGGTCAAAACCACTCTAAAGGGGCCAACTAATATGAAACAGAAACTCCTTGCAGTAACCCTTGCCAGCTTGGCCTTGGCCCCTGTATGTGCTCAGGCAGACAATGCTGCCGATTTGTATTTCTCGACCAATCCCAACCCGGTTTTGACTGCAAATGAAAAGGCCGCAATTGCCATTTCTCAGAAGTGGGCTAAAGCGAGCGCTACAGGGATCAAGCCAGTAGATGGGGGTGATGGGACGGTTCGTTTCATTTTCGGCGCACAACAACCAAGTATTGTTTGTGCTGTTCTCCAGGTATGCGATGTAGCTCTTCAGGCTGGTGAACAAGTCAACTCAATTAACCTAGGCGATACCGCTCGCTGGACAGTAGAACCTGCTATTACCGGCGTAGGCGAATCTGAAATTTTGCATCTTATTATCAAACCTCAGGATGTAGGTTTGGAAACAAGCCTAGTTGTCACAACAAATCGGCGCACCTATCACCTAAAACTTCGCTCACACCGGACAGAGTACATGCCACAAGTCGCATTTACCTATCCAGAAGATGCGCTTGCCAAATGGGATCTAATTAAGAAGCGCGAACAAACAGAGCGAAAGCGGAAAACTATTCCGCAAACAGGGGAATACCTGGGCGACCTGTCGTTTGATTACGAGGTTTCTGGCAACGCGAATTGGAAACCCGTTCGAGTTTACAACGATGGACGTAAAACCATCATTGAAATGCCTAAAGCTATTAGCCAGAAAGATGCACCAACTCTAGTTCTTCTGACTAAAGAAGCCGGCTGGTTCCGCGATGAAGAAATAGCTCAGGTCAATTATCGCATTCAAAATAATAGATACATCGTCGATTCGGTATTTGACCGGGCAATTCTCTGGGCCGGCGTGGGTAAGTCGCAAGATCGCGTAACGATCACAAGGGAGAAGTAATAGATGAAAAAGATCATCTTTGTATGTCTTCTCGCCGGTCTTGCAGGCTGTGCGTCTAACTCACAATACGGGAATTTTGCAGAAGGCAGTTCGCCAATTACCAATAAACGCTTAGCTGATGATTCAGTCAAGCAACTGTTAGCCACTTTCCCGCCTGCTAGCACACGTTTCAATGTTGGACAGCCAGTAGAGGACTCCTACGGTAGGGCACTTACATCATCGCTGCGCGTGAAAGGCTATTCCCTCATGGAGTACAGACCTGATGTGAAATCAGGCGAATCGGCACAGCCCGCAAGTTCGGGAAAAGAACTGCGGTATGTCGTGGACAATTTATCAGGCACCAACCTTTACCAAGTATCTCTGCTGATTGGGAAGCAATCCCTAAGCCGTGCCTATGTGCTTCAGAACAATACCGTTCTGCCGGCTGGCCCCTGGGTAATGAAGCAGGAGTGATCGATGAGTACTGTTAATCAAGATCAAATGTCTCCAGATACATCGCCTGGAAAATTGGCAAAGTTTGCAGGGGTCCGAAAGGTAAATAATTGGCCCATGATCATTGCTGGCTCGGCGCTAGTGATCTTTTTGGGGATCATGGCTCTTGTCGCTGCGGATCGAGCTGCCAAGCAGAATGAAAAAGCTCAGGAAAAAGAAAAGGAAGTCCTAAGTAGCTCTACGTTTGCTAAAGATATTGCGGGAGGCCCTGAAGCTGGAATCATTCCTGATGCTACTGCACTGCCACCTGTAATGCCTAAACTGGACAATACTCTTCCTGCGGAAAAGAAACCTGATGCTCCTGCTGTAGCTGTGGTTCGACCCAGCGAAGACCTCACTGCACCACCTACGCCGCCCGGTTATGCTCCAGCGACTCAAGTAGCTGTGGACCCAGCGCTTGAACAGATCAAGCAGATGAAAACACAACAACTATTTGATGCTGTGAAAGCCAAAACACGCGTATCTGTTGACCAAACAGCTAGCTATTCCTCAGGTTCCTCACGCTCTAATTCATCTGCCCCTACCTCAAACGAAGACGCCCTGGCTCGTATCGCGGCTGCGCGAGCAGAGTTGAACAACCGCAAATACCAAGACCCAACTCAAGCCTACAAACAACAGTTGGCAGCAATTCGGGGTGAAAGTGGCGGTAGTAGCAATAGAGGCATGGGTGGATCTTCTTCCGATGATTCGCCTTTCTTAGTCAACGCATCCAATAGTTCACGTAATAGTTACGATCAGTTTGATAACGCCAGTGGCAAAGATCGTTGGGAGCTGAAATCAACACAAGAGGCACCCAAGACGCCGTATGTCATCCAGGCAGGATTTGTAATCCCTGGCATTATGATTACAGGCATCAATTCAGACTTGCCTGGACAAGTGACTGCACAAGTAGCTCAGGATGTTTCTGATACACCTACAGGAAAATGGGTGCTGGTCCCTCAGGGTACGCGCTTAGTAGGAACCTATGGCAGCGATGTAGCTTATGGTCAAAACCGTGTAATGGTTGCATGGCAGCGCCTAGTTTTTCCAGACGGAAAGACAATGGATATAGGCTCCATGCCTGGAGCAGACAGCGCTGGATATTCTGGTTTCCATGACCTGACAAACAATCATTTATTACGGCTGTTTGGTAGTGCGTTCCTAATGTCTGGCATTACGGCAGGTATTTCATTAAGCCAAGACAGTAGTAGTGGATACGGACAAGAAACTGCTAGCAGCGCAATGAGTGAAGCCTTAGGCCAGCAACTCGGCCAAGTCACGTCTGAACTTATACGTAAAAACCTCAACGTCTCGCCAACGCTAGAAATCCGTCCAGGATATCGTTTTAACGTGACCGTAACGAAAGACATGGTTTTTTCAAAGCCATATAAAGCCTTCGATTATTGATTGACTCCAAGAGAATAAGGGTAAGCAATATGAAAAGAACTTTAGCCGCTAAAAAGACTGGCCTAGCTGTCTTTGTACTGAGCGCTATCATCGGGGGACCTGCTCTTGCAGGTATCCCTGTTATTGACGGATCTAACTTATCGCAAACGACGATTAGTGCCATCCAAAATGTTGCAATGCAGTTAAAGCAGCTCGAACAGTATGCACAACAAGTCTTGCAATATAAAACTCAGCTAGATCAGCTTGAAGATCAGATAAGAAACACAGCCGCTCCGGCAGCTTATCTTTGGGACCAAGTAAACGACATCACAAAAAAGATTGTTGCTGCGCAAGACATGGTGGACTACTACAGCAACCAAGCTGGTTCCCTGGAGGCTTATTTAGATAAGTATAAAAATACAAGCTACTACTCTTCCTCGCCTTGCTACGCATTACCCGGAGGTTGTACGGAGTCACAGGCCGCAGCTAACGAAGCTCAACAGCGAGCGAATAATAATGCAATGCAGACTATTTCATTGCAGCAAAAGCAGTTACAAACAGATGCCTCTAATCTGACACAACTACAAGCCCAGGCTCAGTCTGCAACAGGCCGTATGCAGGCGATGGGATATGCAAATCAGATTGCAAGTACTCAAGCTAATCAATTGATGCAAATCCGCTCGCTTTTGTTGGCACAGCAGCAAGTACTTACCGCGCAATCAATGGCTCAACAAAATAGAGAAGCGCAACAACAAGCAGCAGATAAATCTGCTACCGCAGGTAATTTCGTCAAATCTGAAGATACAGGTTGGTAACTTTCCAATATGAAGAATATATCTTTGTTTTTGTGTGCGTTGGCTTTAAGTCTGGGAGTAGTTGGGTGCAAAGAGGATAAAGAGCCTATTCAAGATTATAAATGTAGTGATATTCAAAATATTAAAGACAAATCTCAACAAGACAAGATGAGAATGAAGTGTGGAATGGGTGTTAATTCATTTCATAGAAGTAACGACAAGGGGTGGTAAGAAAACTCATGAGAATGTCAGTCAATTGGAAAATAGCAGCCATTCCATTGTTCATTTGGCTGGCGTTCTATTCTATCGATGCAAACGCCGCCATTAATAATGGGGAGATGTTGAATAGTGTTCTCCAAAAATATTCAGACGCTTCCGAAAAATGGGCTGTTGTAATTACAGCCGCTGCTTCCCGGCTGTTTTGGACACTTACAGTTATATCGATGTGTTGGACGTTCGGCTTACTGGCCTTACGCAAAGCTGATATCGGTGAGTTTTTTACGGAAGCAACAAAATTTATAATATTTACGGGTTTTTTTTGGTGGTTACTAGTAAACGGTCCAGATATTGCCGAAAGTTTTATAAACTCTTTAAAAGAGTTAGGAGCCTCGGCTGCGGGCCTAAACACTAGTACAAAATCAATCGCTCCTAGCGGAATCATAGATGTTGGGTTCGAGATCTTTTACAAAATTTGCGAGCAATTTTCTGGTTGGTCTCCAGTAATGAGTGCTTGCTTATTTATAGAAGCCATTATTATTCTAGCTATTCTAGCGATTGTCGCTGTAAATATGCTGATTCTATTAATTTCAGCCTGGGTCCTTTCCTACGCAGGAATATTTTTCTTAGGTTTCGGTGGTTCTCGCTGGACCTCTGATATAGCTATCAATTACTACAAAACAATTCTAGGTATATCCGCGCAACTTTTTACAATGGTCCTTATTGTAGGAGTAGCGAAAACCTTCCTAATGGATTATGCAAATAATATGTCCGAGGAAATTACGCTCGCAGAAATGGGCGTAGTTTTAGTTGCAGCTCTTATATTACTACTATTAGTTGACAAACTTCCTGGAATGGTCGCTGGCATAGTTGGTGGGGCAGGAGCGGGAGCGGGAACAAGCTTTGGTGCAGGTGCGGCTATTGGGGCGATGGGAGCTGCTGCTGCCGCAATGGCTACCAGCGGCGCGATGATGGCTTCTGCTGCTAAAGGCATAGCCGCAAATGCACAAGGAGGAGGGCAAGCTTTAGCCGCTGCCTTCAAAGCGGCATCTGCCGGCGAAGGTGGTGCTGCTGGTGGTTCAGCCAGTCAGTTGTTGAGCGCGACCAATAGTATTTATGGTGGCGGTGACAGTCCCAGCTCTTCTAGTAGTAGCTCTACTCCATTGAGTGAAGCTATGGGCTTTGGCGGTACTTCTTCCGGTGGTGGTGAAGGCGGTGGTAGTTCCTCCAGCGGCAGTGAAAGCGATGGTGGCTCCTTCAGCGGTGGTGAAAGCGGTGCCGGCTCCTCCAGCGGTGGTGAAAGCGGTGGCGGCTCCTCCAGCGGTGGTGAAAGCGGTATTGGCTCCTCCAGCGGTGGTGAAAGCGGTATTGGCTCCTCCAGCGGTGGTGAAAGCGGCGGGTCAAGTGCAGGAAGCAAGATTGCTCAGGCCGCTAGGATTGGCTTGGGTACTGCTAGCAATCTGGCTAAGGGAGTCGGGCAAATGGCAAATAACAAGAAGAATGAACTGAAAGACTCTTGGAATGAAAGTGTTAGTAAAACAGCAGGCGGCAAGTTAGCTGCGGAAATTAACAATCCAGGTGGCAAAGCCAGGGAGCGCTCAGAAGATCAACTTCTTGCTAAATATGATGCGGCAAAAGCCAGTGAAGACCGCTCTGAAAGACTTGCTAAAGCCAACGATTATTTTAGTTCTAGTACGGTTGATGGAAACAACAGTATTGGTCCATCCAGCTCCGATCTGGATGATGAAATAAACGAATTCGTAAACAGGGCTTAAAGGTAAAAACAATGAAACATAACTTGATTTCAGCCGTGCTAATTGGATGCGTACTAACTGCATCTGTCCCAGCCTACGCAAAAGATCCTTGCGAAACTGTTTTATGTATGTGGGGCAAGCTGCAAGGAGAGAACCCTTCAGAGTGCAGCTCCGCTGTCGGTGACTACTTTGATATTATTAAGAAAAAGCACGGTGATATTCGTTGGAGTTCAACTGCAAACGCTCGGCAACAATTCTTGGATAGTTGCTCCCAAGCGGATCCTGACAAAACTAAAATGATCAATGATAAGTTTGGCCGTATGCGTGGCTAAGTAGGAGCATCAAGATGCCGTTCGTTGATTTGCCTCCCGCTCAAGAAGAACGAGTTGTATGCTCGATCATAGCGGCGGTGAAATATGAGCTACCGGCCAATATTGTTCTTGCTGTGGCAGCTCAAGAGGGCGGCAAGCCTGGGCAATGGAATCAGAATAAAGATGGGTCATGGGATGTTGGCCCACTACAATTCAATACTAAATATCTCGAAGATCTGAAGCGATACGGCATTACTGCTAATGATGTAGAGAAAGCCGGCTGTTATCCTTATGAACTAGCCGCATGGCGTATACGCGGCCACGTTCTAAATGACAAAGGTGATCTTTGGACTCGGGTAGCTAACTACCACTCCAGAACCCCGGATAAAAATGCGATTTATCGCCGTCTAGTTATGAAGCGTGCTTCAACCTGGGCTGACTGGCTGGAAGCTCGATTTAAAACATATGCCGTAACGCAAAAAACTGTGGTTTTAGGCCAGGTTAGGCAAGAAGCTCTAGCGGCCTCAATAGGGCCTGCGACCGCTGCGATTGAGCCTGCTCAGAAACCCGCCGAGATAGTCGCTCAGCCAGCGTATAAGCCTGACTACGCAAAGTCATCACCTAGTAAAAGCTACGCCAAGACTGAATATATTCCTCGAACGCTTCTTAACGCCTCGAAATAAAGACAAATCCTGATCTATATAATTACTTTATTGGAATATTTATTTGCGTGCTCATTGTATAAAAAATAAGAATTTTTACATTCCAGACGGCACTTTAGAGCTTATTAAATGGTTAGCTCTTGCTTTAATGACGGGAGATCATATTAATAAATATTTATTTAATGAGACCCTGCCGTATCTGTTTGAGGCTGGCAGAGTCGCCATGCCGCTCTTTGTATTTATCTTGGCGTATAACCTTTCAAGGCCCCAAATATCTTCCGATGCATTTCATAGAACTAGCAAAAGGCTTTTTGTATTTGGAATTATAGCAACTGTTCCATTTATAAAGCTTGGATCTCTATATTTAGGGTATTACCCTTTAAATATATTGTTCTGTTTGCTCGCTGTTACTTTATCTATAAAACACATCAAGAAACTAGAGGAGGGGAGTGACACTACTAGAAACTTGCTTTTAGCTTTCATTATTTTCATTGTTGGAGGCTCATTAGTCGAGTTTTGGTGGCCTGCCGTTACTCTAGGCATAGCTTTCTGGTGGTTTTGCCGGGGACCGGGACTGGTTAGACTGATTCCAGTAGTTGGATCACTACTACTACTCAGTCCTATCAATGGCAACTTGTGGGCTTTTGCAGCTCTACCGACGTTTCTACTACTTTCACGCATAAAGCTTAAAGTACCTCGTCTAAAGTGGCTTTTTTATGTCTATTACCCACTTCATCTAACGGTGCTTTTATTGATAAGGATCCCAATGACCAAAGCCGGCTATTTGTTTTTCTAGCAATGCCTTACTAGTGAACAAATTGCTGAGTTCTACAGCGAAGGTGCATTGCCTGACGCCCGAGCCGCTTAATAGTAGTCAACAGCTAGGCTCCCGAAACGGGAGCTTAGTGCTACCAGTTTAACCTAGTGCTTTACATACAAAATCTATTAGCCACAAATTTTTGATAGTTTTCGAAAATGTAATTGTTGCGAGAAATGTCGTGACTATTAGGGTGTACTCCAGCGGTCACACTTATAAATGGCGTTATGGCCTATCATTAAATAGGCATATAGACTTAAACAGTCACACCTTTATACGAATAACCCAAACGAATACAAACTATAATGTTTGTACGTGCATATCTACGAGCTTCAACTGAAGAGCAGGATGCCTTTCGAGCGTTAGCAGACCTGGAGCAGTTTGCTGCTCACTTCGGCAAAACTATAGCAAGTGTCTACTCTGATAACGAATCAGGCGTCCGCCTCGATAGGCCGGACTTGATGAGACTACTCAGGGATGCAAAAAAAGGAGACATACTACTGATTGAAGCTATTGATCGCTTGTCCAGGCTAAACGAAGAGAATTGGAAAAGCCTAAAAAGAGTTATTGATAGTAAAGGTCTGAAGATTGTTGTGCGCTTGCTGCCGACAAGTCATCGATGGATGACAGATGAGAAAACGGATCTACAGACTGAGCGTCTGCTTGGGATCATTAACGATCTGTTAATCGAAATAGGTGCTGCACAGGCTAACGCAGATTATGAGGTACGCCGGTATAGACAAGCCCAAGGAATCGCAACGGCAAAGGCTGCTGGTCTGTATAAAGGTAGGCCACAAAATATAAAAATAAAAGAGAAAGTATGGAGTTGCTTAGATTCCAAATTTTCGATACGAAAAACTTCTGATCTGTTGGGATGCTCTCCTACCACGGTCAAGCGCTACAATCGCGAATGGTTGACGACGCGAGGAACTGCTAACTAATTTTATCCCTTGGTCTGGGTATACCGAAGGAGAAAGCAAAGACTTAAGTAAAGCCATATCTGAAATGCTTGATAATTCTGAGAGGTTGGAGAAGCAATAATGAGGAAAGGTATCAAGGACTCCCCCCCCCTTTATCATGAGTAGCGATGTTAATCTACCTTTCCTACACATGCCTTTAAATAAAAAAACTTTGATAAGGTTTGGTTCTTGTACGTTAGTTCTATTAGTTTTCGTGATCATTTTTGCGCTCTTGGTTCATTACTTAATAGTTTTTGACCACGCTAACCCTGCTGGCTCTCTATTAGCATAATCGATTTCCGCTTATGTAATTATTGGAATTGCAAAATTTATTTTAGACTTTGAAAGATATTCATTAAAGCGTTTGACGCCAAGAGATAACAAGGAAATTGAAGACCTCATTAAACTATCCGATAATATCCGTAAATCTTATTGTGTGTAGGTAGAAAAAGATATGACTATCCGCAAACGTAACTCATGGGCTGCAGGTGAGCACTTTATTAAGGAGTATGAAGTTAGGCGAAAGACTGATAAGGAGTGTCAAAGCCTTCTAAATTTTTTGGACGATGCTTCGGCCAGCCGTGGAAAAAACTCTTCAGAAGAAAGTTTTAGCTAATTAGCGGTTGAGCTGTAGCTAGCCGCTGCTTTCTACGCTGTACTTGGCTTAATCACGGTAAATTGGGATGCTTTGAGCCTCACGCTTTACTTTTCCCCCGAAGAAGATCAGGCCTATTCCTTTAACTAAAAAATCAAGAGGGGGGAAGTGGCATCGTTGTGGAGCTGCATGCAAGAGCTATCCCTAAAAGCTGGGTAGCAATACAAGTATTTGCTACCCAGGTAATAGCAAGTTTCGATCTTTTGTCATACTTCCACATGAAAAATGCAGCCAAAACGAAGGCAACCGTTAAAAGCAAAAAAGTGGTTATTACGATTTAGCCGGCAGCATCAATATGAGCGTTCATTTTGCCTCCCACAGTTACTATTATTTAGAGCTTTCGCAGCGCTCGAAATAGCCATCTTTGACAGCTTGTGTCATTGCGCTAGGACCCTCGCCAGTAAAAGTAATGAAATAAGATACGCCTTCGATACAAACTTTATGAATTCTAATCAAGCTTCCTGTACTATCGTTGTATCTGAATTCCTTTACATCCTCTTTTGGTATTTCTTTTATCTCTAAGGCGGTTACCACACCGGGGAAAACAAACGCTGTGAGCATGATTATTTTTGACTTTTTAAGCATGAGGTTAGTCATTTAAATACCTTACTGATCGCTATACAAAATACTAGATAAAGGAGACGGGCAAGAATTCCAGCAAGCAAAAGAACCCACCACGTGGGCGTAAACCAGCCAACGCTATAAAAAAGAAATCGCTCATATCTTTTAACCGTAATGGCCCCTTTATGCGAAGCTGCACTGCACTGCTCTTGCCTTTCCATCCAATAAAAGCTAACCCTGCCTTTTTCAAGGCAACAAAAAACCCGCCGAAGCGGGTTCTTGTTGATCATACTCAACATCCTGTCGAGCTGCCATCCTGGCGACGATCAATCATCCTTGATCTCTCTGAGCACATCCTGTGCTGCAGTTGATGGGTGTAGCTTACGGGCTTCACCGAAGGTGCAACAGAGCAGCTTGCCGCTGTGCCGTGTAAGCCTTTAGCTATACCGATTGTGGAAATGGTAGGTGTGCTATTACAGCTGACTAAGAGCCGCTAACAAACCCCCCTTGAATCTAAGCCTGGCTATGTTCACGATAGAGGCATGAGACATCGCAAAGAGATTACGGCTGCGCTGTGGAAGCGCATCAAGCC
>NZ_VLKY01000034.1 GCF_007830155.1 Pseudomonas duriflava
CCGATCGCCATGGAAGAAGGTCTGCGCTTCGCGATTCGTGAAGGTGGCCGTACCGTTGGTGCCGGCGTGGTTGCCAAGATCGTCGAATAAAATCGTTGATTTTGGAGTGTTGGGCCGGCATAATAGTCGGCCTGATTTAAGTTACAGGCCAGTAGCTCAATTGGCAGAGCGGCGGTCTCCAAAACCGCAGGTTGGGGGTTCGATTCCCTCCTGGCCTGCCAGATTTTAATCTGGCATTTCCTGACAGGAATTCATTGATGAGCGTCAAGGCGGAAGCCCAAGAGTCACGCTTCGATACACTGAAGTGGCTTGCGGTCGTCTTGCTGGTGGCAGTAGGCGTTGTCGCCAATCACTACTACTCAGCCCAGCCGATCTTGTACCGTGTAATCGGTCTGTTGGTTTTGGGGGCAGTAGCTGCTTTCATTGCATTACAGACTGTCAAAGGGCAGGCTTTTTTTACCCTGCTCAAAGAGGCGCGCACCGAGATTCGTAAGGTCGTCTGGCCTAGTCGGCAGGAGACTACACAAACCACGTTAATTGTGGTTGCGGTAGTGCTGATCATGGCACTGCTGCTTTGGGGGCTAGACTCCCTGCTCGGATGGCTTGTTTCCATGATCGTAGGTTAAGGGTTCGCCGTGGCTAAGCGTTGGTACGTCGTGCATGCATACTCAGGCTATGAGAAGCATGTCATGCGCTCGTTGATCGAGCGCGTCAAGCTTGCCGGAATGGAAGAAGAGTTCGGCGATATTCTGGTTCCCACCGAAGAAGTGGTGGAAATGCGTAACGGCCAGAAGCGCAAAAGCGAGCGAAAGTTCTTCCCGGGCTATGTTCTGGTCCAGATGGAAATGAACGAAGGAACATGGCATTTGGTTAAAGATACACCTCGGGTAATGGGGTTTATTGGTGGTACGGCGGATAAGCCGGCACCAATTACTGATCGTGAAGCAGAGGCTATTTTACGCCGTGTTTCTGATAGCAGTGATAAGCCTAAGCCGAAGACATTGTTTGAGCCAGGCGAAACGGTCCGTGTTATCGATGGTCCGTTTGCTGATTTCAATGGTGTCGTTGAAGAAGTGAATTACGAAAAAAGCCGAATTCAAGTGGCTGTGCTCATTTTTGGGCGATCCACTCCGGTTGAGTTGGAATTCAGTCAAGTCGAAAAGGTCGTCTAGACTGAGGTCGAATCCTATACCCCGCAGTTAAGGCTGCGGGGTTTTGTTGTCACTGGGATAAAGCGAAATAAACCGGGGAGCCCGCGCGGCGTTTGAACCCGTCATTGGAGTAGCAAATGGCTAAAAAAATTCAGGCTTATATTAAGCTGCAAGTGAAGGCTGCCCAGGCCAACCCAAGCCCGCCAGTAGGTCCGGCGTTGGGTCAGCATGGCGTGAATATCATGGAATTCTGTAAGGCATTCAATGCTCGTACCCAAGGTATGGAGCCTGGTCTGCCTACGCCTGTGATCATCACGGTATATAGCGACCGTAGCTTTACATTCGAGACTAAGAGCACTCCTGCTTCCGTTCTGCTGAAAAAAGCAGCCGGTATTCAGAGTGGCTCCAGCCGTCCGAACTCTCAGAAAGTAGGCACTGTTACCCGTGCCCAGCTGGAAGAAATTGCCAAGACTAAGAATGCTGACCTCACGGCAGCAGATCTGGATGCAGCAGTTCGTACGATTGCGGGTTCTGCCCGTAGCATGGGTCTGAATGTGGAGGGCGTGTAATGGCTAAGCTGACTAAGCGTCAAAAGGCGATTGCCGCCAAGATCGAAGCGGGCAAGCAGTATGGTTTCGAAGAAGCTGCTGCGCTTCTGGCTGAGCTGTCTGCTGTCAAGTTCAAAGAATCTGTTGATGTTTCTGTGAACCTTGGCGTTGATCCGCGCAAATCTGATCAAGTTGTTCGTGGTGCTACCGTTCTGCCGAATGGTACAGGTAAGTCTGTGCGTGTGGCTGTATTTACTCAAGGCCCCAACGCTGAAGCCGCATTGGCTGCAGGCGCTGACCGTGTTGGTATGGACGAATTGGCTGCTGAAATGAAAGGCGGCGATCTGAACTATGACGTGGTTATCGCTTCACCAGATGCCATGCGCGTAGTTGGTCAGCTGGGCCAGATCCTAGGTCCGCGTGGTCTAATGCCAAACCCTAAGGTAGGTACTGTAACGCCTGACGTGGCAACTGCTGTTAAGAATGCCAAGGCTGGTCAAGTTCGGTTCCGTACTGACAAGAATGGTATCATTCACGCGTCTGTAGGTAAGGTTGATTTCGAACCTGCCAAATTGAAGCAGAACGTTGAAGCATTGCTGTCCGACCTGAAGCGCCTGAAGCCTTCTACATCCAAAGGCATCTACGTTAAGCGTATTACCCTAAGCACTACTATGGGGCCAGGTCTGCAGATTGATCAGGCTTCGTTGGAGGCCTAAGTAATATGGAGCGAAGCCTTGGCTTCGCTCACACTATTGGGGTCCCTGCCTGGCGGGGGCTGTCCAAGACCGTAGGTGGCCATGTGTTTAAGACTGGCCTTAAACATTGCCTACGCAGATGGTGCTCCCGATTCGGTTACCGAGTCAGACACCAAAACGACGTCCAGCTTCGGTTGGACGATACGGTAACATCCAGGAGTAAAACCCGTGGCAATTAAACTCGAAGACAAGAAGGCTATCGTCGCTGAAGTCAACGAGGCTGCCCAAAGTGCCCTGTCTGCTGTTGTGGCTGATGCCCGTGGCGTGACTGTAGGTGCTATGACCGGACTCCGTAAAGAGGCCCGTGCGGCTGGCGTGTACGTGAAAGTTGTGCGTAACACTCTGCTGCGTCGCGCTGTTGAAGGTACTTCTTTTGACGTACTGAACGACGCGTTTAAAGGCCCGACCTTGATTGCTTTCTCCAACGAACATCCGGGCGCTGCCGCTCGTATTTTCAAGGATTTTGCAAAAGGTCAGGATAAGTTCGAGATCAAGGCGGCCGCGTTTGAAGGCAAGCTGATCCCAGCTAACCAGATCGACGTACTGGCAACTCTGCCAACCTACGACGAAGCTGTGTCCCAGCTGATGAGTGTTATTCAGGGCGCAACCAGCAAGCTGGCTCGTACTCTGGCTGCTATTCGCGACCAGAAAGAATCTGCTGCAGCCTAATAAGGCTCTGCATCTTCTTTCTCGCTTTTTTGTTTAATTCTAGTGGCTACGAAGCCCCTAAACGATACAGGAATTAGAGTCATGGCTCTGACCAACGAAGATATCATCAACGCCGTATCCGAAATGTCCGTCATGCAAGTGGTCGAACTGATCAAAGCGATGGAAGAGAAGTTCGGTGTAACTGCTGCCGCTGCTGTTGCTGCTGGTCCGGCTGCTGCCGCTCCGGTTGCTGAAGAGCAGACTGAATTCACTATCATGTTGACCGAAGCTGGCGACAAGAAAGTGAACGTCATTAAAGTTGTTCGTGAACTGACTGGTCTGGGCCTGAAAGAAGCCAAGGCAGTAGTTGATGGCGCTCCTGGCGTGGTTAAAGAAGGCGTTTCCAAAGAGGAAGCCGAGGCTGCCAAGAAGTCTCTGGAAGAAGCTGGCGCCAAGGTCGAGCTCAAGTAAGTTCGTCCGTTGCGTCTACAGCCGGAGCGTTAACGTTCGGCTGATGGCTGGTGGCAATTGCCACCGGCCTTTTTCTGTTTCGAGGCGATCCTTGTTTTTAGATTGCTCGGCAGAAATAACAAGACCATTACGATGTAATGGCGCAAACGGTGACGTTTGCAAGATTTTCCGGCTGCTCCCGTCGGAGAGGCCAAACAAGCAGGTGACCAAGCTGGGGAACGCTGATGGCTTACTCATATACTGAGAAAAAACGTATCCGCAAGGACTTTAGCAAGTTGCCGCACGTTATGGACGTGCCGTATCTATTGGCTATCCAGCTGGATTCGTATCGCGAATTCCTGCAGGCGGGCGCAGGCAAAGATCAGCTCCGCGATATCGGTCTGCACGCGGCCTTCAAGTCCGTTTTCCCGATTATCAGTTACTCTGGCAATGCTGCCTTAGAGTACGTCGGCTATCGCCTGGGCGAGCCGGCATTTGATGTTAAAGAATGTGTTTTGCGTGGCGTAACTTATGCGGTTCCGCTGCGGGTAAAAGTGCGCCTGATTATTTTTGATCGCGAGTCTTCGAACAAGGCGATCAAGGATATTAAGGAGCAAGAAGTGTACATGGGGGAAATCCCTCTAATGACTGAAAACGGTACTTTTGTCATTAATGGTACCGAGCGGGTTATTGTTTCCCAGTTGCATCGTTCGCCAGGCGTGTTCTTCGATCATGACCGTGGTAAAACACACAGTTCTGGCAAGCTTCTTTATTCGGCTCGTATTATCCCTTATCGTGGTTCATGGCTCGATTTTGAGTTCGATCCCAAGGATAGCGTTTTCGTTCGTATTGACCGTCGCCGTAAGTTGCCGGCAACGGTGCTTCTGCGTGCCCTGGGTTATGGCACTGAAGAAGTGCTGGACATGTTCTATGACACTAATATTTTCCATATCAAGGGTGAAACTCTTAACTTGGAGTTAGTGCCACAACGACTGCGTGGCGAAATTGCTAGTTTTGATATTAAGGACAGCGCAGGCAAGGTCATTGTTGAGCAGGGCCGCCGTATTACAGCGCGTCATATTAATCAATTGGAAAAGTCAGGCATTACCGAGCTTGAAGTTCCGTTTGATTATGTAATTGGTCGTACTACAGCCAAGGCAATTGTTCATCCGGCTACCGGTGAAATTATTACCGAATGCAATACAGAGCTAACGCTTGATTTGCTGGCTAAAATAGCCAAGGCCAACGTTGTTCGTATCGAAACGCTCTATACGAACGATATCGACTGTGGCCCGTTTATTTCTGACACACTGAAAGTTGACTCTACTAGCAATCAACTTGAGGCGCTGGTCGAAATCTATCGCATGATGCGTCCTGGCGAGCCGCCAACCAAGGAAGCAGCAGAAACGTTGTTTAATAATCTCTTCTTCAGTGCAGAGCGTTATGATCTTTCTGCTGTAGGCCGGATGAAGTTCAATCGCCGCATCGGTCGTGAAGAGATTGAAGGCTCGGGTGTTCTAAGCCGCGAAGATATCGTTGACGTTTTGAAAACGTTGGTTGATATCCGTAATGGTAAAGGCATCGTTGACGACATCGACCACCTTGGTAACCGTCGTGTTCGTTGTGTTGGTGAGATGGCAGAAAACCAGTTCCGTGTTGGCCTCGTTCGTGTTGAACGTGCCGTCAAGGAACGTCTGTCGATGGCCGAAAGCGAAGGTTTGATGCCACAGGATCTGATCAACGCTAAGCCGGTGGCTGCTGCGATCAAAGAGTTCTTCGGTTCAAGCCAGCTATCCCAGTTTATGGACCAGAACAACCCTCTGTCCGAGATCACGCACAAGCGTCGCGTCTCTGCACTCGGCCCGGGTGGCTTGACTCGTGAGCGCGCCGGTTTTGAGGTTCGTGACGTTCATCCGACTCATTATGGTCGCGTCTGCCCAATTGAGACACCGGAAGGTCCGAACATTGGTCTGATTAACTCATTGGCGACCTATGCTCGTACGAACCAGTATGGCTTCTTGGAAAGTCCTTACCGTGTAGTTAAAGAAGGTGTAGCTACAGATGAAATCGTATTCCTCTCTGCGATTGAGGAAGCGAATCATGTGATTGCCCAGGCTTCTGCTGGTCTGGATGAAAATAATCGTCTGACCGATGAGCTGGTTGCTGTACGTCACTTGAACGAGTTTACCGTTAAGGCGCCTGAAGACGTTACATTGATGGACGTATCCCCGAAGCAGGTTGTTTCGGTGGCAGCGTCGTTGATTCCTTTCCTTGAGCACGACGATGCTAACCGTGCCTTGATGGGATCAAACATGCAGCGTCAGGCTGTGCCGACATTGCGTTCGGACAAGCCTCTGGTCGGTACGGGCATGGAGCGTAACGTTGCACGTGACTCTGGCGTGTGCGTAGTTGCGCGTCGTGGCGGTGTAATCGACTCGGTTGATGCAAGTCGTATCGTTGTTCGCGTGGCAAACGATGAGGTCGAAACGGGAGAGGCTGGTGTAGATATTTACAACCTGACCAAATATACCCGCTCCAACCAGAACACGTGTATCAACCAGCGCCCGCTAGTCAGTAAGGGTGATGTGATTGCTCGTGGTGATATTCTGGCTGACGGCCCGTCCACAGATATGGGCGAGCTGGCACTGGGTCAGAATATGCGTGTCGCGTTCATGCCCTGGAACGGTTACAACTTCGAAGACTCGATTTTGTTGTCTGAACGTGTTGTTCAGGAGGATCGTTTTACTACGATCCACATTCAAGAGCTGACTTGTGTAGCGCGTGATACGAAGCTCGGCCCGGAAGAAATTACTTCCGATATTCCGAACGTAGGTGAAGCGGCACTGAACAAGCTGGATGAAGCCGGTATCGTTTACGTAGGTGCTGAGGTTCAGGCGGGTGACATTCTGGTTGGTAAGGTCACGCCAAAAGGCGAGACTCAACTCACACCAGAAGAAAAGCTACTGCGTGCAATCTTCGGTGAAAAGGCTTCTGACGTTAAAGATACTTCCCTGCGTGTGCCTACAGGTACCAAGGGTACTGTTATTGATGTCCAGGTCTTCACGCGTGATGGTGTTGAACGTGACTCTCGTGCTTTAGCGATCGAAAAATCTCAACTGGACGAGATTCGTAAGGATCTTAACGAAGAGTTCCGTATCGTTGAGGGTGCTACGTTCGAGCGTTTGCGCTATGCGTTAGTCGGGCAGGTAGCGGATGGCGGTCCTAACGTTAAGAAAGGCACCGTCATTACAGATGAGTATCTGAATGGTCTTGAGCGTGGCCAGTGGTTCAAGCTGCGCATGGCTGAAGATGCGCATAATGAGCAGCTGGAAAAAGCTCAAGCTTACTTGTCGGATCGTCGCCAGCTTCTGGACGACAAGTTTGAAGACAAGAAGCGCAAGCTTCAGCAGGGAGATGACCTGGCTCCTGGTGTGTTGAAGATCGTCAAGGTATACCTGGCAATCAAACGTCGTATTCAGCCGGGCGATAAGATGGCTGGTCGTCACGGTAACAAGGGTGTGGTCTCCGTTATCATGCCTGTTGAAGATATGCCGTACGATGACCATGGCACACCAGTTGATATCGTACTAAACCCATTGGGTGTACCGTCACGGATGAACGTGGGTCAAATTCTTGAAACGCACTTGGGTCTTGCAGCCAAAGGCTTGGGCGAAAAGATCAATCGCATGCTTGAAGAGCAGCGTAAGATCGCCGAGCTGCGTAGTTTCCTGAATGAGATTTACAACGAAATCGGTGGCCGGCAAGAGTCATTGGATGACCTGAGTGATGCCGAAGTCCAGCAGTTGGCTAAGAACCTGCGTGCTGGGGTTCCAATGGCAACTCCGGTTTTTGATGGTGCCAAAGAAAGTGAAATTAAGGCCATGCTGAAGCTGGCTGACCTGCCGGAAAGCGGTCAGATGCGTCTGTTTGACGGTCGTACGGGGAACCAGTTCGAGCGTCCAGTTACAGTTGGCTATATGTACATGCTGAAGCTGAACCACTTGGTCGACGATAAGATGCATGCCCGTTCAACGGGTTCATACAGCCTGGTTACTCAGCAGCCGCTGGGTGGTAAGGCGCAGTTCGGTGGCCAGCGTTTCGGGGAGATGGAGGTCTGGGCGCTCGAAGCCTATGGAGCCGCCTATACCCTTCAGGAAATGCTAACGGTCAAGTCGGACGATGTGAATGGCCGGACCAAGATGTATAAGAACATCGTGGACGGAGATCACCGTATGGAGGCCGGTATGCCGGAATCCTTCAACGTATTGATCAAGGAAATTCGCTCGCTCGGTATCGATATCGAATTGGAAACCGAATAACACGCGACGCTAAGAGGGCATGGCCGTCAAGGCGGTCATGCCCGGTCCGTGAGGAGGAAAGGCCTTGAAAGACTTGCTGAATCTGTTGAAAAACCAGGGTCAACTCGAAGAGTTCGATGCCATTCGTATCGGTCTGGCCTCGCCCGAGATGATTCGCTCTTGGTCCTTCGGTGAAGTAAAAAAGCCGGAGACTATTAATTACCGTACGTTTAAACCCGAGCGTGACGGTCTTTTCTGCGCCAAAATTTTTGGTCCGGTAAAAGATTACGAATGTCTTTGCGGTAAGTACAAGCGGCTCAAGCACCGTGGTGTCATTTGTGAGAAGTGTGGCGTTGAAGTCGCGCTCGCAAAGGTGCGCCGCGAGCGCATGGGACATATCGAGCTAGCATCTCCGGTTGCTCATATTTGGTTCCTGAAGTCCTTGCCGTCCCGTATTGGTCTGCTGTTGGACATGACTCTGCGTGATATCGAGCGTGTGCTTTATTTCGAAAGCTACGTCGTAATCGATCCGGGTATGACCACGCTGGAAAAATACCAACTGCTCAATGACGAGCAGTATTTCGAGGCGCTTGAAGAGTTCGGTGATGACTTTGATGCCCGTATGGGTGCAGAGGCTGTCTTCGAGCTGTTGTCCGGCATTGATCTTGAACACGAGATTGGCCGTCTGCGGGAAGAGATTCCGCAGACCAATTCCGAGACCAAGATCAAGAAGCTGTCCAAGCGTTTGAAGTTGATGGAAGCTTTCCAGGGCTCTGGCAACAAGCCTGAGTGGATGGTAATGACAGTGCTGCCTGTGCTGCCGCCGGACCTGCGTCCGCTGGTTCCGCTTGATGGTGGCCGTTTTGCAACGTCCGATCTGAACGATTTGTATCGGCGTGTCATCAACCGTAACAACCGTTTGAAGCGTCTGCTGGATCTCTCTGCGCCTGACATTATCGTGCGCAACGAGAAGCGTATGCTGCAGGAAGCGGTTGACGCTCTGCTTGATAACGGTCGTCGCGGTCGTGCGATTACCGGGTCCAACAAGCGTCCGCTCAAATCCTTGGCCGACATGATCAAGGGTAAGCAGGGGCGCTTCCGTCAGAACCTGTTAGGTAAGCGTGTGGATTACTCGGGTCGTTCGGTAATCACCGTAGGTCCGACCTTACGTCTGCATCAGTGTGGTCTACCTAAGAAGATGGCTCTAGAGCTGTTCAAGCCTTTCATCTTTGGTAAGCTCGAGGCGCGTGGCATGGCCACTACCATCAAGGCTGCCAAGAAGATGGTCGAGCGTGAGCTGCCTGAGGTTTGGGACGTTCTTGCTGAAGTAATTCGTGAACATCCTGTGCTCTTGAACCGTGCGCCGACCCTGCACCGTTTGGGTATCCAAGCGTTTGAGCCTGTTCTAATTGAAGGTAAAGCGATTCAGCTGCACCCGTTGGTATGTGCGGCCTATAACGCCGACTTCGATGGTGACCAGATGGCTGTTCACGTTCCGCTGACGCTGGAAGCTCAGCTGGAAGCGCGTGCGCTGATGATGTCGACCAACAATATCCTGTCGCCAGCAAACGGTGAGCCCATTATCGTACCGTCGCAGGACGTGGTGTTGGGTCTGTATTACATGACGCGTGAGGCAATCAATGCCAAGGGCGAGGGTCGTGTATTTGCTGACCTGCAGGAAGTGGACCGTGTTTTCCGTGCGGGTGAGGCTGCCCTGCATGCGCGAATCAAGGTGCGTATCAACGAAAAGGTGAAGGAAAAGGACGGTAGCGTCACGGCTAACACCCGCATCGTTGAAACAACGGTAGGTCGTGCATTGTTGTTCCAGGTCGTTCCGGCAGGCTTGCCGTTCGATGTGGTCAACCAGCCCATGAAGAAAAAAGCAATCTCCAAGCTGATTAACCACTGCTATCGTGTAGTGGGGCTAAAGGATACTGTTATCTTCGCTGACCAGCTGATGTATACCGGCTTTGCCTTCTCGACATTGTCTGGCGTCTCTATTGGTGTTAACGATTTCGTAATTCCTGACGAAAAGGCTCGCATTATTGATGCGGCCACTACCGAAGTGAAGGAAATTGAAAGCCAGTACGCTTCAGGCCTTGTAACGCAAGGTGAAAAGTACAACAAGGTCATCGACCTTTGGTCTCGCGCCAACGATGAAGTATCCAAAGCCATGATGGCCAACCTTTCCAAGGAAAAGGTCATTGATCGTGAAGGCAAGGAAGTTGATCAGGAATCCTTCAACTCCATGTACATGATGGCTGACTCGGGCGCGCGGGGTTCTGCCGCTCAGATTCGTCAGCTGGCGGGTATGCGTGGTCTGATGGCTAAGCCGGACGGCTCTATTATTGAAACGCCTATTACAGCTAATTTCCGTGAAGGTCTGAACGTACTGCAGTACTTCATTTCTACTCACGGTGCTCGTAAGGGTCTGGCCGATACTGCACTGAAAACGGCAAACTCCGGTTATCTGACGCGTCGTCTGGTTGATGTGGCTCAGGATCTGGTTGTAACCGAGATCGATTGTGGTACTGAGCATGGCTTGGTTATGACGCCGCATATTGAAGGCGGTGATGTCGTCGAGCCTCTGGGTGAGCGCGTCTTGGGTCGAGTTATCGCCCATGATGTATTCAAGCCAGGTGCAGAAAGCGAGGTTATCGTTCCGGCAGGTACGTTGGTTGACGAGCGCTGGGTCGAATTCCTTGAGCTGAATAGTATCGATGAAGTTGTGGTTCGCTCTCCAATTACATGTGAGACACGTCATGGTATCTGTGCCAAGTGTTATGGCCGAGACCTTGCGCGTGGGCATCAGGTAAACATCGGTGAAGCTGTAGGCGTTATCGCAGCCCAGTCGATTGGTGAGCCTGGTACTCAGTTGACCATGCGGACGTTCCACATTGGTGGTGCGGCTAGCCGAACTTCCGCTGCAGATAACGTTCAGGTCAAGAATGGCGGTACGATCCGGTTGCATAATCTGAAGCACGTTGAGCGTGCAGATGGCGCACTGGTTGCTGTTTCGCGTTCGGGAGAGCTGGCGGTTGCTGATGACTTCGGTCGTGAGCGTGAGCGCTACAAGCTACCCTACGGCGCTGTCATCTCTATCAAGGAAGGCGACAAGGTAGAAGCAGGCGCCATTGTGGCGAAGTGGGATCCGCATACGCACCCGATTGTGACCGAGATGGATGGTACGGTAGCGTTTGTCGGGATGGAGGAAGGCATCACGATTAAACGTCAGACAGACGAGCTGACAGGCCTGACCAACATCGAGGTAATGGACGCCAAAGATCGCCCAAGCTCTGGCAAGGATATTCGCCCTGCGGTCAAACTGATCGATGCGAATGGCAAAGACTTGCTGTTGCCAGGTACTGATGTGCCTGCTCAGTACTTCCTGCCGCCAAATGCGTTGGTTAACTTGAATGACGGTGCCAAGGTGAGCGTGGGTGACGTTATTGCGCGTATCCCGCAGGAGACGTCGAAGACTCGCGATATTACCGGTGGTCTGCCGCGTGTAGCTGATCTTTTCGAAGCGCGTCGCCCGAAAGAGCCGGCAATTCTGGCAGAGATCAGTGGTACGATTTCCTTCGGTAAGGAAACCAAGGGTAAGCGCCGCCTGGTTATTACGCCGACGGATGGTAGCGATCCTTATGAGGAGCTGATTCCAAAGTGGCGTCACCTGAACGTGTTCGAGGGGGAGCAAGTCAGTCGCGGGGAGGTTATTTCCGACGGTCCGAGCAATCCTCACGACATTTTACGTTTGCTTGGCGTAAGTGCATTGGCCAAGTACATCGTGAATGAGATTCAGGATGTTTATCGCCTGCAGGGCGTGAAAATCAACGACAAGCATATCGAAACCATCTTGCGTCAGATGCTGCGTAAGGTTGAGGTAAGTGAAGTCGGTGACTCTAGCTTCATTAAGGGTGACCAGATGGAGCTAACCCATGTTCTTGAAGAAAACGAGCGTCTGGCAGGTGAAGATAAATTCATCTCCAAATACGAGCGTGTTCTTCTGGGCATTACCAAGGCTTCGCTGTCGACAGAGTCCTTTATTTCTGCGGCATCCTTCCAGGAGACTACGCGTGTTCTTACAGAGGCAGCAGTCACTGGCAAGCGTGATTTCCTTCGCGGTTTGAAGGAGAACGTGGTGGTGGGTCGTCTGATTCCGGCTGGTACTGGTTTGGCTTATCACAGTGAGCGGAAACGTCAGCGTGATATGGGTAAACCTCAGCGTGTAAGTGCGAGCGAAGCCGAGGCAGCTTTGACCGAGGCATTGAACTCCAGCGGAAGTTAATAGCTGGAGTGAACAAGCGAAGCCTCGGCCGGACGGTCGAGGCTTCGTGTTGACGGTATGGAAGAACCTCTTTAGACTTTCGTACCCCGAAAATTGGCAGGGCGTAGAGTCCTGCCATTTCGTTTGTGTCGTAAGACAATCAGTGGAGCTTTAGATGGCAACGATTAACCAGCTGGTGCGTAAGCCGCGCAAGCGTCTCGTCGAGAAGAGCGACGTGCCTGCGCTGCAAAACTGCCCGCAGCGTCGTGGTGTTTGCACCCGCGTTTATACAACTACTCCCAAGAAGCCTAACTCGGCACTGCGTAAAGTATGCCGTGTTCGTTTGACTAATGGCTTCGAAGTGACTTCCTACATCGGTGGTGAAGGTCACAACCTGCAAGAGCACAGCGTGGTGCTGATCCGTGGCGGTCGAGTTAAAGACCTTCCGGGTGTGCGTTATCACACTGTTCGCGGCTCTTTGGACACCTCGGGTGTTAAAGATCGTAAGCAGGGTCGTTCCAAGTACGGCGCGAAGCGTCCGAAGTAATCTATTCTTTTTGTTCGAGTCGATAAGAGTAAGGTCGGGCGTAACGTCAATGTTACAGTTCCGAGCTAACCTGAAGACCGTTTTGAGGGCTTATCAATGCCAAGACGTCGTGTAGCGGCCAAGCGCGAAATACTTGACGATCCAAAGTACGGAAGCCAGATCCTGGCCAAGTTCATGAACCACGTGATGGAGAGCGGCAAGAAAGCCGTTGCCGAACGTATTGTTTATGGTGCATTGGACAAGGTCAAAGAGCGTTCCAAGAATGCCGAACCCCTGGAAGTTTTCGAAAAAGCGCTCGACGCCATCGCTCCGCTGGTCGAAGTAAAGTCCCGCCGTGTCGGCGGTGCTACCTACCAGGTGCCGGTCGAAGTTCGTCCGTCCCGTCGTAATGCCCTGGCCATGCGTTGGCTGGTGGACTCTGCGCGTAAGCGTGGTGAAAAATCCATGGCTTTACGCCTAGCAGGTGAGCTCATGGACGCTTTTGAAGGCAAGGGTGCTGCAGTCAAGAAGCGCGAAGACGTGCATCGCATGGCAGAAGCCAACAAGGCTTTCTCGCATTACCGCTTCTAAGCCCAGCGCTTCCAATCAAGCGAGGACCTTATGGCTCGTACAACCGCAATTAATCGCTACCGTAACATCGGTATCTGTGCTCATGTGGACGCAGGTAAAACGACTACGACTGAGCGAATTCTGTTCTATACCGGCGTGAACCACAAAATGGGTGAGGTTCATGACGGTGCTGCAACTATGGACTGGATGGTGCAGGAGCAAGAGCGTGGTATCACGATCACTTCTGCTGCTACCACTGCCTTTTGGTCTGGTTCTACCAAGCAGTACGATAACTACCGTGTAAATATTATCGATACCCCCGGTCACGTTGACTTCACTATTGAAGTTGAGCGTTCCCTGCGGGTATTGGATGGTGCGGTGGTTGTATTCTGCGGTACTTCAGGCGTTGAGCCTCAATCCGAGACAGTATGGCGCCAGGCGAATAAGTACGGTGTTCCGCGTATCGTCTATGTGAACAAGATGGACCGTGCCGGTGCTAATTTCTTGCGCGTAGTCGAGCAGATCAAGAAGCGCCTGGGGCATACTCCGGTTCCTGTTCAGCTGGCTATTGGTGCTGAAGATAATTTCCAGGGCCAGATCGATCTTCTGAAGATGAAAGCTATCTTCTGGAATGAAGATGATCAGGGCATGACTTACCGTGAGGAAGAAATTCCTGCGGAGCTTCAGGATCTCGCTGAAGAGTGGCGCTCCAACATGGTTGAGGCTGCGGCTGAAGCTAACGAAGAGCTCATGAACAAGTACCTGGAAGGTGGCGAGCTATCGATCGAAGAGATCAAGGCTGGTCTGCGTCAGCGTACTATCGCTTGTGAAATCGTTCCGGCTGTTTGTGGCTCCTCCTTCAAGAACAAAGGGGTTCCCTTGGTTCTTGACGCCGTAATTGACTACTTGCCAGCTCCGACTGAAATTCCTGCAATTAAAGGTGTTCACCCGGATAACGAAGAGCAGGAAGATGAACGTCATGCAGATGACGCTGAGCCTTTCTCTGCTTTGGCGTTCAAGATCGCTACTGACCCGTTCGTAGGTACCCTGACATTTGCTCGCGTGTACTCGGGTATCCTGAGCTCGGGTGACTCAGTTCTAAACTCTGTAAAGGGTAAGAAAGAGCGTGTGGGTCGTATGGTGCAGATGCATGCGAACACCCGTGAAGAGATCAAAGAGGTCCGCGCAGGCGACATCGCAGCCCTAATCGGCATGAAAGATGTTACTACGGGCGATACGCTGTGCTCGCTTGAAAAGCCGATCATCCTTGAGCGTATGGACTTCCCTGAGCCTGTGATTTCGGTGGCTGTTGAGCCGAAGACCAAGGCTGACCAAGAGAAGATGGGTATTGCGCTGGGTAAGTTGGCTCAGGAAGATCCATCGTTCCGCGTTAAGACTGACGAAGAGTCCGGTCAAACGATCATCTCTGGTATGGGTGAGCTTCACCTGGATATTCTAGTTGATCGGATGAAGCGCGAGTTTGGCGTTGAGGCCAATATCGGTAAGCCGCAGGTGGCATACCGTGAGACTATCCGTAATAAGTGCGAGATCGAAGGCAAGTTCGTTCGCCAGTCTGGTGGTCGCGGTCAGTTCGGTCATTGCTGGATTCGTTTTGCTCCGGCTGATGAGGGTCAGGAAGGGCTCGAATTTACGAGTGAAGTGGTAGGTGGTGTGATTCCAAAGGAATACATTCCAGCTATTCAGAAAGGTATTGAAGAGCAGATGAAAAACGGTATTGTTGCCGGTTATCCGCTGCTCGGTCTGAAAGCTACTGTGTTCGACGGTTCCTATCACGATGTTGACTCCAACGAAATGGCGTTCAAGATCGCTGCTTCGATGGCAACTAAGCAGCTGTCCCAGAAGGGAGGTGCTGTTTTGCTGGAGCCCATTATGAAGGTCGAGGTGGTAACGCCTGAAGACTATATGGGTGACGTGATGGGTGACCTGAACCGTCGTCGAGGCCTAATTCAGGGCATGGAAGACACGGTCTCTGGCAAAGTCATTCGTGCTGAGGTTCCGCTGGGTGAGATGTTTGGCTACGCTACTGATGTGCGTTCCATGTCTCAAGGGCGTGCAAGCTACTCCATGGAGTTTGCCAAGTACGCTGAAGCGCCATCGAACATCGCTGAAGCAATCATCAAGAAACAAGCTTAATAAACGCTTTCTAGTAGGGGTTTATACTCGTGGCTAAAGAAAAATTTGAACGTAACAAACCGCACGTCAACGTCGGCACCATCGGCCACGTCGACCATGGTAAGACAACGCTGACCGCTGCGCTG
>NZ_VLKY01000035.1 GCF_007830155.1 Pseudomonas duriflava
ACCATCATTCCTGAAGTCCTGATTAAGTGGGCACTGGCTATCGCTATAGCGCTTGGCTGCCTGTTTGGGGCTTACCGATATGGAGTGAACACCACCAATGCCAAGTGGGAAAAGCAACAGAGTGACGCCCAGGCTGCACAGGCAACGCTCAGGGCGACGGAAGAGAGAGAGGCGCGAGCCAAAGAGCAAGCCCGTCAAGCTGAGATAGAGAAGATCAGAACGATGCCCAGAAGCAGATCCAAGCCGCAGAAGCTGATGCTCGTGATGCTGACGCTGCTTCTGAGCGCCTGCGTAAACAGGCAGATCGTCTCGCCCAGTCTGTCCGTAGCTGCCCCAGCAATACCGGAACTGCCAACGGAAGCGAGACAAAGCCCGACCCCAGCGTTTTGCTTGCCAACGTGCTCAGCAGCATTGATGCAAGAGCGGGAGAGTTGGCTAAAGAAGCTGACCGAGCTAGAGCCGCTGGCCTTGCCTGCGAGCGTGCTTTCGATTCAATCCGAAACAACCAATAACCCATAGGCCAGTGACCGAGTTCTGTTGTCCGGCGCGGCAATCAAGCGAGGAAAAGTTACATGGCCGGTATAACGGTAGCATCCCAAGAGGATTTGCTTGATCTAGCAAAGCGCATAGAAACGCTTGAGGCTGCGATTAAGGCAGCAAACGCCCCAACAGTGACAGTTCCGTTAGCGCTTCTACGCAGCAGCATCTGAATATCGACTTTGTAGGGCAGGGTAAGTCCACGATCCTAGTCAAAACAACGACCGGCCCACTATTCCAAGGGCGCGGCCTGATTCATGACGTGAGCTTCAGAAACTTTATCGTCACTGATGCCGTAACAACCTCCACCGCTGCGACGAATGCCGTCTTACTTCCCTGGCGGAAAAAGCGACAGTATCTACGAGAACATTTTTTACCAGAACACTCGCGGAACGAGCGGGGCGCCAAAAGGGGGCAGCTTCTACTACTGCGCGCCGAATACCTATAACGATGGGGTGAACTTCAACAACTGCTATGCATATTGCACTTATGGTTATGCGATAGGGAAGGGAGGCTCAATCTTCTGGAATGGTGGGCGGGTAGTGGGTGTTTACTCGTCAACTGGCGATACCGCTGCACGTGGCTATGGCGTTTTGTTGAGCGGTGGTAATGGAAGCTGCTGGCTAAACAATATCGATTTTATCAGCCACTATCGTGGCATCTGGACTGTACAGGACAGCGCTGCTGGCTCTAACCGGGAAGTCTTCCTTGATGCCGCCTGTGTCGATAGCTGCTTTATTGGCCTGCATGTCACTGACAGCTGTTACCTCTCGTGGACTGATGTTTGGGCTGCATCCTGTGATAGCTCGTGCATCGACGTGAGCTTTACCGGGGATGGGGTTATCACGCTGACGGGTGGGACGATTTTTAACGCTGGAGCGATTGGCTTAATCAGCACGACCGCACGAGCCATGTCGATCAACCAGTATGGGCGGGTCGATATTGACGGGGTGACGGTTCGAAATAACGTCCGCGGCATTGAAGTGCTGAACTCAGCCCGGACGCTGCCAGTAAATATTCAGGGCGGCACTTTCTACGCCAACGCGACAACTGACGTTTTGTTCAACTCCTACACCAACGTTTACGACAATATCTTCGAAGATCCCAAGGTTATTGGTGACTCGTCAAACACAAACGGCTCATGGCGGATTCGGGGCAATAAAGGTATTAACGGTAAATGGGCCCAACCCGTTGCTGGCATCGCTGCCCCAGCATGGTCAGGCACAAGTTACGTCAACAACACAGGCTTCGATCTTGAAATCTATCTGCGTGAAGGCTCGGTAACTTCCGTTAGCTGTGACGGAAACCCTGTTCTTGTGTATACAGCCAACACCCCTGTAACGGGCTTGAGCGTGACGGTTCCTGCCGGAGCAACCCTTGCCTATGTAGGCGCAACTGCCCCAGCCATGGCGGTGCTCTGGCTGTAAACCACCCCTAATACCGAACTAGACACGGCCTTTGACGCTGTGGGCCTTTGCTCGTCTGGAGAATGTGCATGACCTATTACAAAACTGAAAATCCGCTGGGCTCGATGGACCCGCGAGATATGTATGACAACGCTAACGTTCTGGATAACATCGTCAACGGTGATCTGGACGTTTACTTTGATCGGCTCGGAAATCCACGTAAGTCAGTCAATATCTAATTGAGTTGAACCAGACCCTTGGTTGCGAACTTGCTGATAGTGAGTCAGACGACAAGGGCGCTGAGCTGATTGGATATAAAGGAAGGACTGTTCGTGACAAGCTAGATGAGGTTATCAGCGTAAAAGACTACGGCGCTAAGGGGGACGGTATAACTGATGACACTACGGCAATCCAGGCGGCACTGAACATTGGAAAGGCCGTATTCTTCCCTGAAGGAGATTACCGGGTTACAGCAGGGCTAGCTCTACCTGATGGCCATGTATGTATAACAGGTGCTGGCCCGCGTAAAAGCCGTTTACTTGTCAATCATACAAGTACGGTGATTAGCTATACCAGCACGCACAGACGCAGGCAGGCTGTGTTTAAGGATTTTAGTTTTGTCGCTGTTAACGCTGGCAGCACACTGGCTCTCAATGTTGTTTTTCCTGTAACCACAGGTCTGGACCAGATACAGCTAATCGTCGAAAACGTATCTGTTTCAATCGAGAGCGGGGGCGTATGGGCGCAGGGTGGTATACGTTGCGAGAATGTCACGAACTCAATTTTCTCAAAGTTCGTAATGACGGGCACCTACGCAACAACCCAGTACGGCATCTCGCTTGAAGGGCAGTGCTTGAATTCAACTATATCTCAGTCGCGTTCTACCTTTTGCAAAATGGCGTAAAAGTGGGTGGCACAAGCGAAGGGCTTACTCTTTCCGAAGTTGCGATTGTAAGTGTGCGTAATGGAATCAATGCACAGTCGTCCGGCTATGAACCGTGGCTAGCTCTGTCGAACGTGCATATCAACGCAACCGAGCGGTGCATCAAGACGGTGAATAGGTCAGAGATTACTATCAATAACTGCCTGCTCTACGCAACATCGGCGTTTAGCGATACTACAGACTGGGCTGCTATTGAGATAGGATCGTCTGGAGCTGTTCAGACTACCTACGTTCAGATAAATAATACGCAGCTCAACAAGTCATCTTTTACCGGCGCGACTTCAGGGATCATTATTAACAACGCTCAATGGGTAGAGATCAATAACTGCATCTTTGGCCCTATGGGAGTAGGTATCGCGCTCACAAGCGTAACGAACTATAAGCTTTCCCCGAATACGTTATTCAATAACGTTACTTCACCTTTAACTGTTGATGGCCTTCCATGTAGTGTTTTGCTAAATATGGACTATTCGGTCAAGCCTCAAAACGCCTTCACAATACAAGGAGCTGTATCAGGATTTTCGCCTGTTTTTAGCGTAACAGGCGTTGATACAAATATTGGGCTGAACATTTCTGCCAAGGGGGAATGCACCTGTTAGTCTTTTGTGTGCAGGACAAGGCGTTGCCTTTAGAGCAATTGCGCCCGCCAGTTCGGTTAATCGAGTGCGGGCCGTTGCTTCAGCGACGGGAAGCCCTGTTCAACTTCAGGCCGAAGGTTCTGATGCTAATATCGACTTACTGCTTGCTCCTGCTGGGGCAGGGTACGTTAGAATTGGGACGCATACAGCAAGCGCAGATGCAGCAATTACAGGATTTATAATAATCAAGGATGCTGCAGGAAACTTAAGAAAATTGGCAGTGATTAGCTAAATACTGTAAGAGAAGCGGCTTCCTCATAGGACAGGAGCCGCTTTCTATAAAGACAAAGTAAATCAAGATCCAAGCATGGGCTTCAGTGTTTTTATCATTTCTATTGAGCGCTTTACGTCATTTCTTGGAAGAATCGCAACGATTCCCGGCTTAAGATCCCACCACTTAATCTCAAGCAATTCATCAATGATTTCTTGGTCGAAACGTTTTTTGATGAACTTTGCAGGAATACCACCATAAACCGTATACGGTGGTACGTCAGAGACAACCACAGCCCCCGCTGCAATGATCGCACCATCTCCAATTGTGACGCCTGACAGAACTGTAACCCCACACCCAAGCCAGACATCATTCCCTATCATTGTAGGGCCATGCGCCACGAATTGATGATTGGAAGACATGCTTAAAGCGGGATGGCTTGCAAAGTATCCTTTAAAATTTCCTTGGACGCATAACCAGTCTGCAGGATGATTAGCAACGCCAATTTCGCAATTTCTGGCAATGATGCTGTACTTTCCAATCGTTGTATGCCCATACACTACTGTATAGGCATTAATGAACGAGAACTCTGAGATCGTAGTCCCTGCTTGAATTTCAACGAATTTAGATATGTTGACTGGATGCTTAATTGTAGCGTTTGGGTTGATTTCTGCATTCGGCGCGATTGTTGAGTACTGTTGTTCAGACATTACTTAAGCTCTATTGCTGGTTTTTGTGGGAGCGCTGCGTCTTGAACATATATAACAAACGAAAGCGATTTGAATAGTTTTATCGTGCATTGAATAAGAGTGGACGCTCAATGAGCTCATGAGCGGGATGGAGAAGGGGAATATGCAGGAAAAGCCCTAGGGAATTTTTCGGGGATTGGCTATTTACCGTTAGGCTTGGGTAGGCATCGTTTGCAGCGAGAGTCGACCTAAACGCCTGATTTTATGTGTGTTTCCTTGCTCCTGCGTGCATGGGGTGCAAGAGCGCTAAAGATGTTCAAGCAAAAATAACGTGATGGATTTCCCACTCTAAGGTTGAGCGGCTCGACTGATGGCAATACAGTGGCGCCGCCAAATACAATGGGAAGGAGATTCCGCATGAATTTTATCAAGAGCCTGGCAGTCGTAGCACTTTTTGGTTCGCTTACCGGCTGTGTTGTCCAGAGCACTTATAGCAAGACAGTAACGGTTACAAAGGATGAGACGGGGAGAGTTATCCAGACAGTAGAAAGCGAGACCGTTACCCAGCCCGCTCAAGGCTACCCGATCAAATTACAGCTAGTAAAAGGCGTTCAGCCCTAACTGGTGCTTAGTAGATGTGTCCAGGCAATGATGGCTGGCGGCATTTTGTTGCACCAATCCCTTGAATGGTTAACTTTCATAACCAATTAAGGGCGGTCCGCAATTATTTTGGACCCCTTGCTACCGCTGGGCTAGAATGGATCAAATTTTGACGGTTTGCGGACCGGAAATAGGCCTGAAAGCCCTATAGATACTGGATTTCTCTCAGAACTTAAAATCCCTCGGAGGAAACTCCGTGCCGGTTCGATTCCGGCTCCGGGTACCATCTATATCAAGGGCTTGGCTGTAATGGCTAGGCCCTTTTTATTTCTAAGCTTTTAACTGATTAAAGTCTTTGCCTTAAGTTAGGGATTGGTGATTTGCTGCTCTTAAGCGCCGGCATCACTGCACAAAATTTAAGGTAGCGTTAGTGTCTGGAAATTCTTATTGATCTGGCTGCTGTGAAAGGTGCTTCGCAAGGCATGCTTCAAGCTAGAGAAGTAAGAGTCGTTATAATCTGCATAATTTTATATTATGCTTCGTAATCTATAGGCTGCCGTTTGCTTATAGCAAGCGTGCCTTAGAATAGGTACCTGCATTTTTCATTTCCAGTGATCTTTCATCGTTCAATCGAAAGGTAACCAGAGCCTGCCATTGTTGGGCGGGATATTCGATTACGACGCTGTAGCTTACTGGCTCATCCTAGCCATGTGGCCCTTGGTATGGGTCACCACTGATAGAGGAGGCGCCATGCCCACTATTACTCTTCCAGACGGTAGTCAACGCTCATTTGATCGTCCCATTACAGTGCTTGACGTAGCGCAGTCCATTGGCGCTGGGTTAGCTAAGGCAACCTTGGCTGGCAAAGTTAATGGTCGTCTTGTCGATGCCTGTGATTTAATCGAGCAAGATGCTAGTGTGCAAATTATTACGCCTAAAGACGAGGAGGGGCTTGAGATTATTCGCCACTCCTGTGCTCATCTGGTTGGGCATGCCGTTAAGCAGTTGTTTCCAACAGCTAAAATGGTTATTGGGCCTGTTATCGATGAGGGCTTTTACTATGACATCTCTTATGAGCGCCCATTTACGCTAGAAGATCTGGCTTCTATCGAATCGCGAATGCATGAGCTGATTAGCAAAGATTATGACGTCATTAAAGAAATGGCGTCGCGTGAGCGCGTTATAGAGGTGTTCAAAGCCCGTGGAGAGGAGTACAAGCTGCGTCTGATTGAAGATATGCCGGGCGAAAAAGCTATGGGGCTTTATCATCATGAAGAATATGTCGACATGTGTCGTGGTCCGCACGTGCCGAATACGCGTTTTCTCAAGGCTTTTAAGCTGACCAAGCTTTCAGGTGCTTATTGGCGGGGTGATTCTAAGAATGAACAACTCCAGCGTATCTATGGAACTGCATGGGCCGATAAAAAGCAGTTAGCGGCATATATTCAGCGTATTGAAGAAGCTGAAAAGCGAGACCATCGAAAGCTGGGTAAGCGCCTTGATTTGTTCCATACCCAGGAAGAAGCTCCGGGAATGGTCTTCTGGCACCCTAACGGCTGGATGATCTATCAAACGCTAGAACAGTATATGCGGCGTGTTCAGCATGAAAATGGGTACTCTGAGATTCGTACTCCTCAGGTTGTTGACCGCTCACTGTGGGAAAAGTCAGGCCATTGGGCGAATTATGCTGACAATATGTTTACCACAGAGTCGGAAAGCCGTGATTATGCAATCAAGCCGATGAACTGTCCTTGCCATGTCCAAGTCTTCAATCAAGGGCTTAAAAGTTATAAAGAGCTTCCCTTGCGGCTGGCTGAGTTTGGAGCGTGTCATCGAAACGAGCCTTCCGGCTCTTTACACGGGATTATGCGTGTAAGAGGCTTTACTCAGGATGATGCGCATATCTTTTGCACTGAAGAGCAGATGCAGGTAGAGGCGGCGGCTTTTATTAAGCTAACCCTTGCTGTTTATGCGGATTTCGGCTTTACCGATATTCAGCTTAAGCTGTCGACTCGTCCGGAAAAGCGTGTAGGTTCCGATGAATTATGGGATCGTGCTGAGTCTGCTTTGGCTTCGGCACTGGATAGCGCAGGTCTTCGTTACGACTTACAGCCAGGCGAAGGCGCTTTTTATGGGCCTAAGATTGAGTTTTCCTTAAAGGATTGCCTTGGTCGTGTTTGGCAATGTGGAACTCTTCAGCTTGATTTTAACCTGCCCACACGCTTGGGGGCGGAATATGTAAGCGAAGATAATAGCCGTAAGCATCCAGTCATGCTACATCGTGCTATTCTTGGCTCCTTCGAGCGATTCATTGGTATATTGATCGAGCATTACGAGGGATCTTTCCCGGCGTGGCTCGCTCCAATACAAGCTGTAGTGATGAATATCACTGACAAGCAAGCCAATTTCGCTAATGAAGTAGTAGGAATATTGGATCAAAATGGTTTCCGTGCTAAAGCCGACTTGAGAAACGAGAAAATCGGTTTTAAAATTCGCGAGCATACATTGCTCAAGGTTCCTTATCTCTTGGTTATAGGGGATCGGGAAGTTGAATCAAGAGCCGTAGCTGTTCGTACGCGTGAAGGTGCTGATTTAGGTTCGATGCCTATCGCAAACTTCCAAGAGCTTCTAGCTCAAGTAGTGGCACGGCGCGGTCGACAAGAATTGGAGTAATCATTATTAAGCGTGAAATGAGACAGGATAAGCGAACTCAACCAAAACCTCCGATCAATGAGAATATCTCGGCTCGCGAAGTTCGGTTGATTGGTGCTGACGGCCAACAGATTGGCGTCGTCTCGATTGATGAAGCGCTACGCGCTGCTGAAGAATCCAAGTTGGACTTGGTGGAAATCTCCGCCGACGCGGTGCCTCCAGTGTGCCGTATCATGGATTATGGCAAGCATCTTTTCGAGAAGAAGAAGCAAACCGCAGCAGCGAAAAAGAACCAGAAACAGGTTCAGATAAAAGAAATCAAGTTTCGTCCAGGGACGGAAGAAGGGGATTACCAGGTAAAACTACGCAACCTGGTACGTTTCCTTAATGAGGGGGACAAGGCCAAGGTATCCTTGCGATTCCGTGGTCGAGAGATGGCTCACCAGGAGCTGGGCATGGAACTGTTGAAGCGGGTTGAGACTGACCTGTCAGAATACGGTGCCGTTGAGCAGCATCCTAAGATGGAAGGACGCCAGCTAATCATGGTCATCGCCCCCAAAAAGAAAAAGTAATCTCCAGGGCACTGGCAGGCCTTGCGGTTATGCGTAATCACTCAATGCGGAGTATATGAACATGCCAAAGATGAAAACTAAGAGTGGCGCGGCGAAGCGTTTTAAGAAAACCGCTTCCGGCTACAAGCACAAGCACGCGTTCAAGAGCCATATCTTGACCAAAATGACCACCAAGCGTAAGCGCCAGCTGCGTGGTACATCTCTGATGCACCCGTCCGACGTTCAAAAAGTCGAGCGCATGCTGCGCGTTCGTTAATTGGTCAAAAAGGTAGAGGTATAACTCATGGCTCGTGTTAAGCGTGGCGTAATTGCTCGTCGTCGTCATAAGAAAATTCTGAAGCTCGCTAAAGGTTATTACGGTGCTCGCTCGCGCGTGTTCCGTGTTGCCAAGCAGGCTGTGATCAAGGCAGGCCAATATGCCTATCGTGACCGCCGTCAGCGCAAGCGTCAGTTCCGCGCACTCTGGATTGCCCGTATCAATGCTGGTGCTCGTCTAAACGGTCTGTCTTACAGCCGTCTGATTGCTGGCTTGAAAAAGGCTTCCATTGAGATCGACCGTAAAGTGCTGGCCGATCTGGCGGTAAACGAAAAAGTAGCGTTTGCTGCTATTGTCGAGAAAGCTAAAGCTTCTTTGGCTTAAGCCCCACGGCAATTTGGGTCTCGGCCCAGCGGTAACGTCACCAATAGGGGAAGGGCCTAAAGCTCTTCCCCTATTTTGTATCTGGAGTCGGTGAATGGAAAACCTGGAGGCATTGGTCAGCCAAGCGTTGGAGGCCGTGCAGCACACTGAAGACACGACTGTTCTCGAGCAGCTACGGGTCAGCTACCTGGGCAAAAAAGGTGAACTCACCCAGGTTATGAAGACGCTAGGTAATTTGCCTGCAGAAGAGCGGCCAAAGGTTGGTGCGCTGATTAATGCAGCTAAAGAACGTGTACAGGATGCTCTAAACGCGCGTAAGCAGTTTCTAGAAGAGGTAGCCCTGTCTGAAAAGCTTGCAGCAGAGCGTATTGACGTAACTCTGCCTGGGCGGGGCCAGGTTTCTGGCGGGCTGCATCCTATTACGCGTACGTTAGAGCGTATTGAAAGACTTTTTACCGGTATCGGTTATAGCGTCGCTGAAGGGCCAGAAATCGAAGACGATTATTATAACTTCGAAGCGCTCAATATTCCGGGGCATCACCCGGCTCGTGCTATGCACGATACGTTCTATTTTGATGCAACTCGCTTGCTGCGTACTCATACGTCACCGGTGCAGATTCGAGTCATGGAACAGCAGAAGCCTCCGATTCGTATCATTTGCCCAGGCCGTGTTTACCGTTGCGACTCTGATCAGACCCACTCGCCTATGTTTCATCAGGTTGAAGGTCTTGTAATTGATGAGAAAGTCAGCTTCGCTGATCTTAAAAGTACTATTGTAGGCTTTTTGCGTGAGTTTTTTGAGGAGGATTTAGAAGTCCGCTTCAGGCCATCTTATTTTCCGTTTACCGAGCCCTCAGCCGAGGTTGATATCCAGCGACGCGTAAACAAGAACGGTCAACTAACTCCTAGTTGGCTGGAGGTCTTGGGCTGCGGAATGGTGCACCCTCATGTATTAGAAATGGCTGGTATCGATCCTGAGAAATATCAGGGTTTCGCATTTGGTATGGGCGTAGAACGCTTGGCCATGTTGCGTTACGGTGTAAATGACTTACGCCTGTTTTTCGATAACGACCTGCGCTTCCTGGCGCAATTTCGCTAGCCTTGAGGGAGTGCATTAATGAAATTCAGTGAACAGTGGCTGAGATCCTGGGTAAATCCTCCTGCGTCACAGGATGAGTTAGTCACCCAATTGTCAATGGCTGGTCTAGAAGTTGATAGCGTTGAGCCGGTAGCCGGTCTTTTTAGCGGTGTAGTAGTTGGTGAGGTGCTTGCAACCGAACGACATCCAGATGCTGATAAATTAAGCGTCTGTCGGATCAGTAATGGTCAAGAAGAGTTCCAGGTTGTATGCGGTGCGCCTAATGTACGTGCTGGTCTGAAAGTTCCTTTCGCTATGATTGGCGCCAAATTGCCTGGCGATTTCACTATCAAAAAAGCCAAGCTGCGGGGTGTTGAGTCCCAAGGCATGTTGTGTTCTGCCAGTGAGTTAAAGGTATCGGATGATAATTCCGGCCTGATGGAGCTGCCATCGGATGCGCCCGTGGGCGCGAGTTTTCGCGACTATTTAAATCTAGATGACGTTTCGATCGAAGTTGATCTGACACCAAACCGTGGTGACTGCCTCTCAATTGCAGGTCTTGCTCGTGAAGTTGGTGCTCTATATGGCGTCCCGGTTCAGGCGCTCGACATACAAACTGTTCCAGCAGCGATTGATGGCGTGTGTCCTGTAGATGTGCTTGAGCCGTCTGCTTGCCCCCGTTATGTCGGGCGAGTACTCAAAGGGGTAGACCTTTCTCGCCCCACGCCATTATGGATGATTGAGCGTCTACGTCGTTCCGGTATCCGCAGTATTGATGCTGCGGTTGATGTAACTAATTATGTAATGCTGGAGTTGGGACAGCCTATGCATGCCTTTGATCTAGGTGAGATTAAGGGCGGTATTCAGGTGCGCTTGGCACGGCCTGAGGAAAAGCTGGCCTTGCTGGATGGGCAAGAAGTTGCCTTACGTGCAGATACCTTAGTAATTGCCGATCACGACCGAGCGCTAGCCATAGCCGGTATCATGGGCGGCGAGCATGGTGGTGTAAGTGCCAAGACCTCAGATCTGTTTTTGGAAAGTGCCTTCTTTGATCCTATTGCTGTAGCTGGCAAGGCGCGGTCTTATGGCCTGCATACCGATTCCTCGCATCGCTTCGAGCGTGGTGTGGATTTCGAACTGCCGCGCCAAGCCATAGAGCGTGCGACTGCGTTGCTGATGAATATAGTGGGCGGTCAGCCAGGCCCTGTATTAGAAGTAATCAGTACAGAGCACTTACCTCACAAAGCCCCGATTACCCTACGTAGCGATCGTATTGAACAGGTATTGGGTCTTCATCTGGAAGCTGAGAAAGTCGAGGGCCTGCTTAAGGGGCTCGGGTTGTTCGTTAAGGCTACAGCTGATAACCAGTGGCAGGTGAGTGTCCCTAGTCATCGCTTTGATATTTCGATCGAAGTGGACCTCATTGAAGAACTGGCGCGTCTTTATGGATATAACCAGCTGCCCGTCCGTTTCCCGCAGGCACGTCTGGCACCTAAAGGCTATGTGGAGGCATGTGCCGAGCTTTCTCAATTCCGGCGCCATCTGGTGGCCCGTGGTTATCAAGAGGTCATCACTTACAGTTTTATTGACGAAAGTACTTTTAAGCTTTTCTCACCAACGTTGAAGCCTGTGCTTTTAGCCAACCCGATTTCCCAAGATATGGCGGCTATGCGTGCTTCCCTTTGGCCTGGGTTGGTTAAGGTGCTGCAGTACAACCTTAACCGTCAGCAAAGTCGTGTTCGCTTATTTGAATCTGGCCTTCGTTTTATTGGCTCACTGGATGCTTTGGTTCAAGAGCGAATGCTGGCCGGCCTGATCTCTGGGCCGCGATTCCCTGAAAGCTGGAGTTCTAGTCGTGAGACGGTCGACTTCTTTGATATCAAAGGAGACGTTGAGGCTTTGTTGAGTGATGGTGAGACCTTCAAGTTCATAGCGGCGGAACATCCTGCCTTGCACCCTGGTCAAACCGCTCGTATTGAGCGAGACGGTAATGTGATCGGCTATGTCGGTGCGCTTCATCCTGAGCTGTTGAAAGCTCTAGATCTGGATCAGCCGGTCTATGTGTTTGAGTTGCTCCTTAGTGAGGCTGAGCAGCGGAAGTTGCCGCGCTTTCAAGAGTTGTCGCGCTATCCAGAAGTGCGTCGTGATCTGGCTATCTTAGTAGATGAAAGTGTTGCTTCGGAAAGGGTGTTATCGGCTATTCGTAGTCAGGCAGGGGAGTATTTAACCGACCTAAGACTGTTTGATGTATATCAAGGCAAAGGCATTGATCCACATAGAAAAAGTCTTGCGGTTGGCTTGACCTGGCAGCATCCATCGCGCACTCTTACTGATGAAGAGATCAACGAAACGACGCATAGTATTCTCGTTTCCCTAGAAGAAAGGTTCAACGCCACGTTAAGGAAATAAAGTATGGGGGCTCTGACGAAAGCTGAAATGGCAGAACGTCTTTATGAAGAGCTTGGCTTGAACAAGCGAGAGGCCAAGGAGTTGGTTGAGCTGTTCTTCGAAGAAATTCGACATGCTCTTGAACATAACGAACAGGTTAAATTATCAGGGTTTGGTAATTTTGATCTGCGAGACAAGCGTCAGCGCCCCGGCCGTAATCCTAAGACAGGTGAGGAAATACCAATCACGGCTCGTAGGGTGGTAACTTTTCGGCCCGGACAGAAGCTTAAGGCTAGGGTAGAGGCTTATGCTGGAACCAAGCCACAATAACGAGTTGCCTGCGATACCAGGTAAGCGCTATTTCACCATTGGTGAAGTGAGTGACCTCTGCTTGGTTAAGCCTCATGTACTTCGGTATTGGGAGCAGGAATTTCCTCAGCTCAATCCTGTAAAGCGCAGAGGTAATCGCCGTTATTATCAGCGGCAAGACGTCATCATGATTCGGCAAATCAGAGCTCTGCTTTATGATCAAGGGTTCACGATTGGCGGTGCGCGCTTACGTCTTTCAGGTGAAGATGCCAAAGACGATACGACTCAGTATCGTCAGTTGATAAAGCAAATGATTGTAGAGCTAGAGGATGTTTTAGGAGTTTTACAAAAATAACTAAAAAAACTTCCATATATCAAAATGTTAGGCTATAATTTTTGACATCCTGTTAAGGGATATGTGTCGGGGCGTAGCGCAGCCTGGTAGCGCACTTGCATGGGGTGCAAGGGGTCGAGTGTTCGAATCACTCCGTCCCGACCAATGAACATCAGCATTAGAGGCCAGTTATAGATACCCGGCCTTTTTTGTGTGCGTGACTTTTTCGTGACTTCTCTTCATTTCATGCCTGCTTCCTCTTCAAAATCGTAAGGACCGGTCCGCGTGAGTCGGTTGCCGATACTCGATTAGCTGCCTCGATTAGCTGTCCTAGCTCTGCGCCGGAGTAGTGGCTGGTGATGCTGCCGTTCTTGTGGCCCAATAGTGCCTTGCGATCTTCCTCGGTTACGCCTGCTGCCCTAAGCCGTCTGCCAAGCGAATGCTTGAGGTCGTGTACGCGAATTGACCGAAACCCAGGGTGAGCGCTGGTCTTGTGTATTTGCTCCCACTTGTCCGCTGCTCTAACCCTGGCCTTCTTCCAGGCACTGTCGTTCATGCGATGCACTGCTGTTGGTCCATTCTGATCTGACACCCCGTAGGGGAATACCCAGATCGGATGCAGGCCGCGCTGACCATCGATAACCGACATTGCCACAGAGTTGAGCACTACCAGTCGCTCGTCTCCATTCTTTACGCCTGAGTTCTCATGGCGCCCACCGAGCCCGGCTGGAATCAGAAATACGCTGGTTCCAATTTCCGGCACCTTGATTTCCCATTCCCATCTCAACTTGCATACTTCCTGCTCCCGGCATCCGGTGTTGACCTTATATAAGGCCATGCGCCTGAGGTGATCGGGTGGTTCAGCAAACAATAACGACTGCTCTTCCCATGACATGGGGTAGGGCTTGCGGCTCGTCTTTTCATCCATCATGGGTGCTGTGTCGAGCCAAGGCCGCATTTCATCGTCCCGCCATTTTCGAGCGCAGAGATTCAAGATCCTGACGACTCGCTGCAGGGCGATGTTTACGGTTCGGTTCGACACAGGCGGCTTGATCTTCCCTATCGAGGTAAATCCCGGCTTTTGCTTATCCTTTATATAAGGAGCAAGTATCGTGTCATTGATGTGCGTAACCGGCAGGTGCCCAATGTACAGATCTAACTGCTCAGGTAGGTTGCGGAAAGCCCAATGGAGGGCTGGTCCTTAAACTCGACCAGAAAGCGGCGTTGCCGCGTCCCGCCATGTCCTGACTCGGCGTACCCCATAAATTTTTCCTGCCTAAGCTGTTCCGGGCGGTAAATCAAATGGGCGTCCACTTCGTATTGGTCGAAGGCTGTGGCCTGAATACCGATTGGAGATTTGCTTATATGAGGCCTTACGGTCTTTTTGAACGCATTGCGTCACATGTCGAGATAATCCGACGCGTCACCGGCTCAGAAAAATCATGAGAGGTAACTGGTTGGCCCATAGCCATTCCTCCTGCAGGACAGGTGTATATAAAGGAAGGGGGAAGGAGTTAGAGTTACAGAGTGCTAAACGAGGCGTGGCTGTATCTATATAAAGTTCAGCAGTTGCTGTCATTGCTAGGGCATTAGGGTGAGGGCTTCAGCATTTATATTGTTGAGATATTCATAACCGTTTGGTCTTCATGGGATAGGCAGGGCGCCAGGCGGTGCGCTTGTTACCAGCTGGATCTAGATTCTGGCGGTTGCTGCTGTCAGCAGGTTTTTCGTTGATAAGTAAGATGGTGGGCAGGGGGTTTATGTCCTGAACAAGCCCCCTGAAACACCGGACACCGTTTTCCCCTTACCATAAGGGATAGGCAAACGGTCGTGTTTATGACTACCAACAAAGACAGACATATTGAAGTGCTCGGCCAAGAGCGGCGTCGCCGTTGGAGCGTCGAGGAAAAGCTCATCATGGTTCGCGAGAGCCTGGAGCCGGGGCAAAGCGTTTCCGTCGTGGCTCGGCGCAACGGCATCAACCCCAACCAGTTATTCCATTGGCGCAAGCTTTATCAGGACGGCAACCTCTCAGCGGTCAGTGCCGGTGAGGCTGTGGTACCGGCTTCGGAGCTGGCCGACGCGATGAAGC
>NZ_VLKY01000036.1 GCF_007830155.1 Pseudomonas duriflava
CCTGGCACTGATAGCTGAAATTCACGGAACGGATCGAGCAGTAGCTGAGGCGGCCAAACGATTTTCAAAACAGCTGCCCAGGCGTTATCGGCAGTTTATGTTTGACATCATGAACAGCCCTTCGCCGCTTCGCCATGTAAGGCTATTCATTAGCACCCTGCCAGAGGATCTCTTTGATCCGCCAGGCCAGTTCAAAGGTGAAGAATAAGGAATTAGGCCCGTTACAAACCTGTTGGGAAATAGGCCTACACATTATTAAATTCGATCTTGCCCAAGTCGTTCCACGCGTATTTGCCAGGGGCTTTGACGAGCACAATCTGCAAGTTTCTTATCAGGAATTTCCAATTTGGAACGCAGTGCGTACCGAATTGAGCTGGACTTATTTTCTGCTTACAAAAAGATGCGTCGGCTGCTCATTCCCATTAAGGATGGGAATGAGCAGCTCTTTGCCAGCAAATACAAATTGTTGCTTCCTAATGAAGACAAGTTACGAGCAGAGCTTGATCGGTTTAGCAACGGTAGTTGGGTTAAAAAGGGGAAAAGAAGGCCTTTCCTTTGCCTTATCTTTATAGGCGGCTTATCTCCATCGGTTTGATATGCCATGGCAGCAGGGAGTGCCCCCTCGATAGACTTCAATGTTGCCAAGATCTAGGCGACTCTGAACACGTTTGTAGGGGGTAACGGGTAAGCTGGAAGGAACGAGAGAAGAACCAGAGTACAATGTACAGCCTGTACCTCTATTGATCCAATGTCCTTTTAGAAAGTACATTCTCTACATTGTAATACCAGCCCACATAAACGTATAACCCTTTAGCCTCCCCCTGATAGACACCTCCCACGAGCCTTTTTCCTTCCTTTTTCCTTTTCTTTTCCTTGATCTTTCCTTCTTTAGGAGCGGCTGGTTGGGGAGAGGGCTTTTTGATGTATAAGATGTACGGCTGGTATTATGGATGTATAGAATGTACAAAGTGGTGATCGGGTATGAGTACTTGTCCCCTGTCACCTGACTTGTAGTGAGAGGTGTTTGGTCTCTTTGGGGCCTAGCTACACACATACCTATTTTGCTGGCATGGACCGCCTTGCATATGAGTGTACATGTTACCCTCTCACCTGATCGTTATTTCAGGGATGAACATGACTGCGCGTATCCTGGCTGTTTCACTTATCAGCCTTGGCCTCCTGGCCGCCTGCGATTCTGACTCCGCCTCGCTTCCGCAAAGCAACGTTTTGATACCTGAACAGGTGCAGGCTATTGCTCAAGGAATTGAACAAAAATACCCAAACCTCTCTAGTGCCAAGCAAAAGGAAGTTCTGGCGCTTGCGATACGCTCCATCGATGAGATGATCTTTGTTGAGGGCGGCGAGTTTGAAATGGGTGACTTTGGCTGGATCTGTGATTTTGACCCCGCTCAGAAATGCGACTGGCCGTGTGGGGAGGAGCCAGAGAACCTCTGTCCTATTACACCCGATAGAGATAATCCGCTTCATCAGGTCAAGCTGGACAGCTATTACCTGGCTAGCAAGAAAACGACTCTCAAAGATTTTGATCTCTTCAGAGAAGTCCATGGTCTCGAGATTTTTGATAAGACACTGCGTAAGCGTGAGGATTTGAAGGATTACTATCTCCCTACAAATCCAGCGCCTACCAAAGACTGGCAACAGGCCAAGGACTACTGCAACTGGATTAGCGAGCTCAGCGGCTATCCGGTCGACTTACCTACAGAAGCACAGTGGGAATTTGCAGCGCGAAACAGAGGGGAAAAGATTCTTTACCCAACCAATGATGGTACGCTGCAAATTGGAAAGAATTTTCCTGACCGCAATGCCCAACAGGGGCAATCTTCAATGCCAACGCTTGTAGACAGCTATCCGCCTAATGCCTTGGGCCTGTATATGGCCGCAGGAAGCGCTACCGAGTGGATCAATGACTGGTACAGCGAAAGTTACTACGCTGAGTCACCTGTGTTGAACCCTAAGGGACCTAAGATGGGCCTTGAAAAAGTTATTCGGGGGTTTCCTGCTGAAGATTCACCATGGGCCTCCGCTTTTACTGTAATGCGGAAAAAAACTCGTGCTGAAGGGCACGATTTCTATCCGACCCAAAGTTTCAGATGCTCATTGCAGTCCAGTAAAAAGCTTTAAAAGCCAAGTGCATTTGCCTGAGTATTATTATTCCAATGTCTGCACGCCATGACTGATCGCTATCCCGGTTTCAACGTTTATGCCTCCTCTGGCGCCTTGAAATTCGAGCTTGCAACGAATCGATCGAGCGAGCCGGTCATCAGTGTGGATGGCGCTAACAAGTCAGGTGATGGCTACGACTGGGGCCACAAACTTACCTTTCAGGTAACGCCTCGGGAAACCACGCTTTTCATGTGTGCTGTGACCGGACTGGTACCCGAGTTCGAGGCTAGAAACCATGGTGAGGATCGCTCCAAGTCATTGCTGCTGCAGAACCAGCCAGAGCGCGGTATGTTGCTGCTCAGGATGCAGGCGCCAGGGCGCTCCATCATCGTGCCGATTACGCCGGATAAGGCCTTTGAGCTGGGCTGCCTTGCGATGCGGGTACTCTCCTCACAGGTTGGGCTTGACCCTGCCACCTGCTTTTCAATGCTCAGAATGACAGCGGCTCGGCTCTATCAGCAGAAAAGCTGAAGATATCAGCTAGGCTTAATAAGAATTTTCTCCCTCAGATGCATTGCAGATGAACCTTTCATTCGGTAAACGCAAGATGCTTTCCCAGGGCCTGCGCAAAGTTGGCGTAGCGGGCATTTCCATTGGCATCATCAGTCCGTTGTTTGCAAGCCAGCTTGCTGAATTCGGTCTTGCCTCGTATTGGCTTTCGGGCCTGGCGCTGGCATTAGGGCTGGTAGCATGGATAGCAGGGATAGCGCTTACGCCTTCTGCGAAATAGGTCTAAACAGAACTGTTAAAGCTTTTTGTGTTCGCGGCGATAACTTTAATATCCACGAGGTCTCGTGCGAATGATCCGGTACATCGTTCAGAGATTCTTTTGCCCCCTGCAAAAGGTTCAAGCGGCTCTCAGTCCTGAGTTGAGGCCATTAACTCTAGAACATCATCCGGCAAGGTCATGACAAAGACCTTCATATGGCGTAGCGGTGAGCGGCTGCTCATGATCTCGAACATGTGCTGACGGTAACGCCGGGGCAATACCTTCGAAAACCGCTTTGCGGCGTCTGCCACCGCCTTGTCTGATCCGTGGATTTCGGCTACTAGGGGAGGACACAGGATTCGGAAAAAATCGGGCGCTAAGGCAATTCACTCGTTGTTGCGGAACACCAACGGCCGAAATTGTCCATTGTCGCTCTTCCGACTCTGACGCCAGACGTAATCCCCGGTCAGATTGATGTGTTCCCAGCCCAAGGGCGACAAATATTGCAGCATGTCGTCCTTGGGCAGCTTGCCTGACTCGCGCAAAGCCTGCGTGGCCCGCTCTAGGTACACGGTGTTCCAGAGCACAATGGCCCCCGTCACCAGATTCAGGCCGCTGGCACGATACCGCTGCTGTTCAAAGCTCCGGTCCAGAATTTCGCCCAGCCGGTGGATGAAGACTGCCCTGGCCAGCGCGTTGCGCGCCTCCCCTTTGTTCAGTCCCGCATGGACGCGCCGGCGTAGCTCGACGCTTTGGAGCCAGTCCAGAATGAACAGCGTGCGCTCGATGCGGCCAAGTTCACGCAGCGCGATCGCCAGACCGTTCTGGCGCGGATAATTGCCGAGCTTGCGCAGCATGAGCGATGCGGTGACAGTGCCATGCTTGATTGACGCCGCTAGGCGCAGGATTTCGTCCCAATGCGCGCGCAAGTGCTTGATGTTCAGAGTACCGCCGATCATGGATTTCAAACCTGGATAGTCCGCAACAGCGCCTGGAATGTACAGCTTCGTGTCGCCGAAGTCGCGAATGCGCGGCGCGAAGCGAAAGCCCAGCGTATGCATCAGCGCGAACACGTGGTCCGTGAAGCCGGCGGTGTCCGTGTAGTGCTCCTCGATGCGCAGGTCTGATTCGTGATAAAGCAATCCATCGAGCACATAGGTCGAATCCCTGACGCCGACGTTGACCATCCTGGTGCTGAACGGAGCATAGTTGTCGGCGATGTGCGTGTAGATCATCTTTCCCGGTTCGGCGCCGTACTTCGGGTTGATGTGTCCGGTACTTTCGGCCCGGCCGGCCGCGCGGAAGCGCTGGCCATCCGATGATGACGTGGTGCCGTCTCCCCAGTTGGCGGCAAACGCGTGACAGGATTGAACGTTGACGAGTTCGGCCAAGCCGGCCGAATAGGTTTCGTCACGGATGTGCCAGGCCTGTAACCATGACAGCTTGGAATAGGTCGCGCCGGGGCTCGATTCCGCCATCTTGGTCAGGCCGAGGTTGATGGCGTCGGCATGAATCGCCGACAGCAGCAGTGTCCTGTCCTTGGCCTGCTCGCCGTTTTTCAGATGGACGAAGTGACGGGTGAATCCGGTCCAGTCGTCGACGTCCATCAGCAGCTCCGTGATCTTGATGCGTGGCAGCATCGCGCTGGTGAGGTCGATCAGTGCTTGGGCCGACTCGGGAACCACCGCATCCTGCGGGCTGATTTTGAGGCCAGTGTCGGTAATGATGGCGTCCGGCAGTTCATTGGCCAGGGCAAACCGGTTGACCGTGGCCAGTTGCTGGTTCAGCAGCATTACGCGTTCGAGCAAGTACTGGTCGAGGTCAGGGTTGATTGCAATGGGCAGGGTGCGGGCCTGTCTGAGTTCGCTGAATTTTTCCGGTGGCAGCAAATACTCCTCGAAATCCCGGAACTGGCGCGAGCCCTGCACCCAAATATCGCCGGAGCGCAGGGCGTTCTTCAGCTCGGACAGTGCGCATATCTCATAGAAGCGGCGGTCGATGCCATCGCTGGTGATGACGAGCGGTTTCCAACGGGCTTTGACGAATGTGATGGTCGCGCCTTCCGGTACCTTGCGCGCTCCGGTCGCGTTCATCTCGCGCACGACGTTGATGGCGTCGAGTACCGCTTGTGCTGCGGGCGCCGCCTTGAGCTTGAGCACGTCGAGAAATTCGGGCGTATAGCGACGCAATGTGCTGTACTGCTCTTCGATCAGTTGGAGATGGTCAAATGTTGCGGGCCGAGCGAGCTGGGTGGCCTCGGTGACGCTTTGTTCAAATTCAGTCCACGGCAGCACGGACTCGATCGCGGCATAGGGGTCGCCGCCGGATTCTTTGGCTTTGACAAGCGCACGGCCAATTTTCGAATACAGACGTACCTTGTCGTTGATCGCCTTGCCTTGCTTTTGGAACTGCTCCTGGTGCTTGTTCTTGGCGACGCTGAACATCTTGACCATGATGCGGTCGTGCAGGTCGACCAGTTCGTCCGTCACGGTGGCCATGCCCTCGATGGCCAGTGCTGCCAGTGTGGCGTAGCGCCGCTCGTCCTCAAATCTGGCAAGGTCACTCGGTTGCATCTGGGCGCCTTCACGCGCAATCTTCAGCAGACGGTTTTGGTGAATATGCCGGCCCAGTCCCTCCGGCAGGGCGAGCGACTGGAAGATTTTGAGGCGCGCGATATGCTCCCGCACGTAGCGGGAATTCGGTTTGCGTGGTGACTGACGCAACCATACGAGCCAGGTGATTTTTATGTCCGGCGCAACATTAAGTAGGTTATCCAGCCCGCTCCGGTGGTGTCGTTCCAGCGGCTCGTTCAACGTCCGATAGATGCGCCTGTTGGCCCGCGTCACAGCTTCCGCGCAAGCACGCTCAATGACCGATAGAGTCGGCAAAATAATGCGTTTCTGCCTCAGCATTTGCAAGGCATGGCTTGCGAGCACGATGCCTTTATCAGTCTGCATGGCAAGGTCAACCAAACTGTGCGCCAGCGTCCGAAAATCCGTTAAGCCGAACGGTAACAATCCGAGATAAGCGCGCAACTCATGCAAATGCTCATTCCGCGTTTTTTCGCGCACCCCGTATTCCTGCCAAGTGGCGGCATCGCTTCGTACCTGGCGGGCGACCCATTGAATGACCGTATCCGGCACCGGCATGTCGCCAGCCAGCGCATAGCCAGGGTAGCGCAGCAGGCACAATTGGACGGCGAAGCCGATTCGGTTGGCATCGCCGCGGCGCTGCCGGATCATGGACAAATCGGACTCGGTGAAGCTGTAATGCTGAATCAGGTCGTCTTCGGCCTCCGGGAGTGCCAACAGGCTCTCCCGTTCCGATGCGGAAAGTACCGAGCGACGCGCCATACGTTACGTCATCCTGGCGGCATATAGACACCTCATGTCGGCCCCGCTCCGCCAATTCGCGCAATGGTTTCAATCAGCGTGGTTCGCTTGACCCCAAAGGTTCGGCAGACAGCCGCCTTGGACATGCCGTCGCGCAGTGCTGCAAGAATGGACTCCAATTTTTCGCCGGTAATTGACGGCGGGCGGCCACCAACACGACCGCGCCGACGCGCTGCGGCAAGTCCGGCGGTCACGCGTTCCTTGGTCAACGCCCGCTCGAACTGGGCCAGCGCGCCGAAAACATGGAACAGCAGTTCGCCGGAAGCTGTCGTCGTGTCCATTCCTTCGGTGAGTGACCGAAAGGCGACCTGCTTGTCTTTGAGCGTGTTTACGATGGAAAGTAGGTGCGGCAATGAGCGGCCGAGCCGATCTAGCTTCCAGACGACAAGCACATCACCAGGCCGCAAGAATTCAAGTGCCTGAGCCAAGCCTGGCCGATCATCCTTGGGACCGGACGCACGGTCTTCATAAAGATGCCGGACATCGACGCCCGCCGTCTGCAGCGCGTCGCGCTGCAGGTTGGTGTTTTGGCGGTCCGACTCGGACGAAACCCGCATGTATCCGACAAGCATGTACGGAAAACCCATAAAAGATGATTGTGGTACGCTACACCATTACGACATAGGTTTCCGTACACTTTTCATTCCTTGGCGTGTAAGACCGAGATATCGCCTGTCAAGCCGTCGGAAAACATATGTTTTCCGACGGGCCGCTTTCGGGCCCAAAAGCAGCCGTTCACAAGGAGACTTCAAAGTCTCGGTCTAATCGGTCTACATCGTTCGGAAGTAGCTAAGCGCCTGCGCGGTCGGGTTGAACAATCGGTCGGTGTTGTCATTTCTACCTCTGGGCGCAGCTGTCTAGACTACCCTGCTGTTCGACCTCAACGATCCGCGCACACTCGGGCCGGCGCTCTGCGGTGTTGATCGGCGCAACACCCTTACCGGCTACCTGTCGACTCTTGGACCCGGTACGCCGATCTGGCTGCTGCTGGTGCCATATCTCGTTCTTAAAGTCGCTGAGCGCAAAGCTGAAGTCGGGCGTGTTGTGCCCGGCATCGTCATCGGCAAGGATTGCCCGGCTCAGCTCGTCCCGCTTGGCGCCCGATACGATATGCACCTGCCACGGCTGAGTATTGCAGTTGGAGGGCGCGAGCTGCGCGTCCTCCAGCACGGCGCGAAGCACCTCATCGGGCACTTCGTCAGGCAGGAAGCTCCGCACTGAATGCCGCTCTCGCAGGACATCGTGAAACAGCTTTGGCTCAGGCACGTGAATAACTCCGTTCTTGTATTCGGGCAGGCAGAGTTCGCCCTATTGTTGCTTTGTGACGACCGGGTGGCCCAATGCCTCCAGCGTCCGGCGAAGGTCAGCCAGTCCAGCTTCCGTGAGCTGGCAGGCGGTTCGGATCTTCCCACTGATTGCACGGACATCCGTTTCGATGTCCCGGCTCCTGGCCGTCAGGTCGATCAGCACACGTCGCTCATCACTGACGTCCCGGGTGCGGGTCACCATTCCGGAGGTTTGTAACCGCTTCAGAAGCGGGGTAAGCGTTCCTGTCTCCATTCCGAGACGATCACCCAGTTCGCCTACCGTAAGTGGGGAGAGCTTCAGTAGTTCGAGGATGACGAGATATTGGGGAAAGGTGAGCCCCAATGGCCTGAGGAACGGCTTGTGCAAGCGCGCGACCCGATTGGCCGCTCCGTAAAGGGCGAAGGAAAGCTGTGCCCCGACCCCGTCCTGATCAGGCTCCATGAGGGTCAAAGCGAGGATGCGGTGATCCATAAAACTGACGCAGCGACTTGGGATCGAATCCAGGAAGATCCGACACGCCGTAGCGCTCGCCCAACTCAGCCCCGATGACGGTCTTGCCACTCAGCTTCATCATGTACGGATCGTCCCAGATGGCACCGATCACCCGTCCCTCGTAACGCGGGCTCTCCATGCCCATCCCTGCGAACAACTCCTTCTTCTCGCCAAGTACCTCGTCCCCGCGTTCGGTCCGGATGAAGCCGGGCCAAAGCGAGATCGCGGCGACGTTGCGGGAAGCGAAGTCCTCCGACCATGAGGCTGCCAATTGGTCCAGCCCGGCCTTTGCCGCGTAATAGGCTGGATCGTGGATTTTGGCATCGCTGTAGAAGGAGATGTTGACGACCAGGCCACGCCCTGCTGCCACCAGCAGTGGCGCCGCGTAATAGGTCGCGACCTGATGGCAGCGAAGTCCGACGTTGATGATGTCGGCAAACTGGACCGGCGCTTCCCAGAAGGGACGCTTGCCCATCTCGTCGTGCAACGAAGCTGCATTGTTAACCAGGATGTCCAGGCGGCCGCTCTCCTCGCGCACCTGCTCGAACAGGGCACGGATGTCATCGTCTACAGACATGTCGCAGGCCACAGCGATGCCTCGCCCACCGGCCGCCGTAACCTCGGCTGCCGCCTCATGGATCGAGCCGGGGACCGGCTTGCCGCCTGCCGACACCTGACTGCCGCTGACGGTGGTCCGACCGACAACGTATACGGTCGCTCCGCGCTGCCCAAGTTCCAGCGCGATGCCCTTGCCCAAGCCCCGGCTTGCGCCGGTAATGACAGCTACCAGTGTCTCTACGTTCGCCATGGCAAATCCTTTCTCTCTCATCTTCATCACCGCCCGGATTGTATCGCGGGTGGTTCGATCATTCGATATTGTATCGTACGCTACATATTATATGTATTATAGCGGACGGTAAGCAATAACTTGGTTGCCGCGATGCCGGACCGGACGACGATCCATCGGCATCGATTTGAACCTCACGCAGGCCTGACAAGGGCCAGAACCTGAGAACAACGATGGCAGGAAAGCTCGCGAGCAAGATCGCACTTGTAACGGGTGCCGCACAGGGGATTGGCGCCGCTGCGGCCATACGCATGGCGGCCGAGGGAGCCATGGTCTTCGTCGCCGATATTCATGAAGGGGGCGCACGCGACATCGTCGAAAAGATTACCGATGCGGGTGGCCAAGCAGCCTTTGTCGCACTCGATGTGACGCAGGAAGACGCGTGGGCGAAAGCTATCGACGAGGTTCGCTCGACCCATGGGGCGCTGCATGTCCTGATAAACAACGCCGGGATAGGGCTCGCCTCGCCGCTGACCGAAACCGACTACGCCACGTGGCGCAAGATCTTCGCGATCAACGTGGACGGCATGTTCCTGGGCATGAAGCATGCCATGCCGCTCATTAAGCAGAGCGGCGGAGGCAGCGTGATCAACCTGTCGTCCGCGGCGGCGATGAAGCCGTATGAAAACATGGCCGCCTATTGCGGTACCAAGGCGGCTATCGCGCAGATCACCAAGGTTGCGGCGATGGAGGGCGCGAAAGACGGCATTCGCGTCAACTCGCTGCACCCCGGCATGATCGCGACGCCTGCGTGGGATCGCCTCGGCAATCTCAAGGGGGGTGACTTCGCAGACAAGCTCGATCTCGACGCCATGGCCAAAGAAACGGTGCCGCTTGGCTATGTCGGGGTTCCCGACGACATCGCCAATGCGGTGATCTACCTCGCCTCGGACGACGGCCGCTACATGACCGGCCATCAGATGGTCGTCGATGGCGGCCAGACCCTGCTATGACAGCGCGTCCGCTCGCTCTGCTCATACAGCCCTCAATCAATAGAAAATGGAGTATCTAATTATGAAAATCGGTATTCTCGGCGCAGGAAACATCGGCGCGACACTTGCCAACAAGCTCGCTGCTGCCGGTCACGAGGTGACGGTAGCGCACTCGGGAAGCCCTGACACCATCCCGGCCAAAGCGACAGACACGGGCGCCCGCCCGGTCACCGTAGAAGAGGTGTTACAGGACGTGGAGGTCGCCATCCTCTCGATGCCGCAGACGGCATTCGAGAAGGTGAAGCCGCTGGTTGCCGCATTGCCCGAAGACGTGGTGGTGATCGATACCTCCAATTACTTCCCGCAGCGCGATGGTGAAATCGCGGCGATCGAAGCTGGTCAGGTCGAAAGCGAGTGGGTTCAGGAGACCCTTGGACGTCCGATCACCAAGGCTTGGAACGCCGTTGGCGCCAATGTTCTCGCCGACAAGGGCCGGCCATCAGGCGACCCGGAGCGCGGCGCAGTCCCGATCTCGGGTGATCGCTCACGCGACCGGGAAGTCGCGATCGCGCTGGTCAACGACACCGGCTTCGACGGCTTCGACGCTGGACCGCTTGCGGATTCCTGGCGTCAGCAGCCCGGTTCGCCCGTCTACTGCACGAACCTTGCCCTCCACGAGATTGCGCCGGCCCTTGCTGCTGCTGAGCGGGATCGTCTTGCCGATCGTCGCAATCTAGCTGTCGCAGTCTTCGCGGAACGCTTTGGCGCCGGGATCAACCCTGACGCCGATACCATCATCCGGATCAGCCGCGCGCTGCAGATGTGACGCCGTCGGCCTGATCTCATGATGGCCATACGGCCGATCGAACAACTTGAAGAAAGGACCAAGCCGTGAAGGTGGGTATCTTGGGAACGGGCTTCATGGGCAAGCAGCTCGCAAGCAGGCTTGCTGCGGCGGGCCATGCTGTGAAGGCCGCCAATTCGCGTGGAGCGGAGACTGTCCCTGCCGAGGCGCTGACGACCGGGGCCACGGCGGCAAATGCCGAGGATGCGGTGCGCGACGTGGACGTCGTCATCCTGGCGATGCCCCACCCGGGGTTCGCAAAGATCAGGGAGCTGATCGCCACGCTGCCCGAGGAGGTCGTGGTGATCGACATCTCCAACTACTTCCCCGGCCGCGATCCCGAGAATCCGGAGCTTGAGGCTGGAAAGGCCGAAAGCGAATGGACCCGGGACTATTTCGGCCGGCCTATCGCCAAGGCCTGGAATTCGATCGGCATGGCCTCTTTCGAAAGTCAAGGTCGTCCCAAAGGCACCCCCGGCCGTGTTGCGCTCCCGGTTTCTGGCGACCGGGAGCGCGATCGTGAAGCCGCCATCAAGCTGGTGGAGGACACTGGCTTCGACGGATACGACGCGGGCACGTTAGCTGAGTCTTGGCGCCAACAGCCGGGTTCGCCGGTCTATATTACTGATCTGACCCGCGATGAGATGGGGCCGGCGCTGGCTGCCGCGGAACGCGAACGCCTCCCTGCAAGGCGCGACCTCTCAGCGCAGGTCTTTGCAGAACGGGTCGGCGAACGAGCGTCGCCGGATGCAGAGACGGTTGTCCGGATTGCGCGAGCCTTGTTCATGTGAACGGCGGGACCTATCGCAGGAACGGGACATCCGTCTGACCAAGCAGCATGCAAGGTCTGCTCCTAGCCCTAGGGCTCTAGGAACGCCGTTGACCGGCTTCCTGCCCATCGAGGCTACGCCGGTGCGGCGAGCCCGTCCTCGAGCGCCTCCCCCCTCCTGCCACGCACTTTAAACCCGGCTTGTACGCCGGGTATTCCCTTCTGAAAGGACGACCATCTTGAGCATTTTGGACCGTATGGATTCCACATCGTCTCAATCGAAATGCGAAGCTGATCGGCCGGAAAATACCCGTTAGCTAACCCAACAACTATTCGATATCCCGGATCAGCGCTTTTCGAGGGGAGGACCCCGGGGACGGGTCAGTTCGCCCGCTGGCTTTCTCAAACGTCGCCGAGATCGCCGGGCAGGCTGGCATCGCCGCCTGATGAGGCGAGCCAGCGGCTTTACGGCTGTGGCCCAGTGCTTTCATCGGTCGCAAGGGCAAGGCCCTCACGTCGTGCTGCGGCTTGGCCGCGCCACCGCGTCACTGGGCTGTTCGAATACCATCCTTTATTGACCTATGAGGGAACTCAAGATGACTCCAGCAGAGTTTGTGACGCATTGGCGGATGGAAAAAGATGACTTGCTTGCGCTATTCATGGGGACCGGAAGTAAAACCTTGGTCTCTCAAAAAATCTCATCGATGGGCCTTACCGAACAGCAGACCATCGCACTGCGCGACGTCCTGAACCTGGCTCTAACGGACACGTTTTATACCTTGCTACGTGGTCTCGATGGAGCATCAAGCATCGGTGGTGTCCAACATGGTTATCGTGTGCTTGATGAGGACGGCGATCTGATTTGCGGCGATGGTTGCGTCATAGCTGAAGCCTACGCCCAGTTACAGGCAGACAACTAGCGAACGGCTGTTATGGGTCTATTGTGGTGAAAAACTCGGCAAAGTTGAACTGTGGATAGAAACCCTGCAGGGCTCGACTTGTCAGAACGGCCCGTATTGAACGATCTTGGGGATGTTGGACCTTTGGGGCGTCCCAAAACTGTTGCCGCCCGACTTTTTCACCATAATAGGTCGAAAGCGGTCCTTCAATGAAGGACCCGTTGCCTTAGCGCCCGATTTTTTCCGAATCCTGTGTTTTTCCCTACTAGCGCCAGCGCCACGATCGCATCATAGAAACGCATAGTTCTAGTCCGCCAAGCTTATAATCTCTTGAACATTAGCTTCGGCCTTTTTGCTTAGATCCAAAATCCGAGTATGAACACCTGTCACGTAAGATGATGGCTTCAGGTCTATGTATTCGCATAGAGCCTTGGTAGCTTTTGTGAGATGTTTGAGGGTCAGCACAGCGCTTTTGAGGCGTGGGATATCATCTAAGGTTAAAACTTCATTCAGATTCATGAAGTCATCCACCAGCTCAGATTGGGACTTGGCAAGCGCCTCCCATTGAGAAAGCGTAGTTACGACCTTGTCCCTAGATGTCGCATCGTTATTAGATAAAATCTCATTCAGATGTCCCTTAAGGCTCGTAAAGTCCGTATCAAACCCTGTCTTCATCTTGCTCAACCTCATATAGAACACGTTTACTAAGAATAGTAGAACACTGAATTCTCCTAGTTGGCGCAAATAAAATGCATGCTTTCTTGACGCCCAGATGTCGTGTCTTGCAGAAAGTCTGCAAGACAGGCAGTGACACGCGTTATTGCCTTGGGCAGTATGCAAGCGTAATTCAACACTACTAGGTAAAGGGGACGTCATGTCTGATGATCAGCGTTCAACCTACGAGCAGAATCTGTCCTTCATCAAGGCCAACGTTGAGCGTCTGCAGCGCGGAGAGGTCTCCATCGACGAGTTGGAAACTCTGACCGCCCAGATGAACCAGGCCTTCAAATTCTGCGAAGATCGACTGGCCAAAACACGGCTTGCTGTAGCCGAGACCATGAAGCAGTCAGCGCCTGCCGCCGAGTGTTGAATTGACTGCTCCCCGCCCTGAAGGACGGGGATTCCCAATTCACTGCGAACAGGACACAGGCTCTTGACCTGTGCCGCTTATATTCGCTCCAAGGGCTAACACGGCCAGCCCGGCCGCTTTGATATTAAGCGCGGCATTCACGTCGCGGTCATGCTGTGCTTTGCATTGAGGGCAAACCCAAGAGCGGACACTAAGCGGCATTAGGTCCATTACAAACCCACAGCCGGAACAACGCTTTGAGCTGGGAAACCAGCGGTCTATGGCGACCACTTGCCGGCCTGCCCA
>NZ_VLKY01000037.1 GCF_007830155.1 Pseudomonas duriflava
CGCTCCGATCCAGTGGCTGAGCGATAACGGCTCGGCATACACCGCTGACCAGACGCGCGCTTTTGCCCGGCAGATAGGCTTGCTGCCACTGACCACGCCGGTGTGCAGCCCGCAAAGCAACGGCATGGCGGAGAGCTTCGTGAAAACAATGAAGCGCGATTACATCGCCCATATGCCACGTCCAGATCGCCAGACAGCGCTACGCAACCTGGCGATTGCTTTCGAACACTACAACGAAGAGCATCCGCACAGCGCGCTGAAGTACCGCTCACCTCGGGAGTTCAGGCGGTTGGCTACAACATCAACTTAACGGGGTTGTGGTGTCCGGTTTGATAGGGGCAAGTCCATCCCGTATCACTAGCTAACTAGTACCCTGTTTTATATTTTTGAATGGCTTCCAGCCGTTCTAGGGACTTCACGATTATGGCGACGATGGACTCTAAGGCATTTCCTGCCAGATGACGGTAGCGCTACAGCGGCTGTCCGGATCCGATCGAATTATGCTTCTGGGGCATGTCCGGGCGAGCAGATCGCCCTTGAGTAAAAAGGCTAATTACCTACTGCCCCGTCAGAACAGCCATGCGTTGCTAACCTTGACGGGTAATCCTACCGCTCAAAGTATTTGGTATGGAAGACGACCCAAAACTGCCCATCTTCTCTTTTCATTCCCCCGCTTCGCTTCTCCGCTAGGATATGTATCATTGCTGCTGTGGCCAATATAATACCAGCCCTAATATAGATAACAACAACTCAAAAGCTGCTCCCTTCAACCCTAAGTAAGAACTTTACCTCTTCCTACTTTCCCCCCTTCGGTTTCCCTTCATTTATCCTTCCTTCGCGCAAGCGCGAGTAGCCAGGATAAGGCTTGCCATGAAGGTTCGTTTGGATAGGAGGAGTTGATAGGCTAATTATATTAGCCTATAGGGGTGGTATTATTAAAAGGAGATGTTTTAACTTTGGTTTGCCTGTCATAACTTGTTTGGCTGGCAGTGCCAATACCCAACCAGGGGATGCATATGTTTGAGTTCGAAAAACCTCAGGGCTTTCATGTCTACGCCAATAGCGCGGCGTTGAAATTCGAGCAGGGCAGCTACAAGAATCAGCCGGTACTTGTGCTTGAGGCCGCTGCTAAGGCAGGCAAGGAGTTTGACTGGCAGAACCGGGTAACACTGACTTTTTCAGAAAGGGAGCTACCTGCCCTACTCTGCTGTGTACTTGGTATGCAGACGACTTTCCAGGCCCGTAATCATGGTTCACAGAAAAACAAGGGGTTGGATCTGGTTAACCAGCCCGAAGCCGGCGTGCTGTTTGCCAAGGTAATGGCGCCTAATACCATGCTTAACGTTCCCATCACACCTGACAAGGTGTTCCAGCTTGGAGGGCTCTGTCTGAATATTGTCAGTGCCCAGATGGGATTGGATACCATGACCTGTCTTAGCGTCTTACGCGCTACAGCAGGCCGACTACTGGCCTCAAAGGCATTACCTTCCGGTTGATTAGGTATTGTACGGTGCTACACCCTGTCGTCCTGCAGGCCTGTATCTGGACGGTACTGATTCACTTATACGAATGCCGGATAACCCCTTCAGTTGGCCTACCAACGCTTCAAGAATGGGGTCTACGGGTTAAGCTTTGCTCATTGAAAGTCCGCCACTAAGGCAGTCCTGCATAACGCGGTATCACGCAATGTCAAATAGCCAGATAATGGCCAGAGGAAAAAGTCGCCAAATTGACCAGTAACACAAGGCAGCTTTTGAACCGATCTAGTGGGCATAGCTTTTTAGTAACCTTTTGGCCATGTAATCGGAACGCTAGGAGGGTTCACTAGAGCTTGCGCCTTCTTCAGTCCTGGCTTGGTTCATTAGAGCTAGAGCGTCATCTGGCAATGTCATGATAAATACTCTTGTGTGACGTAACGGATGCCGACTATTCATGACGTCAAACATATACTGCCGATAACGCCTGGGCAGCTGTTTTGAAAATCGTTTGGCAGCATCAGCCACTGCCCGATCTGTTCCGTGAATTTCAGCTATCAGTGCCAGGGACAAAACTGCATCAATAAATTGCAACGTGACATCCTTCCTTCCATATTAACGTGACCGTTACTCTATTAAAGCCAATAGGTCTATTCCCACCAAAACTGCTTTCAGCATTGCTAAAAAGTGGGTTTATGCATTTTCAATCAAAAAAAGCATGTTTAATTCACATACTTCCTACCCGCACGGGTATCAACCACAAGGATTGGCTACCTCTAACCTGCGATAACGTTTCTGGCGATCAGCTGCTATGCATAAGCGACCTGAGCTATCCCGGCTGCGTGATAACCGCCATTGTCTGGCCGCTGATTTCTACCGCTCAGGTCAGGAGATCCTTATGGCAGCGCTAGTTAATGACCGTGTTTCCTCTCCTGCAACATGCATCGATCACAATGCCGCAGAGAGTCAGACGCTCTCCCCTCTTGTTGAAATACCTTAAGAGCCGGTACCGCTCAATCAGATTGTAGAATCGAACTCGGAGTATGTTGAAAAATGGGAAGAGAGTTGGGTGACCTGTCTGAACTCTTGATGCTTCCTGCCTTAAAGGACTGAATTTCCAATTCAACGAGAATAGATCATAGCTGCTCTACCCATACCACTTACATTCTCTCCAGAGGCTAGCACTGTCAGTCCGGCAGCTTTAGTAGTGATCGTATTTACGTCACGGTCATGTTCTATCCTGCTCTCAGGGCAAGCCCACCAAGGGATATTAAGCGGCTTAGTGCATTTTGCCAGGTACAGCTTGTTATCACAGTATTGGAAAGCCGATCTAGTGAACCTGGCCGATTGGCTGCTTCGCTTCTTCTTGAACGCGCCGTATTGTAGCGCGGCTTTCAAAGAATTTCCTGAATGCAGCTTGCCGCAGCGACTACTGGAGCGGCATACGAAAAATTTCATTTAGATACCCTAGTTCTGAAAGCTTTTCAATGGCCAAGAGGTACGCTCTAGTAGGTGTTACCACTTTGCTGCTGCTCTTTGCAGAACGCTTCGCTATAAACCAGGCGCAAACAGCCAAACGCCCTAGCAGGTAGTTCAGCCTGTTCTGACCTTGGATAGAAATGACATTGGTAGGCGGGCCTGGTTATGAATCAAAAAATGCTAAAGATTTTGTGAAAAGCAAGTGGCCACAGGAGGAAGCGAGGTAGGGGTATCTATGTCGGTAGGGATAGCACAAAAAAACATGAGAATCTGAAGCGGTCGCTAGCAGCGATGTTTTACATCGTTTCCCTTTAGGATCGTTTAGCCGCCGCCTTTACGCTCTTTGCAACTAACCAAAAAATCGTTTTTACAGGTTAAAGAGCGGTTAATAAGGGTTAAAGAACGGTTAAGGCTTGTGATTAAGTAATTTAATTATCTGATATATAAGGGTTTTTTACTTTACCCTCATACCTCAACTTGAGGTATTTGTTCCTCAAATTGAGGTATTTGCGCCTCAACTTGAGGTATTTGTTCCTCAAATTGAGGTACGTCTGCTGCGGATAAAGCCTCGGTTTTTAGTAAATCCTTGATTTACAAGGCCTGTAAGGTCAAAAAAGGATGAAAAATGGAGCTTTTTAACCGACCTAAAAATGAGGTATGAAAACCTAAAAATGAGGTATATAGCCTAAAAATGAGGTACACTTATATCTTAACCTATTGATATATAAAGGATTTTTTATTTCAGGCCAAGTGGTATACTTTCGCTCCAGCTAGGCATTTTCCAGACCTGAAAATGAGGTATAAAAAATCGCTCATCCACTATCCTCTCCCCTCCCCAACTTTTATCACTTTGCTCAGCTCCTACTAAAAACGTGAGACAGTTGACCGTTTTCCTGCTCATTAGCCCGTACCTCATTTTTAGGTCCCAAGCGTCTGGTAGATTGCACCATGAGCGTGCATACCTCATTTTTAGGTCTGATTCTTTCAAGCGCTGAATTCAAGCCGTCCTATACCTCATTTTTAGGTTTCTGATGGTTTGACCTTTCATACCTCATTTTTAGGTGGTCCGATCAGAGGTGGAGGCAAATCCCTATGCGCATGCGTTCGCCCAGGTACTAATGCCTTTATGATCAGTGGCTTCAAAGGATATAGAACGTGTCTTTCATACCTCATTTTTAGGTCTGAGGAGCAGTCATCGTTGCTGTTAAAACAAGAATGACGCTGCGCCAGGGACAATCCTACCTAAAAATGAGGTATAGCTTTCCAGGGTAGTCCGTACTGCTCTCTAACAGGCCCACTCGAGGCAAAAAAGCGGCCTTAGGGTCGCCAAAGGTCTAGTCAGTGGCATGCTTTGCCTTGGCCTTTACTACGGTCACCATGCCCTTGGCATCAATCTTCATCTCTTTCAGAAACCCTACCTCTATGAGTTCTTCCAAAGCGTCCTTGACCATTTGCTTTGCCTTGGATTTGAGTGCTGCACTACTACCTGACACCTCAAGCAGCATTTCGAAATGCAAAGGGTAAGGGTCGCGATGAGAGTTGTAGAAGCCATGCAGCCACTTGGCTAAAGGGCCCAGATCCAGGCGCTGCTGCCATTCCAGCCGGGTACTGTAAGCGCCGTCAATGCCAAATAGTATGCCCATCTCAGGCTCAATTTCGACTGACCAGACATCTGAGACCTCATTATCAGGGGTTTGATAGATAAAGCTTCTGACCAGGGACATCCCCTTACCGGACTTTAACCTGGCTGACTCTATCCTGACGGTTGTAGCGGAAAGCCGGTCGAGAATTTCAATGAGGCGCTGCGTATAGTACTTGCCATAGCCCCAGCCCAGGGCTTTCTTGATTTGGGAAAACGTAAACTCGACAGGTTTGCCCAGCTCCTTTCCCCTGCTCAAGTGCAAGATTTGAAGCCACACATCCAGGTCATCCTGTCTGAGCTCCTCTCCTTTATAAAAGACAGAGGTCTGGCCGTAGGACAAGATCTGGTTAGAGATATAGATTCTAGGATGTTTTTTGTTACGTGCGGTAAAGAGCGCCGTACGTAGTATTTCGTTTGGAGCACTGCGTAAGGGCTCTGCCCAAAGAGGAAGCTGCATGGCCTTTTGCGCCTCGACGGCTTCAGCCCGAGCTTTGATGTTGGCCAGCCCTCTGCCTCGCTTTTTGCCCTCCTCTGTCATCTATGCCTCCAATGCAAGCTGCTCGAGGAATGCTCTCAACTTCACCTCTTTTTCTGGACTAAACGTCTGGTTATCAAGACGCACTTGCAGATACTTATCCTTGCGTTCAAACACCGCCACGGGTTTGTGGCCAACGATAAGTTCTTCTCTATTAGAGACTGCCTTTGGATCTTTTTTGGTTAAACGGGAGACCAGATAAGCCGGAAGATTAGGCACCTTTCTCTCATTGCTGATCATGTCACGAATGCCAATGATCAACGCCTTCTCGATTTCAGCCCCGGCAATTCCCTGCTCGCGTAGGCTGGTGATGGTCTTGGCTATGGTAGAGGCTGACAGTGCGGAGATAAGTTTTGGTTTGGTCTTCAACAGATCAATAACGGGCTTGGGAAGCTTGTCGAATGATTTGATACGGTAAAAATGGGCTCGACTCATTTCCAGTAGCGAAGCCACCTGCTTGGCCGTTGCAAATACGCTTTCGAAACGGTTAAGCGACAGGTAGATTTCAAGATCGCTCAAGTTCTTACGATGAATGTTCTCAGCCAGTGCCTGAACAGCCGATTCGGCGTCTGAGATCTGCACGATTTCCGCATCAATGGTTTTGAGTCCCAGCTTCTTATGCGCCAGGAGACGGCACTCGCCTGCAACAAGTTCATAGCCTGTCGGCACAGCCCGGACCTTGATCACCTCGATCAGGCCGTTTTCCTCGATTGATCTGGCCAGTTCAGCAATATAGTCCTCGTCAAAATCCAGACGGGGCTGATACGGATTACGGGTCACCTGGTCAACGTCAATGGATCTTATCGTGCGACCTGAAAGCGGGTTGCCAACTAGCTGCTTTTGCTGATGCTCTTCAAAATTGGCTGAAAAGGCATTCTGGACCATAAAGGCATTAAGTCGACCAGGCTTTGCACCGGTCTCTTTTTGCGCCGTGGCGGTTGAGTCCTTTTGCTTATTAGAGGTGGGCATTACGCATACTCCTGAGCTACGACACCATCAATATGCTCAGCCAGTTCCTTGTACTGCTTGGCAATATGGTTGTTTTTATCGATAAGTCGCAGCGGCACCTTGATTGCCGCTGACTGATTGATTTTAGAGGAGGTACCAATCTTGATGGGGATGACCTTGCCAAACATTTTGGTGGCGTCTTCCTCATTCTGTCGGCACAGGCTTAATCTGTCGTCGTGCCAGATAAGCAGCGCTCCAAGAAAATCAAGCGTTGGGTTGATCAGTTTGATCTGTCCGACCCGCTTGTTAAGGTCGCTCAAGCCATAGGCTCCATAGGGCGCCCCTGATTCAAGAGGTACCAGATAATGCGTTGAGGCAGCCAAGGCATTCATTGTCAGGATCTGAAGTGAAGGCGGGCAGTCAATGATGATGTAGTCGATATGGTCGAGCAGAGGCTCCAGGCGCGCGCGCAAGACCTCGTTTGGTCTGGGGTGATTATTCTTGAGCGTGTCCCCAATGGTTTCCAACCCCATCGACCCGTATATCAGCGCGACACCCTCTACCCGGGTATCAGTATGGATAAAGGCTTGTAAAGGCAGCTCAAGATTTAAAAGCATCTCGGCAGCGGTATAGCGTATCTCGGCAGGGTGGTTTAGTCCGATATGCAGGCTTGAGTTAGCCTGAGGATCCATATCAATGACCAGCACACTTTTGCCCATCTGGGCCAGATTATCAGCAAGGTTGATACAGGTTGTTGTCTTGCCGCAACCTCCCTTGTGATTTGCTACTGCAATAACGGCCGCTTTTGATGGCTCCATCGTCTTGTTCCTCTGTTACTTCACCCTGGAAGCAAATCATAGGTGTCTCATAATGAGACACTGAAAGGGTAATTATAGGCATTTAACCGGGGTTATACTCAATCAAAAGCTGCAAACTCAACTGCTGTATAAGGCTTAAACCCTTAAAAATACCAAAGGAAAAGAAGGTTATGGATCGCAGTGTCTCATGACGAGACACATGAATTAGGGCACTTGAAATAGCTTCTCTAAGCTATAGGTATGTCAATGTGAGAAGCCCAGGATAGTTTTGTCCAGTAAAAGATTATCAAGATCAGGCTACCTTGAGCTCCCTAATTGTAGTTAAGAAAAGTCAGGTGGGTTTGATAGTGTCTCATGATGAGACACCTAGCAATGGCTTTCATAAAAGTTGACTTGTCGTAGGATTGTATGATCGCTAAATAAACTCAAAGGTTTTTAGGGAAGCTATCTAAAGCAACGGTGATGGCGCAGCCAAAGTGTCTCATCATGAGGCACTTTGGCTGCGCCTACAGTTAATAAGAAAAGTTATCATATAGGCGGTTAGAAGATACCTGAAATTGATTGTCTTTCTACTCGGCTTAGCTCAGCTAGTATTTCCTAGGGTTATCTGCATTCCTTGTTACCGCGTAGAGGCCAGGGCAAGGGAGGGTAATCAAACAGCGCCATAGAAGGGCTGACGCCTGAGGTTGGTTATTCAGGCGCCTTGGCTGATCAGGCAGCCTCTAGGCGTTTCCAGTCAGGGCCGGTAGCCGTGAGAAAGCCCCTGCCGCCTGGATGGGTTTGCAACAGCCCTTGCTCACGCTGACGATGCTCGTAATCAACAGGCAAGCGCTGGAAAGCTTTCTGACCAAGCGGTAGCTGTGAAATGAGTAGGGCAGAAGATTACCCTTCGTGTATACAGGCGGGAGGAGGGTGATGGTCAATGGCGCGTTAAGCCCGGACAGACTGGATTAACAGACCTCCAATGCAAATAGAGGGTTAAGCCAGACAAGTATGGATTCCCTTCATAATCCTGCTATTACAGATCAATTAGTACTGAGCCGGCATAGTCTATGCCGTTTGAGTAAGCATGTCTGCGTCTGGGGAGGATTGCCCTTAGCCCCTTGCGCATTGCTGTCAAACAGGGAAGGTTCTAAGGCTACCCAAAGACCCAGCAACGAAAGGCATCTAACTCAAATCCATGGCGGCATGTAGACGAAATGGCAGCGCAATCAAGAAGGGAAGTCCTACCCAATTCAACCCAGGCCAGTAGAGGGACTAGCTACAAGCCAACTAAACTATAAAGCAAAGCATAGGAGCGCTATAGGCCGCTTTTGGAAAGGCAGATTTACAGCGCTAGACGACCATAAGCAATTATTACTGCTTACTCAATGCGTATTTAGAAAGCTGGTTTTTAAGCTGGCCTATTAAACTGCGTATTGCACTAGCGGCCATTGGTACGGGTAGAAGCCATCACTAGTATAGCTGATGCAGGCGCGTACACATGTAGTTAAACCTCTTTCACATAGCCGTTGAACGCTTCTGGGAGCAGAGTTGGTTGACTTGGCCTAGGCTGGATAAACCCGATAAGGAGCTTAGCCCGATGACCATACTCAAACTGCTTGCTCTTTCCTTTATCATGATTGTCTCCATACCCGCCCAGGCAGATAGCAATACCATTACCCTTTTGCAGGAGGGCAATAATCAAGCCGCAACGATTAGTCAGATTGATAGGGGCCATTCTTTAACCCAGCTTCAGACTGGAGACGAGAATACGGGGTCTGTTTTGCAACAGGGCGCAGAACAGCCGGTAGTACTGGAACAGGAAGGGGAAGGCAATGCCGCCTCCTTGGGTCAAAACGGTGGGGGTAATTCCGTCAGTACTCTACATGAGGGGAATTTCAATCAAGCCTACGTCATCAGTTTTGCGCGAGATACCCCGTACTTCTAGTGCAGGGAGGGATAGCGCGGTGGGCAAAGCGTGCCCCCTGTTCTCGCTTTCATCTCAGATTGTTATAATTGCATTAGTTTTGGTATTTTGTGGGTATGACTAAACGCGCCTACAAATACCGGTTCTACCCAACGGTTGAACAAGCAGAGTTGCTTGCAAAGACGTTTGGCTGCGTGCGTTTGGTCTATAACACTGTGCTTCGCTGGCGAACCGATGCGTTCTATAAGGAACAGCAGAAAATCGGCTAAACTGCTGCTAGTGCCTACCTGACCGCTATCAAGAAGCAGCCGGAACTGGCGTTCCTGAATGGGGTTTCTTGCGTCCCTCTTCAACAGTCCCTGCGCCACCAGCAGAGTGCGTTCAAGAGTTTTTTGAAGGGCGTGCCAGGTACCCCACCTTCAAGAAAAAGCGGTACCATCAATCGGCTGAATTCACGGCTTCGGCGTTCAAGTACTGGGACGGTCAGCTGTTTCTGGCGAAAAGCACCGAGCCTCTGAATGTCCGCTGGAGTCGTGACCTGCCGTTCGCACCATCCACTGTGACGATTTCCAAGGATGCAGCCGGTCGATACTTCGTTTCGTGCTTGTGTGAATTCGAACCTCAAGCCTTGCCCGTCACGCCGAAAATGGTCGGCATCGACATGGGCCTTAAGGACTTGTTTGCCACGTCCGACGGTGTGCGAACACTCAATGCCCGCCATACCGCTAAATACGCCTCCCGCCTGGCATTGGCGCAGCGCAGACTGAGCCGTAAAAAGCTCGGCTCTGCCAATCGTGCCAAGGCCCGCCAGAAGATTGCGCGCATTCACGCTAAAATCTCCGATTGCCGACTCGACGGCTTACACAAGCTGTCACGCAGACTGATTAACGAAAACCAAGTGGTCTGTGTCGAAAATCTTGCTGTAAAAAACATGATCAGGAATCCCTGGCTGAGCAGAGCTATCGCTGACGCGGGCTGGGGTGAACTGGTCCGCCAGCTGGAATACAAGGGCGCCTGGGCAGGCAGGCAAGTGGTCGCCATAGATCGCTGGTTTCCTAGCTCAAAGCGTTGTTCTGGCTGTGGGTTTGTAATGGACTCAATGCCGCTTAACATTCGCTTATGGACCTGCCCTGAATGTAAGGCAGAGCATGATCGCGACGTTAATGCCGCACTCAATATCAAAGCGGCCGGGCTGGCCGTGTTAGCCCTTGGAGCGAATGTAAGTGGCATAGGTCAAGTGCCTGTGTCCTGTTAGCGATGAATTAGAAATCCCCGTCCTTCAGGGCAGGGAGCAGTCAACCATGTATCCACGGTCTCCATCAGGGTAAGGTAACGTTGAGAGCGTCTCTGGCCTGTGGCTGCAGGCCAAAGTTTCTTATATTGGTGTCTATTGCTGAACTAGCAGGCGCGGGCCGGTTAAGCTCAATAAGCTATCGGCTTAGGGGCTGACTGGCTGGAAACCTTTAGATACCTACCGCCTGCATAGACGTTATGACCAAACCCGCAGTTGTCCCCCTGTCTGGCCAACCCTGAGTCCTGCAGGCTGGACCGTAAAGGTAAAGGTGCAATCATAGTCGGCATTTTCGGATGCCATTGCGTAGACGGCCTTGCCGCTATTAAAGTGGACATCTGCTCCGAAACTACCCAGGTTTGGACCGTAGTACATTGCCATCATTCCTGGCGCCAGCCCGTCAAACGTGACCCTGTAACCTGTCTCATTTCTCTTAATGTTGACCACGTTCCACATAGCCATGCCCGCGTAGTACCAGTATTCCCCTTCTAGCGTGTTATCAGCCCTGGAGGCTGCCTGCTCAATCTTTGCTACATACCTCTTAAAATTGAAGACTGATTTCGCGCTGGTGGCGTTGATCGCCAGTCAGGCCTTTGCTTTTAGAAAGGCCTCCTCATGGGCATAGGTCAGCGCAACGTTGTTGTAGGCCGTCGCCATTGCGGACTCATCCAGCTGGCAACTCTGCGACCAGGCCACTTGCTGCTCGTAGAACTCCCGGGCCTTGGCATAGCGGCTCTGCCTGTAGAAGCGGTCTCCCTGTGCGGCAAGGTTGCTGATGTTGCGACAGTCCGCTTCTACCTGCTCTTGGGTAATGTCGGCATACGCGCCATGGGCGCTGGCCAAAAGGAGTGCTAGAAGCACTCCTTGCAATACCGGCAGCTGGTTTGGCCTGGACAAAAGACCTCTGATACATGGCTTCATGGCGTCAATGCTTGAAGTTCAGCGGGAACAGGGTATCGCTGCCCATCAAAGGTCAGCGTATACCGATGCTGGGTTGTTTTCTCATCCTCAGGCATGCACGTGCTCGCTGTGTGTATGACCTCCCGGTAGGTAGAGATGTGTTGAGTCACCAACAACGACCGCAGCCCATGTGACGTTGCGCCTCTCAGGGCAAGCGTAGCGGCTGATTCCTCATCTCTGCCCTGGCAAACAGTATCTGTTTCACCAGAAAACGAATTGACCAGCAGGTTTTCCAATACAGGCTCAAGCCCGCTCCTTCCCAGCGTGTAAAGCGTCAGGGATGTCTCTGAAAAGGGATAGACCCCCGAGTTGTTATGACGGCTAATTCTCAGGCCAAAGGCGAGTAAGTTGTCATTGAGCTTGTAGGGCGCCGTATCAAGTGTGAGCTTGCCAACACGGATGGCGTCATAGCCGAGACGATCCCTTTCCAGGCGACGGGTGATTACTTTGGACGTGGCCGTATCCACCAGCAGAAGCTCAAGATCTTCGCTGCCAACCTTGTCATCGCCCTGGCGGTTAAGCGCGGCGGCAACCAGGGTAACGTCTGGCCGGGCGGGCCATACCTTGCAGGTGGAAAGCTCAAGGTCCGCCTTGTGGCCAGGTTCATAGACGTGTTCAAGGATCTCGTTCATGAGGCAGCCTTGAGCAAAAGCGGCAGGCGAGAGGAGCAAGGTCAGGGCGGCGGCCATCCAGGCACGTGGCATAAAATAATCCTTTAGTGGTGTCGAGTACGTTAATCGCTGTGGGCATCAGGGCCTCTGGTAAAGATAAGGCCCAGTGACAGGCGTAGCTGCGCCTTGGCCGTCAATCAGCTCTTCGCATAAGATGGAAATCTTCTCATCAGGACCCGGTTCTTGCCGTTTGGGCATGGGTGATCAGGAGCGTGATGTCTTCATGGCGCCGGGCATCGAGTATTTGGGCTTCATCACAATCGGGTTCGAGCAGAAGAGTAGTGTTTTCGCTTTCCTGGCGAGTCAGGACGAGTCCCATGCTGGCTTCCTTGCCTAGGGTCTAAGAAACGCGGTGGTGATGAGCTGTCCCGCCCATCTGGCGCAGCCTGCACCGCTTACTCGGTATAGCATACGAGGTCTTAAGAGGCGGCAACAGTAGGTTTACCGGCTGGCTCTGTAGGCACTTGGCTACTGCTGCGCTGATCTTAGTAAACTCTTGTAGAGTCCCTGATGAAAAAGCCCCGCGGGGCGGGGCTCTCAAACAGCGCGACGGGATCAGCTGTTTACGACATCCTTCAGGCCCTTGCCCGGCTTGAACGTAGGATTCCTGCTGGCTGCAATATCGATTTCCTGTCCGGTCTGGGGATTACGTCCCTTACGAGCTGCGCGTTCACTGATCTGGAAGGTGCCAAACCCCACCAGCGCCACCGTCTCGCCCTTGGCAAGCTCGCCGCTGATCACCTCAATCAATGAGTTCAGAGCTTTTTCTGCAACGGCCTTGTTCAGGTCGGCTTTCTCGGAGATGGCCTGGATCAGTTCAGATTTGTTCATGCGTGTACCGTAACTCTAACAGGAAACAATCATCATACCGTTACACGCCTAGAGATAGGAATCAACCTGTGCTCAAGCTCTTGAAATAGCCTCGCTCTGCCAGTGAGACGCAGCCCTCGGTCGCGACAATGATGTGGTCAAGTGTCCGGATACCAACCAGGTTAAGCGCACTGCTGAGTTCATCGGTAAGGCCAAAGTCGCACTCGCTGGGCTCGGGATCACCCGAGGGGTGGTTGTGCACGAGGATAACCGCCGCGGCGTTGTGTTCCAGCGCCGCCTTGATGATCTCTCGCGGCGGTACCGTTACCTGATCAATCGTTCCGGTAAACAACCTGCGATAGGCAATCGATCGATGCCGGCTGTCCAGGAAGATCATGGAGAAGACTTTGTACTCATAGTCTGCGATCAGGGTTTGCAGGTAGACAAAGACGTCGCTGATGCCGGTGAAGGGTAATCCGCGGCAGAAACGCTTACGCGCTAGGACATGTGGCCATGTGCAGGATATCCTGCTCGGTGACAGGTTCATCAACAATATAGGTTCCGTGCGTTTCACCGGCTTTGAACTTTTGACGAATACTCATAAGTGTTAACCGCCTCGATCAGTCGCAGGTTATAAATCCAGCGTCTCATCAGAATCGGGTGATGCAAGAGACCAAGCGTCGGTAATCAGGGAAGGCTTCGGTTTATTTCATAAGAGGTATCGAAGTTATGAGCACACGTAAAATCAGAGGATCGGATAGCGTACATCCTTCTCGTAGACCTCCAGATAGGTCCGCAGCGCCATGAAAGGCTCATAGCCATAGCGGCCCTAGAGCATGTGCTTGAGTCAGCTGTACTAGCCGCCTTGCTTGGCCGGCTGAGGCATCGCTGGTGACACGCAGACACGTCCAGCAGCCTGCTC
>NZ_VLKY01000038.1 GCF_007830155.1 Pseudomonas duriflava
CCACTGAATTGATGATCCTGACCGCAACCCGTAACAGCGAGACCTGTGGCGCACGCTGGTCCGAATTGGATCTGGCACAAAGGCTCTGGACCATACCGGGCGAGCGCATGAAGACGGGCAAGACGCACCGCATCCCGCTTACCGAGGCCATGCTTGAGGTGATCAATCAGCAGGCAGGCAAGCATCCCAAGTGGGTGTTTCCCAATAGCCGCCGCACAGGCTGTATTCCCGGCAATGCTATTGGTCGCGTATTAGGTACCTTAAAGGTTCACATGGCCGTCCCGCATGGCTTTCGGGCAACGTTCAGAACCTGGGCGGCAGAGACCACCAACTATCCCCGCGAAGTTTGCGAGATGGCGCTGGCGCATACGCTGGGCAGCAAGGTGGAAGCGGCCTATAACCGAGGAGATCTGCTGGAGAAGAGGAGAGGGCTTATGCAGGAGTGGAGTGATTTCCTTTATAGACACTGTAAGCAGGCTTCACCGGCGGAGTTAGGCTTAACGGCTGGTATCGCGTAAGGCTGTTTATATATTTAGAGGCTGTAGACAAAATATACCTAGAGTAAGCTGACCACTACACATGGAGCTGCATGGCCAATGTGCCTGCTATATGATCATAACAGGTGCGGGCATATTGTAATCGGGCCGGTGTACTAGGTGTTTGGTCCTAGGGAGAAAGGGTCATGATATAGACCTCTATCGGAGGGGAATGCATGGGTCAAGTCCTACACAAACGCGCCACGACTACGCACGCCATCCGAGCAGAATGCAAGCGTAGCAGGATTTGATCGCGACGCTAAGCAAGCGCTATATCCTCAACCCCCTGAGCAGGCCCCCAAGACCGTGATTGTGATCAAGTGGTGTAAGCGCGACTCGATTGAAGATCAGCCCATGGGGCCTCGAGATCCGCATTCGACCTCTTGACCCTGGCTGAAGAGGCTGCTGCCATCGCGTTTCGGCAGAAGACCTTGTTGCCTGTGGAGATTGCTTGCATGTCCTACAGCGCTTCATATTCAGGCTTTCGCGCTCAAGCCTGAACCGGCTCTACCAGCGACACGGCATCAGCACTCTGCCGCGTTCGGCTGAGCCGGTACGTGATAAGAAGACCTTCAAACGCTATCCGTTGGGCTATCTACATATCAATAACACCGAGGTGCATACCGCAGAAGGCCGGGCTTATCTCTTTGTGGCGATCGACCGCACGTAGAAATTTGTTTATGCCGAGTTGCACACGCAGATGATGCGCAAAGATGCGGTCGACTTCTTGGAGGCTACGCTTAAGACGTTACCCTATAAGGTGCATACGGTGCTGACTGACAACGGCATCCAGTTTGCCAAGAAGACTGGTACAGAAAGCTACCGAACCCATCCTTTCGATGTGATCTGTTATCGGCACGGCATTGAACATCGGCTAACCAAACCCTTCCATCCCTGGACCAATGGTCAGGTTGAGCGCATGAATAGGACGATCAAGCAGGCCACCACCAAGGCCTTTCATTATGCCTCGCTTAAACAGCTGCAGGAGCATATAAAGGATTATCTGTGGGCGTATAACAGCGCTCGTCCATTGCGCGCCTTGAAAGGGCAAACACTGATTGGCTTTATTCTCGGGCAATGGCATAAACAACCACAGCTCTTTTTAACCGACCCAAACCCCTTCTTCCCGGGACCTAACAACTAGGTTCTGTACGAAAAGTACTGCCGTAGGCACCGCAGCGTGCAAGCCAGAGTGACCATTGCGGCAAAACTTCTTGCCAGCTTGTCGTAGCGAGTGCCGATCCTGCGGTTTTCCTTCAACCAGCCGAACATCCGCTCGATGATGTTACGCTGCCGGTATTTGGGGCAGTCGAACAGCCTTGGCAGGCCGGGCTTGGGCTTGCGTTTCATGGTTCGCTGCGGAATCACAGGATGCATTCGGTAACGGTCGCAGTACTGGCGCAGGTGCTCGGCATCGTAGCCCTTGTCTGCCAGCAACCTGCGACAGCGCTTGCGAGGCCGGCCTTGCTTGCCAGGGATGCGAACCTGATCCAGGAGTGCCTGGGCATTCGAGATGTCGCTGGCCTGACCGGGCGAAAGCAGAAAACGCAGAGGCAATCCATTGGCATCGCAGACTATATGGATCTTGGTGGTCAGGCCGCCTCGGCTGCGACCCAGCGCATGGTCTACCGGTTCTTCAGGCGTCCCTTTTTCCCGGCACCGGAAGCGGCTCGGATTACGCGAATGGCAGTGGAGTCGATCATTCAGGTATCCAGATCGATAATGCCCTGCTGGTTGAGCCTGAGATGCAGGCGTTCGAGCACTTGGTTGAATGTTCCATCGTCGCGCCACTTTCGAAAGCGCTGGTACACCGTTGACCAGGGCCCGAATCGCTCCGGCATGTTGCGCCAGGCAGCACCGGAGCACAAAACCCAGAGGATCCCGTTGAGCATCAGTCTGTCGTCATGGCGCAGTCGGCCCATTCTCTGCTCGCGGGAAAACAGATCGGCGATCAGTTCCCAAGCTGCATCCGGTAATTCGTAACGCCTTGCCATGCGGCCCTCAGGTCGGTCAGGGCCGTCATCTTACCTGCTCAGACTTTTCGTACAGAACATAGTTAATTTTGTGCGTTTAGCGACCACTTAGTGATGTCAGGCTTTTACATTCGAAACCATATCAACTATACAAATTATTGAATAGTTGAAAAAATAACAACTATTTTTTTGCTGGTTAAAATAAACTGGTCTTGTTTAAAGTGAAGATTAGGTAGGGCTTGAAATAATTATAATACTTAGGTAAAAATTATGATAAAAAATATACTTTACCTCTCTAAATCTAGTGGCTGGGTTTTTAACTGCCTCTATATTAAGTGGTCAAGCGTTAGCTGAAAACAATAAGAAAGATTTAACAGGAATATTTTATTCTGTTATTCGTGAAGCAGCTCCTGGCTTGAGCGGATATACAGTATACAGACCAGCCAAGCTGTCAGATGTACGTGGTCAAGTCCCAGTTTTGCTTTGGGGAAATGGGGCTTGTAAGTCTAGTAACCATCAATATTGGGATATACTCGGTGCAATTGCTGCTCGTGGTTATGTAATTGTTGCATATGGCGCCTCCGACCAAGTTGTTATTAAAGAATCTAATACCGTTACTCCTTCTCGAATAGAAAAGTCTTTAGACTGGGTAAGGAATCAAGCAAATTCTTATCCGGCTTATGCCAATCTTAATCCATCTAAGATAGGTGTATTTGGTACTTCCTGCGGTGGGCTAGAAGCCCTAGTTGCTGGTAGTGATTCTAGAGTAAAATCCGTGGCAGGATTAAATACTGGCTTTTTTGATTCAGGTAGCGAAGCAAGTAAAAATATGGGCGGCTATTCAGTTGCCGATATCTCTAAGTTACATACCCCTACCTTATTAATTGGGGGTGGCCCTTCAGATGTTGCTTATAAACAAACCCATTCAAACTACGGGGCAGCAAATGTTCCCATTATATTAGCTGAAAACTATGAAGGGGGACACTCAGGACTATGGGCAGGACTTCGATATAGTTTCAACTCAAATAATAGCTCTGTTGCTACTGGCTCGACTGTAGATTATACTATTACGACAGAAGCGCTTGAAGCAGTAATTCGCTGGTTCGATTTTACTCTTAAAAAGGATCAGAGTGCATCATCCTACTTTCTAGGACAGAATTGTGGTCTATGTAAAGTAAATGGATGGAAAGTACAATCCAAGAACTTTAATCGCTAAGCCAAACGCTCACTAGGCGAAAGATAAAATTATTTTATCTTTGATTGTTTTTATGCCTAGTGGGCCTCATATAAAGATTGGTCAACTATATAAATCACGTTCTGTCTGAAAATCGTTTTGCTACTATGTGATGTTGTTTCGAGTCGGAGACCCTAGATGATAGAACGCTACGAGTTGGGCGATTGCTCATGGTAGCGGATTAGCGATTTGGTTTCTCACAGGTAGCGGCAGGGGCGGCATCGTAAAAATGAGCATCTGATGCTTAGCGCTGACAAGGGCTATGATAGTGGAAGGTTACATCGCTATTACAACAGATAATCGCTCAGCGCACCATGCACCGAAAGCCCCGCTTAGATCTGTCTCGATTGTTTAATAGACCGAAATATCGGTGATCGAATGACTAAATGAAAACGTGGACTCTGGCTTCCTTTGACAAGCTGGCCAGCAGTTCAAGGCTATGGTAGCGCTGGCCTGTATCGAACGGTGCATGCGTGCCGACTTTTCAGAAAAATTTTAGGCTTTCAGTACCTGCCTTCTTACGGACACCTCTTCCCCTTGAGGCGTCTGAATAAAGCCTTGCTATAGCAATTGTTCCAGCTTTACCGGCTAGGATAGAGCTTGAAACAGGCGCACTGATACATGTGTTTAACGACCGTTATAAGCTGGACACTGAAACAGGCTTTTATGCCTTGACGCCTAAGATGCATGCATTGCTTGGCAAGGTAATTGATTGTCTCTCAGCACAGATTGCTCTTAGCTCGTAACTAGTCATTCAAAAGCTGCCTGACATAGGAGAATTTAACTTCTCTCGAAGGGCAGAAAACCTGATTTCAGGTCTGATGAATAGCCTGAAACCATACTAGACCTAAAACCCTCTGATTATTGAGGGGGTTAGTTGCAGCTTTAACGTTGTCAGACGAGACGTTAAGCAGTAAGCAAGAGGGACGCTTTTGCGCCCCTACGTTAGTCATCTTGGACATATGGGATTTCCTTACGACCTAACCGGTACGCCTACGCAAGCGCTAATCGGCTATACGCGCAAGCGCCTCGGCTACCACCTGAACATTGCTCTGGTTTAGTCCAGCCAAGCACATGCGGCCACTATCAATCAGGTAAATTCCGGACTCCTTTCGCAAGCGGTGGACTTGAGCGGCTGTAAGGCCTGTATAACTAAACATGCCCTTCTGCCGCAACAGATAATCGTGGCGACCATCGGGGAAGGCATCACGCAACATCAAAGCCAGCTGGCTACGCATGGTACTAATACGCAGCCGCATGTCCTCTACTTCAGCTAACCATTGTGCGCATAGCGCTGCGTCACCCAGTACACCGCTCACCAAGCGTGCACCATGATTTGGCGGACTAGAATAGTTACGGCGTACCGCGGCCTTCAACTGACCGTGAACATTGGCAGCAACTTGAGTGTCCGCACATACCACTGACAATCCACCAACCCGTTCGCCATACAGAGAAAAGATTTTTGAGAACGAGTTACTTATAACTACTACCAAGCCCGAATCAGCCATGGCACGAATAGCATAGGCGTCTTCTTGCATACCATCGCCGAACCCTTGGTAGGCTGTATCCAGGAACGGAATCAGCTGGCGGTCAATCAAAACCTTGATCACTTCATCCCATTGTGCGGGGAGCAGATCGGCACCAGTCGGGTTATGGCAGCAAGGATGCAGTAGCACCACGCTATACGTAGGCAATGTAGCAAGGGTTTCAAGCATGGCAGCAAACGCAACGCCACCGGTGCTGGAATCAAAGTAAGGGTAGGTATTGACTGTAAATCCGGCACCGGCAAACAGTGCATGATGGTTTTCCCAAGTCGGATCACTGACCCATACCTGCGATTGAGGAAACCACTGACGCAAAAAATCCGCGCCTACCTTCAAGGCACCTGAACCACCCACCGCCTGAATCGTCGCTACGCGACGCTCAACCAGAACTTGCGCCTGGTCTCCAAATAATAAACGTTGAACCTGGGCGCAATAATCCGCCAACCCTTCCATTGGAAGATAAAGCGCGGGGCGATCACCCTGCAACAGTAACCGTCGATGGGCTTCGGCTACTGACGGCAAGGTAGGAATACGGCCATCGGCATCGTAGTACAGGCCAATGCTTAAATTAACCTTAGACGTGCGCGTATCCGCCTGGTAGGTCTCCATCAACGACAGGATGGGATCGCCAGCATAGGGGGTGACATGGTCAAGCATGTAAAACTCCAGAGCAGGTGAAAACGTCAGGCGTGATAGCGACCCGAGCGGTGATTAAGGGCAATGATCAGATTGATGACTATTGCACCTAATACGGAAACAGCCAGTAGCGGCAGGGAGACAATTGTTAGTGACAGCAGCAGAATTACTACATCGGAGCCCATTTGCAACCAGCCGGCACGCCAGCCGAAACGTGCCTGCAGAAAGAGCGCAAGAATATTGATGCCGCCCAGGCTCGCTCGGTGTCGAAACAAGATTAGAAAGCCAACGCCAAGAATAATATTACCAATAATTGCTGCATACAGCGGTTGAATATGCTGTAGGGCAACAAACGCCTTTTCCTGATCGGAAAACAATGACACTAGGCCGATAGCTGTAAACGTCTTGAGGGTGAAAGCCCATCCCATGCGTCGCAATGCCAGATAATAGAATGGCAGGTTAAGCACAAAGAAGGTTGCGCCAAAGGCGTAATCGAACGCGTAGTGCAGGTACAGCGCAATGCCGGCCGTGCCGCCCGTCATGACGCCCCCTTCGCGCACGAGTAGCAAGCCAAAAGCAATCAGGAGTGTCCCGACGAGCAAGGCAATACCATCTTCGATTCGAGTATGGGGATGAGGAGTAATAATGGCAGTACTCATGATGCGCTCGACTATTGGGATTAATACAAAGGTTCATAGGGCTCGCATGAGTAGAGCAACATAGCAAAAATGATTTATTCGTGCATCTTAAAACATATAAATGCACACATTGTGCGGATTATATAATTTTTACGCATGAAAATAGTGCGCCGAATAGCTGATACGACTCTTTTCAGTGCGTTCTTATTGTGCAGGTATTCCGGCTTCTTTAAGTCGCTGTAGAACGATAGCGGTTTTTAAATGGCCAATTGTTCCGGTCCCTGACAATCTGCCCATAAGTCCATTGAGCTCTGTCAGGCCAGCTACTGCAATCTTCAAGGTATAGTCCGCGTCGCCTGTGGTTTTATAAGCATCTATAATCGCTGGGTCTTGCAGTACAAAGGCTTCGAAGGCGGAAGAATTGTCTGTGCCATGGCTAACCAAACTGACCTCTATCATCGCTACCATCTCTGTATTCATGGCCTCAGGAGCCAGACGCGCGTGGTAACCCAAAATCAGCCCCGCCTGCTCAAGACCAATTCGACGACGAGAACATTGCGAGGCTGAAAGCCCCACCAGATCGCTCAAATCTTGGTTACTCAGGCGGCCGTTTCCCTGAAGTAGAGTAAGGATTTTCAGATCAAACTCGTCAATCGTAGTCATGTACCTATTCCGTAGCGCCGAAAATAAGGTTGGAAGATTAACAGTTACGTGGGTACTTGCTCAGCTACAGCAAAGCCCTAAGGGGCTATATGGCATTTGTCTTGCAGTCGAGCGCTTTTAGATCTTACTCGACGCGTCAGTCAATGCCCTTATCTCCTTACAGGACACTTCCGCATGAGCCAAGCAGACACCAAGTCTCTACACAGAGGCTTGAAAAATAGACATATACAGCTGATAGCCCTTGGCGGCTCGATTGGCACAGGGTTATTTTTGGGCATTGCCCAGACCATTAATATGGCTGGTCCTTCAGTTATTCTCGGCTACGTAATTGCAGGGGCCATAGCTTTTTTAATCATGCGCCAGCTTGGCGAGATGGTCGTTGAGGAGCCCGTAGCTGGTACCTTCAGCCATTTTGCCAATCGCTATTGGAGCCCATTCGCAGGCTTTATGTCAGGTTGGAACTATTGGGTTCTTTATGTATTGGTCGGCATGGCCGAACTTACCGCGGTAGGTTTGTACGTACAGTATTGGTGGCCAGATATTCCTACGTGGGCTTCAACAGCCGTTTTCTTCGTACTGGTTAATATTGTTAACCTAAGTCATGTGAAGTTGTATGGTGAATTCGAATTTTGGTTTGCCTTGATCAAGATTATTGCCATCATCAGCATGATTCTCTTTGGCAGCTGGCTCCTGGCAACAGGGACTGCGGGCGAACAGGCCAGCATTGCCAACCTCTGGCAGCATGGAGGTTTTTCCCCCCATGGTCTTAGCGGTTTGGCAATGGCGATGGCAGTGATCATGTTTTCTTTCGGAGGATTGGAATTGGTAGGCATTACCGCTGCCGAGGCCGAGAATCCCCAATACAGCATTCCCAAGGCTACAAATCAGGTGATCTGGCGTATCCTGATCTTCTATGTAGGCGCGCTGGTTGTACTATTGTCGCTTTACCCATGGGAAAAGGTGGTTACCGGCGGAAGCCCATTTGTACTGATTTTCCATGCGCTAGACAGCAACATCATTGCCTCCTTACTTAATGCCGTAGTGCTTACGGCTGCACTATCGGTTTATAACAGCTGTGTCTTCAGTAACAGCCGCATGCTGTTTGGCCTGGCACTTCAAGGCAATGCGCCACAAGTGGTACTTACCGTCAACCGCCGCAGCGTCCCTGTAATGGCCCTAGGCATTTCTTCCCTGGTTACCGGCTTGTGCGTACTCATCAATTACCTGATCCCGGGCAAGGCGTTCAGCCTGTTGATGGCGCTGGTAGTATCGGCACTAGTGCTCAATTGGGTAATCATCAGTATTACGCATCTAAAATTCAGGAAAAGCCAGCAACGTGAAGGCAAGAGCAGCTATTACCCAAGCTGGGGGTATCCGCTCACCAATTACCTATGCCTGGCTTTTTTAGCTGGCATTCTGATAGTAATGGTCCTAACTCCAGACATGCGGCTTTCTGTGTATTTAATGCCCGCGTGGCTACTGGTATTAGCGTTAGTGTATCGCTTGCGTCGTAGTGAAGAAGGCAACGCTTCGCTGAAATTGGAAAAAGCCTGATCCAGGCTTTATTAGCTTACTACCCTCTAAAAAGTAGAACTCTCGGCAAACGGTATTTCAAAGCGTTGTAGGAATACTGTAGCCGAGGTGGGCTAGGCACCGACGACGGCTGGTATGTAGCTCCAATCAGGAGCGGGGAGTCCCCCAAGGCCTTTTTCGATGCGGCATACTCACACGCCCCCAACGCCAGCTATGCAGCTGCCAAGGCGTACAACGATACCTTGCGCCCGTATGCTGGCGCTGTACGCAACTATCAAAACCAGCGCAGTGATAAAGGCCACCCAGAACTACCTGTCGGCATCACGCTGGCCACGCGTAGAAAGCTCAACCGGGGCGGCAAGGGCTCGCAGCTGCTCTATAGCTTCAAGGTAACGCCCCTGAGAGGAAAGCCTGTCAATGTCTATATTGGTACCGCCAATACCTGGGAGCTTAATTTTGCCAAGTCGCTGGAGAGAGCTGTAGCGATCAGGGAAAAGAGTCGAGAGGCATTTCTAAAATCAGCGAATGTGGAACAATAATGTCGTGTTCTCCTTTGCAGGAGCCTCTACTTTGACTTTTATGTTTTTGGGTTGGAATGTGACTTGAGGCTAGCTATTTATGTTAAACGTCAAATGATGCACCTTGCATAGGGCAAAGCGTCGGAAAGAACGAAACAATGTCGGGATCTCGAAGTAGCAATCTCAAGTATCAGGTGTACCGCTCAACAGCCTTGACCATGGCCAAGGAGTTCATCTTAGATAATCCTAGTGACCTACTTGCAGAGGGAATCGAGCCCGCTCGTATTCGTTTTGAGCCGATTACCCAAGAGGCGCTTAATCAGAGCTATCTATGGATCTCTGAGGCCCAGTTATATCCTTGGGAGGATGTTCCAAGCTGGAAGAAGCGTGACACCAGGCATTTTGACCTAGCACTTTGGTACGACCATGAGCTTTGTGGTCTTTGCTACGCTACCCCTCGTGCAAGCACCCTAACGATCAAGATTGTGCTACTGGAAGGCAAGCCAGATGGAACTCACCCACTCAAAGGTCAAGTGGCAGGTTTGGCTCTGATCAATGTAACCCGATACGGGCGAATGCTCGGGTTGTCCGAAATTGAAATACAAGACCCTGACCCTGGCGCTATAGACTGGTACAAGGAACTAGGCTTCGAGCTGGACGACGAGCAGCGTCTTGTCATCAGCATCGTCGAGGCATAACATTAAATCTAAAGCCAGTAATCGAGGATGCTCTATGAAGCAATCTAAAGACACAGCGAAGTCTCTGCTTGCCGCTCAGCTCCAGGCTGAAGCGCGTCGTCTCGCTGGCGGTATTACCAGTGTTGAGCGTAAGTTCCTGGCAGTCAGCTTGGCTAAAGGAAAAGAGCTTGAGCCAGATGGACGTTTAGCAGGTGTGCGCCTCTAAAAGCAGTACCTCTAAGCCTGTAGCCCAAAGCTCCATCCGGTTATTTAGGATTGTTCTCTCACGAGAAGGCTTACTAGTAGATTTCGCATAATAATGCTTATGTTAAATTGAGATCACTTCTGCCTTCCTATTTGTTTTATAGCTAAAACATCGCCACCTTTCCTAATGCACTGTCTTCAAACCTGACCGCTGGCTGTACAGCCGTGCCTCAGCTTGGCCCATGCTTTCGCCTGTCCTTTGCATGTGCTCAGACAACTCCTTAGCATCAAATCCAACCTGATCACGCATGGCATGGTTGACGTCTGCCATGACACGTTCTGCATTACGCGACCACTCGCTGACAAGGTTCTGCGTGTGAGTCATTTCTTCATTGACCCATGCCCGTGGATCAGCGCTCTGCATATCTAAGAGGCCTAGCGTGCGGCCTACGGCAGGCAGCAGAGTCATATAGAGCGTGACCCAGCAGATGGGCTCCATAGGTTCGGTCGGATCAATCAGGGCGTTGTGCAAATATGGCGCTGGGCTCGTATCGTCCAGCTCGTTGGCTATCTCGACAATCAGGTCGACGATTTCCTCTTCCTGAATTTCTAGACCATCCAGCTTGAGCGCCATATGCAGAAGGTGGATCAGCTCAAACAGCGTATTTACTCTGGAGTGGTTCTGATCGGGTGATATTGATGTCATGGCTTACCCTTTGTTTGTTTGAGGCAACAGCATAAAAAACCGCCCGAAGGCGGTTCGTCTGCACCAGAGCTCATTGAGCTATCCTCTCAAGCCTCGTTCTGGAGACGGCTTTCAATATACATGCGTCCAAATCGCCAATGATCAATGGGTCTGCAAACACACCTTTGACGGCTATTTACTCGGGCGCGCAACGCCAGCTGCCGGCCATTAAGAGCGCGGTAGCCTTTTAATATGAATTTCCTCCGCCCCAGCTGGTTGGTGCAGGCTTCCAGAAACAGCATTATTGCGACTGGCGTGCTCAAGCCATTCTGAAAAACAGAGCCTTGT
>NZ_VLKY01000039.1 GCF_007830155.1 Pseudomonas duriflava
CCCCGCTCGCCATTCTCGAAAGCCAGACACGCCGTTAGTGCATTCACGCCGCCCTTGGCGGCGCCATAAGGCACGCGATTAAGGCCGCGCGTGGCAATGGACGAGACGTTAACGATGGCACCCTGCCCCTGCTCAAGCATGTGCGGCAGGACTGCACGGCAACACCACACTGTAGGAAATAGGGAGCGCCTGATCTCTGCCTCGATTTCAGCCTCGGCATAGTGTTCAAAGGGCTTGGCCCAAATCGTCCCGCCTACATTGTTGACTAGCACATCGATCCGTTCAAATGTCTGGATAGCTTGCTGAACCACCCGCTCAACTTCGGCGAAACGCTCCAGATCCGCCTGAAGCGCGATTACCCGAGTGCCTTGGGCTTCTAACCCTTGGGCGACTTCATGAACGAATTCGGCGCGATCTACTAGCACCAGAAGGGCGCCTTCGACCGCCGCCCGCTCCGCCACACGCTGCCCAATGCCCTGGGCCGCGCCGGTGATCAGCATTATCTTGTTCTCGAAACGGCTCATGCGCACGCCTCCTCATCTACCGTAACGACTTGAGTCGGCGTGAATTTCTCGTAGTGGAAACTCACCGGTGTGATACCAACCTGGCTGAAGTGGCGGCGCACGGCATCTACCATGGGGGGCGGCCCGCACAGGTAGACATCTACATTACCGTCATAGAGCATGCTTGGTGACAAGTGGTCTGTCACATAGCCTTTACGTGGATGAGTAGATCCCGGTTCTGCCACACAGGTCGCGAAGGTGAAACCCGGGATACGGCGAGCGAACTCTTCGAGGCGGTCGACCAAAACCAGGTCTAGATCGCGTGTTACGCCATAGATCAGATGCACGGGTTGATCCACGCCACGCTCAGCCACTACCTCCAGCATCGACAGGAACGGAGCCAACCCTGTACCACCTGCTAGCATTAGCAGCGGTCGCTTCACGTCGCGCAGATAGAAACTTCCCAGCGGGCCGGTCAGCGTCAGCCGCTCGCCAATCTGAGCTTGGTCCAGATAGGTACTCATCAAACCACCCGGCACGCGTTTGATCAAAAATGAAAAGCGCTGCGCTCCAGGCTGAGAGCTAAAAGAATAGGATCGGGTCTGGTCGCTATCGGGCACAGTAATATTTACATATTGCCCTGGCAGGAAGACCGGTGCATTCGTAGCATCGGCCTCGAACACTACTTCAAGCGCCGCGTCCTGATGGGACTTAACCTCGGCCAGCGTGGCCTGAAACTGAGCAATACCAGTCTTGCAAGCAGTTGAGGGTACCGGAATGGCGATCACGCAATCAGACGATGGCACCATCTGGCACGTTAGCACCAGACCGCGCTCGACCTCGTCGTCGGTGAGTGCATCGTCGATAAAGTCTTCCCCTAGATCATAATCGCCTTGCTCGCAGCGGCACTTGCAAGTGCCGCAGACGCCATCGGAGCAATCCATTGGTAGGTTGACCTTCTGCCGAAATGCGGCATCAAGCACCTTCTCATCCTCACGGCAGTTGATGAACCGCGTCACCCCGTCCTCAAAATTCAGTGCAATGGTGTAACTCATAGAATAGATCCTCACCTCAAACATCGATCCTTTATGCGATCGCGAGACGAGTCAGGCAAAAAGGAGTAAGAAAGCAGCGTTTACAAAACGTAAACGAGCCTTTCGAACCCCTCTTTAACGCAGCCTGAGCAGCGCACAGCGGATCACACGCCGCTCAGATGTGATAAATGTCGATGACCTGATGTATGTAGTCGTTCTTCAGCACCACCTTCTTGCGGGTGATCAGTGGCAGTTCGCCACGGATGTCCAAGGTGTAATATGACGTGCCGAAAAAGCTGTCGGTCTTCTTGTAGCGGTGGCTTAAGGTGTGCCAGTTAAAGCGCACTTCCAATCGCTCGGCATCTTGCTCCAAGAGTTCAATGTTGCTGATGTTGTGTGAGGTACGTGGCTCAGGCATGCTCGCGCTCGAACGCTCGGTGCGGATACGGAAGATACGATCCTCCAGGCCGTCGCGGCTCGGGTAGTAGATCAGCGAAACTTCGCGCTGCGGATCCTCGGTCAAGGTGTCGTCGTCATCCCAAGCGGGCATCCAGAAAGAGGCCTTTGGCGAATAGCACTCCAGCCACTCGTCCCACTGCCGGTCATCCAGCAGGCGCGCTTCTCGATAGAGGAAACCGGCGATTTCTTCATAGGTGCGAGTCATACCACCGCCTCCTGACTGTCAGTCACGATAAGGGCGCTGCGCTCCTGTTCGATAGCGCGTTGCATCATCTGAGCCCAGAACTGATGCTGCTTGACGTACAGGCCTTCATCCTCAGTCTTCGCCCCGCTGAGTAGCGGGTTCATGTTCATCGCACGGGCATTATCATCAGGACCCTCGATCCAGTGCGTAGCGCCACGGCTGAGATCGTTCCATTGGGCCGCTCGCCCTTGATAGCCTGTCTGGCAGGCCCGAAACTCTTCCAGATCGTCCGGCGTTCCCATGCCGCTAACATTAAAGAAGTCTTCATACTGACGGATACGCAACGCCCGTTCTTTGGCACTCTCCCCCTTGGGCGCGAAGCAGTAGATGGTGACCTCGGTCTTATCGACAGAAATCGGCCGCGTCACCCGGATCTGCGTGGAGAATTGATCCATCAGGTACACATTGGGGTACAAGCACAGATTACGGGTTTCGTTAACGATAATATCGGCGCGGGTTTCGCCAAAACGCTCGATCAGCGCTTCACGATGGGCATAAACCGGCCGTACCTCCGGATTGAGCAGGCGCGTCCAGAGCAAGACATGCCCATGCTGATACGCATAAAAGCCGCCAATACTTTTCGACCAGCCGTTGGCATCGACCGCTTTCGTTCCTTCCGCCTCATAATTGCGACGCTGCATCGTGGCCGAGTAATTCCAATGCACGGAGCTGACGTGATAGCCGTCCGCACCGTTTTCGGTCTGCAATTTCCAGTTACCGTCGTAGATATAGGACGAGTTGCCTCGCAATACTTCGATGCCTTCTGGAGCCTGATCGACCATCTGGTCAATGATGACGCGGGTTTCGCCCAGATGTTCTTCCAGCGAGATGACATCCGCATTTAGGCTGCCGAACAGAAAACCTCGATAGCTCTCGAAACGTGCGACGCGCTTGAGATCATGGGAGCCCTCAACATTGAATCCTTCTGGATAGCCACCAGTCTTGCCATCTTTGACCTTGAGCAATTTACCGCTGTTGCTAAACGTCCAGCCATGGAACGGGCAAGTAAACGACCCCTTGTTGCCATGCTTGCGACGGCACAGGGTTGCGCCACGGTGCGCACAGGCATTGATCATGGCGTGCAAATCACCGTTCTTGTCGCGAGTAATAACCACTGGCTGGCGACCGATATACGTAGTGAAATAATCGTTGGGTTCTGGAACTTGGCTCTCGTGAGCCAGATAGACCCAGTTACCTTCAAAGATGTATTTCATCTCCAGTTCAAACAGGTCCGGGTCGGTAAAGGCGTCACGCCGGCAACGGAAAATGCCTTTTTCAGGCTCTTCCTGAACGGCATAGGCAACATCATGGGCGAGTCGGTCAAGTCTGCCATTGAGCATGATGTGATTCTCCAGGCTATTTTGTGGTTATTTTTATGCTGCCAAAATCGGCAGGCTTAGAGCGATGTGATCAGATATCTATCGCTCGTAGACACTACGCAAGAAAGATATAGCCTTAGGTTTAAAGGGTTCAGGCATGGCTTTAGGCTAGGTTGCATAGATAAGTCGCGATATCCGTTTTCTGCAGACTACTATCCATTTTCTGCACGCTCCCCAGACACAACAAAAAAGCCGGTCCCTGTAAGGCCGGCATTCAAAGAATGGGTTAGCGGTGGCGCTTAAAGGTTTCAGAAGGCAATTCGCCGAAGCGCTGACGGTAAGCTTGAGAAAAACGGCCTAGATGCAGGAAGCCATGATCCAGAGCAATTTCCGTAACGCTGCGGACCTGCGCGTTTGGGTCGCTCAGAATGGTATGGATATGATCAAGCTTGCGCTGGCGGATATAATCCCTCGGTGAGGCATTGGCATGTCGTTCGAACAGCGCATAAAGGGAACGCACACTGACTCGTGCCAATGTAGCGAGTTGTTCAACACTGATGTCGTGGGCAAGATGAGAATCAATATAGGCGCTGATCTGTTCGAAAGAGGTCGCTTGTGCACAGGTCGCCAACGGATCGACGTTATGCTTGAGCAGGCTCAACAGTTTGCTCGCTACAATACGCGCATAGTGCTCCTGAATCTGAGGCAAAGAAGTCATAGCCTCAGCTTCCTGACAGATCAGGGCCATTAGACTAACAAAGCCGTCCAATGCTTTCAGATCATTGCGTGCAGAGGTGAATCGAATCCCTTCTTTGGGCAGCAACCAGCGGTGCTCGCGGCAGGTTGCCTCCAGCAGACTGACAGGTAACTTGACAATAAATTTGTCGCAGTCATTTGAGTAGGTCAGATCCACGGGATCGTCTGGATTGATCAGCAGCATTTCGCCAGGCACGAAATAATGTTCTTCACCTCGGCATCGCCACAGGCAGTGACCATTAATGAACAGCTGCAGATGATAGATACTGTCAAGTGCAGTTGACGTGACCCGAACACTGTCCCCGTAGCTAATACGGCATAGATCCAGTTCGGCAAATCGACGGTGATAAAGACTAGCCTCTGGTCGACCTACGGTTGGCAAGCGAATACGATGCGATCCTACATACTCATTAACGTAATCAGAAACTCGATATGGATCGGCACGCTCGAACACACGGCTCTGATCGTTCAGCAGGCGACATTCCATCACAAAAGCTCTTGTTATTTTTGATAGGCAAGCATTTCAAACGTGACGCTAACCTTAAGCATTACAGACTCAAACTAGTTTTAGCTTTCTCACTAAAAATGGCGCCTGTCTAATATCAATTAGGTATCATACCTACTTATTGGGTATGTATCTGCAGAGGCGAGGCCCATAGAAACGCTCGATATGTTTACCAAGTATGTTTTGCTACTCTATTACAACTCAGCACTGCCTATTTTGTAGGACAGTCAGCTACCTTCCTTAGTAGGCTCAAAGATGACTTTCGTTGAACAATTAGCTTCTAGCAACAACCTAGCAGCGCGCTAACACTTGACAAGCGAACCATTTTCAGAAAAAGGCAGCTGATTTAAACCAAAGAGATGCCGCCCTACTACTGCTTATTAATAACCTACTCAAAGTCTATTAAAAGCTTAAGCGGTGAGGCTTTTTGATTTCGCCTAGTGAATAATTACAAGGTAGGCGGTTTGATTACATGGGAAAATGCAAAACCGTGATGAATGAAACTGAATCACGGATGATTATCTGACACCTGTGTGAATATAGAGGTAAGCATGAAGCGCGAACTGCAGTTGTGAGAGCCTGTTCACGATCTTTTAAGTAGCAAAACCAGGAATGCCAAGTGGATAAACTGAAGGCTGGTGTTGAGCTTTCGCTCGCCGTTTTTCCACAACCGCCTGTTCTTCTCCAGCCAGGCAAAGCTGCGTTCGACCACCCACCGTTTAGGCATGACCTTAAAGGTATGGAGTTCGCTACGGCAATCTGCACCGTCACCGGGTCACCGAGAATATTTCGCACGCCTTGGGCAAAGGGCTCACCGGTATAGCTACTGTCACATAACAGGCTCTGAACCTGCGCCAAACCAGACGGGCATCGCTCCAACGCTTGCAATGCGCCTTTGCGGTCGGTCACTTCGGCTGTCGTGACCGCAACCGCATGCGGCAACCCCTGTGTATCAACAACGATATGGCGTTTGATCCCAGAGACCTTCTTGCCCGCGTCATACCCCTTATGCTTGGCTGTGTCCGTGTTCTTCACGCTCTGCGCGTCCGCGATCAAGAATCTGCTGCAGGCGCTGCGCCCCTGTTTCTCGCGAGCCTCGCCAACCTGATTTTTTTAACGCACGCTCCAGCAGGCCGTCCGGCTCACGCCACTTGGCAAAGTAGGCGTAAACGGTTCTCCACTTCGGAAAATCACTTGGCAGGGCGCGCCACTGGCAGCCCGTACGCAGCAGGTACAGTACCGCACACCACACCTCGTATAGATCTACGCGGCGGGGCTTGGTGTGCTTGCGGGCCTGTTCCAGTAGGGGCCGGATTCGATCGAATCGTTCTCGACTTATGTCGCTGGGATAGGTCTTGGTTCGCATTCATATACTATGCATGCTCTTCGAAAGATCGTGAACAGGCTCTGAGGAGTGCAACTGGACAAGAAACATACCTACACTAAAAAAGAAAATCTCAGTCAACAACAGAAGCCTTTCTAATTAAAGTGTTCTGGCCTGGCCTTAGGAGGTTAATTAGTGGATGGGCCGGTACTAACTGATATAAATGATTCTCTTAGAGGCCACATACTCATGATCGCTATTCAATAAGAGTTAAAATAGCACTGTGGCATTACCAAAATAATGGAATAAGAAGCTACTACTTAAATTATAAAATCAGCTTTCCTTACTATGGTGAATTCTCTTTGTTAAGGTAAGAATAATCTCATTTGACAATCAATATAGGATATTGATTCTTCAATTGGAGAGTTACTATCAAGTTTTATATCTCGAATTTATAAATTTATCGTAGTGAAGAAGTGTCTAGCTAATTAGACAGACTTCTTTAGCAAAATAATCAGTAATTGTTCAAAATCTGAACAGTTACCTGTTCACTATCCAGTTTCTGAACATCCTTCCTCACGAGTCTCCCTGTAATCATTAGCTGCCTGAAGCTGGCATAGCTCATGCAATGCAAGAAGAAGCCCGCATAGCTTACGTTAGCCTGTGTGGTCTTTAACTAAAATCTAATAAGAGAGGCGTTTATGAGCACTACTGAATCTATGCTGCCGGTAGAGTTGTGGAATGAGCGTTTATTTACTGGTGACTGGCAAGCCGGTCACCTTCCTCCTACCCCTGTTATCGAACCAGCTAGCGGTGCTACGCTTGGTCAGATAGCCAATGCGGATGGATCGCTTGTTAATACATCAAGCAAAACAGCCAGCATGGCTAAGCCGCTTTGGTTTGCTCAGCCTTATGAGACGCGTAGTCTGATTTTGCGCAAAGCTGCACAGGCAGCTGAGCCCCACTTTGATGAAATTGTCAGCTGGATCGTCAAAGAAAGCGGATCAACCCGGGCCAAGGCTGCTTTCGAAACCACACTGTCCATCAAGGCCCTTTATGAGAGTGCTGGATTGCCCTCACGTAGTCAGGGAGAGGTTCTGCCCTCAGTACCTGGTCGCCTGAGCCTTGCCCGGCGGCGTCCACTTGGTGTGATTGGCGTCATTTCTCCCTTCAATTTTCCTCTTTATCTTGCGATCCGTGCTGTTGCTCCTGCCCTGGCAGTTGGTAACGCAGTGGTCTTGAAGCCAGACCCGCGTACGGCAGTCTGCGGTGGCTTTGTAATTGTCGAACTGGCGGGCCTGCCAAAAGGTCTCTTACATGTCTTGCCAGGCGGACTGAAGCCGGTGCAGCGTTAACTTCAGACTCCCATATTGCAATGATTCAGTTCACCGGCTCGACCGGCGCAGGACGCAAGGTGGGAGAGGCCGCCGGCCGGAACCTGAAAAAGGTATCCCTGGAGCTAGGTGGCAAGAACTCCCTGATTATTCTTGATGATGCTGACCTGGATATCGCGCTAGCCAACGCAACCTGGGGCGTCTATCTGCATCAGGGCCAGATTTGTATGTCTACAGGTCGCTTGCTAGTGCATCGTGCCATTTACAAGCCATTCCTTGAGCGTTTAGTGGCAAAAGCCAAAAGCCTAACGGTGGGGAACCCTGATACTGAACATGTTTCGCTCGGCCCACTGATCAACGCACAACAACGTGACCACGCTTATCAATTAGTTCAGGCGGCTCAACAGGCTGGCGCGCATATTGAAACAGGCGGTCAGTACGAAGGCTTGTTTTTCCAGCCAACTGTGCTTAGTGGCGTTACCTCGGATAATCCTGTGTTCCAGGAGGAGGTATTTGGTCCCGTTGCGGTCGTTATGCCGTTCGAGGATGATGAGGAAGCTATTCGGCTGGCCAATGATACGGAATACGGGCTTTCCGCTGCGATTATCTCAAACAACGTAAGCCGCGCTTTAAAGTTGGGTGAGAGGCTACGTATCGGTCTGCTGCATATCAATGACTAGACAGTAAATGACAAAGTGATTAACCCCTTCGGTGGTGTTGGCGCCTCTGGCAACGGAAGCAGTATTGGCGGTGCAGCCAACTGGGAGGAGTTTACACAATGGCAATGGCTCACCGTCAAAGGTGAAGCCCCAGCTTATCCCCTGTAATAATCGGAGAATAATAACAATGAGTATTCTTCAAGGTATTGCTATCAAAGCAGCTGTTACGCGCTCGAAAGGTGCCCCGTTTGTGATTGAGTCGGCTCGTATTCGTCATCCAAAGGAAGACGAAGTGCTGGTCCGCATTGTAGCTACGGGCATGTGTCATACCGACATGATTGTTCGTGATCAGTATTACCCGGTTCCCCTACCCGCCGTGCTGGGCCATGAAGGCGCTGGTGTCGTCGAAGCCGTAGGCCCTCTGGTCAAGGGTTTGAATGTCGGGGATCACGTTGTATTGACCTATGGCTACTGCGGCCACTGTCTACCTTGTGGGGGCGGACATGCCGCATATTGTAAGGAGTTCTTTGGACGTAATTTCAGCGGCGCGGATCCGCATGGCGAATGTGCTATTGAAGACGAGCGGGGTCAGCCCTTGCATGACCATTTCTTCTCGCAGTCGTCTTTTGCTACCTATGCCTTAAGCCGCGAAAATAATACCGTCCGTGTTCCTCGCGAAGCGCCTCTAGAGCTACTAGGGCCCTTAGGATGCGGTATTCAGACGGGTGCTGGTGCGGTCATAAATTCATTGAAGGTAACGCCTGGTAGCCGATTTGCAGCTTTTGGTGCCGGCGCAGTGGGCCTGTCCGCCGTACTAGCAGCCCAGGTAGCAGGTGCGACGAGCATCATTGCCGTAGATGTGATCCCGTCACGTCTGGAACTGGCTAAGGAGCTTGGGGCGACCCATGTCATCAACAGCAAGAACACAGACCCGGTAGCTACCATTCGTGAAATTACCGGGGGCGGGGTGAACTTTGCACTGGAGTCTACTGGACGTCCCGCTGTTTTGCGCCAAGCAGTAGACGCCTTGGGCGGACTAGGGAGTCTTGGCGTAGTTGGCGCCCCTCCGCTAGGCACAACGGCAGAGTTCGATGTGAATGATCTATTGTTAGGCGGCAAAACCATCCGCGGCATCGTGGAAGGTGACAGTGTGCCGCAAAAATTCATCCCGGAACTGGTCGATCTCTATCTGCAAGGCCGCTTCGCGTTCGACAAACTGATAAAGCTCTATCAATTTGAGGATATCAACCAGGCGGCTGAGGACAGCGAGAAAGGCATAACGCTCAAGCCGGTCATTAAAATCGGAGAGTGAGATTCTGGCCGGAGTGGATCAACTCCGGCTCTTTTCCCTCGCGCTTAACAAGAATAAAAGGAACGCATTCATGCGCATTAGCCTTTCCTATCCGGCTGCTCTCGTGGCCAGCTTTATGTTTAGCAGTCATGCTCGGGCTGTAGACGTGAACGCAGGCGACTATACTGCCCTCCCCGCTGGCACCAACGTAGCCCTTTGGTATCAACAATACAGTCGATCTGATCAGTACCACCCTGATAATGGGTCCACGAACCGCGCTGGCACGAGTCTTAAATCCAATATCAGTATTGTACGTTTGATTCACTTTATGAAAGTGGGTGGCATTACAATCGATCCGCAAATTCTGCTGCCGTTTGGTCATGTGTATGACGCCAGAATCAGCGGTCAATCACTAAGTAGTGCGACAGGTCTTGCCGACCCCATAATTGGTGCCACCTTCTGGTTGGTAAATCAACCCGCAGCAGGAATGAGTGGACGCTATTTCGGTATTACGCCCCTGATTTACCTACCCTTTGGTAGCTATGATAAGCATGATGCTTTAAATCTTGGCGAAAATCGCTTCAAGGGCGACTTGCAGCTCGGCTGGATAGAACCACTATGGGGAAAAATCTCTTTTGAACTGTACGGAGACGCAGTTTTCTACGGCCATAATAATGATGCTGGGAACGGAAACCAGACACTCAAGCAAGACCCTACCTACCAGATTCAGACCAACCTAAGATACGATTTCGACCCTACTCGCCGGGTTGCTTTTGGCTACTCGGCCATAACCGGAGGCAAGCAGTTCCTGGAGAGTGACTACACTGGACAAAAAACCCAGGTACAGCAGGTACGCGTCGAATATCAACAAATGGTCAACCGCTCGGTTCAGCTCAGTGCCCAGCTCACCCACGACACGCATGTAGACGGTGGGTTTCAGGAGGATATAGGTATTAACCTACGAGCACTGCTTGTCTTTTAGTATCTCTAATCTTGACTTGGTGGCACCTAAGCTTTAGATGATGGTTATAGCCGAGGTAATCCGGCTATAACCATCATCTATAATCATAAATGGTGTCATTATGGATACCTACGCCCTGCCTGACCCACAACGTCTGAATGTCGCTCGTAATCAATTTCTTGATGGCAAGCCGCTTCCAGAGGATTTGCTGCCTTCACCAGTGGCACGCTCCTGGAGTCGATCCCGAGAAGCAGGCGTGCTGCCTTGGCAATCCCGCCTAGATTGGATGCTGATAAGCATACGCTTTGGTATGAAGACCAGAAGCTTGCTAAACATGTTCAACCACAAATCGAGCGGCTTTGGCAAAGTCTGGGCGGAGACTCCTGGACTCTATTTTGTGTAAATCCCCAAGGCGTGATTGTTCACATCAGACAAGCCCAAGATTGCCATACCGGGCCACTGGGAAATCTTCAAGCCGGCAGGCGGGTTCACGAACCAGAGATTGGTACGACAGCACCCAGCTGTACGCTTACCGAAGGTATACCTATCGTACTGTTGGGAGGACAGCACTACTTGAACGAGTTCGAGCATTTTTTTTGCGCGTCTGTCCCACTTATAGGACTAAGAGGCGAACTGCTCGGGGCGTTGAATTTAGAGCCGCTAACAAACCCCCCTTGAATCTAAGCCTGGCTATGTTCACGATAGAGGCATGAGACATCGCAAAGAGATTACGGCTGCGCTGTGGAAG
>NZ_VLKY01000040.1 GCF_007830155.1 Pseudomonas duriflava
GCGGGCAACAGAGTCATATAGAGCGTGCCCCAGCAGATTGGCTCCATCGGTTCGGTCGGATCAATTAGAGCATTGTGCAGATATGGCGCTGGGCTTGTCTCATCCAGCTCACTGGCTATCTCAATGATCAGATCGACGATGTCCTCTTCCTGCATCTCCAGGCCATCCAGTTTAAGTGCCATATGCAGAAGGTGGATCAGCTCAAACAGCGTATTTACTCTGGACTGGTTCTGATCGGGTGATATTGATGTCATGGCTTACCCTTTGTTTGTTTGAGGCAACTGCATAAAAAACCGCCCGAAGGCGGTTCGTCTGTACCAGAGCTCATTGAGCTATCCTCTCAAGCCTCGTTCTGGAGACGGCTTTCAATATACATGCGTCCAAATCGCCAATGATCAACACCTCTGACGGCTATTTACTCGGGCGCGCAACGCCAGCTGCCGGCATCAGGAGCGCGGTAGCCTTTTAATATGAATTTCCCCCGCCCCAGCTGGTTGGTGCAGGCTTCCAGAAGAAGCATTATTGCGACTGGCGCGCTTAAGCCATTCCGAAAAACCAAACCTTGTAAATTGAGTATAAAAGAAAGTGTTTGAGATAATTTGGCATAGATGTGTTCTCAATAGTTATTAGCCAAGTCCTCGAGTCTTGGATGTTTGATAACTACCGAGTTTATCTAATGCCCCAAATCCAGCAGCCAAATAGCTCGCCTGCCTTTATGCAGGGAGGAGGCCAAGCAGGACAGCTCATCCGAAGCTTTGCCTGGGAGCACTCACCTCTTGGTAAACCTGAGACCTGGCCTCAAACCTTGCAAATGCTGGTCAGCATGGACGGGCCTATCTCTTTATGGCATCGACCGCACCACCAAGGTTGTCCATCCCGAGCTATATGAGCAGGCTACCCGCAGAATAGCCGTCGAATTTCTGCAGGCCACCCTGTAAGCCCTGCCGTACCGCGTCCACACGGTGCTGACCGACACGGTATCTAATTCACTAAAAAGCTAGGCACCGAGGCCTTCGGATCCACCCTTTGACGGGCTCTGCCACCGGCACGGCATCAAGCATCGCCTGAGCAAGCGCTTCCACCCCGGGACCAACGGCCAGGTTAATCGGATAAGCCGGACGATCAAGGACGTCAGGGTTCACTACACCTCGCTTGATGAACACCGGCCGCATCTGAAGGACTAGATCTGGGCCTATAACAGCGCTTGTCCATTACGGGCACTCCCAAAGGGTCGAGCACCGATTGGTTTTGTCTTGGATAAGTTGCATAAAGAGCCACAATACTTAAATGACGATCCAAGCCATTACTTCCCGGGCCAAACACTTAGTGTGACTCAAGAGGTTTTTATCGGCAGGCCTCTTGTAGCAAGTCGAGTAGACAACACGACAGAAGTTTCTGTCCTGCCATAAGTATCAAATGAAGAAATTAATAATTCTAAATCAGAGAGCGATGCAGCAACTACCTTTAGTATAAAGGCAGCATCGCCAGTCACATGGTGTGCCTCACGGACTTCAAGCATGCTTTCTATTACAGTCTGGACTTGCCTATAGTGATCAGCAGGTACAAATAATCGAATGAATGCTGTGACAGGATAGCCAATGGAGTGACTGTCCACTGCTGCATGATAGCCATGTAGGATTCCCCGCTGCTCCAGGCGCTTGATGCGCTCGGCAACTGCAGGAGTTGATAACCCCACCCGTCGCCCAAGCTCTGCACTACTGAGCCTTGCGTTGACCTGAAGCTCTGTTAATAGACGTCGATCCAAACGATCTAATGCTTTATCTAAAAAAGGCATGATACAAGCTTCAATTGTTAAGTGCAGATGCCTTCATACCTTTAAATTAGTATGGAGTAAACCAGGCCGCCTTATGACAATAAGACCCAGCTACAAAAGAGGCATGTCATGTTGATCAAAGGCATTGTGCTTGGTTTAGCCATAGCGGCACCAGTAGGCCCTATAGGGCTGCTATGCATTCAAAGTACCCTTAAGGGCGGCTTCAGGAACGGGATCATTACAGGACTCGGTGCAGCTACAGCCGATGCACTTTATGCCCTGGGTGCGATGATGGGCCTGACGGGCTTGCTTACCATTATAGGGAAAACGTCCTATCTACAGATTATAGGTGCCCTTTTTCTACTATACGTGGCTTGGAAAACAAGATTGAGAAAACGTAAGCCGCTAAAGGCTATTGGTTTGCCCTCTAACCTTTGGCGTTGCTATTTCACAACGTTCCTTTTGACCTTATCCAATCCTATGACCATTCTTAGCTTTGCTACGATGTTTGCAGGATTAGGCTTGACACAAGCGGATCTTGGAAAGGGTTTACTATTGGTAATTGGAGTATTCTTAGGGTCTATGTTGTGGTGGATATGTTTATCAAGCCTATTCGCTCTCGTAGCCCAGAAATTAGACCCGTCCTGGCTAAGGCGCATCGATTTATGCTCAGCGCTGTTATTATTTTTCTTTGCAGTGAGCATCCTTTGGGCGCCCCTTAAAGCTTTTGCCCGACTAGGCTCTGTCTGACCTGCCTTTCCAACTCATTGATTACGTGACGCTAAGACGCTAAAGAGGGCTACAGAGCAGGTAACAAGACTTTTCAGACAGAGCTTGGATTTGCCTCATACCTAGTCGAAGCTGGTCATAAACAATTCCTTTGGTGCTTGGCTTTTTGCTGCTGACTTCCCTGCTTGTAGCGAATTATGGCAGGATGGGATGGCCAACGAATTGTGCGCTGTAATCTCTCCCTTAAGCGATCAAATTATCCGTCGTAGAAAGTCGGTTACGCGCTTCAATACATCTTCCTTATTTATCTCGTTAAATATCTCATGACGGGCGCCTTCGATGATTTCCGCCTCGAAATGGCTTCCCTTTATCCGATCTAATGTACTGCGGGTCTCTTCGACCAACACAAGTTGATCCTCGCTTCCGTGCATCCACAATGTGGGTATATCACTCAGGGATGGTCCCGCATGAATTGTATTCAGCATTACCGTCATAGCCACTAATGTAGGACGCTTGAATGGGCCATGCCACACCAACGGGTCGGCGCTGTAAGCAGCGCCCACGCATGGATCTCGAGATAACATAGTGGTGTCGAGGGGAGTGTTAGGGATTTCAGCCAAATCAAGAACGTTAGTTATCGCGGTTCGTTGCCCCAGCAAGGGCCCCGAAAGTACCAATGCTTTCAGTACTTTCCCGTGCCGCTGTGCATAACGGGTAGCGATCATTCCTCCCATTGAGTGTCCGATAACTACCAAAGGGATGCCCGGAAATTCTTCTTGAAGCGTCAAGGCAACTTGGTGAAGGTCATCAACGACGATCTCGTAGTCTGTTATGTGTACTTGATCGCCATCCGAGAGACCGTGTCCTTGATGGTCAGGTCCGGCCACCCAAGCTCCAGCTTTAACCAGCGCACCTGCAAGATGGTCATAGCGTCCAAGATGTTCGCCGTAACCGTGCACTATGAGCGCTAAAAATAGCGGACTTGGGTGATCCCAGTGGTGAACGGCGAGCCGAGTATTATTGGTATTAAGGAAAGTAACTGAGTGTTTCAATGTTCAATCTCCAAGGTTGAGCGCTCTGAGCGTACAGGTAGTTATGCTATTGGTGCTTTCAACGACGGTGAACATCAGCATTCCCAAGGTTAGGAATGATCAAAATAGTTATTTATATGGGGGACATCCGTTCCACTGGTCAGTGCGTCAAATACCAAAGTATCGTCTCGTCCGAGTTGTTCTTAAAAGGCTGAAGCGAGATGCAGACTCTAGCCTGCCCGAGCCGTTATAGCGTGCCTGTACCAGATAGACATGGGCATGTCTTCTGGAGTGGTCGCCAACAGGCTGGACCAGGCTTTGGCAGATGAAGCTCACTTGACTAGTATTTCGGTAGCAGCCAGACACGTCAGCGCCACCAGCAGAATGATCCTTTCAAAGCGAGGTTTATGCATCGATGTCTCCAAAGGAAACCTTCTTATTGGTTTACGCAAGGCGTCGCGACTCGACTGCCATGCATGTCTCGCTACTACCCTGACATGAGCAGTTCCCCCAACGGCACACCAAAGATATATAGTAGTTAACAAAGTTAACTATGTCGAAAATGTATTCCTTTACTTGGAAGATAATTCCTTATCCCATGTGCGTACAGCGCTTATGGCGTTTGGCAGGGCTGACGAAAAGCGCTGCGAGCAAACAGGTCGGATTGCAGCTTTGAAGGATTTACAACCAGTTGCAGGCGAACGTTATATGGAGCTTATCAGCCCTTTTCAAACCGTCCGTGGAGATGGGGTAGAACCCCTCTGCTTGTGCAAGCGTTAAACGCGCCTCATCTAGAAAAACACGGCCTGCATTAGTCAGCTCTAAGTGGCGGCTAGTACGTGTGAGCAATGTGGTACCGACATAAGCTTCAAGGTCACGAATCTGTCGGCTCAAAGAAGGTTGAGCTGTGTGTAAATGTTCCGCAGCAGCCGTAAAGCTTCCTGTTTCAACAACACCTATGAAATAACGAAGATGACGTAGTTCCATGTTTTCTTATCTATGCTTGAAAAGTATTGCTTCAGCGTAACAAAGTATTGGTGGCCAGGCTTGGTGAATTTTAGTATCCAAAGTGTTTAAAGCCACAAGAGAATTTATTTTAGCCTTAAGGAGTTACGCTATGTCAGAGTCATTCACCTCTACAAAACTCGAGCAGCTTCATGCGTTTATCGGCAAGCATTTTATATATACATATGAGAATGGCTGGCAGTACGAAATGTACTTAAAGGATGAACGTACAATTGACTACCGCATTCATAGCGGAATGGTGGGAGGACGGTGGGTTAAAGATCAACTAGCGCATATCGTTCGGCTTTCGGATGATATATGTAAAATTTCTTGGGATGAGCCAACAGGCACAACTGTCAGTGTTGCAATCAACTTTGCTGAGCGTCAATTACACGGAACTATTTTCTTTCCGCGATGGGTTGCCATAGATCCTTACAAAACAGTTTGCTTTCAGAACGACCATCTCCAAAGCATGCACGAATACCGCGACGCAGGGCCAACATATCCTAAGCTAGTGATCGATGAATTTGCGCAGGTAACCTTTATTCAGGACTGTGGAGCCCTCAATGAGAGCGTGATAGCCTGTGCACCTTCAGAACTTACTGAAGATTATGCGTCGCGACTCAATATAACTCCACATTGATAATTGTACCAATTGGCACCTCTTGTATAAGAAGTTATCTTAAGTGGAGTATCAGTATGCCGATGGATTCCGAATTAAAAAATGTACTAGCTATACAGGCTGAACTGGGAGCAACAGACACGGGAAATAAGTCTATTCATGAAATGCGAAGCTGTTATAGCTGTAAAGATGAGAGGCTAGCCGGCTCTTCTATTCAAATGGAATATATTAAGGATCTAACCTCATCCGAGGGTGTACCTCTTCGTCAATATCGACCATTTGGCCTTGGTGATGGTTTACAAGCTGGACTCATTTATATCCATGGCGGCGGATGGGTTATGGGCGGATTTGCTAGCCACGATAAAGTGTGTAGGCAACTCGCTGACGTGTGTAGGTGTTTGGTAATTGCCATAGACTACCGTTTAGCTCCAGAACATCCTTTTCCAGCTGCGCCCCAGGACGTCATCTCATCGACCAGTTGGATTGCCGAAAATGCTAAGGAAATGGGGATTGACCCAAAACGTTTGGGAATCGCTGGAGATAGTGCGGGAGGCAGTTTGACTGCTGTAGCCTGCTTGGCTAACCGCAATCAGTTGACTTTTCCATTTTGTTGCCAGGTATTGATTTATCCAAGTACTGATAACAGTCCAGAGGGGAAAAAACGATCTTCTCGTGTCGAGCAAGCATTGACCCCGCCGATGTCAGCGAATGCTATGCAACAAATGATTGACTGTTATCTTCCTGACGAACGTAGCTCCTGCGACTGGCGAGCCTCACCACTTTTGGCAAGTGATCATAGCTCATTGCCGCCTGCCTTGATTATTACTGGGGGATACGACCCCCTGCGTGATGAAGGAATCGCTTATGCTCATCGTCTTGCTTTGGCGGGAGTTGATGTTCTTCACCGGCATTTCGCTGGGCAGATCCATGGATTCATTGAGTTAGGAGGAGCATTGAGTGCCGTTAATGAGGCTATGCAAACAATTGCATTCTGGTTTACCCATTGCCAGCGTAGTTCTTAATACTCTGGTCTAACAACACAATGAGGGCCGGAAGGGCTTCATAAGCTTTTATAATGACTTGCAAGTGTCTACTGGTTCCGCAGATCAACAGGCATTGAGAGGACCGGTCCGGCAACGCTTGCACGGTCTGCCCTTGAAGCCTGGAAGGCGTACCTGATCTAGTAACGGGATAAAGTTGCGCGAATCGGCCTGCTGTTCAGGCGAGAGGGTAAAGCCTAGCGGATAACCATGGGCATCGCAGAGCAAGTGAATCTTGATACCTACCCCGCTACGGTTTCGCCCTAGGCAATGACCTGCCGGTTCGTCCGGGCCTTTTTTTCGCCTCCTGCCGCGGCACGTGTGGCTGGGATAATAGTTGGATCGACCATCCAGATATCCAGATCACCAAAGCCATCTTGATGACTATAAAGATTTCTCATACTGCAGGGTTCCAGCAGTTTTCGAATAGGTCGCAGGACTCAAGGGCACCAAGGCAATCAGATAACCAAGCTGATTGTGCTTCGGCTTTCCCGACCGATATACGCGCTACCGTTACCGGTTGAACGAGTGGATTGACGGTACTAAAGCTATTGTTAAATTAGCAATTGGCGGCATTTTTCTGGAATGAGGGGATACATATAGGCTCTTTTAGGGTCTTTAGAAGCACAGTGAGTATTATAGGATTGCACACTGGTTGTCTCTCAACCTATTAGCAGGCCTAACGATTGCGTTGGGCTTGCCTGCCATTAAAAAAGCAAGCTCTTAAGCCTTGGATAAAATGCTGCTATGTGTAAGAACTCAGTTTTCTTTTAACTTTTTATAAAGCGTCGTGCGGGAAATTCCTAATACCTGGGCTGTGGCGGATATATTGCCATTATTAGCTTGCAAGGAAGCTTGAATCGTTTGCTTAAGCGCATTTTGTAACTGTCCCTTGAGAGCAGGATTCTGCTTGGTCAGCTCAAGGGCAGATGTTCAGACTCGACAACATGCTCATCTCCGGCTAGCGCAGCAGCTAATCTCAAGACTTGTTCGAGCTGTCTGATATTACCGGGCCATTCATAAGCTAATAGGAGATGGCGAGCCGATGCTGCCAAACGATAAGGCCCTTGCCGATACAACAATCTTGAGATCAGCACGTCTAAATCCTGTCGTTGACTCAGGCGGGGCAAAAGGACTTGAAGTTCATTTAGACGATAGTACAAGTCTTCGCGAAAAGTTTTATCTTCCAACCTCTGATTAAAGTCGCAATGGGAGGCACTGATTACACGAATATCTAGAGAAATACTGGTTCGACTGCCTAGGCGGGTAAGGCAATGTTTTTGTAAGACACGTAGTAAAAGTGTCTGCAATCCCAGCGGCATATCACCTATTTCGTCTAGAAGCAGTGTGCCGCCGTTTGCAGCCTCAATCTGCCCTATGGTTCCGCCTTTTCGCCCGCCGGTAAAGGCTCCGTCTGCATAGCCGAATAACTCGGCTTCGATTAGTGTTTCAGGAATGGCCGAGCAATTTTAATCGCAACGAAAGGAGCCTGTGGCGAACAAGCGTTATGAAGACTTCGAGCAAAGACTTCTTTACCCGTGCCGGTTTCCCCCTGGAGTAAAATTAGTATATTAGCCATGAACGCCTTGCAGGCGGCTTCGAATTGACGAATCACGTTAGGATCAGTTCCCAGCGGATTTTCAGCTTTGGTAGCAACGGCCTGCGAACGATTGGTCAAGCTGGGCCAGACCCCCACAGGCGACTCTTTTGAGCAGGTCTCTTGCGCTTTGAAATAAAGCTGTGAACCATCCAGGAGCCTAGCAAGCTTAGGCTTCTGGATGGTAGTCAAAAACGTTGAGCTACTCTCAAACAAGTTATCCAGGGCCTGGTTGGATCAGCCCAACGCCGAGCAGTCGTTGAGCTGCACGGTTGGCTCCTGTGATACGCCCTTGGGAGTCAATCGTAATCAGCCCTTCTAGCGGAGTGCCGAAGAGGCAAGGGTCATGCTGTAAGCTTATGATTTGAGTATTAACTAATTCTGAATACAGACTGTTTTCTACGGCCATGGAAGCATAGCCTAGCTGATCCAGAACGGTCTTGATGTGACGATTACCGATACCGGTTAAGAGCCGCTAACAAAACCTCTCTAATGAGCGCAGGCATATAATGCTGCACGCCAGCGATAACAGGGCTCGGTGAGTATCTAGCCTGCGCTCAAACCGGATACGCAGCTTGCCCATACCG
>NZ_VLKY01000041.1 GCF_007830155.1 Pseudomonas duriflava
GCAAAATCAGGTCATCGGCCAGCGGGAGGATTCGCAGCATGATGGGACAATTGTCGGTGGAGACGTCGGTGTAGTCAGCTTACGATAGCGCGATCTGCACCTGTCTTCTCTCACCGGGGTACCACTGAATGACGCCACTAAGTGCGGGTTTCCGTAACCTTCACCAAGATAATTTGTTGGTACTCGCTAACGTGAGCGATGCTGGCAGCGCACGTATCGTTCGAGAGCGTAGGGAGTAAGGCAGTCGCGACCAGCAGCTCCGCCGTTGCTTGGGTGCATGGAGACCAGGATGGCAATCAACTTCCTCTAAAATTGCTGACTACTACAGTTGAGTCAATGGTTCGAGTGCTTACAGTACCCCTCACGGTCGATGTCGAAGGGGGCTATTCTGACGACCTTGAGTCGGTTGCTAAAGTTATTGACTGCGTAGTTAGGGCTGGAGCCGTTGGAATCAACATTGAGGACGGAACAGGCAGCACCGATCTGATTTTGCGAAAAGTCGAAGTGGCAAAGAAGGTAGCAAACAAGCATGGAATCGACCTGTTCGTGAACGTACGAATTGACGTTTATCTGAGATGTTTGGTGGAGCCAGCGCGACAATTGGAAGAGACCCTCTCCCGTGCATCGCTGTTTGAGCAAGCAGGTGCAGACTGCATTTTTGCAGCCGGAATGATTGAGGAAAACGACATTGCCACGCTGTACGAGGCAACGCGATTACCCGTAAACCTGCTTTCTTGGAACGCCCAACCAAACATAGACGAATTGACGAGCCTAGGAGTCAAACGGCTAAGTGTAGGTTCCAGCATTGCTGAATTCTTATATGGCGCCAACAACGCGCTCGCCAAGCTGCAACGATCATCGCGGAACCGGAAAGCCACGCAACGTGGTGACCAGGTTCTGAAGTGAGGGCCAACGTCGACTTCTTCCAGCCTGAAATTCCGACTTTTTCAACAGAATCGGCCGATAACTGCCTGTCATGAATGATTTCACTAGGCCAGAAGCGGTGGTGTCCGCAGTCAACAGCAGATTTCGGTATGGGCAAATTAGACTCTGAAAGCACTTCATAGGTGGATATCTATGGCCATGGTGTATTCAGCGGGAAACTAGAGTTGGCGCGGGTTTCACTCATGTCCATGGGTTGACACCTTTCCTTTATATAGACGAGGCCTTTGCCGACCTTACCGGTATTCCAGGTTCGCCTGAAGCGATGGGCCGCGTGATCAAGGAGCATGTCTTCAAATGCACTGGCATTCCGGTAGGTGTGGGCATTGCCACTACGAAGACACTGGCGAAGCTTGCCAACCATGCTGCCAAACGCTGGTACAAGTCTACAGGTGGTGTACTGGACCTGCGCGACCCCGACCGTCGCAACCGGGCACTGCAGCACATCGATGTAGGTGATGTCTGGGGAGTAGGCCGCCGGCTTGAGGAGAAGCTCAAGCTGCTGGGTATCGAGAAGGCTTGGGACCTCGCACAGTACAATGCGTGGTCGATCCGCAAGATGTTCAACGTGACTCTTGAAAAGACGGTACGCGAGCTGCGCGGCATCTCCTGCATCGATTTGGAAGAAGTGGCACCACCCAAGCAGATGATCTGTACCAGCCGCATGTTTGGCCAGCGCCAGTACCTGTTTTCAGCCGTGGCAGAGTCGGTGGCCAGCTATACGGCTCGGGCGGCAGAAAAGCTCAGGGCGCAGCAGTCACTCTGCCAGGTCATGCGCGTAGGCATTCAGACGGGTATGCACGGCCCGCCCGAGGAGCGCTACTCGAACGGAGCCATCCTGAACCTGCCCTACCCCACCGATGACACGCGCGTGTTGGTCCAGTATGCCCTGCACGGCCTCAAGCATATCTATCGGGAGGGCTATGGCTACGCCAAATCCGAGATCCTGCTCATGGACCTCAAGCAACGTGGCGAGTACTCCATGGACCTGTTCCAGCCAGAGCAGTCAGCAGGTGCCGACCGGCTCATGAGCACCATGGACAGCATCAATCGCAAGTTTGGCAAAGGAATGCTCCGGCCTGCGCGTATTACGGATGAACCCGGCTGGGCCATGCGGCGTGAGCTGATGAGCCAGAGCTATACTACACGGCTGGATCAGCTTTGGACGGTGCGTAGTTGAGAGAATAGCTTCTACCGGAGAGTAAGAGAATGTACGGTCAACCTTCCTGCGGGACTGTCCAAAAGATCTGAACATGGCCGTCATCGCGAAAAGCCAGGGTCACGTTGTCAGTGTCACTCAGTTCCTCCATGACCCGATCCCAGGCGTCATCTGGATCGCTTTCAAGCCGCTCAAGCAGCGCTGTTTTAGACCTCTGAGCAGCTGGGCTGTTGATTACCCGCTGAAGACGCATCGCCAAAACTTCATAGGGCTTGGGAGGTGGTGGAGACGCTGCTTTCTTTGCCATGTACACAACCTAATACTGTGTGCATTTACAGTACTGCACGCGTTACATGTAGATCAAGCTATTTCGTGGGTCAGCTCCTAAGCGCCAGGAGCCAAGCGACTAACGTTCATTCTGTACGTGGTTTTTCCGCTCACCAGCCGGTTCAGCTCTGTACGAATCATGTTGCGACACCTATCTGAGCGTCGATCAAGATACGATACGCAGGGCTTTCAAGCTTGCTCTTTAGCTCTGCCATATGCCTTGCATATGCCTAAGCATGCTATTATATTTGCATATGTCAAACATGTGCGGGAGTAGCAAGACATGCGTACCGTCTCTATTTTCAAAAATGGTAAAAATCAGGCCGTTCGCCTGCCCAATGACATGGCCTATGAAGGCGTCGGGGAGCTTGAGATTACGCGGGAGGGTGATGTGATAACCCTGCGTCCTGCTCGGCCATCCTGGACATCTTTTGCTGAGATCCCTAAGGCTGATGCTGACTTCCTGCAAGAGCGGCAACCAGTAGTCGGCGATGAGGGCAGGTTCAATCTGTGATCACCTACATGCTTGATACCTGCATCTGCTCTTTCATTATGCGAGAACATCCGGCTTCGGTGATCCAGCGTCTGGCCACTGAAGTGGAGCAGGGCAACCGGATTGTGATTTCGGCCATTACTTACGCCGAAATGCGTTATGGGCAGATCGGCAAAAAAGCATCGACCAAGCACAAGACGCTGGTTGATGAGTTTGTAAAACGCCTGGATGCCGTACTGCCTTGGGATCAGAGGGCAGTCGATGCTACTGTCGAACTCATGCGCGTGCTAGCCAAGGCCGGCACGCCAATTGGCCCTAACGACACCGCTATTGCAGGGCATGCCGTGGCTATTGGCTGTGTACTTGTGACCAACAATGTGCGTGAGTTTAGCCGTGTCCCTAGCCTTGTTTACGAAGACTGGGTTTGAGAAATGATCATATGCCTACTGGGCTAACATAAGGTGGGCGCGCTGAAGATCCTCCCGGCCTCGGCATAGCTGCGGCCGCAGAAAGCGCTCCTGTGCTGACCCATTGCAGGCCGAGCTGAGACCTTTTGAGTCGCAGACTCCTTGTCCTTGATCAGCTCCGTAACGAGCCAGCCCAGCGCCAGCAACAGGCTAACCATCAGAAGGACGATCATTGGATTGATAAAGGCATATACGCCCAATGTGTCACTTACACACCAAGTCACGCTTAAGGCGGCGACATAAAGAGATGCTGAAAGTGGAAGACACTTTCACTCTCTCACGGGAATTCTGGTATGCAAGGGCTTGAGTATCAGCTATTGGCGCGTTTGATCAATTCATCAGCATGGCTGGGTTCGTCCAGGCGGCACCAGCAAGCCAGAACTTTGCCACGCAGCTCCGTTATATCAAGTGCACCAGTGGCCAGCTGCTGATCCAGATACGCTGAAAAAAGCGCTATGGCCCTTTCGCGGCCATGCTCAGCAACACTGAAGAGATTTCCCTACTTGCCTGGTCTGGCAACACGTACAGCGCCCTCCGGCAAGCGCCAGCCCTTGGTGCGGCGTAACTGAATGCGTCCAGGCAAATCAGTCATGATCACTTTCCAACAGCTATAAGCCAAAGCACAGCCTGCAAGGCTATTTACCATTACGAAGCACCTATCGCCGTCCTGGCAGCTCCCCTGCACATGATGCAACAAATTGCTCACGTAACCACCGATGTGCCGGATCGTGATGCAAACACTCATGCCAAAGCATGCTTATCTCGTAGCCTGGAATATTCAGTGGCGGTTCTATAAACGAGAGGGCTGGATTATTACGAGCCAGTCTTAAAGGCACAACGGCAACCATATCAGTTGCAGTCAGTACCGAAAGGACGAACAGGAAGTGCGGGACGGAAAGCGCAACGCGACGAGTCATACCCTGTGTCGCAAGAGCCTGATCGGTAACCCCAGAGAACCCACCGCCGTCTGGAGAGACAACAACGTGCTCAAGCTTGCAAAACTCTTTCAAGGTAAGCTCTTGCGCCAGTACAGGGTGATGGGCACGGCCAGCTAGTACGTAACGTTCCTTGAACAACGGATGACAGCGTAGTGTTGGGGGACTGTCATGAAGTGTATGGAAAGCCAGATCCATATCATCCTGTTCAAGTTGCTTAGCAATGCGTTTGGGGACCATTTCCAGCACTGCCAGCCGCGTCTTGGGCGCTTGTGTCGTCAATGTATTCAAGGTTGGCAGGATGATGGTTGATTCAGCGTAGTCCGTTGCTGCTACTCGCCAGGTATTTTGCGCGAGCGCGGGTTCAAAAACCCTGGTGCCCTGGATGGCTTCAGCAAGTGCTTCCAATGCCTGGTGCAAGGGCTCACGTAGTTCGTTAGCCCTGGTTGTTGGACGCATGCCACGTGGGCCAGGCAGCACAAGCGGATCATCAAAGTAATCGCGTAGCTTCGCTAATTGCACGCTTACTGATGATTGCGCAAGATTGAGGCGCTCGGCTGCTCGCGTGACGTTGTGCTCAACGAGCAATGTATCAAGTGTAACCAGTAGATTCAGGTCAAGCTTACTGAAATCGCCCACCGCGATACCTAGTATTAGCGTTATACGTTTCAATAATATTATATTGCGCGGCATCCTCTGCTGACCGAAACGAGCCGAGGATACCGGACATGAATGTGTTATTGATCTACGCTCATCCAGAGCCCCATTCCCTTAACGGTGCTTTAAAGAATTTTTCCATACAGCACCTGCTGGAAGCGGGCCACCAGGTCAAGATCTCGGACCTTTATGCCATGCAGTGGAAAGCAACTCTCGACGCTGCTGACAGTCTCGATTTTTCACCTGAAAAGCCTTTCAACCCGTCGCTCGATTCCATGCAGGCCTATGAGAGTGGCCGGCAGAGCCCTGATATTGCTGGCGAGCAGGCCAAGCTGCTATGGGCTGACGCGGTAATTCTTCAGTTCCCGCTCTGGTGGTTTAGCATGCCGGCGATTCTTAAGGGCTGGGTAGACCGTGTCTATGCTTACGGCTTTGCCTATGGCGTTGGCGAGCATTCGGATAGCCGGTGGGGAGATCGCTACGGTGAAGGTACTCTTGCAGGTAAGCGTGCAATGCTAGTAGTTACTGCTGGAGGCTGGGACTCACATTACAGTCCACGTGGCATCAACGGATCGATCGAGGATGTGCTCTTTCCAATACAGCATGGTGTGCTGTATTACCCTGGTTTTGATGTACTACCACCTTTTGTAGTCTACCGGACCAGCCGAGTGGACGATGACCGATATGCCGCGATTTGCACTGGTCTTGGTGAGCGTCTTGATAACCTGTTCCATACAGCACCTATCCAGTTCCGCTCACAGAATGGCGGTGACTATGACATTCCTGCATTAACGCTCCGCACCGGCATTGCGCCAGGTGTAACAGGCTTTAGGGCACACATAGCGGAATGACTTAAGGCTGTGTCCAGTCCTGTTAGGCCGGCAATACTTGACGAAAACTAATTCGAACCCTAAAGGCAGGCGCATGACATGGATGTTGGCGCCAAATATTAACCATCCTGAATTTGGTACAGTTAGATGCGTACAGGAAGAGCATCATGGCTCATACCTATAGAGCCTCAAGCTGTCTAGCCACCTCGGCCGCCGTGATAATATGGCCGCGCTTGAGTAGTCCCAACCGTAGCGTATGTACAAAAAGGTCCCGACTGGGCTTTTTTGCAAGGACGAGCTCTAGCTCCTGGTCGTTCAGGTTGTACACCTTGCAGTAGTGGTCTGCTGCTGCCGCAAAGGCACCGTCGAAACCATATACCGACGTTAGAAATCGTTTTTCGCCTTTGCCATACCCGGGATTGGCAACAACAAAACAGGGAGTTATGTAGGTTCCATAGTGATCCTTGCGACCCCGCCCAACCTTGAATGCCGCCCGGAATCCCATGGCCAGTACACCCGGCCCCCCTTGGGACAGCCATGACGCAGGCCTTTGGCGCGCTTGATCGCCTCGGCCTCGGTACGCCATTTCCTTTCGAGCGATTCAGCCAGGCTATGCGCCTGAGCAGGACTTTAGTCCGATAGGCCAAAGTAGCGCTGTCGAAACTCGGATTCTTCAATCAGCGTGGTCGCCACCCTGTAGCCCATGAATCCTGTAGGGTGCTCACCCTCTCCATAGAACATCACGGCCATCGTCCGTTCTTCCCGATCAGTTATCTACCTCGATAGCCAGTACTTCATAGCCTGCCCTAGCGGGTTTGTACAAACTTAGGGGTGATACCGGTCCAGGTGAATACCGTAGCGCTACTTATCGGCAGCATTATGGGTCGATTTGTTACTGTCGAAATCACTCCATGTTTTGCCATCAAATGGGTCCAAACGCTCCCCATAAATTTGTACAAAAACAACTAGAGCAGAGAGGAATATTACGCCTACGATCGGAAGGATCCCATGACGCTTTATGAACTTACGCATGATTGGTTCCTTGAACTGTATGGGTGTTTTGTTCACGTTCAGCCTGACTGCGACAAGCAGAAATCAACATCAAAGTCCGAAAGAAGGACCATAAACTACTTCAAGCGTACTGTTGATAGACAAACCAAACCACAGCCATTGAGCAAGCAGTTGCAGAATAGAAGGCCAATAGAAGCGCGTGAACAAGCCCCCTGAAACACCGGACATCGTTTTCCCCTTACCATAAGGGATAGGCAAACGGTCGTGTTTATGACTACCAACAAAGACAGACA
>NZ_VLKY01000042.1 GCF_007830155.1 Pseudomonas duriflava
GAAATATTAATATCAACCCCAGGGCCTACTAAATAGGCAGCGGTACTAAAACTGGGGGCAGGTCAAGCTTCATGCTTAACTCGAACTAACATGAATGACCTGGCTAAATAAGTTGATAGCCAAAACCAGTAAATACCCAGAGCCGGATGACAAAGGTTACAAAACAGACTGTGTCAGTAGGTATTTAAAAAGGTGTAGAAACATTGTTAAGGACTAAGTTGAAGCTGGCCAATTGAATCTTACAATTTTACCCATATAAAACTTAATACTGACTCGTGCTGCGACTAAATGCAGCTATCGAATGTAACAGCCATACAGCTTTAAAGCATGAATAAAAAGCTTAAGGAGAAATAGGTTTACTGGTCAAAAGAAACGCCTATAAATACCAGCCTATCTGATCTAGACGTAGCGCTTGCGGCCGGCAAGTGTAGCAAAGACCATTTGCGCCAATGCTACCACTAGCAATGCCAACAGGGGCGCACGCCATCCGCCACTGATATCATGCATCCAACCGGCAAGAAACGGCCCCATAGCTCCCAGGCCGTACCCAACGCATTGGGCCATGCCAGATAAAGCGCTGGTCTCATGATGATCGCGACTACGTAATCCAAACAAGGTTAAACAGGTCACCATTGACATGCCCGCTCCAATCCCCGCGAATATTAGCCACCATATAGCCCGCGCTGGGTTGAGTATAAGCCCTAATATCCCAACAATAATGGCTAACGAACATATAAAGCCGAGGATGCACTGATCGTTAAAGCGCTTAATGACAACAGAGGTTATCAAGTTTGCTACGACGGCAACGGCCTGATAGGCGAATAGGCAAGCGCCAGCCTGTGTGGGACTGATACCAACTTCGCTGACCATACTTGGAAACCAGTCAATCAATGTATAGAACACAAGCGTTTGCAAAGCCATAAACATTGAAACCTGCCAGGCAACCGCACTTCGCCAAAGGGAGGGGCGTTTACTGTTCAGGATGAGGGACTCGACTACGTGCGTATCGTCTCGCTTACTATGTGGCCACCAGGCGATTAGTGCTGATAGGGCCAAAGCACACCAGATACCCAAGGAAAACTTCCAGCTGAGGGTGGTCAGAGTTGATAGGGGGGCTGAAATTCCGCTGGCTACGGCTGCTAGCATCGCCATAGTCGCAGCATAAAGTCCAACGCACAGGGCTGTATGATGAGGAAAGTCTCGCTTCACTATAGGGACCACCAATACGTTTGCTACTGCGATACCACTACCTATTAGCCCTGTACCCAACCATAAAGCGCTAAAAAAGCCGCTTGAGCGAAAGATGCACCCGCCCATAATTAGCCATAAAGCTAAAAAAAGAGCGCGCTCAAGGCCTATGCTTCGGCTCAGACGAGGCACAAAGGGCGAAGCAATAGCAAAGATTAGCAGTGGCAAAGCATTTAATAGACCAGATTGGGTTTGGCTTAGCCCGAATGCTGATTGCAGTTCGGATAACACCGGACCCAGCGACGTAATGGGTGCGCGAAGGTTCGCGGCAATCAGCAAGATGCCGACTAACAACGAGAGTGGAAATACACGAGAGTTGGCACGGATGCCCGCAGAGGATGACGTCATAAAACCACGCACGGCAAGAGGGAAAGAGTCTCTCCCGAATCTGCGTTGGTTGACGTTAACGCTTACGCAAAATACCTGAAAGGTATAATGTCTGCTAAGAATGGTAGCAAAAGCCGTGCGGCCGATACAAGAGGCCCCGAATAGGTAAATGCTCTGATAGTAGCTGATTGCCATCTTGAAATAATCTAGGTGTCTGGTCCCAGAAAGAAAGGGTTTGGGTCGGTTAAAAAGAGCTGTGGTTGTTTGAGCCATTGCCCGAGGATAAAGCCAATCGGCGTTTGTCCTTTCAATGAGCGCAAGGGACGAGCGCTGTTATACGCCCAAAGATAATCCTTTATAGATCCTGCAGCTGTTTAAGCGAGGCACAGTGAAAGGCCTTGGTAGTGGCCTGTTTAATCGTCCGGTTCATACGCTCGACCTGGTCATTGGTCCAGGGATGGAAGGGCTTGGTTAGCCGGTGCTCGATGCCTTGCTGATGGCAGACCCTATCGAAAGGATGGGCCCAGTAGCTTTCTGAACCAATCTTCTTGGCAAACTGAATGCCATTGTCGATCAGTGCCGTATGCGCCTTATAAGGTAACGTTTTAAGCGTGGCTTCCAGAAAGCTGACCGCATTCTTGCGCATCATCTGCTCATGTAACTCGGCATAGACAAACTTTGAGGTGCGCTCAATCGCCACGAAGAGATAGGCTCGTCCTTCTGCGGTATGCACCTCGGTGATATCGATATATAGATAGCCAGCGGATAGCGTTTGAAGGTCTTCTCACGTATTGGCTCAGCCGAACGCGGCAGAATGCTGATGCCGTGTCGCTGGTAGAGGCGATGCAGGCTGAAGCGCGAAAGCCTGGGTATGAAGCGCTAAAGGGCATGCAGGCCATCATCAAGCGGCAGCAGCGTCTTCTGCCGGAACGCGATAGCCGCGGCCTTCTTAGCTAGGGTCAGAGAGGTCGAATGCGGATCTCAAGGCCCTATGGGCTGGCCCTCTACTGAATCACGCTTACGCCACTAGATCACGGTCTTGGGGTTTAAGTTATAGCGCTTGCTTAGCGTCGCGATCGAATCCTGCGATCGCTGTAGTTCTGCTCGGATGGCGTGCGTGGTTGTGGCGCCCATCAGTCACCTGATCGCGACGATTACGTCATTGCGTATGCACTTCCAAAGACAAAGTAAGCCGCCCATTGTCGTTTGATGAAAAGAAAGGGGGCTTTCTAGTTGCCCAAACAATTTTAGCTAGGCTCCATTAGCCGAATGGATGATGTTTAGCACTGTGTGCAAATCTTTTGCTTCTAGCTGGCCTGAGGCCGACCCAACGCCGCTTTTGCCATAGGTAAGCGCCGAACCGGTAAGCTCGCCTGAGAGACGCGACAAGACACCCTCCTCTGACATCGCCATTGTTAATAAGGGTCGCTCAGCATAACGTGAATACATTTCCCATGTAGCATTCATCAGTCGCAAGGTATCACTGTTATCTTTCGGCATAACTGCCATTTTCAGGATATCAGCGCCTAGCGCCTGCTGGCGACGCAGGCGGCGAATCAACTCCGCGGAGGGTGGCGTGTCATGCAGGTTATGATTGGATATTATAACAATAACATTTTTGTCATGTGCCTTTTGCACAAGGTCCCGAACGAGCGCTTCATCACGCATCATTTCTATATCAATAAGGTCAATGGCACCTTCGTCCAACAGAGCTCTATTGAGCGCAGCGTAATCTCGATTACTTATTGCTTTCTCGCCACCCTCTGCTTTGGTTCGAAAAGTAGCAAGTAAGGGTTTATCCTCGAGAGTATCGGTAAGCTGACAGGTTAAGTCTGTCATTGCACTTTTATCCAAAGCACCCTGCTGATGGTCGATGCGAAACTCGATCATGTCCACTTCTTTAAGCTGAGCCAGGCTTTTGGCCTTTTCAAGAGCTTCATTGGGCGTCTTGGCAGTAATAGGCACAATGATCTTTGGCACACCTTTTCCAATCGAGACGCCCTTTACTTCAAAACTTTTAACTTGGGGAGGCTTATTGCCAGTACGAGTACTAGACAGGGATAAGTCATCAGTCGTAGCAGCCCACGCGTCTTGCATCAATGGGGCGCTAGCCAAGAAGGCAGTACTGGCAAGGATGAAGTAACGCCTCTGCATAAGATAACCATGCTTCAGTTTCTGATTCTTGTCAGAAAAAGAAAGAGGGGGGTTCGTTCCATCTAAAAAATTGATCAGAAAGAACAATTTTAAAAGCGAGCCTGTGCTATGGCGCGTTCAAACTTGCTAGATCTGAAAACCTGAGTATGGGAGTTTTTCTGGAAAGTCTAGTTACCCTTCGGCGTCCATTATAAGCTTCTTGTAGTCACGTAAAGTTACGTCAAGGGGACAACTTAGATAATTCACACTGGAAATCTAATGTTTTTCAGACAAAGTCTAGATTGCAAGAGCCCGCTGTACTCCAGTGATAGAATTTTGGATACGTCGAGTATAATCAGAAGGGTCGTAATAGGTCATTACCAAGCGGTCAATAGTTCACGTCAAGGCCACATAACTCAGACAGGCCTTATCCGCTTCAATCCCTCCTTTTTGGGGCCCATCACCAGCCCGAAAGGATTGGCTCTCGACGGCGATGCCTCTCCGCGAGACTGACGATATTCCGGGCCGTATTCAGGTCCCAATCATGGGCGACACCCTATTCGATGAACTCACAATCTCTTATTTACAGTCCGTTTTCTCGGTATTGACCGGAGCTCACCCCGAGTGAGCGGCGCACGCCATGTGACTTATGTCAGTCAAAGCGAAACTTCCTGAAGTAGGTTGAGTAATGATAAATTCAAGTAAGAGGATCTTTATAGGGTAACTTTATTCTGGGTTCCAGCCTTCCATATTTTTAATGCCTCTGCTGTTTCAGCCACATCATGTACTCTCACTATACGAGCTCCTCGTTCGACCGCTATCAAAGCAGCACTTACACTCGCTAGCATTCGTAGCTCTACAGGTTGGCCAGTAATCGCACCTAATGATGATTTGCGAGACCAAGCAGCCAGCCAAGGGTAACCTAGCTCTAATAAGTCCTTTTGGCAGGCTAGCAGCATAAAGTTTTGCTCTATCGTCTTACCAAAGCCAGGTCCTGCATCAAGCACAATACGTTCCTGCATGACACCACGTGCACACAACTTTGACGCTACATCTGCCAGGAAGTCCTTAATCTGGCTCAGTACGTCCCCAGTCATCGGCTCAGTTTGCATGGTTTGCGGGTCACGGTGCATGTGCATGAGGCAGACGCCACAAGTAGGATGTGCAGCTATGACATCAGATGCACCGGGTTGGCGTAACGCCCAGATGTCATTGATAATGTCAGCACCTAAGTCAAGTACTGCCTTCATAACGTCGCTCTTATAAGTATCGACAGATATAGGTACTCCGAGCTTAACAGCCTCTCGTACGACAGGAACTACGCGGGCTAATTCTTCATCCAGTGCTACAGTTGGGCTACCCGGTCTTGTCGATTCACCGCCAATATCAAGTATATCCGCACCTTGATTGATCAATGTTTCACAATGCGCCAAGGCTTTGTGAGTATTGTGATGCTTTCCCCCATCGGAAAAAGAGTCAGGTGTGACATTTACTATGCCCATGATCTTGGGTTGAGTGAGTTCAATTTTAAAACGTGAGGTTTGCCAGATATGTCTATTATTTTTCATTTAATTTAGTTCGAAAAGCTGATAGCCCGTGGTTCGGAACCAAGAAAGTTCCTACTTAAAAAGCAAAAATACTTTCACATTGAATTTCCTTGGTGGCTTTCTGGCCAAAAAGCAGTGATCCTCAAGCGTTCGACAACAAACTTTTTCCAGAATAGGAACGAGCTCGCCGCGAGCAATATGGGTTGCTGCCACTTCCTGCCATTAATACAGATGCTATACCCTCGCTTACATAAACAATAATTCTTGCCTTAAGAAAACTAGAGCGCTCGAGCGACAAGTTAAAAACTCGTATAATGGTTTCCCGAAATTTGAAAGCGGACATCAACCCAGTCGTGCTTCAAAAGCTGATTGGGATGCTCGGGTATTCCTCGCAGAGCAAGATAAGCTAGTGATGCGTAGGCGCAGAGCCTACTAGAACCCCCTTGTCCAAGTAGCTAACAATGTAATCTCCGCCGTGTAAAGTCTGACGCAAAGCGCTGAATATCTCAGAAAGTAGGCGGCACAATTAATACATTGGCTGTGCAATCCCACTGCTTATTAGCAACGTTCCTAGCCATAGCCCCCCATGCGGGCCGTGAAACGAACCAAGTATCCCGCGTCAATCAAATCCATACTATCAATCAGCAGCGCATGCTCCAGTCGCTAACGACAAGTCTACCAAGGGCGCCAATGGCAAGGCATATACAAACATAAGCAGAGAAAGCACATTGATCAAACATGCCGCTGCCATACTGAACCCAAAATAGTCATGTACCAGTTAAAGCATTAGCCCCAAAGAGGTGACAGAGGTACCAAAAGTTGGCCGCTGCGAAGAGCAAGATACTGCACAGCAGCAGAGAACCCAAAATAGGCATTTCGACCTGAATGAATAAGGAGTAATTCGATATTTTGTCCGAAATAACAAAGGGATAGAGATGTCCCACGTTTACGCTGGCTTGCGTAAAGCGCTCAAGAGCGCAATGTTTAATGCAAAGGCTATCAAATCTATTGCTGCCCGTCTCTTCATACACGCACTCGTTTTCTGCAGCGTGCCATTTTTCAGGGAAGCCATAATCTTTCGTAGGCTAAGCATCGCGCCCGATATATGAAAAACATTTAGCGTAGTGATAGTGAAATATAGGCCGATGGCAAGCTCAATCAACAACGTTGCCTTATAGTGTAATAGTCAGCTGAAACCGATAAGCTTCCCCTTCCGGTCTTTTTTCCAGACGAACTGTAGGGGCGGACAGTGTCGACTGCACCGAATGCTATTTAACCGGCAAGGTTTTAATTAGCTTGTGAGGAGCATGGCTGGCCAAATAAGGTGATGTTATATTCGGGCTAGGACAGCCACTACAGCAGCGTCGCGCTCTGCTCAGGCTGATTTCGCCTAACCTAAAGCAGAGCACGAGCAGCCAAGGAGCTGCTGGAAGAATGCGCCGATGGAGCGCCATTTGGGCAGTTTGAAGTCAGCCCTACAGAGGCTACTAGAGTGAAGCCCAGGCCACACGTGATTGACATCGATATGTCATTGGACTTGCCCCTATCAAACCGGACACCACAATCCCGTTAAGTTGATGTTGTAGCCAACCGCCTGAACTCCCGAGGTGAGCGGTACT
>NZ_VLKY01000043.1 GCF_007830155.1 Pseudomonas duriflava
AATGAAGCGCGATTACATCGCCCATATGCCACGTCCAGATCGCCAGACAGCGCTACGCAACCTGGCGATTGCTTTCGAACACTACAACGAAGAGCATCCGCACAGCGCGCTGAAGTACCGCTCACCTCGGGAGTTCAGGCGGTTGGCTACAACATCAACTTAACGGGGTTGTGGTGTCCGGTTTGATAGGGGCAAGTCCATAAACTTAAAACTATCGTAGCGATTTGATACTAGTTCCGTAGTTATGCATATTGGAGTGCATATGGCTGAGCAAAAGATGCACTTCCGCGCCCAGCGGAGTGGGAATTTCAGTATTTGCTTTCAAAATCTTCCTAATGGAGGAAGCATAAGAACTACATTTGAATGGCAAAAAAGTTACTTGTAGTAAATGCCTCCGCCTGAGAGATCGTGCCGATCGGGTATTAGAGAGCCTACCTAAAGCAGAAGTAATTTCTATAAGCTCTGTCAGGGAGAATTATTTGAGCAATGTGCCTTAAGATGCATTGCTCAATAGATAATGTGACTGCTTCTTTGTTAGTTCTGCTTTTGAGGTAGTACGATGCTACTAAACATACCCTGTTATTCCGAGTCGTGACGCTAGCCCTCCCCTCTATGAGAGGTACACTTACACCAAATTTTATTACTTCTTTTTTCACTCCTTAACATCAGCCATGAGACCGCTGCCAGCACAATGCAGGTAGCAGGGATAAGCTCGCTTAACGTGTAACACGCGCAGGATAGATACGCTGCCATGGGAGTAGGAGAAGGAAGAGGCCGAGGAAGGTTAGCCAGAGGATGAGGGTTTTTATGGCCTCACCTGTATGCCCGCGGCTTCGATTGATTGACGACAAGAGCGGTAGGCTTCTATCCAACCCAATTTCGCTTTGGAATATGAGCCACGCCTTGGGATTGGAAACTTAGGCAGCTCAACTACCAGTGCAGCGCGGGAGGCTTGCCAAGCGAGTAAGGCAAACTGCTTTTCAGCTTCCCCAAGATCAATACTGTGCATGACTGACATCATCGCGCTATGCAGTGTCCACCAAGCCTCGAACTCTTCCTTATCGCTCATACAGGTCTCCATATCGATCTATTCCTAAACGTAGGTCCTGCCTGATGCATACACCGGCCTCCATTAACCGGAGCCAGCTCAACGGCATCAGCTTTCTTGTCTTCAATCGTGATCTGGTAAATCTCACCGGAAGGCACATGTAGCCAGCGGTCTACACGTCCGGTACTGCGGGATTTCATGGGGATTACCTAGGCGGCTCGATCAGCCGTTGAGATCAGTCGTAGCCAGCGGCCTTGCTTGTGCTCGAATCGCTCTGATCGGGTGAGCTGGCGTCTTGCTATGATGCCGCAATGAGTGCAGCGGATAGTGCAGGCGCTTGCGAATAGCCAGGAGTGCTGGCAGGTCATGCTCGTAGCCTCGCTGCAATGCCGTTAAGCTCGTAATGGCAGATCAGCCAGCAGAGTCGATCAGCATCAAAGCCAAGGCCGAGTGCAATATTCTTCCAGGAGCAGCCTTCAGCCGTAGTTCGTAAGCAAGCACTAGCTCTTGCTGGCCAAGTCCGCTTCGAGCCTTGGGGCCACGTTTCGCATGGCGGGCAGATTCAGGTAGGGATTTGTTGCCGGTTTGCATGTTCGCCTCCTACTACTGGGCGATAAAAAAGCGCCGTAGCGCCCTGATCAGTCGTTGAGATTCCTAGACTTACCTGTCATTTCCCAGGCAAGGTCTTGTATCTGAAGCTGATGCTCTAGCGGATAAAATGGATTGCACGTTGGGCAGTGGCCTGCAACCTTGATGGCAAGAATGGCTAGGTGGTTTCCCATATGCTCACGGAGACAGGAGGGACATGTTGCCGACTGGTCAGGGCAACATTCTCTTGCCTCATCTTCAGTCTCATGTGTTTCATCACAGATTGGGCATACGTACACATCAAGGACTGCAGGAGCGCAGCAGATTTCTGCCTCGCTTTCGTACTCATGGACTTCATCGCATCCAGAGCACTGATACATACGCTTGATAGCGTGCTTACTGGCCATGATTCCTCCTAAACGTGCCGCCATGTCTGGTCGTAAACGATCCGTTCGATACCCTTAGGGGTTACATCGAACTTCTCAGCCAATGCTCTAAGGCTGGCAACTGAGTTGATCCGGTCAATCTCAGCCTGTCGCCACTCGTATAGCTCACGGATAGAGCGAACATCGTCTTCGGTGAGCTTCGACTTATAATGTGTACTTCCGCGAGCTGGCATATGTCCTCCTTATGCTGGCTGGGTGCGTTCTTGATACTTCTTGGCCGCTGCCTCAAGGCTCGCCACGATGCCGTCATAAACATCTGTAGTGATCTTGGTCATGTTGGGATGGTCAGATTCAAACTTCTCTTGAACCTTGGGGCTACAGGCGTTCAGGGCAGCATTAAGCCTGTTTAGCTGGGCTTGGCTGATGTACTGAAGCGCCGTGGGGTGCCCTTTGCCGCTAGCAGCGCTGCCGTCATCATCTTCCTGGGCTATGCCAGCGAAAGCAGCTAATGAATACCTACGGTAATACGTGATCGCACTACCTACGCCTTGAGGGTCAAGCTTTGAACATGGGCCAAGTAGGGTATTGGCTATCCATTGTCCTGACTCATGCATCAAGACAGTCTCAACGCTGACCTTGCCGTCTTCGAACCCTGGCATCTGTACGATAGATAGACAGGCCGTGCTTGCTCAGTACGGGGCGGGAGGTGTTCAGAATCTCGGCCAGATCAGCGTACCGATTCTTGAAATGAGGGTTCACGCTTCCTTTCGCGGCGTTCTCGATTTCCGCCTGGGCAGCAGCCAACGCCTTCGCCAGTTCGGCGATGTTCTCTGACATTTTCATGAGTAGAGACTTTTACAGTGCGACGATAAAAATCGCATATGGTTAAAGTTAAGAAGGGAGGGAAGAGCCCGAACAAGTCTACTTCCGGTAGTATTCGCGGAATTTGAAAAAGACTAGGGCAAAGATGAAACCGGGAAACCTTGCTTATCCAAAGCGGATCTACTCGCTAGATGTCTTGCGCGGCATAGCTGCTTTGGTAGTTGTTTTCTGGCATTGGCAGCATTTTTTTTATGAGGCTGACCACCCCAAAGATTTCAGGGTGAGTGACCAGCCTTTTTATGATCTGATTCCGTTTGCTTATCAGCGTGGGAATATTGCAGTTGAGCTGTTCTTCTGCATTTCAGGTTTTGTGTTCTTTTGGTTGTTTTCCAAGGCAATTGCTAGCCGTGAGATATCGGTTAAGGCATTCCTTATAGACAGGATAAGTAGGCTTTATCCTCTTCATTTAGCTACATTTGGGCTGGTTGCCTTGTTGCAGATGGTCTATGTGCAGTCAAATAGCAGTTTCTTTATTTACCAGGCTAACGACGCTTACCATGCGCTGTTGAACCTGTTGCTCATGCCAGCTTGGGGGGTAGAGAAGGGATGGTCCTTCAATGCGCCGATATGGTCAGTGTCTGTAGAGTTCATGCTATACGGCGTTTTCTTTATCATTTGCCTGCTGGGTTCTTTTAGATACTTAGCTGTCCCAGCGCTTATCCTTTTCGGATGGTTCATCTATCCAGATAATTACAAGCTTGGCAGCGGCTTCTATAGCTTTTTTTCAGGCGCCTTTGCCTTTGTTTTATTCCACACTGTGCGAGAGTGGAAAGGAGCCTTAGTAACTACTGCAGCAAGTGTAGTGGTCTTTGCGCTGGCATCTCTGATAGCAATTACCATTGGGCTAAACAGTTACTTTTTCCTAACAGGGGTTATTTTCCCCTCAGCTATTGTTTGTTTAGCAGCAGTAGGGTGTATGTACCCAAGCTTTCTTAGGCCGTTTGGCTTTGTAGGCGATATAAGCTATTCATCCTATCTCCTTCATTTCCCTCTACAGATCGTGTTTGCGCTCTTGGCTCAGAAGTTAGACTTAACAAAGGATGTGTTCTACAGCCCTTGGGCCTTAGTGCTTTTTATGCTGATTCTGATACCGCTTAGCTATGCAGGCCATGTAGCTTTTGAGCGGCCAGTGCAAACACTGATTAGGGGATGGTTCAGAACTCCCCAGCGAATCCAAGATGTAGCACTTAAACCTTAAATAGCTGATTACTAGTCGATTAGGCTGATTGACTTGTTATATAGCGATGAACCCAGATCCAGCCTGCTTCCGTACGCTGACGGCGGACCTTGCGTGGATACTTGCTGATGCCTTTCTTTACAGCGATACGAAAGCAATCCGCCTCGGTGCGGCCTACGACTTCTTGAATGCTCATGCTGCCATCTCCTTATCACATAAGAACTCGCCCAAGCGATCCACCATGGCTTCCAGATGCCCGACCGGATCCTTATCCATGTCCAGCCATATTTCATCCGTTCACACTATTGGCGTTGGCTCGCCTTCCATGAACTGCGAAGCGCGGGCCTGATGAACGTCCACGGACAACCACTGAACATGACCGTGATAGGTCACAAAGGCAGTGAACTGGCCTGCGCTGCTAATCATCATTGCAGTGCCGGGAATCTGCTTAACGAGGGGGATAATGTTCTTGTCCATTAGCGTGCTCCTTGCTTAGAAATAAGGGGCCGGATTACATGGCTTGGCTTCTGACGGGATCCATGTGAATCGAACGATGTCGTCAGTGACGCGCTCTTCAAGCAGCTGGCCGGGAGCGCTTAGCACTAGCTGGCCGAAGGTACTGCCTTGGAGATATCCCCCAGTAATTTGTAATTAACGTTCAAAAAAATGCTAATTCGTCTGCATGGCTGCTATTCAAATGATGGTATGGAGCTTGCTTAATAGGATTTGTTTTTAACTAACCGACGCTATATCGGCGCATCTTGATTGGCATGGATGCGTTGGCTGGTTCAATTACCAATCTATTAAGGAAGCAGCATGAAAGATTTTGAACTTCTAGAATTTGCAGCTCTAGCAGCCAATCTCGAAATCAAGTCGCGGTCTGAGAGTAACCTGTGGGTGGACACCCCGGGCTTTGGACTAAGGGTGTGGAATCCTCTTGAAGATGATGGGGATGCTTTCCGGTTAGCTGTGAAACTGGGTATGTTTAATAGCGTTGATTTCTATTTAAGATTTGTTACTCCAGAAGATTCCAGCGCCTCCTGTAGTAATACGCGTCGAGCAATTGTTAAAGCAGCTGCTGAAGTAGGGCAATCGCTACATAGCAGCTATCCAGAGCAGCTGCTGGGTTAAACCCGTGCTCTGCTAGCAAGAAGGATTTCTGATTAAGAGCCTCGCCAAATGCGGGGCTTTTTTATGCCCAAATTCCCTGCAGTCCAAGCGCGCACCCCATCGGGATTAGCTGCCTTGAGAAGCCGGAACTATCAACGTCGCGAGACGTAGAGCGCTGGCCGACGAACTGGCCACCTTTTCTTTCATCCGCCAAGGCGGGCTTTCCACGACTGGCGTCAAGTCATAAGGCATCGCCTCAACACGCCAGAGAGGTGATCAATGGACCCAAATGACTTGACCGGCGGAAACCCTGCCGGGTGGCTCACAGCTGGAGGTTTAGGCCTGGCTTGGGGGCTTAACTGGCTACGTAAATACATGTCCAGCACAGGGGCATCGGTTGCTAATGACCGTGCCGAGAAGGACATGCTTGAACGGGCTTTAGCTGAGAACGAAAAGCTTAGCGAGCGCCTGGAGGTTGTCACCAAGGAACGGAACGAGATGTACAAGACGGTGGGGGAACTCACCGGAACGATGAAGGCTATGAAGTCGCAACTGGATTTGCAGGAAAGCCACATTACTCAATTAACGTCAGAGGTGGCGCAATTGCGTCAGGCCTTGCAACGGAGTGGCCATGAACGGCGATACAGTGGTGACCAGGGCCAAGCAGTGGTGGAGACGCGTTGAGATCTGGTTCATCGGTGCCATCTTGGTGCTGAGTGGAATGATCATTGGCTATCACATTGCCATGTACGGCGCGAATCAGCGTATGAATACCGAGCTGACCACTATCCGAGACGCCTACAACCAGGCGCTTGTGAATCTGGCCCGAACGACAGGGCAGGCTGCAACAACAGCAGCCAATGCCGCGCAAACATCCAGTCAGGCGGCTAACCAGGCCGCTGAGAAAGCTACCCAGGCACTTGAGCAAGTGCAGCAGACAAACGAACCCAAATAGGTAGAGATCTGCCGCGTATCACCGCACAACAAGCAGGCGGTGAGAACGTCTGCGCCTTTTTGGATACCCTGGCTGCAAGTGAGATTGGCCCAAAGATGCTGGCC
>NZ_VLKY01000044.1 GCF_007830155.1 Pseudomonas duriflava
CGATTCTGTTGAGAAAGTAGATCTCCTGCTTGGCCTGCTGCAAAATCAGGTCATCGGCCAGCGGGAGGATTCGCAGCATGATGGGACAATTGTCGAGCGGACAAGAGAGACTGTTTTACTCGTTCAACATTGAAGATCACATCCCAGCCAATCACCTCCTGCGCAGCATTGATCGATGCCTCGATCTAAGCGATCTGCGCCATTATCTCGCCGATTTTTATAGCCCAATCGGGCGTCCATCGATTGATCCCGATTTGAGTCTTGAAGACGAAGTCCCCAATCACTCTACGTTTTCCAAGAACCGCCACGGTCGTTTTCGTGACAGCTCGCTTTTTCGCTAGCTGTTCAATGAGGTGCTGCGTCGCTGCATGGACGCAGGTCTGGTCAAGGGCGAAGGTTTTGCTGTGGACGCCAGCGTCATCAGGGCGGATGCCAGTCGGCAGCGAGGCGTACCCGGCAACGAAGAGCTCAACCGGGGTGATCCTTCGCTGAGTACTCGCGCCGTGCGTGAGTACCTTGAAGTGCTGGATGAAAAGGCTTTGGCCGAAGCACTGCCTAAGCGCCTGTCGCTGACTGATCCAATTTCGCGTTGGACCGCAGCGCCAGGAGGCCCGGCGTTTTTCGCTTACTCGACGAACTACCTGATTGATGTCGAGCACGGAGTAATCATGGATGCGGAGCCGACGCCAGCGCATCGAACCGCCGAGGTCGAGAGTACCAAGACCATAATCGAGCGGGTCGAAGATCAGTTTGACGTCAAGCCGGATCGGCTCATCGGCGATACCGCTTATGGAACCGCACCGATGCTAGCATGGATGGTCGACGACAAAGACATCGAGCCACATGTGCCGGTTTGGGACAAAACCGAGCGCAAGAACGACAGCCTCTCGATCAGCGAATTTCAATGGAATGAAGAGGCGCAGGAATATCGTTGCCCCACCGGACACGCGTTGCGTAGCGAGTGGCGGGCCTTCAAAACCAGCGCTCACATGTCACGAAAGCCAACACCATCATCTTTCGATCCCGGCAAACCGACTGTGCTAAATGCTCAATGAAAGAGCGCTGCTGCCCGAACACGTCGTTTAGAAAAATCGCACGCAGCGTCCATGAAGCGGCGCGCGATGTTGCGCGGCGAATCGCAAAGACACCTCAATACGTGTGCTCTCGCCACGAACGCAAGAAGATCGAGCGATATGAGTGATGAACTTGAAAAATTTTTCCAACCATACAGCAGAGTTCTGTCAGAGCTGAGCGAGTAAGGATTAACTCTACACCATTCGGATTGATGGAACGCTCCGATTATGTCGTCAGTCAGCTTCTCTGATTCACAGACCAGCTCCAGATCATGTAGAAGATCCCACGTGTCGTAAACATTGCCAAATTGCCAGCCGTCCTCCCGGCTTTCCCAAGGTAAACCTTTGTTACTCGGGTCACCCCACTCAAGCCGAATGCAACCAGCGATGTGCTCAGTCACATCGTTTAGAGGGCAAACCTTTTTCTTTCTCCCACAATAGCTGCACTTACCAAGCACGCTGTTCCGCTTGATGAGTTTCTTGACCCCCGCCTCCTGATAGCAGCCCGCGCGCGCATACGCATCATCCACTAGGGAGTAGCCCCTTTCCATCTCTTACCATCCATGCGTGCTTAGCAAGGCCCATCAGAGTTTCCATTGCTTACTGATTGGTGATACAAAAATAGTGGTACCGAGATCGCCGGGTACAACAAGGCGTTAATCGGCACCACCGCGTGTAAGTGCATCGACAGCGGGGATGCATACAACGGGTACCCGAGGCCGCAGCTCCAATTCATTCATCTCAGCTTTCATATTGATCACTTCTCCGGTTCGAATTCAGAACGATGAAGTCGATTGCTATCAGCCCTAACTACCAGCCTTCGACGCCATAGCTAGCGTTTTCCAGCGCCAGCTTTCAGCCAAAGCAGACGCTTGTTGAGGCTAGCCTCACAACACGTTTATTGAGCATCGCTCCTAGCCTTGCGGCTAGTTGCGGATCGTGTACACCCACGACTGCCATCTCAAAGCTTTCTGGGCCCGCGTGGATCCAACGACAGTATGTTGGACGCAGGTAACTGCTGTTCAAGCTCAGCAATGCGGTCATACAGCTCTATGATTTTCGCATCCGCCTCGCTCAATAAACTTGCTAGCTGGTCGCGCTGTCGGGCAACCTGCTCAATCCGATCTCGCAAGGCGCGGCGTTTCTGACGGGCAAGATAATTTACCTGGTTCAACGAACGAGGTAGCTCCTCCGCATGTTGTTCGACGTAAGTCTTTATCTCTGCAATGAGGCTCGGGAAACGCGATTTCTTAAGCGCCGACGGATCGCTCCCGGCCTCTTTGGCCACGTTGTTCTGAGTGACCGGTGTCCCCTTCGGTAGAAGCTCCGGCTTATTGAGTTTCAGGCGCTCAAAAGCATCACGATATTGATCGGCCGCGCTGCGGCGAGCAGGGAGTTCAACGTCCATTTGCGCTCCCTACGACACGGCGGAAGCTTTCTACGCTTCGCTGTTGAGCCATCAAAGATTCCATTAGTGGACTTCCATCCTGAGCAGTATCAAACCGCTCTTTGAGTACATGCTCAAGATTCTCTACCGCGCTCAATCGTTCTGAGTCATACAGCACATCAGGGCAAGGTTTTTCGCCCTCTGAATCACCGCCCCCACAATGAGCAATATTGTCGATTCCTCCGTACGGACAAGGCTCGCGACTCGAACAAACGCCTAGAAGGATCTGGCGACATGCGACCGAACCCTTCTTTGCCAAACCGATCATCTTTTTTGCATCCTCTGGCGAGATCAGCCGAACGATCTCAGCCTTTCGTTTATCTCCATGGGGACTGACAAAACGCTCACTCGTAAGCTGCTGTAACTCTCTACCAAGCGTCTCGTACATCGTGCGAACGTACAGCGTATGAGCCTTTTCCTCTAGACGCATCTGCGAGTGATTTTGTCCGTAGTAAAGGCTCATCGCTCGGGTGACGTGCTTGAGCTGGTACTGAAGCGAGGCATCGCTTACGAGCCCGGAAGCTTGCATGTTTACTGCACCAGTTCTACGCAACTGATGCCATGCCAACGGCCATATAGCGCCCACTTGATACTCCTCCGGCAGTGTAGGGGTAGCTAGCCGGGCTAATTTCAAATCCTCACTCGTGATACGCAAATGCTCCAAGTCAAACAGCTTGCCGTACTGGCTCAAAAGGTCGGCATATGGTGGAATAGCCGGTCTCAGTGAGTGATCATTTTTCTTGCTCGATGGGGCCCACGGCTCGTAAGAAAACGAGGTCAAAAAACGCCCCGCGAGACCGCTCGCTGCTTCGGGAGGTGCGTATAACGAGCGAAATAGAGAAATTACCTCCATCGCCCTCACGGCGACCTCTACAGATGGGGATGTGACCCAATGGGCGTCGCTATCAGCCTGCGTTTTCGTCGTCTGCCCACGTAACAAAAAAATGTCGCCGAAATTTTTGTCGTGCTCGACGTCAAGGCATCCGGCTCGAAGATTCCAAGCTTCCTCGACCCGCATGAGACTGAAGTTAAGGATGTAAGCTAAACCGGCGCGGTTGACCAGTTTCAGATAACTAGTTAGGGCTCTTACTTGCAAGGCACCACTGCGCCCCACCCAACGTTCAAGTAGCTCAAAGATGCCGAAGCGTTTCGCGGTATCTGCAAACGCTCCGAGAAAACGAAGCCCCGTTTTAGCGCCTAATAACTGCATCTTATGGCCGCAAAAAGGCGGTGCGTTTGCGCACGCCACTCTTTTTGAAACTCTCTGATTATGTTCGTAAGCCCCAATGCTGAACCGGTAACAAGCTTCAACTTGTTGTTGATGGGATAGGAAGTCATCAAGACACTCTCGCAGCCTGGTAACTTGGTAGTGCCAAATACGCGGAGGAATGTACGGTGTTTGAGCTGTTTGGTGAGTTGGAAACAGCGCAGCGAGACGGGTTAGCGAGCCCGAATCCAGCAACGTAAACCCTACGGCGCTGCGAGACGCGTATAGTTCATGCATTAACGACAGAAACTCAGTCTTTCTTGAGGCATGAAGAAAGGCAGGAATTTGCTCGCATACGCGTGGAAATTGGCTTAATTCGCTGGCCAGTATTCTTGCCTCTTCACAAAGAACAAACAGCCGCCGCATCTGATCGAAACGCGTCTTCAACGATCGATAGCCGCGGGCGCCATACGGCCCGTATAGCCACCAGCCTGTGATGATACGAAGCAGATTAGCGTTCGCCGAGCTAATTGGCGCCGCGACTTTTGTAGCTGGGCCATCCCCAAAATTTAGCGTCAGCGCCTTCTTAGCCCATGGGTCAAGCCTCCAAACTGGATCGCCCCAACGGCTTACTACTTTGCCCTGTGCATCAATTACGACCGGCCAATCAGGTGGCGGAGGCCAGCTCTCAGGACGATAATTAGGCGCCCCAGGAGCGGCGAGAGGCGACTCGATAGAAAGCCCTAACGTCGTGAGGATATTCATAAGGAAGGCCCCGCTGTAACTTCCGCAAGCCGAATAAATCCGTCCCAAGCTGGGTGATAATTTTCCTCAGCTATGCGAGCCAGTGCCTCTTCAACCCAAAGCCGACGCACCTCGCTACTTTCTTGAAAAAACCGCAGCTTCGCACTCAGACGCTCGACCGCAAGCATCGCTGGATGGTCAGCCTCGTCAGATCTACCCGTGGAAGCTGGACGATATCTAGTTAGCTCCAAGCTCTTGAGCACGCGCAAACTACTCAGAGACCAGACGTGATCTTCGCTTTCAATATCCCGATGATTGACGCAGAAGAGGCAACCAGCAGCGTTGATACAATCGGGATCAGGTGCATTCATCGGAGCGCCTACGACCGATTCTGGCAAGGGCGTCGCACAAGCACCTGGAGCAGGTGAGCAAACGGCGGGATCTGCTTGCCGGTGAAATAGAGCGATTTCAATCATCGCAATTTGCGGATTGGGCTCAGCGTATACACGGATCAAGGTTTCAGCTGTGTGCTGTGCGATCTCCGCGACCAGTTCAGGGCGTTGCGACTCACAGCTGCGGTGCGTTTGGTGATGGTCTTTCCCTGCTGTGCTTTGTGAAGGGAATAGATTTTCCAGAAGCGCTTGTTGAGGTTGCCGAGTTCCTGAGGGTTGATCCTGAACCCCCACGGTATCAACGTCGTGAGACGTCTGAAAATCGTCCTCGTCCTGCCGAGTCTCGTCCGCGGGAAAGCGCAGTCGAGGACAACAACGCTTCACAGGCCGTACAGGAAACTACGGTGGTTCGTGAAGCGGCTGTAAAGGATGCGAGCAATGATGAGTGGGCTCGACTGGTTAAACCCGGTCGTCGTGGTTCCATTGATCTGAAGGCGCGCGCCGAAGCACTCAAGGCAAAACAGGAAGGCACTGAGGAATCCTCTCCAGAGGATGAACCACCTGCCTATCTGCCAGAGAGCGTTGAGTACGAAGTCATTGAGCATGACCCAGAGCCTGAAACTGTGAAAGCTGCACCGGCTATGCCAGCCATCATTATCGAACCGGAAAAACCCAGGCTTGCACTGGTCAGGAGCAAGCCGGTGTCCGCATCGACGTCAGATCGCAAGAGCCTGAACGTTGAGCGCCACTGGCGTGAGTCGCTGCCATTGACATCAGCCCTGGCTGAACCTGCACGGTTGTATTTGCAGGCGTGCAAGGTGTTGCCGCGAGGTGGCGCTGACTGGCTGGACAATGACTGCGTACGCTTCCATCCGGCGTTCCCGTACTGGGATACCGTGACGGAAGTGGATATGAAGACCGGGGAAGAGCGGGAAACCATCGCTGAGATAGGAAAGTTTCCAGCGCTGGTCTGCGCCATTGTAGATAACAGGGGTGAGATCCTGACCCTTCACCGAACCTACCTGAGCAGTACGGGTGGCAAGGCCGATGTGGAGAGTCCGCGCAAGATGATGCCGGTCCCCGAGGGGAAATCGATCAGAGGCGCGGCGATCCAGATGGGTACGCCAGTGGAGGGTGTACTGGGCGTTGCCGATGGGCTGGAAACAGCGCTCTCGGCGTACCGCGCGACAGGTATTGCTACCTGGAGCACGGTTAATGCAACACTGCTTGAAGGCTTTACCCCGCCAGCAGGGGTTCATACGGTACTGGTCTGGGCCGACAA
>NZ_VLKY01000045.1 GCF_007830155.1 Pseudomonas duriflava
GTTTGGTTACGTGAAAGTACGCTTTCGTGGCCTGATGAAAAACACCGCTCAGCTGACCACGCTGTTCGCCTTGTCGAACCTGTGGATGGCTCGCCGACATTTGCTAACGAATGCAGGAGAGGTGCGCCTGTAAGGTGAGGAATTGCCCCGAGGAGGCTGTCGCGGCGACCAGAAACACCGACATGAGCAGACGATCCAATCATTTTTGATGGATTCGCCGCTTTCCAAATCGGCGGGGCTGAAGTCGGCGGGAAATATAGGGCTACTTCAGACCATCCCTAGATACGGCAGGCCTGACTTTATGTGTGATTGCTGCCTCTCTTTTTGGTTTGAAATTTATGATCGTTTCAAGGCTTTGCCGAATTCGCAATCTAATCGCTGTCTAGTTAAGTTATTGAGCGATCGTCTTCTGTAAATTAAGCCTGGCACTGCCAGGCTTTTTTTTGTCTTGATAAGGACTTTAGCGGCTAAAGTCCTTGACCTACTCTCTTTAGTTTAGCTAAACTGAATTCATTGGTTGGCAGCGTTAACTGCCAGTTCGAAGCCTGATCGCGGAGCAAGGACGATAGGTGGAATAAGTGAAGAAATTACTCACCGAACAACAGTTTCTAGAGGCGATAAAAGGCTTGGACATGTCGGAGCAGAATTTAGAAGTAGCCAGACAAGTTCTAGTGCATGGCAAACCCCAAGCGGAGTTTGTAAAGGAGCTGGGGCTGACGCGAGGAGCTGTATCTCAAACGGTAAATCGGGTTTGGTCACGCTCAGCAGTGGCAAAGCAAGCTCATTTGCCCGAGGGGTACGAGCGAGTCACAGTAGTTCTTCCGAAAGCCAAGGCCTACACAGTCAAGAAATGGGCAGCACAAGCGCATAATGCGCTGGCAAAGACAACGGGGTAAATGCAATAAGCAAGTCACAAATGAAAACTCTCGTAACAGCTATTCAGAAGGGCGGCCAGGGTAAGACCTTTAGCACTTGTCACTTGGCGTTTGATTTTTCAGAACGTGGCTTGAAAGTTCTGGTCGTTGATCTGGATCCTCAGGCCAATGCCAGTTATACCCTCGATAATCATAAATCAGGTTATGTAGCCAGCCGACTCTTCAATGATACCGCTGAGGTTGTAAAAGCGTTTTTTTCCGAGCGTGATAATTCAGGTATTACTCTTATTGAAGGTGACGGGAAGTTAGCTAACCTGGAGCAGGGCGTAACCACACAAGGGGCTATTGAAGCTCTACGTTCCAATATTAAGGCGCTCAACGAATTCTTTGATGTTTGCTTGATTGATACGCCTCCGACGCTTGGCAAAGCAATGGTGGCGGCAATTGCAGCGAGCGACTTTGTTGTTTCTCCTATTGAGCTTGAGCGTTACTCAATGGAGGGCATGAAGAAAATGATCGCAGTTATTTTGAACCTACGGAAAGAGTATCCAGATGTACAATTTCTCGGAATGCTTCCCAATCTCGTAGACCTACGCAAGCCACGTGATAAGACGAACCTAGAGCAGCTACAGAAAGCTTACCCACAGTTTGTAATGCCTCTCAAAGTAGACGACCGTAACAGCATTGCTGAGGCACTTGGGGAGCGTAAGCCTGTTTGGAAAATTAGAAAAACGGCTGCACGTAAAGCACGACAAGAAGTGCGCGAGTATTGCCAGTATGTATTTGAAAGGATGGAGATTGCGTGATGACTAATGGTATGGATTTGGACGATCTGTCTAGTCTACTACATGCTCCAGTGGCAAAGAGCGCTAATCAAGGTCCGATTCTAATTCCCCAAGATCTGATTGACCCAGATCCAGATCAGCCGCGTAAGCCGGGCAACCCTGGCTTTTCAAAAGAAAGTCTAAAAGAACTGGCAGAATCGATTTCAGCTATTAATGAGTCGGGCCGACCACGCGGCGTCAAGTCGCCTATATCGGTTAGGGAAAATCCTAATATACCAGGGCGCTACCTAATCAATCATGGTGAGCGCCGCTGGAGAGCTAATGGGCTAGCTGGGAATAAAGAAATCCCAGCATTTATTGATAATGATTACACCCACTCAGATCAGGTTATTGAAAACCTTCAGCGAAACGAATTGACGGCGCGTGAAATTGCAGACTATATCGCCCGTGAAATGAATGCTGGCCTAAAAAAGAATGAGATTTCTAAGCGGCTGGGGAAGTCTGCCGCTTGGGTATCTCAACATGCGGCTTTGCTTGATCTACCTGATCCTATTGCAGAAGCGTTTGCTAAGGGTCGCGTTAATGACGTAACTGTGATCAATGAGCTAGTTAAGGCTTTCAAGGAGAGTCCTGAAGACGTTGTTGATCTACTTGAAGACGATACTCAGGATGTAACGCGAAGCACAGTTAAGACGTTGCGTGAGTACATTGATTCTAAAAAGGGAGGCGATGAGGATGCTGGTTATGATTCTCGTGATCCTGACACTATCGATGTATTTGATAAGCAAACTGACCGCGAAAAATTTGGAGAGGATGAAGACGGCGAAGAGGAAGAGGTAGCTAGCAAGCCCAAGAAACCGACTGAAAATGATCCTACTAAATTCAAGAAGGCGGTTATTCAAGTGAGCTATGGTGAAGATAAGGCGCGTCTTATGATGGATAAGCGACCTTCTCAAGAAGGTAATGGCTGGATCAAATTTCTTGAGTCGGGCAAAGAGATAGAAGTGCCTCTATGCGATGTAGTTCTTCTTCAGTTGATAGAAGGTTGAGTGAAACGGGGCCTTAGTGTCCCGTCTCCCCTTATGGGAGATATCAAATGACTAGCGTTAGCTGGCTGTGCGATTTAGCTGCTAAATATTGCCTATCAAAGCCGCTTCTCCAGCGGCTTTTTCATTAAGCATTATTGCTTATATTTAAGTGAAATTGGCTCTTCTCTTGGCGTTAAACCTGATCCAGATCTGGAAGGAAACTGAGGGTAAAGGCTAGCTAGAGGTAGGGGTTCTGTATAGACATACAGTTTTATTGTCAATATAAGCTATTAATTTTTGTGACTACTCTTTACTTCTATTTACCCAATCCAATACTGCTGTAAGCTAAACTTTTAATGACGCTTGCTTGTGGAGTGGTAATGAAAGAGCGCCTAGTAGTTATGAACGGCCAAAGAGTTGTTCAGACTTCGTGGGGGACGCCTGATGAGAAGAATGACATGGTTGGGAAGGCAAACGGTGTAAAGCCTGGAGTTTACAACTTACATTCGGCTTCAGAGGCAGACAAAAAGAAGTCACACGAAGGACAAATAGTGCATTCCGATAAAGGAGCTATTTATCAGAAGGCTGGCTCTTATTTAGTTAAACATAAGCCGTCTGATTTCGATATACTCCCTTTTGCAGGAAGCACTGTAAAAATATCTTACAGTGAGAGAGGCAGGGCAGTAACCGAGGCTGCAAGTCAACAGCAAAGCCGAGGACTGTCGCGCTAGAAGGATTTTAGCGGCTAAAGTTCGGAGGCTGGTTTGAGTGATTCAATCAAGGCGGAAAGGGCGGCGTGGGGAGATTTCCCGGCAGTCATACGCAATGGCGATCTTGGTTCGTTGAAGAATGAACCGGAATATATGGCTGCAAAAAAAGGCGATATGTCAGCAGCAATAGATCTGGTTGAAAAGCTACTAACTGACGATACAGTTTCAAAAATCAAGGAAACCATAGGTGATTCCAAGTCTCTTTTATTGCCGGTTATGGCTGTTGAAGAAGCGGGAAATAATAAGATTCCTTTGGCTTTTGCAGTCGTCCTAGCGGATCGGCTAGGGCTGGATGTTGATACTGATATATTCCAACGTGAAAAAGTAAGTCGGACAAATTCTGGATCAGGTCATCGTTTGGCATTTAACCCCACGTTTACAGGGAATGTTAAAAAGGACCAACCCTATCTGATTTTAGACGACACGTGCACGACTGGCGGAACCTTGGCATCGTTACGTGGCTATGTTGAAAATAGAGGCGGCAAAGTCTTAGCCGCAACAGTAATGACGGCCCATGTGGGAGCCATAGAGCTTGTAGTAAAGCCAAAAATGCTTGCTGCAATTGACCGTAAACACGGTCCTGAAATGAATGAATTTTGGAAAGAGGAATTTGGTTTTGGAATCGATAAAGTCACCCAAGGCGAAGCAGGCCACCTCAAGTCAGCCGCGAGTGTTGACGTCATGCGAACTCGAATCGCTACGGCAAGAAATGAAGCGGGATTGCTCTTGGGGAATCGAGGAAATGAAGCGTCGCAAGGCCCTTCGCAATCGGACAATCTGAGAGGCTCTGGAGAGAAGCTTTCAGGTGAAGCTGAAACGCTAGAGCGTGAACAGCAGGTACTCTTGGAGAATGCTCCAGGTGGTCAGTCTTCAGTTGTTCAGAGTTACGGGGCTGCGTTAGAAACATACGTTGAGGAAAAGCATAACCAAGTTGAACGTCTTGAAGACAAGCTTGAGGGGTTGCTTGAGCAGCAACAGGCTCGCCTTCAACAGACTAGATCTAACCAGCCGGGTATCTTTTCTATGCTAGGGGAAAAAGCAGCTTGGCAGGCTCAGCAGAATCAGCAGCAGGCCAGGATTCAGAGCTTGCAGGCTCGGCTAGAAACAGTGCGCGAGATAAAGGATGGTATGTCTGTTCATGGGCCTAAGGTTGATGAATTGGCTACGCGAAAACTGCGAGCAAAAGAACCCGAGCTAGCGGCTGATTTCGATGAGTATCAAGAGGCTCAAAGAAGGCATCAGGCCCACTTGCGTAAGAAAGAAATGGAAGAAAAGAGGCAGCAGCAAGGGCAGGGACGAGGGCAAAGGCAAGGTTTGCGATGTAATCCGTAAAGAGAACCCCCCCCGGTATATCGGGGGTTTTATTAGCGTGAGAATAAAATAATAGCCGACGCTATCAATGCGCCTACCGAGGCCATAATACTTATGTAAGTCAGGTTCCGGCTGGCTTGAAGTTGACTAGAGAAACTTTGTGCAGCCTTCTCTATTTGCTCTTGAATAGATTGGCCGGCTTTTTCTGCTCCCTCTTCCATTGTGCGTTGCATTGCTTCTTTAGAGGCTGCAAGTGATGCGTTCAGGATTTTTTCAGCCTTAGCCTTTGAGTCTTCACTTACCCGATTACTGAAGTCCTCTAGTGTGGTGAATCACAACTACCAAACATAAGTATGGTCTGCAGAGTGAGTACTCAAAACTGACTCGAGGAGGCATGCGATGAGAACAGGCAGTCCTGCTGTACAGATCACACTAACCAGGCAAGAACATGCCGAGCTCAGCCGTCGTAGGGCTCAGCGTAAAGGCCCCGCGGATTTAAAACTACGCGCTGAAATCATCTTTTCTTGCGCTAGCGGTGAACCCGGCTCATCGATTGCCAGGCGCCTGGGTATTACTGCTCAGACCGTATCGCGGTGGCGTCTTCGCTTCTCGCAATGGGGACTTGAGGGGCTTAATGATGAGCCTAGGTCTGGGCGACCCCGCAGTATCAGTGACGCGAAGGTTCAGGAGGTTGTTGATCGGGTCCGGCAAACCAAGCCTGAGGATGCCAGCCACTGGAGTTCGCGCCGCATGAGCAAGGCTGCCGATATTTCCATGACCAGTGTGCAACGTATCTGGCGAGCCTTTGGCCTTAAGCCTCACCTTGAGCAGACGTTCAAACTCTCAACCGATCCGGCATTCGTCGATAAAGTTCATGACATCGTTGGGCTATACCTGAACCCACCGGATAAGGCTCTGGTGCTGTGTATTGATGAGAAAAGCCAGATCCAGGCCCTGGATCGAACCCAGCCAGG
>NZ_VLKY01000046.1 GCF_007830155.1 Pseudomonas duriflava
GCCATTTTTTACGACTAAACCTATCGGGCAGGGAACAGGCCTAGGGCTTTCCATGGTGTATGGCTATGTCAAACAGACGAAGGGGCATATTCGCATCTTGTCCGAACCCGGGCATGGAACAAGCGTTCTCTTGTACCTACCTCGTTTTGAAGGGGCGTATGAAGAGTCCTTAGCTGAGTCTTCTCTACAGATGCCACAAGGCGCTGGCCAGAAAATTCTGGTGATCGAAGATGAAGCTGTAATCCGTACGCTTATAGTTGAAGTATTAACTGAGCTGGGTTATGCCGTACTCGATGCTCAGGATGCTCTATCAGCATTGCCCTTACTAGAAAGCTCGCAACATATCGACCTTCTCATTACAGATATAGCACTACCGGGAATGGATGGACGTCAGCTGGCTCAACTGGCACGTCAATATCGCCCTGGATTACGCGTGCTGTTTGCAACTGGCTATGCTGAGGGCTGTCTGGATGAGTATTCGGGCAATGGCATAGGCATTATCACTAAGCCCTTTTCTATCAATGTATTCGCTCAAAGGGTATGGGACATACTCAGCCATGAATGATCTTTGGCTATTATTTAAGCCATATTAGTGTTTGCTTAGGCTCTTCTCATGGCTAGGATGCTAGACGCAGGCACAGCCCATTCCACTGGGCTGCTTTCAGAAGCGCTTCTTGCTCGCTGGTAAATTCCATAATCACGCCGCCATGGGTACAAATCACCGCGCAGACCTTGCGAATCGCTATCTCTAGGGAAGACGTTACATCAGAGTATTGTAATAGCTGCGACATTATTTCAGAGACGTTTTCCATATCCTTTATTGCATGCCGCTTATAAAGAACTGCATGAGCAAATAATGTGCAAGAATCGGTTAGCTTTCTAGAGGCTACGCTTAGTAAGTTACCTTACAAGGTGCATACAGTACTTACCAACAACGGAATTCAATTTGCCAAGAAGAGTGGTACAGAAAGCTGCCGGGCCTATCCTTTCGATAGGGTCTGTTACCGGCACGGTATTGAGCACAGGCTAACCAATCCCTTCCATCCTGCCCACCAAGCCTTAACCTGAACGGCATTACACCTCAGCGGTGTGATGTTCACTACGTTCGGCTGCGGGACTGCGATTGAAATAACGCTTGTACTCTCTGCTGAACTGGGATGCACTCTGGTAACCAACCTGTAACGCCACCTGTGCAACACTGTGTCGATCAGTGACCAACAGCTGCTGGGCCTTGAGTAGACGTAAGCGCTTTAAATACTGCACTGGCGAGACTAGGGTGCTGCGTTTGAAATGCTCATAAAATGCTGAAGTCCCCATGCTGGCGCAACGGGCCAGTACTTCGACATTCAATGGTTCGTCATAATGCGTATGCAGATACATCAGCGCGGCGGCAATCCGTGCAAACTGACTGCGCTGCTCCACCAAGGCGCGTAGTGCGCCGCCCTGAGGACCTCGCAACGCAGCAAACAGGACTTCACGCAGCCGTGCCCGCCCCAAGATCTGCCGCTCCAACGGATCGTGCAGGCAACTCAAGAGTCTTACCACAGCCTCGCGCATGGTATGGTCGAGCAGGGATGAAGCCATTGATTCTGGCATCTGTGGTCTTACGTCTAGCTCGAAAGAAGCTCCCATTGCCAGTACCAGCTCTCCGAGTAAGGTCCGATCAATACCTATCGATACGCCTAAAAGGGGCGTCTCCGAACTGGCGAAGGTCTCGCATTCAAACGGTACGGGCATTGCCTGAACAAGATAGTGCCCTGCTCCGTATTCCAATCTTCGCTCGCCTAAATAAGCAAGCTTGCTGCCTTGGGCGATGACCATGAGGCTTGGCTCGTAAATCTGCGGAGAGCGGGACACTGCGCATTGGGCCGACACCACGTGAACCTGCTCCATAGCGGTTGGCAACAATCCGTCGCGAGTGGCAAGTGGCTTGAGCAGAGATACTAGGGTGGCGTTGGCATCAACGTGACGGGTCAGTTGCATCGATATTTCATCATCAGGAGGAACAGGCAGTTCAATGTTCGAAAGAATAAGCCAGGAGACAATCTAAAACCATTTAATCTTGGAGGAATAGGCATGAGAGCCGGAGGAATCGTCATGACCGGCTGCGAGTAAACCCTCACAATACCTTTCTCCCTTTTTCATCGCGCCTGCTGCACTTTCTTATATCACTTTGATATCAATGTACTGCTTTATGACTTGGCAGCAGGTTTCTTAATGCACATCTTTAAGTGTGAGGTTTTACATGACCAAAGCATTTGGCTATGCCGCTCTTTCAGCAACCACCCCTCTCGTGCCTCATGCCTTCGAACGTCGTGCGCCACGTGCGGATGATGTGGCCATTGAAATCTTGTATTGCGGCGTTTGCCACTCTGATATCCACCAAGCCCGTAACGAGTGGGGCATTGCTGTTTACCCGCTGATGCCCGGCCATGAGATCGTTGGCCAGGTGACCGCTGTTGGCTCCGATGTCAGTCGTCACAAGATAGGCGATCTGGTTGGTGTAGGCTGCATGGTAGACTCCTGCCGTCATTGCGATGCGTGCCATTCCGACCTTGAACAGTACTGCCTGGAAGGCCCAACCATGACCTATGCTACGCCAGACCGCGTAGATGGCACTATTACCATGGGCGGTTATTCCAACAGTATCGTAGTCAGCGAGCGCTTCGTTGTAAGCGTGCCTGAGAAGCTTGACCCAGCCTCTGCTGCGCCGATTCTTTGCGCAGGTATTACTACTTACTCTCCGCTCAAGCACTACGGTGTGAAAGCAGGCGATAAGGTAGGCGTATTGGGTATGGGTGGCCTGGGCCATATGGGCATCAAGTTTGCCAAGGCCATGGGTGCAGAAGTCACTGTATTTACTCGCTCCTTATCTAAGTTGGAAGAAGCCAAGCGCCAGGGTGCAGATCATGTAATCGTCTCAACCGACGAGGTGCAAATGAAAGCAGCAGCCGGCCGTTTCGACTTTCTACTAGACACCATCCCAGTACAGCACGATCTGAACCCCTATCTGGAAACCTTACGCTTTGATGGCGTGCATATTCTGGTCGGTTTGATCGAACCCATCGAGCCTGCACTACATGCCGGCAACTTGGTCATGAAGCGCCGCGTCATTGCCGGCTCTCTGATCGGCGGCATGGCAGAGACCCAGGAAGTGCTCGATTTCTGTGCCGAGCATGGGATTACCTGCGATATAGAAATGTTGGATATCCAACACATCAACGAGGCCTACGAGCGCATGATCAAAGGCGATGTGAAATACCGCTTCGTTATTGACATGGCAACATTGAGAGCGGCTCAGGCAAAAGACTGACGCCATAGCGGGGCAGCATGCTTGCCGCTCCGCTCTTTGTGTTAGGTCCCGGAAAGAAGGGGTTCTACCCCATTTCTACGGACGGTTTTGAAGGCGGTGAAAACTTCTGATCTTGTCGGATGACTCTACGACGCATTCGTGGGTTATGGAATCGTTCGATTTAGCAAACAGGTCTGCTTGCGCATCATCACATGTCCATAGGACGGGGCCACACGTTCACGCTTGAGTACTTCGAGAAACCTTGGCAGGCCGTGTTATGTAGTGGTCAACTAATCCCGGACACTGTATTAAGTTTTTCGGCCACCGCAGGCGGTAGCCCCTTGTTGAACTGATGCGGACGTTGCCAGTTGTATCGTTGCATCAGATACCGACCGATATCTTGCTGTGCCAGCGCAGCGCTCATGTAAACCCACGCTTGGCACCCATTCCGTTTTCATGCTACGAAACAAGCGTCCCTCGGGGGCGTTGTTATGACAGTTCCCGCGCTGACTCATGCTCTGTTGAAAGCGGTAGCGACACAGACATTGGCGAAAACTGCAGCTGTGCCATACTGGCTATCCTGGTTGCTGTGAAACAACACACCCTCTGGCCGTCCTCGTAGCTCGTAAGCTGCATCCAACGCGTTGATGACCAAATCAGCATTAGGGCTTCGATGAAAACGCCCAACCCACTATACGGCGGGCAAATAGATCAATCACTGCCGCCACATAATGCTAACGACCTTGAGTCCAGACATACGTGATATCCTTGCACCAGACCTGATCCGGTGCTGACAGGGCAAACTCCCGATCTAATACGTTCAGGATATCTGGCCGCTCCATTGTCGCCTTTTTGTAGGCATGTGAGCCGGGCTCCTTGCTGATCAGCTTTCGTACCTTGAATCGTCCAATCTCGATCCCGTCTTCACGCATCATGAACATGATGCTCCGGCTGCCCGTAGCGCTGCGGTTCTAGGTAAACAACTTGCTCATCCTGCCACGCAGAACCAGCCGCTTAGCGTCCGGACATCGCCGCTTGCGGCAGTGCGTATAATAACAAGACCGAGTGACTTCAAATACCGAACACAACAGATCAACAGGCCTCTCAGAGCGAAGTTGATCGACTGACGCGAGCGCTCGTGCTCCTCGGCCATCAAGAGTGAGGTGGCCTTTTTTGAAATCGATTTTTCCCGCTCTAGACGATTGATACGGGCTTCCAACTCCTGAATCTTCTGCTGTCCGGGCGTCAGTGCTTTGCTGGTCCGGTAATACCGTTTCGCTCCTGTTGGACTGGTTTACCATCGGCGCAAGGCCGACTCCACTAATCTAAGTAAACGGGCTGCTTCGATATGGCTGTAGCCTGATCAAGTACCAGGCTCGCTACCTCTCGCTTGAACTCAGGCGTAAACGTACAACGTCGCTTGGTCATCAGACAGCACTCTCACAGCGAGCATTCTCGCCCTAAATGGGTGTCCGGGTTTAGTCGACCACTACACTGGTAGAGCTTGTGTCATAGATAGAAAGAGCTATCAGATGCACACGCAGCATCACCATCAACGGATACGCCGGGCGGCCGCCTACACCCTTGGGGTAATGAGGTTCGATCAGGTTGATCAAGCCCTTCCACGGCACCACCTGATCCATCTCGATCAGGAAAAGCTCCTTACGCGTCTGCTTGCGTTTAACAGCGTACTCGGCCTCGGCGAAGGTCATCTGCTTCATGGGGATCTCGGCGGGTG
>NZ_VLKY01000047.1 GCF_007830155.1 Pseudomonas duriflava
ACTGGCACAGCATAAAGCCCGCCTGACGGCGGGGTTAACAATGAAGTGAGTTTCTAGTGGTTGTGGTGAGAAGCGAGACTGTCGGAACAGGCGAGTCCTGCAGCAGAGCAAGGTCGATAACAATGATGATCTTTGTGATCGCTTGAACGCTTGGCCCCTGCTGCGCGAACTACAGAATGGCCAGGGCAGTACCCAGAAAAGGCCGGATATACGAATGCAACCGCGCTGACGACAGGATCGAAAAAGCTATCCTCACTGCTTGTGGGGAGAGTCCATATACCATTGTTAGGTATCGTGGTTTGGGCCTGCAGTTAGCGCTGTTGCCATTCTTTCCCACGATACAACCCGCCTAATAGCAGCACACTTGCTCGCGAACGCTTTCTTTTCTTGTGCTTCTTCTCTAGCCTTTTCAAGTTCGCTATTAGGGAAACCAGCAGCAGAGATTAGCCACAGCAGCATTTTGGGCTCCATTATGTGGTTGTAAGCATATCTCGCATCCCGGCCAGGGCCGCTGCTCCTCGCATACTTCACTGCTTTTCTGTTTGGATCTAGCCAGCCCAACCAATGATCACGCTGCGTGGTGTAATGGGCATAACCTTGAGTGCCGAGTGGAACCGGCTCGTCGGAAGGCAGGCGTTCGATCATTCAAGCTAGGCAATGGGCAGAGTAAGTATTCATAGGTATAAGCATCTAACACCTGAGTTAAGCCGCGCCGCGAAGCGGCGTCGGCTTGGACGAATAGTTAGGCCCCGCCCCGCTCACAGTGGACAGCCTTTACTGACCCAATCCAGAAGGCTTTCAGCCACAAAATCAAAGTCATCCGGGGTCATGCTGCCGTGGTCTACGACGAAAACGACTGGGGATGATAACTGGAGACTGATGACGACGGCCCGCCCGCCGCTATCGTCTCCAATGGCCAGGTATCCAGGACAGTACAGCTGCACCTCGTAGCAATCGTTGCGCTCAATGATTTCGTCTGCCGTATAGAACCGCACCAGTTCTCCAACGAACTGGCCACCGTGGCTAGCGAGCAAAGCCCGGTATTGATGAGCAAGCGGCACACCGATCCAAGCCTCAATTGCAGCTATGTGTTGGTTAAGAGTCATGTGGGACCTAACGTTGCAATCACACGCTTGTCGCGTGCATTGCTTTGTGAAGTTCTATCGCTCGAATTGCCGCACAGAGCTCAGACAGTCCTCGTGAAAGTTGCTCCGCCATCTTGATATCTTCGACTATACCGTCCGATGCTAGACCACTGCCAAGAAGTGGTATGGAAACACAGGCATTTTCCACGACTATTCCCGACATCGTCGTTACGACTTCTCTTAATGCAGCTTGGGCATGAGAAGCTCTGGGAGAAGTATTTATGAGTGCGACAGGTAAAGAAACGAACTCTTCGCCAGAGACCAGCCAGTCCAGAGCATTTTTCAACACGCCACTGATGCCATACGCGTATTCTGGACTGGCAATTATCAAACCATGAGCCTCGCGTATTGCCATTTTTAGCTTGCTGACGGCGGGAACAGCCTCACCGTCAAGGTCAGGATTGAACAATGGTAGATTACCCAAATCCTTGTATATATGTACCTCAATATTTTCAGGAGATAACAGAGTCAGGGCTTCAATCGCTGCCGAGTTATACGACTCTTTTCTCAAGCTTCCGGATAATGCCAAAAGTTTGGTGCTATCCATGCAACCTCTCGAATTTTTGGTGAATTTAACTTCTGGTTAGGACACTTGGATTAATAACATACTGAACGCGTCTGACGCGTAACCTATGCGCATTGCTCCACCCTTATTCTGGCAAAGCAGAGCTTACGATAATGATGGAATAATTCGAGCCTAGCCGCACTATTGTGTAAGCTTCTGAGCACTCTTAGACGATAATGCCAGCATGAGCTACCGCAACCTGCCACTGACTGTCTGAGCGTCTTTTCCAGATGCGCGTGAAGCGGAAATCTCCGTCAGCAGGTTGACCGGCATATTTACCACTAATCTGGACCCGTACAGAAACAGCAGCCGTGTCGACTCCGATCAATCGGATTTCTTGTTCTGAAGGTTCCAGACTGGGAATACTAAGAGCGCCTGATCCATGTGCTGATAAATAGGCTTCTTTGCCTAGGCATTGTCCAGACATTACTCAAATACATGCTGCTCAGGGAGGCATTGCGCTCGGCAATGTTGCTTTGAGCCGTCTGTACCTCGCCTATAAGCTTTTCGATCTGCTCACGGGTAGTGTCAAAGCGAGCCAAAGCGTTGCCTCCCCGTAACTTGATTAGATTGATCAGGCAGCCAATGACCGGCAGGTGGGAGTGCTTCTGGGTGAGGCCATTGATGTTGACCGAGCGGACAAAGGACTATGATTCCTAACCATATTTTTGATTATTTGTCAAAATCGTTGGAAAGAAGTATACTAGCGCCTTGATATAAGCCATCTAGGAACAAAATACTTGAGATTTTTTGACGCAGCGGTCTGCCTTTCCCTTTCAGCGCAGATCCATGGCACGAACAAAGAAATACGTGAAACCGCTAAACGTTGCCTTCCAACTTTGCAGAAGGCTGACCGCATCCTTATCAACCGGATCGCGAAAAGCAACACGCCGCTCGAAGACGTTAAAACGCTCGTTAAGACGCTTCTGAACGATATCGTAAGTATTAAGGCCAGCACTCTCTCCTTAGCTTAATTCGCTGCACAGAAGGCTGCTGAAACCCTTTGGCTGCTTTCCATAGGTAGAGAGCTTATCCTGCTCACTCATTGCTTCCAACAATCATGAGCAGGACATATACCGTTTCTCTAGTGAGGATAGGTCGTAGACGATATCAAAGGAAATTCTGCTAGGGCTTGGTCCATGCTTTCGCCTGTCCTTTGCATGTGTTCGGACAGCTCCTCAGCATCAAATCCAACCTGATCACGCATGGCATTGTTGACGTCAGCCATGACACGCTCTGCATTACGCGACCACTCGCTAACAAGGTTTTGCGTATGCTTCATGTCTTCTTTAATCCATGCTCGGGGATCAGTGCTTTCCGTGGTCAAGAGACCCGGCGTGCGGTCTACCACTGGCAGCAAGGTCGTTGCACCCGTTAACCTTTGTAGTCGCACTTACCGCTTAGCAGCATAATTAGATGTTTTGCATTGCATGCCGGTCAAAGTTTACGTAGTAGACATACCTGAGATTTGCCTTATGAACGATGCCCAGAGACAAGAAAGAGAAATCAAAAGGCAAAAAGCCATTCGCGCCGAAAACGCGCCTCTCAACTCAATCACTGCCCGAACCGTAGCCAAAAGCACTCAGCGGCTGATATTAGCCAAACGCATAACCCTGGAAGAAGCCAGCCTTCAGATTGGGATTGACCGGAGCATCCTGGATGATCTCTTTGAAAAGAATCGATTAAGCGCGCCCAGCCTTAATAAAATCAAAGCCTGGGCATCCGGTAGGCCCTTTAAGGCGTTATAGGCGCGACTCATGGATAATGTCGAGCCTCATGAGCTCTAGAGTTACTTCTTTACGCAACATCAATTAAATCTCAAAAGATCAGGGCTTGACGAGCCAAGCGGGTGATAGCTATGGCCGATTACCTCTGTTGCCCTTTTGCAACCATTTAAAAGGTCAACAGGTTATAAAGAGCACAGCAACACGCTAAGGGCGGGCTATGTTGGCTGCCCGTGAAACTGATCCTTGGTGTTCCGTTTGCTGCCTGCTTTCAGGGTTGCTTCAGCAGCCAAACAGCTTCTCACGCAAAACACATGTCGAAGAACCTTGCCGCCTATGTGTTCGGTTTGAATCCTTTACGCTCGAATCTAGCGCCATCCTTCATCTGTTTTGCGCGAGATACCCCGTACTTCAAGTGGGGGAGGAATAGCGCGGTGCGCAAGGCGTGCCCTTTTATCCCTTCCAGCTAATGACCAATTTCTATCTCACACTAAGTTTTGTATGTTGTAAAGCATGACTAAACGCGCCTACAAATACCGGTTCTACCCAACGCTTGAACAAGCAGAGCTGCTTGCAAAGACGTTTGGCTGCATACGTTTGGTCTATAACACTGTGCTTCACTGGCGAACCGATGCGTTCCATAAGGAACAGCAGAAAATCGGCTAGTCTGCGGCTAGTGCCTACCTGACCGCTCTCAAGAAACAGCCGGAACTGGCGTTCCTGAATGAGGTTTCCTGCGTTCCTCTTCAACAGTGCCTGCGCCACCAGCAGAGTGCATTTAAGAACTTTTTTGAAGGGCGGGATGGCAAGCTGTTTCTGGCGAAAAGCAGCGAGCCTCTGAATATCCGCTGGAGTCGTGCCCTGTCGTCCGCACCGTCCACTGTGACGATTTCCAGGGATGCCGCTGGGCGATACTTCGTCTCGTGCCTGTGTGAATTCGAACCTCAAGCCTTGCCCGTCACGCCGAAAATGATCGGTATCGACATGGGCTTGAAAGACCTGTTTGTACCCTCCGAAGGCGAGCCGGTTGCCAATGCTCGCCATACCGCTAAATACGCCTCCCGCCTGGCATTGGCACAACGCAGTCTGAGCCGTAAAAATCGTGCCAGGGCTCGCCAGAAGGTTGCGCGGATTCACGCCAAAATCTCTGATTGCCGACTCGATGGCTTGCACAAGCTGTCACGCAGACTGATTAACGAAAACCAAGTGGTCTGTGTCGAAAATCTTGCGGTAAAAAACATGATCAGAAATCCCAGGCTGAGCAGAGCTATCGCTGACGCGGGCTGGGGTGAACTGGTCCGCCAGCTGGAATACAAGGGCGC
>NZ_VLKY01000048.1 GCF_007830155.1 Pseudomonas duriflava
GTCAGGCCATAGGCGGTGAGCTTGTTCGGGTCGACCCAGACGCGCATGGCCTGCTCGGCGCCGAACAACTGCACGCGCCCCACGCCATTGATGCGGCGTAGCTCCTGCACGATGTTGCGCGCCAGATAATCGTTCAGCGCGACCTCATCGAACTGGCCGTTTGGCGAGGTCATGCCGATCATCATCAGGAAGCCCGAAGCGGCGGACTCCACCTGCAGGCCGCTTTGCCGCACCGCCTGGGGCAGGCGCGGCTCGACCGCCTTGATGCGGTTCTGCACGTCCACCTGGGCCAGCTCCGCGTCGGTGCCCGGCTTGAAGGTGGCGGTGATCTGCGCGGTGCCCGAGGTGTCGACCGAGGACTCGAAGTACAACAGGTTCTTTACCCCCGACAGCTCTCGCTCGACCAGGCTCACCACCGAGTCGTTGAGGGTCTGCGGAGTGGCGCCCGGATAGGCGGCATATATGGTCACCGACGGCGGCGCCACCGACGGGTAGCGGGCGATGGGCAACTTCGGGATGGCGATGACGCCGACGAGCACGATAAACAGGGCGATCACCCAGGCAAACACCGGGCGGTTGATGAAAAACTGAGGCATGAGGACTCTCCAAACTCAGCGCGCGACGGCGCTGAGTCGTTCGCGGGTGGCGGCTGGCTGCCAAGGGCGCGTGGCAACCTGGGCAGCCGGGCTCAGGCGCTCGATGCCTTCGATCACCACCTGCTGCCCGGCACTGAGCCCGGACACGACGCGATAACTGCGCGCCACCAGCTCACCGAGTTCGACGGGCACCGGCTGCGCCTGACCCTGAGCATCCACCACCCACACACTGGCCTGGCCCGCCGTGCGGGTCACCGCCTGTTGCGGCACGCTCAGCGCTGCGGGGTAATGCGCACGAGGAATCCGCGCCTGCACGTAAAGACCGGGCAGCAGACGGCGATGCGGGTTGTCCACCAGCACGCGCAGCAGCACGTCGCCGGTACCAGCATCCACCTCGATGCCGGAAAACAGGATGCGCCCGTGCATGCCCAGGGGCATGCCGTCGCTACCACGGATTTCCACGCTCAGCTCCGGCGTCGCAGATCCGACCTGCTGACGCAGCACCTCCAGCACCGAGGCGGACTGGCGCACGTCGACGTACACCTGATCGATCTGCTGGATGCGTGCCATGGGGGTGGCATCGGTCGGCGACACCAGCGACCCTTCGCTGACCAGCGCCTGGTCGATGCGCCCGGCAATGGGCGCATCGACACTGGTGAACTGCAGATCCAGCTTGCGCCGCGCCAACATCGCCCGGGCCTGCGCCACGTCGGCGGCGGCCTGCTCGCGCAGCGCCACGGCATCGTCATACACCTGACGGCTTACCGCTTCGGCGCGCATCAATGGGGTCAGGCGCTCGGCCTGCACACGCGCCCGCGCCAAGGCTGCCTCGGCGCGCTGCAAAGCAGCGGCGGCACTGTCGACCTCGGCCTTGAACGGCGCCGGGTTGATCTGGAACAGCACGGTACCGGCCTTGATCTCGGCGCCCTGCTCGAACAGACGACGCTGCACGATGCCACCGATCTGTGCGCGAATCTCCGCGCTGCGTACGGCGCCCACACGCGCCGGCAGATCCTCGCTGACCGACAGCTCGTGCGCCTTCAGTGTCAGCACCGACACCTGCACTGGCGCGAGTGTTTCAGCTTCCTGTGGCGCCGAATCGCAACCTGCCAGTCCTAATACGGCAAACCCTACGAGCAGAATGCTCAGATGCCGCTGTTTGCTACCCATAAACTATTCCTCGTTACACGCTGCACCCTGGCGACCTGATGCCGGCCGGGTGCTGATCGAGGCGACAGTCTAGAACCCAGCTGTTGCGAATGATTCGAGGCTTTATGGAGAAAGAATGGAGGGCGTGATAAAATCCAGCTCCATCGCCTTCGAGTCTCCAATGCCCGATCCCAACGTGCGCCTCAGCCCCGCTTTCCCTGCTTCACCGCTGGTGCTGGTCGTTGAGGACGAGGCCGAGATCGCCGACATCCTTATTGCCTACCTGCAACGCAACGGGCTGCGTACCCAGCACGCTACCGATGGCCGCGAGGCATTGACCCTACACCAGGCTCTCAAGCCGGATCTGTTGTTGCTCGACGTGCAGATGCCTCATCTCGACGGCTGGAAGGTACTCAGCGAAGTCCGTTCCCGTGGTGACACGCCGGTGATCATGCTTACCGCGCTCGACCAGGACATCGACAAGTTGATGGGGCTGCGCCTGGGCGCCGACGACTACGTGGTCAAACCCTTCAACCCAGCCGAAGTGGTGGCGCGGGTGCAGGCGGTGCTGCGGCGCACACGGGGCAGCGCGCCCTCCGCCACGCAGATGCTGCGCGTCGGCGCGTTCCAGATCGACCTGGACAACCACGAAGCCAGCGTGCTTCGTGATGGCCAGCCGCACACGCTGGAGCTGACCCTGACCGAGTTCAAGCTGCTGGCCTGCCTGATGCGTGCGCCGAAACGCGCGTTCAGCCGCGCTGAACTGCTGGAAAACTGTTTGCCCGAAGGCGATACCCAGGAGCGCACCGTGGACAGCCATGTCAGCAAACTGCGCAAGAAGCTCGAAGCGCTCGATATCCAGGGCGTACCGGCCAGCGTCTGGGGCGTGGGCTATCGCTTCGGCGTCGAGTCATGAAACCGACACCGGGCCTGCGCCGGCAGTTCATCCAGTCCCTGGCGGTGATGGCGCTGGGCATCATCTTCATCGCCGTGTTCGGCTCCTCCGTGTTCTACGCCATCGCCGTGGCTTACATGCCGAACAGCATCTCCGAAACCTGGATACCCTCGCAGGTAGAAATGATCTGGGTCGGCTGCACCATCGCCGCCGCACTGGGTATGTCGGTATTCGTCGCCATTCGCCTGTCGCGACGCCTGATCACCCCGCTGAACTCGGTGGCACACAGCTTGCGCGAAGTGGCCCAGGGCAACCTCACGGCCCGCGCACCGCTGGACGAACAGGCGATGGGCGAGACTGCGCAACTGGTACGCGACTTCAACGCCATGGCCGAGCGCCTGCAGAGCATGACCCGCGAGCGCGAATTCTGGAACGCCGCCATCGCCCACGAACTACGCACGCCGGTGACCATTCTGCGTGGCCGCCTGCAGGGCCTGGCCGAAGGCGTGTTCACCCCCAGCAGCGAGCTGTTCGAGGGCCTGCTGCGCCAGGTGGAGGGACTCAACCGTTTGATCGAAGACCTGCGCGTACTGAGCCTCAAGGACAGCGGCCATCTTGAACTACAACGGGCCAGCGTGCGCCTCGCCGATGAGCTGGGCACCGTGTTGCAGGCCTTCGCCGCGCCCTTGGGCGCCAAGGGCTTTCACCTGCACGACGAACTGGACGCCAACTTACTGGTGGAGTGCGATGCACTACGCATCCGCCAGGCACTCATGGCGCTGCTGGAAAATGCCCTGCGCCATGCCGATCCGGGCAACCTGCGGGTGCGCCTGGAACAGGTCGGGGAAGACTGCCGACTGAGCGTGGAAGACGACGGCCCGGGCATCGACAGCGCGCTGACCAGCGAGATCTTTGAGGCCTTTCGTCGTGGCGACCCCTCGCGCTCGCGCAAGAGCGGTGGCAGCGGCCTAGGGCTCGCTGTGGTCAAAGCCATCGCGGAGGCTCATGGCGGTGATGCGATATGCCAACCATCTGGCCTGGGAAGTTCATTCGTGATTGCCTGGCCAGCCAGCATGCAAATTTCACAGAGATAGTTCGTTAACCCAGTGTCCGCTTCTGGCCGATTCTGTTGAGAAAGTAGATCTCCTGCTTGGCCTGCGGCAAAATCAGGTCATCGGCCAGCGGGAGGATTCGCAGCATGATGGGACAATTGTCGGTGGAGACGTCGGTGTAGTCAGCTTACGATAGCGCGATC
>NZ_VLKY01000049.1 GCF_007830155.1 Pseudomonas duriflava
TGCTCAGCCTGGGATTTCTGATCATGTTTTTTACCGCAAGATTTTCGACACAGACCACTTGGTTTTCGTTGATTAGTCTGCGTGACAGCTTGTGCAAGCCGTCGAGTCGGCAATCGGAGATCCTGGCGTGAATCCTCGCAACCTTCTGACGGGCCTTGGCCTGATTGGCAGAGCCGAGCTTTTTACGGTTCAGACGGCGTTGTGCCAATGCCAGCCGGGAGGCGTATTTGGCTGTATGGCGAGCATTGGCAACCGGCTCGCCTTCGGAGGGTACAAACAGGTCTTTCAATCCCATGTCGATGCCGATGATTTTCGGCGTGACGGGCAAGGCTTGAGGTTCGAATTAACACAGGCACGAGACGAAGTAGCGCCCAGCTGCATCTTTGGAAACCGTTATGGTAGAAGGGGCAGACGGCAGGGCACGACTCCAGCGGATATTCAGCGGCTCGCTGCTTTTCGCCAGAAACAGCTCGCCGTCCCGGTAGTTGAACGCCGAGGCGGTGAATTCAGCCGATTGATGGTTTCGCTTTTTCTTGAATGCCGGGTACCTGGCTCGTCCTTTAAAAAAGTTCTTGAATGCAGTCTGCTGGTGGCGCAGGGACTGCTGCAGCGGGACGCAGGAAACCTCATTCAGGAATGCCAGTTCCGGCTGCTTCTTGAGTACGGTCAGGTAAGCACTAGCCGCAGAGTAGCCGATTTTCTGCTGCTCCTTATGGAATGCATCGGTGCGCCAGCTCAGCAGGGTGTTATAGACCAAACGCACGCAGCCAAACGTCTTTGCAAGCAGCTCTGCTTGTTCAGCTGTTGGGTAGAACCGGTATTTGTAGGCGCGTTTAGTCATGCCTTACAACATACAAAACCTAGTGTGAGATAGAAATTGCTCATTAGCAGGAAGCGATAAAAGGGCACGCTTTGCGCGCCGCGCTATCCCTCCCCGCACTAGAAGTACGGGGTATCTCGCGCAAAACTGATGAACGCGCCAGCACCAGCGGTGCATATCTCGCTACACAGTTACCTCAAGCAAATCGAGGGGGTGATCAAACGCTCCTTTGCCGAGCACCTCTGGGTTGTGGCTGAGCTAAGCGAGTTCAATGTCCGCAATGGTGGTACGTGCTGGTTTACTCTGATCGAGAGCACTGATGGCAAGGAAATCGCCAAGTGTTCGGCTGTGATGTTTGGCAGTGTCTCGAATGTGCAGCTAAGAGCCTTTGAACAGGTTACTGGATCAAAACCGCAGCCCGGCATGAAAGTGATGCTCAAGGTCTGCGCGACCCTGCATCCTCAGTATGGCTTCCAGCTCCAGGTCTATGGCGTCGACCCCAATTACACGCTGGGTGAAATGCACGCCAAGGTCGAGCAGATACTGGCGCGGTTAAAGGAAGAGGGCATCAACGACAGGCAAAAGACACTGGCAGCGCCAGCAGGATTCTGGCGTATAGCGGTTGTCTCGCCTGATCAGGCCGCGGGGCTTGGTGACTTCCGGCGCGAAGCGGATCTGCTCGAGCGCCATGGCCTCGTAAGCTTTCACTACTACACCGCCACGTTTCAGGGCGAGAAGGCTCCCGAGTCGATCAAACAAGCCTTTCTCCAGCTTTATGAAGAGCATGGTCAGGCATCCTTTGATGCCGTGTGTCTTATCAGGGGAGGGGGGGCCAAGGCTGACATGGCATGGCTCAACCACTATGGGCTGGCCAAGCTCATCTGCCGGCTTCCAATCCCGGTCTTTACCGGCATCGGCCATGAGCGCGACGAGACCGTACTCGATCTGGTAGCGCATACCCGTTTCGATACGCCTTCCAAAGTCATTGGATCAATCCTGCGCCATCTCCAGCTGGAGTCCGAGGAGCTCTCAAGAAGCATTGAGCTGGCCAGGCAGCTGATCGACCAGACCCTGAGCCGTGAAGAGACCTGCTTAGTCAGCCTGCACGGGCAGTATCAGAACCTCTCCCAGCAGAGACTAAGCAACGAGACCCTCACACTGGCTGAGCTAAGCCACTGCTATCGCCGAGGCGTGGATGACTGCCTGAACCGGCACGAGAGACAAGTGACGCTTTGGCAGGCCCAGGCGCAGTCCATGGCGCGAATCGCTGCAGAGCGCCAGCGATCGCTTGCACAACTATCAGGAGCGGTATCTGGCGCAGCTTCCGTCAGCCGTAGCTGAAGAGGAGCAATGCCTAGGCAACCTCCTTACGCAATACACCTACCTTGCCGAGCGCAAGGCCGCTGATGCTGCACAGGAGCTCATGCAGGCCAGGCAAGCCTTGTCCTTGCAACTGGGCGCCCGACTGGCTGAGGAGCAGCGCTGTGTTGACGCCTTGGCTGGTCAGTATCAGTTTGCAGCGCAGGCAGGTCTTCAGCAGGAGGAAGCCTCGCTGCAGCGCTACAAGGATCTTTATGCCGTGCTGGATCCAAGAGCGATCATGGCCAAGGGATTTGCGCTGGTCAGACGGCAGGACGGGCAAGCAGTGAGATCAGTCCTTGAGGTAACTTCAGGAGATAGGCTTGAGATCTCCTTCCACGAGGGGAATAAAACGGCCATCGTTCAATAATGATAAGGATTAAGTGCAGTGGTTACTTTTGCGGACTAGCTCGTTGGCCTCCTTATTCCAGTGTGAGGCCCGCTAGGAAATCGCATGCGCATGGAAAGCTATTTAGCTGAAGACTTCGCATGAGCCACTATTATGATATCAGCTAAATGATTCTCGGATGTGCACAATATGGCAAAAGCAATTACTCTTTCAAATGGCAGAACGTGGAAGACGCAGAAGGATGCGCTCGCTCATTTCAAGGCCATGCTAGATAGGTACGATAATCAAGACGTTATCGACACACGTGCTGACCATGAGGATCTTGTTGTGCTTCTTGAGCGCTATGACGAAGCGATTACTGATGGCCCTAGCAAAACGGGGACTGGAATCGATTACTTCACGCGAACTCTCAACAATTTCAAAGGCTTTGCAACCGCAGGGTTCTGGGTGCATCGCGAGGATGGTACCGCTACCGACTTCAGTTACATTTCGGCCGTGAAAGGCCAGCCCAAAGGGCCGTCCAAGGAATTCTATGATGCGTGTCGAGCCGCCGTTCAGGAGGATCTTCATGCTGCAAAGCTTAAGTTTTTCAAAGAATACGCTGACACGGATGGCTACGTGCCCTGCGAAGTTACTGGGCAGCAGATAGCATACCAAGACGCCCATCTCGATCATGCAGGGCACACTTTCAATCAGATCGTGTCTAGCTTCAGAGCTGCTAGAGGCTGGACCTTGGAGGTTCCGAATGGCATCGTCTCACTACCTGCCGATGGACAGACACAGAGCACACTGATTGACCCAGCAGTTGCCAAAGCGTTTGTTGACTTTCACCATAGCCTTGCGACACTTCGGATCGTCCTAAGTACTGTGAATCTGTCCATGGCGGCCAGGCAACGACAGCCAACAATACGCCGTCCTGTTCCCCTTCAATGTTCCTCAAATCCAGCGTGAAAAATGGTGCTGAGATCGTATGGAGGAATCAAAGCTCCTGATTAGGCGCTTTGTGAATTTCCAGACAGTATTTTGACCTACCCGAATGGATAGGGTGGAGCCACGCCTGCCCCAGGCCGTGCGGCAAAGCGGCCTGCAGGTGGAGTCCGCCGCTTCGGGCTTTCTGATGATGATCGGCCTGACTTCGCCCAACGGCCAGTTTGATGAGGTCGCGTTGAATGACTATCTGGCGCGCAACATCGTTCAGGAGCTACGCCGCATCGATGGTGTGGGGCGCGTGCAGCTGTTCGGCGCCGAACAGGCCATGCGAGTCTGGGTCGACCCGAACAAGCTCACCGCCTATGGCCTGACTATGAACGAACTGGCCCAGGCCATTGAGCAGCAGAACGCGTCGATTGCCCCCGG
>NZ_VLKY01000050.1 GCF_007830155.1 Pseudomonas duriflava
GAGGCTGTCGCGGCGACCAGAAACACCGACATGAGCAGACGATCCAATCATTTTTGATGGATTCGCCGCTTTCCAAATCGGCGGGGCTGAAGTCGCGGGAAATATAGGGCTACTTCAGACCATCCTTAGGGGCTTGTTTATGATAGAGCTGTCTATTTCCTTAAAGGCTCATTGTTAATATTGGGAAACTAGCTCAGCGAGCGGTTGATACGCCCTGACGTACGGCAGTCTTATTAAATGTTTTTGGCAGGCGTGTATTTTCTGCTAAATATCTGCGTATCACCCTACCTGCACTATTCATATGTGCTTGCAAGTCTTAAGCAAACTGGAAAGGTGTGTTCATAAATGAAGCGTGAGTTTAGTTTGCAACGTTTGATCCAAGTCGAAGTAATGGCCTTAGCTGAAATCGCTTTTTGTATCCCGAAGTCTGCTCCTATCTAATCTAACTAAACTCTGTAACAGCAAAGTCCAGAAAGCTGCGGATTTTTGGGGTTAGGCGCCGATCAGGAGCATAAAGAATGTGAAGAGGTCTGGAAGGAACCGGATAGTCTGGAAGCAGCTCGATCAGCCGTCCTTGCTCGAGGTCTTCCTTAACCAATTCTAAAGGCTGAAGAATAATACCAAGTCCCGAAAGCGCTGCACAAAGCAGGGCCTCCCCATGATCTGCCATTAACCGGCTTGATATAGGCACAACAATACGTCCCTCCGGGCCGTTAAACGTCCAATGGCTGCGCAAGTCAGTGTGTGTAAATCCTAGGCATTCATGGTTTTGCAAATCCCATGGGGTGTTTGGCTTTGAGTGATATGTAAGATAAATAGGAGCAGCGCAAAGGACTAGTTGATAAGGAGCCAGTGGCTTAGCAATCAGCCCACTGTCCGACAACTCACCTACACGGAATACGATATCGTAGCCTTCATCGATCAGGTCTACAGCTCGGTTGGCTAATGTAAGCTCGACGGATACTTGAGGATTGGATTTCATATACTCTGGTAAACGAGACGCTAGGGTATTCATGCCAAAGCTAACCGGCGCGTTGATACGAAGCCTCCCACTGGGCACCAGACGTGTTTCAGCGGCCATGCTTTCTGCAGCCTCAACTTCTGCCAAAATGATCTTGGCCCTTTCATAAAACGAGCGCCCGAAATCTGTCAGACTTTGTCGTCTGGTTGTCCGATTGAGAAGGCGAACCCCTAAGCGCTGCTCCATATGTTGGACGTGCTTGCCTACCAGTTGTGATGACATGCCTAACGTGTCAGCTGCTGCGCTAAAAGAGCCTAATTCCACTGCCTTGACAAATACTAAAAGACTAGTAAGGCGGTCCATTATAAATCTCTTATTTCAAATATCGCTCTAGATTAAGTATTTATCGTACAGCGATTCAAGTTCTATTGTAGTCATACATCCTAACTACAGAGCGCTGTTATGACGATTGCTGCAAGTGGCACGGGCACCATTGGCTCAGCTTATGCAAAGGCTTCAACCTCTGCCGATTATCAAGTAGCGATTGGTCATCGTGATCCTGCCAAAGCGGCTTCGCTTGCCCAAGCGGTTGGTAGCAATGCTGAAGGAGCTGGCATCGTTGCAACTTTCAAACTTGCTGACGTCGTCTTGTTGGCCCTACCTTATCCTGCAGTGCTTGAAGTCCTTGCCCGTGCGGGTGATTTGAGCAGCAAAGTCCTAGTAGATATGAGCAATCCTGTGAGCGCTGATTTCCAAAATCTCATAGTTGGCTTAAACAACTCAGCAGCAGAGCGGATCCAGACGTCAGCACCAGCGGCTCATGTTGTTAAAGCGTTCAATACAATTTTCGCAAGACTTTTACCGAAAACTGCGCGGCGCGCGATCAAACACTTCAAGTCTTCATCGCCGGAGATAACAATTCGGCAAACCTAACTGTTTGCACGCTAGCGCTAGCATTAGGATTTTTACCAGTGGAAGCCGGGCCATTGCGTAATAGCCGGTACCTTGAGCCCAGTGGAATGATGAACATTCAGTTTGGCTCCTTTTTAAGCGCTAGAGCAATCATCGCCCCCGCCTAGGTAAATGTCTGATTTAGCTGCCTGCTTGATCAACCTATGAGAGTTAAGAAAATGAATCGTTCTTTGAGACGAGCTTTTGGGACCCTAGTGTTTCTTTCATCATGCCATCATGTTCTAGCTGCCCCCGCTGTCGAGGTGCTTGGTAAGGACTTTACCTTTCCAGAAAGAATTGAGGGCTTTCCAGCCAAGCTTTCCGATTTCAAGGGTTTGCAAATCAATTCGTTTATGACCAATGATGGTGTCAGGCTTTCGTATTGGGAGGCCGGCAAGGGCAAGCCGCTCGTGTTTATACCCGGCTGGTCGGCCAATGGAGCTGAGTACTTCAATGTCATGTATCAGCTTAGTAAGCATTACCATGTCTATGTACTGGATCCCCGAAATCAAGGGCTGTCCCAGCACGTTGATTACGGAACACGAATTTCGCGTTTTGCTGTCGACCTGAAGGAATTCAATGAGAAGGTAGGCATCAAGAAAGCTTATTATAGCGGCTGGTCCATGGGGGCTTCCGTCTTATGGAGTTATATCGATCTTTATGGGACTACAGGTATTGAAAAGCTGGTTCTTATTGATGAGCCTCCATCCATCTACAGTCATGCGGACTGGTCCGAACAGGAGCGTTTAGATGCCGGAGCTTTTGTAAGCGATCCTGAGCGCATGGTTGAAGGTTTTACAGCCATGAAGCCCCTTAATTCCTTGATTGCCCATAGCAAAGTTGTTGAACGAGCATCTTTGATGGACTCTCCTTACTACAAGAACTCCGAAAGTCTTGCTCAGGCCTTCATCAATAACGATCCCACCTACCTTAAGCTTGTCCTGTTTGATCACGTGACTAACGACTGGCGCGATGTCATCCAGAAGAAAATTGATGTACCGACTGCCATCTTTACTGGTTGTTACAGCGACTCCCTACAAGGTCAGCGCTGGATTCATTCGGTCGTGCCCAACAGTGAGTTGTATGTCTATTCACAAGAGGAACAAGGGGACCATTTCCTTGCATTCAAAAACCCTATCAAGTTCACTGCTGACCTTCGTACATTCCTAGAACGTTAAGATAAAAACGAGGCACGCTTGAGCAAGAGCCTAAGCGTGCCTTGAGTAAAATATCCAATATAGGTAACAAGCATGGATAGGCCTGTCACCACTTGAACTTATTTAGTTGAAGCCTTGACGGATACCGCATTGATGTCAGCCTTCGACAGTGGATTGCTGGTCGAATTGGATAGCTCCTGACGGTACAGATTGGTCAGGCTGGAGGTCAGACGGATATCGTCAGATGCTGCGCCTACCAAGATTTTGAACGTGTCAGCATCTACTACGCCAGATGCATCATCCCCAAGACAGGCCTGCCCAGGCTGTTTGGCCGACCGGCCTATCGTAAGCGCAATGCAATCGAGCGGCTCTTTAACTGGCTCAAGGAGCATCACCGGATAGCCACTTGTTTCGAGAAACTCACTAAGATCTTCAAAGTTATAATTTCCCAAGTTCGTATACGAATTAACTTGAGGAAATCTTTTTCAGACGGATCCTAATAGTCGAGCATTTTATAGTGCAAGCTTGACCTGCTCCCCGATTTCAGTACCACGCTGAACTTAGAGGGTGTAGACAAAATATACCTGGAGTAACCTGACCCTCTGGTTTCAAGCCTTTGGGGTCTGTTTATGACTAAACATAACAGGATTAAAG
>NZ_VLKY01000051.1 GCF_007830155.1 Pseudomonas duriflava
CCTGCCGGTGCGTTTCGCCAACGGTTGGCAGCTGAACGCTCTCGACCCGAGCAGCATGTACGGCGGCACGGAAAAGGGCTACATCGACTACCCAGCCCACACAGGCTGAATCGCTCGCTGCGTGCACTGTAACCCAGGGCACGCAGCGATTCGGCGCAAAGTATCGTAAGATCGCGAAAACCCATTACCCGCTGCGAATATGACCATAGACGTTAGTGAAGCGCTGAAGGCGTTGGACAACCCTACCCGGTTAGCCATTCTTACCTTGCTGAAGGACCCTAAGAAAAACTTCCCGGAACAGGAGGCCGATCCCGAGCAGCTGGGTGTCTGCGTCAGCATCATCCAGGAGCGCGTTGGACTGTCCCAGTCGACCGTTTCGAACTATTTAGCCGCTCTACAGCGCGCGCAGCTAGTGACTTCGCAGCGCATCGGTCCTTGGACTTACTACAAAAGGAACGAGAGTAAGATCGCTCTGCTGCTCGAGGCTCTTGAAAAGGCCATCTGAGCAGCCGGCACGCGCCAGGTCTTTGCCAGCTGCTAAAGCGTAACCATCAGATGAAAATTGGGGGTAGATTTACGTTTCCTTCTCTGAGCATTCGTTTCTAGCCCAGAGTGTGTAAAAACGTTGCTAGCCGGTGTTCGGTGTCGATCCCTGTTGCTGACCGACAACGCTGGTCATCGCTATAGAGTGCATCGGTAACAGCGTAGGATGTGTCTCGACTCGTTCTGAGACATCTAGGGCGATGCATAAAGCGGTTTTTTAGGCCGACATCGCCTTTATCAAACCGCTGGCTCCCAGAATGTTCATGACTCGCTTCAAGTTATAGGCGAGCACATTCAGGCTCATCTCCGTGCTGACGGCGGGCGGCCTACAAGTCAAGAAATGCGTTGCGCCATCCATTGTTTGAGCGTCCCGAAGGGAGGTTCAACAGTTCGTTTCGGACTCGCATCATCTCAGGTGCGTTACTCAGCCGGCTCTGCATTTCCTCCAATACCGCTTTGTTCCCATCGCCGGACCCGTCGTTGCTTGCTCGGTCTGCATTGCAATTTCAAAGCGCAACCTTGGCATTTCAAACTCCAGTACCGGTGCAGCTTCATATCTTTTTCAACGCTGGCGAAACGCCAAATCAGCGCCTATCCAGCCGGACAGATGTATTCGTTTTTCGCCGAATCGTAGATAAAGGCATCATTGTTGAGGCGCTCGTCGGCTTTGTCTGCCGAGGTCATTGGTTTAGGGACATAGGCGATGATAATGGCGTCGTGGCAAGCCAGAATTTCCTCGCTCTCGCAGTAACCTCGATCAGCTACAGCCGACAGCATTTCTGATGCTATCGCCTCCCCTGCCTGCTTCGCCATCAAGCTGAGTTGGGCGCGGTCTAAACCAACGTTGGTGACCTCATGAGCAACGCTCAAATGATGCTGGGTGTCGAGCGCCATGAGGTAACGGTTGATGCTAGATTCAATTTCTTCCATTTGCCGCTTCAGTTTGGCACTGGTGAAGCTGCGGTCGAGATTGTTAACTGCCTTGAATTTGCTGCCGTCGATCATCAACCACTCGCACCGGATTGGTATTACTGACGTAGTCGTCGAGGCTTTCGAGAGGTAAGGTGCTTTGACCTCGCTGTTCACCCTGGATAAACCGTTTCATGAGCCTCCCTTGCTATGAAACTCTCAGAAATCATAGCAAGGGGTTGTACGGGCGTTTTTACACATTTTAGGCCAGAAGCTGTTATTTCAAAGATGCAAACTTAGAGGCTATTCAACTTCGGTGTCACGAACCAATTCTTGGCTATTTTTTCCCCTTTAGCCGCTGAGCATGATGAACACGAAGACTGCTAAAACTCCCATCATTGCCGAGGAAGTCATCAGCACTATCCCATGCGCAGCTGAAAACGCTTCTTTAGCCGCTTCAATCAGAGCAGCGCAGTGAAGCTCAATCAAGCTATAAGCGACGACAAAGCTATCGCCAATCGAGCGCGCCGCACGCTCGGCTAGGGACTTTTCAAAATCCACTCGGTAGCGAGATCATGCGGCTAAATATATTAGACATGAACATACCAAAAAGAGTGATCCCTAAGCCGGTGCCCAACTCATAGCCGGTGGCCTCGAGCGCACCCGCCGCCGCGCCCTTACTGGCGTCCACCGAGCCCATGATGGCGATGGACGACGCCGTCAGACCGATGCTGAGGGTCAGGCCCAGTAGCGCCAGCATCGCTGGTACGCCGAAACCTGGCTGGCGGAAGTCGGCCAGGGCCAGGAAGGCCAAGGCCACGGCGGACAACCCCAGCGACGCACTAGCCACCAGACGCAGGCCGCACAGGTTGGACAGGTAGCTGGCAATTGGGCCACCGACGACGGCAGCGGCCATGATCGGAATCATGAATATGCTTGCCTGCAGTGGCGTTCTGCCCAGCACGTATTGCAACTCCTGCGCCAGCGTCAGCTCGACCCCAGCCAACGCGCCGGTCGCCACCACGGCCATGATCACCCCAGCCAGGATCGGTTGCGTGGCCCCGACAGAGGCCTTGATGCCGTACACGAGCGCCAGCATGCCGGCGATCAGCAGCAACGCCTGGCCAAGCGCCCAGCTACTTGGCGTGGTTTGCTCCGTGCGCGACAGCAGGAGGAACACCAGCGGCACGACCACCAGCATGATCGGCACGTTGATCAGAAAAGCCGAGCCCCACCAGAAGTGCTCCAGCAGCGCACCGCCGATCAATGGCCCGAGCGCGGCGCCAGCGGCGCCGACTATGCCCCATAGGGCCAGGGCCATGACGCGCTCGCTTTCGTCCTCGAAGATGCGGCGAATGATACCCAACACGCAGGGCATGATCATCGAACCGCCGAGAGCCAGCAGCGCCCGTGCGCCAATGAGCATGGATGGGGTTGGCGCGAAGGCTGCCAGCAGCGAGGCGAAGCCGAACACGGCCAGCCCGGTGAGCAGCACGCGGCAGTTGCCGTTGCTCGTTGGCCAGGCGCTGGGCGAAGTAGGCATCGGCCACCGCACCGACCAGGGCGATCTGCGCCGCATCGCGGCCCTGCTCGCTTGCCAGGTAACGAGCCAGCGC
>NZ_VLKY01000052.1 GCF_007830155.1 Pseudomonas duriflava
GTCTTTTGAGTGAAATCGAGTAGGACGGCGCACGTGAAACGTTGTCTGAATATGGGGGGACCATCCTCCAAGGCTAAATACTACTGACTGACCGATAGTGAACCAGTACCGTGAGGGAAAGGCGAAAAGAACCCCGGAGAGGGGAGTGAAATAGATCCTGAAACCGTATGCGTACAAGCAGTGGGAGCCCACTTTGTTGGGTGACTGCGTACCTTTTGTATAATGGGTCAGCGACTTATATTCAGTGGCAAGCTTAACCGTATAGGGTAGGCGTAGCGAAAGCGAGTCTTAATAGGGCGTTTTAGTCGCTGGGTATAGACCCGAAACCGGGCGATCTATCCATGAGCAGGTTGAAGGTTAGGTAACACTGACTGGAGGACCGAACCCACTTCCGTTGAAAAGGCAGGGGATGACTTGTGGATCGGAGTGAAAGGCTAATCAAGCTCGGAGATAGCTGGTTCTCCTCGAAAGCTATTTAGGTAGCGCCTCATGTATCACTCTGGGGGGTAGAGCACTGTTTCGGCTAGGGGGTCATCCCGACTTACCAAACCGATGCAAACTCCGAATACCCAGAAGTGCAAGCATGGGAGACACACGGCGGGTGCTAACGTCCGTCGTGAAAAGGGAAACAACCCAGACCGTCAGCTAAGGTCCCAAAGTTGTAGTTAAGTGGTAAACGATGTGGGAAGGCTTAGACAGCTAGGAGGTTGGCTTAGAAGCAGCCACCCTTTAAAGAAAGCGTAATAGCTCACTAGTCGAGTCGGCCTGCGCGGAAGATGTAACGGGGCTCAAACTACACACCGAAGCTACGGGTTCAACGCAAGTTGAGCGGTAGAGGAGCGTTCTGTAAGCCTGTGAAGGTGAGTTGAGAAGCTTGCTGGAGGTATCAGAAGTGCGAATGCTGACATGAGTAACGACAATGGGAGTGAAAAACTCCCACGCCGAAAGACCAAGGGTTCCTGCGCAACGTTAATCGACGCAGGGTGAGTCGACTCCTAAGGCGAGGCTGAAAGGCGTAGTCGATGGGAAACAGGTTAATATTCCTGTACTTCTGATTACTGCGATGGGGGGACGGAGAAGGCTAGGCCAGCTTGGCGTTGGTTGTCCAAGTTTAAGGCGGTAGGCTGACTGTTTAGGTAAATCCGGACAGTTAAGGCCGAGAGCTGATGACGAGTATCCTTTGGATACGAAGTGGTTGATGCCATGCTTCCAGGAAAAGCCTCTAAGCTTCAGGTAATCAGGAATCGTACCCCAAACCGACACAGGTGGTCGGGTAGAGAATACCAAGGCGCTTGAGAGAACTCGGGTGAAGGAACTAGGCAAAATGGCACCGTAACTTCGGGAGAAGGTGCGCCGGTGAAGGTGAAGGACTTGCTCCGTAAGCCTATGCCGGTCGAAGATACCAGGCCGCTGCGACTGTTTATTAAAAACACAGCACTCTGCAAACACGAAAGTGGACGTATAGGGTGTGACGCCTGCCCGGTGCCGGAAGGTTAATTGATGGGGTTAGCGCAAGCAAAGCTCTTGATCGAAGCCCCGGTAAACGGCGGCCGTAACTATAACGGTCCTAAGGTAGCGAAATTCCTTGTCGGGTAAGTTCCGACCTGCACGAATGGCGTAACGATGGCGGCGCTGTCTCCACCCGAGACTCAGTGAAATTGAAATCGCTGTGAAGATGCAGTGTATCCGCGGCTAGACGGAAAGACCCCGTGAACCTTTACTGTAGCTTTGCACTGGACTTTGAGCTTGCTTGTGTAGGATAGGTGGGAGGCTTTGAAGTAGGGACGCCAGTCTCTATGGAGCCAACCTTGAAATACCACCCTGGCAATCTTGAGGTTCTAACTCTGGTCCGTTATCCGGATCGAGGACAGTGTATGGTGGGCAGTTTGACTGGGGCGGTCTCCTCCTAAAGAGTAACGGAGGAGTACGAAGGTGCGCTCAGACCGGTCGGAAATCGGTCGTAGAGTATAAAGGCAAAAGCGCGCTTGACTGCGAGACAGACACGTCGAGCAGGTACGAAAGTAGGTCTTAGTGATCCGGTGGTTCTGTATGGAAGGGCCATCGCTCAACGGATAAAAGGTACTCCGGGGATAACAGGCTGATACCGCCCAAGAGTTCATATCGACGGCGGTGTTTGGCACCTCGATGTCGGCTCATCACATCCTGGGGCTGAAGCCGGTCCCAAGGGTATGGCTGTTCGCCATTTAAAGTGGTACGCGAGCTGGGTTTAGAACGTCGTGAGACAGTTCGGTCCCTATCTGCCGTGGACGTTTGAGATTTGAGAGGGGCTGCTCCTAGTACGAGAGGACCGGAGTGGACGAACCTCTGGTGTTCCGGTTGTCACGCCAGTGGCATTGCCGGGTAGCTATGTTCGGAAAAGATAACCGCTGAAAGCATCTAAGCGGGAAACTTGCCTCAAGATGAGATCTCACTGGAGCCTTGAGCTTCCT
>NZ_VLKY01000053.1 GCF_007830155.1 Pseudomonas duriflava
GAGCGCAGGCTAGATACTCACCGAGCCCTGTTATCGCTGGCGTGCAGCATTATATGCCTGCGCTCATTAGAGAGGTTTTGTTAGCGGCTCTAAATCATCTTCGTACTTCTTTAGGCTGATAGCCTAGAGCAAACCACGCTAGAAAAACGCTAAACGCAAAATGCGCAAAAAAGATGAAGACAGCATTACTCCCAGGCGTATCCCAATAGTAGATCATCTGGATAAATCTCCAAACAACATCCATACCTATTAGCCATTGAACCAGCCTAAAGCTGTATAGGATATGTACTATTAGCCAAATGCAATTCCAGACTATCGAAGGCAATCTTGATGCAAAATTGCTCTTTGCTAATAGCGCCTTATCTTGAGACTTAGTGCTATCTGAGCTAGAAGTCGTCTCAGCTTTTTTTAATGGATCCAAGACAGGCTTTTTAGCTGCACCTGGAAAAGCATAAATATTGCTTTCTCTCATGCTGCTTGACCCCTTAGTGCAAATACACTTCAATATCAATACAGGTTTCGCTCCGCGATTAAACGTGCAGGCCTGTAATGGCCTTTGTGTTACCGCGCAAGGGCCAAGCCGCCCTGGATTCGTCCAGGGCGTTTTTGTTTATGCCTATGCGCTTATATAGGCGCTCTTGGCTCTAACAGACTCCTCGTCTGCAAACGTCCGGGCCAAACCTACAATGTCGTTATAGTCGTCGCCCTCAGGGCAACGCTCTTCGTTATTCAACTGTTAACTATGATCTAGGATCAGATCTACCATACTATCAGTGTTCTTGAGCACGAGCTTAGCTTGTTGAGCCAGTTGAGCCAACTCTTGAGCGCTAAGACTTTGGGGTGTCCAAATTAGCAACTTGACGCAAAACAGCAACCATTTTATTCATCGGAATTCTCCGGCTTGACCTTGGCGACGTGGCCGGACTACGAGAGAAATCATATTAAGTTTAGCTAAAAAATACAAAGTTTTTTAGCTAACTATCTAAGCCTTTAGCCGCTAAATCTCAGTAAATATTTAGCGGCTAAGTATAGGAAGCTGACACTGACCTGCTCCCCGATTTCAGTACCACGCTGAACTTAGTAGAGTCCGTTTTCCGAGCAGGAGACGGCAATGAAAAAGCGTTTTACGGAAGAACAGATTCTCGACTTTCTCAAGCAGGCAGAGGCCGGTGTGCCGGTGAAGGAGCTGTGCCGGCGGCATGGCTTCAGTGACGCCTCGTTCTACACCTGGCGTGCCAAATTCGGTGGCATGACTGTGCCGGACGCCAAGCGACTCAAGGATCTCGAACTAGAGAACAGCCGGCTGAAGAAGCTGCTCGCCGAGGCCCACCTCAACATCGAGGCACTGAAGGTAGTCGTTCGGGGAAAAGGGTAAGCCCGACAGCACGGCGGGAGGCGGCGCAGGAGATGCAGGCCAGAACCGGCATCTCCGAGCGCCGTGCCTGTCAGCTGATCGGGCTGTCTCGCTCGGTACTGCGCTATCAACCCCGCTCCAGCGAGCAAAACATCAAGCTGCAAACCCAACTCGTGGAGCTGGCACAGGAGCGTCGGCGCTTTGGCTACCGGCGCTTGCATATACTGCTGCGGCGAGCTGGTGTGCAGGTCAACCACAAGCGGATTTACCGCCTGTATCAGGCTGCTGGCTTGATGGTGAAGCGGCGCAAGCGCCGCCGTGGCGTTGCGGTGGAGCGCGAGCGTCTGAGTCTGCCAAGTGCGCCGAATCAGGTCTGGTCGATGGATTTCGTCTTCGACGCACTCAGCACAGGCCGGCGGACCAAATGCCTAACGGTGGTCGATGACTTCACCAAAGAGTCGGTCGGCATCCTGGTGGAACACGGCATTAGCGGCTTTCGTGTCACACGGGCGCTGGACGAGATGGCGCGGTTTCGCGGTTACCCAAAGGCGATCCGCACCGACCAAGGCCCTGAGTTCACCGGTAAAGCGCTTGATCAATGGGCTTATCAGCGTGACATCAAGCTAAAGCTGATTCAGCCTGGCAAACCCACGCAGAATGCCTTCATCGAGTCATTCAACGGCAAGTTCCGGGACGAATGCCTCAATGAGCACTGGTTCTGTTCGCTCGCCGAAGCCAGAATCCGTATCGCGGTTTGGCGGCGGGATTACAACGAGCACCGACCGCACAGTGCCATTGGCAACCTCACCCCGGCAGAGTTTGCTGCGCATTGGCGAGCGAGCCAGCACCAATCGCAACACGAAATATTAATATCAACCCCAGGGCCTACTAAATAGGCAGCGGTACTAAAACTGGGGGCAGGTCAAGCTTCATGCTTAACTCGAACTAACATGAA
>NZ_VLKY01000054.1 GCF_007830155.1 Pseudomonas duriflava
GCGCTGGCTCGTTACCTGGCAAGCGAGCAGGGCCGCGATGCGGCGCAGATCGCCCTGGTCGGTGCGGTGGCCGATGCCTACTTCGCCCAGCGTCTGGCCGACGAGCAACTGCAACTGACCGAACGCACCCTGGCCGACTGGCAACAGTCGCTTGAGCTGGCACGCCAGCTCAAGCAGGCCGAGCAGAACAGCAGCCTGGACGTGGCACAGGCCGAAGGGCAGGTGGCCCTGGTCGAAGCCGATCTGGAGGCGCGCCGGCGCGCTCTGGCGCAGGCGGACAACGCGCTGCAGTTGCTGGTGGGCAGTGAGCTGCCCGGTGACCTGCCGCCCGCCTTGCCGTTGGAGCGCCAATCGGTAATCGCACAGCTGCCGGCCGGGTTACCGGCCGACCTACTGCTGAGCCGGCCAGATCTGCGCCAGGCCGAGCAGATGCTGGTGGCCGCCAATGCCGATATCGGCGCGGCGCGGGCGGCGTTCTTCCCGCAGATTTCCCTGACTGCATCCTTCGGTTATGCCAGCACCTCGCTCGGCAGTTTGTTCGATCCGGCGCGGCAGGTCTGGCGTTTCGCCCCGCAGATTTCCCAGCCGCTGTTCCAGGCCGGGCGCCTGCGCGCCGAGCTGCGCCTGGCCGAGGTGCGTAAATCCGAGGCGGTCGCCCAGTACGAGCGCGCCATCCAGACCGCCTTCCGCGAAGTGGCCGACGCCCTCGCTGGCACGGCCACTTACGACCGCCAGATAGAGGCGCAGCTACGAGCGGTGATGGCGGCTGAGCGGCGCCTGGCGCTGTCCGACCTGCGCTATCGCGCGGGCGTCGACGGGCGCCTGGAACTGCTCGACGCTCAGCGCCAGTTGCAGGCGACACGGCAGGCGCTGCTGGAGCTGCGCCGTATGGAAATCGCCAACCGGGTGGCGCTGTACAAGTCTCTGGGTGGCGGGCTGCACGAACGTGATGTAGTGTAAATTGCCGCTGTCACGGCTGCTCAGTAGAGTCCGATCCAGTTTGTTCAAGAGTCATTCATGCTCGCTGTCATTACCCGTCGCTGGCTGATCCTGTTGGCCGTCATGCTAGCCTTCCTGCCGGTGGTCATCGACATGACTATCCTGCACATCGCCGTGCCCTCGCTGACCCTTGCCCTGGACGCTTCGGCTACCGAGGTGCTGTGGATCATCGACATCTACCCGTTGCTGATGGCGGGTCTGCTGGTACCATGGGCACTCTGGCCGACCGCATCGGCACACGGGTGCTGCTGGCCCTCGGTGGCTCGATGATCATGCCGTGCGTACTGGGCATCATCCGCCGCACCTTCGAGGATGAAGACGGACGCGCCACGGCCCTGGGTCTGTGGGGCATGGTCGGGGCCGCCGGCGCGGCGCTCGGGCCGCTGATCGGCGGGGCGCTGCTGGAGCACTTCTGGTGGGGCTCGGCCTTTCTGATTCGGCGTATTCATATCCAATATATTTAGTCACACGATCTCACTACCAGTGGATCTTGCGAAACCACTAGCAGAGCGCTCGAGGATTCTAGAATGGTCAAACTCCAGAAGGCTAACGTAGGCACTCTCAGCGAGTTTAAAACTGCTCTCCAGGACTCGTTCCGAGTGGCGGCTGAAGCTGACTTAGGTCAGCCGCTTGAAGAGCCCATTCCTTCTGATGAGGACATAGAGCAGTCCATCGCTGTTGATGGAGCTGCTACATACTGGATCATGGCAAACGATCAGCGTGTCGGTGGCGCGATTATGGTAATTGATGAAATAAGCAATCGAAACTCATTGTCGTTCTTCTTCATTTCAACCAGCCAGCAGAGTCGCGGGCTAGGGCTACAAGCCTGGAAAGCAATCGAGAGCGAGTATCCAAACACCAAGGTCTGGGAAACCGTCACCCCATATTTTGAGAAGCGAAACATTCACTTTTATGTAAATAGGTGTGGCTTCAAGATTGTTGAGTTCTACAATAAATTTCATCCGGATCCAAACCAAGCCTCGGTTCAGGCTCATCAAGAAGGGGAGGGCAATGAGATGTTCAGATTTATAAAGGTTATGGGTCACAAGTAACTTCTCACCCAATCCCTAAACGGCTGCTTCTGGCCGATTCTGTTGAGAAAGTAGATCTCCTGCTTGGCCTGCTGCAAAATCAGGTCATCGGCCAGCGGGAGGATTCGCAGCATGATGGGACAATTGTCG
>NZ_VLKY01000055.1 GCF_007830155.1 Pseudomonas duriflava
TTGTAATAGCTGCGACATTATTTCAGAGACGTTTTCCATACCCATATCCTCTACTGCACAGAATGGCCGCTTATAAAGAGCTGCAGAGTAAGAAGAGGCGAAAGATCATAGGCCTTCTATACCCGGCAGGCCCTTGTGGCCATGAGAAAGAGTTCCTACAGCTCTGACAGGCTACGTACGATCCGTCTGGAGGCTGCTTCAAACCTATCTGCGTACTTATGGGAAAGGGATGGCCTGCTATCCTATTAGGACAGGCTCATCGGTCCGATAACTACAGTCGCAGTGCTATCAATGCAAAAAACCGCTAAAGCGGGTTCTGCTGACCATACCTACTATCCGTGTCAGGCTGCCATCCTGGCGATAGTCACCTATCCATGAACAGGCTGAGCGCATCCTGTGCTGTAGTGATAGGGTTAGATTATTAAGTCTTCCGAAACGGCAAAAGATCAAATCATACCCATGCTATGTAAGCCTTTAGCTATAGGCAAAGTCTGCCTATAGGAGTGCAACCGGCCTTAGCCAAGAGAGCTCAAAGAAGGTTAGGCTTTATTGCAACCATCCTTCCACTACATTAGCGCCGTATTGGGCCTTCCAAGCTTTAAGTCCTTTGTGATTACCACCTTTGGTCTCAATGATTTCACCTGTCTCAGGATGCTTGTAAGTCTTTATAGTACGTGTGCGATAGGATGTCTTTTCAGGATGCGCAGCCTGAGAAAAGGGCTTACAAGAGTAAGCCGGGTCGATAATTTCGATGATATCCGCTAAGTTCTTACCGTATTCCTTCATCAGCTCTTGAAGCTTTTTTTCAAACTCCCTTTCATATTGAAGCGACTCGTCTTTTTTCAGGGAATCCAGAAGCTGAAGTTGAGCTTTTAGCTGCTCCTCGGCAGCACGAAATTGGGCAAGCTTGGACATAGACACCTGGTAAATAAAGGGTAAAAAATTTATCGAGATGCTTTTGAGTCACCCGGGCTACTTCAAACGGGCAAGCTACTTATGGCGCGGGCCTCCCCATGCCATGGAAGACCCTTTTCCTGTCTAGCTGAGCTGTATTCCTTGCTCTAGGACAAGAATACTTCTTAAGCTTGATGTGAGCTTACTCAAAATTCCTGTGCTAACGAGGTAGCCTCTCGTACGGCAAACATTTAGCTATCTTTAGTCATGCTGCTTATTTTTGAAGCAAGACCCGCAATCGTGAAGGGTTTAGTTATAAGTTCTACTCCGGGTTGGTGAAGGCTTTTTTGCAGCGTTACGTTCTGATCATAACCGGTAATAAAGAGCACCTTTAACGTTGGGTTTATTCTCAAGGCTTTAGCTGCAAGGTCTCGCCCGTTAAGTCCAGGCAGCCCTATATCAGTAATCAACAGATCGATTCCAGGTTGATTTTGCAGGATCTCCAAGCCCTCATACCCGTCACTGGCAACAAGCGTGAGATAACCCAACTCCTCAAGCACTTCTGGAATCAGCTCGCGAATGGCTGGGTCATCCTCAACCAAGAGAACCGTTTCACGTGTCATTGATTTCTGAGGATCGGCTATAGGGCCTGAAGTATCCTCTTGGACTTGTCCCTGATAGCGAGGCAGGTACAGGTTAATAGTTGTTCCTTTGCCTTCTACAGACAGGATGTTCAAGCGGCCTTCACTTTGTCTGGCAAAACCATAGACCATGGAAAGTCCGAGACCCGTCCCCTCCCCCATGGGCTTGGTGGTAAAAAACGGCTCGATGGCCCGCTCCATGACCTCAGCCGACATGCCTGTACCATTATCGGTTAAGCCAATTCGTACATAGTCGCCCTGGGCTCCATCTGATAGGCCAGGACAGTTCTCAAGCTCAATCAGCAGCTTGCCTTCTTCACCCAAGGCATCCCGGGCATTGATAGTCAGGTTAAGAATTGCATTTTCCAGCTGATGGGGATCACATACCGTTAACCAAAGGTCGTGCTGTGCCCTTATCTCGAGCAGATGCGACGGGCCCATCGAGCGTCTTAAAAGCATCTCGATATTATTGATCAGGTTGATGATATCAACTGGCTTTGGCGTAAGCGGCTGTCGACGTGAAAAGGCAAGCAGACGATGAGTCAGTGCGGCAGCCCGCTGAGAGGACTCCAGAGCAATGTCTGCATAGCGTTCAAGCTTATCGGTGCGTCCATAGGAGACATGCTTTTTTA
>NZ_VLKY01000056.1 GCF_007830155.1 Pseudomonas duriflava
CCGCCCCAGCTGGTTGGTGCAGGCTTCCAGAAACAGCATTATTGCGACTGGCGTGCTCAAGCCATTCTGAAAAACAGAGCCTTGTAAATTAAGTATAAAAGAAAGCGCTTGAGATAATTTGGCCTAGATGTGTTCTCAATAGTTATTAGCCAAGCCCTCAAGTCTTGGATGTTTGATAACTACCGAGTTTATCTAATGCCCCAAATCCAGCCGCCAAATAGCTCGCCTGCCTTTATGCAGGGTGGAGGCCAAGCAGGACAGCTCATCCGAAGCTTTGCCTGGGAGCACTCACCTCTTGGTAAACCTGAGACCTGGCCTCAAACTTTGCAAATGCTGGTCAGCATTGTGCTTGGCTCTAAACAAGCCATGTTTATCGCCTGGGGTGTCGATAAAACAATGATTTATAACGATGCTTATGCCGATATCCTAGGGCGCAAGCATCCTTTAGCTATGGGGCAGCCCTTGCTCGACGTCTGGAAGGAGGCTCGGGAAGAGCTGGCTCCGATCATCGCCGATGTCTATAGCGGTTCCTCTGTGTACATGGACGATTTCACCTTAACCATGCACCGTCATGGTTATCCAGAGGAAGCGCACTTCTCTTTTTCCTACACGCCGGTACGCGATGAACAAGGACAGGTTGCTGGATTTTTTTGTCCATGCGTCGAAACCACTGCCGAGGTACTGGCTGAGCGTCGTCATCGCGAAGAAACCGAACGCCAGCTCCGTCTGTTTGACCAGGCCCCTGGTTTTATCGCCATTCTTAAGGGACCCGAACATGTATTTGAGTTTGCCAATGCTACCCATGCGCGCCTGTTTGGTAACAGAAACTTTATAGGCCAAACCATCCGTGAGGCCTATCCAGATATCGAAGACGGTCAGTTCTTTCAATGGATTGACCAGGTTTTTGAAACCGGCGAACGATTTGTGGCCTATCAGATGCCTTTTCGTTTGCACGGAGACGATACAAGCGGCCCCCTTGAGCGATACCTTAATTTTATTTATGAACCCATCAAGGACGAGGCAGGGGGTGTCACCGGTATTTTTGTCGAGGGTTATGACGTAACCGAGCAATATCAGGCTGAGCAAGCGCTTAAAGCGAGCGAACTACAATTTACAGCTTTGGTTCAAGCCATGCCCAATGGAGTATGGAGCGCCACTCCAGAGGGTTCGATAAGCTGGATAAGTGAATGGCTTGTTACTTACTGCGGGGCTAAAAGTAGTGCCGAGTTAGCCCGGAACTGGCTCGACTGGGCTCATGCTGAAGATCGTTCTGCAGTGGAGACGCTATGGGCTGACTGCACACGATCTGGAAATCTTTATGAGACAAAGATGCGGCTTCGCCGCTTCGATGGGGAGTACCGTTGGCACGTGGTCAGAGCTGTCCCTGTGTATGGGGTGGGGGACACTGTCTTCCAGTGGATTGGTACGAGTACAGATATTCATGACCAAAAGCAGGCAACTGAAGAGCTTCAATGGTTAAACACAAGACTTGAACGCCGCGTTGCGAGTCGTACCGCTCAATATGATCGGGTCTGGCGAAACTCACGAGATCTGCTGGCTGTAACAGGGGCTGATGGCGTCTTTCGATCCGTAAATCCGGCCTGGAAAGAAATCCTGGGATACGATCAGACCCAGCTCGAAGGTCAAAGCTTGTATGACTTTGTATGGCATGAGGATATAGAAAAAACCCGGCAGGCTATTCTTCGGGCAGCCTCAAGCGATCATTTAACAAGCTTTGAGCACCGCTACCGTCACAGAGACGGGACCCCTCGCTGGATTTCCTGGCATTCTTCAGTTGAAGGCGACAGCTGCTATTTTTACGGCAGGCATATTACGGCGGAAAAGGAGCAGCAGCAGGCGTTATGGCAAGCCGAAGAACAGCTTCGGCAGGCCCAGAAGATGGAGGCAGTGGGTCAGTTAACCGGTGGCATCGCTCATGACTTCAACAATCTACT
>NZ_VLKY01000057.1 GCF_007830155.1 Pseudomonas duriflava
GTTGCCTCAAACAAACAAAGGGTAAGCCATGACATCAATATCACCCGATCAGAACCAGTCCAGAGTAAATACGCTGTTTGAGCTGATCCACCTTCTGCATATGGCACTTAAACTGGATGGCCTGGAGATGCAGGAAGAGGACATCGTCGATCTGATCATTGAGATAGCCAGTGAGCTGGATGAGACAAGCCCAGCGCCATATCTGCACAATGCTCTAATTGATCCGACCGAACCGATGGAGCCAATCTGCTGGGGCACGCTCTATATGACTCTGTTGCCCGCTATAGGCCGCACGCTAGGCTTCTTGACTGCTGAGAGCAATGATCCTCGAGCATGGGTTAAAGAAGACATGACGCATACGCAAAATCTTGTCAGCGAGTGGTCGCGTAATGCGGAGCGTGTCATGGCTGACGTCAATAGCGCCATGCGAGATCAGGTAGGATTCGATGTGACCGATCTGTCAGAGCAAATGCAGAGGACAGCCGAAAGCATGGACCAGGCTGAGGCACGGTTGTATAGCCAGTGGTCAGGGTTGAAGACAGTTCATTAAGAAAGACTAAGCCGGATGAACAGACATGGATGATGGCGCCGAAGGCGTATGGAAAGGACTCAAGCTCTTGATTAGAGGGCTCTGTGAATTTCCAGAAACAGTTATGGATCTATTCGAATGGCTAGGCCGCAAGGTTCTTCGGCATGTGTTTCGCGTGAAGAAAGAGGTCGGCTACTGGACAGCTATGCCGATAGGACTGTGTTTTATAGTTCTAGTCGGTATGGCAGGATTTCTGATTGCCGTAGCATTGTAGGCTGGTAAAGCAAAAAGAGCTGAAAATTAATTATTAAACATAACTATCAGCTTATGAAACCGCTTTCTTAGGACGTGTAGTGCTTAAAACTCCTAAGTACTCAGGTCAACAGGCTATACAGTAGAAATATGCCACCGCCTATGACCGGAACAGCAATCGCAGCCGCTTGTAAAAGCGGAACAAGACTATTTCTTTGGTTTTTCTGCATCTGATGGATGATGCCCTGGACCTTCTGTGGATCTGTCAGGTATGGGCTCTTGAACTGTTGTTTGGTGCTCATAGTAGACCTCTCGTGCTTTAAGCGTGGCGGTTAAGCCAGTAAAGATGGCCGCTAGTACAGCCCCAATCACCGTAAGCCACTTGCGGATAGACTCCTTACGGTAGTCTTTCACTTCGACGTCAAGCTTGCTGATGTCGAGATCCAACTTAACGATGTCCAAAGCTGTTTTCTGATTATCCAGTTCCAGCTTTTCAAGCGTCTTTTCGAGAATTCGGATTTCGAGTCCCGTCTTTCTCAGTGTATAGACTGCCTGCTGGGATGCAATATCCTCTGGCTTGTCTGGTATATCTGATTCGATCATTGGAGCCCCGATACTCAACTGATCCCAGGCTGAAGGCACAGGTATACCAGCGCCGTCTCTCTAAAGCTATCGCCAACCCCTTTCGATCACTGGGGTCCAAATATTGGCGACATGGAGCGCGCTGATTTGAGCTGAAGATTGTAAGGGAAGGTTCTATGCGCTCAGTTTGTCAGCATTCGCATGAACGTGTAGCTGATCGTGGTAATCACAAGAAGCAACACGCATGCTCGCCAGCCTTTGCCAGGGTTGATGCCAATTGACTGCTCCCCGCCCTAAAGGACGGGGATTCCCAATTCATCGCGAACAGGACACAGGCATTTGACCTCTGCCGCTTACATTCGCTCCAGGGGCTAACACGGCCAGCCCGGCCGAGTGCGGCATTAACGTCGCGATCATGCTCTGCCTTGCATTGAGGGCAAACCTATGAGCGGACGCTAAGCGGCATTAGGTCCATTACAAACCCACAGCC
>NZ_VLKY01000059.1 GCF_007830155.1 Pseudomonas duriflava
ATTCCGGTTTTGACGTGCTCGATACTATCCCTTATGTCCTTACCTGCTTTGAGGTGCTTGATAAGAGCCTTATCAAGGTCGTACAGGCCGGTGATGTGCCCAATCCCAACTGGCTCACGCCTGCTACCTCATCACCGAACCAGCAAAGGTTTGCAGATACGTATTTAGCAGAACATCCGTTTCTGCTTATTCCTTCGGCTGTTACGCGCTATTCCTGGAATTTACTGATTAGCTGTGAGCTGGCTAAGGGTAAGTATCGGCTGATCAGTCAGAAACGTTTCGGCCTGGATACTCGCCTCGTCAATGCCTAAATGACCATAATGGTTATCGCTTGTTCTATGTTGATTCTGAGAGGACCTAAACACATCGTGATAGCCAGATCCGTGCCAATTAGAGACGATGCGTGGGGTGACACTGGAGTCCTTGCCACCGCTTCATGCTACGACCGGAGGCCAACCCTGCTCGACCCGTGCGATGACGCCTTGCACAACGCACTTGATCTGCTGACCCAGAGAGCGCTCGGGCGGCTGAATATCTACCTCAATTTGAGGGAAGACAAAGGCGTTTTGTTTGAGAGGAAAGGCAGTCATCGAGGCCTCCCGGCCGTTGTTCGATAACTCCACCTTGCCCTCCAAATCCGGTGATGCAAGTCCGCTCAGGCCAATAAATTGGCTACTAACAAGCGGCTATTTTCGGGAAATCAGGATGTATATTCTCTATATCTTATTCTACTGGCGCTTGTTCAAATCCCACAGTCGAAACCAGAGTACAGCCTGTGCAGTGATGCCGATGGTAAGGATGAAAAGCGCCATGACCATTACCTTCCAGTAGCCCACGGCGTAGCCAAAGCAGACTACTGCAGCGGCCAGTATTCCTATCAAGAGAGGAATGCGTCTGAGCCAGCGCGTTTCGTGATTGATCTGCGCTTCGATCCTGGCGATCAGCTCGTCTTTGTCCTGGCTCATTACTTTGTCCTGTCCTGTTCTGTCGCTGTCCTGGAGGCCTGAAACCAGTATAAAGGGCCTATGCTCCCATGCTTACTCAATACGCTGCATACAGGACTTTTCGTGCAATGATCAGAATGCACAGTAAGGTAGAGCCTGATCGGCTCTTCCTTCCCTGGTGACTTATTTTTAGGCTAATACAGGTAGGACAGGATGGATATCTTTGACCAGATCGAGGCGGTAGGACTGCATGTGATTAGTGGCCACCGCCGCCTTCAAGGGGCCTTGCAGGCAGGCCATGCGGCTATGGCCAAAACCTCTGACGGCACGGTTTACCAGATCTCTCTGCAAAACGGCGCTGTACGCGTACAAAAGCTTTCCACGACTGGGGAAGGCGTGCCAGAAATTCTGGTTGCTCCGGTTGTGCCAGGTACCCTGCATTAAGAGTATTTCAGTAGCTCGATAAAAGGGGAACGGATAAATCAGCAAGGCCGACCCGGAACTGCTTGCGCAGGCGAAGAGTTCTTCTCAGGCCGATACCATTCTGAAAAGCTCCAACAGCAGGATCTCCATTAAGCAGGTGGACTTGCCCCTATCAAACCGGACACCACAATCCCGTTAAGTTGATGTTGTAGCCAACCGCCTGAACTCCCGAGGTGAGCGGTACT
>NZ_VLKY01000060.1 GCF_007830155.1 Pseudomonas duriflava
CCCAATAGCCGCCGCACAGGCTGTATTCCCGGCAATGCTATTGGTCGCGTATTAGGTACCTTAAAGGTTCACATGGCCGTCCCGCATGGCTTTCGTGCAACCTTTAGAACCTGGGCAGCCGAGACCACGAACTATCCGCGCGAGGTATGTGAAATGGCGCTGGCGCATACGCTGGGCAGTAAGGTAGAAGCGGCTTATAACCGTGGAGACTTGCTAGAGAAGAGAAGGGGGCTGATGGAGGAGTGGAGCGGTTTCCTTTATAGACATCATGAGCTGACTTCAAAAGCAATTACAGACCTTGCGGCTGCGATCGCGTAAGGCTGTTCAATAGTTTTTTCAGAGCTTTATTATCAAAATGCACCCAGTCAGATAAAGAGGCTGACCCGTTTTTTGGATTGGTTATTTCAATTGCAATTGGGCATTAACTTAGTTCCGTACAGCACCATTTGCAATGAATGAGTCGACATCAAATTTCTTCCACACGTATCTGAAACTAACGACCCAAAGTGGTACCAGAAGCGCCGCGAACACGCTAAAGCCGACCATCATCATCAACATTCCTTTCCCAAAGTCGATTGAGTCCGGTGGATCGGGCGCGGGGAAGTTGGCAACAAAGGGTAGTGCGAATATTGCGACAACCCCCAGCAGAGCCGCTGCAAGGAAGGCGATACCTCCCGACAAAAGCGCTGTCAATGTGTATGCGAGCAAGAGTCTCATATGATGTCTAACGTATAATTATGGAGCTGGCTTGATCGCGCCCCAAAGAGCGAAGCGAACGGTTTGAACCAGTAGTTAGGCGCGCACACGATTGAGGAAAATTCTTTCATTAGACAACCATGCTCGACGGTACAAGATGAAGCTCAAAAATGCCGATAGAAGAAGGAAGACCGGCCATATCAAGCCAATTCGCCATTGTCCGAAAATTGCAAAGTGATATAGGAGACCTACGAACATGCCTGCGCTGGTGGCCGCACCTGACCACATGAATACTCCGCCGCGTATGAATGCCGTACGGCCGAACTGACGAAAGTGGCCCCAAGTGTCGAAATGACTTTGAGGAGAAGTATTGCTGAGCCTTAGGGCTAGCCAGTTCATATTGAGTGCCTAACACCTGAGTTAAGCCGCTCCGCGAAATGGCGTCGGCTTGGACGAGTTGTTAAGCATCATACTCCCAGTCCGGAAAGGCATCATTCTCTGCATAAAACAGGATAAAAGAGGCCTTTCGCTCAGGAGCAATCGGTTTCCTTTCGAACACCTCACAAATTTCTTGTGCAGTTGAAACCTCGAGGAAGTACTCGTAGCCAGCCCGTATGGCCTCTTCCGGAAAGCGATAGTCTTCAGTCATTGGAAACAGAGCAACCTCACATTCCTCCCTCCACGGACGGCGAGCACCGATGAAGCAGGTGTCGTCGAGAGTCTCAAGGGTGGCTGTAAGGTCAATGAGCTTCATCTGCGTATAAGCCTGATCAAATGCCTAACCCTGGAGTTAAGCCGCCGCGCGTAGCGCGGTTGGCTTGAAGGCTGTAATGGACTCTCCCTGCACCACATTTCTTCTATAACACAGTGGTGACTGTTCGCTGGGAGAGGTGCGATGAAA
>NZ_VLKY01000061.1 GCF_007830155.1 Pseudomonas duriflava
ACTAGCTATCACGAACGGTCTTTAGCGTTGAGCTTTTTACGGGCATTCTCTTCCCATTTTCGAACTATGAACGCTTTTGACTCAGGCAATACAGCACAGATTCTAACATAGCCATTTGGAAGACTCTGCTCGAATTTATGACCAGCTATCGCGTCTAATGATTCTTTGTCTAAATCATTGGATTCTAAAAGAGTTGGCAATGGTGTAGCAACAGCATTAGCTATCCGTTCAAGAAGCTTCAGGCTTGGATTGCTTTCCTTTCCAGTGGTCAGGTCAGACAAATAGCTAACAGACATATCGGCCAAGTTAGCTAACTCAGACTTGGACATACTGCGCTCATCTAAGATTCTCAGGACATTAGTTATAAAAATAATGTTATACACAATGCTAGGGCCTTTCATAATTTAGCCGCTAAAGGTTGACGCCCTTAAAGTGTTTAGCTAAACTATACTTAAGTTTGGCTGCTCAGCTACATCCGCTGTGAATGAGCCAGTTAATTTCGTAATCTTACACATTACGGATTAAATTAGCCTACAAAAGCCAGCCATTAGCCCCATATTGCGGCGATTTTTAGGACGGCATAGATGGATATCAAAAAATATCAAGAGGAAAAATATCAAAGCCTCATCGCAAAAGGTTTTACTGATACAGATGAAAGACGCATTGCTGAAGCTTCAGTTCCTCCTAAAGTACACAGCATGGTTAATCCTGCAAGTGTCGTACAAAGCGTTGCTGCTTCAAAAGTAGCAAAACTTTCAGTCGCGGCTGTTAGTGCGAAGAGAGAGCAGAAAATGCCTATTACTTCTGAATCACCGCAACCCGTTAAAGCATCTACTAAAAAAGATATCCAGCAAGTAAAGCCCAGCAGAGCTAAAGCTAGCCGCCCGATTATAAAAGTAGAACAACTAACTTCTGAAGACCATAAGGATCTGACGCTGTTTGACGTTGCTCCTTGGGATGATGATCAGCGTGCAATGCCGAACGATATTCTTCGTTCATCCCTTTTTAATGCGCGTAATCATACTGTTCCGAGAGGCATGTATCAGCAAGAGCCTAGCCCCCAGGGGGCCTATGCACCGGCCCAAACCCGACAGATCGAGGCAAACTTGGCAGCAAGCGGCACCTGATTACCGACCGTAACGGTGTG
>NZ_VLKY01000062.1 GCF_007830155.1 Pseudomonas duriflava
CGAGGCCCTTCCGCTGGAGTAGGAGCGCTGGTGAAATCCTGGCTTCGGTAGGTCGGGCAGCACGGGCTTTTCGCAGGAGCTAATTAAACGTACTTGTGATTCACCACACTAGCTCTGATTTAAGTTGTTCCAAGGCTTCGGCATGAGTCTGATTGCTTTGCTCAAACACATACTCAAGGATCGTCGGAAACATCAGAATCGGATCCCGGTCACTAAGAGCTGTGCCATGCTTTTCAAACAGCTTCAGCTTGAGTTCTTCGAAGTCCATAGCGATTAGCCTCATCCAGCCAGGATAGGAGCGTTATCCAGCAAGCTAAAGAGTTCCTTCTTGATTACCCCAAGACGGTGCCTTACCACCATTGGCAAATCTGTAGAAGCGATAGCCTCATCAAATGTTTTTCTTGCCTTAAGCATTTCCTGGAGATCTTGTTTGAACGTATTTTCTTTCAGCGCTGGTATGTTGACGATGGCTGCAATACGGTCCTTGTGCTTCTTATAAACCTGGAGTTCTTCAAATGACTTGCCCTGAACATCGACAGGACCAGAATATGGGTTTAGCCAGACCACAAATTCAGCTTCGGTAGGAAACTGCGCAGCCAGTTGAGAAAAACCGTTGAGTGTATCCATAAATGATTGGCCCCCAGCTATAGGGGTATGGATGACTAGCTCATGACCTAGTGAGGTCAATAGCGTTGGAATTTCATTGCTAATCAGGTAACTAGAAAGCGGTATGAAAGAGGATGCGCCGTTATCAATGATCACGTCATCCTGAGCTTCTGCAATTAGCTCAATCAGCTTATCAAAGTGACGCGGATTAATTTCGTCACCATTCATGATGTTTAGCCGTTTGACATTGAGGGCTTCGAATCCAGCGAATGTTGGGTTCACTGGATCAGTATCAATGCACATAGGATTATGTCCTTTGCTGAACTTATACTGTGCCAATGTATTGGTGACAAAAGACTTACCCACGCCGCCTTTGCCCATCAGTATCAGATATACTTTAGCCATGACCTGCCCCCAGTTTTAGTACCGCTGCCTATTTAGAGCCGCTAACAAAACCTCTCTAATGAGCGCAGGCATATAATGCTGCACGCCAGCGATAACAGGGCTCGGTGAGTATCTAGCCTGCGCTC
>NZ_VLKY01000063.1 GCF_007830155.1 Pseudomonas duriflava
ATCCAGCCAGTCTGCCAGAGTCAGGCGACCTTCTTCAGAATTTCCCTAGCAAATCGATTTTTCAGACAGAACGTAGCTCCCTTTTCAATACTTTTTAATAGTTTAGGTTTTTCACAGAAACTATATACAGACTGAATTAATGCGCTGAATGATAGTTAAAATAGCTTTCGCAGCTTCTCTGATCTCGATAGGGCGTCGATCTTTTTCAAATTGCTCGACAATTAAATCAAAGGTGTTTTGTGTACGCAGAACTTCTGATTTCATTACATCTGAAACAGGAGAAAGTATAGGGGATGGAACAAGTATGCTGTAAATACTCATGCCGGCCCTGGCAGCACTTATGGAATCTGTAGAAGCAAGCAGTGGATTTACAGACCCACCCGCAAGGTGATCAGGAGCATTGGCAGTAGATAGCCAAAAGGCTCTACCCCAGTCACGTTGGGGCATTCTTCTTACCACCCCTTCAAATAAACGATCTACATTGTCGTGTATGGAAATCAAATGTTTACTCTGAGGCTCACTAGGGGCTTCAGTAAAACTAACCGCACCGGCTCCTAATGTGTCACAAATCAATATATCCGTTGAGCCAACGCGGTCCAATAAAGATTGTAGACCTTGGTCAGTGGAAGGGTCGCCTGCAACCCCCTTGACTGCAGAACCTGGTACAGCTAGTTGTAAACGTTCTACTGCAGCCAAAACAACAGCGGGACTGTTGTCATGAATAGTCACTTCGGCCCCAAGTCGCGCAAGGTTGATCGCTATGATAAAACCAAGTCCGTCACCAGAGTTTATACAAAATGATGATTTTCCATTAAGGCGCTCCACTTTGTTCCCCTTAAAATCTATGGCATTCATTAGGATAGTAGGATAGCTAGTTATTAGAAAGTATCTAATTTAAGATTTATCCTCATTATATAATGCATATTTATTATAGAAATTTAATTATCAAAGTGGACTTAATTCAAGTATAAGAAAACCTAAGGAAATTCTGAAGAAGGTCGCCTGACTCTGGCAGACTGGCTGGATTCACCCGCCGAGATCCCCATGAAGCAGATGACCTTCGCCGAGGCCGAGTACGCTGTTAAACGCAAGCAGACGCGTA
>NZ_VLKY01000064.1 GCF_007830155.1 Pseudomonas duriflava
TCGAGCACTTCCAGTACATCATCAGTGTCGATCTGGGCCAGCGGCATGGAGCCGATTACAGGAAACACGTGTTTAGCCAGTGAGTTCTGCCACTGCTGCGAGTGTTTGGTACTCCAGCTGGGCGAGTGTGTACGAATATAGCGGGCAGCCTCACTCTGAAAGGTCTTTGCTTCCAGCTTCTCAGAGGATTTGCCCTCACGCTCTTGCCGGCGCTCAAGGACCGGATTGATCCCGCGTGAGATTTCAAGGCGGTACTTGTCTGCCGCCAGGCGCGCATCCCGCAGGGAGACTGCCGGATAGCTGCCTACCGAAAGATCATGCCGCCGGCCACTCATCATGTACCGAAACACCCAGCTCTTGCGCAGCTGGGCCGAAACGCGAAGCTGAAGACCCCGACCGTCCTGGTAGCTTCCAGGCTCGGAAAGGGCCTTAACGAGTTTGGGGGTTAGCTTGCTCATATGAGGCTCATGATACTGCTCAAGTCATTAGAATCAAACAAAATGTATGAGGATAAGATATCCTCATACATATACACCTATAAGCCTTATGAAAACTGCGATTCAGCAAGCCTGACTAAAGATATCCCACACCTTTTCCCCACAGGCAGCCTGCCCCATCGCCTAGCTATGTCCCAGCGCCTGAGCCAGCGTCTGTCGGGCTACCTGAACCGGCCGCTCCACCATCTCGGTGACAAGAGGTGAAAGGGAAATAGCGGAGACGGCGCGCTCCAGACGATCAAGCGAATTAACCAGTGCCGGCGCAGCCCTGCACAAGGCATCGATGCGCGCCATGTCCTTTACCCGGATACCGGTGGCGTTCCACCGCTTGAGCAACAGGGCGCCAAGGTCATCATCCACACACAGGACGCCAGCCCTCGCATGAGTCTCTTCAGGCAGATCGAACAGGCAAAGCGGGCGACTATCCAGGCACAAGGCATGGTAGTGATCTGCCCTTTACTGCCCCTCGCTGATGGTTCCTACCGCTATTTCATCAGCCTCAATTCCCAGGTAACG
>NZ_VLKY01000065.1 GCF_007830155.1 Pseudomonas duriflava
TCGAGCACTTCCAGTACATCATCAGTGTCGATCTGGGCCAGCGGCATGGAGCCGATTACAGGAAACACGTGTTTAGCCAGTGAGTTCTGCCACTGTTGCGAGTGCTTGGTGCTCCAGCTGGGCGAGTGCGTTCGAATATAGCGGGCAGCCTCGGTCTGAAAGGTCTTTGCTTCCAGCGTCTGAGAGGATTTGCCCTCACGCTCTTTCCGGCGCTCAAGGACCGGATTGATCCCCCGGGAGATTTCAAGGCGGTACTTGTCTGCCGCCAGGCGCGCCTCACGCAGGGAGACTGCCGGATAGCTGCCCACCGAAAGATCATGCCGCCGGCCATTCATCATGTACCGAAACACCCAGCTCTTGCGCAGCTGGGCCGAAACGCGAAGCTGAAGGCCTCGTCCGTCCTGGTAGCTTCCAGGCTCGGAAAGGGCCTTGACGAGTTTGGGGGTTAGCTTGCTCATATGAGGCTCATGATAGTGCTCAACTCATTAGAATGAAACTAAATGTATGAGGAGATTTTATCCCCATACATATACAACCTAAATCCGCGTGGATACTCTATTCCTGTAATGGAGTAAAATGTTCTCCCACACCTTTTACCCACAGGCCGCCTGTCCCAACGCCTAGCCATGCCTCAGCGCCTGAGCCAGCGTCTGTCGGCTACCTGAACCGGGCGCTCCACTATTTCAGTAACGAGTGGCGAAAGGGATATCGCCGAGACGGCGCACTCAAGCCGGTCAAGTGAATTTACCAATGCCGGCGCAGCCCTGCACAGCGCATCGATGCGCGCCATGTCCTTTACCCGGATACCGGTAGCGTTCCACCGCTTGAGCAACAGGGCACCAAGGTCATCATCCACACACAGGACTTCAGCCCTCGCATGTGTCTCTTTAGGCAGATCGAACAGGCAAAGCGGGCGGCTATCCAGGCACAAGGCATGGTAGTGATCTGCCCTTTACTGCCCCTCGCTGATGGTTCCTACCGCTATTTCATCAGCCTCAATTCCCAGGTAACG